>NZ_VWWS01000001.1:0-1613214 GCF_011752855.1 Enterobacter sp. Ap-867 | reverse complement strand
ACATCCCCCACCGGAGAAAAAATACCGCTGGAGGTTTCTCTCACCTTACCGGGTTATAAAACGGAAAACGGAAGAGAAGCCAGAAATCTGCTGTTGAATTCGTTACCGGCTGGCCATGTTATTTTACTTCCCGGCGAGTTTGTTGTTCATCGTCGCTCACAGGTTGATTTTAAAGTCCGGAAACCCGGCGTTGAAACGATGGTGAAATCCCCAGGTTCAACCTGGAAGGGAGTCGTGACGCTATTGTTTGACGCTCAGGCGGACTAGAAATGTCGAAAAATAGCTGATTGAGATCAATTAAAACTTCATAAATACAAATCCTTACCGCTCTTTACTGCCATGCCTTTGACCTTCCCCCAGGGGGAAGGTGTAACGTCCGCGTCAGTGGTTGTTAAACCTTACTCTGGAAAAGGAAACAGGATGAAAATACGTATCATGACGGCGTGGCTGGCGCTGGCCCTTAGCGGGTCTGCACTGGCGGCCACACCTGAGGCAAATGCCTTTCTGGCGAAACACGGGCTGGCGGGAAAAACTACCGAGCAAATGGTTGAGGCTATCGATCAGTCCCCGCAGGCTCGCCCGCTGGGTTTTAGCGCCGGTGTGACCAGCCGTGCGCTGGTGCTTTCGGACGGGCAGCAGAAGTTTAGCTACCCGCTGGGGGATAAGTTCTATCTGTCGTTTGCGCCATACCTGCAGCAAACGCATCCCTGCTTCAATCACAGCCTTTCCGGCTGCCAGGGTGAGATGGTCAATACGCCCTTTGAGGTCAAAATTACCGATAAATCGGGCAACGTTATCCTGAATAAAACGCTTACCAGCCAGCAAAATGGCTTCATCGGCGTGTGGCTGCCGCGCAATACCGAAGGGACGGTCAGCGTCAGCTATCAGGGCCGCACCGCGCAATCCGCGTTTGCCACCTTCGACGACAGTCAAACTTGTATGACCACCTTGCCATTGCAGCAATCATAAGCCCGACGGGCGGCGGCCTCATGGCACACTGCCCAAACTAGGGGTACTGTTGCTCTTCGTCGGTATAAATGAGCAGGCAGGCCTCATTAAAGTTGGCCAGTCCCAATCTCTCGTAAAGTTCATTCCGTCGGCGATAAAGACTTTTCAGTGACGTGCAGAGCTTTTCCGCCACGGCTTCCATAGGTAAACCCTTTCTTAGCCACATCATCATCTTCCGCTCCTCCTGACTCAGGCGCATGGCATAAAACCATTCCCCGGCCTGGCGATCTAGCTTCACTTTTTGCAGCAGCCAGAACAGTCCTTCAATGTCCCGGTAAGGCATCGACATATCGAGGCTCCACTTAAGTCTCAGTGGGGAGAGTTCACTGTGGCGCATATCCAGCATGATGCAACGTACCGGTGCCTCCGCTTTCTCTGCGCTGGTGATGATGTTTTCCCACTGTTCCAGTGGTAACCGGCTATCGACCAGGACAGCGTACTCTTTGTAGCCATAGCTGAAGCTTCTTCTGTCGACGGAGCACAGCCGAATAACATCAGGAAAATAGTTTTTTATTCCCTGGTAAAGATAGCGATCTTGTGTGATCAAAATTGTCGCATTCACCGCAGTGTATTCCTTTAATATCATGCAATCCAAATGCCTGGCCATTGAAACCAGAGGTATGTGTTTTCACAGCGTGTCACTATTATTTCTTTAAAAATGAGCTAACTAACCTTTAGGTAAGTGTTGGGGTTGATATTAATTGTTGGTGAAGCGTTAGGGTCAAAGAGATATCCTTCTTTATTCCTGGTGTGGGAAATTATAAATAATATGAAATAAGAGAGAAGTCTGTGGTGTGGAAATTAGGAATCTTTGCCAGGAAATGTCCTGATTAATACATTGATTTTCACTTAAACATATTGATAGAAACATCTCCCATATCATTTTTATATTTTTGATGTGGTTTTTTTTCATTTTAAATCAGTTGCTTGTGTTTTTGTTTTGTATTGAAAGTTATTCATTGAAAAGTCGGTACAGAGTATTCTTAAAAGCATGTTTTTGGCCGTCAGGAAGTGTTCACAAAATTATTCATGGTGACTTATCATTCTTGCTGTCTGACCTAATGTGTAATCTCCGCTATTTTGAGTTTGTTCCTAAAGCCAGATGCAGAAAAAGACGTTAAGTGAGGTGTGCCCGTTTAAATAAATACTCTGCATATCAAAAGAGTGTTTTACCGTGTGAATTACATCCGCTAGTGCCGATATCCGGCATTTAACGCGGCGGATAAACTATGCTCATTCATAATGGAATAATAGATATTTATGGAACAGCGGCTGAGTATCAATAAGTTATTCTTTTATCGTGGCGTGAAGCTGTCGTTATTTTTAATCATGCCAGGGCTGCTTTCAGCGCAAGAGGTGGGGGCAACATCACGCTATGACAGTCAGGTATTACAGGCACGAAATGGGGATTATCAACCCCTGCTTGACGCCTTAAAACATAAGGCACAGCAAAGAGCATTGCACCCGGAACAGGTGGCCGACTGGTTGCAGGTCGCCTCCTGGGCCGGGCGTGATGATGAAGTGGTCAGCGTGTGGCAGCGTTATCAGGAGCGTACTTCTATCCCGGCTCGTGGGGTCGCCGCCACGGCGCAATCCCTGCGTAACCTTCATCGCTGGACGGAATCACTTTCCCTCTGGGAGCGGGTGCTTCAGCTCTCGCCTGGAAACGATGACTATCGTATAGGGCAAATTAAAACGCTGGCCGACGGGCAAAAAGCCTGGCAGGCCAGAGATGAAGCCCTGCGTTTGATCGGGGAAAAGCCGACGCTGGCGCATTGGCAGACGCTCTCTTATGTCTATCTTCGGCAGGGAAAAACCTGGGACCAGTTGCTAAGCGACACACAAGCCATCGCGCTTGCTCCAGGGGATAAAACGGCGCTGCAAAACCTGATATCCAGCCTGACCGTGAACAGGGTGAATACGCCAGCGCTGGCGTTTGCCAGGCAAGCGAACCTTCCGGCAAATGAGCGCAGAAGTCTGGAACTTAACGCGTTGGCCGAAAGGGTGCGCATGGCTGAGATCCCTCCAGGAGAGGAAAAAGCTCGTTTTACCGTCGCGCAGCGGGCGTTGGATCGTTACGACGTTTTGCTCGCCGAATGGCGTGGTAATCCGCAGGCTCAGCAGGACGTTACCAGAGCGCGAATAGACCGGCTTGGTGCACTTTATGCCCACAATCATTACCCAAAGGTCATTCAGGAATATGAAGCCCTGGCCTCAAAAGGCGTGCGCGTTCCACCCTGGGCTTTACGCTGGGTTATTGCGTCTTACCTCGCGGTAAAGCAGGTAGAAAGGGCGCAGGCGCTAACGCCGCAGCTGTTCAGCGGCGCGACGAATGAGAATGAGCAGGCGATGTTTTATGCCTTGCTGGACAGCGGACAGTACGACGCTGCCGCTCGTTATCTGCAAAACCTGACTCAGACAACGCCTTATCGTCGCTACGTGCCGGGTTCCCCGAATCCCGAACCAAACGATCGCTGGCTGGAAGCTAAAACGCTCTCGCTGCAATACCTCCTGTCAACCAATGCGCTGCCAGCAGCAGAAACGTTGTCCCAGCGCCTGGCCAGTACCGCGCCGGGCAACCAGGGGTTACGTATTGATTATGCCAGGGTGTTGCAGGCGCGCGGGCTGCCGCTGGCCGCTGAACGAGAGTTAAAAAAGGCGGAGGTGCTTGAGCCATCCAACCTTGAGCTGGAGCGGCAGCAGGCTTATGTCGCGCAGGATCTGCACGAGTGGCGGCAAATGGATTTGCTGACCGACGATGTGATGCTGCGCGCTCCGCTGGATATCGCTTCTCAGCGGCTGAACCGAACGCGCGAAATTCACCGAATGTCCGAACTGCGTCTTAACGGTCAGCAGGGGATCCACTCTGATACGCCCGTCAGCGGGGCGCACGATTTTAGCTGGGATATGGCGGTTTACGGCCCACCGGTAGCCGACAGCTGGAGGCTGTTTGGCGGTCACCGTTTTGAGCGCGGTCGTTTTGAAGAAGGGAAGGGCTTAAGCCGCAGCGTGTTTGGGGGAATAGAGTGGCGGCCGCGCAATAGTTGGGGCGAGCTTGAACTGGCGAACAATAACTTCAACGGTGGCAATAAGCCTGGCGGGCGGGTTTCGGCCTGGCACAGCTTCAACGACAGCTGGCGAGTAGGAGGCGAAGTGGAACGCCTGGCCCGGGCAACGCCGCTGCGGGCTTTACGCAACGGGGTAAGTGCGAATCAGGCCAACCTGTGGGTGCGCTGGCATCAAAATGAACGGCGTGAATATCAGCTCGCGACCGCGACCAGCTGGTTTTCGGACCATAACCACCGGCAGGAATACACCTTCCAGGGCAAAGAACGGCTATGGCAGACGGCGCGGATCACGCTCGACCTGCAGCCCGGCGTGGCATACAGCACCAACAGCAAGACCGACACCGCCTATTACAGCCCGAAATGGGACTTATCCGCCGCGCCGACGCTCGCCGCTAATCACGTGCTGTACCAGCGCTATGACACCGTCTGGAGCCAGCAGATTAGCGCCGGAACGGGTATTTACCGGCAAAAAAATTATGGGGCGGGGGCGATGACAACCCTGGGATATGGCCAGCGTATCCAGTGGAACAACGTCCTCGACACCGGGGCCATGCTGAACTGGGAAAAGCGCCCCTGGGACGGCAAGCGGGAAACGCATCTCGCCGTCGCTTTTGATGCAAATTTACGATTTTAAGGACAAACATGCTGACCAACAGTTTTCGCCTCGGCCTGATCGTTTTTGGCTGGTTATTGACCTTTTCTGGCCTGGGCGCGCAGGAGATTCATTTTCTGCCGCCGAAAGCGCGGCCGCTGCCTGAAGCCAACCAGCCCTGGCCGAAGAACCATTTTCTGGTGCTGGCTTACCATGACGTTGAAGACCGCGATCCCGATCAGCGTTATCTGGCGGTGCGCACCAGCGCCCTTAACGAGCAAATCAGCTGGCTGCTGCAAAACGGCTACCGCGCGGTAAGCGTGCAGTCGATTCTGGACGCTCACCGGGGCGGCACGCCGCTGCCGCCAAAGGCATTTTTGCTCACCTTCGATGACGGTTACAGCAGCTTCTACACCCGCGTGTGGCCGTTGCTTAAAGCATACAATGTGCCCGCACTCTGGGCGCCCGTGGGCAGTTGGGTAGACACCCCGCCGGGGAAGAAGGTGGATTTTGGCGGGCTGATGACCGCCCGCGATAAGTTTGCCACCTGGGATATGGTGCGCGAGCTTAGCCAGTCCCCGCTGGTTGAGATAGGGGCGCACACCTGGGCTTCACATTACGGTATTCAGGCGAATCCCCAGGGAAGCCGTGAGCCTGCGGTGGCCAACCGGGCGTGGAATAAAGTCACCGGTCAGTATGAAAGTGACGAGCAATTCACCCGCCGTATTGACGACGACGTGCGCCAAATCAGTCGCAAAATTCAACAGCTCAGCGGGAAGGCCCCTCGCGCCTGGGTCTGGCCCTATGGCGCGGCCAACGGCACCTCGCTTAGCGTGCTCAAAAAGCAGGGCTACCAGCTGGCGTTCACGCTCAATGATGGTCTCGCTGACGCCCGCGACCTGGACAATATCCCGCGAGTGCTGATCTCGGGTAACCCGACGCTCAAAGCGTTCGCCAGCATGGTGAGCCTCGTCCGGGAGCCCGATCCGGTGCGCGTTATGCATGTGGATCTCGACTACGTCTACGACCCGAACCCGGTGCAGCAGGCGAAGAATATCGATGCGCTGGTGCAGCGGGTATATGACATGAAAATCAGCCATGTCTTTTTGCAGGCGTTCTCAGACCCGCTTGGCGACGGCAATATCAAGTCGCTCTATTTTCCCAACCGTTGGCTGCCCGTACGCGCTGACCTGTTTAACTTTGTCGCCTGGCAGTTACGCACCAGAGGCGATGCCAAAGTCTTCGCCTGGCTGCCGGTGCTCTCTTTTGATCTGAACGCCGCGCTGCCCAGGGTGCAACGCTGGGACGCCGCCAGCGGGAAGACGCAGCGGGCCACCAGCCCTTATCTACGGCTTTCCCCATGGAACCGACAGGTTCGCCATCAGATAATCGACATCTACGAAGATCTCGCCCGACATGCGGTATTTGACGGCATTCTTTTTCACGACGACGCGCTCCTCACGGACTTTGAAGATGCCGGGCCTGACGCCATGGCCGCCTACCGGCAGGCAGGGTTCCAGGGCAGCATCGGCGACATTCATCAAAACCCTGCCGAACTGCGAAACTGGACGCGCTTTAAAAGCCAGACGCTGATCTCATTCACGCGCACGCTGACCGACGCGGTGCGGAATATTCGTGGCCCGCAGATAAAGACCGCCCGAAATATCTTTGCACTGCCGATTCTGGAGCCAGAGAGCGAGACGTGGTTCGCCCAGAACATTGACGATTTCCTGGCCGCTTACGACTGGACGGTGCCGATGGCGATGCCGCTGATGGAGTCCGTGCCGCCGGAAGAGAGCAATAGCTGGCTGGAACGGCTAATTAAAGCCGTCGCGGCGAAGCCTTCGGGAATGAATAAAACCATTTTTGAGCTTCAGGCGCGAGACTGGAACCACAAGACGCAGAAAGGCATCGCGGATAAACAGCTGGTGGAATGGATGCAACTGCTGCAGCTGAATGGGGTGAAACACTACGGCTATTACCCGGACGACTTCATCAATAACCAGCCTGATATTTCACATATCAGACCTGAAATGTCCTCTTACTGGTACCCAAACAATGACTGATCGTCTTCTTTCCTTGCTGATTCTGGGCCTGGTCTTTGGGCTGCCGCTCGGTATGGCGGCGGTATTTACCGGGAAAATCCTGCTGGATTTTGTGTTCTTCTGGCCACTGTTCATGTCGGTACTGTGGATGACCGGTGGGCTCTATTTCTGGTATCGGCTGGAGCGCCACTGGCCGTGGGGCAAAGAAGTGCCGCCGCCGCAGCTGGAAGGTAATCCGCTGATTTCTATTCTGATCCCGTGCTTTAACGAAGGCAAAAACGCCCGGGAAACGATAGAGGCCGCGCTGGCCCAGCGCTACACCAACATCGAGGTTATCGCCATCAACGACGGCTCTCGGGATAACACCGCCGAGATCCTGAACCAGCTCGCGGTGGAATACCCAAAACTACGAGTGATTCATCTGGCGGCGAATCAGGGAAAAGCCGTAGCGCTAAAGGCCGGGGCCGCCGCCGCACGCGGAGATCTGCTGGTGTGCATCGACGGGGATGCCTTACTCGAGCGGGACACGGCGGCTTACCTTGTGATGCCGCTGATTCGGCATCCCAATGTGGGCGCCGTGACCGGAAACCCACGGATCCGCACCCGCTCGAACCTGATTGGCCGGATCCAGGTCGGTGAGTTTTCTTCGATCATCGGGCTGATTAAACGCACTCAACGCATTTATGGCCGTGTCTTTACCGTTTCCGGCGTGATAGCCGCTTTTCGCCGCCAGGCGCTGGCGGACGTCGGCTACTGGAGCCCGGATATGATCACCGAGGACATTGATATCAGCTGGAAACTGCAGCTGCATCACTGGACGCTCTATTTTGAGCCGCGCGCGCTGTGTTGGATCCTGATGCCGGAAACGCTCAAAGGGCTTTGGAAACAGCGACTGCGCTGGGCGCAGGGCGGGGCGGAAGTGTTTCTGGTCAACCTGCGTCGCCTGTTCCGCTGGGAACACCGCCGGATGTGGCCGCTGTTTATGGAGTACGTGTTGTCGACGGTGTGGGCCTTCGCCTACGCGATCACCATCCTGCTGTTTATTGCCAGCCACCTGACCACGCTGCCGGCAAACCTGGTGGTTGAAACGCTCTTTCCGCCGGCGTTTACCGGGCTGCTGCTGGGCGTAATGTGCCTGATGCAGTTCCTGATCAGCCTGTTCATTGAGCGGCGCTATGAAAAGCAGATCGCCGGGTCGCTGTTCTGGATCGTCTGGTTCCCGCTGATGTACTGGATGATAGGCCTGTTTACCACTCTGGTGTCGTTCCCGAAAGTGATGCTTAAACGCCGCCGCGCCCGCGCGCGCTGGGTAAGTCCTGACCGTGGAAAAGGAAGAATATGATGCAGACCAACACGCTGATTTTGACCGAAGATCGACTGGGACCGCGCCTGTTCGATGGCCTGATAACCGCTATTGCCTGGGCCGGTTTTTTGTACTTTGTATGGAAAAACTTGCTGCTGCAGCTGATGTTATTGCCCGACCAGCGCGGGGAAATCGTCGCGCAGTCGCTCAATTCCGTGCTGCTGTACCTGCTGATTGCGGCCATCAACGGTTGGTTGCTGATCCTCTGGTATCAGTACAGCCTGCGCAGGTACAGCGACCGATACCTCGATGAACACAAACCGTTTCAGCCTGGCGACCTGGCCCGCAGCTTTAACCTGCCGACGCAGCTGGTGTCCGAGATGAGCCGCTATAACCAGTTAACGGTTTATCACGACCAGATTGGGCAGATAATCGATCTTAAAAATAATCGTGCAGAGAGCGAAGCGGATTAACCCCGGTTTCCCGTCAGTATTCTGAACAGCGGCAATACCCGGACTCAATAATGGGTTCGGGTGGCCGATAATCTTAATTGTTCGCTGAGTCAGATAAAAATTGTGGGTGGCTGGAGAGGTTTTAGCATCACTTGTGCGGGTGAAAAAGAATCAAAAAAGAGGGGGAGTCGTGCAATCAGTTCGATTATTGGGTGACGGGTGGGAACCTCATGTGAATCAGGAGGGGGAGCGACTGATTTACTCGCAACCCGTTGAATCAGGGTTTATAAGCCACTCTTTCGACTTTGAGATTCTCCCAACTGATTTGGATGTTCTGCGTACGGATGATTACAGGCGCGCCGCCCTTGAGGTGATTGCACACACTTTGCTGCAGCATTCGACATTGAGGGGAAATCTTCGTTTCACTCAGCGTGATTTTGACTGCCTTGTCGCGAATACGCTTCACACTTCGTCCGACTTCCTCCCGGTATTTATTGCGCGAGTGAACAGGGAGCACAACATTCATATCGAAAGTTATATTGAAGAGACGATGAAACGGCGTTCAGTCAGAAACTGAGTTTCACCTCTTCGCCTGCCGCTGCATGATATTACCGATGATCGGCCCGAAGGCGACCAGAATAATAAAACGGGTCATCTGCATCGACATTACAAAGGCGATGTCGATGTGCTTGCTGGAGGCGGCGATAATTGCCACGGAATCGGCCCCGCCGGGGCTCATGGCTAAATAAGCGGTGAGCGGGTCGATATCGGCCACGACCACCAATCCCGCCGCCATCAGGCCGCAAAGGGCAATCAAAATCACAATGCTGACCGCGATGCGCGGCAGTACCTGGGCGGCATGTTTTAACAGCGGACGCGTAAATTTCAGCCCAATGCGCCAGCCGACGATGGTGTATGCCAGCACCAGCACCCACTGCGGAAGCGCGATCTCAATCCAGTTATTTTGCGACAGCACCACGCCAGCGACCAGCGTGATCAACAGCGCTCCGGCAGGTAAACGCAGAAGTTTGGCCGCAATACAGCCGAAGGCAATAAGCCCGAAAGTTTCAGCCATCGCAACGTAAGAGCCGTGTGCAAAAAGATCGATCGTCGCAGATGTGGCCGGGACGTGCTCACCTGAGACTTTCATCAGCACGGAAGCGACGCTTGCTACCATAATCACCCGCAGATATTGCATGGCGGCGACAAGCTGTGTGTCTGCGCCGTTGGCTTCGGCCATCAGCGTCATGGCCGTGGCTGCGCCGGGGCTTAATCCCCAGAGCGCGGTGGTTCCGGGCAGGATACGCATGCGGGTCATTATCCAGCCGAGCAGCATACAGATAAAAATCACCGAAAAGACGCAGACAATAAACAGCAGCCAGTGAGAGCCGAAGGTGTCGGCGAGGCTGCGGGGCATTTTGCTGGCAATCATGCAGCCGATGATGCCCTGGGCGATGAGAAACAGCGTGCCGTTGGGCTGAATTTTTGCGCCGTTGAGGGAGACCACAATCCCGGCGGCCATCGGCCCGAGCAGCAGGGCGGCAGGAATATTCAGCCAGGTAAGCAGCCCGCCGAAAAGCGCGGTGGCAATAATCAGCGTGCTCCACTGCATACGCTGCGGTGACAGCAGGCGATAACCGTTAGGTGTGGCAGGATCTTGTTTCTTCATCGTTGTATAGCCGCCCGCAGCGCGGAAGAATATTCGGTTTAAGCTGGCTCACGCCGGAGTCGTGGCTTAAACTCTCGGAGAGTTAAGTTATGCGAGGATGTTCTCGCATAACTTAGATTCTAGAGGATGCCCTCGCATATCTCAATGGGCGTTATGCGAATAAATGTTAGCGGATTGATACGAAATATTTTATGACGAAACCAGCGCCCTTAGCGGCAAACCAGCCTAAACGCCTGCGTGGCCATCTTCGTGTGGCGGCGATAACCGAAGCGGCCACACGACTCTTCGGCGAGAAGGGATTTGACGCCGTGACCATGACCGAGATCGCCGCCAGCTCCGGCACGGCCATTGGCTCGCTGTACCGGTTTTTCCCCAACAAAGAGTCGCTGGCCGACGCGCTGCTGCTGGAGTACACCCGCGAAGTGATCGACCGGCTGGAAGTGCTGGAGGCCAGCGTTACCGGGGTGGACATTCCCACCGCAGCGGATCTGTTCACTCGCTTTGTGCTTTCGCTGCAGTCACAGCGAACCTTTGCCCTGAGGCTGGTGGAAGAGCGTGGCGAGCATGAAGCGGCCCGCCTTCAGTTCAGGGATGCCATGCGCGGCGGGTTCTCCACCGCGCTGCAGGTTGTGATCCCCAGTTTATCCGCCGAACGTGCCGGCCTGATGACCATTGTTATCCTGCAAATGCTCAAAGGTGCGGCGTCGGCCAATCTGCAGAATGACGCAGAGCGTAAAGCGGTGCTCAACGAAGCGCAGACGCTGCTGGAGCTGTACCTGACGACGGAAAAAACAAAGGGCGCCGCGTCGAAGCCGATGCGCTGAGTCGTTAAAAAATGGCGGAATAAACCGCCATCCTTATAAGGTTATTTTCAAACAAGATTAATTATTCCTTTCAGGGTTTAATACCCACTCAATGGCCAGTTTGAGTGGGGCGACAATAGGCCACTGGCTAAATCGCTCGCAGGCCTGCCGCAGCTTTTCCGGGTCGATTGTCTGGTTGGTACCCACGGTTTCATTTTTAGATGATCCGACACTCAGATTAGTTTTTCCATTAGAAAAAATATGAAAGTGAGGGTATTTGGTGGCGGTTGGTGGGTTGCCTATATAAGTATCGCCATTATTTTCTATTACTTTACAATCATGTTTCTTAGCCCAGGATGTAAGGTCGTCGACATTGACAAGATCATTTTCTTTTAACATTGAACACCTCATTTAAATGCTATTGTTTGATGATAAGCAACAGGCCATAAAAATAAAGAGCTTCTGCAGGGGTAATAAATCCGTGCAGAAGCTCAATATTTATGTTTAACAGCTCGATACCACGGTCCAGGTACCGTCGGCATTATAAGTAACGTCAAAAATTGACTCTCCTTCGGTGGCGTCACAAAGCGCAGCGCTGTTGGATGAGCTGGTGAAGTTCATTACAGTGCCGGACTGGTATGACCCTGTCTGGATGTAGTATTTCAGAATTGGCTGGCAGTCCAGGTTTTGGTTTGGTAACACCGTGGTGAAGTTTGACAGTACGACGCTGCCATCGCCCAGCATAACGGCAGAGCCGCCGTTGACGTGGTTTAGATTAGGGCTAAAGACCGGCGAGACTATGCGAAACGATCCCGGTTCCGCCTCCGCGTCTGTCACTGGCGAGCTTAACCCAAAGGGATTCAGCGACAGGCTGGTGGAGTTTCCTTTCGACGGGGTGCCGGTGGCCGGCGTCAGGTCGATAGGGCGGATAGCGGATAAAAATCCTGATTGTTTTCCTACCACAGGAGGCGTATTTGCCTGTTGAACTCCGGCATAAAATTGCATATTAATCAGAAAAGTATAAGTGCTGCTGCTGGTCGAATAAGGTGCCAGTACAATACTCTGGATACTATTTGAGTAGACATTACTTCCACCACTGTATATAGCGGGTTTTTGAAAGAAGAAAAAGTCCTGCTGAGTGCTGCTCTGATTAGTCAGATTAAATTTAATCATTGTGCTCATGATATATACCTTTTGCTGAGTGAATGTAATAATTACAACCTGAATTAAGTAATGCATAATATATTTGTGTTGTTGTTATGCCATAGGCAGTCCTCCCGATATATTAGGGGACGATTGAGGTCAGAGAAATAAATAAAAATAATTTCTGTCGTATTCAAATTAATATCACTGGCAAAACATAAAACAAACTAATTTATAGATCGTTACAATTGACACCATAAATCAGAGGTCGTTTTCAACAACATATAAGATTTAGTTGTGAAATATATGTTCAAACCTTCGGGCGTGGGAGCACAAGGCATGGCAAAAAAGAGAACCTTCCGGTATCCCCCGCCGTTGATTAGCCTGACTGACGCTTACCAGCCCACGATCCGCGACCAGACCTCGTGCCCCTCGCCATCTTCGCTCAGAACCTGATAGTGCTGATGCATGGCGGCGGTGGCGCAGGCGTGGTTGGGCAGAATGCGCACCCGGCTGCCGACGGGGAAATCATCGACGGTCAAAGTTGAACTGTCCGGCGGGGCAACGATGCCGTGCTCCTGGTTGGTCGTGGTGACCAGCAGGTTTTCGTAGGGCTCTCCGCTCAGGCTGCACACCTGACCGTAACCGTAGTCCTGGCTTTGCGCCGCCGTGCCCCTGTCGCGGGAAAGCGCCATCCACCCGGCATCAATAAATATCCAGCCTTTCTCCCTGTTGTGGCCAATCACCGTGGCGACAACGCTAAGCGCAATATCCTCCAGGCGGCAGACGCCGACGTTTTTCATCACCAGGTCGAAGGTGGTAAACACCCCGGCTCTGACTTCACTGATGCCCGTGAGATCGTCCGCAAAATGGGCTGTCGGCGTGGCCCCTACGCTTAATACGGGACAGGCATAGCCCTGCGCGCGCAGGCGGCTTCCGGCGGTTTTAATAGCGGCACATTCGGCTCTGGCGGCCGCGAGAATAGCTTCGTCCGTGCGGCAGCTATAGGATTCTCCGGCGTGAGCCAGCAGCCCGGTCAGCGTCGAGCCGCTTGCCTCAATGATGCGGGCCAGGGTCAAAAGAGCGTCACTGTGCGGCGGCAATCCGCCCCGGTGGCCGTCGCAATCTACCTCAATAAATACCGAAAACTTGAGGCCGTGCGCCCGGCTATATTCGGCCACGGCGCTAGCCTGTGGTTCGCTGTCGAGCAGAATGTGCAGGTTCACGCCTTTAGCCATCAGCGCTGCCACGCGGGGAAGTTTATGGGGCGCGATGCCGACGGCGTAAAGCAGGTTGGTGTAACCCGCAGCGGCAAAGGCTTCCGCTTCGGCGAGTGTGGAAACCGTGGCCGGGGAATCACTTTGTTCAAGCAGGTAGCGGGCGGCCTCAATGGAGCGCAGGGTTTTCAGGTGTGGCCGGACCTCGCTGCCCAGGGCGTGAACGCGCGAGTACAGGCGCTCAATGTTGCGCAAATATTTGCTTTTCTCGATCAGCAAAAAGGGGGTATCGCGGGTGGTGAGCCATTCGGCGGACATAGCGGGTCTCCTGTGGGGTGAGGCTGTATCTTGTCATCCGGCTAATTAGGTATAAATTAATATAAAATCAATTAATGATTAGGTTCAGGCTTAATGATAAACAGCGACGATCTGGCTTTCTTCCGTACTATCGCTACTCACGATACGCTGGCCGCCGGCGCAAGGGCGATGAATGTCACGCCGCCCTCCGTTACGCAGCGGCTGCGCGGGCTGGAACAAAAGCTTGGCGTCGACCTTATTCTGCGGCCCTCGCGGCAGGTTTCACTCACCGATGAAGGCTCGCTGCTGCTGAGCCGGGCGGAGAAGATCCTCACCGAGCTGGCTGGCCTGCAGTCTGCCCTGGACGACAGGCGGCAACAGGTCAGAGGCAAGCTGCGCGTGCTGGCCCCGCTGGGGTTTGGTAACGACTATATTGCGCCGCTGCTGGGGGAATACGCCGCGCAGCATGAAAACCTTGAGGTGGAGTTGACACTTTCCGACGATCCACATTGGGCCAGGCTACACAAATGGGATCTGGTGATTTTCATCGGCGAGCTACGCGATTCCAGCATGCACTGCATCAAGCTTGCGCCTAACCAACGCTTTATCTGCGCTTCCCCGGACTACCTGAGTCGAAAAGGCACCCCGCTGACGCCGGAACAGTTGGTGGATCACGACTGCATTGCGCTGCGGGAAAACAGCGAAGACGTCACGCTGTGGCGCTTCTCCGGCCCCAAAGGGGACTGCCCGCAGCGGATCTCGCCCAAACTGTCGAGCAACGAAGGGCGAGTGGTAAAAGAGTGGGCGCAGGCGGGCAGGGGGATCATTATGCGGTCCGAATGGGATGTGCTACCGCAGATTCACAGCGGCGAGCTGGTGAGACTTCTGCCGGAATACACGCTGCCGGATGCCGATATCGTGGCGCTGAGCGGCACTCCGCAGGCAGAACGAAGCCCGAGGGCGCAAAAGTTTATCGAGCTGCTTAAGGCGCGGCTGGCGGGGAGGCCTTGGGCTAAGTATTAATATTGGTAGGTCAAAAAGTGAATCGTTAAGTTCGGTGAAGTGGCATAATTCAGCGGTGGCAAAAGCCACGTAATGCAATGCTTCATAAAAGGATTTATGGATGATTAAAGTATCGATGCTGGTCATGCTCGCAATAATGCTTTCAGGATGTGCTCCATTAACCCCGAAAGAGTGTATAAAAAAGAGTGCGCTTGATAGTTGCACCTACGATCGCGCGGGAAAAGTTTCCGATACGGATATTTATGGTCCACAGGCTTCGGGGATAAAGAAAGCACTTGATGCCGCGCTTGCTGAGCCTCATGCCTGGAATGGAAAAAGGTGCAATGTGCACCTTGATTTTAAAATAGATGGAACATTGCAAAATTTCATCGTGAAAGGTGGAGACCAGAGCTACTGTAATGCGTTGCTGGCAGCCTCCAGGCACGCAAAATTCCCGGCCTTTACCGATCAACACGTTTACGACGTTATGGGATCGGCACGTTGGAATATGGAAGGGCAGCCCTGAGTTTTTGATTTTTTATGGGACTGGTTTCTATGCGTCCGGTTTGTGCCAAAAGCGGACTAGGAAAAGCCTAGCAATAAAGAGTTAAGTTTAATAACTACTAACTGAAATTTAATGGGTGATATATGAATTTAGATGAAGAATTTTACGAATTACAAAGACTCTTTGCTCAGAAGGATCTACTGACTGAGAAAAGGCGCTCTAGTGGCGGCGGATTCATGGAAATTCTCTTGGTGAAGAGACAGAACATGAAGATAAAAATATATCAAGAAAAAGGACATCAACTTCCCCATATTCATATTGACTATGGAAAACAATCACATGCTGCCAGCTATGCCATACAATCAGGAGACCGCATAGAGGGTGATTTACCTAAGAAATATGATAGCGATGTTTCGAGTTGGTTGGGGAGAAATCGTGATAAAATTTTAGAAATCTGGAATGCGCTACAAGCTGGCGCACCTTATGAACCACTAATCGCAGAATTGACTGGCGGAGTGTGACTAACTAAATAATTGTTTTCCTAAAAAATCAATGTAGGAAAATATATATAAGTCAAAATCATGAGTGTCCGCTTCTCGCTCGTAGCAGACCTTAAACTCAGGTAACTCATTCACCCTGTGCCAACGTAAGTACCTCGCTTAACCTGCAAACCATTAAGCGTCATGAACAGTGTCGCCAGTTCAATCCGACAGCATAAGGATTTCATCTCTCGCTCAAAGCAGCCTAATATTCGTTTGGCAATTTCTTGGCTGTGCTAGCGACAAACACCAGTCTGGCAATCTGGCATGATGGGAGATAAAAACCGCCCTATGGATAAAGACAAACTAAGCTGCTGGCTGAAACGCTGGGATCTGATTCCGGACGGCACTCCCTTTCAGACCCATACGTCGCAGCTGCTGCCGGTGAAAACCGCAGCTGATGGCGCTGAGGCTATGCTGAAAGTGACTGCCGACAGGGATGAACAAACGGGGAACTCGCTGCTGGTCTGGTGGGCAGGCAGGGGCGCGGCGCAGGTTATTGCCCATGAAGATGAAGCCATTCTTCTCGCCCGGGCCACCGGCTCCGCGTCATTAGCCACAATGTCCAGAGAAGGTCAGGATCTCGAAGCCTGCCGTATCTTATGTGCTACGGCAAACAGGCTGCATCGCGTTCGGCAAAAGCCTTTGCCCCAGTTGCCTTCGCTGGATGATTGGTTTGCTTCGCTAAAAATAGTGGCGCAGCAGCGGGGCGGCTTGCTGGCATTTTGTTCAGATATCTCCCAAGAACTGCTTACCACTCCGCAGGATGTTGTGGCCTTACATGGTGATTTACACCACGGCAATGTGCTTGATTTTGCATCATCGGGCTGGCGGGCGATCGATCCTAAAGGCGTCATAGGGGAGCGAGGATTCGATTTTGCTAATATTTTCACCAACCCGGATCTGGATAACCCAGCTCCGCCGGTCGCTACCGTGCCGGAGATTTTTAAGCGCAGGCTGCGTGCCGTGAGTGAGATAGCAAATCTCGACAGAGAGCGGCTTCTCAAATGGATCATTGCCTGGGGCGGACTGTCCGCAGCGTGGTCATTGGAAAGTGAAAGCACTAACCCCACTGCATTATGCGTGGCTAAGCTAGCGATAGAAGAATTACGGCCCGCGCTGCGTGGCCATTTTGACGTGCACTGAGGACCCCAACATGAATCCATTTCATCAACTGACGGCCACGAGCCTGACTGGCCAGCAGATCGCTCTGTCCGATTACGCCGATAAGCTGGTGCTGGTGGTCAATACTGCCAGCCAGTGTGGCTTCACGCCGCAGTACGCAGGCCTCGAGGCGCTCTATAAGAAGTACGCCGCGCAGGGGTTGGTGGTGCTTGGTTTCCCCTGCAATCAGTTTGGTAAGCAGGAGCCCGGTGACGCCGACGAAATTGCCCGGACGTGCCATATTAACTATGGCGTGAGTTTTCCGATGTTTGCAAAGGTCGAGGTCAACGGTACCTCCGCGCATCCGGTGTTTCGTTATCTGAAGAAAGAATTGCCTGGCCTACTGGGCGGGCGGATCAAGTGGAACTTCACTAAGTTCCTGATTGGCCGGGACGGAAAACCGCTGAAGCGTTTTGCACCGTTCACTACCCCGGAGAAAATGGAAGCTACAATCGTGGCGGCACTTAAAATCTGAGGTGCCCGTCATTGGAAAAGTAATGCTATCTGTGCGACGTGAAAGGGCTAAGTGAAGAACAGGGTGATGCAAAAAACTGGCGATCTCTCAATCAGGTGCTGCGGATATACGTTGCACAAGAGCTTGGCCTCGGAAGGCTTGTCGGCCCCTTGCCGGAAGCAGCCTATAGAGTAATACCATTAAGGTGAATAATGACTATTCCAGAGGTTATACGTGAAGATGAGATTTGATTTCATTTTTCTCTCTGGTTGCCCACGCTGTTTTTATTGAAAGCATCAAGTAAAACCGCTTTCTAAAATACGCCGTCCTGAACTCTTCATCAGGCGAGGCGTGTGTAGCAGCGTAACTTGAAGCTAACGCATTGACGCCGCAACTAGTAAACCAATAAAGAATTTCCTCATCACTTGGCGTTACCTTTCGTGTGATCTCCATACCTCGCTCGTTCACCACAAAATGATATTCCTGGTCATGAATCTCCAGGTAGGGTGTCGCGAAATAGTCAGGCTTATCAGGAATAATAAAGTAATGGTTTGGCCTGACGCCGCCCCCGAGTTGCTCGCCAATAGCCAGAAGCTCAGCTCTCAGCGTTTCGATAGTTTTCATTGTGCGATGTTCAACATGTCGGTTCTCCCTCACTCCAGGCTGGGTGTTTAAGTTTTTTATTAATACACCAGTGTTCAATGAAAGTTTGAAGTCTACCCATCCACCAGGAGGATCCCATTCTCCCCGAGCAGAAATGATATCGCCATCAATATCATCTATCACTACGCCATCAATAGCGCACATTTGGGACTGCCAGAGAATACCTTTAGTGAGGTTGAGCAAAAAAACGTAGCAGTAAGTTGCGACCAGGAAATTCTCGCTAAGCTCAGTGCTGGCAGGGTTATAGATTGAGTAAATATGCCCGACAGAGTCGCCAGGTCGTATGCTTTTGACCTGTTTTGAAGATATTTCAACGATATGTACGTGCTGGCCTGACAGGATAACCACGTATTCATTATTACTTAGCATTTCACAAAAACAGCTATCCGTAATATAGCCGTCATTATCCACCTCAACATAAACGTTGATCAATAAAACAGGGGCGCCATGCTCACAGACTAACACCTTCGTTCTTAAGTGATGGGATTGTGGATTTGGGTCCGCATCTATATTCGAAATGGAATGGTGAAGATAACCATCATCGTTAGATGTGTCTAAGAAATGAGCGCTGTATCGCACTGCAAAGGACTCCATCTGGAAGAGAAAAGTAATGCCTATGAAAATGTTACCTGCATTTCTGGTTGAGATTTAGCCCATTCGATAACCTCGTCTGAGGACACTGTTTTTCCAGAACAGAAATCGACGAGATAACCCTCGGATAATTTTGTCAGGCAGCTTGCAGCTGCGAGTGCAGCAATGGCTTCAGCAGCAGGCGCCCCGGCGCAAAATGAGATATCGAAGTTCAGGGATCTGGATAAGTTAAGTTCATTGAGCACCTCGTTATCCAGGTCGCTGGCGTAATATTCGAAGCCAGAAATTACGCCGTTAACTGAACAGGGCAGGAATCCACTGAACGTTAGTAAGGCGATATCGCTGTCAAGCTCACAGGGAAACCCTTGCTGTAATATCTCTTCTTTCCACTCTTCTGGCGTCGGTAGGTTGTGCGTGTGTAAATAAACACCGAAATCACGAGACATATTTAACTTGCCCTGATTTGAACTTAGTTTTTCGACGAAAAATAGGAGCGTGCCGAACCGCAGATAACGAAAGCGATAATGATGCTGATCAACCAGGGAATCTTCGAACCATAAAAGAAACGATTGCCAATCTCGTTTCCCAGAGTAAAACACGTAAATATCGTAGCACCTGAGTACCAGGCTCGGATAAAGTCTCTTTTCTTGAGCATCTTATAACTTCTCGAATGTCGAATACCAGGATGCTACTGCTGACGCGGGTAAAAAATCAATGACCACAACCTGACAATATTGGTAGTTATCAAACGTTATGCGCAATTATGTTTGGCATCGCTGGAATGCTGATTCGGACTTAAGTTAAAAAACAACGTCCAGTAACTGCGTTTTCATTGTGGCTTCAAAGGGCAGAATTTCAGCTGTAGCAATGTTGAGTTTCTGGAATGGATCCTGGCTAAGGCGGGCTTCCAGAGACTCAATGCTGTCACATTTTGCAAGAATAACGCCGCCATTACGGGGAATTCGTCTTCCTGACGCAAGAAATACTCCCTCTGCGTAACCTTTCTTCAGCCACTCAACATGAGCAGGAATTTGAGCGTCAACTTCTTCTAACGGTTTTATATAAGTGAGAACAACAACGTAAATGATGCTCATCATAAGATCCTGATGTAAGAAACCGCGGGTTTGTGAGTCATTTATAAATGGACAGACGTACGAATGCAAAGCCCGGCAGGTTGCTCGTTTTAAGCTATGAGAGTAGACGCTATCGTACGGAATAAAAAACCTGGCGATCTCTCAATCGCCAGGCGGGTTGCAAAGACTTTAGGTTATTTACCCAGAATCTCTCTGCGGACGATCTCTGCCCCAGCGCTCAACGCGTGCAGTTTGCCTCTGGCCACATGGCGCGGCAGCGGAGCCATACCGCAGTTGGTGGATGGGTAGAGATTCTCGGCATCAACGAACTGCAGCGCTTTGCGCAGCGTGTTAGCAACTTCTTCCGGGGTTTCAATGGCGTGGTTGGCCACGTCGATGGCGCCCACCATCACTTTCTTGCCACGAATCAGCTCGAGCAAGTCCATCGGCACGTGGGAGTTGTGGCACTCCAGCGAGATGATGTCGATGTTTGAGGTCTGCAGCTTTGGAAACGCCTCTTCGTACTGGCGCCACTCCGAGCCCAGCGTTTTCTTCCAGTCGGTGTTGGCTTTGATGCCGTAGCCGTAGCAAATATGCACGGCGGTTTCGCACTTCAGGCCTTCGATGGCGCGTTCCAGCGTGGCGATGCCCCATTCGTTAACTTCGTCGAAGAACACGTTGAAGGCTGGCTCATCGAACTGAATGATGTCCACGCCGGCGGCTTCCAGCTCTTTCGCTTCCTGGTTCAGGATTTTGGCGAATTCCCAGGCCAGTTTTTCACGGCTTTTGTAGTGGTTGTCATACAGCGTGTCGATCATGGTCATCGGGCCAGGCAGCGCCCATTTGATTGGCCGATCGGTCTGTTTGCGAAGGAACTTCGCATCTTCCACAAACACCGGTTTTTGACGAGCCACGGCACCGACCACGGTCGGGACGCTGGCATCGTAGCGGTTACGAATGCGCACGGTTTCGCGTTTCTCGAAATCCACGCCGTCCAGGTGTTCGATAAAGGTGGTCACGAAGTGCTGGCGAGTCTGCTCGCCGTCGCTGACGATGTCGATATCGGCCAGCTGTTGTTCGTGCAGCGCCAGGCGCAGGGCGTCCTGTTTACCCTCAATAAGTTCCTGATCCTGCAGCTTCCACGGCGACCACAGCGTTTCAGGCTGGGCCAGCCAGGACGGTTTTGGCAGGCTGCCGGCAGTGGACGTAGGCAATAATCTTTTCATGTCGAATAACCTTGTGTTTGGTGTCTCAAAGAGGGTAGTTAGCAGACCACTGCTCTAAAATTGTTTGGTACGGTTTGATGAAGTGCTCTTCAGTAAACTTCCCTTGTTCGATGGCCAAACGGCTGCGTTCTTCACGATCGTAAACAATTTGAGTAAATGAATGATCCTGGTGGTTCAGGCTTGGCTGGAAGCACAGCCCGGCCGGAGAATTCGCGTTGTAAATCTCAGGGCGGTAGATCTTCTGGAACGTCTCCATGGTGCTGATGGTGCTGATAAGCTCGAGATTCGAGTAGTCATTCACCAGGTCGCCCGTGTGGTAGAAGGCAAACGGCGCCACGCTGTTGGGCGGCATGAAATAGCGAGCCTTCAGCCCCATTTTGTTGAAGTAGAGATCGGTCAGGGAAGATGAATCTTGTTCATATTCAATGCCGAGCACCGGGTGGCGGTTTCCGGTCTGGCGGTAAACGTTTTTGCTGGAAACGCTCAGGCAAATCACCGGCGCTTTATTGAAATTTTCTTTGTAGGTGTCTGACCCAACGAAGTGTCTGAACAAGTTCCCGTGCAGCACGCCGTAATCTTCCGGGATGGTGAATTCTGCGCGATCCTGGTTGTACGCTGGCAGCAGAACGCTGAAATCATAGTCGCGAACGTAGGAAGAGAAATTGTTCCCGACAATGCCTTCGATGCGCTGGCCTGTTTTCTTATCCAGCACGTGAGTTTTTAAAATCTCAATCGCCGGGAAGGTCTTGCCGTTGCCTTCGACATCCAGCTCAACGGAAATAATTTCAAGTTCAACGCCGTAGCGGTCGGAGGTGGGGTTGTCCCAGTTCGCCAGGGAGTTGAAGCGGTTATCAATCATGATCAACGCGTTACGCAGGTTCTCCTGACGCTTCTCGCCGCGGGCCAGGTTAGCAAAATTGGTTGTGATGCGCGTATTCCCTGACGGGTTGTAATTCTCATCAAAAACAATGCTCTTAAGAGTAAAAGTAAACGCTTTAGTCATGGTAATCCGGCACCTTAGTTCTGTTTTTTGCCTGTATCTACTGCTTGATTTCTCACATATAACCTTTGGTTAGCTGTGGTTTTACCTGTCAGTAATCTTCACATTGCATGTCGTTAACAATATTGCATCTTTTATGCCTGAGTCACAGTTTTAGTAAAAGTGATTTAATTTCATTAGAACATGAGCGGTGTTCATGATTTGGAATATGGCCCGGAGAGGAGTCCTCCGGGCCTGATGAATCGGTCAGTTATCAACCTTTGGCGGGCGAATTTTGAACCAGATCGCATACATGGCGGGCAGGAACAGCAGCGTCATAAAGGTGCCGCCAAACGTCCCGCCGATAAGCGTGTAGGCCAGCGCTCCCCAGAACACGGAATGGGTCAGAGGAATAAACGCCAGAATCGCCGCCAGGGCGGTCAACAGCACCGGGCGCGAACGTTGGACCGTCGCTTCAACCACGGCATCAAAAGGCGTCAGCCCGGCCTGCTCGTTATGCTTAATCTGGCCGATGAGGATCAGCGTGTTGCGCATCAAAATCCCTGAAAGCGCAATCAGCCCCACCAGGGCGTTGATGCCGAACGGCTGGTTGAAAATCAGCAGCGTCGGTACCACGCCGATAAGCCCCAGCGGGCTGGTGGCGAACACCATCAGCATGGCTGAGATCGACCTAACCTGAAGAATAATCACCAGCAGCGTTAGCGCGATCATGATCGGGAACAGCGGAGCCATTGCCGCCGTGGCCTTGCCGGATTCTTCAATGGCGCCCGCTTCTTCGATGCGGTACCCCGCCGGAAGCTCTGCCACAATAGGTTGAATTTGTTTCACGATCGCCGTCGACACATCCGGCGGCTGAAGGCCATCGGCGACATCGCCCCGCACGGTAATGGTTGGCGTTCTGTCGCGACGTCGGAGCACCGGATCTTCCATCACAACTTCAACCTTACCGATTTGCGAGAGCGGCACTTTTTGCCCGTTCGCGCCAATGAGCGTTAGCGCGGCGAGCTGTGCCGGGTCGTCCCGCACGCTGCCGCGCGCCCGGCCCGTGACCTGCACGGAGCGAATATCTTCCCGCACTTCGGTCAACGGCGCGCCGGAAAGCAGGAATTGCAATTGCTGCGAGACGGAGGCGGTGGTTAAGCCCACGGCGTAAAGCCGGTCCTGGTTCAGGGTGAAATGTAGCGTAGGCACCCGGGAGCCCCAGTCGATGTTCACGGTGCGCATCAGCCCGCTTTGATTCATCACTTTTTCAACCCGTAACGAAATCGTTCTGAGCACGTCCGGGTCTGGCCCCATCACGCGAAACGCTACCGGGTAGGGCGTATAAGGACCGAAGACAAGTTGGGTGACGCGCACCTGAGCCTCCGGAGCCAGGCCGTTGCTGATGGCCTGCCGCAGCCGCATTTTCAACGCTTCTCGCGCATCAGGATCGGGCGTGAGAATCACGATTTTTGCGAACGAAGGGTCGGGCAGCTCCGGAGCCATGGCCAGGTAGAAACGCGGCGCGCCCTGGCCAATGTAGGAGGTGACGATTTTTGACTCTTTCTGCGCGCTGAGCCATTGCTCAATGCGCTCGGTAGTCTTCGTCGTTTGCTCGATAGACGTCCCGTAAGGCAGCTGAACTTCTACCAGCACTTCCGGGCGGTCTGAGATGGGGAAGAACTGCTTTTTCACCACGGCCATTCCGGCTATCGCCAGCACAAACAGGCCGACGACTGAACCGGCGGTCAGCCACTTGCGGGCGATGACTTTTTTCAGCAATGCCCGGAAGCGATTGTAATTTTTGCTGGTGTACAGCGCGTGTTCCGCCAGCGCGGCTTTGTGCATATCGGGTAGCAATTTCACGCCGAGATAGGGCGTGAATACCACGGCCACCAGCCAGGATGCTATCAGCGCGATACCGACGATCCAGAACATGTTGCTGGTGTACTCCCCGGCGGTGGAGTGGGCGAAGCCGTTCGGCATAAAGCCGATGGCGGTTACCAGCGTGCCCGCCAGCATGGGCGCGGCGGTGTGGCTCCAGGCGTAGGCGGAGGCCTTAACACGGCTGTAGCCTTCCTCCATTTTCACCACCATCATTTCAATGGCGATGATAGCGTCGTCCACCAGCAGGCCCAGCGCCAGAATGAGTGAGCCTAAGGTTATCCTGTCGAAGTTTTTATCGGTGGCGGCCATGACGATAAACACCACCGCCAGTGTCAGCGGTACGGCGGCGGCAACCACGATGCCCACTCGCCAGCCCATGCTGATAAAGCAGACCACCATCACCACCAGCAGGGCGACAAAAAACTTCACCATAAACTCATCCACGGCGGAACTGATGTTCACCGACTGATCGCTGACTTTACTGAAGCTCATGCCGAGCGGCATCGTGTCGTTGATTTTACGGGTTTCCTGATCCAGGGCTTTGCCCAAATCAAGCCCGTTCCAGCCGTCGCGCATGACCACGCCGAGCAGCAGGGCCGGCTCGCCGTTGTTTCTGACGAGGAACGTAGCCGGGTCTTCATACCCGCGCTCGACGTCAGCTACGTCGGACAGTTTCAGCGTTTTCCCCTGGGCCACAATGGGGGTATCGCGGATTTTTGAGAGCTGATCCAGCGCGCCATCCACGCGAATAAACACCTGCGGGCCGGCAGTTTCTATTGAGCCTGCGGGGGTAAGCAGGTTCTGGTTACTCAGCGCCTGAAAGATGTCCAGCGGCGAAACACCAAGCGTGGCAAGCCTGTCATGAGAGAACGAAACAAAAATGCGTTCCGCCTGTTCACCGATAATATTCACCTTTTTCACGCCGGGGACGTGCAGCAATTGCTGGCGCAGGTTCTCGGCATCGCGCACCAGCAGGCGCTGCGGCTCGCCTTTTGCTTTCAGGGCAAACAGCGCGAAGGTGACGTCCGAAAATTCGTCATTTACCAGCGGGCCTATAACGCCATCCGGCAGATTTTTGGCCTCATCGCTGATTTTTTTCCGCGCCTGGTAAAACGCCTCCGGCACGTTGGCGGGCAGCGTGCTGTCTTTTAGGGAGACAACGCTGTAGGCAAGACCCGGACGGGTATAGGTTTCCGTGCGGTCATAATCGTCCAGCTCCTGCATTCTCTTTTCCAGCGGCTCGGCCACCAGATCCTGCATTTGCTGCGCGGTGGCCCCCGGCCAGGCGGTGATCACGGTCAGCTGTTTCACCGTAAAAGGCGGATCCTCGGCTCGGCCCAGTTTAAAGAACGCGATGATCCCGGCCAGCGTAATGAGCAGGATCAGGAACAGAGTGACTGATTTTTCACGTACCGCGAGGGCGGAAAGGTTAAAGCGAGAGTCGCTCATTACGGTGCTCCCGCCAGATCGGTGGCGCCCTGTGCAAGCAGTCTGACTTCTTCGCCGTCATGCAGCAGATGTGCGCCGAGGGCAACGATGCTGGCGTGGCTGTCGATTTGGGTGGCAACAATGGCGGATTCATCGGTGATGCGGCGGATGCTCACCGGGTGCCAGCTCACTTTGGCCGGTTTACCGCTTACCACCCAAATGCCGGTGCCTTTCTCTTTCCCGGCGTCATAGAGCGAGGCCAAAGGCACAATCACGTTTTGTGAGGGAGTGCCTGCGTCAGGAATGGTGACGGTCACCGTGCTGCCGAGCGGCGCCTGGGCAAGTGCGCCAGCGAGCACAAACTTCGCTTCAAATGTGCGGGTTTGTGGGTCGGCGGCGTCGGAAAGCTGACGTAAGGTAGCGGCCACGGGAGCGCTATCTGAACCGTAAAGATGAGCCTGAGCTACGGTGCCCAGCGCCGGGCGCAGCGTTTCCGGCAAATCGACGACCGCTTCACGCTGGCCCGCCCGGGCGAGACGAATCACCCCTTGCCCGGCGGCGACAACCTGGCCTGGCTCGGCCAGCGTATCCACGATCACGCCGTCAGAATCAGCCGTCAGCACCGCATAATTCATGGCGTTTTTAGCCACATTGGCCTGGGCAATGGCCGCCTGCAGATCCGCTCTGGCGCTGTCGGCCTGGGCTTTGATTTGATCGTACTGCGAGGCTGAAATCGCGCCGCTGCCGACAATGCTTCTGTAGCGGGCCTCATCGGCGGCGGCCTGTTTAGCGCGGGCTTTGGCAGCGGCGACGGCCTGATCCTGCGCTTTAGCCTGCAGGCTTAAATCCTGAGGATCGAGTCGGAGCAGGGGCTGGCCGTTTTTTACCGTCTGGCCTTTGTCCACCAGGCGCTCAAGAATTTTTCCCGGAACGCGAAAACCGAGGTCGCTTTGGATTCGCGAGGCGACAATGCCGGTAAAAGCCCGGGCGTCATCATTGGCGGACTGAACCGCGACAACGCGAACCAGCGGAGGCTCGGTACGCGGATCCTCTGGCTGAGATGAGTCACCGCAGGCGGTGAGCGCCGAGCACAGCAGCGCCACGGCGGCTGGAAAAGGCTGAAGACGAAACATACGTTCCCTTATAAACGCGGAGCAGGAACGCAGATAATTATTCAAGTGACCAATTTAGTCAATGGTCACAAGATGCGATCAGGGCATTAAACTTTTCAGGAGCAGCGCGGGCAAAAGCTGTTCGGCTTGCTTAGCCAGTTCGAGGTTGTATTGCAGCTGTATCGGGCTGATATACGGCAGCATGACGAGAAAAACGGCGTTAACGGTTTCATCCATCGGGCTGCGGCGCTCAAATTCACCGGACTGGCGGCCGGCATGAATAATGGCGGTAAGCACTTCCCGCAGCTGCAGCTTGTAGCGTTCGGCCGAGGGCCAGTTTTCCAGGCAGGAAACAATGGCGATGTCGTGGAGCTTACGGTCGTAGAAAAACAGATCGCTGCCTGCGGCAATGAGCGCGCTGAACATCGCCCGCAGCTTAGCCGACGCACCGGGGGCGTCATCCACCGACTGACTGACGATTGCCATCATCTTTGTCAGGCGGTTGTCGCAGATAACTTCGCCGATTTCCTGCTTGGATTTGAAGAACTTGTAGATATAAGCCTTGGAATAGCCGATGGCTTTGGCGAGATCGGATACCGTCGTTTTTTCAAACCCGTAGTGGCCAAAGAATTCGGTCGCTGCCTCGATGATCTGTTCCCTGACGCTGTGTTCCGCAGGCCCTCTGGTTTCCCCGCCCTGAACGTGAGTTTCAGACATATTTTCTCCCTGTGTTCGGATTTGTGAATGGTGACTATTGTAGCATTGGGTCACTCAGGGAGCGATGTCGTTGCGGCCAGGCTCAGTGGGCGAACAGCTGGATAAAGCGTTTCACCGTCGGAGAGCGTTCAAACTGCCGCCAGGCCAGCGCAATGTCCGTTTTCACCTGGTCACCGCGAATCGCGTGGAAGGTGACGTTCGGGCAGGCGATGCAGGTCATCGATTGGGGGACTAAGGCGAACCCGAAGCCTGCCGAGACCATGCTTAACGAGGAAGAAATTTGCGAAGCCTGGCAGGCACTTTTCAGATCGATGCCCGCTCGCAGGCAGGCGTTATACATCAGTTCATATAATCCGGGGGCCACTTCTTCCGGGAACAGCACTGGCGGCACATCGGCCAGCGCCTGCAGGGCCAGCTCTTTCTCGCCGGATAGAGGATGGTCCTTGTGCAGGGCAATCATCATCGGCTCTTCGTCAATTAGCTTGAGCGTAAACCGCTTGCTGCTTTCACAGGGCAGGCGCACAAACGCCACGTCCAGCAAGCCATCATCCAGCTCCTGCATCAGGCCCGCCATATTGGTTTCTCGCTGGCGCAGTTCGATGGCCGGATAGTGCGCCTGAAACTGGCGCAGCAGGGAAAAAATCTTTGGATTGAACGCGTTTGAACTGGTTATCCCGAGCGACAGCTTGCCGTTAATACCGCGGGCAATGCCGCGGGCTTTCTCCAGCGCGGCATCGCTGTGGGCCAGAATCTGGCAGGCATCCTGATAAAACGCTTCTCCCGCATCCGTCAGCTCTACACCTCTGGTCAAGCGGTGCAGCAGGGGCGTGCCCACTTCACGCTCCAGGCGCTGAATCTGCTGGCTAAGAGGAGGCTGCGAAATACCCAACAGCTCGGCTGCCCGGGTGAAATTATGCGTCTGGGCAACGGCGACAAAATAGCGGAGATAGCGAAGTTCCATATCGAAAACGTCTCAAACCAGAAGGGCTTTTATATTGGAACTGTGAGCTGGATCACGTCAACATTTAATTAATGTTTCTTAACCTTCAGCCCGAGGTGACAGACGCCATGAGCGATCTAACTCTATGTTCCTGCGAAGAAAGTCTTTTAGAGATGGTCGAGACCTTCGCCGCAGCCAATAAAGAAAACATGATATATCAGACTTCATTGATGAGCGCATTATTGAGCGGCGTCTATGAAGGGGAAACCACCATGGCCGACCTGCTTAAGCACGGTGACTTTGGCCTGGGGACCTTTAACGAGCTGGACGGCGAGATGATTGCCTTCAACAGCAACGTGTATCAATTACGGTCAGACGGCAGCGCCAGGGCGGCCAGCCCGCAGCAGAAAACCCCGTTTGCGGTGATGACCTGGTTTAAACCTCAGTACCGCTTGCGCATCAATAGCCTGACCAGCCGTCAGAAACTGCACGAGATTATCGACGCAAAAATTCCCTCCGATAACCTGTTTTGTGCGCTGCGCATCGACGGTCATTTCCACCACGCACATACCCGCACGGTACCGCGCCAGAAGCCGCCATATCGCGCGATGACAGACGTGCTGGACGACCAGCCGGTGTTCCGCTTTAACGGCCGTAAAGGCGTGCTGGTGGGGTTCCGCACCCCACAGCATATGCAGGGCATCAACGTGGCGGGCTATCACGAACACTTTATTACCGATGACCGCCAGGGCGGCGGGCATCTGCTCGATTATCAGCTGGAGCAAGGCGAGCTGACCTTCGGTGAGATCCACAAGCTGATGATCGATCTTCCGGCAGACAGTGCATTTCTTAACGCCAACCTGCACCCCGAAAATCTCGACGCGGCTATCCGCGCGGTTGAAAACTAGCGTTCCCTGAGGAGATGTGAGCCATGAATAATAAAAAACCTTTGCGCCAGTGGGCGCACGGCGCTGACATGGTGGTCAGCCAGCTTGAAGCTCAGGGCGTGAAGCACGTCTTTGGGATCCCCGGGGCGAAGATCGATAAGGTCTTTGATTCGCTGAACGACTCGCCGATTGAACTGATTCCGGTCCGCCACGAAGCCAATGCAGCCTTTATGGCGGCGGCGGTGGGGCGCATCACCGGGAAAGCGGGCGTGGCACTGGTGACCTCCGGCCCAGGTTGCTCAAACCTGATCACCGGCATGGCAACAGCCAACAGCGAAGGTGACCCGGTTGTGGCGCTGGGTGGCGCGGTAAAACGTTCAGATAAAGCCAAACTGGTACATCAAAGCATGGACACCGTGGCGATGTTCAGCCCGGTGACGAAATACTCGGTGGAAGTCCCTTCTTCGGACGCCATTGCTGAGGTGGTTTCAAACGCCTTCCGCGCCGCCGAGCATGGTCGCCCCGGTAGTGCCTTTGTCAGCCTGCCGCAGGACATCAGCGACGGCCCGGCAACCGGGAATATTTTGCCAGCCAACGGGGCGGTGAAAGCCGGTGCAGCGCCTGACGCCGCTATTAACGATGTGGCGAAACTTATCTCGCAGGCTAAAAATCCTGTATTCCTGCTTGGGCTGATGGCAAGCCAGCAGGAAAACAGCGCGGCGCTGTTCCATCTGCTGGAAAAAAGCCATATCCCGGTCACCAGCACCTATCAGGCCGCAGGCGCGGTGAATCAGCAGCACTTTGCTCGTTTTGCCGGGCGCGTGGGGCTTTTTAATAACCAGGCCGGTGACCGCCTGTTACAGCTTGCGGACCTGGTGGTTTGTATCGGCTACAGCCCGGTGGAGTATGAGCCGGCGATGTGGAATACCGGTGATGCCACGCTGGTGCATATTGACGTTCTGCCCGCCTATGAAGAACGTAACTACGTGCCGGACGTCGAGCTGGTGGGCGATATCGCCAGCACGCTGGACAAGCTCACCGCCCGTATAGAAAAACCGCTGGTCCTTAGCCCACGTGCGTCAGAAATCCTTGTTGACAGGCAGCATCAGCGTGAACTGCTGAGCCGCAGGGGCGCACAGCTGAATCAGTTTGCACTCCACCCGTTGCGCATCGTCCGGGCGATGCAGGACATCGTGAACGACGACGTGACCCTGACCGTCGATATGGGCAGTTTCCACATCTGGATCGCCCGCTATCTTTATAGCTTCCGCGCCCGTCAGCTGATGATCTCCAACGGCCAGCAAACCATGGGCGTAGCGCTGCCGTGGGCCATTGGCGCGTGGCTGGTGAATCCGGGCCGCAAGGTGGTTTCGGTGTCCGGCGACGGCGGGTTCCTGCAGTCCAGCATGGAGCTGGAAACGGCGGTACGTCTGGGCGCTAACGTGCTGCACATCATTTGGGTGGATAACGCCTACAACATGGTGGCGATTCAGGAAGAGAAAAAATACCAGCGTCTGTCCGGCGTGAACTTCGGGCCGGTGGACTTCAAAGCTTACGCGGATGCCTTCGGTGCACGGGGCTTCGCGGTGGAAAGCGCGGAGGCGCTGGAGCCGACTTTACGCGCCGCCATGGATGTGAAGGGTCCGGCGGTGGTCGCCATTCCGGTTGATTACAGCGACAACCATTTGCTGATGAGTCAGCTGCACCTCAGCCAAATTCTTTAAACTACAGAAGGATATTGTGATGAAAAAAGTAGCATTGGTTACCGGGGCCGGTCAGGGGATCGGGAAAGCTATCGCGCTGCGTCTGGCTAAAGATGGCTTTGCCGTCGCCGTGGCGGACTACAACGCCAAAACCGCAAAAGAAGTGGCGGACGAAATTAACCGCAATGGCGGCCGCGCGCTGGAAGTGACTGCGGACGTGTCCGACCGCGATCAGGTCTTCGCCGCCGTTGAGGCTGCCCGCAAAGGACTGGGCGGGTTTGATGTCATCGTCAACAACGCTGGCGTAGCCCCTTCCACGCCTATCGAGGACATCACCCCGGAAATCGTCGATAAGGTCTATAACATCAACGTGAAGGGCGTGATTTGGGGTATTCAGGCCGCGGTTAAAGCCTTTAAAGCCGAAGGGCACGGCGGGAAAATCATTAACGCCTGTTCCCAGGCTGGGCACGTGGGTAACCCCGAGCTGGCGGTTTACAGCTCCAGCAAATTTGCCGTGCGCGGCCTGACCCAGACCGCGGCGCGCGACCTGGCCCCGCTGGGCATCACAGTGAATGGTTACTGCCCAGGGATCGTCAAAACCCCAATGTGGGCCGAAATCGACCGTCAGGTGTCTGAAGCAGCGGGTAAACCGCTGGGTTATGGCACCGCAGAATTCGCCAAACGCATCACTCTGGGACGTTTGTCCGAGCCGGAAGATGTGGCTGCCTGTGTGTCTTACCTGGCCAGCGCGGACTCTGACTATATGACCGGGCAGTCGCTGCTCATCGACGGCGGGATGGTCTTTAATTAAAAAAAGGTTTTAATGTGGAGTACCTTTTGGCCTGGCGGGGAACCGTTGGGCCTTTTTTATTTGCCACTGTTTATCTTAAGTTTTTTATCCACCTCTATACTTTGTGATGGCAACAGCCAGAAAAATCACAGAAAGGACTGGACATGACAAACCTGTCGCAGACGGACGGCGCGGAAGCCTCCGGGACAACGCCGCATAAATTTATCCTCGCGGGAAGCGCCCTCGGCGTGGTGTTTGGCGATATCGGCACCAGCCCGCTTTATACCCTGAAAACGGTGCTGCTGTTATCCGGCAACGATCCGACCCCGTCGGTTATCCTGGGTCTGCTGTCGCTGATTATCTGGACGCTGATCCTCATCACCTCGGTGAAGTATGCGATGTTTGCGATGCGCATCGACAACCACGGGGAAGGCGGCATTATGGCGCTGATGTCGCTGCTGGTGGCGAGAGACAAAGGCTCGCGTTGGGTGGTGCTGGCGGCTTTATTGGGCGCGGCGCTGATCTACGGTGACGGAGCGATTACGCCCGCAATTTCAGTGCTCTCCGCCATTGAAGGGCTGAATATTATCCTGCCGGAGGCCGAAACCTGGGTGCTGCCAATTGCGGTGACGATTCTGGTACTGCTGTTTGCCGTGCAGCCTTTCGGCACGGCTAAGATAGGTAAAGTTTTCGGGCCGATTATGGCGCTGTGGTTTATTGCTATCGCCGGGCTTGGGATTTGGGGGATCGCGCAGCATCCGGCCGTGCTGCTGGCTATCAATCCCTTGTACGGCCTGCAGTTTCTCGTCTCTAACGGTTTTGTCAGTTTTATGGTGCTGGGCGGCGTGTTTCTGTGCGTCACCGGGGCGGAAGCGCTGTATGCCGACATGGGGCATTTCGGTAAAAAGCCTATCTGGATGGCGTGGTACGGCGTGGTCTTCCCGAGCCTGCTGCTGAACTATGCGGGGCAGTCGGCGCTGATCCTTTCCGGGGCCGATATCACCCAGAATATCTTCTTCCGCCTTTGCCCGCCGGCACTGCTGATCCCGCTGGTGATCCTTGCCACGCTGGCCACCATTATTGCCAGTCAGGCGATTATCACCGGGGCATTTTCGATGACCCGGCAGGCGATTCAATTGGGCTGGCTACCGCGCCTGCGCATTCGCCAGACGGCGGCGGAGAGCTACGGGCAAATTTATATCGGCGTGATCAACTGGCTGCTGATGGGCGTCACGCTGTTCCTGACGGTGTTCTTCAGGTCGTCTGAGAACCTGGCGGCGGCTTACGGGATTGCGGTATCTCTCACCATGCTGATGACCTCCGGGCTGCTGTACGTGGCGATGCGTCACATCTGGCAGTGGCGGCGGCTGACCAGCGCGCTGGTGGCGGGGGGCTTTTTGATCGTCGATACCTGCTTCCTGATCGCTAATCTGATCAAGGTACTGGAGGGCGGTTATATTCCACTGCTGCTGGCGGCGATTGTCTGCACGACGATGCTGGTCTGGCACCGTGGCGCGGCGGCGTCGTCCAGGGCGGTGAACGAAAAGGTGATCGATGTGAACACCTTCTTCGCCGCGCTGAAAGAGCGTGGCGTGCCGCGCGTGCAGGGTTCAGCGGTGTTTCTGACCAAAACGCGCAACGGTATTCCGCCGGTGATGCGGTGGCATGTGGCGCGCAACCACGCGCTGCAGGAGCAGGTACTTTCGCTGACCATTTCTATCATGAACGTCCCGCGCGTACCGGCTGGAGAACGGCTGGTAATTGTGGAGCAGGCACCGAATTACTGGCGCGGTATCGCCCAGTACGGCTTTATGGAAAGACCGCATATTCCTGAGCTTATGGCGAGACTGGGAGAGATGGCGTGTGCCTTCCGCGTAGAGGATGTGACCTACTATCTGGGCCATGAAACCATCGTGGCCCGTGAGGATGGGCAGGGGATGCCAGCCTGGCAGCGTAAGTGCTTCGCGTTCATGGTGAGAAACGCCACGCACGTGACGCACTATTACCGCCTGCCGAGCGACAGCGTGGTAGAGATCAGCCGGCGGATAGCAATTTAACCCGCCCGCAGGACCAGGCGAATAAAACTGTCGATATCGTCCAGCGCCAGCTGCCTGTCGGCAGGGGCTGAGGCGACCAGCAGTTTGTCGGCATAACCGTTGAGAAGGGCGCTAAACTGGCGCGTAGCTCTGGCAGCATCCACCGCTTTAAAAACGCCGGCCGCAATGCCGTCATCGACGATATCGGCCAGCACTTTTTCCCATTTTTGCGTCATCACCAGCGCGAGCTCGGCCCATACGCTGCTGTGCGCTGCCTGGTGCCACAGCGCGCCGTAAAGCTGCCAGACAGCGTCCGGCGCGTGAGGGAGATACGTGTGGATCAAGCGTTGCAGCTTATCTTCCGGGGAAAACGTGTTGGTTTCAGCGGTAAACTTGTGCAGATCGGCCATCAAAAACGCGGTCATTGCTTCAATGCAAAGCGTTTGCCAGTCGCTGAAGTAGTGGTAAATGTGGCTCCGTGAAATACCCACCCGCTCGGTGAGTTCGCGGGTGGTCACCTTTTCAATGCCTTTCTCAATGAACAGCTCAATGGCCCCGCTCAGGATTTTGCTTCTTAGCGTGTCCGGTGCTTCTTTCATGACGTTTCCACGGTTATCTGAATCGCTGATGGAGCATCTTATCAGTTTTTAACACGCTGGCTGGACAGCTTTTCCGGCTGGCGCAGCACATATTTCAAGATCGCGGTGCTGACGGCGACCAGCACGGCGGCGCAGATAATCACCGTCAGATAGGCATGGCTGAAGGCGTTTCGCGCCAGCTCTTTCAGCAGGGCGGCGCTTGCCGTGCTCATCGAGCCTGCAAGGTGCAGAGCCTCATCCAGACTGTCGTACGCGCTGTTTCCTGCCACCAGGCCTTCAGGCAACACCAGGCTTGCGCTGTAGACCGCGGTCATCAGGCCGCCCAGCAGCGTCACGCCAAGTACGCCGCCCATTTCCCATGAGACATCCTCAATCGCCGCGACCATGCCGGCTTTTTCTTCCGGGGCATTGAGCATGATGGATGTTGATGCGGCGGTAAACGCCACGCCGAGCCCAAGCCCGATGACAAACAGCGCGGCGAGCTGTGGCGTCAGACTGTAATCGGCTAGCAAAGCCATACCCGTCATACCCATCGCTGTCACCAGCAGGCCGAAGACCATAAGTTTTGCGCCGCCCCAGCGTGGCAGCACGACGCCGGCCAGCGGTGAAGCCAGGGCCGAGCCAATCGGAATAGGCAGAATCGACAGCCCGGCTAACAGCGGCGTCAGGCCCAGGACAAGCTGCAGGCGCTGGGTCAACACCAGCTCAATGCCGGTTAGCGCGATCATGGTGATAATCGCCACGCTAATGCCGCTGGCAAACATGCGGTTACGGAACAGCGAGAAATCGATCATCGGCTGGGCCGAACGCTGTTGGCGACGAACAAACAGCGTTAAAAAGACGACGCCAGCCAGCAAAGAGCTGGCTACGGTTAGCCACGAGGCATCCATCTTGCTGAGTTCCTTGAGCGCGTAAATCACGCCTACAAGGCCAAGCATAATCAGCAGTGAAGCGGTGAAATCACAGGGACGGTTGGCGTTCCCCGCATCCCGTGGGATCAAGAACCAGGCAAAAACGATAACCAGCAAGACGACCGGCACGTTAATCAGGAAGACCGATCCCCACCAGAAGTACTCCAGCAGCACGCCGCCAATAACCGGGCCAAGCGCCGCGGCGGCAGAAGCCACGGCAGACCAAATGCCGATGGCCAGCGCCCGTTCGCGCTCGTTGGTAAAGACCTGACGCACGATGGCAAGCGTGGCTGGCATCATCATCGTGGCACCTATAGCCAGAAACACGCGAGAAGCGATCAGCAGTTCAGCCGTGGGCGAGTAGGCCGCGCAGAGCGAAGCGAGGCCGAAAACAGGTAACCCGGACATAAAGAGCAGCTTGTGGCCCAGGCGGTCACTCAGCATGCCCGCGCCGGGTAGCAGGCCCGCCGCCACCAGCGGGTAGGCGTTAATGATCCACAGTTTTTCAGACGCCGTAGCGTTTAAGGCCTGGGTGAGCCTGGGCAGTGCCGTGTAAAGCACCGTCATATCTATAATGATCAGGAAAAGGGTGCTGGTCAGGATCGCCAGAATCAGCCAGCGGTTAGTGAAGCGCATGTTGAATGCCTCTAAAATAATCCAAATTTGAGCGGTTGCTCAAGCGCGAAATATACTTGAGCGGTTGCTCAAAAACAAGCTCGGTATTGCCGCGTATTTAGCGGCGGTTGACTTGTTGTGAAGGGGGGGATCGCGATAAGGTAGCCGCCTGCGAGGATATTCATTCAGGTTTGAGCACAGGGCAGGGAAATGAAAAAACTGATCGTGATGTTACATGGGGTAGGGAGTTCCGGGGCGGATCTCGAAGGGCTGGGGCTTTTTGTCCAGCAGGTCATGCCTGAAGTGCTATTTGCCTCCCCGAACGGCAGCGAGCCTTTTGACGGCGGCGGCGATGCCTGGCAGTGGTTCAGCCTGGATGGCGTGACAGCACAAAACCGCCCGCAGCGAGTGGTAGAGGCCCGGGCCGCGTTTGATGCGAAGCTGCAAGCTATTTTTAAGCAGCATGACGTGACGCCGGGTAAAGATCAGGTCATTCTGCTGGGCTTCTCTCAGGGATCTATCATGGCCCTGGATGTTCTGGCCACCTCCCGTTTTCCACTGGCGGGCGTAGTGGCATTTTCCGGGCGTCTTGCTTCACCCAAACCGTATCACGTGGCGGCAGATGCGTCGGCGCTGTTGATTCATGGTATGGCGGATCAGGTGATTCCGTGGGCTGAAAGTGAAGCGGCTGCCGCGGCATTAATTGAAGCTGGCGCGGAAGTTGAAACGCTGTTTGAACCCGGCGTGGTGCATACCATTAGCGCGGATGGCGTGTCGCAGGCGCTGGGGTATATTGCGGAGCGTTTTGAGTTAGATCCGGAGTGATTTTTCCCTCACCCTAACCCTCTCCCAAAGGGAGAGGGGATAAAATATATTGCATGTGATCTTACCTCTCCCTCCTTTTGGGGAGAGGGCAAAATCTTCAGGACTTGCTCATATCACTCAGCAGCACCGCAATACTTTTCCCGCCTTCCGTTTGTTCCAGCGCAATCTTCACCGCAATCGTCAGCGGCACGGACAGCAGCATACCGACCGGACCGAGCAGCCAGCCCCAGAAGATGAGTGACAGGAATACCACCAGCGTAGAGAGCCCAAGCCCTCGGCCCATCATGCGCGGCTCCAGGATATTGCCAAACACCAGGTTAATCAGAAGATAACCCGCGACGACAATCAGGGCCTCGTACAACCCGTTAAATACCAGAACCTGCACCACCGGCGGGATGGCCGCCAGCACGGAGCCGATGTTTGGAATATAGTTGAGTGCGAAGGCCAGCAGCCCCCAGATAAAGGCAAAGCGGACGTCAAGGGCGGCAAGCATGCCCCATACGACAAGGCCGGTGACGATGCTGATGGCCGTTTTTAGCACCAAATAATGGCTGACGCTGTCCAGCGCACGCTGAATGGCGCCCATACCTTCTTCCGGGCGAGCCATCAGCTGCTGCAGCTTGCGCGGCAGTTGTGGGACCTCAATCAGCATAAACACCACGGTCAGCAGCAGTAAAAAGATAGACGTCATCGCGTTGGAAAGTTGCGTCAGCAGACCGGTAACCAGCGTCATCAGGGCATTAGGATCGACATACTTCATTAACTCATCGACAGAAACAGAAATTCCCGCGCGCTGCAGCCAGGGTTCAAGGGTTTTTAACGGCACCACCAATGAAGAGCGGTACTGCGGCAGGGTCCGCGCAAGTTCGTTTAGCGAAGTGCCGAGATAGGCCAGCAGCAGCACCATGCTCAGGATAATGACGACAATTACCAGGCTGATGGCCAGCACGCGCGGCACCCGAAGCCGTTCAAGACGACGAATTAGCGGGTTTAGAATAACGGCAATAAATAGCGCCAGAATAAATGGCACAATGATGTCGGCAGCCGCTTTAATACCCACCAAAATAATGACCAGCATGCCCAGCATGATCACGGCCTTCAGTGCTTTGAGTGTAATAATTGGTTTTGCCATCGTGGCGGGTTCTCCAATGTGCGGGCGGGGGAATAATACACCACCGTTAAAACAGGTGTCCCTTTATTACGTTATTTTAAACGTTAAAAACAGTTTGATACATTGTGTTTTTGCTGTCGTTTTGCGTAAAGGAGTGTAAAGGTCAGCCGCTAACATACCGAATTATGGTATAAAATCACCGTGTTTAACTACTGAGGACAATTTTCTATCCGCAACTGATGAGAAGCAACACCGCGGGTAAGTTGGAAATATTATGGACAATACGTTCAGCACTTCATTCAATCAGCATTCTGTTTTTATCACATCTACATCTTCACTTTCTGGTGAGCAGCACTGGCGCAACGCGCTATAGTCCCTTTCTTCTGACATTTTTTTTCTGGTTTTCAAATTTTCGCTTGCTCGTCGTGTGACGTGGCTTGTCGGTTTTTTGTATCTTTATTTTCTCTGTCAGGAGAGAAATCATGATTTATTGGGTTTTATTGGGATTAGCCATCGTTGCCGAAATTACCGGCACCTTGTCAATGAAATGGTCAAGCGTAAACGAAAGTAATATGGGGTATATTTTCATGCTGGTCATGATCGCGATCTCCTATATTTTTCTGGCGTTTTCGGTGAAAAAAATCGCCCTTGGCGTGGCATATGCCATGTGGGAAGGCATCGGTATTCTGTTTATTACCGTCTTCAGCGTCATGCTGTTTGATGAGTCCATTTCACCGCTAAAAATACTTGGCTTAACTACGTTGGTTATTGGTATTGCGCTGATTAAATCGGGTACGCGAGAGAAAAAATCACGCCCGGTGATATCAGAGAAAGGGGAGCATCATGCAGTCGTTTGAGTGGGTACACGCCCTGTGGCTAACGTTAGCCATTATTCTGGAAATCGTCGCCAATATCTTTTTAAAACAATCTGATGGTTTCAAACGCCCGATTTACGGTGTGCTGTCTCTGCTGGCCGTGCTGGCCGCGTTCAGCGCCCTGGCTCAGGCCGTTAAAGGCATTGAGTTATCCGTCGCCTATGCGCTCTGGGGCGGGTTTGGTATCGCCGCCACCGTGGCCGCGGGCTGGATCCTCTTCGGCCAGCGCCTTAACCGCAAAGGTTGGGTTGGACTAAGTTTGTTGCTGGTAGGGATGGTTATTATCAAAATTGCCTGATCCATCACGCTGCTCGTTAATGATTCGGGCAGCGCTTTCCTCAGGGTGTATTACGCTTATTTTACGGTAAAAGCACTTCTCTAAATCAAAAGCCTAAAAACCTTCACGTTATTTCACTTAGAAGAGAGCTGAAATTGCGTAATCCTCTTAGCTGGAAAAACACGCCCGTTGCTGGAGCCCTGTTTGCCATGGTGTTTATGGCAGGCATCGGGCTGATCGTGTCTATTATCGCGCTCCTCTACCTTTCACTTCACCTTATTAGCAGTAAAACCAATGAGATAGATGAACACCGAAGCGCCCTGTCGGTACAGGGGGCCATACAGACTTCGGTCAACCGCGTGTGGGCGTTGGTTATTGATAATGCGGTCTGGGACGATGCCGTAAATCAAGTTTATCGCCCTGAGCTGGACGTTAACTGGCTGTATAACACCTGGGGCGCGGGTTACAAAATCAATAACCTCTATGATGGCGTGTACGTGCTGGATGAAGGGTTCAATGTGCTTTGGGGCTCGTTTCGTGGGCAACGCGTAACGGGGCAAAACATTTCTCAACTTGGGAAGGGGTTTGCGTCCCTCGTCCACCAGAACGCGCAAACGCTTAAAGACGACAAAAAAATTTTTGCCGGGATCACGCAAACCGAGAGCGGCGTTTCGTTTATTGGCATTGGGCTGATTCGGCCCATGTTGGGGCGGCTTCAGGTTCACGACGCCACGCGCCGTTACCTGGTGATTGGCCGTCAGATTAATAACTCAATGCTAAAAGAGCTGGGAAACACGTTTCAGATTGAAAACCTACGCCTGACGCCTACGCCATCTGATTCTTCAAGTGTCCCGCTGAACAGCGCCTCCGGTGAAACGCTGGGATACCTTAGCTGGCAGCCGCGGCAGCCTGGAGCAGAGGCGGCCCGCGCCGCTTCGGCAGATATTATGCGCATTACGATGCTTGCGGCGGTGCTAATCCTGGTCTTTATCGTCATCAGCAGCCTGGGGCTGTACAAGCTGGCTCGAGGTGAAAAGCAGGCGAGAAATATCGCGTTAACCGACTGGCTCAGCCATTTACCTAACCGACGAGCGCTCATCGAGCGGCTGGAAACCATCAGTAAACGGGGAGATAGCGACGAAAAAAGCGTGGTATTTATCGATCTCGATGGTTTTAAGGACGTGAATGATATTTACGGGCACGATAAAGGCGACCAGTTAATCGTGACCATTGCTCATGCTCTTCGCGATCGCGTGCCACCAAACGGCATGCTGGTGCGCATGGGAGGGGATGAATTTGCCATGATGATCGGCGGGGAGAGGGCCGGGGAACACTCAGCCGCCTTCGCGGGTTCAGTCCTGGATTTTCTTAGCCAGCCTGTCCCCGTGGGAGAAAGTACCCTTCATATTAGCGCCAGTATCGGAATAGCTTCGGGCTCGCTGGTGGATTGCAGCAGCTCGGAGCTGTTCCGCCGGGCCGATATCGCTATGTATCACTCTAAAATTACCGGAAAAGGTCGCACGACTTATTATGATGCCGCGTTGAATAACGTTCGTGAGCGCCGTTTAACCATCGAAAATGACATTCGCGCGGGCCTTCTACGGAATGAGTTTGAGGTTTGGTACCAGCCGATTATGGATGCACGTAGCCAGGCGATGGCCGGTGTGGAAGCGCTGGTACGCTGGCCGCGTCGCCCAGGAGGAGAACTGTTGCCAGATGAGTTTATTCCCGTGGCTGAAACGAGCGGTCTTATCTATTCGCTCGGATTGTTTGTGCTCCGCCAGGCGTGCAGTGATTTAGCTCCCCATGAGGATCTGCGGCTGTCGGTAAACATTTCTCCGGCGCAGTTCCGCGACCCGGAATTTGAAGACAAGGTTGCCCGGGTGCTACAGGAAACGGCGTTCCCGGCGCAAAGGCTTGAACTGGAAGTGACGGAAAGCTATGTGCTGGAAAACCCGGAGCGCGCCCTGACGGCAATTCGCAATCTTAAGTCTCAGGGCACGGCGGTGGCGCTGGACGATTTCGGCAACGGTTATTCGAGCATCGGCTATTTGCGCCGTTTTAACTTTGACACCATCAAAATAGACAAGTCCCTGGCCGGACTGGTGGACCGCGATGAACAAGCGCTGGCGCTGGTGAATGGAACGGTACGTATTGCCACCGCGCTGGGGATGGCAGTGACGGCGGAGGGCGTGGAAAACGAAGAGCAGCTCAAGCTGCTTGGCCGGGCAGGCTGCGACCGGCTGCAGGGCTATTATTTCAGCCCGCCTAAGCCGCTGGAGGTCATTTTGGCGCTACGCCCGGCGTAGTGGGCTATTAAATTATGGGTTAATATTCCTGCTATTACAGAGGGTTATTTTATTTTTTAAGTTATTGGGTTTTTTCTTTTCAATATTAACTCTTTGTTTAATTACTGGTTATAAATCACCTTGCTTTTGCAATCCCATGTTATAAGCTATGAAGAAATGGAATGTTAAGTTGAGTTTATCAAGGAGAGACATGTGAAAGCCGCAATACACCTGATCATTACAGTGTTAATTTCGTATTCTTCATTTGCTGCAGCGCAGCCAGTGGAAGATAAAAATAAAATAGCCAAAATTTATTATACCGGAGAAATGCAACCTTCCGCCGTATCGAGGCTGGTCAGCGCTTTTGATGAAGTTAATAAAAATAATGATGTAGAAAGAATTTATCTCTACATCAATAGCTATGGCGGTGATATGGATGCGGGCTTGATGGCCGCCGCTGCCGTCAGAAGCTCTGCTATCCCCGTAACAACCGTGGCTATGTCCACCGTCGGCTCTTCAGCAACGATCATGTTTTGCGCCGCAGACGACAGGCGCTCATTGCCTGAAGGCAGCCTGTTCCTGCACCCGGCCTCTATCTCACATCAGGGAGATGTCAGGCCAGCAGATGTGGCTTATCTTGAAAAAGAAACACGTCGTTTCAATGAGATGTTTAAAAAAACGTATCGGGCATGTACAAAACTTGATGATGCCAAAATAGCCGAGATACTGCATAGCGAGTATAACCTTACAAACTATTCTCCCAGTGAAGCAATGGCCATAGGGTTAATATCCTCCGTGGATAAAAAAATAATTCCGGCCACCTACAGCTACGCTATCACCAGCAGCTCAAATTAATAGTCAAATATTACCGGGTAAACTATCGGGTCATGATGTGGATATGGAAATAACGCTGAGGGCAATCCGCTAGTTTGTCCCGTGAATATATCAGGAACCATGCCTGAATTACCTTGTGGTGGCAGAGGTATTACATGGAAAATATTCATCAGAAAAGAATGTTTTGGCTAAAGATGCATCTTGATGCTTCGCTGCTGCTGTTGATTATGCTGCTGCTTGCCTACAGCGCGTTTGTGATGTGGAGCGCCAGCGGCCAGGAGCCTGGGATGATGGAGCGCAAAGCCGGGCAGATAGCGATGGGACTCATCGTGATGATCGCCATGGCGCAAATCCCTCCTCGCTTTTATGAAAGATCCGCCCCCTGGCTCTTTGCCCTGTGCGTGATTTTACTGCTAATGGTGGATAGCATCGGGCAAATCAGTAAAGGGGCTCAGCGCTGGCTGGATCTCGGCGTTATCCGCTTCCAGCCTTCTGAAATCGCAAAGATTGCCGTCCCGCTGATGGTGGCGCGGTTTATCAATCACAATCCCTGTCCTCCATCGCTAAAACATACCGCCATCGCCCTGGCGCTGATTTTTGTTCCCACCTTGCTTATTGCGATGCAGCCCGACCTCGGGACCGCCGTTCTGGTGGCCACATCCGGTCTTTTCGTGTTGTTCCTGTCCGGCATTAGCTGGCGGATTATCGCCGCCGCTGCCGCGCTAATTGCGGTGTTCATTCCGGTGCTGTGGTTCTTTCTTATGCATGACTATCAGCGTGAACGCATCATGATGCTGTTGGATCCGACCCGCGATCCGCGTGGGGCGGGCTATCACATTATTCAGTCAAAAATTGCTATTGGTTCTGGCGGTATGGTAGGGAAAGGCTGGCTGCACGGCACACAGTCGCAGCTGGAGTTTTTACCGGAGCGGCACACCGACTTTGTGTTTGCCGTTCTGGCGGAAGAACTGGGCTTTATCGGCATTTTAGTGCTGCTGGCGCTGTATCTGCTGGTGATTATGCGCGGGTTGATCATCGCCGCTCAGGCTCAGACGCTTTTTGGCCGCATGGTTGTCGGTAGCCTGATACTGATTTTGTTCGTTTATGTGTTTGTGAACATCGGTATGGTCAGCGGAATCTTGCCGGTAGTAGGTGTTCCGCTGCCGTTAATAAGCTACGGAGGCTCGGCGTTGATCGTGCTAATGGCCGGGTTTGGCATCATTATGTCAATACATACGCACCGCAAGATGATGTCAAAAAATGTTTAGCTGCCGGGCAACCGTTATTGCTACGGTGCCCGACGGTATCGGGTTGAGCGCTTATTGTGCCAGCGCTTCCAGTCTGTCGCGGAAGCCGGTGACTGAAATGGCGCGGTTGTCAGCTCTGTATCTGTCTTTAGCTGCCGGGGCGGAACTTTGCACCGCAATCAGCTGCCAGCCCTGATCGGTTTTCAGCAACAGCGGTGAACCGCTATCGCCGGGGAGCGTATCGCACTGGTGCGACAGCACGGACGCTTGCGCCCAGCCCGTCACCAGACAGTTGCTGTGGGTATACAGGTCGTCGAGATGATCCAGCGGATAGCCGGACTGCGTCACTTTACGATCCTGCGCCTTTAATGCTTCGGTTAGCGCGTCTTTGTCGCCGGTAAACAGCGGCAGTGGCGTGATACCTGAAGGCGGATTACGGATAATAATCAGGCCAAAATCGTAAGGCGCTGCGTTAGACGGAACCAGCCACCCGTCACCGTCCGGCTTAAGGCGGCGACCGAGGGACTTGTCCACGCGGCCTTCGATATCATGGATCTCATAGCGCCATTGCCCTTTGTGGGAAATAAAGCGCAGGGCGATGGCTTTGTCTGCCTTACCACGCGGCGGCTGCAGCAGGCAGTGCCCGGCAGTTAAGGCCAGATGCGGTGAAATCAGGGTGGCGGTACATAAGTTGCCGCTGGCGGTTTCCAACTGGCCAATGGCATCCCAGGGGGCGTCCTCAGGGTTGGTCACGCGAATACGGTCATCTTTGCCGAAGAACAGTGTTTTAACGTTCGCCGGGCTGTCGTCTTCGTCCGCGTGAACGAGTTGAGGTAAAAGGATCAATGCTCCTAAAAACAACACAACACTTTTGCGCATAGCTCTCTCTGAAGGGGCTAATAATTATGGTTTTTATAGATGCAGTAACTATAGTCGGAACGGACCGAAAGTGGGAGTGAAAACAGCAGACTACGCTATCAGAGCCAGAAGCTCAGCGTAATAATACCGCAGATGATCAGCAGGGCGAGGATTAACTCGAAACTGTAGCGTCGCAACATTATCCGCACTCCAGAAATAAGTACGTGCTAAAGGCTGTGCCTTATTCCTAATAAAACACCCGGCAAGCCGGGTGTTTATGTAAACGCTTCAAGCTAACGGGTCGCCCCGTTTAACTTATGCTGCTGGCTGTGCTGCTGGCTGTGCAGCTGGTTTAGCAGCGGCTTTGTGATGTTTTTTCACGTGTTTTTTAGCAGCCTGAGCTTTCTGTGCAGCTGGTTTTACTGCTTTTTTGTGGTGTTTTTTAGCAGCCTGGGCTTTCTGAGCAGCTGGTTTGGTTGCTTTTTTGTGGTGTTTTTTAGCAGCCTGAGCTTTCTGCTCGGTGGCTGGTTTAGCGGCTTTTTTGTGTTTCTTTTTAGCAGCCTGAGCTTTCTGAGCGGCAGCTTTTTTGTGTTTCTTGTGATGCGTTACTTTTGCAGCTGGCGCTTTAGCAGCAGGAGCAGCAGCGGTGGTTGCTGGAGCAGCAGCTGGAACGGTAGCGGTGGTGTCAGCAGCGAAAGCGGCAGAAGACAGACCCATAGCAGCGGCAACAACCAGAGCTAATACTTTTTTCATTTCGACATCCTCGAATTTGTTTGTGTGTCAACCCCACTGCGGGGCCGTTGAAATGAACTATAGGCTGGGGAATCAAAGTGTTCAGTGAGTGATTGGTATCGGCATGTAACGTAATGTACAACGCCGGGTACAGACGACCCGGCGTGAGGGGATTACAGGTAACGTGATTCTAAATGCTTGCGGAAATACAACGGGTTAAGATCTTCTCCGGTGGCGTTGGTTATCAGCTGTGAGGTGGTGAAACGGCTGCCGTGCTGCCAGATATTTTGCTTCAACCAGTCAAATAAGGGGGTGAAATTCCCGCTGGCGATCGCCTGCTCCAGGTCCGGCAGCGCGCGTGATGCCGCGCTAAAGAGTTGCGCCGCGTACATCGCGCCCAGAGTGTAGGACGGGAAGTAGCCGAAAGCGCCGTCAGTCCAGTGAATATCCTGCATACAGCCGTGGCGGTAATTGCCTTCGGTGGACAGGCCCAGCCAGGACTGCATCTTCTCATTCCACAGCGCCGGAATGTCATCCACCTCGATATCACCGTCGATCAGCGCCCGTTCAATTTCATACCGCAGCACGACGTGCGCCGGGTAGCTCACTTCATCGGCATCGACGCGAATGTAGCCGCGTTCCACCTGCTGGTTGACGTTGATAAAATTGTTCAGCTCGAACGCCGGCTGCGGACCAAAACGCTCAATCACTTTGGGTAACAGCAGTTTCAGGAACGGCGCGCTGCGCCCAAGCTGCATTTCAAAGAACAGACTTTGGGATTCATGAATGGCGGTAGAACGCGCCAGCGCAACGGGCTGGCCGAGCCATTCCCGGGGCAGGTTTTGCTCATAGCGGGCGTGGCCGGTTTCATGAATCACGCCAAACAGCGAGCTGAACATCTCTTCTTCGTTATAGCGAGTCGTGATTCGCACATCTTCAGGCACGCCGCCGCAGAAGGGATGCGCGCTGACGTCAAGGCGGCCGCCGTTAAAGTCAAAGCCGAGCAGCGCCATGGTATCCAGCCCGAGCTGGCGCTGGGTTTCGGTGGCGAAAGGGCCCTGTGACGTCAGCATTTTTTCTTTGGACTGCTTATCAACCACCTTCTGGAGCAGATCCGGCAGCCAGCCGCGCAGATCGCCAAACAATACGTCGAGCTTGGCGCTGGTCATGCCGGGTTCATAGATGTCCAGCAGCGCATCATAGCGGGAAATGCCTTTTGCCTCTGCGCGCAGACGTGCCTCTTCGCGGCTGACGCGAACGACTTCCTTCAGGTTCGCGGAAAAACCCTGCCAGTCGTTCGCCGGGCGCTGGGTACGCCAGCCGTGCTCGCAGCGCGTACCTACCAGTGATTTCTCTTCTACTAACGCATCCGGGAGCAGCACCGCTTCCTGGTAGTGGCGAGTCATTTCACGCAGGTTGGCACGCTCCACATCGTTCAGATCTTCCTGAGCTGCGGCCTGGAGCAGGGTGGCAATTTTCTTGTCGGTCAGGATCTGGTGCTTAAGCACGCTGAGTTCAGCGAGAGCCTCGCCGCGCGCCTGGCTACCGTTAGCGGGCATCATGGTGGACATGTCCCAGCCGGCAATGGCTGACAGATGATCAAACCGGGACAGACGCTGGAAGGTACGGGTCAGGTGATTATAGTTTTGCTTTTCCATATGGCCTCGTGAACAGGTTGTTAACGCCAAAGAAAATAGCATTAAGCTTGCCTGAACACGAGAGCGGCAGCAGGTTAGTGCGCCTTATGGTGCAAACGGGTGGCAACCAGCAGGGCGACCAGCAGCAGCGAGCCGATAAACGCCGCCACGCCGTTCCAGCCAAACTGGTGCCAGAACACGCCGCCAAGGGTACCCGCCAGGCTGGAGCCCAGGTAATAGCTGAACAAATACAGCGACGAAGCCTGGCCTTTGGCCCGACGTGCGCGTGGCCCAATCCAGCTGCTGGCAACCGAATGGGCGGCAAAGAAACCGGCGGAGAACAGCAGCATCCCGGCAAAAATAACGATAAGCGAGGAGAAAACGGTCAGCGTTAAACCAAGGAACATAATGGCCGTGAAGCCAATCAGCACGGGACCGCGGCCATATTTCGCGGTCATGGCGCCTGCTTTAGGTGAGCTCCATGTCCCGGTCAGATAGGCGACGGACAGCAGGCCCACCACCGCCTGGCTCAGAAACCATGGGGCTTCCATCATGCGGTAGCCAATGTAGTTAAAGAGGGTGACAAACGCCCCCATCAGCAGGAAGCCTTCCGCAAACAGCAGCGGTAACCCCTGGTCCCGCCAGTGCAGGCGGAAGTTAATAAACAGCGTTTTAGGGCGAAGGCTGGAGGCGCGAAAATGCTGCGACTGCGGCAGAATCTTCCAGAACATCAGCGCTGAGGCAAGGGCAAAACAGCCGATAGCCGCGACGGCCACGCGCCAGGTAAAGAAGTCGGTGAGTACCCCGGTGATCAGGCGGCCGCTCATTCCGCCGATTGAGTTCCCGCTGATGTACAGGCCCATCGAAAACGCCACCACGCTCGGGTGCATCTCCTCGCTGAGGTAGGTCATGCCCACGGCAGCAACGCCGCTAAGGGAAAGGCCGATGAGCGCGCGCATGATCAAAATGCCGTGCCAGCTGGTCATCAGCGTTGACAACAAAGTACAGCAGGAAGCCAGCAGCAGAGCCGTAACCATGACCTGTTTACGGCCAATGGCGTCCGACAGCGGGCCGGTAAACAGCAGCCCGATAGCCAGCATGGCGGTAGAAACCGATAGCGAAATACTGCTGCTTGCCGGGCTGACGCCAAATTCATGAGAGAGCACCGGTAAAATAGGCTGGACGCAATAGAGCAGGGCAAAGGTAGCCAGCCCGGCGGAAAACAGCGCCAGCGTGACGCGCATAAACTGAGGGGTACCGCGTTTGATATAGCTGACAGAAGGGGCAGACCGGCTTTCGTCAACATCCTCTGTCGGGGCTGTGCTGACGGTAGTTGTACGACTCAAGGGAGATCCTTACGCAGGTGTTAACTTATTCTTTACAGAGTAGAAAAGTGTAAATGTTATGTCTAATATATTAATAATCTCAAATGATACTTTAAACATATGAATATAGAGCTGCGCCACCTGCGCTATTTCATCGCCGTTGCCGAAGAGCTGCATTTTGGCCGGGCGGCGGCACGGCTGCGGATCTCCCAGCCGCCTCTTAGCCAGCAAATTCAGATCCTTGAAGAGCAAATCGGCGCTCGCCTGCTGGCGCGTACCAACCGCAGCGTTAACCTCACCGCAGCCGGCCAGCAGTTTCTCTCTGATGCCAGGCAAATTCTCGGCCAGGTGGATGCCGCAGCCGCGCGTGCTGCCCGGCTGCATCAGGGCGAAACCGGCGAGCTGCGCATTGGCTTTACCTCATCAGCACCGTTTATTAAGGCCGTTTCTGACAGCCTGTCTCGCTTTCGCAAGCGCTATCCTGACGTGCATCTTCAGATGCGGGAAGTGAACACCCGGGAACAAATTGCCCCCCTGAATGAGGGCGAGCTTGAGCTGGGATTGATGCGCAATACGCGTCTGCCGGATACCCTGAACTGGACGCTCATCCTGCGTGAACCGCTGCTGGCGATGGTGCATCGCGATCATCCGCTGGCAGGCAGCCGTTCGATATCGCTGACACAACTTGCTCAGGAGCCGTTTGTTTTCTTTGACCCGCACGTAGGCACCGGGCTTTACGACGACATTATTGGGCTGCTCCGCCGCTATAACATCGTGCCGTACATCACCCAGGAAGTTGGCGAGGCGATGACGATCATTGGGTTGGTGTCTGCCGGGCTGGGGGTTTCCATCCTGCCAGCTTCGTTCCAGCGCATTCGCCTGAGTGATGTGGTTTGGCTCCCCATTGACGAGCCAGAGGCACAGTCTGAGCTGTGGCTGGTCTGGCCAAAGCATCGGGAATTATCGGAAGCAGCGAAGCGAATCTCGGCGCTGCTGACCGAGGCCTCATGGGCGTTAAAATAGGCCAAATGTGGCGGGAATATGTGCGGTAAATCACAACCCTACGTAAATATTTGACGACCCCACTTGAAGTGTTTCACCATAGCCTAAAAGTTTATTTCGAAGCGCGAAAATAAAGGGAGTACCACGTGGTTGCTGATAGTCAACCGGGCCATATCGATCAGATTAAACAAACCAATGCCGGCGTTGTTTATCGTTTGATTGATACCCACGGTCCGGTGTCGCGAATCGATCTTTCCCGCCTGGCGCAGCTGGCTCCGGCCAGTATCACTAAGATTGTGCGGGAAATGCTTGAGGCGCATCTGGTACAGGAAACGGAGATTCAGGACCCCGGCAGCCGTGGTCGCCCCGCGGTGGGCTTAATGCTTGAAACAGAAGCCTGGCATTACCTCTCAATTCGCCTGAGCCGCCGTGAAATTTCACTGGGACTGCGCGACCTTAGCAGCAAGCTGGTGGTTGAAGACACGGTAGACTTGCCGACGGACGACCCGCAGCCTTTACTGGAACGCATCATCTTTCAGGTCGATCAGTTCTTTATTCGCCATCAGCAAAAGCTTGAACGCCTGACCGCCATCGCCATTACGCTACCGGGCATCATTGATACCGTTCATGGTGTTATTCATCGCATGCCGTTCTACGATGTCTGCGATATGCCGCTGGGCGAGGCGCTGGGCAATCACACCGGCGTCCCGGTCTTTATCCAGCACGATATCAGCGCCTGGACCATGGCTGAAGGGCTGTTTGGTGCTTCTCAGGGCGCAAGAGATGTGATTCAGGTGGTGATTGATCACAACGTTGGCGCAGGCGTTATCACCGATGGGCGTTTGCTTCACGCGGGCAGCAGCAGCCTGGTGGAAATTGGCCACACGCAGGTCGATCCTTACGGAAAACGCTGCTACTGCGGCAACCACGGCTGTCTTGAAACCATTGCCAGCGTCGAAAGCGTGCTGGAGCTGGCGCAGCAGCGTATGAGCCAGTCAATGGGCTCAATGTTACACGGCCAGCCGCTGAGCGTGGAATCCCTGTGCGACGCCGCGTTAAGCGGAGATCTGCTGGCAAAAGATATTATTATCGGCGTCGGGCAAAACGTGGGGCGTATTCTGGCCATCATGGTTAACCTGTTTAATCCGCAAAAAATTCTTATCGGTTCACCGCTTAACCGCGCCGCCGCCATCCTTCACCCCGCGATTACGGACTGTATTCGCCAGCAGGCATTACCCGCCTATAGCAGTCATACGGTGGTCGAAGGGACGCAGTTTGATAACCGAGGTACCATGGCCGGCGCGGCGCTGGTAAAAGATGCAATGTATAACGGCTCTTTATTAATTCGCCTGCTGCAGGGCTAATCTTCGGCCCTGATTCACCAAAAATTGCGCTATCTCAATCTGGCTACAGCGCCATTCTTTTAGACTTTCCCGCGTTAGTTTTTCTCTTTAATTATCTGGCTAGCATTACCTCGGGAGACAGCCATGCTTAAGCGTTTCTTTATAACAGGTACGGATACTGCCGTCGGGAAGACGGTGGTGTCACGAGCCTTACTGCAGGCGTTGTCGGCCAGCGGGAAAAGCGTCGTTGGCTACAAGCCGGTCGCGAAGGGCAGTAAAGAGACGCCAGACGGGCTGCGCAATAAAGATGCGCTGGTACTGCAAAGCGTCTCCACGATCAAACTGCCCTATGAAGCGATCAATCCTATCGCGCTCAGCGAGGAAGAGAGCAGCATCAGCCATCACGGGCCGATTAACTACTCGCTGCTGTCGAGCGGCCTGCAAAGGCTGGCCGACCAAATGGATCACGTCGTCGTCGAAGGCACGGGCGGCTGGCGCAGCCTGATGAACGATCTTCGTCCGCTGTCGGACTGGGTGGTACAAGAGCAGCTGCCGGTGCTTCTGGTGGTGGGGATTCAGGAAGGGTGCATCAACCATGCGCTGCTGACGGCGCAGGCGATTGCCAACGACGGGCTGCCGTTTATTGGTTGGGTCGCGAACCGTATCAACCCAGGCCTTGCGCACTACGCGGAAATTATCGAGGTGTTGAGCAAAAAACTGCCGGGGCCGCTGGTCGGTGAACTGCCGTACCTGCCCCGGGCCGAACAGCGTGAGCTGGGAGCCTATATCGACCTAACCCGGCTGCGTAGCGCTCTGACGGTAGACCGACTGCGGGCGTAGCCAGCGCGAAAGCGTGGAGGCTATCACGCAGGTCAGCAGCAGACCGGGGAGCAGCGTAAACTCCCCGGTCATTTCACAAATCATCAGCGTCGCCATGATAGGCGCGTGCGTCGTGGCCGCCAGCAAAGACGCCATTCCCGTCAGCCCCAGCAGGATCATCAGCGGTTCACCGCCGCCCCACAGGCCACAAACCTGGCCAAACAGCATGCCCAGTGCCGCCCCCATAAACAGCGTGGGCGTAAATACGCCGCCCGGTGCGCCGGAGCCGCTGCTTGCCATCACCGCCAGCAGTTTGCACAGCAGCACGCCACCGACAAACAGCAGCGCAGGCGGGCTGGAAAGAAACGACTGCACCACGCTGTAGCCGTTGCCCCATGCCGTCGGGGTGACCAGCGAAAGCAGGCCGACAATCAGCCCGCCGAGCGCCAGCTGCAGCGGCGGCGACAGCTTAAGTGAACGAAACAGCGTGCTGCTTCGCGCCAGCAGCCAGAGAATTAGCGGCCCGAGCACGCCCGCGGTTAAGCCGAGCAGCGCCATTAGCCCATAATGCGAAGGCTGAGGGGGATCAAGAAGCGTGACGATATACAGCGGAGCCTGCCCGCCGTTCAGCAAATGCGTCATCAACAGGGCGCTGACGGCGGCAATCACCACCGGCCCCAGCGAGGCAAGCATCAGTGAGCCAAACAGAATTTCCGCAATAAACAGGCTGCCCGCCAGCGGTGCATGATAGGCGCTCGCCATCCCCGCAGCCGCGCCGCAGGCGACCCACAGCTTCCACTCTTTGTCCGGAGTAAAGCGCTGGGCAAACAGCGAAGCAAAAACCGTTGCCAGCAGAATCATCGCCCCTTCGCGTCCTATTGCGCTCCCGCTGGCGACGACTATCAGCGAAGCGGCGGACTTCACCAGGCTGGACGGCACGTCCAGACGACCATCGCCGGTTTCGATGGCTTCCATATAGTCGGTGGGGGCAGAAGGGCGTTGGCGAGTGGCTCGTTGCCAGCTCCACAGCAAAAGCCCGGCCAGCAGGCCACCTGCGGCAGGCGTCAGGACGCGTCGCCAGGGTTCGAGTGCCGCAGCGGCTGCAACCAGGCTGCCGCCGTGATCGCCGAGGAAGACGTTTTCAAGCAGGTACATGGCCTGCCGAAATAGCCAGACCACCAGCGCGGAAGCCAGGCCAATGAAGACCGCAATCACCAGTCGGCGAAGCATCACTCTGATGTCAGGCAAGGCTTGTATTCGGTGCATAGCGCATAAGATGGCGAAAGAATGGCGCTATTGTGGGGGAGAACGTCGCTAAGCTCAAAGGAAAATGCGCCGCCACAAAGCAGCGCATAGGATTGATTAACTTTGTTGGATATTCAGCGCCCGACGGGTGCGGCCCGAGCTGAGATAATCGGCAATATAATCCTGCGAAATTTCGCCACTGTAGCGGCCATCTTCATCGGTGATCGGCATCCAGACCATGTTGTGCTCATAGAGCTTAGAAAGCACGATGCGCAAGTTTTCCTCCGCGCGGCCGGTGACGCGGAACGGGTGAAGGAGGTCGGTGCAAGTGCCCGTCGCGCCTCGCGCTTCACGCCGCTTAACGAAGCCAAGCGGTTTACCTCCGGCGTCAACGACGGTGATGGAACGCATGTCGTTGTCATCCATGGTGGCGAAAGCTTCCGCCAGCGGCGTGGATTCACGAGCCGTAATGGTCGGCTGCTGGTCGGTTACGTCTCCGGCCTGCACCAACAGGAGGCGCTTCAGCGTGCGGTCCTGGCCAACAAACGAGCCGACGAAGTCATTGGCCGGTTTCGCCAGCAGCTCGTCAGGGCTGGCGCACTGCACAATTTTACCCTGGCGGAAGACGGCAATCCGGTCGCCAAGCTTCAGCGCCTCGTCGATATCGTGGCTGACCAGCATTACCGTTTTCTTCAACTGGCGCTGCATCTCCAGAAACTCGTTCTGAATGGTTTCGCGGTTAATCGGGTCAACCGCGCCAAAAGGTTCATCCATCAGCAGCACCGGAGGATCCGCCGCCAGGGCTCGGATCACCCCGATACGCTGCTGCTGGCCGCCGGACATTTCGCGCGGATAGCGGTTGAGGAAGCGGTTAGGATCGAGGGCGACCATGCTCATCAACTCCTGGGCGCGTGCTTTACAGCGCGCTTTGTCCCAGCCCAGCATACGTGGCACAACAGTGATATTCTCTTCAATCGTCATGTTCGGGAACAGGCCGATTTGCTGGATAACGTAGCCGATATTGCGGCGCAGTGTGACGGAATCCAGATCGTTGGTGTCCTGGCCGTTGATTAAAATCTTGCCGCCGGTGGGTTTTATCAGGCGGTTGATCATTTTCAGGGTGGTGGTTTTACCGCAGCCGGAAGGGCCGAGCAGCACGCACATTTCACCTTCTGGCACGTTCAGGCTGACGTTGTCGACAGCGTTAAAAGTCTGCCCGTTTTTCTGTACAAATTGTCGCGTGAGGTTTTCAAGTTTTATCATTATCGGATCCTCTTTGGCGCTGGTCTCAGCGCCTTAATTCATAAGCTTGCGGCGGGAGTCTTCACACTTTTGTTTCAGACGCTGTACCGCGTCCGGCAGCATAGGTGCGGTCATCATATGGCGATAGTTCATGCACTCTGGGGTGTCCTGAGGCGGTTCTGGCGCTGGCCGGGAAGAGCAGGCTGTCAGCAGCGCCAGCGTTGAAAGTATGCAGAGTGGGATAAAACGCATAGCGGCCTCTTTTACCATTTAGTGAAATGCAGCTGCAGACGATGCAGCAGCCAGTCGAGCACGATGGCTAACAGGCAGATCATCACCGCCCCGGCAATGAGCATGCGGATATCACTCCCGCCGATGCCATTAAGCAGCAGCAAGCCCAGACCGCCCGCGCCAATGACGGCGGCAATGGCCATGACGCCAATGTTCATCACCACCGCGGTTCGAATTCCGCCAAAAATCACCGGCAGCGCCATAGGAATTTCCACCCAGCGCAGGCGCTGCCAAAACGTCATCCCGATGCCTCGCCCGGCCTCACGTAACCCCGGCGGCAGGCTGTCCAACGCGGTGTGGGTATTGCGGACAATCGGCAGCAGCGAATACAGGAACACCGCTGTCACCGCAGGGACTACGCCAATACCCTGACCGATCAGCGAAAACAGGGGAATCATCAGGCCAAACAGCGCCACGGACGGAATGGTGAGCAAAATAGTGGCAAAACCGAGTATTGGCGTGGCAAGCCATTTATGGCGCACGATAAGAATGCCCAACGGCACGCCAATCAGGATTGCCAGGCCGACGGCGATCAGCACCAGCCACAGGTGATGCAGGGTGAGAGAGCCAATATACCCTGCGTTATCAATCATATAATGTAACGTTTCCACGATACCTCCTCAGAGCAAGCCTTTCTGCTGCAGGAATTCACGGGCCACCTGCTGCGGGGTTTCATGGTCGATATCAACTTTAGCGTTCAGGGTTGTTATCACCTCATTGTTCAGCTCGGACGAAAGGGTGTTCAGCGCCTCCTCAAGGCCTGGATGCGAGTCCAGTACGTCTTCACGCACCACAGGCGTGACAGCGTAACTTGGGAAGAAGCCCTTGTCGTCCACCAGCGCTTTCAGGTCAAACCCCTTCATACGCCCGTCGGTGGTGTAGATCAGACCGGCATCAACAAACCCGTCACGGATGGCGTTATAGACAAGGCCGGGGTCCATCTGGCGGATTTGCGGGCGGTCCAGCGGCATGTTGTACACCTGCTGCAGCGGCTTCAGGCCGTCGCTGCGCCCGGCAAACTCCAGATCCAGGCCCAGCATCCAGTTATGTTTTGGGTCGGTCTGGCGCACATGTTCGATGCGCTCCACCAACTGCGACATCGTGGTAATGCCTTCTTTTTCTGCCCGTTCGCGCTTCATGGCAAAGGCGTAAGTGTTGTTCATCTCCGCGGGTTTAAGCCAGACGAGGCCCAGCTTTGCGTCCAGTTTTTTGACCGTGTTGTACGACTCTTCCGGCGTCATTCGCTGATTAATGTGGTTAAAGATAATCAGCGAGGTGCCGGTGTACTCCCAGGTCATATCAATCTGCTTGTTGATCATCGCATTGCGGGAAATTACGGTGGCAATGTTGGTCTGCGGCGTCACCTGAAAGCCCTTTTTAGCCAGATACTGCGTGGTCATGGCCGACAGAATATGCTGCTCGGTAAAGCTTTTGGTCGCCAGAATCAGCGGTGCGGCCTGAGCCTGGGTGGCGATAAGGGAGGCTGCGGCAAACGCCGTAGTTAGCATCCGTGAAAGCAGTTTCATACACGCTCCTTATTGTTGTTATTGGGCGGTGTGGGGGCTGAGCACCCGCCCTAGGCTGGCAAGCGCTAAGTCGAGGATGAGCGCAAACAGTGCCGTCGCCACGGCGCCGAGTATCAGCGTTGGGAAATCGTTCAGGTAAATCCCCGGGAAAATAAGCTCTCCGTAGCTGCTCGCGCCGATAAGAAAGGCCAGCGGGGCGGTGCCGACGTTGATGGCGGTGGCAATCCGCACGCCGGACAGGATCACCGGCCAGGCGTTGGGGATCTCCACCTGACGCAGCCGCTGGAATTTGGTCATGCCAATCCCATTGGCGGCTTCTATCAGTGACGGAGGAACGCTGCAAAGCCCGGCATAGGTATTACGGACAATCGGAAGCAGTGAGGCAAGAAACAGGGCGACGATCGCCGGTTTGTCGCCAATGCCGATAATCACCATCGCCAGAGCTAACACCGCCAGCGGCGGCAGCGTGTTGCCGATATTAAAAATCTGCATGACGTACTCGGCCCAGCGGCGAGCCGCAGGGCGGCTGAGCAATATTCCGCTGGGGATACCGACCAGCAGGGCGAGCGCCATTGAGCTGAACACCAGAATCAGGTGCTGCTGCCCGAGATAGAGTAAATCGACCTGCCGGGCTTTCAGTGTGTCGAGGCCGATGCCCCAAACCACCAGAGCAAGCACTAAAATCAGCGCCACTAGCCCAAGTAAGAACCGTGTTGCGAAGGATGCGTTTTGCATTGCAGTGTGTCTCCCTGTGTGCACGCGTTATCGCCGCCGGGGAGGCGGCCTGTTGTTATGCCATGTGTCGGCAGGGTGTCTGGAGCTATAGCAACGCAGCGGGAAGGATTCCAGTTTAAGGGACAATTAAGAGGCTAATGATTCAGTCGATAAACTGATGCTCAGGCCTTATGGCATCTGGCCTGTGGATGAAAAGTAAAGATTTGTCTTAAAAATGTTAACGCAAGGTGACGTTGTCACATTCACGGAGTGCAGAAATCCTCGTTTTTTCAGGAAACCGGATGCGTCCGGCTTCCTGAAAGCCCAGGATTCTTAGAAATGCAGTTCTTTGCTGGCGACGGGCATCAACATGCCGTTTTGCCAGCCTGAGAGGGTCAGTTTTGCCAGCTCGCCCAGGCCACGATAGAAATCATTCGCTGTGTTTTCGGTTAACAGGCTCAGATAACGTTCGGCCCAGGGCAGCAGATGCCAGGCCAGCAGCTCATCCAACGGCTGCCGCAGCCCCTGGTCGGCCAGCCAGGCCGCCAGCATCAGCATTAAGCCAAAATGATCTTCAGGCTCGTTTTGTTCCGTCTGTGGGGCAAAGCCTTGGGTCCGCATCCACTGGCGAAGCTCAAGCAGCGAGTCGCCAAACAGCACATTTTCTTTGTCGAGATAGACCGAGCCCCACGGCGGGGCCGGCAGCGCATAAGGGCCGATGAACAGGCGCTGGAACTCTTCGTTTATCGGCGTGGCCTGATCCGCAAGGCCTGCAGTCATGAGAGGCGCAACTGCCGCCAGCGTTGGGGTCTGGAACGGCCATTCGCTCACCCAGTCCGGTGCGGCAAGCATCGCCATCAGCGCGGCGCTGTCCGGGTGGTTGGGGGCATGATAAAACAGGGCTCCGAGCACCCGGCCGCTAAGGGCTATCGCCGACAGGCGTTGTTGTTCAGAGAGCATTTTCATTCCTTTTCGTCGGGCACCCGGCTCCGCTATACGTCGCTGGAGCCGGGTGAATACAGGCAAAGCGATAAGCCTTTGCCATCACGCTTAAATCTTCTTAATTTCAACCAGATTGGTATGCTGCGGGTTGCCTTTTGCCAGCGGTGAAGGGCGGTGCGTGGTTAGCGTATTAATGCAGGCGCCGTGGTCAATGCGGTCGCCGTTCATGTCGGCGTCATGCCAGGCGCCCTGGCCCATAGCGGCAACGCCAGGCATGATGCGCGGGGTGACCTTCGCCTCAATATGCACTTCACCGCGCCCGTTAAACACGCTGACTTTGTCACCGTTGGCAATGCCGCGACGTTTTGCGTCGAGCGGATTAATCCAGACTTCCTGACGCGCGGCGGCCTGCAGGACGTCAATGTTGCCATAGGTTGAGTGGGTCCTGGATTTGTAGTGGAAACCAAACAGCTGGAGGGGAAACTCGCTGCGCTGCGGAGAGTCCCAGCCTTCAAACGTCGAGGCATACACCGGCAGCGGACTGATGGTTTCATCTTTTTCCAGCTCCCAGCTGGCGGCAATTCCGGCGAGCTTGCTGGAGTAGATTTCAATTTTCCCGGACGGCGTTTTGAGTGGGCTGGCCTGAGGATCTTCGCGGAATTTTTTGTAAGCCACAAAATGGCCAGCCGGATCTTTACGCTTGTAAATACCCATCGCCCGCAGATCTTCATAAGCAGGCAGCGCCGGGTCTTTCGCCAGCATTTTCGCGTACAGATATTGCAGCCACTCGCGCTGGGTTCGTCCTTCCGTGAAGGCCTGATGCACCTCGTCGCCCAAGCGTTTAGCCACTTCGCTCATCATCCAGTAGATAGACTTGCGCTCAAACTTAGGCGCGGTGGCGGGCTGGATGAAAATCAGGTAGCCCATATTACCGGCGTAATCGTTAGGAATAATGTCCTCCTGCTCGACGGTCATCAGGTCCGGCAGCAGGATATCGGCGTATTTCGCCGACGAAGTCATAAAGTTCTCGATCACCACAATCATTTCGCACTGCTTATCGTCCTGCAAAATGGCGTGGGTTTTATTGATGTCGGAATGCTGGTTAATAATCGTGTTGCCGGCATAGTTCCAGATGAACTTGATCGGCACGTCCAACTTCTCTTTCCCGCGCACGCCGTCTCGTTTGGCCGTCATTTCGGGGCCGCGAGTGATGGCGTCCGTCCAGCTGAAGCAGGAGATCTGCGTTTTGACCGGGTTTTCCAGCACCGGCATACGTTCAATGGTGATGGTATAGGTGGATTCACGCGCGCCGCTGTTGCCGCCGTTAATCCCCACGTTGCCGGTCAGGATCGGCAGCATGGCGATGGCGCGTGAGGTCAACTCGCCATTGGCCTGGCGCTGCGGCCCCCAGCCTTGGGCAATGTAAGCGGGTTTTGCACCCGCAATCTCTCGCGCCAGCTTGATGATTCTGTCCACCGGAATACCGGTTATCCGGGAGGCCCAGTGCGGCGTTTTCTCTGTCCCGTCATCGCCTTCACCTAAAATATAGGCTTTGTAGTGACCGTTGCGTGGGGCATCGGCGGGCAGGGTTGTCTCGTCATAGCCGACGCAGTATTTATCCAGGAAGGTCTGGTCGACCAGATTTTCGCTAATCATGACGTGGGCAAGCCCGGCCACCAGCGCGGCATCCGTTCCGGGGCGAATAGGGATCCATTCATCTTCCCGGCCTGCCGCAGTATCGGTGTAGCGCGGGTCGATAACGATCATGCGGGCGTTGGAACGTTCGCGAGCCTGTTCAAGGTAATAAGTGATACCGCCGCCGCTCATCCTCGTTTCTGCTGGATTATTGCCGAACAGGACGACCAGTTTACTGTTTTCGATATCCGAAGTGCTGTTGCCGTCATTGCTGCCGTAGGTGTACGGCATGGCGCAGGCAATTTGGGCGGTGCTGTAGGTGCCGTAGTGGCTCAGAAAACCGCCGTAGCAGTTCATCAGCCTGGCGACCAGCGAGGCGTAAGGGGAAGAGCGGGTGATATTCCCGCCAACCACGCCGGATGAGTAATTAATGTAGACCGCTTCGTTGCCATATTTTTCAACGGTCTGCTTCAGGCTGTGGCTGACAATCTCCAGCGCTTCGCCCCAGCTGATGCGTTCAAATTTACCTTCACCCCGTTTGCCCACGCGCTTCATCGGATAATTCAGGCGTTCCGGGTGGTTGATCCTGCGGCGGATGGAGCGCCCGCGCAGGCAGGCGCGAACCTGGTGGTCGCCATAGGTGTCCAGCCCGGTATTGTCCGTTTCAACCCAGTAAACCTCTTCGTCGCGAACGTGCAGCCGCAGGGCGCAGCGGCTGCCGCAGTTAACCGAGCAGGCTCCCCAGACAACTTTGTCTTTATTTTCCGGCGACAGGGCGTCGGCAACCGCGGCCGCGGCGCTGCGCATACCAAAAGGCAGCGAAATGCCGCCTGCGGCGAGGGCCAGGCCGCCAATGGCTGATGATTTTACCAGGCTGCGGCGGCTAATCCCGCCTGGATGATTGAGGTTCGACATCGCTCTCTCCATGACTTTTTGTCGTGTGGAAGACGTTATTATTTGTATTTTTTGTGGTTCGGTGATTGCTGAGCCTGCCCGTCAGGGGGCGCTCGGGGGAAGAGTGTTACTTAATTAGGAGTAGACGTTATTAACGCCAGTCAAAGTTGCGGTGGATGAGGGGAAATAGATGAAGGAAAGCAGGGTGCCCGGCACCCTGCAGGGGATTATTGCGGTTCATTTTCCGGCGCAGCACCGCCCGCGATACGGGTATAAACGATTTTTTGCGTGTCGTTCGCACAGTGGCCGACGACCTGGCCGCCGGCTTTGTCTGCCTGATCGTTAGGTACGATAGTGAGCGAGAAACCTGACTCAGGCACGCCGTTATTGACAATTTTCTGCTGAATATCCGCTTTCACTTTTTCGCAACTGCCCTGTGCGGCCAACGCCGGTGCGGCAGCGATCAGCAGTATCGTGCTTAACCAAACGGTACGTTTCATCATCCCTTCCTTATGTTGAGTTGAACGTTAAGAATAGCGCTTTTAGTGTAAAGTGTTGTATTTGCTTATATCATGTTATGACATAAAAACAGGAGAGCGGCAAAAACGTGAAGAAAATCATTACCCTCGGTGCGCTGGTTTTTAGCCTTGTAGGCTGCGATAACTCGACGTCGCCGCAGGCGTACACGCCGGAAATGGCCAGTTTTTCTAACGAATTTGATTTCGATCCAATGCGCGGCCCGGTAAAGGATTTTAGCCAGACGCTGATGAACGACAAAGGTCAGGTTTTGAAAAGGGTCAGCGGTACGCTTTCGGAAGAAGGCTGCTTCGACACGCTGGAATTTCACGATCTGGAGAACAACAGCGGGGCATCGCTGACGCTCGATGCAAACTACTATGTTGATGCGGTCAGCCTTGAAAAACGCGTTCGGCTGCAGGGGAAATGCCAGCTTGCTGAACTGCCTGCCGCGGGCATCAGCTACGACACCGACGACAACGACTTTGTGACCGCCGCCAAAGGCAAAGATGTGCTGGTGACCTATAAGTACGACAGCGAAGGCTACCCGCTGGGGAAAATCACCAAATCGAAAGACAGCGAGCTTGCCATCGTGGCGAAAGCGGGTGTCGATAAAAAGAAAAAGCTGGATTACAGCGCGACAACCAGCCTGAACGGCAAAATCATCGGGGTCGCAAAGCAAAGCTGTGACTATGACCGCCATTTCAACTCGCTGTCCTGCGATCTGGAAATGACGGATGATTCCGTCACGCCGCCAAAGGTGGACCGTTACACCATTAAAAATACGGTGGAGTATTATTGATCGTATCGGTGTTACAAATACCGGATGCCACAATGACATCCGGCAAATGAAGTTAACCAAACAAGCGGGATAACCAGCCGCGCTTCGGTTGTTCTGGCGGGGCGACAGGCATCTCTCCCAGCCCCTGATCAATACTTTGCCCAATGGCTGCAAGCGCCGTGCGGGCATCGGTGCCATTCGCCGTGAACCGTATACGGTGGCCCGTTTTTACCCCCAACGAAACCATCTTCATCAGATTTTTGCCGTCAACGGGCCCGGCCTGGCTGTCCATATTCTCAACGGTGACACGGCTTTGAAACTGCTTAATCAGTTTCACCAGCACGGCGCTCGGTCTGGCATGTAGCCCGTGAGGATTACGGATCACAAACGTGGCCTGTTCTCCTTCCGTGTGGGATGTTTGTGGCTCACTTTCGGCGTTATTACCGGTCAGAATCGCTAAAACCTCAGCCGGCGTTGTGGCCTTCGCCAGCGCGTGCGGCACGCCTTCATCGCTCAACGCCCGGGTGAGCTGACGCAAAATATCGAGATGTTCGTTCGACCTTGCGGCAATCCCGGCCACCATATACGCCACATTATCTTCTCCCCAGTCCACGCCCTGCGGGAATATAATCACTTTTACGCCAGTGCTCAGCACCGCATGACGGGTATCCGGTGTGCCGTGGGGAATGGCAATGCCGTGGCCCAGGTAAGTGGAAATCTGCGCTTCTCTGGCCAACATGCCTTGAAGATATTCCGGCGTGGTATTGCCCGCTGATACCAGCCTGTCGCTGACTTGCTCGAGCGCAGTGACTTTATCGACCTGCTCATGGCTGATGAAAATATCCTGTTCACAAAGTTGCATTCTGACCTCCTGTCTGCAGCCCGGCTGTAGGCTGTTTGCGGTTATTCCAGAGTCGCCACGTACCTAGCATCACCGCACCGCAGGCGGAGCCGGCCAGGATGCAGAGCACCCAGATTAATGGTTTGCTGACCAGCGGCAGGATCAGGAACCCGCCGTGCGGTGCCGGGACTTCTATATGCATGCTGTAGCTGAGTACGGCCGAGATGGAAGAGGCGATCATCATCATCGGGATCACGCGCAGCGGATCTTTCGCTGCAAAGGGGATGGCACCTTCGGTGATATGCGTGCAGCCGAGAATATAGTTCACCATCCCGGCCGCACGCTCCTCTTCGCTAAAACCTTTGGGGAAGAAAGTGGTTGCCAGAGCGATGACCAGCGGAGGCGTAATACAGGCGGCGGACACGCCGGCCATAAAGAAGAAGTTCCCCTGGCCGAGCAGCAATGTTCCCGTGACGTACGCTGCTTTGTTGACCGGGCCGCCAAAATCGAAGGAACACATCGCCCCGACAACAATACCCAGCAAGATCGGATTGGCTTGTTGCAGCGAACTCAGCCAGTCCATCATGCCGTTGTTGATGGCCGCGACGGGCTTGCCGAGCAGCACCATCAGTACGCCAATCACCAGCACGCCAATCAGCGGCATAATGAAGATCGATTTTAAGCCTTCATACTGACGCGGCAGCCCGTCGAGCAGGCGGCGAACAAGCAGCATGAAGTAACCGGCGGCGAAACCGGCAATGATCCCGCCGAGAAAGCCCGCCCCCGTGGCGTTAGCCAGCAGGCCGCCAACGAACCCGGCAACCATCCCGGCGCGGCCGGAAATCGACCAGGCAATATAGGCCGTAAAAACGGGCACCATAATGGAAAATGCCTGCTGGCCCACCTGCATTAAAGTTGCGGCAATCGCGTTGTACTGAGGTGAATTGGGGTCGGCGGAATAAATGCCCCACAGAAAAGAAATGGCAATTAAAATACCGCCTGCTACCACGAAAGGCAGCATGTTAGAGACACCGCTCATCAGGTGTTTATAAATTTGCCTGCCGAAGGATTCTTGTTCATATTTTTCTGCTGTTACAGAAGCAGAAGATATCCCCTGGCGGCGGGAAAGTTGCCCGCTGATGACTTTATCAATAAGGTCTACCGGGTGGTGAATCGCTTCTTTAACCGGCACTTCAATCACGGGTAATCCATTAAAGCGTTCGGCGTTGACATCTTTATCTGCGGCAATGATGATGCCGTAAATATTTTTTAAGTCTTCAGGCGTTATTTCATTTTCAACACCGGATGCGCCATTAGTTTCTATTTTTATTTCGACATTTAATTTTTTTGCTGCGGTCTTCAAGGCTTCTTCAGCCATAAACGTGTGGGCAATACCCGTAGGGCAGCCGGTAACGGCAATGATTTTTTTCATAATCAGACCTTTATAATTGGACGATTTGAACCTGTTGTAATAATGCTTCCAGACGATTGAGTTTCCCGAGGCCGGCAGACGCGGCGACGTCCGCACCCGTGGCGCTGGCGAGGGCTAGTGCCTCGGGAATGTCTTCACCATTCAGCCAATGGCTGAGAAATGCCGCTAGCGCGGCGTCCCCAGCACAGGCTGAACTGACCAGCTCTATTTCGGGCGCGGAGGCGAACCACAGCTGACAACCGTCGGAAAAATAGAGCCCTTTTGCGCCGAGGGTTAATAACACATTACGTGCGCCCAACTGATGTAAGGTCTGCATCGCCTCGCGCACCTGGTGGATGCTTTCTACCTGAAGATTGAATATTTCTTTTAATTCATCGTCATTGGGTTTGATCAGCAGGGGATTAAGCTCAAGTAACTGCCGCAGCGCAGGGTGGCTGATGTCCAGAATGACTTTTCCCCCGCGCTGTTCGCAGAGTGACATAACCTCCACATAAAACTGGCTTTCAATACCCGGCGGCAAACTGCCGCTGATCACTAAATAATCGCCGGGGCGGATGCAGTCCAGATGCTGAATAATCTGTTGTTTACATTCATCATCAATATGCGCCCCGGCATTGACCAACTTATATTCATTGTTGCCGTCATTTATAAACACATTAATTCGCGTAGGGGCCTGCACCCAGGATGGGGTAACGTTAATTTTTTGTTTTTTAAGTTCCTCCACAATATAGCGCCCGGTAAATCCGCCGAATATGCCCATGACGTGGGTCGGCCGCTGAAAGTGCTTCAGGACCAAAGAAACGTTAACGCCTTTGCCGTTAGGGCAATATTCCGTGCGCTGGGTGCGGTTCACGCTAGAAGGCTGCAGAGAGCCGCAAAAAATATTCATATCAATCGCGGTGTTTAAAGTCAGGGTATGGATCACGACATTGCTCCTTGCGTCCGTGGGTTAGCGCTGTCCTTCACAACCACAGACATGAATGACTTTACGGACGACTTCTTTCATCGCCTGTTTGGCAGGCTGCATGTAATGCCGGGGATCGTTAGCCCCAGGCTGCTCGATGAAGTACTGCTTTAGCGCGTCTGAAAACGCGATTTTCAGTTCGGTAGCGACGTTGACCTTACAGACACCGAGCGAAATAGCCTGACGAATATCGCCCTCTGGCAGACCAGAAGCACCGTGTAATACCAGGGGAACATCCACGCATTCACGGATCGCCGCCAGACGATCGAAATCGAGCTTTGGTTCGGCGGCATACAGTCCGTGAGCCGTCCCGATAGCTACTGCCAGGGAATCAATCCCGGTACGGGAGACAAACTCACGAGCCTGCTCCGGGTTGGTATACAGCGCATCTTTGGCGTCAACGACCAGATCGTCCTCTACGCCGCCCAGCCGCCCAAGCTCCGCTTCTACGCTGGCATCGTAGCGGTGACTCAGCTCTACAACGTTTTTCACCAGCGCAACATTCTCTTCAAAAGCATGATGCGACCCGTCAATCATTACTGAGCGGATCCCGGCCTGCACTTTACGGGTGATGTCCACGAGGTCTTCGTGGTGATCAAGGTGCAGCGCGAGTGGCTGATCCCAAAGTCTGGCCAGATCGCTGGCGATGGCGACAACGTTGCCGGTCCCGGCGTAGCTATAAGTGCCCGGCGTCCCGGCAAGGATCAGCGGGGAACGCATTTCAGCAGCCGTTTCCACCACCACCTGCATCGTTTCCAGATTGTGAATGTTAAATGCCGGTACGGCGTACCCCAGACGCTGAGCTTTTAACAACATGTTTTTGCTGGAAATAATATACATATTTGCTCCTTTATGTTTAAAAATGAAATCGTTATTTGAATGATAACTTACGTTTTGAAAGTAATTTAGCGATCCTATGCCTGTGTCGCTGTGATCGAAGCCACACAACGGCGATTTTATTTACTAAATGAAAGTTATTCGGCATTGATAATATTCATTTTTAAAAATATTGTTGAGAGGTGCTTTCTGTTAATGCATTGAAATAAAGGCTATTTGTTTATTTTTATTTGTTGGGTGATAGACAGGAGTTTGACAAGAGAAAAGATAAATTTAAAAATGAAAGTTATTACTCGAATGACTTAAAAGGCACTCTACTGTGGCAAAACCGTCAACCAGCCTGCTGAAAAGACGCCTGGATATTGCAGAGATCGTCCGTAAAAACGGCGAAATTAAAGTAGATGATTTGGCGGAGATGCTTGCTGTGTCTGGCGTCACCATTCGAAACGATCTCAATTATCTGGAGCAACAAGGCTACCTGAAGCGCTCGTTTGGTGGCGCAATTTATACCGCCCGGCAGGGGGCACCGGTGGCTCAGCCCCGGGAACCTGCCGCCGTTATGGATAAAGAGCTGGAAGCCGAAATGGCGCGCCAGGCTGCGGCCTTAATCAGCGAGGATGAAACCGTATTTTTAGGCCCTGGCTCTATTTTACGTAAAGTGATTCCTTTCCTTACGGGCTATGACGATCTGCGACTGCTGATGAATGACCTGGCGCACGTCTGTTTTGCGCAAGAGTTTCTTCCCGGTGAAAAGATCCTGCTTGGCGGCGTATTGAGCGGAGATGGACACAGGGTCGAGGGTGAGGTGGCATTAAATGCGCTTCGCCATTACCGCCCGAGCCGCACGTTGATTGCCGTCGACCATATTGCAGAAGATGGCACGCTGAGCGTCAGAGATGCACCAGGCGCACGTCTGTTGGGTGAGGCCGTTGGGCAGAGCAAACACCTGATTGCCATCGTCGCCAACCGGCCCGTTTACGGCGAAAAACGCTATGCCGTTGGCCAGCTCGCGCAGGCAAGCGGCCTCATTACGCCCCAGGTTGTGGCAGCGGAATACCATTCCCGCTTTCTCGCTGTGGGGTTGAGCAATAGCTACACCAACAATGAGTGCCTGACGTGGCTCAACCCAGCGCTGCAAAAAGCAAAATGAAGGAGCGGTGATGAACGTGACGATATGTACCATCGGCGAGCTGTTGGTGGAGTTTTTGGCCAAGAAAGAAAGTCAGGGCTTTTCGCAGCCGGGCGAATTCTGGGGGCCTTATCCCAGCGGTGCGCCAGCCATTTTTGCCGATCAGGTGGCTAAATTAGGATTCGGTTCGGTGCTGTTCAGCTGCGTCGGCAGCGATGCCTTCGGGGAGATGAATATTGCCCGGCTGGAAAAAGATGGGGTCGACGTGAACGGCATTACCGTCCTGCCAAAAGCCACCACGGGCAGCGCCTTTGTCAGTTACCGCACCCAGTCGCAGCGTGATTTTATTTTTAATCTGCCGAACAGCGCCTGCGGCTCGCTTACTGCCGACCATATCGACGACACCTTGCTTAACCAGTGCAATCATTTTCATATTATGGGCTCGTCGCTGTTTTCGTTTCGCATTATCGATGCCATGCGAAAGGCGATTGAAAACGTGAAGTCACGCGGCGGCACCGTCTCCTTCGATCCTAACATCCGGAAAGAGATGCTTAACATCCCGGAAATGTCACAGGCGTTTGAATATATCCTTGATTACACCGATATTTTCCTGCCGAGCGACGGGGAGTTAGATTACTTCGGGCGGCATCAGGGGGAGGATGAGCAACGGCTGGTGGACAATCTGCTCAAGCGCGGAGTGAAACACGTGGTGATCAAACGAGGGCCGCGAGGGGCGAGCTACTTCAGCGATCGGCAGACCTGGCATATACCCGGCTTTAACGTGTCGGTGGTTGACCCTACCGGGGCAGGTGACTGCTTTGGTGCCACGTTTGTCAGCCTGTTTTTGTCCGGCGTTCAGCCACAGGAAGCGTTGACCTGGGCCAATGCCAGCGGCTCGCTGGCAATTTCGCAGCGTGGTCCGATGGAGGGCACCTCCACCCGCTCGCAAATTGAAGCCTTTCTTGCGGCACAATCGGCGAGATAAACATGCTGCCAGCCAGGCAGCTTTCCACCTCCTCATAAATTAAGGCCTTTCTCGTGACCCGGAGATTTGTCCCGTTGTTTCGTTACGCGATACTCTGGCTGTGTGCTGCCCTTTGGCTGCATGCAGGTTCGACTCGTGCGGCGGAACTTGACGAGGATCTGGCCCGCTTTAGCGCGGCGTTAAGCCGGTCAACCCCGGCGGCGCAAGTCTCGCTGCAAACCCTTCAGCAGCTTGATGCTACGTTGCTCAAGCCCGAATCCATGTATCCTCAGTTTCAGGCCTGGTCGCTGCCGGACCTCACGGCGTTTTACCACCTGGACAAGCGCTGTGCCAGCGGGGACGAGCTATCACCCTCGGTGAAATCATTTCTTGCCGCCTTATGCCAGCCGGACATTCCGCCTGCATCCTGGTTCGCCGCGAATCCGCTCTATCCGCTTGGGGGAAGCAGTGCCTGGCAGTACATCTTGCGTCATCCGGGCGCGGCAGCGGTGCTAAGAAACTCGCTGCATGTGCGGGAAAGACCTGACGACCTGGCGGGCATTGGCAGGCTGTCCGATGACAATCTTGAGGCATTGCTTGGGGGCCAGCGCTGGCTGCTGCAAAACGGCCAACTCTGGCGATTCAGCCAGCAGCAATGGCAGCGTTATGAGGCAAAGGTCTGGCAGCCTCTAGCCCGACAGTCCGATATCGAACTGGTTAATGCCGGGGAGCGCTGCGATATGCGGGCAGGGGCGCTGTGCGTCAATGCTCGGGAAGGTTATCGCGATGTCTGGCGCTGGCTTTTTGGCCTGCTGGCGCTGTTTACCGCGTCGGGGTTGATATGGATGGCCTGGCAGCGGAGGCAACTGCGTGAGCGTCAGCGCTTTATTACGCAAATGCTGACCCATGAGCTGCGTACGCCCATCGCCCAACTGAGCAACGTGGTCGAACATTTTCGCCGTGACTTCGACCAGTTGCCGGAAGGTGCCCAGCTTAATTTTGTGGCTCTGGCCGACACGCTGCAACGGATGCGGCAGATGGCCGATACCAGTAAACACTACCTGATAGCGGAGCATCAGCGGGAGGCGCTGGAAACACCCACTCAGGTCCGGCTCAGCGACTGGCTCGATCACCTTTGTGCGGATCGGGACGGGCTGACGTACTGCCTGGAAGAAAACATGATCGTGGGCGTGTCGCTCTACTGGGGCAGCCTGTGTCTGACGAATTTACTGGATAATGCGTTCCGTCACGGAAAGCCTCCCGTGCACCTGACGGTGCATAAAAGTAGAACTCACCTTATTTTTCAGGTTAGCGATAGCGGAAACATCACTCAAAACCCGCTGCTGAACAGCCGCCGTTTACGCTGGTCAAGCAGCAGTCTGGGTCTTGGATTGACCATTGTTCAGCGGGTTGCTCGTCGCCTCAACGGAAAGTTGACGTTCAGCCCCGCGCCAACCACGTTTACCCTGGAGTTGCCGTATGAACCCGACTAAAGCGCATACTTTATTGTTAATTGAGGATGATATCGCGCTGGGCGAAGGGCTGGCGACATTTTTGCAGCAGGAGGGGTTCAGCTGCCGCTGGCTGCGCAGCAGTGAACATGTTCTCGACCATTGGTATCAGGCGGATTTGGCGATTCTCGACCGCCAGCTTCCCGAAGGCGACAGTCTTCGGTTTTTGCCTCAGTGGCTGGCAAAAAAAGCCCTGCCGGTGATCGTGCTGACGGCAAAAGTGAGCATTGAAGAGCGGGTGGCGGGGCTGGAGGCGGGCGCGCGTGACTATCTGAGCAAGCCGTTTGCCCACGTTGAACTGCTGGCCCGCATCCGGGCTCAGCTTCGCCCTTTAGGCGACGGGTTGCTGGTCTGCGGTGAACTCAGCTTACTTCCGGCGCGGCAAATTGCTACCTGGCAGGGTAAAGAGGCCGCGCTGACGGCAACCGAGTTTGCGCTGCTGGCGATGCTGATGCAGATGGCGGGACGCGTGTTTACCCGGGATGAATTGCTCAATCAGGTTTGGGGCTATCAAAGCTTTCCGTCAACCAGAACGGTGGATACGCATGTTTTACAGTTACGGCAAAAACTGCCGGGCCTGCCGATTGCGAGCGTGCGCGGGATTGGCTATCGGCTGGAGCTAGCGGAATGAAACTTCTCCTGTCAGCTCTGCTGATCGTCTTCTCGTTCAGCGTCGGTGCAACGTTGCCCCAAACGCCGCTGGAGCCCGTATATCATCAGCTGTTTAACCAGCGAGGTGACCTTGCTAACAGTCAGCTGATTGATGTCTGGCCGCGGCTGAATAGCGCGGCACAGCGGCTGGCCTGGAAAGAGGCGCTTAATGCCGTGGTCAGTCGGCAATGCGGCAAAGATCTTACTCCGGCGGTTCCTGAGTGGCTGGACGACTTAACGCTCACGTTGATGCAGCGTGATATGCCGCTTAACCGAATTTATCGCATAACTTTAAGTGGAAAGAGCCCCCGCCAGGATATTAACGTTGCCCTGATGCTGCCCGATGGCAAAAAAGCGCTCGCCGCAATGCCGGTGCAGTATGAAGCGGCAGGTGAGTTTCGGGTCGAAAGCGAAGAGTTTACTCAGCCGCTGAGCGAAGGGGTTTATCTGCTGACCGTATCGAGCGGCGGGCAGCAATGGCAGCAGCCTCTGGCGTTACAAGGCCTTGACGGGTTAACGCAGATCCAGCTTCACGATCGCGCCATTACGCTCACTTCGCCGCAGGTGTCTCCTGCTTGCCCCAAACCCTGGCTTGAGCAAACGCTGCTTAATCGCAGCGACTATAGCCAGATTTGGTGGGCAAAAAGCGACCAGCTGACGCTGATGCCCTGGCCTGCGAAGCCTGCCGAAAGCGTATGGGCCACGGTGGCCGTGGTCAGTGCGGAAAATCGGGGCAGCGTGGCGGTAAGAACCGAACACCGCCTCGCCGGTCCGCTGGCAACGATGAAAAACTAAGGCCTATACCGCTATCCTGACATTCCTCTGACAATCGATGCCCGCTAACCGGCAATACTGCAGCCTCTTTCGTTACTGAGGTATTTGTCATGAAACTCAAAGCACTTTGGGCAGGACTGGCGCTGCTCTCTGGTTCCGCCTTTGCCATGGACAGCATCGCCTTCTGGAATTCGCCGCAGCACGGAGGCAACAGCTTTAACCGTCTGCCGCCCGATCAAGCCTATTTCACCGCTCTCAAAGGCTACGGTGCCAGTTGGGTAAGGCTTTCGTGGGACAAATGGCGACCGGAACAACGTGATTTTTTGCTGGGTAATGCCGACAACTATCGGAGGCTGATGACGCAGGATCTCCGCATCCTCAAAGAGACGCTGGCGCGTGCTCACGCCGCCGGACTTAAAGTGGTGATTACGCCGCTGTCGCTGCCCGGTATGCGCTGGGCGCAAAACAATGATGGCCGCTTTGACGACCGGCTGTGGCAGGATAAACTTTACTGGCAGCAAAGCGCGCAGTTCTGGCGTGACCTTGCCGGGCAGCTAAAAGATAACCCGGCGATTGCCGCCTACAACCTGATCAATGAGCCTGCGCCGGAGAAGCGGGCTGGTCTCCCCGAACACGCCTCGCTGGAGGAAATGAAGGCCTGGTACAAAGCGCACCAAGGCACGGCCAGAGACTTGCCAGAGTTCTATCAAACCGTGATCAACGCGATTCGCGAAGTGGATAAGACGACGCCCATCATGGTGGATAGCGGCTGGTACGCCGCCGCCGACAGCTTTAGCTACTGGCCTTCCGCCCTGAGTGACGATCGCGTGCTTTACAGTTTTCATATGTACGAACCCTACGACGCGACCAGCGCGCCAAACCTCAAACGCCTGAAGCCGTATGTCTATCCCGGCGTTGTCCCTTTTGGCGGTAAGCAGGAAAAATGGAACGGAGAGCGCGTGGCCGGGTATCTGCAGCAGCCATTCTGGTGGGCTAAGCAGCGAGGGGTGGCGCAGAATCGTATGGTGGCGGGGGAGTTTGGCTGTATGCGCCAGTTGGCCGGGTGTCGCCAGTATCTCGAGGATGTCCTCAGCGCGCTGGATAAAACACAGGCGCACTGGGCATTCTACAGCTTTCGCGAAGATGCCTGGGACGGCATGGATTATGAGCTGGGAAAAAGGAAAGTGCCCTGGTCGTACTGGCAGGCGATGGATGAACATAAGCCGGACACTTTACCGCGCCATGCCACGCCTGAGTTTGAGCCGATTAGCCGCCGACTGGGGCCGTCGACGCGTTAAGTTATGCGTTACGTTAAGATGAGTGATTTGAGATTTTTTGAATCATAACACCTAATTCAATGTGGGCCGTCCGCTTTATTATGCTATGTTTTTTCTCTGAAATTCCCATAGCGGCAATGAGGCAGGATGAGCAGCAAACTCGACACTTTTATTCAGCAGGCCGTCAGCGCCGTGCCCATCAGCGGCACGTCGCTGATTGTCTCTTTGTACGGCGATGCGCTGGCTCATCGAGGCGGCGAAATCTGGCTGGGTAGCCTCGCGGCGATGCTGGAGCCTTTGGGATTCGGTGAGCGTTTTGTGCGCACGTCGCTTTTTCGCCTCAATAAAGAGGGCTGGCTGGACGTGGAGCGAGTGGGGCGCCGCAGTTTTTATCGCCTGACCGATATGGGCCAAAGAATGACCCGCCGCGCTGAGTCGAAAATTTATCGCGCCGGACAGCCGGCCTGGGATGGAAAGTGGCTGCTGCTGCTTTCCGAAGGGTTGGAAAAAACCACGCTGCAACAGGTGAAAAAACAGCTCATCTGGCAGGGTTTTGGGGCGCTCGCGCCGAACCTGATGGCTTCGCCCTCGCAAAACCTCGCGGATATCCAAAGCCTGCTCCATGAGGCAGGCGTGGCTGAGCAGGTCATCTGTTTTGAGGCTGAATCCCCGCTGCAAACGTCCCGCGCAGCGCTGAGATCCCGCGTGGAAGAGTGCTGGTTGCTGACCGACAAAAACGAACGTTACGCTGAATTTATCAACTCTTTTCGCCCGCTTTTACCGCTGCTGCGTGAGGCGGGAAACGATGAGCTAACGCCGCAGCGCTGTTTTCACATTCAGCTGCTGCTGATCCACTTCTACCGCCGTGTCGTGCTGAAAGATCCGCTGTTGCCGGATGAACTGCTGCCGCCGCACTGGCTGGGGCAGAATGCCCGCCAGCTGTGCATCAATATCTATCAGCGGGTCGCCGCCGGCGCGCTTACCTACGTCAGCGAGCTGGGCGAAACCTCGGTGGGCGACTTGCCCGCCCCGGTGGGCGGTTACCAGAAGCGATTCGGTGGACTCAACCCCTAAAATAAGGAGCCCGTATGTCAATTTATCAGATTGATGGCCTGACGCCTGTCGTCCCGGAAGACAGCTATGTTCACCCGACGGCGGTGCTGATCGGCGACGTTATTCTCGGGCACCGCGTTTACATTGGCCCCAATGCTAGCCTGCGCGGTGATTTTGGGCGGATTATCGTCGAAGACGGAGCGAATGTGCAGGACAACTGCGTGATGCACGGTTTTCCTGAACAGGACACCGTTGTTGAACAGGACGGCCACATCGGGCACGGCGCCATTCTGCACGGCTGCCGGATTGGCAAAAATGCGCTGGTGGGCATGAACGCGGTGATCCTGGACGGGGCACAAATTGGTGAGAATTCGATTGTCGGCGCCGCGGCTTTTGTTAAAGGCAAGGCGGAATTTCCGGCGAATACGATGATTATCGGCAGCCCGGCGAAAGCGATACGTGAATTACGGCCTGAAGAGCTGGCCTGGAAGAAACAGGGCACGAAGGAGTACCAGGATTTAGTGATTCGCTGCCAGCAAACAATGCATCAGGTGGAGCCGCTGCGGGAGGTTGAGGCGGGGCGGAAGCGTCTGGTGTTTGAGGATTTGCATCAGCCTAAGAAAAGCTGTTAATTCCCCTCACCCCGGCCCTCTTCCCAAAGGGGCGAGGGAGAAAGCGGACCTGGAGAATAGTGTTTTTCTCCTCTCCCTTTTAGGGAGAGGGCAAGGGTGAGGGTCAGTCACCCCAGAGCAAATCTTACGCAGCAACGATGCTGTCGATAGCCGCTTTCGCGTCAGTCTGTGCTTTAGCCGCTACTTCCGGGCCATAGCCAAAGCCTTCAGCAAACACGTAATTCACGTCGGTGATCCCGATGAAGCCCAGGAACACGTTCAGGTAAGGCACCAGCAGATCGGTTGGGGTGTCTTTGTGGATCCCGCCGCGGCTGGTCACAACCAGAGCACGTTTACCGGTTACCAGGCCTTCAGGGCCTTTCTCGGTGTAGCGGAAGGTCACGCCAGCGCGAGCCACCAGGTCGAAATAGTTTTTCAGCTGGGTAGGGATGTTGAAGTTATACATTGGCGCGTTGAAGACAATCACGTCGTGCGCTTTCAGTTCGGCAATCAGTTCATCAGACAGCGCCAGAGCTTCCTGCTGACGTGGGGTCAGCGCGGCATCGGACGGGCGCAGAGCACCGACCAGTTCACCATCCAGCACTGGAATTGGGTTTGCTGCCAGGTCACGAACGGTGATTTCGTCAGCGCTGTGTTTTTCACGCCATTGTTCAACAAAATAGTCGGACAGTTGGTTGGACTGAGAGTAACCTGCCAGGATGCTGGATTTCAGAACTAATACTTTGCTCATGGGGTGATTCCTTAGTGTTTGGTCAGTCGGACAGTGTGCCCGTTCGTTAGGACTTACTGTATTCACAATCCGATGACAGAGATAGCGCAATATATCGAACCCTATATTCGAATTTATTGAACAAGGCGCTCGAAATCGGGGTGTGGTAAAATAGCGGAAATTGACGCCGTGACTTATCCGGTTGTGCCCGGTAGCGAAATAACGATAGATAAAATGGAAATGACAAAACCCTCGCTGTCCTCTTTGTTCGCCCGTCTTGACGGGCTGATGCTCCGCGACAGACAACGCTTTTCTCGCCGCCTGCACGGCGCGAAGAAAATTAAAAATGCTGACGCTCAGCAGGCCTTATTCGACACGCTGGCCGCAGAAATTGACGCCGCAGCGGGCAAAGTACAGCTGCGTGAAGCCGCGCGCCCGGCGATTACCTACCCTGAAAATCTTCCGGTCAGCCAGAAGAAACAGGACATTCTGAACGCCGTGCGCGACCACCAGGTGGTGATCGTGGCGGGTGAAACTGGCTCCGGCAAAACCACTCAGCTGCCAAAAATTTGTATGGAGCTGGGGCGCGGTGTTAAAGGGCTGATCGGCCACACACAGCCTCGCCGTCTGGCGGCGCGTACCGTGGCTAACCGTATTGCGGAAGAGCTACAAACCGAACCCGGCGGCTGCGTAGGTTATAAAGTGCGTTTCTCCGACCACGTCGGCGACAACACGATGGTCAAACTGATGACGGACGGGATCCTGCTGGCGGAAATTCAGCAGGACAGGCTGTTGATGCAGTACGACACCATCATCATCGATGAAGCGCACGAACGCAGCCTGAATATCGACTTTCTGCTGGGTTACCTGCGTGAACTGCTGCCGAAGCGGCCCGATCTTAAAATCATTATTACCTCGGCGACTATCGATCCGGAGCGTTTCTCGCGCCACTTCAATAACGCGCCAATTATCGAAGTGTCAGGCCGCACTTACCCGGTGGAAGTGCGCTATCGCCCGATGGTGGAAGACAATGAGGATGTCGATCGCGATCAGCTGCAGGCGATTTTCGACGCGGTGGATGAGCTGGGCCACGAAAGTTCGGGCGATATCCTGATCTTTATGAGCGGCGAGCGTGAAATTCGCGACACCGCTGATGCGCTATCTAAGCTCAACCTGCCGCATACGGAAATTCTGCCGCTCTATGCGCGTCTGTCCAACAGCGAGCAGAACCGCGTTTTCCAGGCGCACGTCGGGCGGCGCATTGTGCTGGCGACCAACGTCGCGGAAACCTCGCTGACGGTGCCGGGGATTAAATACGTTATCGACCCAGGTACGGCACGTATTAGCCGCTACAGCTACCGCACTAAGGTTCAGCGCCTGCCGATTGAGCCCGTGTCTCAGGCTTCGGCCAACCAGCGTAAAGGCCGCTGTGGCCGCGTATCGGAAGGGATCTGTATTCGTCTTTATTCCGAAGATGATTTCCTGTCGCGCCCGGAATTTACCGACCCGGAAATTCTGCGCACCAACCTGGCGTCGGTCATTCTGCAAATGACGGCGCTGGGCCTGGGGGATATTCAGGCGTTTCCGTTCGTAGAGGCGCCGGACAAGCGCAACATTCAGGACGGCGTGCGCCTGCTTGAAGAGCTGGGCGCCATTACCAGCGATGAAGACCATAGCGTTTACAAACTGACGGCCTCTGGCCGCCAGCTTTCGCAGCTGCCCGTCGATCCGCGCCTTGCCAAAATGGTGCTGGAAGCGCAGAAATTTGGCTGCGTGCGTGAGGTGATGATCATTACCTCCGCGCTGTCGATTCAGGATCCGCGCGAACGGCCGATGGATAAACAGCAGGCATCTGACGAGAAACATCGCCGCTTCCACGACAAAGAGTCTGATTTCCTGGCCTACGTGAATCTGTGGAATTACCTCGGCGAGCAGCAAAAAGCACTCTCTTCGAACCAGTTCCGCCGCCAGTGCAAGCTGGACTTCCTCAACTACCTGCGCGTCCGCGAATGGCAGGATATTTACACCCAGCTGCGCCAGGTGGTGAAAGAGCTTGGCCTGCCGGTGAACAGCGAGCCGGGGGACTTCCGCTCGGTGCACTCGGCGCTGCTGACGGGGCTGTTGTCCCACATCGGGCAAAAGGACACGGAAAAGCAGGAATACACCGGGGCGCGCAACGCCAGATTTTCCATCTTCCCTGGCTCGGGCTTATTTAAAAAGCCGCCGAAGTGGACGATGGTAGCCGAGCTGGTGGAAACCAGCCGCCTGTGGGGGCGCATTGCCGCCCGGATAGACCCGGAGTGGATTGAGCCGCTGGCACAGCATCTGATTAAGCGCTCCTACAGCGAACCGCACTGGGAGAAAGCCCAGGGCGCGGTAATGGCGCAGGAAAAAGTGACTCTGTATGGCCTGCCGATTGTGGCGGCGCGGAAAGTGAATTACAGCGATATCGATCCGGCGCTGTGCCGTGAGCTGTTTATTCGTCATGCGCTGGTTGAAGGCGACTGGCAAACCCGTCACGCGTTCTTCCGCGATAACCTCAAGCTGCGGGCGGAAATCGAAGATCTGGAGCATAAATCCCGCCGCCGCGACATCCTGGTGGATGACGAAACGCTGTTTGAGTTTTATGACCAGCGCATCGCCCATGATGTAATTTCCGCACGCCACTTCGACAGCTGGTGGAAAAAGACCAGCCGCGAAACGCCGGATCTGCTGAACTTTGAAAAAAATATGCTGATCAGGGAAGGCGCGGAGCAGGTCAGCAAGTTGGACTATCCGAACTTCTGGCATCAGGGCAACCTCAAGCTGCGGCTGACCTATCAGTTTGAACCAGGCGCTGACGCCGACGGCGTGACGGTGCATATCCCGCTGCCGCTGCTGAACCAGGTTGAAGAGTCTGGTTTTGAGTGGCAAATCCCTGGCGTGCGCCGCGAGCTGATTATTGCCCTGATCAAATCGCTGCCGAAGCCGGTGCGCCGCAATTTTGTGCCGGCCCCGAACTATGCGGAGGCGTTTTTAGGCCGGGCTACGCCGCTGGAACTGCCGCTGCTGGACAGCCTGGAGCGCGAATTCCGCCGCATGGCGGGCGTCACCATAGACCGGGAAGACTGGCACTGGGATCAGGTACCCGATCACCTAAAAATGACCTTCCGCGTGGTGGACGAGCACAACAAGAAGCTCAAAGAGGGCAAAAACCTCAGCGAGCTGAAAGGCGGCCTGAAGGATAAAGTGCAGCAGACGCTGTCCGCCGTGGCGGATGACGGCATCGAGCAGAGCGGGCTGCACATCTGGAGCTTCGGCTCGCTGCCGGAAAGCTATGAGCAGAAACGCGGCAATTACCGGATGAAAGCCTTCCCGGCGCTGGTGGATGAAAAAGAGAGCGTGGCGATTAAGCTGTTTGATAACCCGCTCGAGCAGCAGCGGGCGATGTGGCGCGGGCTGCGCCGTCTGCTGTTGCTGAACATCCCGTCACCGGTGAAATATCTGCACGAAAAGCTGCCGAACAAAGCCAAGCTGGGTCTTTATTTTAACCCGTACGGCAAGGTGCTTGAGCTTATCGACGACTGCATTTCCTGCGGTATTGATAAGCTGATTGCGCAAAACGGCGGGCCGGTCTGGAGTGAAGAAGGCTTTGCCGCGCTGCACGAGAAAGTGCGCGCCGAGCTGAACGACACGGTGGTTGAGATTGCTAAGCAGGTGGAGCAGATCCTCACGGCGGTGTTTAACATCAACAAACGGCTGAAAGGGCGCGTGGACATGACCATGGCGCTTGGCCTGTCGGATGTTAAGGCGCAGATGAGCGGCCTGGTCTACCGAGGTTTTGTCACCGGCAACGGCTATAAACGCCTGGGCGACACGCTGCGTTACCTGCAGGCAATCGAAAAACGGCTGGAAAAAATGGCTATCGATCCGCACCGCGATCGCGCGCAGATGCTCAAGGTGGAAAGCGTGCAGCAGGCCTGGCAGCAGTGGCTGAACAAGCTGCCGCCGGCCAGCCGCGAAAACGAAGAGGTGCAGGAGGTCCGCTGGATGATCGAGGAGCTGCGCGTCAGTTATTTTGCTCAGCAACTTGGGACCCCGTACCCGATTTCCGATAAGCGTATTTTGCAGGCCATGGAGCAGGTCGCACTTTGAATTTCGTAGTATCCCGTATGTATGTAAGCAACGCGACTTTTCCGTTCACCTTTAGAGCCGTTTTCCTTGCAAGCTAAGCAAACAGTGAACGTGTCAGGGGGCATTACGCCATGCCCCCTGACAACCCCCGGCGCCCGGCGAGCTCATCGCCGCTGAAGCGGTAAACCCACCGGCTATCACCCAAACATTCGGGGTCGTTCGCGATTCGTTCCCGACGATCGCTCTCTTTCGCTGTTCCCGACAGCTCAACCCCGCCTGAGTTGGGTCATAGCCGGGGGCGATGAGAGCCGGGGACAAGGGCGTGGCTGTGAGACTTGCCGCAACGTTAACGTTCCGTGTGGCTGCGGGTATAAAGCGAGGCACGGTTCCGGCTTAAATCGCCTTCGTTTTCTCTCCGACTGGCCAGGGTCCGGGCGTCGGGAACGGCCGGAGGCTGAGAGCGTCGGGAACGCATCTCAGCCGACCCAGGACTGGGAGATAAAACGGAGGTCTGCCGCTTCAGCGGTCGATTTATTTGGCCGGGAGTCCGGGGTCTCGGGGGAATGACGGTGATTCCCCCGAGACGTTCACTGGTGCGGTGGTTACAGATAAAACAGGGCTGAAAGTGAACGGAACTTAAGCTGAGCCATCATGGAGAATATCTGTCAGCAATATCTCCTCCCTTGCGGGAGAGGGAATGGGATATCCGATCAGGCAATACGCTGCGTATGCTCCGCTTCGCTGCGGGTGATTTTCACCGGCACGGATTTTGACGTCGGCGTGCCCGTCCCGTCCCCGACGCTGCCGAGCGGCACCAGCGGGTTGGTTTCCGGGTAATAGGCCGCGAGATTACCACGCGGGATATCATAGGCCACCAGCTTAAAGCCGCTAACTTTACGGGTGATACCGTCATGCCAGATGGTTTCTATATCAACCTTATCGCCATCGTTCAGACCGAGCTCACCCATATCATCAGGATGAATAAACAGGATTTCACGCTGGCCGTACACGCCGCGATAACGATCGTCGAGGCCGTAAATCGTGGTGTTGTACTGGTCGTGAGAGCGCAGCGTTTGCAGCGTGAACGGGGCTTCCACACCTTGCCACAGCGAATCCGGCAGCGGGGCATTGCTGAACTCAGCCTTGCCGCTTGGCGTATTAAAGCGCAGTTCTGCCGCCGCGTTGCCAAGGTAGAATCCCCCTGGCTCTTCGCAGCGCTGATTGAAATCTTTAAAGCCAGGTAATGTGGCGGCGATGTGATCGCGAATCAGGTTGTAGTCGTCGGCCAGCGCCAGCCAGTCCAGTTTGCTTCTGCCCAGAACGGCATCAGCGATGCTGGCCACAATCGCGGTTTCAGAGCGCTGGGTGTCCGCAATCGGCTTGCCGATGCCTTCGGAGGCGTGAACCATGCTAAAGGAGTCTTCGACGGTGACAAACTGGCGGCCAGAAACCTGCATGTCTTCTTCGGTACGGCCAAGCGTCGGCAGGATCAGCGAGGCTTTACCCGGCACCAGATGGCTGCGGTTCAGCTTGGTGCTGATGAACACGGTCAGGCCGCAGCGGCTGATGGCTTCTTCCGTGCGCGGGCTGTCCGGCGCCGCAGCGGCGAGGTTGCCGCCAAGCGCAATCAGCACTTTGATTTCGTCGCGCAGCATCGCAGCCAGGGCTTCAACGGTATTGTGGCCATGTTCGCGCGGAGGCGTAAAATCAAAGTGTTTGGCCAGGTTATCGAGCAGGCTTACCGGCGGCTTTTCATCGATCCCCATCGTGCGGTTACCCTGCACGTTACTGTGGCCGCGCACGGGGCAAAGTCCCGCACCCGGACGGCCTAAATGGCCGCCCAGCAGCTGCAGGTTAACGATTTCCCGCACGGTATTCAGCGAGTGTTTGTGCTGGGTGATGCCCATAGCCCAGGTGAAAATCACCCGCTTTGAATGCTGCCAGATAGCCGCGGCGTCGCGAAGCTGGAGTTCGCTCAGGCCGGACTGCCGGGTAATTTTCTCCCAGCTGGTTTCATCGATGGCGGTAAACCAGGCTTCAACGCCGTAGGTATGGGCATCGATAAACGCCAGGTCGAACACGCCGTCTTCACCATCGGTGATGAGGCGACGATGGGTTTCCAGCAGGGCTTTTGCCATGCCGCGTACCGCCGCCATGTCGCCGCCCAGATTTGGCTGGTAGTAGTTGGTGCTGATGGTGCCCGCCAGCGGGGTGATCACTTCCAGCGGTTTTTGCGGATCGGCGAAGCGTTCCAGGCCGCGCTCGCGCAGCGTATTGAAGGTGACTATTTGCGCCCCGTTTTCTGCCGCATGGCGCAGGCTGTGCAGCATTCGCGGGTGGTTGGTGCCGGGATTCTGACCAAACACAAAAATGGCATCGGCTTTGTCGAAATCATCCAGCCGAATAGTGCCTTTCCCGACGCCGATACTGCGTTTTAGCCCGCTGCCGCTGGCTTCATGGCACATGTTTGAGCAATCCGGGAAATTGTTTGTACCCAGCATGCGGCCAAAAAGTTGATAAAGATAAGAGGCCTCATTGCTGGCGCGGCCGGAGGTGTAAAGTTCAATCTGGTTGGGGTTATCCATCGCCTGAATATGTTGCGCAATCAGGCTAAGCGCGCTGGCCCAACTGATAGGCTCGTAGCGATCGGTTTGTGGATTGTAGCTGAGCGGTTCAGTCAGGCGGCCCTGATATTCAAGGAAGTAGTCGCTTTGCTGATAGAGTTTGCTGACGCTGTGCTGGGCAAAAAAATCGCTGTCGATAAAGCGGCGAGTCGCTTCCCAGGTGACGGCTTTGGCGCCATTTTCGCAGAAGCTAAAGGTGCTTTTGTTATCATCCCCCCAGGCGCAGCCCGGGCAATCAAAGCCTTTGGCTTTGTTCATGCGCATCAGGTTGCGCAGGTTTTTCAGGGCATGTTTGCTGTCGATGACGAAGCGGGTGGTCGCTTCGAGAGAACCCCAGCCGCCCGCTGCGGCCTGGTAAGGCTTAATCGCCGATTTGAATTTCATATGGCAGGTGTCACTTGTTATGGTTGATTGCGCAATAACACAGATGAGTTGCTTACCTTTAGTTTACTCCTGATTAACATTTGTGGAAGCGCTAACGTCAATCGGCCATCAACGAAACGGCCAGGATTCACGGCAGCAGGCTGTTAAAATGCCTGGCATTAATGCCAATCAATGAAGGGAATACTGATGTTGTATGCCAGTGATATTAGGGATATTGAAGAGCTGCAGCGCGTTGAGACAGCCGCTGCGCACCGCTTTCTTGCCGTGCCTGAACTGGCTTTTTTAGCCTCCGCTGGGGTAACGAGCAAGCAGACACACGCCTCTGCCATCGAAAATAAGCTCGCCTGGAAGGTCGTCGGGAGCGACGGCAGGATCCAGGGTTTTTGCTACTGCGAGCGGCACGAGGATTCGCTTTATCTGGCGGAGATATCTACCCACCCGGATTTTCAGCGTCAGGGCGTAGGGGCTATGCTGCTGGCTGAGGTCAAACGCATGGGGCAGGCGCTTGGCGTAAGCCAAATCACGCTGACAACTTACAGAGATGTGAGCTGGAATGGCCCCTGGTATGTACGCCACGGTTTTGTCGTTATAAATGATGCGGAGTTAACGCCGGCGCTTGCTTGCTGCCTTGCGCACCAGCGCGAAGAAGGCCTGATGATTTTACCCCGTTGCGCAATGCGGTATTTACTCGGGGAGGGGAAGCCCCCGGTCGGTAAACCATTTTTGTAGCCGCGTGAGCTGGCGGATGTGGTAGCCGATGGCCAATTCTTCGTACAGCGTCGAGGGAGGCGTCAGCGGCGCGACATCGGGTCTGCCGCTCAGGATGGCCCGTCGTGCCTGACGCCAGGCCCGTTGTTTCATCTCAATTTCATCTGGCCTTGTTACCCGATGTTTACTCACGGTCATAGTCTGCCTACTTATTGTGAGGCGCGATTATACCCTGCAAAGCCGTCAATATGTTGTCCGATCTCCACGTGTGTTAATTTTCGTTCAAAAAAATCTAGTCTTGTCATAATGTTGCGTAATAATTACCCAGCAGACGCGCGATATATTCTGTCAATGGCTGACACGACCTGTCATTTGTTCGCGCTAACATTCCTGACACCGACTTGCAGGAGAAACACCCATGACCCCCCCCGAAAAAAGCACGCAGCTTGCCAACAGAATTGCCGGTATTTTTTGTGAAATGCTGAGCTGTGAGCGCGTGTCCCGCCATCAACTGGCCAGTAAATTTGGCGTAAGCGAACGGACGATATACCGGGATCTCCGGCGGCTAAGCAACTATGTTTATCATGTGGGGGACGATCAGTATGCCCTCAGCCTGGAAGTCACCCAGCAACTGGAAAACTATCTGCAACGAGTGAAGCGGGAAAAATGATCGGCTACAGGCGATAACGGGCTTAAAGCTTCGTGGCTCCGCCGCCGATAATGCGATAAATTATTCTTTTTATTAATAAAATAACCACAATTAACTCAAGGGTAAGATGCGTACTGAAAGCTTAACTGATATCGCCTATCGTCACTTTGTGGAGAGCGTAAAAGATTACGCTATCTACATGCTGAACGTTGATGGCACCGTAGCCACCTGGAACGAGGGGGCGCTGCGAGCGAAGGGATATCTGCGCGAGGAGATTGTGGGGCAGTTTTTTGGCGTTTTCTACAGCGATGCGGAGCAAAAAAACGGGCTGCCCGAGCGTAATCTGAATATCGCACTTAAAAATGGAAAATTTGAAGGGGAAGGCTGGCGCTATCGCAAGGATGGCAGCCGGTTTTGGGCTCATGTGGTGATTGATGCCATCTATGATGAGCATCACACGTTGTTGGGCTATGCCAAAATTACGCGGGATATTAGCGAGCAGAAGGTCGTGATCGACAAAATCTCGTGGCTTGCTCGCTACGATGCGCTGACCGGGCTCCCTAACCGAGTCGAATTCTTCAGTTTTGTGGAGAAACTGTTCGCTGAGTCTGACTATAACCACATTGCTATTTGCACGGTTGATCTCGATAAATTCAAAGAGATCAACGATACCGAAGGGCATCTGGTGGGTGACCAGCTTTTGCAGCGGGTTTCGTCCTCAGTGCTTAAAGCGATGGAAAAAGATGAGATAGTTGCCCGCTTTGGTGGCGACGAATTTGTCGCCGCGAAGCCTTACAACCACGACGACGAACTGCGTAATTTCACCGAGCGCTTGCACAGCTGTTTTGTCGGCAAACAGATTTTTGCCCACAGCGAAATTACCGTTAGCGCCAGTATCGGCGTGGCGGTTTACCCGGATGACGCCACGGACATCAATACGCTTATCAGCAATTCAGATCTGGCGATGTACCGTGCCAAAGCTAATCTGGATAACAAGATCTGCTGGTATGAAAAAGACATGGACGAAAAAACGCGGCTGCGTAACCTGATGGCCGCGGATATTCGCCGTGGGATCAAAGAAGGGCAGTTCTTCATTCATTACCAGGAGAAACGCTCGCTGAAAGATAAGGCGATTACCGGCTATGAAGCGCTGCTTCGCTGGAATCACCCGGAGCAAGGACTGATTCCCCCTGATGAATTTATCCCTATTGCCGAGGAAAGCGGGGCCATTGTTCCGCTGGGCTATTGGGTGATTGAAACGGTATGTAAAGAGTCGCTTGCCAACAAGCTGGACAAAAAAATCTCGATCAATATTTCTCCAGTGCAGCTGCGTAATCTCAGCTTTATCGACAATGTCCGTGACATTCTCATGCGAACGGCGTGGCCAATAACGCTGCTTGAGTTTGAGGTGACGGAGACGGCGTTCATCATTAATAAAAAGCTGACGTTTAATATCCTGCATCAGTTCCAGAAAATGGGGATCAGCATTGCGCTGGATGATTTTGGTACCGGATATTCTTCTTTGAGCACGCTGCGGGAGTTCCATTTTGACGTTATTAAACTGGATCGCAGCTTCCTGACAAACGTTGAAAGTAACTTCCAGGCACGTTCCTTCGTTCGGGCGATCATTTCGCTCGGCAACTCCATCAATACGCCGCTAATCGCCGAAGGAGTGGAAACCAACGAGCAGCTACGTATTCTGGAGGAAGAAGGGTGTACCGAAATTCAGGGCTTCCTGTTTGGACAGCCGGTTGATATCAAAAATATTCATCGCTGAAAGGGCGGGCAGAATAGCGGCTGGCGCAAACCTGTGATCCACTTAACTCTCCGGGACTTCTGTGAGCTTCATTAACGCAAATCTGTGACGTGGCGCGTAATGTTTTTCCGCGCCGGGGCCGATGACCTTTGAAGGGAATTCCCCATACAAAGAGAGTCACGGACATGTCGATAAAAACTCTGACCCCACAAAACGGCGTGCGCTTCTGGCATCACATCCGGCTGGTGCCGCTGTTTTCCTCTATCCTCGGCGGCATTCTGCTGCTGTTTGCGCTATGCATCGGTTTCGCCAGCTATTTTCTCATTCAGAGTGACCGTGCGCTTCAGGACGTCACCGAAGAAATCCAGGTGCGAATGGGGCTGGCGGACAGCGCCAACCACCTGCGTACGGCACGTATCAATCTGATCAACGCCGGAGCCGCAAGCCGCGTGGCGGATATGGATCAGGTTAAGCAGAACGTGGCCAATGCCGAAGGGCTTATCAAACAGGCGCAGGCTGGCTTCAGCGCCTATATGGCCCGCAAGGTAAAAACGCCGGCAGACCAGGCACTGGACAAAGTGCTGCAGGATGATTTTGCGGCCTATCTCGAAAAAGGGATGAAGCCAATGCTGAAGTTCGCCAAAAACGGCATGTTTGAGGCGATCATCACCCATGAAAGCGAAGTGGTGCGCAAGCTGGACGGCGATTACGATGCCAAACTGCAGCAGGCCGTCAATATTCGCACCGACCGCGCAAACGCCCTGAGAGAACAGGCCGACAGCCGCACCCGCACCAGCGTGGCGTTGATGGCCGGGGCCTTTGCGCTGGCGCTGTTTATGACGGTGTTCACCTTCATCATGCTACGTCGCGTGGTGATTGGGCCGCTGCAGCGCGCCGCGAAGCGCATCGAGCACATCTCCGGGGGTGATTTGACCCTGCCAGCAGAGGCGACCGGCAACAGCGAAATTGGCAAACTCAGCCAGCACCTGCAGCATATGCAGCAGCAACTGGTCAGCACAGTCAGCACGGTGCGCGAAGGTGCCGAGGCTATCTATCAGGGCTCGAGTGAAATTTCCGCCGGCAATACCGATCTCTCTTCCCGCACCGAGCAGCAGGCGGCGGCCATTGAACAGACCGCCGCCAGCATGGAGCAGTTGACTGCCACGGTGAAACAAAACGCCGACAACGCCCACCACGCGACAAAGCTTGCGGAAGATGCCTCCCAGAAAGCCAGCGACGGCGGGCGTATTGTATCGGGCGTGGTCAGCACCATGGACAACATTTCAGCCAGTTCGAAGAAAATCTCTGAGATCACCGCGGTGATTAACAGCATCGCTTTCCAGACCAACATTCTGGCGCTGAACGCCGCTGTGGAAGCGGCAAGGGCGGGGGAACAGGGGCGAGGTTTCGCCGTGGTGGCAAGCGAGGTGAGAACGCTCGCACAGCGTAGCGCCCAGGCGGCAAAAGAGATCGAGGAGCTTATCAGCGAATCCGTGTCGCTGATTGACAGCGGCTCCCGCCAGGTGGCGCAGGCTGGCACCACGGTGACCGGAATTGTGGAGGCCGTCCGCCGCGTGACCGATATTATGCTGGAAATTGCCGCCGCTTCGGATGAGCAAAGCCGAGGCATTCAGCAGGTTGGGCAGGCGATACACGAAATGGATAACGTCACGCAGCAAAATGCCTCACTGGTGGAGGAGGCGTCAGCCGCCGCCGTTTCTCTGGAAGAGCAGGCCGCTCGCCTGACGGAGGCGGTCGGTACCTTCCGGCTGACGACAAGCTTCGCCGCTGCGCCGCAAAAACATCCCGTTATTTCTTCTCCAACATCTGCCCCGCCGCGCCCGGCGACGGCGTCTGCCGATAACTGGGAAACTTTCTGATTTACCTCTCGCGGCTCAGCAATGGGCCGCCTCTCACTTCTTTTAGTTTCGCTCCGCACGCTGTTGCGCCATGCCTTTAGAATCAGTAAGGTGTGCGCAAATTGACGAAATAGCCGGAAAAAACATGAGTTCAAAAGATCCGCTGCACGGCGTGACGCTTGAAGCGTTGCTTAACGCTCTGGTCGAACGTTACGGCTGGGCCGAAATGGCGCGGCAGGTAAATATCAACTGCTTTAAAAGCGATCCCACCATTAAGTCCAGCCTGAAGTTCCTGCGCCGTACGCCCTGGGCGCGCAAAGAAGTGGAAGAGATGTACATCGCCTCTCTGGATGAGCCTGAGACCGAAAACGACTTACCTGCGGACAGCCCCTGGGCTAACTGGCAGGCCAAAAATAAGGAATAATCATGCTAACCGGCCTGAATCACCTGACGCTTGCGGTGCGCGATCTGGCGCGGAGTCTGGCGTTTTATCAAAGCCTGCCGGGCATCAGGCTGCATGCGCGCTGGGACGCCGGGGCTTATCTTTCCTGCGGTGACTTATGGCTGTGTCTTACTCTGGACGCAAAGGCCGGTGAGCGGCCCGCGCATTATACCCACTACGCGTTCAGCGTGAGCGCAGAGGCCTTTCCCCGAACGGTTAAGGCGCTGGAACAGCAAGGCGCGCGGGTCTGGAAAGACAACCGCAGCGAAGGGCATTCCTTCTACTTTCTTGACCCGGACAACCACCAGCTTGAGCTGCACGTCGGGGATTTAGCCAGTCGGCTTACGGCCTGCCGGGCAAAACCTTATCAGGGTATGACTTTTCAGGGCGTTGGCCTGACGGTGCGGCATGCCTCGCTGGAGGAGATCCTCGCGCTTTACCACCGCCTGCCCGAATTTGATGATTGTAAAAGCGTGGCGGATCTTCAGACTCGTCTCGCAACGAACCAAACCAGCCAGCTTATCGCCTGTGTCAACGGCGTTCCCGCCGGGTTTAAGCTCGGCTACGCGCTCGGTGAGACGGCGTTTTACAGCTGGCTCGGCGGCGTTTTACCTGAGTTCAGGCGGGACGGCGTCGCTCAGGCTTTACTGGTCGAGCAGGAAAAATGGGCGATGGAACAGGGCTTCTGCACGCTGACCGTGAAAACTCGCAACAAATTTTGCGGCATGCTAATGATGCTGCTTAAAAACGGCTATCAGCTTATTGAGATTGAGCCGAAGGGCGACCCGGACGATTACCGCCTGCTGCTGCGCAAGTCGCTGGCAGCCTGAAACAGCCCTTTCAGTCGCATCTGATTGGCGTATAGCCTTGACCGGGCTAGGCTACACGCTGGTTTTTAACCGGGAGGATCCCGCTCATGATGACATCTCCAACCTTGAGTCAGCCGACAATTCAGGCCGTTAATACGCTCGGCCAGTGGCTGGCGCAAAGCGATTTTACAGGCGCGCCGCAGGCACAGGATGCCGATCTGATTATCCTGGCCGGTAACGCCGTGATCCCAACCCTCGAGGCCGCGTGTGAGTTTGCCGCCAACAGTGAAAAACCGCTGCTCATCGCCGGCGGCATAGGCCATTCCACAACATACCTCTACGCGGAAATTGCTCGCCACCCGCGCTACAACACGATTCCAACCACCGGCCGTGCCGAAGCGGCGATCATCCAGGACATTGCCCACCAGTTCTGGAAAGTCCCGAACGAGAAAATTATTACCGAAGAGAAATCGACCAACTGTGGGGAAAACGCGCGGTTTAGCGTGGAGAAAATGGCCGAACATGGCCTGAGCCCCGAGCGTGTGCTGATTATTCAGGATCCGACCATGCAGCGCCGCACCGTGGCGACTTTTGCTCGGGTTTGGCAGGGCGACGCGCAGGCGCCGGAATGGCTAAGCTGGCCCGGTGTGGCTCCTGAATTAGTCGAGGGAGAACAGGGCACTGTTTTTGCCGGAGAAGCTGAAGGTTTATGGCCGATTGAGCGCTACGTTTCGCTGGCGCTGGGTGAAATCCCTCGCTTACGTGACGACGCAACCGGCTATGGCCCGCAGGGGCGGGACTTTATCGTTCACGTCGATATTCCCCCGCAGGTGATGGCCGCCTGGCATGCGCTCCAGCAGGACATGGCGCTAAGCGCATTGATTCGCCAGCGGGGGCTGTAATCCCTCGATCTTGCCCTGATAAACGTTATGGCTAAAAAATCACACGCTGAAACAAATTAACGCCCATAATATGTTGATGTTAATACTCTTTTAATGTTTCTTCGTTATCCTGGCATTCAACGTAATTTCAGGGCAGGGTCTCTCATGCGGACTAAATATACCTCGGTACAGATTTCGATCCACTGGCTGGTTTTTCTGCTGGTCGTGGGGGCTTATTGCGCCATGGAGCTGCGTGGCTTTGCCCCGCGCAGCTACCGGCCACTGATCAACGCCATTCATTTCACCTGCGGCATTTCCGTGCTGGGGTTGATGGTTGCCCGTCTGCTGGTGCGAATCAAATACCGCGCCCCGGCCATTGTGCCAAAGCCGCATCCGGCGGTGATCGGCATCTCTCATCTGGTCCACACGATTGTCTATCTGATGTTTATTGCGCTGCCGGTGCTGGGCTTCCTGGCAATGTACTATCGCGGCAGTGACTGGGTGGCCTTTGGGTTAAACATGCCGGTGGCGGCGGTGCCGGACGAAGACATGGAGTTTAGTCTCAAATCCTGGCATGAACTCCTCGCCAACACCGGCTATTTCGTGATTGGCATCCACGCCTTCGGCGCGCTGTTTCACCATTACGTCTGGAAAGACAATACGCTGCTGCGGATGATGCCCGGCAAGCGCCAGCGGCCCTGAGCGCCAGCCGCTAGCCTTTGGAATACTGCCGGGGTGAGCAGCCCATCACCCGCTTAAAAGCTTTACCGAACGCGCTTTCAGATTCATACCCCAATGCCACCGCAATACGCGCCAGGGAATCACCCGACTGGCGCAGCCTGTCGCAGGCCAGCATCATGCGCCAGCGCGTCAGGTAATCGATAGCGGATGCGCCCGTCACCGCTTTGAACCGGGCGGCAAACGCCGACCGCGACATTCCCACGCGCTCAGCCAGTTTTTCCAGCGTCCAGTTGAAAGCGGGCTCTTTATGCATGCAGGTCAGGGCCAGACTAAGCTGTTTATCCGCCAGCGCATACAGCCAGCCCACGGCGGGTTGCTGAGCTAAGTGCAGCCTCAAAGCCTGAATCAGCAGCATCCACGCGAGCTGCTGAATAATAAGCGCGCTACCGGGGCGAGGCTGGCGGACTTCATCGGACATTTGATCCAGCGCCCAGCGCATGGCGGCCTTACTTTCAGGTTTCTGAATGCAGACCACCGGCGGCAAAGAACTCAGCAGCAGATCGGCCGCTTCCCCGTTCAGCACAAAATGGCCGCCGACCAGGAAACAGCTTTCCTGCTGGCCGGGGACAACGTCAGGCCCCAGCTTGCCCGCCTGGCGCAGCGTGTAGAAATCTACAGGTGCGGCATCAAGCCCGGTTGCGAGGCAAAAAGGCGGCCCCGGCGGCAGGAGATAACAGTCCCCCGCCTGTAGCAGCAGCGGCTCGTTCATACCCTCAACCGAAAGCCAGCAGCGGCCTGACACCACGGCATAACACTTGATACCGGCATGCTCAGGCCACTGAATGGCCATACCTTCATGCAGCGCCACGCCGCCGGAGGCATAGCTCTGGGGTTTCAGCAGAGAAAGCAGTTCAGACAGCGGATCCATAGCAACTCCAGACGATGAGACCAAAAATGGCGACTTTTGAACATTGTTCGTCTTTCTTCCCCTGTTTACAGTAAATCCCGTCGGACGGCAACTCAGTCCTCAGTGACGGTTTGGGGTAATGACTATGCGTATTTTTGTCACCGGTGCGACCGGTTTTCTTGGCTCGGCCATCGTGCAACGGCTGCTCGCCGCCGGGCATCAGGTACTGGGGTTAACGCGTTCTCAGCGCGGAGCCGAGGCTTTATCAGCCTGGGGCGCAAAAGCACATTATGGCGATCTGGATGACCTCGCCAGCCTGCAGCACGGGGCAGATCTTGCTGACGCCGTGATTCACACTGCGTTTAATCATGATTTCTCTAACTTTGTCGCCAACTGCGAGGCGGACGGGAAAGTGATTACTGCCATGGGGGACGCGCTGGTGGGCTCGGTTCGCCCGATGGTGATCACCTCCTTTGTGGCAATGGGCGCCACTGAACCGGGCCAACCGGCGACGGAAGCGGGGTATAACCTTCAGACGCCAAACCCACGCAAGGCCACGGAAATTGCCGGTGCCAGCCTGCTTGAGCGTGGCGTTATCGCCTCGTTTGTGCGGCTGCCACAGGTGCATGACACCTTCAGGCAGGGGCTAATTACGCCGCTTATTGAGCTGGCTCGCGACAAAGGCGTGGCGGCATATGTTGACGAAGGCAAAAACCGCTGGTCGGCGGTGCATCTGAGCGATGCTGCCCGTCTGTATGTTCAGGCGGTGGAGAGAGGCGTGGCCGGGGAGCGCTACAACGCCGTGGCGGAAGAAGGGATCGCGACTAAAATGATCGCCGAAACGATCGGGCAGGGGCTTGGTGTGCCGGTACGCAGCATTGCCGCCGACAAAGCCAGCGATCATTTTGGCTGGCTGGGAAATTTTGCCGCCCACGACATGTCGGCCTCCAGCGCCATCACGCAGCAGAAAACAGGCTGGCGGCCATCAGGACCCGGTCTGATTGAAGACTTGCAGAAGATGAAATACTGCTAATTACCCATCGCCCGGCCTAAAACCGGGCGATGGGCTGACAATCAGAAGCGAACTTCGCCACCAAAAATCCAGGTTCTGCCGCGGGCGGTATTCGCCCGGCTGGCGTCATCTCCAGGCCCGGGCATCATATTGAGCTTGTTCAGCGCCTCGGAGTAATCCCGGTTCATCAGGTTTTGTACCGTGAGTTTCAGCATCAGATTGCGGTTCACCTCATAAGTGCCGTAGAGGTCGATAATCGTCGGGATCTGCGGTAAATCCTCTTTAACGATGGCCCCGGTACGCTCATCGGTTTTGAAATCAGGCGACAGCCGCCGTGCTTTACCGGTGTACTTCACTATCGTCCCGAGGGTCAGAGCCTTATCGAAGAAGCGCACGCCGGCATCCAGCGTCATGTATTTCCGTGGCAGCTCGGTAATATCCCCCGCGCCAAAGTAGGTGCTGGCGATAGACGTGGGCTGGTCGGTCTGCTGCTGGCTGAAGGAGAGGCGGCTAAAGGCGAAGCCTGCGTCGTAGTCCATCTCCAGCTCCACGCCGTGAGCGGTGACGCTGGTGGCCGAGTTCACGTAAATGTACATATTGTCGCTGTACTCGTCGCTGATGTCCGCCCAGTCATTGCCCAGCACCTCGGTCATATTGCATTTTCTACCGCCGGTGCAAACCTGATAAGACTCGCTGAAGATATAGTTCTGGATCCTGCTGCGGTAGGCCAGCGCCTTAAAGCGCAGCGAGTCCTGCTGAACGAGCAGATCTTTGGTGTCGATATTAAATCCGGCCTGCCAGGTTTCCGCGCGTTCAGGTTTTAAGAACGGGTTCATGGATGCGCCGCCGGAGTTGGAGAAAAACATCTCCTGAATATTTGGCGCACGCATCGATTTACTGTAGCCGACAAATGGCTGAAGCCACGGCGTAGCCTGGGCCGACAGCTGGACCGATGGGTTAAAACCGCTTTCTCGTTGGTCAACGTCGTAACTTCCCTGGGGGACGCAGACAACGCGTTCGTCACAGGGCGGCTTATGCCCGGTAATTCGGTTGCGCGTGTAGTTGAGGTTAAGATCCGCCTGCCAGATACCGCGCGTCACCTGCAGTCCGGTGTATAACGCCGAAATATCCTGCCGCCCGGAAGGTGCGAATGGATTGTTTTCTATAGCCTCCTGGTTGGTTTTCTCATCCCCTGCGGCGGCATTAATAAGCCTGGTGTAACGGGTGCGCATTAGCTTACTGCCCAGCGTAAATGCCAGATCGTTATCGCCCAGGCTAAAACGGCTGGTATTGTTTATATCCAGCGCATCGGAACGGTTTTGCGCGGAGGTGCTGTAAAAAGTAAACAACGAATCATCCCGGTATTTCTGATCGCCGCGGCTGGTGCTGGCCGCGACGTTAAAATCAATTAGCTCAGAGAACGGGGCATAGTGATATTTAATATAATAATCGTCGCTGGTGATGTCCCGGCGGGAGAATCTATTTTTATAGGTTCTCGCCGACAGTTCGACACTATTAAATTCGTTGGGCTTAATATCCATTTTATAAAGCTGGGATTTCGGGTTCTGCTTCATGAATTTATCGTAACCAAACTCTTCACTATTAATGCCTGAGCCGTTCGAGAAATTAGAATAAATAGAACTGCCGCTGATGGCGGCCATTGCGCCCAAGCTCCCGGTGTCGCTAAAGGCGTCTGTTCTTCCGGCCGCCGCAATCATCCCGCTGCGCCCGATCCCGTTGCTGCCCACCGAGAAGCGCGACCGCAACCCGTAATCATTCCCCTTAAAAATCACGTCATCGACGCCGAGGGTGCGCATGTTTGCGCTGCCGGCAAGGGCGTTGATTCCCGCAGAACCACTGCTGTCCCCACGCGTAACGTCCACGCCGACCAGGAAATTCGGGTCGATAAGCACCCCGGCCTGGTTGTTAGTGGAGCCGTGAACGGTAGTGCCGGACGTTGTGGTGCCGTAAAAGCTTTGGGTAATGCCGTCCACCATTGTGTTAACCCGGCCAAAACCGCTCATCCCGCGAATATTCACGCTCACCGTCCCCTGGCCAGGATCGATTTGGGTATAGGTGCCAGGCATACTGCGGAGCGTGGCATCCAGAGATTGCAGGTTTTTATCCGTGGCGCGGGAGCTGGTTGCGCCAGGTTTTTCCAGCGCCTCTTGTTCGCGGGTAATATTTCCGGCGGAAACATTAAGTGGGCTAAATACCGCCGAGCCTTTTTTGTCCCCGTTAGTTATTTCATCACTATTTTTTGCCAATCCGCTGGCGCTGAGCAATAACATGCCCGAGCCGAGAGTTACGGCCAGTTTATTAACGTTCATACGTGTCCTTGAAGTATTGTAATAAAATAAAAGTTATTTTTATTATTATGTTGCCTGAGTAGGCCTTCCCATTAAGGGAAGGCTTCCAGGTTAGTGCTGTTTATCTGCCTCCAGAATAAAACTGTATTCGAGGGCGGTATTCTCCAGGCGTTTTATTCGGCCTGATTTACCGCCGTGCCCGGCCTGCATCTCGGTCATCAGAAGGATTTTGCCGGAGCCCCGCTGGTTTTCACGCAGCTTCGCGACCCACTTTGCTGGTTCCCAGTATTGCACCTGCGAGTCGTTGAGGCCGCTGGTCACCAGCAGATTTGGGTAGTGCGAAGGCTTAACGTTGTCGTAAGGACTCCAGGATTTGAGCCGCAGATAGTCCGTCTTACGGTGTGGGTTGCCCCATTCGTCATATTCTCCCACCGTGAGCGGCAGGGATTCGTCCAGCATGGTTGTCACCACATCCACAAACGGCACCTGCGCCACCACGGCATTAAAGAGTGTGGGCTGCTGGTTAATCACGTTGCCCATCAGCAAGCCGCCAGCGCTTCCGCCCATGGCGTAAAGTCTGCCAGCCTGCCCGAAGCCCAACTTAACCAGGCCGTGGGTCGCATCGAGAAAATCATTAAAGCTGTTGGGCTTGTTTTCCAGCTTCCCTTGCTGATACCAACGCTGGCCAAGCTCACCCCCGCCGCGAACGTGCACAATAGCGAACACAAAACCGCGGTCCAGAAGGCTGAGTCTGTTGGCGCTGAAGGCCGGATCCATGCTCATTCCGTAGGCACCATAGCCGTAAACCAGCAGCGGGCTGTGGGCCGGTTTGAACATTTTTTTGTTATACACCAGCGAGACGGGCACCTTCACGCCGTCGCGGGCGGCGATCCAGATCCGCTCGCTGTGGTAATTCTCCGGCGAGGTGTTATTGACCTCCTGGCGTTTTAGCAGGGTACGTTTGCCGCTGGCCAGATCCCATTCATAAGCGCTGGTGGGCGTGGTCATCGAAGAGTAGCCATAGTGCAGCTTGCCGGCCTGTGGCTCCGGGTTATAGCCGAGCCAGGCCATATAGCTGGCGTCATCAAACTGTAGCGTCTGCTCACTGTGGTTCAGCCAGTTAATCTTGCGTATCTGGCTCAGCCCGTCCCGGCGTTCAGCCACCACCAGCCAGTCTTTAAATAGGGTGAATCCTTCCACCATTTTATTGGGTTGGGGCGCAACCACTGCCTGCCATTTGTCGCCGGGTGCGTGGCTTTTATACAGCCCAAAATTGGCGCTTTCCTGGTTTGCACGCAGGTAGAACTCTCCCTCAAAATGGTCGAGATAATATTCAATCCCCGGCCTGCGGGTGACGAAAAGTACCGGGGGTGTTTCGGGTTTATCCGCATCGATCAGGCGGGCTTCTGATGAGGTGCTGGCACTGAGCGTGATGATTAAATAGCGGTCCGAAGCCGAACGGGAAAGCCCAAGATAATAGCCGCCGTCAGCCTCTTGATAGACCAGCACGTCCTCGGCAACAGGCGTGCCGGGACGATGCCGCCAGACCTGCGAGGGCACCAGGGTTTGTGGATTATTGCGGATATAAAACAGGTAGCGCCCGTCATTAGACCACACCATATTCCCGGAGGTGTTTTCGATCGCATCCGGGAGCCATTTTCCGCTGTTCAAATCGCGCAGCGAAAGGCGATACTGGCGGCGGCCCGTTGTGTCCTCGGCAATCGCCATTATCTGATTGTCCTGACTGACGACCAGGCCATTTAGCTGGTAATAGGCCTGGCCTTTGGCACGCAGGTTGCCGTCCACCAGCGTTTGCCAGTCACCTTCGCCCCCGACGAGCTGCCGCTGGCTGACGGCGTATTCTTGCCCGGCCAGATAAACATCCTGATAGCGATAACCGTTTCGCAGGAAGGGTACAGAGCGGTTTTCCTGGCTCATTCGCGCCACCATTTCCCGATACAGCGTGTCCGTTAACGCTGCGGACGGCTTCAGTACCTCGCGGGCGTAATTATTCTCCTCCTCAAGATGACGCAGCACTTTCGCGTCGCTGCGGCTGTCATCCCTGAGCCAAAAATAGTTATCCACGCGAACATCGCCATGCTCAATAAGCTGGTGGGGAATTTTGGGCGTAGCCGGGGGCTGCGGCGCGTCGGCGATTGCCCAACGGGCAGATAGCGAACAGACGAGGAGCAGCGGGGTGGCTTTCCATAGTTTTTCCATGAGGCGTCCTTAATGTCGGGCGATGGAGCGCCCTGCCGAATATTCAGCATAAAGTTAACGTTCAGGTTGTGGGGCTTAGCGCTAGCTTCGGCTAAGTTCCGTCAGGTCGAAATTGATTGGCATTGTGACGTTATACACGCCTCCCTTTAAGCGCTCGACGGGCGGTTTCGGCAGCGGCTGGGCACGTTCTAAAACGGCCACGGCTTCCCGATCAAGCGAGCGCGTTCCCGATGAACCGGTTAGAGAACTGGCAACAATTTTGCCCGCAGCATCCACGGTAAACGTCACCACTGCGATGCCCGTTCTGGCACGCTGACGGGCGTCGCCAGGGTAGCGTTTGAAGCGGTTGAGATGGCCTTTGACCCGGCTCTCCCAGCTATCCTGCTGGCTGTGTTGTTTCTCGGCATCACTGTGGTAAGGCGCGGCAATACGCGAGGACACCACGCTGGGCTGAGGAGCGGCATTGGTCGAGATGGCCGCCTGGCTGCTGTCGCTGGTTTGCTCCCTGACGTTGCGCGGTGGGCGAGGTTTTTTCTTTTCACCTTCGGCAGCTTTTTTCCGACGAGTGACTTCAATCACCGCATCTTTGGCTATCGGCAAAGGCTGCTGTTGCTTGTCTTCAGCCTGCTGCTTTTCTTCTGCTGCCGCTGACTCCTGCTGGGCAATGCCCACCGGAAGCGGGACTGGTGTCGGCGGGGCTTCGATATCGTCGGCCCATTGCAGCATCACGGCGGGCGCAGGCTCCAGGGCAGAGGGCGTGTCAGACACCTGCCAGATTAGCGCTAAAAAAAGGCCTCCGTGGAGAAGCAGAGACAGCGTAAAACCCGTGCCGCTTCTGCCCGCCAGAGAAGGCGTCAACGTGTCTGTCATCGACGGTTACCGTTTTGCCGGAGCAGGCGCAACAAACCACACATAATCAGCCTGCTCTGCCGTGATATTCATGCCTTTTTCCGCCAGCATCAGCACTACCGGCTTCGAGGCGGGAGACAAGTCCTCCATATGCAGCGGCACGCCGATGCTCCTGGACGCATGATATCCGCCCGCAATCAGTAAAGCGGGCGTTGGGGCGCTCAGCAACTGTTGGGCCATATAGCGATCGCGCTGCTGCTGAATCGCCAGCATTGACGTCAGCTGTTGGCCTTCGATGTTGCCCCCGTGCATGGCAATAATCGTTTCTTTCAGCGCGGCCTGTACGGCGGGCGCGGTTGATTTTTTCCCTTCCGGGAAGCGCGGGTCTTTATAAAGACGCATTATCTCATCGCGGTTGATATTGGCGTTGAGTAAAGGTGAGGGCGCGCGCAGGGCTTCGGTCACGACGCCGCCATACATCTCCCACGGCCAGCCTTTCTGCCAGTGAAGCAGTTCCTGAATGCGGCTGTCCCGCACCTGCGGCTCCTCTTTGAGCCAGGCCTTCACCTGGGTGACGCGCGGCTGTTGGCTGGCGGTTAGCATCTCCAGCAGGACGCTGCCCTGAGGGCGCTCTTTTTGCAGATTCTGCAGCAGCCAAAGCTCAATCTGGTGATGTTCGGCGTTATCGTGCTTTTCGCCGACGATAAGCCGCTGAGCGCTGGCGAGTTTGGCCAGCAGCTGTCGTTCTGTCAGCGTTTCGCCACTTTGTAAATCAATGATTTGCCCATGCGTGACGGCGACATGGCTTGCCGCTTGAGGCGAGGGAGGGGTTTGGCTGCAGGCGCTGAGGCTCAGGCTGGCTAACGCTATCAAAGACGTAAGGATCAATTTTTTATGCATATCTTTTGCCCGGAGGTAGCCTTCACTGGCTGTTAGTCTTGATGTCGATCAATTTACCGCGGGCAGGATGTTAACAAATAAAATATTTAAATGATACTCATTATCATTTAAATATTCTTACAGGCAGGTGATTTGAGCGACAGTTAGCGTTGATAACAGCAAAAATGCCGCCTGAGGGCGGCATCTGTAGAGCAAAATAGCGTGATTGCTTAGCGAGTGTAACGCGGCGCTGGCTGAGAAGCGCTCAGATGCGAGCTAATCACCCGGCGTTCAGCCTCCCAGTTATCCCATTCGTGGCCATCCTGCAACGAAGGAATGGTCACCTTTTCACCGGCGTCAAGGCCGACCAGCGCGGCATCCACCATATCTTCGGTACTCATCACCCAGCTTTGCGGCAGATTTTCGTGCCCGCCCACGCCGGCAATATTCCAGAAATCCGTGGCCGTGGCGCCAGGCAGCACGGCCTGAATGCGCACGCCGGACTCCGCCAGCTCCTGCTGCAAAGAGTGACTCAATGCCAGCACGAACGCTTTACTGGCCCCGTAAACACCGTTCAGCAATTCAGGGGCAATAGCGACGACCGAAGCAATGTTAATAATGGTGCCGTGCCGGCGGGCAGCCATTGCCGGGGCCGCCGCATAGGTCAGGCGAGTTAACGCCGTCACGTTGAGGTCTATCATCGCGGTCATTTCATCCACGCTGGCTTCCAGCACGCTTTCTTTTGAGCCAAAGCCCGCGTTATTCACTAGCAGCGTAATAGACTCGTCGTTTTTTAGCCGCGTTTCGATCTGCAGCAGCTCTGTCGCGTTACCCAGATCGGCGGGAACAACCTCCACCGATTGCCCGCTTTCTTCACGAATGCGCCGGGCGACCTGGTTAAGACGGTCCCTGTTGCGAGCCACCAGAATCAGGTTATAACCGCGTTTAGCCAGGCGGGCCGCGTAGACGGCGCCGATCCCGCCGGATGCCCCGGTGACGAGGGCTGTGCCTGTAGATGTGTTGCTCATTGTGTAGCTCCTGAAAAGGGGGTTAATTGACGAAAGCAACATTAACACTGGCTTTTTGTGTCTCAAATGTCATATAAACGTCTTTTTATGACATCATCAATCACGGCGGTCTGCCACATGCAAAAGGTCGGTTTTGTTGTTACCCCCGGGTATTCCACCATGGGATTCGCCGTCATTACGGCATTTGAAGTGGCTAACCTGATGGCGAGCGAGCCGGTGTATGAGCTGCATTTGCTGTCTGAGCAGGGCGGCGGGGTGCCTACGTCGGCAGGGTTTGAGGTGATGACTGAGCCAATGGCGGATACGCAGTACGATCTCCTGCTGTTCGGCGCCACGATGGAACAGGCTTCCCCCGCGACGATTGATTTTGTTCGCCAGGCGGCGGTCTATGCGCGCCGCGTGGCCGCCGCCTGCCTCGGAACCTTTTTATTGGCCGAAGCCGGGTTGCTTGAGGGGCGGCGAGCCACCACGCACTGGATGTATGCGCGAGATCTGCAGCAGCGTTTTCCGGGCATCAGCGTTGAAGAAGATAAGATTTTTATTTGCGACGGGCCTTACTGGACCTCTGCGGGGATGACGGCGGCCATCGATCTTGCGCTGGCGCTGATTGAAGACGATCTGGGGGCTGATATCGCCCGCACCATCGCCAGGAAGCTGGTGCTCTATCATCGGCGCGCCGGTGGGCAGTCTCAGTTTTCCTCCCTTCTTGAACTGGAGCCTAAATCTGATCGTATTCAAAAAGTGATGACTTACGCCCGCGCACACCTGGAAAACGCCTTGAGCGTGGAAGAGCTGGCGGCGGTGGCGAATTTATCTCCCCGCCAGTTTAGCCGCAGCTTTCAGGCTGAAACCGGCCAGTCGCCCGCTCGCGCGATCGAACATTTGCGCCTGGAGTCCGCCCGTATGCTGCTTGAAACCAGCGCCCGCTCCATCGACGAAGTGGCTCGGCAAACCGGGTTTGGCGAGCGGGACAGAATGCGCCGGGCGTTTCTTCGCGCCTACGGCCAGCCGCCACAGGTAATACGCCGCCAGGCGCGAGGAGATGAAGAACCCCAAGCCTAAAATTGGCAGTGGCGACGTGTGTTTATCTCTGTATTATCAGGCGGATAATTGTCTGACAGGGAGAGAGAAGTATGGCCAATTTAGTCTATTACGTCGCCGCGACGCTGGATGGTTACATTGCCGATCGGCAGCATCAGCTGGACTGGCTAATGAACTTCCCGCTGGGGGATGACGCCACGCCATACGATGAGTTCTATCAGACCGTTGGGGCGGTGATCATGGGGGCGGAAACCTACAGCTGGATTCTGGAAAACTCGCCAGAGGCCTGGCCCTATGCCGATGTCCCGGCATTTATCGTCACGCATCGTTCGCTATCGGTGCCTGAAGGGCAAAACATCACGCGGGTACAGGGCGAAGCCGTCGACATTATCGCGCAAGCCCGCGAAGCCGCCAAAGGCAAAGATGTCTGGCTGGTAGGCGGAGGTAAAACTGCCGCCTGGTTCGCCGAAGCCGGAGAGCTGCAGCGCCTGTTTGTCACCCAGATCCCGGTCGTTATCGGGGCCGGGATCCCGCTGCTGCCGGTGAGCCAGGCGTTGAGTTTTTCTACAGTGAATCAGCGCGTGCTAAAGAGCGGGGCCATCGAGTTTATTGCTGATGTAAGTAAGCTGTAGAAAACTATTCAGGTGATAAATTTATTTTTTGCTGCTTTCGCCATCTTTGCGAACGATGGCGTAAGGCAGCCAATAACTGTAGCAACCCAGGATGGGTTTTTACTTCCGATATAAATTGCCCTGGCCCGACCTCGCTCGCCCCCAGATTTCTTCATCCGTCAGCGTGGTTTCAATTAGCTCGATGGGGGCACCATTGTCGTTAATGACGGCCACGAAAAAGTCATCAATGGGTTCATAAGGCCCCAGGATAACATCCTCTCCTTCGATAGCCTTTGACAGATTATCAACTTTGAACGCCACGTGTGGCACGGTTTTTAGCAGAGGATGCAGCGGTGATTCATCGGTAAATCTGTGCCACTGGACGCGAAATTTACCCGGATTATCGGCGGTGTACATCCCGGGCTTTTTCACTGTAGGTGCCTTCAGTCAGACTATCCTGCAAAGGAATGCCAAAATGATGGAAGGTGTAAGTTACGTCAGGCTTCATGTTGCCTCGCTGATTGGTTTCGTCACTGTTTTCGATACAGCCCAGCCATTGAGCTAGCTGGGCTGAATACGTATTTTGCCATTACTCCGTTTGGCGCGCGGCAGAAAAATCGTTGGCCCGACGCCAGCGAAACACATCGACTCCGATAAACATAAGCAGGCTAATGCCGAGTACCGGCATGGCAACACCGAGCAGAATCGCAATAATCAGAACCGATACTCTTCCTCGGAGGGATAAATCGTACCAGCTCTGTGTCAGCGTCAGGAGCGGATTGTACCTGGCCGGCGTGGGACGACGTATCCACCACAGGCGGTAGCCAATGACAATCATTACACATAAGCCTGTACCGAAAGCAATCAACAGCAATTGATTAGCCAGGCCAAACAGCACGCCCATATGGATGTCTACGCCCCATCGGGTCAGCTTTGCCATCAGGGGAAACGTTTCAAATCTGGTGTGGTCCACGACTCGCATCGTGGCAACATCGATAGCCACAGCGTCGACCTGAGTCGGCCAGCCGCGATCAATTTCTGTCACAGTCCAGGCTTTGTCGTGACTTCTGGCTGGCCTTATCTCGATAGCGTTTGCATCAATCCCGACGCTTTGTGCTAACTGACGCGTTTTATCAAACTGGGAAAGGTCCGGCGACATATCCATGTTCATGGGCATAGCCATACCGGCATGATGCTCTGCATGCGGGTCCTGAGCACCGTTTGTGCCGCTGAGTTGCGTTTTAAGCTGGGGAGTTTCCCAGTTTAATGCCGCTCGCAGCAGATCCACATTGCCGCCTGCCCACTGCGACCAGGTTAAACCGGTGACAGAGAACACCAGCATACCTGCCAGCAGTAACCAACCGAGGGTCACATGCCAGCGGCGGGTACGCTGGACAAGATTATTCATTCGGCGTTTGGGGCGGGTATAAAACCAAAGTGCGATCCCGCCGCAGGCGACAATCCACATCCACGAGGCGGCTAATTCACTGTAAAGCCTGCCTGCGGAGCCTAATAACAGAGAGCGATGCGCATAATCAATCCATTGCCGCAGAGGCAAAATGCCCGAGGTGCCATAGACCGTCATGTCTCCCTTTACGGCCAAAGTGATGGGATCGATGAATATAGCCCTGCTTTCTGACGTTCCCAGGCCCGACGCGTTAAACATTACTCGGGTTGTCACGCCGGGGAGTATTCCCGGACGAACGGCGTAGAGCGGCAAATGCTCGCCCGTGACTTGCCTGGCCACGGCAATCTGTTCAGCAAGCGAGTGAGCTTCACCGCTTGTGTTTGCCGTTAGCGCATCATGATAAATAAACTGCTCCAGTTGAGGCGTGGCAACGTAAAGCGTGCCGGTTAGCGCTGCTACAAAAATAAAAGGCCCTACAAATAAACCAATAGCAAAATGCAATCGACGCAGAAAATTTATCCAGGCCGCGCGCGGGGTGCAGGTGGTCATACTTTTCCTTAATACAAGCAAAACGAAGTTATGGCGTTAAAACGCCCATATTTTATTTTTCAGCAGGTAAAGTCGTTTATGCCGGAGGCGCGCGAGGATGAGGAAAAAGCCAGGCAAAGAAATGCCGTATTTCGAGTAAAGGCGATGAGGGTTGAAAGCCCTGGAGCAAGAAAAGAGTATGAAGTGGAGTAATTAACTCTGGCTGTAAGCCTGGCATGTGCGACATTAGCACACAGTAACCGCAGGCCTCAGCGTGATCGACGGGCATCAAAACCGGTTTATGCCCGGCGTGGTGCTCATGCATTTCCATCATAGGGTGATGCATCATGCCTGGCATCATCGCCATTGGCGATTTCTGCAGAGAAATCGAGACGAGCGGCGCCAAAACGATCAGGGCAAGCGCAAACAGCGCCAGCCCTGTGGCGATAACTCTGCTACGACCACGATAAAATTGATTCTCTGCCATGCTCCCCCCAGAATGCCGGAGGAGTGTAAATGATTTGAAGCGGTGAAGTTAACAAATGTTGTTGGTGCTGGCGCTGGCCTGCCGTTTCTTCAGATCAAAAAGAAGAACCGCCCAGGGTGTATGGCGGGCACATGAACCCCGATAGATTCGCTGAGTTTGTTAAATTTTCTCAACCAACTGATAATTATATAAAATATAAAAATTATCAATAACCTAAAAATTACGTTACTATACCCCCCTACAGTATCAAAGGGGCGGTTATGCCACACTCTCCGGAAGACAAAAAACGTATTTTGACCCGCGTCAGGCGCATTCGCGGCCAGGCCGAGGCGCTTGAGCGCGCGCTGGAAAACGGCGATCCGTGCCTCGCCATTTTGCAGCAGATCGCGGCCGTTCGCGGGGCAGCCAACGGCCTGATGGGCGAAATGATGGAAATTCATCTTAAAGACGAGCTGGTCACCGGCGACACCTCCGAAGAGCAGCGCGCGCTGCGGATGGCGGAAGTCGGGAATTTGCTGCGCTCTTATCTAAAATAAAAACACCCCCACCAAAAGGAACAAAACAATGAAATCACGTGCTGCGGTGGCCTTTGGGCCGGGTAAACCTTTGGAAATTGTGGAAATCGACGTTGCACCCCCGCAAAAAGGTGAGGTGCTGGTGAAAATCACCCACACCGGCGTTTGCCATACCGATGCTTTCACGCTGTCCGGCGACGATCCGGAAGGCGTATTCCCGGCGGTGCTGGGCCACGAAGGCGGCGGCATCGTGGTGGAAGTGGGCGAGGGCGTGACCAGCCTGAAGCCGGGCGACCACGTTATTCCGCTCTACACCGCAGAATGCCGCGAGTGTAAGTTCTGTAAATCCGGCAAAACTAACCTCTGCCAGGCCGTTCGCGCCACGCAGGGCAAAGGCCTGATGCCGGATGGCACCACCCGCTTCTCCTACAACGGTGAGCCAATTTATCACTACATGGGTACCAGCACTTTCAGCGAATACACCGTAGTGGCGGAGATCTCTCTGGCTAAGGTCAACCCTCAGGCGCCACTGGATAAAGTGTGTCTGCTTGGCTGCGGCGTGACCACCGGCATCGGCGCGGTGCACAACACGGCAAAAGTGAAAGAGGGCGATACCGTGGCGGTATTTGGCCTCGGCGGGATCGGCCTGGCGGTGATTCAGGGCGCGGTGCAGGCTAAGGCCGGGCGAATCATTGCCGTTGATACCAATCCGGAGAAATTCACCCTCGCGCGTGAAATGGGCGCCACCGACTGCATTAACCCGAAAGATGACGAGAAGCCGATTCAGGATGTGATCGTTGAGCTGACCGACGGCGGCGTGGATTACAGCTTCGAATGTATCGGCAACGTGAACGTGATGCGTTCCGCGCTGGAATGCTGCCACAAAGGCTGGGGCGAGAGCGTGATTATCGGCGTGGCCGGGGCGGGGCAGGAAATTAAAACCCGCCCATTCCAGCTGGTGACTGGTCGCGTCTGGCGTGGCTCAGCGTTCGGGGGCGTTAAAGGCCGCACTCAACTGCCGGGCATGGTAGAAGATGCAATGGCGGGCAAAATCAATTTGGATCCGTTCATTACTCACCGCATGCCGCTGAACAAGATCAACGAAGCGTTTGACCTGATGCATGAAGGAAAATCGATTCGCACCGTGATCCACTTCGGCGAAGAGTAAGCAGTAAAAAGGGAAGGCGAAATGCCTTCCCATATAGCGTTAAACCAGGGGAGGCCAAAAGCCCCCCTTTCGTTTTACTGCTGTAGGTCGAAACGGTCGAGATTCATTACCTTTGTCCATGCGGCGATAAAGTCTTTGACGAACTTCTCTTTGGCATCCTGGCTGGCATACACTTCCGCCAGGGAGCGCAGCACGGCGTTAGAGCCAAAGACCAGATCGGCGCGGGTGCCGGTGTATTTTACTTCTCTGCTAAGGCGATCGCGGCCCTCAAACACTTCGGAGCCTGCGTCAGCGGCTTTCCACTCGGTACGCATATCCAGCAGATTGACGAAGAAATCATTCGTCAGCTCACCCGGGCGAGAAGTCAGCACGCCGTGCTGGCTTTCATCGTAGTTAACGCCCAGCGCGCGCAAACCGCCGATTAAGACCGTCAGCTCAGGAGCCGTCAGCGTCAGCTGCTGCGCCTTGTCGATCAGCAGCGCTTCGGTTGAGGTGGCATTCGCAATGCGGCGATAGTTTCGGAAGCCGTCAGCGGCCGGTTTCAGCAGCTCGAAGGACTCGATGTCGGTCTGCTCCTGAGTGGCGTCCACGCGCCCCGGCGTGAACGGTACTTTGCTGTGGCTGGCCTTCTCAATGCCTACCACGCCGGCCAGCACGATGATGTCCGCCAGCGACGCTTTGCCGGATGCCTTCTGAATTGCTTCAAGCACAGGCAGAGCACGGGCCGCCACGGCGTTCACTTCCCAGCCGCGCTGCGGAGCAAGTGCCAGCCGCGCCCCGTTGGCACCGCCGCGTTTGTCCCCTCCGCGGAAGGTTGAGGCAGATGCCCATGCCACCGAAACCAGCTCGCTGACGGACAGGCCGGAATCCGCAATCGCTTTTTTCAGCGCGTCGATATCGGCGCTGGACGGCGCGTGGGTAGCTTTCGGCAACGGATCCTGCCAAATCAGATCTTCTTTTGGCACTTCCGGGCCGATGTAGCGCGCTTTTGGCCCCATATCGCGGTGCGTCAGTTTATACCAGGCGCGGGCGAAGGCTTCGTTGAAGGCCTGCGGATCGTTCAGGAAGCGGCGAGAAATTTTCTCGAACTCTGGATCGAAGCGCAGCGTCAGGTCAGTTACCAGCATCGTTGGTTTGCGTTTTTTGGACGGATCAAACGGATCGGGAATGATATCCGGGCCGTTGGTCGCCTCAAACTGAATGGCGCCTGCCGGGCTGCGGGTTTGTACCCAGTCGTAGCCGAACAGGTTTTCGAAGAAGTAGTTGCTCCACTGGGTTGGCGTTTGCGTCCAGACCACTTCGAGGCCGGAGGTTATGGCATCAGCGCCGACGCCGCTATTGTAGCTGTTTGCCCAGCCAAGCCCCTGCGCCTCAAGCGGAGCATCTTCCGGGTCTGCGCCAACGTGGGTGGCGGCTGCAGAGCCGTGGGTTTTACCGAGCGTATGGCCCCCGGCAATCAGGGCGACAATCTCTTCGTCGTCCATCCCCATGTTACCGAAGGTGGCGCGAATAGCAGGCGCTGCGGAAAGCGGGTCGCCGCTGTGCTCAGGGCCTTCCGGGTTGACGTAAATCAGACCCATTTCGGTCGCACCGAGCGGAGCCTGTGCCAGAGATTCCGGGTGGCGGTGTTCAAGCCACTCTTTCTCAGCCCCCCAGTTAACGTCGAGATCGGGTTCCCAGACATCTTCGCGCCCGGCACCAAAGCCGAAGGTGCGGAAGCCCGCATTTTCCAGCGCCACGTTACCGGCGAGAATAATCAGGTCTGCCCAGGAAATTTGCTGACCATATTTTTGTTTAATGGGCCAAAGCAGGCGACGGGATTTATCGAGGCTGACGTTATCCGGCCAGGAGTTAAGAGGCGCAAAACGCTGTTGACCGCGTCCGGAGCCACCGCGACCGTCGCGGGAGCGATAGGTTCCTGCACTGTGCCACGCCATACGGATAAAGAGACCGATATAGCTGCCCCAGTCGGCAGGCCACCAGGATTGAGAATCCGTTAACAGCGCTTTGATGTCGCCTTTCAGGGCGTAATAATCGAGTTTGCTAAATTCTTTGCGGTAGCTGAAGTTTTCATCCAGCGGGTTGGAGCGATTGGAGTGTTGATTCAACAGATCGACGCGCAACTGGTGCGGCCACCAGTCCTGGTTGCTGGTTCCCTCGCCGGCAATGTCCGTGCTCTGGCCGTGGTTAAATGGGCACTTTCCTGCGCTCGCTGAGGAAGCATTGTGTAAGTCAGTAGAATTGCTCATTTTGCTCTCCGTTATATGTATGCCCGATAACGATAATCTGTACGATCAATAATTAATATCTGGATGGGCCTACGAATTTGATAGCCGTTGCCTTTTAAACGCAAAATTTTACAGCCCTATTATTTTAGTTCTGATTGAGTGGTTTGCAGGAAAAACCCGTCTGATTGTCTGGAAAATAGACGAAGCGGCAAGAAGGCTGGCGGGAGAAACAGGGAAGGACAGATGAACGCTCACGCAGGGCGGCATTCATCTGTGAAAAGCGGTTACTGAGCCGTCGGCTTCAGCAGGGTTTTTTCCGGGGTTTTCTGCGCCAGGAACTGCTGCTGGAAGATGCACATCCGAATGGCATCGCGGTACTGACCGTTAATGAAGAACTCGTGGATCAGCTCGCCTTCCACGATAAAGCCCAGTTTTTTATAAATATGTACCGCTTTTTCATTCTCTTTATCGACAATCAGGTAGAGCTTATAGAGATTGAGCACGGTAAAACCGTACTCCATGGCCAGTTTGGCCGCGCGCGAGGCGAGCCCTTTGCCCTGGAACTCCGGCGTGATAATTATCTGAAATTCCGCCCGGCGGTGGATGTGGTCGATTTCGACCAGCTCAACCAGCCCGGCATTCACGCCGTTGCAGTCGATGACAAAGCGGCGCTCGCTCTGATCGTGAATATGTTTGTCATACAGGTCAGACAGCTCCACGAAGGCTTCGTAAGGCTCTTCAAACCAGTAGCGCATGACGCTGGCGTTATTGTCCAGTTGGTGGACGAAGCGGAGATCTTCGCGCTCAAGCGGGCGAAGACGAATAGGCAGTTCGTTACTCATAGCAGATCCTTGCGCTGATGATGGTGAGGCTTCTTAAGCAGAAGCCTCGTTTGAGAGGGGGACTATTATGGATTGATCGCGCGGCCGGTGCGGCGATCCAGGCAGCGCAGGGTGTTCGGCTCCCAGTAGGCGTTCACGTTGGCGCTCTGCTGGCATTTGTCGAAGGTATCCTGGGCGGCATCTTGTTTGGCCCAGTCTTTGTCTCCGCGCGCCGACTCACGGTCGAACACTTTTTCGTTATGGCGGTTGATCTTCTGGCGCAGGGTACGGGTGTCATTCCACTGCTCTTTTTCTTCCGCTGCGCGCTGGCGGGTCAGGGAGTTCTCCTGACCACCGACGCCGTTCGTTCCGCCCGGAACAACGATCACGTTAGTATCGGCCTGGGTTGGCATAGAAACCATGAATGCAGCTCCCAGCAAGGCTAACGGCATCCATGACAAAGACTTACGAAGGATTGAGTTCATTGCGATTTCCTTTTTAGTTTAATAAAACTAATCATATCATTGAGGCTGATTCGCGCCTAATGTCAGAGTTAGTGGGCATCATTATTACTGAAGAAAAGACAATATGATCAAAACAACGTTGCTATTTTTTGCCACCGCTTTGGCGGAGATTATTGGTTGTTTTCTGCCCTGGCTATGGCTTAAACGCAACGGCTCTCCGTTGTTATTGCTGCCAGCGGCGCTGTCGCTGGCGATTTTTGTCTGGCTTTTGACGCTGCATCCCGCGGCCAGCGGGCGCGTCTATGCGGCCTACGGCGGGGTTTATGTGGTGACGGCGTTGCTCTGGCTGCGCGTGGTCGACGGCGTGAAGCTCAGCGTTTACGACTGGACCGGAGCGGCCATTGCTTTCTGTGGGATGCTGATCATCGTTGCTGGCTGGGGCCGGGCCTGATCGCTCCGCGTTTTAGCGTGCCGTAAGATGAAAAAACGGGGCTGCAAAGGCCCCGTTTCAGCATGACTTCCGCCAAAATTACCCTTCGCGGTGAACACTCAGACCGGCAAACGTCTGGCTGACTGGCATCATTTCCAGGGTGTTGATGTTGACGTGTTTCGGTAACGTCGCCACCCACCAGACGGCTTCGGTAACGTCTTCCGGCGTCAGCGCGTTGGCGTTTTCGTAGGTTTTGCCGGCTTTGTCATCGTCGCCCTTAAAGCGCACGTTGGAAAACTCGGTGCCGCCCACCATGCCCGGTTCGATGTCGGTCACGCGAACGGCCGTTTTATGCAGGTCGGTGCGCAGGTTCAGGCTGAACTGGCGCACGAAGGCTTTGGTCGCCCCGTAGACGTTGCCCCCGGCGTAAGGCCAACTGCCCGCGGTTGAACCGATGTTAATAATGTGGCCGCGATTGCGCTCGACCATGCCCGGCAGCACGGCGCGGGTCATATAAACCAGGCCTTTGTTGTTGGTGTCGATCATGTTTTCCCAGTCATCGACGTTGGCTTTATGCGCAGGCTCCATGCCCAGCGCCAGCCCGGCGTTGTTGACCAGGATATCAATCTGTTGCCAGTCGGCCGGCAGGGAAGCCAGCGCTTCTTCTATTGCCGCGCGATTGCGCACATCCAGCTGCAGCGTAAACAGGTTGTCACCCAGCTCTTCTTTAAGCTCGAGCAGGCGTTCCTGACGGCGGCCGGTGGCAATAACCTTATGGCCATTCTTAACGAAACGGCGGGTAATGCTTTCACCAAAGCCCGCGGTAGCACCCGTAACCAGTACAATCATCTCTCTGTTCCTCAACGCTTTTGTCCGGCACTACCTTAGCACGCTAACGGGCCACGGTAATCTTAGTTTTTCTTTTAAGAAACGAAGCTAAATGCGCTATAACTAACCCACATTTCAGGTCACCGGGAGTAGAGGATGTTGCAGAGCAACCCGTTTTTCCAGCCGAGTTTATTGCCTTATCAGGCCCCGCATTTCGACGAGATAACTAACGACCATTACCGACCGGCTTTCGATGAAGGTAAGCGCATCAAGCGTGCAGAAGTCGCCGCCATTGCCGGTGATCCGGCTGAGCCTACGTTTGAAAATACTTACCTGGCGCTGGAGAAAACCGGTGCGATGCTGGGCCGCGTGACTACCGTGTTCTACGCCATGACGTCGGCGCACACCAGCGATTTCCTGCAGCAGCTTGATGAAGAGTTCTCCACCGAACTGGCTGAGCTTGCCGATGAAATTCGCCTGAACGACACCTTATTCGCCCGGCTGAATCGCGTTTATCAGCAGCGCCACGACCTCAATCTGGATGCGGAATCCCTGCGGCTGGTGGAGGTGACCTGGCAGTCGTTCAAGCTGGCGGGCGCCACGTTAAGCCAGCAGGATAAAGCGCAGCTGAAAGCGCTGAACAAAGAGAGCGCCCAGCTCACCAGTCAGTTCAACAATCGTCTTCATGCGGCGGATAAAGCCGGTGGCCTGGTGGTTGACCACGCTGAGGCGCTTAACGGCCTGACCAGCGCGGAAATTGCGGCTGCTGCGCAGGCTGCGGCTGACAAAGGCCTGCCGGGGAAATGGCTGCTTCCGCTGCTGAATTTTACCCAGCAGCCGGCTTTACAAAGCCTGAGCGACCGCGCCACGCGAGAAGCGCTCTTTGAGGCTGGCTGGACGCGTGCCCAGCGCAACGATGCGAACGATACTCGCGCCATCGTCGCTCGCCTGGCTACGCTGCGGGCTGCACAAGCTCAGCTTTTGGGCTTTGAAAACTACGCGGCCTGGAAAATGGCCGACCAGATGGCGAAAACCCCCGATGCGGCGCTGCGCTTTATGCGGAACATCGTCCCTGCGGCCACCGGGCGGGCGCGCCGCGAACTGAAAGACATTCAGGACGTTATTGATGCCCAGAACGGGGGATTCCAGGCGACGGCATGGGACTGGCAGTTTTACGCCGAGCAGGTGCGTAGTGCGAAGTACGATCTCGATGAAGGGCAGATTAAACCGTATTTTGAACTCAACGGCGTGCTGACTAACGGCGTATTCTGGGCCGCCAGCCAGCTCTTCGGGCTGCGTTTCGTGGAACGTTTTGATATCCCGACTTACCACCCGGATGTGCGCACCTGGGAGATTTTTGATAACGATGGGCGCGGCATGGCGCTGTTCTACGGTGATTTCTTCGCCCGAGACAGCAAAGGCGGCGGGGCGTGGATGGGGAGCTTTGTCGAGCAATCCACGCTGTTTGACGCCATGCCGGTGATCTACAACGTATGCAACTACACCAAACCGGCCAGCGGCGAGGCTGCCCTGATTTCATGGGACGATGTCATAACGCTGTTTCACGAGTTCGGCCATACGCTGCACGGCCTGTTTGCTACCCAGCGCTATGCGAGCCTTTCGGGGACCAACACGCCGCGAGATTTTGTGGAGTTCCCTTCGCAAATTAACGAGCACTGGGCGAGCCATCCCGAGGTCTTTGCCAATTATGCCAGGCATCACCAGACCGGCGAGCCAATGCCGGAGTCGCTCCGCAGCAAACTGTTCCGCGCCGCGCAGTTTAACAAAGGCTATGACATGACCGAGCTGCTGGCGGCGGCGCTGCTGGACATGAACTGGCACAGCCTGGCGCCAGACACGGCTATTGACGATGTGGCGCGCTTCGAAGCTGAAGCGCTGGAAAAAGAGCACATCAAGCTGGCCGAGGTGCCGCCTCGCTACCGCAGTAGCTATTTTGCCCATATTTTTGGCGGCGGCTACGCGGCGGGCTACTACGCCTATATCTGGACGCAAATGTTAGCGGACGACGGCTATCAGTGGTTTGTGGAGCAGGGCGGGCTCAGCGCCGGAAACGGTCAGCGCTTCCGGGAAGCGATTCTCTCAAGAGGCAACAGCAGCGATCTGGAAGCGTTGTACCGCGACTGGCGAGGGCACGATCCGCACAGCGAACCGATGCTGAAAAACCGCGGGCTGGCGGAGCAATAATGGCAAAGAAAGCGCTCTCACTAGTGTAGCCGCAGTGAAATCGCACTTAACGCAAACTGCAAAGCCCTGATTTGCGTTAAGTGCCTTAAAAATCAAACAGAATATATCCGTGCAATGTCCAGGGTTGCTGGCTATAAATTTCAAACCTGCTCGGGAAAATGCAGGGTACTTCTGGGTTACTTTGAACGATTACGGGGCCTGATCGATGTCGGCAGGCTCCCGGATTTTCCCTCTTAATCGCGGCGTCCGCTGGCGGTAAATAACGCGACTGTTCCTTCAATTTTTACGTCGACCCGTTCGAATCTCGCGGTCAAAACATCCCTGAGCAGCCCTGCTGAATCCTGCCGATTAGAAAAGATCCCTTTCTTGTTATAAACGTTCATTAGCTTGCGGCCAAAAGCATTGTGCGCCACGCCTTCACCCAGAATCGTCGCGCCAAAGAGCTTGCCTTCTGTTTTAAGCGCACGGGCAATGTTATCTATCGCCAGCGCTTTGTCGTTTAGCGAGCCGGGCAGGCAATGCAGTAAATAGAAAAGTGAGATGGAGTCAAAACGATCGTGCCAGCTCTGCGGCAGGGGCTTAAAAACGTCATGCTGCAGATGGTCTTTGATTCCGTGGCCCGCTTTCGCCGAGGCCGCCTGCAGGCTGCTGGTGTTCAAATCCATCAGGGAAAGTTCAACGGTGGCAGGCAGGTGAGGCAGGTAATAGCCCGTTCCCACGCCGATATCCAGATGATTTTCGCCGGTGTGGGCCTTGAAATGCGGGAGCAAAACGGTGTCTGTCGGGCAACGCCAGGCGTACTGATTTGAGATCTTTAACACCCACCAGTCGTAAAGTTTTAGAGTGATAGGGTTGTAAGCCCTGACGCCAGCGTGAGTATTATTTTGCATAGTTCCCTCTGGTAATAATTTAAAGAGGAAATTAAAACAGCTGCCCTTACTACGGGCAACCGTTAATTAATGCAAAAATGTGTCAACCATTCAGTGGGTTAAGCCTGAGATGACTCGTCGTCCTTGCCGTAGAACAGCTTGCCGATTTTAATCATCGGCCGGTTATTGGCTTTCCGGTGCAGGTTGGTGTCGCGCAGGGAATAGACGCAGCCGCAGTATTCCTGCTGGTAGAACTGTTCGCGCTTGCTGATTTCAATCATGCGAGCGGAGCCACCCTGTTTGCGCCAGTTGTAATCCCAATAGCTCATGCCTTCATAAGGCGCGGCGGCGCGGTGCCCGCAGTCGTTAATCTGCTGCATGTTTTTCCAGCGGGAAATCCCCAGCGAACTGCTGATGACATTAAATCCGTGCTCATGGGCGTAAAGTGCGGTACGCTCGAAACGCATATCAAAGCACATGGTGCATCTCACTCCACGCTCCGGCTCCCACTCCATCCCTTTCGCACGCTCAAACCAATTATCGGTATCGTAATCCGCATCCACAAACGGCACGCCGTGCTGTTCCGCAAAGCGAATGTTTTCATCCTTGCGCAGTAAATACTCTTTCTGCGGGTGAATATTTGGGTTGTAGAAGAACACGGTGTATTCGATACCGGACGCGTGTATGGCCTCCATGACTTCACCCGAGCAGGGGGCGCAGCAGGAGTGCAGCAGCAGTTTCTTCTCGTTGTTAGGCAGGTTCAAAACCGGCCGGATAAATTCTTGCATGCGGGTGCTCCTAAGTCTTATTCACTTTTTTGCCAGAGGGTAGCAGGAACGAGGGCGTGGAATCACCATAAATCAGTAAAGAAAATAATGTTTGGGAGGTTTATGAACAATATTCAGGTGAAACGTGTGGTGCTTACCGGCGGGCCAGGTTCCGGGAAAAGTACCCTCATTAATGAGCTCAGGCGCCGGGGTTTTGATTGTCAGCCGGAGGCCGGGAGGAGCATTATTCAGCACCAGCAGCAAATTGGCGGGCACGCCTTACCCTGGCAGGATCCTGCGGCATTTGCTGAGCAGATGCTTGGGTGGGAAATGCGCTCCTGGTATGGCGCAGACGAAAAACAGACTTATTGTTTTTACGATCGCGGCGTGCCGGACATCCTGGGTTATCTCACCCTGATGCAGTTGCCCATTCCCGATCATCTGTTGGAAGCCGTTAGACGGTTTCCCTACCATTCTGATATTTTCCTGGCACCGCCCTGGAAGGCTATTTATGCCGGGGATGCAGAAAGAAAGCAGAGCTGGGAAGAGGCGGTGCAGACGGCTGCAATCATGGCTGACACTTACGGCAAGCTGGGGTATCGGATAATCGTGTTGCCGGAGGGGAGCGTGGAGTGGAGAACAGATTACATCCTCCAGGCGCTGGAGGAAGGCTAGCGAAGAGCACGGTTGCCCTTCGCTAATCGATCTTAAAGCTGTTCCAGTGCGTTCAGTACGGCTTCCGGCATGGAAGGGCGGCCATTGGCCAGGCAGGTGGCGACAAACGTCGCTTCGGCATAAACCACGCCATCAACTTTGATCTGCTGCGCGAAGTTCACGCGGTTGCGTTTCTCGTTGCGCTCAAGCTGGCAGGTGACCTCAACGTTGTCGCCTTTCTGCAGGCTCTTACGAAAGCGCAGGGAGTATTCCAGTACCATATAGAGTTTGCCCTGGCGGAACTCTTCCTCGATATCAATACCGAGCGCCTCGCGCATGTAGGCGTGGCGCGTCCACTCCATGTAAAAAGGATAGTACAGGCCGTCGACTACGCCCTGAAAATCAATATGGCTTTCATCCACTTCATAATGCTTAGAAAACATGTTTCAGTCCTGATGTTGTTATAAAAGTTAAGCGCCAGAAATCCTGCTCTGGCTGTTTTTTGAACAGCGCGTTGGTGGTACAATACTGTTGATTTCACAACCCAACAGAGGATTACCATGGACACCGAGATAACCCCAACCACCTTAGCGTTTGAATTTCTTCGTCGTGAACAAGAGCAGTTAACCCCCGCGCAATTCCTGATCCGCCTGCAGCAGCTCAAGCTGGAGTTTGCCGATCTGCTGGGTTTAACCCACCTCGAACTGCGTGAAGAGATTTTCCATGCGCACCGGTTGGGGATTCACTGATCCCACTCTGTCTGAGCCACCGCTTGCGGTGGCTTTCTGTTTTTTAGCGTGAGAAGAAAATCAGCTTCAGCCCCAAAATCCCCATCACGCCGCCCGCTAAGCGGTCAATCACAGTTTTAAAACGCAGGTAGGCATTGCGCGGTTTCTCGGAAGAGAGCACCAGCGTGACAATCGAATACCATCCCGCATCAATCACAAAGCACAGCACCGGCAACACGACGTAGTAGAATGCCGGGATCTCGCGCGGCAGCAGCGCGGTAAAAATACTGGCAAACACGACGGCGGTTTTCGGGTTGCTCAACTGGGTGAACAGCCCGTCACGGAAGGTGGCTATCATGCTTTTATCGCTTTTTCCCACGGCGCCCACGTGCAGCGGCTCGCGAGAGTGTTTGATTATCTTATAAGCCAGCCACAGCAGATAAAGCCCGCCGGCTATCTTGATCCCGGTATAGGCCACCGGCACCGCCAGCAGAAAAGCCTGTAAACCCAGCAGCGCCATCAGCGAAAATGCGGCCGCCCCGACGCCGGTTCCCAGCGCGGTCACCAGCCCATGCGCGCGTGAACGCGCTACGGCATTTTGAGCGACATAAACAAAGCTTGGGCCGGGGCTCATGGCGCCCAGCGCGATGGTGGCGGTAATAGCAAAAAGGGGAGTGATAACGCTCATTTACGGGATCCTGTTGGTGGAATAACGTTTTTTAACCTGAAAGCCGTGCGGGTGACAACCGCAAGTGTGTGCCGAGTTATTACCGCCGCTCGCGTAGTCGGTCGATCAACCAGCGGCCAGCTGGGCCGGGCGGCGTTTTGTTCGACCAGGCGACATCCACCTCAAGATTTTGCGGCCAGCCTTCCACCTTCAGCGGCTTAAGCACGCCGTGCCCAAACTGGTTAACCAGCCAGCTCGGCAATATTCCCCAGCCAAAACCCTGTTCCGCCATCTCAAGCAGCAGCAGTAAAGATGGGGACGACCAGATAGGGCCGCGTGCGGCGACCTTACCGGGGCGCACAAAGGTTTTAAGCACCAGTTGCCGCACGGTATGTAGCTCATCCATCCGCACCTCTGTCTGCTTCGCCAGCGGGTGATCGCGATGAATAAAAATGGTCATTTCTGCGCCGACCTGAAGGCGGGCGACGGTGATATCCGGCGGGTAACTCTCCTGAACCCGCAGGACGCCGACGTGGGCGCGGCCAATCTGCAGACTATCAATCACGTCTTCATCCTCAGCAATAATGCATTCAAATTCGATGTCCGGGTAACGCTCGGAAAACTGCTGCAGGATGGATTCGTGGTGGGCGGTTTGCCACATGTCGGAAAGCACAAACGTCAGGCGCGGCTCGACGTTGTCCGCCAGCCTGACGGAAACTTCATCCAGCCGCTCGCTGGCGGCAAAAATAGCCTGTACATAGGGCAAAACGCGCTGCCCGTGCGGGGTAAGCGTGGGCTGCCTGGCGTGGCGATCGAACAGCGTCACGCCAAGGTCAGCTTCCAGGTTGGCAATAGCGCTGCTGATGGTGGACTGGCTCTTTTTCAGCTTGCGTGCGGCGGCGGAAAAAGAACCCGTTTCAACGGCCTGTAAAAAGGCTTCCAGTGATTCCGGGGAGTAACGCATAAACTATCGCTTTTATCGATGGCTGTTAGCTATATTATATCAATAATTGCGATGATAATGGCGACCTTGTGAAAAAGGAGTCATCAAAATGAAATCGCAAAACAACAGAAGCCTGTCTGAGCGCATTGTGCATGCCGTCGGCTTCGAGGCTATCGCCATCGGTATCTGTGCGCCAACCGCCGCCTGGCTAATGAACAAACCGCTTTTCCAGATGGGTGCGCTGGCTATCATGCTGTCCACCGTCGCGATGGTCTGGAACATTATTTACAACGCCGGGTTTGATAAATTTTACCCGCCGTCACTCAAGCGTGGTATGGGCTTGCGCGTTGCGCACGCGCTGGGCTTCGAAGGGGGCTTTATTCTGATTGGCCTGCCGCTTGCCGCCTGGATGCTGAATGTCACGCTGCTGCAGGCGCTGATGGTAGAGATTGGTTTCTTCCTGTTCTTCCTGCCGTACACCGTGGCTTATAACTGGTGCTACGACTGGCTGCGCGCCAAACGCTTTCAGAACGTGGCCAGCAGAGAGATGAAAAAGCAGTCCTGATTTGCAGGATTGTGCAAGCATCAAACAGGATTGCGCTACAGGAAAACGGCCGTGTTCGACGACACTTTAAGTCGTCAGACACAACCCCCTGGAGCGCAATAAATGAAAACCATCTACACCCTCTATATTAACGGTCAGCACGTCACGCCCCACGGCACTGAGGTGCTGACCTTAATTCATCCCGTCAGCGAACAACCTGTCGCTCAGGTTCGCCTGGCAGACGAAGAAGACACCCGCCTCGCCATTGCTGCGGCAAAAGCCGCATTTCCGCAAATGCGCCTTTCCAGCCGCGAACAAAGAATGATTTGGCTGCAGCTGCTGCACGACGCCGTGAAAGCGCGTGAAGACGAGCTGGTGGAAACTATGGTGGATGAATACGGCTGCCCGATAGCTTTTGCCCAAAGCACCGTGGCTCGCTCGTACAACAGCTTCCTCCAGGCAATCGATCTGCTGAAAGACTACTCTTTTGAATCTCAGGCGGGGATGGCGAAAGTGGTCATGGAGCCGCTGGGCGTGGTGGGGCTCATTACCCCCTGGAACGCTAACTACGGCTTTATCGCTGGCAAACTGTCGATGGTGATTGCCTCCGGCAGCACAGCGGTTATCAAGCCCAGCGAGCTCAGCGCCCGTCAAACGGAGATCATCACGGAATGCCTGCATGCCGCCGGGCTGCCCGACGGCGTGATTAATATCGTCACCGGCCTGGGCAATGTGGTTGGTGCGGAAATCACGCGCCACCCGGACGTGGCTAAAATCTCGTTCACTGGCTCAACGGCGGTGGGCAAAACGATTGCCCGTGACGGGGCGGCAACCATGAAGCGCGTCACCCTTGAACTGGGCGGCAAGTCTGCCAACGTGCTGCTGGACGATGCCGATCTCGATACCGCTATTCCGCTGGCGCTGCAGGTCATGAGCTGGAACAGCGGCCAGGCCTGTATCGCAGGGACTCGCCTGCTGGTGCCAGAAAGCAGGCTGGCCGAGGTCAAAGCGCAAATTCTCAAACATCTGGCTATTCTGGTACCAGGCAACCCGCGGGATCCGAAAACCAACATCGGGGCCGCCGTGACCGCCCGGCAGTACCAGCGCGTGCAGGAGTATATTCGTAGCGGGATTGCCGAAGGGGCGGAGCTGCTTTGCGGCGGAGAAGGGCGTCCCGAGGGGCTGGCCAGCGGTTACTTTGTGAAACCGACGGTGTTTGTGAACGTGCGCAACGACATGACCATTGCCCAACAGGAAATTTTTGGCCCGGTGCTGTCGGTGATTACCTACCGCGATGACGCCGAAGCAGTGCAGATCGCCAATGATACGGTTTATGGCCTGCAGGCCTACGTTAGCGGGAAAGATACAGTGCGCACGGCGGCCGTTGCCCGGCAGCTTATCGCGGGGCGTGTGTTCGTCAACGGCGTTTATGACGAACCGCTCGCGCCGTTCGGCGGTTTTAAACAGTCCGGTCTTGGCCGCGAATTTGGCACTTACGGGCTGGAAGCGTATCTTGAACCCAAAGCCATCATGGGGCAGTAATATGCAACCAACCGAGCGGCCTTCGGGCCGCATTATTGACGAACTGCACCAGCGTGTCGCCCGTCGTTACCCGGCGAGCGGCGGCGGGGTGAAGGAGCTGAGCTGCGCGCTGCCGTGGCTCAGCTTTATTCGCATCGAACAGCCGACGCTGCTCAATCGCGGGATGCTTTCTCCGTCCATGTGCATGGTGCTGCAGGGCAGCAAAAAAATGCTTATCGGTGACAACGTCACGGAGTACGGTCCCGGCAGCTATTCGCTGGCAGCCGTGGATATGCCGGTGTCCGGGCAGGTGACCCGCGCCAGCGAAGCCGAGCCTTACTACGGCGTGCGCATCGACCTTGACGGGAAAGAAATTGCCGACCTGATCATGAACATGAACGTGGTGCTGCCGGACGGCAACGGGGAGAAAACCGGGGCCTGGGTCGCCGCCGCGGAAGAAGAGCTCCAGGGCGCTTTTCTGCGCCTGGTCACGCTGCTGGACAGCCCGCAGCATCTGCATGCCCTCGCGCCGCTCATCAAGCAAGAAATTCTCTACCGGCTGGTCATCGCTCCCGCCGGGGCTTCATTCTGGAAACAGGCGCTGGGCTGGGCGCAGGGCAAAGGCGTGGGGGAAGCCATTAACTGGATCAAACAGAATTATGCCGAGCCGCTGGTCATTGATGAGCTGGCGAAGCGCGTCGGCATGAGCGCTTCCAGCCTGCATCACCGCTTCAAAGCTCTGACGATCATGAGCCCACTGCAGTACCAAAAACAGCTTCGCCTGCTGGAGGCCCGCCGGCGTTTATTGAGCTGCGAAGGCGATGTGGCCAGCGTCGCCTGGAAGGTGGGCTATGATTCCCCCTCCCAGTTTAACCGGGAGTATCGCCGGGCATTTGGCGCGTCGCCGCTGCAGGACATTGATGCCCTGCGTCAACAGGGCACTTCATTCTAGGCCGTTTTCCGCGCCACAATAAACAGGCGGGGGAACGGCATCAGCACGTTGCCGTCATGCTGCTTGCGGTAGGCGCGCTGCAGCAACTGGTGATAGCGCTCAAGAAACGCCTCCTGCTGAATGGCGTCCAGCCCGTGCAGGTAAGGGCGCAGGCCGGTCGAGCTTAACCATTCAATGATGGCGCGGGCGGACGGCATAACGTGGAAATACGTCGTGCGCCAGATATCCACCGTGCAGCCGCTTTCGGCCAGCAGATCGTAATATTCCTGAGCCGTTAGCAAGGCTTCGCGGCTCGAGCGCGAGATCCCCAGTTCGTCGGCAACCTGGCGCATTAATGTATGCGTGGGCTCCTGCCAGTTATCGGGCATTTGCACCGCCAGCACGCCGCCGTCTGCCAGCTGTGCCGCCAGGTGTGGGAAGACCTGCTTATGGTTGGCTATCCACTGCAGCGAAGCGTTGGCGAAAATCACATCCTGTTTCACGGCGGGCTGCCAGGTGGCGATATCCGCCTCTTCAAAGCGGCAGTCTGGCAGTGCGGCACCGGCTTTGGCGAGCATCGCGGGAGAGTTATCCAGCCCGGTAATCGAAGCTTCTGGCGCCAGATTACGCAGCAGCGCCGTGGAGTTGCCGGGGCCGCAGCCCAAATCGGTAAAGGTGTTTGCGCCAGGGTGGTTAATTCGGGCAACCAACTCAGCGGCCGGGCGGGTACGTTCAGCTTCAAACTGCAAATAGAGCGTGGGGTTCCAGTCCTGCATCGTTTTATCCTCGTTGCTTTGCTAACATTGCCGACAAATTATTTTATACGCTATTGAAGGTAACGCATGGCTAAACATCCGGTTGGCAAATATTTGAGACTAGAGCTCACCCATAACGACAATGATCTGCTGATTTATGTGGTGAAGGGCAGCCGCATCGAAGACATGCCGCCTGACGAGGATGAGGATTATCCGGGGGAAATGCACATGGCGATGCCGAAAATGAACCGGGAGCTGGACGCCGAGCTGGCGCGTTTGCTGGAGGAAGCATCCGGTGGCGACGTTATCGTGATCATCTGTGCCGCTGACAGCGTGTTTGAGCACGGTTTTTCGCAGGTCAGGGCACTGCGTAAATAGCATCCGTTACCCGGCGGCAGGCCGGGTAACTTTTAGCTATCAGTGTAAGCCCAGGCGGAATAATTCCGTCGGTTCAAATTGCCCTTCACAACCTTCCACTTCCACGCATTTGCTGCGGCGAATTTGCTCGGCATTTTTACCTTCACCGTGAATGGCTTTAATCAGCCCGGTTTTGCCTGTGCCGTTAATCAAAACGCGGCTGCCGGTGGTAATGGCATTCCTGTTGCGGTCCCAGGTCATCATCATGTTGAGCACTCCTCTTAACGAATGAAACAGTTTAACCGGAGCCTATTTAAGGCCGATACGCGGCAGGATTCATTAATCAAAATCAAATTGTATGATGAATTGGTTTTTATTTTGCGATGAGTAAAGTGGACAGAATGATTTCCACCAGGCGGTTTTTCTCCATAATTAACTCAAGCGAAACGGCTGGTTACGTATTGCTGGTTTAGAATATGACTTTAGACACACTCTTTTGGCATAGTGATTAACCTGTATTGTCAGGAGTTTACTATGGATCGTCGCCATTTTATTACCTGTGTTACCGCCGGATTGCTCGCGGCTAAAGCGGGCATCTCGTTTGCTGCATCAGGCGTGAAGCGTTCGGCTATTCCGCTGTGGAAAGGCACGCCACCGGGCGGTGGTGGGCCGACAGGGAGTATTCAGACGTCGGCGCGCGGGGCGCAGAGCAATATTGCGCTCCCGATTCTGACCGTGATTGAACCCGAATCACCTAATGGCCAGGCCGTGCTGGTGGCTGCGGGCGGGGGCTATAAGCGCATTGAAATGGGGTCAGAAGCCTGGCCCGCGGCGGAATGGCTGGTGGCGCGGGGATATACCGCGTATGTGCTGAGCTACCGTTTGCCGTCGGAAGGATGGACTGATGGCAATCTGGTTGCCTTGCAGGACGCGCAGCGCGCGTTAAGAATCGTGCGCGATCGTGAACATAACGTCAGCGTGCTGGGCTTTTCCGCCGGTGGGCATCTGCTTGGCCTGGCCGCCACGCGACCCGATTACCGCTCGTATCCAAAGCAGGATCGTTTAGACGATAAACCCGCCTTTGCCGATCGGGCGGCGTTAATTTATCCGGTCATTACGCTGGAAAAACCTTATGAGCACACCTCTACGCATAAAATTCTGGTCGGCAAAGATGCTTCATCAGCCGAGAACGCCGCCTGGTCCGTGCAGAATTATGTCACCCCGCATTCGCCGCCGTTTTTCCTGGTCCAGGCCGAAGACGACCCAATTTCCGACCCGCAGAATACGTTAATTATGGCCGCGGCCTGTGAGCAGCAGCATGTGCCGGTAGAAATGCACCGCTACAGCAGCGGCGGCCACGGTTTCGGCATGGGCAAACCTGGCACACCGACCGTGAAATGGCCCGATCATTACGCGAAATGGTTGGCGAAAAGTTAGTGTCGGAACGTTATCTGAAATAAGTATTACGCACGCCCCTCAAGAAATTTCCCCGCAATCCGATATCCATAGGGATGTATTTCGGCAGGATGCCGTTTCCCATTCCCAATGATGGCACGCAAATAACAATTAACTTTACGTGGTCAATATGGATATCAACGAAAAAATCAAAACCTTTGGTGAGGCTCTTAAAAATCGGCTCGATTCGTCACTCATTGACTTCGCGCTGGAATATATCGACTTCTCAGAAAATGTACTGGCTTTTGAAACGCTGTGTGGACATATCGCAAATTATCAGGTGCGTATTAGCCCTGATGAGTACAGGCAGGTACTGGATATTGCGGGGTTACTGGAGATCGACAATCAATATACTGAAATCGATCCCCTGAGAAATTTATTAAATTAAACCCTTTCGGTGTTAAGGATATCCAGCCTCAGGGTTGGATTATCCTTAGTGCTGATAAAATATATCGCCAGCCATTGCCTGAAGGATCTTTCCTTCGGCGTCGGTAATTAAGACATAATTGCCGCCCATGTAGGTCCAGTGGCTACCGGCCTGTGGCGCAGGGAGATGGCGAAGCTGCCAGCTTTTGATGTTATAGGGTTCGGTCCGGTAGATGTCGGGCGCAATGTCGCCGATCTTGTACATTTTGAAATCTGAGGAGAATTCTTTCAGTTCATAGGACTGTGCCGACGTGCCCGGTGCCGTCGCCTTTAGCTGCTTATCACCTGAATAGGCAAAGGCCAGAGAGGGCAGCGCGCCCGCGAGCCATACCGCTGTTAATACCGCTACTTTTGTTGACTTGCGCATAAATTCTCCAGAGTGAATCCAGTCTGCTTTTGTTGATTCCGTATAGGAAGACAACAAATTGTGCCGATTTACTCATTACGCGCTGTATTTTTTTGTTAGCAAATCCTCCACCGCAATGGAGCAGAAATGAAAACGCCTCCCGGAAAGTTTATTTCGCGAGAGGCGTCGTAGGTGGGGGAAGGTCACCGTTCATTAGTCATCCCATTTGTGGCTAAACCAGGCAGCAAGAAAACCGGAAAATAAGATGAATCCCAGTACTGCCATAAATACGTTCATGTTCCCTAACATAGTTAATCCTCCAGATTACTGCATTTCTATAGAAATACCTCGCGTGATAAAAAAGGGTTTACTCAGATGAGTGGAGCTATCATACCGTACACAACTTAAACAATCCCTAACCGCAGGTAAATTATTCGTTTTGTGAAGTAAATGCGTTTCTGTATGTGGCGGGAGACGTTCGAAGATGTTTCCGGAAATGATGACGCAGCGTCGCCGCTGAGCCAAATCCCGTCTGTTCGGCAATATGCTCTATCGGCAGCGTGCTGTTTTCCAGCAGCTCCCGGCAGCGTTTAAGGCGGGTTTGCAGCAGCCAGGCGGCGGGCGTGAGGCCCGTCGCGGCTTCGAAGCGGCGTAAAAAAGTTCTCGGGCTCATGCCGACATAGGCGGCCAGGCTTGCCACGGAGTGCCGCTCGCTTAAATGGCGCTGCAGGTGATCAAACAGCGGCGCAAACCGCTCTCCTTCGTACTCTACGGGGACTGCTTGTTCGATAAACTGCGCCTGGCCGCCCTCGCGATGAGGCTGCACGACTAAGCGCCGGGCAACGCTGTTGGCCGCTGCGGCACCAAAATCCCGGCGCACCAGATGCAGGGCGAGGTCGATGCCCGCCGCGCTGCCCGCCGAGGTCAAAACATCCCCGTTATCCAGATAAAGCACGTCCGGGATCACTTCGATCGCCGGGTAACGCGCCTGCAGCGCTTCCGTGTAGCGCCAGTGGGTGGTTGCCCGCTGGCCATCAAGCAGACCAGTTGCCGCCAGCACAAACACGCCGGAGCAAATGGACATCAGGCGTGCACCGCGCGCATGTGCCGCCCGCAATGCCGCAATAAGTGACTCTGGCACGGATTGATCGATCCCGCGCCAGCCAGGAACCACGATCAAACTGGCTTCAGCCAGCAAATCCAGCCCGCCATCCACCACCAGGCGAATACCGCCCATCGCCCGCAGCTCGCCGGGCTCAATGCCGGCGACAGTAAAGCGATACCAATTCTCACCCAGCTCGGGGCGAGGCAGGCCGAAAATTTCCACGGCAACGCCGAATTCGAACGTGCAAAGGCCGTCGTAAGCCAGCGTGACGACAAGAGGGTTTTTAGGCAGGGGGGCTAATTTTGTCATGATATTTACGCTAATCGTCATTCGTGTCAGCTGTCAAGCCTCCGTCGCGGCGTCAGAATCAAAGCTCAAACCAAAAGGAGATAAACATGAGCTACGTGACTGACCACCCTGCGGCAGCCTCAGAAACCGTCGCCGCGCATTACCTGCACAAACTGTCGCTTGAAACCGACTGTGCCGACGTCAACGCGGCGATCCAGAGCGGCGATCCAGATTTTGTGCTGCTGCACGTGGTGGGTTCTGGTGAAACATTTGCCCGACGGCACCTGCCGGGGGCTATTCATTTACCCCATCGGCTGATCACCGAATCCCGCATGGCCGAATGGCCCGAGGACACGCTGTTTGTGGTGTACTGCGCCGGGCCGCACTGCAACGGTGCCGACCGGGCGGCCCTGAAACTGGCGCAGCTCGGCAGGCTAGTGAAGGTGATGCCCGGCGGCATCACCGGCTGGGAAGATGAAGGTTTGCCTTTCGCCTAAATCAGCGCGCGGAGCACCATATCACCGCCAAGCAGAACGAGGCAGATCAGGAAGCCGCGCTTGAAGGCTAATGGGCTGATGCGCCTGCGGATACGCTGGCCTGCAAACAGGCCGATAAGCGCGGCGACAACCGCCATGACGGACGTGCTAATGGCTATTTCCTGCAGCGCGCCGTGCCACCAAAGCCCGGCGGCCAGTGCAAGGGTTGAAAAGGTAAAGGACAGCCCGAGCGCCTGCACCAGTTCATCGCGCTCAAGCCCAAGCGACTGAATATAGGGCACGGCGGGGATCACAAACACGCCCGTGCCACCGGTCAATAAACCGGTGAGGAGGCCGATCAGCGGCGAGAGCCAGCGCTCGTGGCGGGCGGGAACGTGCAGCGGCCTGGCAAACAACGTCCATAAGGCATAGACGATCAGGGCAATGCCCAGCGCCACGGTGGTTGCATGACTACTCCCCGAGGCCAATAAACTGCTGCTGCCAAGGGTACCCAGCACAATGGTTAGCATCATCGGCCACAGGCGTTGGAGCAATGCCGCCAGGTTGCCCCCTTCATAAAGCTGGAAAATATTGGTCAGGAAAGAGGGTAAAAGCAGCATGCCCGCCGCTGCCACCGGGGAAATCAATGACCCCAGAATCCCCATGGCGACGGTAGGTAACCCCATCCCCGTGACGCCCTTGACGGTGCCAGCGAGAACAAAAGTAGCGGCAATGGCAAGGCTCAGGCTGAGATCATTCATTCGTGTTTTCCTTATGTGCGTTGCGGCTATCCTGCGGAGCCTGTTCACGTTCAAACATGCCGTAATCGCGGATCACGTCCGCCACCCTAAGCCGGTAATCGCTAAAGACCGAGTGGCGGCCCTGGCGCTGAACGCTGCGGTGTAATTCCTGATTGCGCCATTGCAGCACGGCGGCCTCATCGCGCCAGAACGAAAGCGACAGGATTTTTCCAGGCTCGCTAAGGCTTTGAAAACGTTCAATGGAAATAAACCCATCAATATCGGCAAGCAGGGGTTTTAGCTCTGCCGCCAGTTCAAGATAGCGGCTATAGTGTCCTTCTGCAGGCAGGACTTCAAAGATTACGGCGATCATCAGGTTGCTCCTTATTGTTATCTCCTGCTAACCCTAATCCATCGTCAGACAGGACGCTTCGCTGAGCATCGAAATATGGAAACAGATTTTCTCGAAACCCGGCTTGCCGCCGTTGCCGCCGCCATTGCGGACAAAACCCGAGCCAGCATGCTGTGCGCGTTAATGGATGGCCGGGCCTGGACGGCAACCGAACTGAGCATCATGGCTAATGTGGCACCGTCCACGGCCAGCAGCCATCTGGCAAAGTTAATGGAGCAATCGCTGATTGCCTGCGTGCAGCAGGGGCGACATCGTTACTACCGGCTTCACAGCAGCCAAATTGCCGGGGCGCTGGAAGGATTAATGGGGCTGGTTGGCCGCGATGACGCGACTATGCGCACCAAAACTCCCGGCAATCTTCGCTACGCCAGAACCTGCTATGACCATATGGCGGGAGAGATCGCCGTGGCACTCCATGACGCATTATTTCGCCTTCGCTGGCTGGAGGGGGAAGAGTATGTGGTCACCGCCAGGGGGGAAGAACAATTGCTGCTTCTGGGCGTAAACGTGGAAAGCGGGGCCTCGCGCCGGCGCTACGCCTGCGGCTGTCTGGACTGGAGTGAAAGACGCGAACATCTGGGAGGACAGCTAGGCAAAGCGTTGCTGCACACCTGCGAACAAAAAGGGTGGATGCGGCGGGATCTGGTCAGTCGTGAGCTGCACGTGTCCGAGAGCGGGAAGCGTAAGCTGGCAGGATTGTTTGGGGTGGCGTTTTGACAGAGTTTTCACCTCTCCCCAAAGGAAAAGGGAGAAAATAGCCGACGGGGAGCATGAGTGATCCCCTCTCCCTTTGAGGGAGAGGGTTAGGCTGAGGGTAAAATCAGCTCAGCCGATAATGCCTGTTCGGCTGCAGCGCCTCTGGCTTCTCCGCCTCATCGTTCATATCCCGTAAATCACGCTCAATCGCCACGCAAATAGCATCCAGCGGCAGGTCGTTGTCCTCGGTACCAAACGGATCTTCCAGCTCTTCGGCCAGCGAGTCGAGGGAAATAAAGGTATACGACACAAACACGGAAACAAACGGCGTCATGTAGTGGAGGTCGGTCACCAGAGCAAACGGCAGCATGATGCAGAAGATATACACCGTGCGGTGCTGAATCAGGCTATAGGCGAAGGGCATCGGCGTAGAAATAATGCGTTCGCAGCCGCCGGACACCGCCGACAGTTCGTTCAGATGATTGTCCAGGCTGCGCCATAGCACGTCGGAAATCACGCCTTGCTCGCGCTGCTGGTTCAGCCAACTGCCCATCAGCATCAAAATACGATTACACGGCGCATGGCTTGCGCTGACCCAGGCCAGATCCTGCGGGCTCAGGTAACGACTAAGCGTTTCCTGCTGCGGCTTTTTGCGCAACGTCATGCGCAGGCTGTTGCAAAAGGCGACCTGTAAATTCACAAACTGCTGCACCGTTTCGGGCTGATCCCCCGCCAGCGTTTTCACCTCGCGTAACAAAGAGCGCGACGTGATGGCCAACTGGCCCCACAGCAGACGCGCTTCGTTGAAGCGTGCGTAGCAGGCGCTGTTGCGGAACCCGAGAAAAATGGCGATAGCCACGCCGAGAATGCTGAATGGCGCGATGGTGAGCTTGATTCCGAGGGTTTCGTACCACGGCAGGAAAAAAATAACGCTAATAGAAAGCAGCAGATTCAGCAGCAGGCGGGAATAAATCTTTTCCAGCACTGAGCCGTGCCAGACGAAGAGGCGAGCCAACCAGTGTTGATGCGGGCGAACGATCATGATGAGTAACAGACTAGTAACAAGAGACTGTATTTAACGGCAGACTGTGACGCAGATCAATCTTTATCGCTACAGAAACTTAACAAAGGCTACCCCAAAGCGCGTTGAGGTAGCCCCAGGGTTATCAGGCGAGTTTAAACACTGAAACCGACTCATTGAGCCGTTGCGACTGATCTTTTAGGGAATGCGCGGCGGCAGAGGCCTGCTCAACCAGCGCGGCATTTTGCTGGGTGACCACGTCCATTTGCAGCACGGCCTGATTAATCTGCTCAATGCCGCGGCTCTGCTCATCGGTAGAGACGGCAATCTCAGCCATCAGCGTGGTGACCTGGGTAATCGAGGTAGCGATGCGTTTCATGCTTTCCCCGGCCCGGTTGACCAGCTCGCTGCCGTTGGTGACCTGCTGGCCGGACAGCTCTATCAGCTCTTTAATTTCTTTTGCCGCCACGGAAGAACGTTGGGCGAGATTGCGTACCTCCGCTGCGACCACCGCGAAACCGCGACCTTGTTCCCCGGCTCGTGCGGCTTCAACCGCCGCGTTAAGGGCAAGAATATTGGTCTGGAAGGCGATGTCTTCGATGATGGAAATAATGCTGTCGATTTTGCCGGAACTGGTTTCAATATTGCGCATAGAGCCGATGACCTGGTCGACGATTTGCTGACCTTCGCTGGCCGCCGCGCGCATACCGTTAGCCAGCGTATTGGCCTGATGCGAGCTTTCTGACGTCCGTTTAACCGTGACGGTCAATTGTTCCATGCTGGCCGCCGTTTCACCCAGCGACGCCGCCTGCTCTTCGGTGCGAGCGGACAGGTCGGTATTGCCCGCCGCAATCTCTTCTGATGCATAGCCGACGGTGGTGCTGGACTCGCGTACCTGGCTGATGATTTCGGTCAGCGACAGGCGCATTTGCTCGAGGCTGTGCATCATCTGGCCGATTTCATCATTGGATTTGATATCAATGGAACGGTGCAGCAGGCCGTTGGCAATTTCAGCGCAGTGGGCCTTCGCGGTGTCCAGCTCTTTGAGGACGCGAACTTTCAGCAAAACAAACGCGGCGGCAAGAATCGCGATAAACAGCGCGGCAAACAGGCCGATGGCGACAAAACTCGACTGAAAACCTGCCTGTGCCTCGGCATTGAGCTGGTGTGCGTGTTGCTCCCGGAATGCCAGCAGCTTATCCAGCGTGATTTCGAACCCCCGATCGAGCGCCGGGATGGTGCCCGTGACCAGTTCCGCGCTGCGGGCTTTGTCATTGGCCTGGGCGGCCTCTAACAGAGGCAGCAGCCCTCCGTCACGATAGGCGAGCCAGGCGGCTTTATAGTCATCGGCGAGCGCTTGTTCCCCGGATTGCTTCGTCGTTTCAAGGTAAGCCTTAAAGCTGGTGTCTGCTTTACCCAGCGCTTCTTTTGCCCCAGCCAGGCTCTGGCTAGCCTGCTCGGCGTTGCCGGATTCCATCTCCTGAATGGCCTGCATGGCGCGTACGCGCATCGTGCGGCTGTGGTTAATGGGGTCAATGACGGATAACACTACGCGTATTTCGCTGTTGACGTCATTGAGGGCATGGTTGCTGCGGGTAAGGGACCAAATATTGGACGCCGTGCTGGCGAGAAAAATAAGCAACAGCGTGCTGAAAACCAAAATCGAAAAACGCCTGACTGACATACTAAATCCTTAAGTCGGTGAAATATTCTTATCCCAGCCGCGCTGAAGAGCATTCAACACTGCTGGCTGTAGGGTTATCGGCAGCTGAAAGGGGATATTTACCGGGCGGGAAATTTAGAGCACAAAGTGTAATCTTACTGTCATCTGGCTATTTTATAACTCCGGTACCTCAACCACCGATATATATAAAAACCATGAAATTAAAAATACTTGCCTTACTTTGCAGTACCGTATTCCCTCTGGCTGGTCACGCTGCGGATGCGCAGGTTGACCGTTACGTTGTCACGTTCCCGCAAGGGGACAGCGTGGCCTACAAAGGTGAATACGCCGCTAACTTCCCGCACGGACTGCCGGTAGGCGTTGGCTCGGGCCTGACCTTTATGGGCAAGCAGGGCGACGACCTGATCTTTACTACCGTGACGGATCGCGGGCCCAATGCTGACTCGCCGAAAGCCGGGAAAAAAGAGTCCAAGATTTTTGCAAATCCTGACTTCACGCCGCTGCTGATGACCATCCGCGTGAGCAACGGTAAAGCCGAAGCTATCGACGCGAAGCCGCTGCATGATGCGCAGGGGCCGATTAGCGGGCTGCCGCTGCCGGAAGGGCTGATTGGCGCAACCAATGAAATTGCCCTGAGCGATACGCTCCAGAAGTTGAAGAGTGACCAGCGCGGGCTGGACACCGAAGGCATCACGCCGGACGGCAAGGGCGGTTACTGGCTGTGCGACGAGTACGGCCCGTTCGTTATCCATGTGGATGCTAACGGCAAAATCCTGAAAAAATATGGCCCGCAGGCTGAGCACGGTGAACAGGGCGTGGCGGGCGGATTGCCGAATATTGTCAAATGGCGCCAGCCTAACCGTGGGTTCGAAGGCATCACCCGCATGCCGGATGGCCGGATTATTGCGGCGGTGCAGAGCACGTTGGATATTGACGGCAAAACCAAAAACAGCGCGCAGTTCACGCGTCTGGTCAGCCTCGACCCGGCGACCGGTAAAACCGAAATGTACGGCTACCCGATCGACGTGGACGTCTATAAAAAAGCCAAAGATGCCAAAATTGGCGATATCGTGGCGCTGGACAACCACCGCCTGCTGCTGATTGAGCAAGGCGGTGACAAAAACAAACAGATGCGCAACCTGGTCTACGTGGTTGACCTGAACGGCGCGTCCGATCTGGCCGGGTTCGATAAAGAAAAAGCCCCGGAGTTTGATGATGCTGAGCAACTGAAGGCGCGCGGCATCAAGCTGGCGAGCAAAAAAGAGGTTGTCGACCTGCGCAAGCTGGGCTGGCAGCAGGAAAAAGCCGAAGGCATGGCGCTGATTGATAATCAGACGATTGCCGTGATCAACGACAACGATTTTGGCCTGCAGGCCGTGCTGGCGAACGCCGATGACTACCAGGTGGACGGCAAAGGTCACCTGCTGAAAGACGGCGCGGAAGTGGCGACCAAAATTGAGCTGAAGCCGCTGGAAAAACCAGAATCACAAAACGATTTCTGGGTGATTAAGCTGCCCGAACCCCTGAAGTAATTTTTGCCCTTGCTCCTTTGTCGCCTGCGGCAGAGGAGCAAGCTACTGAAGTCTTGCCGTTTACCTGGCCCCCGAGAGCCTTTTATCCGGAACATTTCTGCCCATGGAAGGACTATTTCCTGAGGAGCGGATTGCCCTCTGAAAATATCATTCAGTACGCTATAATAAATAATGCCGTTTATACTCCAGAAAATTGATTTTCCAGCATCTGACATAAAGTCAACCAATCATATATTCACGCTGATTATAGTTTTCCCTCCGAAGAGTGCTTGCTTGTGTCGAGCATAATCGATGATGTGCCAGTCCAGGAATAACTGATCTGGTAAGGTTTTACGGCCATCAGTACGGTATTGACACATCACTGAAAAGTACTGGTGTAATGAAAATTGCTCGCCAACGCAGTATTGCCTGCGCCACGATTTATAAAACCCAGCAAGACGAAAAAATCTTGTGATATATTACTGTTTTATAGATTTAACTATTTGATAGTTAATGCATTTTTAACATTGCATGGTGTTTTTCTGGAAAGTATGCATGGGGCTACAAGGCGATAGTCTGGATAATGAGCTAAAGCAGCGCCATGTTTTTCTTGAAAACGATATGAGGCTGATTAATTATGTCAGTAGATAATGGAATCGATAGCATTAAGTGTCATTGAACTTCAGCCTATTAAAAATTAAGAGATAGAAAATTATGCTACCAGAGCCCACTTCCCTTTTTCCTTATGCCGTAAGTCAGCGTGTAATAGCTGACTTCCCAGAAAGAGAAACATTCATCAAATCTATCAATTTGGTTAAAAACAACCCTATTAGTGAGATGGACTCTTTAGTCTCATTTGATAGTGATATGCATAAAATAGATTTATTAAAATCCTGGAGTAGAGGGTTAAATAGAAAGAATTTTTGTCTAATTCATAGTGTAAGCAGTAATAATTATTCAACTCCGTTATTCAAAGGTTCTGCAAATGCCATCTTATCTAAATGGGATGTTATTTCATGCAGCTTAGTCAATTATGCCAATAGAGGAGATGCTAACTTTTCATCTGACGCTAATGGTGCACACCCTATTCATTTAGAGTTGGACGTTCCAGTGCAAAATATTCTTGGAACCCATAGCAGTGATGTAGCATTCCCTAATCATGCAGGCAGGAAATTTAATAGCCCGACAGGGAAGGTGCTGGATAGCTCTGCATTAACTCGACATATATTTAAAGGTATCAACAGATTTTCATTAAAAATCGACTCTCATAATGGATATGCCAATATAATTAATTTTCAGGATTTTATTGTTAAATGTTTTAGTTCGAGGGGCATGGGACATAATGAGATATTGTTAATAGGAAGGCCAGGTATTAATTTATACCGCGACATGCCTTGCACCAGAATGATAAAAGTCAAAGGAATAAGTTATGTGCCGGCACATCTTAAACGTTGTTACTATAATGCATTTTTACATGGAGGCCGTGATCATGCATTGAAAAAAGTCTCAGAACAAGTTGTGGTTGATATTGAATCCATCAAAAAATTAATGCGGGAAAATAATTTAATTTGTTTCACCAATCGCCTTTATAATGATCGCGGGGAATACGGTAAAACAGTAAGTGATTTATTATCCGAGCATTTTTTTAGTTCCGGCGTGGGGGTTTACAGGGGTGTTTCGTAAAATTTCGAAGGTTACGGAGTATGACGAAAATTTAGCATGACTGTGGGTTATGAATATGCTTTTTTATGATGTTGACTGATTGTGCGTGTATACGTAAATACAACAGACCGGGTTGACAGCCATCGTACCGAGCGCCGGGCACGCTATGTCCTGGGAAAACCCCGCCGGGCTAGCCAGGGTGCTCGCCGAGCAGTGCAGGGCATAATAAAAAAGCCATCCCGAAGGATGGCTTTTGGTGACAGACGAAGAGGAAAAAAGCGTGGTTTTTCCCTCTTCGTGGTTATCAGCCGAAAATCAATGAATTGATTTTCCTGTTTCTTTTGACGGATTGTCTGGTATTTCTTCTATTGATAGAGGTTTGTCAGCGGCCTGAAAGCCATCCCGAAGGATGGCTTTGGCTTTAAATCGCTAACTTTTTATTTAACGCCTCAATTTCTTCCCGCCACTGTTTTTGCAGCGCCGGTTTCTGGTGCTTTTCCTTGCGCGTCACGTCCTCCGCCAGCTTTTCCTCCAGCTCGATAAGTCGTTCCAGCAGCGCATCGCTTTCTCTATAGTGCGGTGCTTGCTGGATGACTTGCTCTGGCTGGGATTTCACTTCGGTCAGCGGCAGCCCGCTTTCCTCTGCTGTCAGCAGGGCGTACAGCGCGTCCAGGTCGTGCCATTCGCTCAGCACGCCGTTGTTCACCAGCCAGAAGCGGTTGCAGCCTTTGGCTATCAGCTCGCGGTCGTGGGTCACTAACAGCACGCCACCTTCAAAGGTTTGCAGCGTTTCCGCCAGCGCCTCTTTGCCTTCCATGTCCAGGTGGTTGGTCGGTTCATCCAGCATCAGCAGGGAGTAGCGGGCCAGCGTCAGGCCAACGAACAGCAGGCGCGAACGCTCTCCGCCGCTCAGCGTACTGACGGCTTGCTGGTGTCGCAGCCACGGAAATCCGGCGCTGATTAACGCCATTTTCCTGTCCTGCTCGCTGAGCGGGGCAAACGGCTCCAGCGCCTCCAGCAGCGAATCACCGTCGTTAAGCTGGTGCAGCGTTTGGTCGTAATACCCCAGATGCACCCGAGGATGCAGGCGAATAGCGTCCTCACGCTCTGACTGCTGGTACTGCTGCCAAAGCAGGCGCAGCAGAGACGACTTGCCGCAGCCGTTCCGGCCTATCACCGCCACGCGGTCGCCGCTTTTCACTCGCTGCAACGGCAGAATGAATAGAGGTTCACACTCCGGCGCAGGCCGAACGTTAAGCGCTTCCAGCTCCAGCAGCCTGTCGGCAATCAGCGCTTCACCTTTCAGCTTAAGCTGCCACTGGCTGCCCGCCGTGAGCTCAGTTTGCTCGTCCTTCAGCCGATCAATGCGCTTTTCCATCTGCTTGGCTTTTCGGGAAAGATCTTCGTTGTCGTAGACCCGGCCCCAAATTGCCAGCCGTTTGGCGCTGGCGGTAATGCGGTCGATTTCCTTTTGCTCCGCCTGATGGCGGTGGGCATCGGTTCTGTCCCGTTCCTCCAGCGCACTGCGCGCCTGAGAACACGGTAGCGCAAAGAAATGCAGTGAACGATCGCGCAAAATCCAACTGCCGTTGGTGACGTTATCCAGCAGGCTGCGGTCGTGCGAAACCAGCACGAAGCTGCCGCTCCAGCCGCGCAGGAACTGTTCCAGCCACAGCAGCGTGGGCAAGTCCAGGTGGTTACTGGGTTCATCCAGCAGCAGTAAATCTGGCTCACTAATTAGCGCTCGCGCCAGCAGCAGGCGAGTATGCTGCCCGCCGCTCAGCGTGCCGGAAGTCAGTCGCCAGTCCGTTTCGCTAAAGCCCATACTTGCCAGCAAAGCTTCTGCCCGCCAGCATTCGCTATCTCGCTGGTTTTCCTCAATTTGTGCCAGCACAGCATCGAGCATGGTCATCGTATTGAGGCTTTCCGGCAGATGCTGTTCAACCCTTGCCATCAGGCAGCTAGCCGCCTGAGTCACCGAGCCGCTGGTGGGCGAAAGAGTGCCGTCCAGCAGTTTCAGCAGGGTGCTTTTGCCACAGCCGTTATGACCGATCAGGCCAATACGGTCGCCTTTTTTCAGGGTAAAAGTGATGGACTCCAGCAGCGAACCGAAAGCGGTGTCGAGGTGCAGAGATTGGGCGGTTAATAAAGTGCTCATATGTGCTTACTCAAGAGTTATGGCGTGCAAACGCCTCGTCGTATAACGCTGACGATAACCCGGTAAGCCCGAGAGAAGGGATTCAGTAAGTTTCTTCGCTCAAGCCGAAGTTATCGCAGCACGGAACCGATAACGCTTGAGCAGAGACGATCGCCAAAAGTATGCGAACGGTTAAAGCGCTCACAAGACATCATGGGGATCCTCCTTATATATATTGAGTGAATGGGTGGGCGGATTGTAGCGGGAAAGTGAATGGGTTGCCACCTGCCAGAATTTGTTACGAATGCATTCGACGGCGGCGTCGCTGCTTACCCTCACCCTAACCCTCTCCCTGGAAGGGAGAGGGAATAGATGACCTACTGTTTTGACCTGTCGTTTCTCCCACGCCCCTTGGGGGGAGGGAATAGATTGCGTTCTGTTCTGACCTTTTATTTTCCCCCTATCCCCTTTGGGGAGAGGGCCGGGGTGAGGGGCTGACGCCCCCAAATTCATCCCAGCAGCTTCACCAGCGTCTGCCGCTGCTTCTCATTAATATCCAGCGGGTTTTGATAGCCGATATTCTCCGTGGCCCGGGTATATAGCGCGACCAGCCAGTCGTACACGTAGCTGGCGTTGCCGCGCGTTGGCTGCTCGCCCAGTTTTGTCAGTCGACGGCTGATATCCGCCTGGGCAGGGGGGGCAAACACGGCCTGACCTTTATTGACGCGGCTTGCCGGGCGATCGGTAACTGGCATGCTGGCGTAGCCCAGCCAGGCAATAAAATCACCCAGCACCGTGCTGGCACGGGAAATATCCAGCTCAAGCCCGGAGTCGCCGTTTTGCATGCTGCGTTCCAGCCTCATCGGCACATCCAGCCGGTAGCTGGCGACGATCAGCGTGTTGCACAGCGCCTGAAGCTGAACGCTGTCCAGGCCAAACTGGTGTGCGGCTTCCCGACGCTGGCCCAGCAGGCGCAGGTGGTTAACCCAAAGCTGATGCACGGCGCGGGCGTAGCTGATGCCTTCGGTCTGAGGGGCAACATGCTCGGCCGCGTCGGCAAACAAGTCTATCTCCAGCGCAAAGCCTTCCGGTTTAGGCTGATGCTGCTGTTGGTGCTGCAGCCAGATCTGCTGCAGAGCATCCCGGGATGGCACCAGGCTTGCCAGCAAATCACCGTGCTGGGTCGCCCGGGCCTGCAGAGCACGCACCAGATCTTCTGCCTGCTGGCGAGCCTGCTGTGGGGTGGCCTGCTGTGCGTCAATAAAGCGCTGGAACAGTTCGACGGTTTGCGTTTCCAGCTCACCGCGCAGGGCAGCGAGGCGCTGTTCACGGCGGGTGGGATTTAGCGCATCGGTCAGCCATTCCAGCAGGCGATGCATGTTTCTGCTGTCCAGCGCCTGCAGCGTGCCCCAGCGCTTGCCCGGGTTGCCAATCAGACGCTGAACGCCGTCGTCCAGGCTGGCACCGAGCGTAAACCGGGCGTCAAACGGCGTGATGGCCCAGACCAGGCCCGGCAGCGAGCTGTGCCCCGGGCTTTGGGTGCTGTCTACCCACCATGCCAGCGCTTTCCCCGTCGCCTGAACTTCACTGCGTTCGCTGACGGCGTTACACACCAGCAGCGTGTCCGGCTGAAGCCGGGTGGTGTACCAGCTAAGCTGATTCGCCGGGATATCCAGTAAATCCACGTTGCTCAGCGCAGTCGGCTGGCTGAGGGTGAAAATAACCTCGGCGCACAGCAGCGCCAGGTCGTTCTGCGGCAGGCTGAGGTGAGAACCAGGCTGATTTCCCAGCAGTGGGCAAACCATCACATCCGCCTGTTCCGGTGCGTCTTCCGGGCCGGAAGGAATGAGAAAACCTTCGGCAGGCAGCAGGAAACTGTCCACCACGAGGCTTGCCGGAGCCAGAACCTGTTCCACGCAGCTCAAATGCTGCAAGGCCTGCGCCAGCCGCAGCCAGGTTTCCGTCAGGGCGCTATCTTCGCCCCACAGCAGGGCGAACAGCAAGGCGCGATCTTCTGTCGAAAGGTAAGGTGCAAGCTCGGCCATGCGGTAAACCAGGCGCTCATCCAGGTGATGCTGACGGCGCTGGAGGCGGTGGTAGCCGTACAGCAGATCGGCCGTTTGCTCACGGGTTAATCCTGGTGCAGCGGCAGACAGACGGCGGGACTCCAGTTCGGTCAGCCGCAGGGCAACCGCGCTGGACGTTGCCAGACGGGGCGCGTCAGAGGCGTGATACCTGTTGATAAACTGCTGCGCCAGTTCGGCCTCGCTAAACAGCGTCAGCAGCAGCGGGTAATTCTCTACTTCAGGGGGCCGTTGGGCGCTGAAGCGCACCGCCATCGCCGCTGGCGTATGGCCTGGGTTGATGTGCGTCAGGTAGTCCAGTCGTTTATCACCGAGCTGAATATCAATGCGGCTATTCGGGCTGCCCTGCAGGGTATTCAGCAGATGATTTTTGCCGTCCAGGGCGTGGCCATAAATGCCTAGCGTCAGCGGAGCGTCCTCCAGCGCGCTGATGCGACGGTGGCGTTCGCTCAGCTGTTGGAGGCGCGCCAAAAGACTGTCCGCTTCATTGTCGAGCAGCGGGGAGAAAGCGCGGGTCATCTGAACCCAGTTCACCAGATGGCTGAGCGTGGTAGTTAGCTGCTTCATTTTTGGTATACGCTCCCGCTGTCTATCCAGTAATGCGTCGCCCCGCTGTAGCTGCCGGCGAGGGTATTCAGTTTAAAACTCAGTTGTTCGAGGGGGACTTTGCTGCCGTCCGACAGCCAGGCTTCGGCAAGGCTGAATGACTCGGCCTCGCGGGTCTGCTTCAGGCGCACGTTCAGCACGCCGTCTCCGGCAATTGATTTCGCCAGCTGCGGCGAGTTGATTGCCAGCGTGTAGAGCGGCGTGGCTGGCCAGCGGGCGTTATCCAACTGACGGAAGCCCAGGCAGGCGTTGCCGCGCAGCGGGAAGTGGACTCGGGTGTCCAGGTTCGCCTGCGGGCTGTCGAGATCGATATCCCGGTACCAGACGTTGTCTTCCAGCAGCCGGTCGTTGCCGTCCAGCATGCCCAGGTAGCGCACGGTGGAATAGGCCTGAATATCGGCGGCTTTAAAGTTAAAGCTCGGCAGACGCAGATCCATCGCCAGGCTGCACAGCATTGCGCCCACCGCGGCGGTAGATTTCGGGTTACCGATGCGCCCTTGCTGGCTGAACGGATACCACTCGTGGGTCTGGTAGTTATCGAGCCAGACAATGCGGTTAACCGGTACCGGCTGCAGGTGACGCAGAAGCGCCTGCACGCCAGGCAGACAGCCAGGGCGACCGGTGACTAACAGCACGTCGCAGCAATAATGGTTGATCACTTCGCACAGCGCCTGCAGCGGCGCGGTGAGGGTAAACTGGCCCGCCAGCAGCGCATCCTGCAGCGCGGCAATTTCCGCCTGCAGCGGCACGCTCATGATGTCAAACTGCGGCGCGTCGGCTGGCAGCTCGTGCTGCACGGCCTGCTGAACGTAGTTGATCACGTTGCGGGTTGGCTGCTGGGTCAGTAGCTCGCCGAAGGTTGCTTCCAGCACCGAATCCGGCTCTTCCGGGTCGCTCTCTTCCCAGAAAGAAAGCACTGCATGGCCGAGCGGAATAAACAGCTGGAGCGCAGTTTGCTGGCGTAGCGTGGCGCGGGTGTCCATGCGGCCGGATTCCCCAAACAGCGTGGTCATCAGGCCTGGTGCGTCAGCTACGCCCGCTTTGTGGATGTGGGCCTGCAACGCAGGCAGGACGCAGCGCTGAATCACGTCCAGCAAAATATCGTCCCCGGCGACTTTAAAGCCTTCACGGAACAGCAGGCGCGGCGCGATTTTCACGTTGCTGCCCACGCCGTCGTCCAGCTGATACTGGGTGATCGCCATATCGGTTGTGCCGCCGCCGATGTCAATCGACGCCACGCGCAGGGTTTTGCCGACGGGTTCGTCCGGCGTCAGGGCGCGGTCAGGGCGGGCGAGGCTTTCAAAGAAGCGCCCGGTTTGCCCGGCGTAGTTCACCAGCGCCTCGTTATACAGCCAGACCAGCTGGCCGCAGGTGGCTTCGTCCCACTCCATCTGCACTTCCGGCACCGGCACGATACTTTTCTTTTTGTCTCGCTCGAGGGTGAAACCTTCGTCGGTCGGGTGCCAGTCCATCGCTTTCCACACCAGGCCGACCGCCTCCTGCATACGCTGGCGGAACAGCTCGCGTTCCGGTTTTGGCATAGCGGAAGGTAAAGTCAGAATCAGGTTGCGCAGCTGGCGAGGCGAGGTCGGGTGCCCCATGCTCTGGCGGGAGCCAATACTGTTGATTTGCATCAGCGCCTGGGAGAGCAGCTCGCACAGCATCAGGGTCATCAGCGAGCTGCGGCTGTACTGCGGTGAAAACACCGGCAGGCGTTCGTCCATCGGCAGGGCGTACAGCGGCTGGCCGTCGTCGTTCATCAGGTTCATCAGCGGGAAAGCGGTCGCCAGCGGCTCACGCTGGGTTTTCACGCCCATCTGGCTGAAGCGCCAGTCCTGGCTGGCTGGCGTGACGTCCCACAGATAGCGGCGCGGGCTGGAGATCCCGCTGGCGCCTTCGGTACCCAGGCGAGCGCAGGCCATACGGCGAGCTTCGTCCCCCACGCGGGCAATAGAAGGCCAGACAAAGGCGTCGTCGCGCCCGCTTTCAACGGAGAAATGCTGCTTGCCAAATTTTGCCTCGCTGAACTCCAGGCGGCTGGTAAACATTGCGTCGTTGATCAGCTGTGGTTCGCTCAGGGAGCGGATCTGCAGCTCGGCTGTCTGGCGCAGACCGTCGTTTTCTTCGCCGTGATCTTCGATCAGGACGCCGCAGGTGTGGGTGTTCCCCACATCCAGCACCAAATCTACGTCAATCGGCGGGGATTGCAGCGTGGCGGTGACGATCTTCACTTCCGGCACGGCGAGCTGGTTGCCGATAAGCTCCAGAATATTCAGATAGTGAGCCTGATATTCAAAGGCTTTCATAGCGGCGGCGAGCTCACGCTCGGTGCGATTTTCCACGCGGGTGGCAAACTGGGTGAAGGTTTCGCGCAGCCAGCCGTCCACCCAGGTCTGGTCGAGAAAATCTTTGATCTCGTGGTTGTGCCAGGCCAGCGCAAAACGGGCACCGTTGCGGACGTCGTTTTCCGTCGGTGCCAGATGCGCGGCGGGGTGATCGTCCGCGTAAATTTTGCTGTCCAGCGCGAGGCTGATACGCACCGTATTCCCGGCGGAATCGGGCGTCTCCAGAACACGCACCTGCACGCGGGCCCAGTTATCCGGTCCACCCACAAAGGTACGCGGCGGGTTAAAGCGCAGGAACGGCAGCGGCAGCCAGGTTTTGTCCATCACCCGCAGGGAGTGGCCAAGCGTAATGGTGCTTTCGGGTTTCACCACTTCTGGCGCGGTGCCGTTTTCGCCCGGTAGGGTAAATTTCCCGGGCACAACATCGTAATCAAGGCGTAGCAGCGGGCCGTTGGCCGTCTGACGCACAAAGCGCCCGGCGTGGGCGGCGTTAGTCTGCGGCGCAAGGCCAAAGTCCAGGAACTGAATGCCGCTGTCTTTGATGAGCGTGACGCTCGGCTTGTAGTGAAAAAGGGTCGCCAGCATGATCAGTTACTCACTTTTCGGAAGGTGATCGGTATGACTTTGTCGCCTTGATAGCGGCCGGTGCAAACGGCGGCGCCGTTGCTGCCGGTTTTACAGGTCACTTCCGGCATCGGGTAGCGGCTGCCGTCACCGCAGCGCGCGCTACCGCGGGTTTTAATCATCAGCGCGCCATTTTGATGCAGGCCGGAAAACACCTCGGCTTTACAGACAATGTTATCGCCGTGCACCAGGCGCACCGTGCCTTTGTTGTTGGCTATCTGGTAGCGCAGGCTTGGCGCTTTACCGGTGATCGGGTCACTGAAATCGATCTGTGCTCGCCAGGTGCCGTTGAGGAATTTAGTGGAGCCAATTTTCACGGCCTCTGCCGGTAGAATTAACGCATTTTTCGGCACGTCTGCGGCAACGGTAATTGGTTCAGGATTTTCTTCCGGCGCGGCAACCGGCGCTGGCTCAGGCTTAGGCGGCACCACAACTTCGGCTGGCGTCAGCGGCAGGGTAGTTTTGGCCACATCGACGGCCTGTATTGGCGCTGGCGCAATAGGTTTAGGCGGGACTTCGGCCTGGGCGGTTGCCACCGGCGCGGTCTGGCTCCCGCTAAGCAGCAGATAACCCACCGGGGCCGCAATGGCGACGGCGATCACGGCGGCGACCGGCAGCAGCCAGCGGCGGCGCGGTTTCGCGGCTACGGCGACAGGTTCCGGGCTCGGGGCCGGTTTTTCTTCTTCGACTGCGGCTTTTTTCACTGCGGTGAGGCTATAAACCGGAGAATCATCATCCACCTGAACCGCCATCGGGGTTTCAAGCAGCGGCTTTTCTGGCTCGCTAATTTCTACCGGCAGTGGCCCTGGCTCCGGCATCGTTTCTTCAGGGATATACGCAATTTCAGGCTCGCGCGATTCCACCACCCGCAGGCACTCCAGCACATCGTCCCGTGCGCCCTGGTTAAGATTCACGAACCCCCAGAAGGTGATCACCGGCTTGCCGTTCACCAGGTAGACGTGCTGGCTGCCGGGGAACTGCAGAGCTTTTTCCAGCAGTGCGCCAAAGAGGCGAATCGAGGTTTTCTCCGCCTGCTGGCAGCGCGCGCTGAGCGAGGCGACGTTGGATAAGCAATTATCCAGATAGCGAAGGGCGGTGCGGCGTTCTTCGTCGCTGGCGGCGGCCCAACTGGTGACGCTGCCTTCCTGAGGCGCATACCAGTCGACGCGGTCGCCTTCGTCGTTGGGCTGGGGAATGGCCAGCGCGTCGGCGACGGCCTGCTGTTTACGAAGGCGTAATGTTTCGCGTATTTGAAACGCGGAATCAAACACTGCCTGACCGTTTTCGCCCAGCGCGAGAAAGTCATCCAGGCATCCGCTGCGCAATAATGTTTTTGCCACGTCATCAATCCTGCTGTTAACGGCTCACCCGAGAGCCATCTTCACGCTTTACAGTTTAACGAAGCGGCCCTAAGTCAAACGGCAGAAGAGACGGCAAAATGGGTAAATTATCTGGCTATTAGACAAAATGGGGCGGTGTGAAGCCGGCGATACTTACCCGGAAGTAAGTCACTTACTGGCAGGTAACTTCTTGACCAGAAAGAAAAAGACAGACACGATGAACCCCGATTTTGTGGCCTTCTGGCCGGGGCTTTCCCTCTAACCATGTCGAGAAAAATTATGGCTAAAATCGTTGTTATTTACTTTTCCGGATACGGTCACACCAAACGTGTGGCAGAGCATGTTGCACAAGGGGCAAACGCCGACCTCGTCGCCGTGGACAGCAATGGCGATATTCAGGAAGCAGACTGGCAAAAACTGAACGATGCCAAAGGGATCATCTTTGGGGCGCCGACCTACATGGGCAACGTGCCGTGGCAGTTCAAAAAGTTTGCCGATGCTTCCTCCAAAGTGTGGTTCACCCGTGGCTGGCAGGACAAAGTGTTCGGCGGTTTCACCAATAGCGCCAGCCTGAACGGCGACAAGCAGGTGAGCCTGCAGTGGATGCAAACGCTGGCCTCTCAGCACGGCGGCATTTGGGTGAGCCTGGGCCAGTTGCCTTCGAATACCCTGGCGGCAACCCGCGAAGACGCGAACAACCTGGGCGGCTCGGTCGGGCTGCTGGTGCAGTCTCCGTCTGACGCAGGCGCCGAACAAATTGCCCAGGGCGACCTGGACACCGCCGTCAAATACGGCGCACGCGTGGCGGATATTGCTGCCCGCCTGAGCTAAAAAATCCTTTCTTTTCTAAAGCGCCTGCGGGCGCTTTTGTCTTTGCCACCTCCTCAATAATTACCCCTGGTTATTGTCAGTTGTATTCACCAAATAAATACTTATCATGATAATTATCATGGTGACTATTTACATGGGGATTACCCGATGCATGACGATAAATACGACATTGTCGATTTTCCCGATCGCCCGCTGGGGATGCGCCTGGCGATGCTGGTGCGCCTGTGGCGTGGCATCGTGGATGATGCCGTGGCGTTTACCGGCCTGACCCAAAGCAGCTGGACGACGCTGATGCAGCTCAGCGTGGCGGGGGAAAAAATCACCGTCACGGATCTGGCCCGGGCGCAGGGCATCGACCTGCCGCCCCTGACGCGCACGCTGGCACAGCTGGAAAAAGAGGGCTATGTCACCCGCACGCCGGACGAAAAAGACAGACGGGTGAAATTTATCTCCCTCACGCCTGCGGGCCAAAAAGCAATTAAGGCGGTAAGTGAAACGGTGGAGCGGTGCCAGGCCCAGGTTGCACAGGGCATTCCGGCGCAGCAAATAGAACAGTTCAGCCAGACGGTAAACCTGCTGGCCGCCAACATGATCAAAATTCGATAGTTCTTTCACGCCTGGTCTCCCGGCGTGTTTCTCATTTAGCGAGTAGTTATGACCCCTGAACAACGATTTACCCGCTGGGTAAAAGTCACGCTGGCGCTGTTTGCCGCGATGTTTTGCTATTTTCTGGCCGCCGACATCTGGGTGCCGCAAACCCCGGACTCCACCGTGATGCGCGTGGTGACCCCGGTTTCATCACGCGTATCGGGCTACGTGACGCATATCTACGTCAGCAACAACAGCGTGGTGAAGAAAGGGGATGTGCTGTTCGACATCGACAATAAGCCTTACCAGAATCAGCTCGAACGCGCGGAAATTGCTTATCAGCAGGCGATTCTCGACAACCAGCAAATTGACGCCCAAATCAGTGCCGCGCGGGCAAAAATTAAAGCCGCCCAGCTGGATGCCGACAACGCCGGGCGCAGCTATCACCGGTTTAACGGACTTAGCAGCGGTAACCTGATTTCTAAACAGGATCTGGACGGGGCTTTTACGCGCTGGCAAAGCGCGGTGCAAAACGTCAACAACCTCCAGGCCGCGCTGGCACAGCTGGTGATTTCGCGCGGGGACCGCGGGGATCAAAACGTCACGCTGCAAAAATACCGTAACCTGCTGAACGACGCCCGGCTCAATCTGGATTACACCCGCGTGGTTGCCAGCAGCGACGGCATTATCAGCAATTTACAGCTGAAAGAGGGCTGGTATGCCGGGGCGGGATCCCCCGCGCTGGCGCTGGTTAACGACAAGCTCGATATCGTGGCCGACTTCCGTGAGAAAAGCCTGAGTAAAACCCGCCCAGAAACAACGGCGGATATAGTATTCGACGGGCTGCCGGGGCAGGTTTTCAAAGCCAGGGTCACCAGCAAAGATGCGGGCGTTTTGCCGGGGCAACAGGCTATCAACGGGCAGCTTTCCGCGCCGGAAACGTCAAACCGCTGGGTGAGGGACGCGCAGCGCATGCGTATTCATTTGCTGCTTGAAGACGGGAAAACGCCAGATCTGCCGGCTGGCGCACGGGCCACGGTGCAGCTTTACAATTCGCCTTCCGCTTTCGCGTCGTTTATCGGCGGGATGCAAATCAGGCTGGTGAGCTACCTGCATTATGTTTATTAAATTTATTCTTGGCCCGCTGAAACGCAATGCACCGACGCCGTTCAGCGGCAATGATTTCCGCCATATGCTGCGCATCGTCATGGCGGGTTGCGTGGGGATGTTTGTCTACAGCTGGGTTAACACGCAGTACGGGGTGTTCTACGTGGTTTACCCCATCATGCTCACCGGGCTGGTGCCCATTTTTAACGGCCATATTGCCCGGCAGATGATCGCTAACGCGCTGCTGAACTGTGTGGAAATGACGCTGCTGTTTGCGGTGCTGGCGAATTACCCGCTGCCAATGACGCTGATTGTGTTCCTGATGTACATGACGCGCTTCTACCTGATGAGCCGGGGGCCGCTCTTTCTGTTTGGCTCGATGGGCGTGGTCTGTTTAAGCGTGATGGCTAATTTCCTGAGCTACCCGACCACCGACATGAGCGACCTGATGTTTTCTAACATCATTGGCAGCCTTTTGGCGGTGGGGCTGTCGGCGCTTAGCTGTTATTTGCTGCCGGACGTAGAGCCGCGTAAGCCGCCGCCTGCGATTCAAAAGGACGGGCCACGGGTGATGCATGAAACACTGCTCGCCTCGTTAACGGCGACTCTCTTATTCACCGTGTTCCAGGTCTACACGCTGAATGACTCCCTGGCCGCGCTGATGGCGGGCATTTTTGCCCTGTTCCCCATGCATTTTCGCGGGGCGATCCTTTCGTCCTGGTGGCGCATTGTTGGGGTGATTGCCGGGTGTCTTTACGCGATTCTGGTGCAGCTGGTGATCTATGATTTCAGCCGTCACCTGATCCTGCTGATGCCGCTGATTAGCCTCGGCCTGCTGCTGGCCGCGCGAATTCACGTGTTTGAGAAGGTCGGGCCGGGCGTGGGCTTTTCTATTCTGACCACGCTGGCGCTGATGTTCGGGCAATACATGCACCCTAATCAGGATATCGTTTTTAGCGCGCTGTACCGTATTTCATCGGTGTCGGTGGCGATTGTCGGCACCCTGGCCGTGACCTTTATTATCCATAAGATACTGAATAACTTTGCCTCAACGCGCTATATCGTGAAATGACGTTAGTCCTGTTCCGGCCAGTCGCGGGTAATGCCCGGCTGGACAGGGCGCTCAAGATAGGTGGACAACACGATATACGTCCTGGTCGCCACCACGCCGTTGATCTCATACAGATGCGCCAGCAGGGCCTCAAGCGCCCTTGAATCCTCGGTGCGGACCTTCAACAGCATGGACGTGTCCCCGGCGACGGAATGGATCTCTTCCACTTCCGGGTAGGCGGAAATTCGCAGCAGATCCGGCGTTTTTCCCCAGCCTTTGGTATCAATGTGCACGAAGGCCAGCAGGGATTTGCTGATGGCCTTTGGGTCGAGCAAGGCCGCCGTCTGCTGGATCACCCCAGAGCGCTTCAGGCGTTTGACTCTTTCGTGTACCGCCGGGGCGGAAAGGGCGACCTTTTCGCCGAGTTCGGCGTAGCTGATGGTCGCGTCCTCCACCAGCGCGCCTAATATTCTTCGGTCGGCGGCATCGAGAGTTCGCTCTGCCGCACCGTTATGCTTAATACTGTCTGTTTCTTTTTTCATATTGCCCCTGACTAATGACGCTGAATTTCATTCGGATAAAATTGGTTTTTATCGAATGTAAGTCAAGTTTAATCCTTGTCAGGAAGAAAAATGAAAAACAGCCAGTGTCTGGAACTTCATCCAGAGCCGTCTCTGTCTCCCGCCAAAGCCGTGTATGTGCTGACCGGCTGCGTCGGCGTTATCGGTGCCAACTCAATGGTGCTGGGGCCTATTGCGCCGGCAGTGGCATCGTCTATAGACGCGGGAGTGCCGACGGTGATGATGGCCGCGGCGGCTTTTGGCCTGGGCACGGCGGCGAGCGCACTTTTTCTGGCTCGTTTGATCGACTTAGTCGGCTCGGCGCGGATGCTCAAATTCACCATGCTGCTGCTGGGCGCGGCGCTGCTGCTTTGCGCAGCTTCGCCTTCCGTGGCGGTATTTATTGCTGCTCAGCTGATTGCCGGTATGGCTTCCGGTATCGCGCTGCCCGCGATTTACGCCAGCGCGGCCGCCATTGCGGAGCCGGGGCGTGAAAGCCGGACCATCGGCAAGGTGCTGACCGGCTGGACGCTGAGCATGATCGCCGGCGTGTCGTTTTCCGTGGTGCTGACCGAGTTGTTCAGCTGGCGCGCGGTGTATGTGTCCGTGAGCTGTCTGGCGGCCCTGGCGCTGATCGCGCTCGTCAGGTTGAACATGCAGGATCGCCCGGCGGCGGGGATTGCGCCTTCACCGCTGTCTGCCCTGGGGCTGCCAGGCATCAAGTCGTTGCTCGTGGTGTGCGGGGCGTTTATGACGGCGTTTTACGGGATTTATGCTTATTTGGGCGACCATCTTCATCAGGATCTCGGCCTGCCGGTGACGGCCAACGGCGGGGTGGCGATTGCCTATGGGGCGGGATTCGGCTGTGCCGCTTTGCTCAGCGGGATGGTGGATCGGTTTGGCCCTAAACGCCTGATGCCGCTGGTGCTTTTGGTGGCAGCCTTTGTTTACCTGGGCCTGGCGATGCTCGGTGGTTCGCTGGTGGGGGTTATCTGCCTGCTGTTTGTGCTTGGCCTGGTGAACCACCTGGGGGTGAACTTACTGATTCAGCGCCTGACGGCCATCGACCCGGCCAGGCGCGGCACATTGATGGGATTGAACAGCGCCGTGACTTACCTGGCTGTGTTTGCCGGCAGCAGTAGCTACGGGCCGCTTTATACCGAGCACGGCTTTACTACGATTTCGCTGCTTTCCCTGGCGCTGATGGTCATTGCGGTGCTGACCTGCCTGTGGCGTGATTTTGCCGGGCAGGGCGTGAAGGTTGTGGGCTAAAGCTTCTACGTTATCGCTTTTTTATCTGAGACAAGCCGGGTTGCCTGTGCTAATTCTGAAGCCATTATATGGCTGCAGAGGTCCGAAATATGAGTCAAAGATTGCCGGTTTTGTTGGTGCAAATGGGGCGGCCCCCCGAGGAAATTCAGCAAGCCGTAGGGGATCAGCCGGCCTGGTTTGCGCAGGCGCTAAAGCACCCGGATGTCGAACTTAACATCGTCAGGCCGTTTCTGGGCGAGCCTTTGCCCGCGCCAAAAAGCTTTCAGGCGGCGGTGATTTCGGGTTCATGGTCGATGGTGACGGAGCATGAAGCGTGGAGCGAGCGCACGGCGGAATGGGTTAAAACCGTTGTTGCCGCCGGTACGCCGCTATTTGGCGTCTGCTACGGGCATCAATTGATGGCTTACGCGCTCGGCGGGAAAGTGGATTATCACCCGCAGGGCAGTGAGGTCGGGCAACTGCCGGTGGCACTGACAGAGGCAGGGCGAGACGATCCGGCGCTGAGTCATCTGCCTGAGTCGTTCCCGGTCTTTTTAAGCCATGCGCAGAGCGTCCTGGCGCTGCCGCCCGGGGCCGTTTGTCTTGCGTCATCGGCCCACGATCCTCACCAAATCATCCGCTACACGCCCAATGCGCTGTCGGTGCAGTTTCACCCGGAATTCACCGCCACGGTGATGAACAAAATTCTCGCCAGCCGCAGCGAGCAGGCATCGTTACGGCAAGAAAATAAACAGACATTGTCGAACGATGTCAGCGCTACGCCCGGGGCAAGAGCAATTTTGCAGCGTTTTGTTTTGCCTTCGGTCTGAACGCCCGCCTTAACCGCCACAATTGTATAGAAAGGAAGGGTTTGTCATTTGCTTGTCGCTAAGGGCTGTGCTGTTATTACTGTGAGAAATAATAAGTAGCTCAACCATTTGGCAAGCAAATAAAAGGCAAACACTATGTCTAAAGGGAAAACACTGCTCGGCCTGCTGCTGAGTGCGCTCCTCCCGGCAGGAAGCGCGATGGCGGCAGCCAACAGCACGCTGGTTTACTGCTCCGAAGCCTCTCCTGAATCCTTTAACCCACAAATTGCCAGCTCTGGCCCAAGCTTTGTTGCCAGCTCGCAAACCCTCTACAACCGCCTGATTGATTTCAGCCTGACCGACAACACGCCGGTGCCGTCGCTGGCGACGGAATGGAAAATCAGTCCCGACGGTAAAACCTATACCTTCACCCTGCGCAAGGGCGTGAAGTTCAACAGCAACAAATTCTTTAAGCCAACGCGTGACTTCAACGCCGACGACGTGGTGTTCTCGGTCATGCGCCAGAAAGACGCCAATAACCCGTATCACAAGGTGTCGCAGGCGAACTACGAATACTTCAACGACGTCGGCCTCGACAAGCTCATCGTGGACGTTAAAAAGCTGGATGACTATCACGTCCAGTTTACCCTGAGCGAGCCGAATGCGGCGTTTCTCGCCGACTGGGGCATGGACTTTGCCTCTATTTTGTCTGCGGAGTACGCGGATGCGATGCTGAAAGCCGGTATGCCGGAGCGGGTGGACAACAACCCGATCGGCACCGGGCCTTACGCGCTGCAGGACTACAAAGTGGATTCCGTGATTCGCTACGTCGCCAACCCGAATTACTGGAAAGGCGAAGTCCCGACCAAACACCTGATCTTCTCCATCACCCCGAACGTACAAACCCGGCTGGCGAAGCTGCAGAAAAATGAATGCCAGATTATCCCTGCACCAAGCCCGGTACAGTTCGACGCCATTAAAGCGGACAAAAACCTGGCGCTGCACAGCATTGATGGCCTGAACGTCGGTTACCTGGCGTTCAACACCAGCAAGAAGCCGTTCGATAACGCGCTGGTGCGCCAGGCGCTGAGCTATGCGGTGGACAAAAAAGCCATCGTCAACGCCATCTTTATGGGATCCGGCTCGGTAGCTAAATCGCCGATCCCGCCAACCATGCTGGGCTACGACAAGGATCTGAAAGACTACGGGTACGACCCAGAAAAAGCCAAAGCCTTGCTGAAGCAGGCCGGGATGGAGAAGGGCTTTGATACCGATCTGTGGTCTATGCCGGTGCAGCGGCCGTACAACCCGAACTCGCGGCGCATTGCGGAGATGATCCAGAGTGACTGGGCGAAAGTGGGCGTGAAAGCCAAAATAGTCACCTTCGAATGGGGCGAATACCTGTCCGGGATGCGGAAAGGGGAACACTCCTCGGCGCTGTTTGGCTGGATGTCCGACAACGGCGACCCGGATAACTTTGCCGATACCCTGCTGGGCTGCGGCAGCGTTGCCAGCGGCTCGAACGTCGCCCGCTGGTGTGACAAAAGCTACGATTCACTGGTACAGAAAGCGAAGCTGACCAGCGACCCGGCCGCCCGCGCGAAGCTCTACGTCCAGGCGCAGGAAATTTACTATCAGCAGGCGCCGTGGATCGCGCTGGCGAACGGTAAAACCTTCTATGCGACCCGCAGCAACGTGAGCGGTTATACCGTTAGCTTCGCCGGGAGTGATTTCTCCAAAGCGAAGCTGGATTAAATTTTATTAACCCTCACCCCGGCCCTCTCCCAGGAAGGGAGAGGGGGAATGCGGACGTCGGTGTTTTTATCCCCTCTCCCCGCTAGGGAGAGGGTTAGGGTGAGGGGCAACACATGATAAGGAACATGCCATGACCCATCTCGCAGACGTTATCAGCCGCGTAGACGACGCCATTGCCAAAGACATCATCATTCCGATGAACGAACTACTGATTGAACTCAGCGACGACGCAGCGCTCACGCGGGAAGACCGCTACGCCCAGCAGCAGCGGCTGCGTATCGCCATTGCCCACAAAGGCAATCACCACACAGAAGAAGCCGAAGAACGCCGCGAGCAGTTGACCCGCAGCGGCACCATTCTCTAGCCGGGAGTTATTATGCGTATTGGATTTATCGGGCTGGGCGGTATGGGCCAGCCAATGGCCGAAAACCTACTGAAAGCCGGGCATCAGGTTGCCGTCTGGAACCGCTCTCAGGCACCGACTGAAGCCTTAAAAGCGAAAGGGGCGACCATACACGCCACGCCAGCCGCTTTCACCGACAGCGAAGTGTTGATCACTATGCTGGCCGACGACGACACCAGCCGCCGCGTGGTAATTGAGCAGGGCGCGCTGGAAGCACTGCCGCAGGGCACAATCTGGATCAACATGGCCACGGTTTCCGTCGCGTTTACCAATGAGATGGCGGAAAAAGCCAGCGCAACCGGGCATCGGTATATTGCCGCGCCGGTACTGGGGCGTGTGGACGTTGCCGCCGCAGGCAATCTCAATATTCTTACCGCCGGGCCAGCGGCGCTGCTGGACAGCGTGCAGCCGATCTTCGATGTGCTGGGGCAAAAAACCTGGCGCTTTGGCGACAGGCCAGAGCAGGCTGCGGCGGTGAAGCTGGCGGCTAACTTTATGCTCGCCAGCGCCATCGAAGCGATGGGGGAATCTTCTGCGTTGGTGGGGGCCTATGATGTGGCCGCCGGGGATTTCCTCGGTATGCTGACCAGCACGCTGTTTGCCGCGCCAGCGTATAAAAACTATGGCGCGATGATCGCCGAATCACGCTACAGCCCGGCCGGGTTTACCATGAAGCTGGGGCTGAAAGACGTGCGCCTGGCGCAGCAGGCGGCGGAAAATAAAAATGTGCCAATGGGTTTTGCGGGCGTGTTGCGGGACAACTACCTCGATGCGCTGGCCCACGGCGATGAACATCTTGACTGGGCGGCATTAGCCACCGTTTCCGCGCGCCGCAGCGGGAAATAACCTTATCTGGCGGCGAGGATATTACTTTCGTCGCCAGATATATCCCTCTAAATATTCACCCGCACTAAAATAACGCCCCGTCGCGGTGCTTTAAATATAATAAAATCTTATTTATTAATATGAAGTCATTGATAATAAACAAGTAATATAATCTGGCATCGTAATTGCTTTATCTATTCCATCTTGTATACCAGGTGGGATGCCAGCTTATGTCAGTCGCTTTATTGTCGCAGTGGGTAGCCGATTACCAGCCTCAGCCGGAAAGGTTGTCAGACGCTTATCAGCAATTAATGGCCAATGTTTCACGCCAGGATAATGCGTGGATTTATATCGCCAGCGAACAGCAAATTAATGAGCAAATAAAGGCTTTATTGCAGGTCATTAAGGCCGGAGACAAAACACCGGCGGATTTCCCCTTATTTGGCGTGCCGTTTGCGGTCAAAGACAATATAGACGTGGCCGGGATGCCAACCAGCGCCGCCTGCCCGGTGTTTACTTATCATCCCTCTGAAGATGCCACGGTGATTGCACGCCTTCGCGCCGCCGGAGCCATTGTGGTGGGCAAAACTAACCTCGATCAGTTTGCGACCGGCCTGGTCGGCACCCGCTCGCCGTATGGCGCGGTGGTGAACAGCTTCAACCCGGACTACGTCAGCGGGGGCTCGAGTTCAGGCTCCGCATCGGTGGTGGCGCGCGGTTTGGTTGGCTTCTCACTGGGAACGGACACCGCAGGCTCCGGGCGCGTACCCGCCGGGTTCAATAACATCGTTGGCTTAAAACCGACCAAAGGCTGGCTATCGACGACGGGCGTAGTTCCGGCCTGCCGCCTCAACGACTGCGTTTCTGTCTTCGCCCACTCGGCGGCGGATGCGGCCCTCGTCGCCAACGTTGCAGGTGGGTACGATCCGCTCGATCCCTACTCCCGAAGCAACCCTCACACCGCCCCGGCTCGCTTTAGCCCGCGCTTGCGCTTTGCCATTCCAGACCGCCTGACCTTCTTCGGCGACAAACTCAGCGAAGAGGCCTTTCAGCTGGCGCTGGACAGGTTAATGGCAATGGGTGCGGAGCTGGTGGCGATAGATTTCAGCGATTTCACCCGGCTGGCCGAGCAGCTGTATAACGGCGCGTGGGTGGCCGAGCGAACCGTTGCGGTGAGAGAGACCCTCGAAAAGCATCCTGACGCCATGGATCCTACCGTACGCGGGATCGTCGCCAGCGGGCTGAGCTTCACGGCCTGCGATGCCTGGCAGGCGGAATATACCCGCGCCGAGCTTGCCCGCCGTATTCAGCGGCAGCTTGCCGCATTTGATGCCCTTGTGGTGCCGACGTCGCCGACGATTCACACGCTGGCTGAAATGCGCGACGAGCCGGTGGCCTATAACTCGCAGTTTGGCACCTACACCAACTTCACCAACCTGGCTGACCTGAGCGCGCTGGCGCTTCCGGCGGGTTTCCGGGCCGATGGTCTGCCAGCAGGAATAACGCTGATCGCACCCGCCTGGCATGATGCCGCGCTCAGCCATTTTGGTGCGCAATGGCAGGCGCGACTTGATCTGCCCGCCGGAGCAACGTTTCAGAAAGTGCCCGACCAACAGACCATGGCACCTGCCAGCAGCTTCGTGCGCGTCGCTGTTGTGGGGGCTCATCTGCGTGGGATGCCGCTTAACCACCAGCTAACCGACCGTAACGCTGTCTTCGTAGAAGCAACCCACACGGCAGAAACCTATCGCCTTTACGCCCTGGCGAATACTAAGCCGCCGAAGCCGGGCCTGGTGCGCGCCGCCGAAGGGCAGCCAATCGCCGTTGAGCTGTGGGATATCCCGCTCGCGCGCTTTGGCGAATTTGTTGCCGAAATTCCCGCCCCGTTGGGGATCGGCACGTTGACCCTGCAGGACGGGCGCAGGGTGAAGGGCTTCATTTGTGAACCGTGCGCGACAGAAGGCGCTACGGACATTACCCCATGGGGCGGCTGGAAAGCCTGGCTTGCTCGTCAACCTGGCGCTTGAGGAGAAGGATTATGTTTAGCAAGGTTTTGATTGCCAACCGCGGTGAAATTGCCTGCCGCGCCATTCGCACGCTGAAGAAAATGCACATCACCAGCGTGGCCGTTTATTCCGATGCGGATGCCAGCGCGCAGCACGTGATTGATGCCGATGAGGCGATAGCGCTCGGCGGAGATAAAGCCAGCGACACTTATCTGAATATCGAAAAAATACTGGCGGCGGCAAAAGAGAGCTGCGCGGAGGCGATTTTCCCCGGTTACGGATTCCTTTCCGAACGCGCGGAATTTGCCGAGGCTTGTGAAGCGGCAGGCGTTGTTTTTATCGGGCCAACGGCGCAGCAAATCAGCGATTTTGGCCTGAAACACCGCGCCCGCGAGCTGGCTTCCGGCGTAGATGTGCCGATGACACCGGGCACCGCGCTGCTGACATCCCTTGCTGAGGCGCAGCTGGCGGCAGCGGAAATCGGCTATCCGGTGATGCTCAAAACCACGGCGGGCGGGGGCGGGATCGGCCTGACCCGCTGCGACAGCGAACCGGCGCTGCTTGAGGCCTGGGAAAGCGTGAAGCGTATGGGAGCGCAGTTTTTCAGCGACGACGGCGTGTTTATCGAACGTTTTGTCGACAAAGCCCGGCACCTGGAAGTACAGATCTTTGGCGATGGCAGAGGCAAGGTGGTTGCCTTGGGGGAGCGTGATTGTTCTCTGCAGCGCCGCAACCAAAAAGTGGTCGAGGAAACGCCCGCTCCAAATCTGCCGCAGAGCACGCGTGAAGCGCTGCACCGTGCCGCCGTGGCGCTGGGTGAATCCGTTGATTACCGCAGTGCGGGAACCGTTGAGTTTATCTACGACGCCGCGCGGGATGCATTTTACTTCCTGGAGGTGAACACGCGCCTGCAGGTTGAACACCCGGTAACCGAATGCGTCACGGGGCTGGATCTGATCGAATGCATGGTGCGGGTGGCGGCAGGCGCGTCGCCGGACTGGCAAAAAATGGCCGAAGCGCCTCAGGGGGCGGCGATTGAAGTCCGCATTTATGCCGAGGACGCGCTGAAAAACTTCCAGCCTTCGCCGGGCGTATTAACCGATGTTTATTTCCCCGAGGGCGTGCGGGTTGACGGCTGGGTCAGCACCGGCAGCGAAGTCAGCGCGTTCTACGATCCGATGATCGCCAAGATCATCGTTCACGGCGATGACCGCCTGCAGGCGTTAAGTAAACTGAACGAGGCGCTGGCCGCTACCCGCCTGCACGGGATCGCCACCAATCTGGATTATCTGCGCCAGATCGTCCGCCTGCCGGAGTTCAAAGCTGGCGTAATGTGGACGCGGCTGCTGGATAGCGTGAGCTATCAGGCGCAGGCCGTGGAAGTGCTTGAACCGGGCACCTGGAGCAGCATTCAGGACAGCCCTGGCCGCCTTGGATATTGGGATATCGGCGTGCCGCCGTCCGGGCCGATGGATGATTTTGCCTTCCGTCTGGCGAACCGTATTGTCGGCAACCATCCGTCGGCCGCCGGGCTGGAATTTACCCTGCAGGGGCCGACGCTGCGCTTCCACAGCGAGGCCATCATCGCGCTGACCGGGGCTCCTTGTCCGGCCACGCTGGATGATCAGCCGGTGACTTTCTGGCAGCCCACAGTAGTGAAAGCCGGGCAGATCCTGACGCTGGGCAAGGCGACCAGCGGGTGTCGTACCTATCTGGCGGTGCGTAACGGCTTTGATGTGCCGGTGTATCTCGGCAGTCGTTCCACTTTTGCCCTTGGTCAGTTTGGCGGCCACGCCGGGCGCACGCTGCGGGTGGCCGATGTGCTGGCTATTTCTCAGCCTTGCCTGCCGGCCTGCACGACGCCGGCGCCGATTAGCCTACCGCAGGCCCCGGAACCGGCGCTGATCCCGCACTATGGCGAGCTGTGGGAGATAGGCGTGCTGTACGGGCCGCACGGCGCACCAGACTTCTTCACGCCGGAGTCGATGGACACCTTTTTCAACGCCGAGTGGCAGGTTCACTACAACTCTAACCGCCTCGGTGTGCGCCTTGTCGGGCCGAAGCCGGAGTGGACCAGGGCCGACGGCGGCGAAGCGGGGCTGCATCCTTCCAACGTGCACGACTGCGAATATGCTATCGGTGCGGTGAACTTTACCGGTGACTTCCCGGTGATCCTGACGCGCGATGGCCCAAGCCTCGGGGGATTTGTCTGCCCGGTGACGATTGCCAAAGCCGAACTGTGGAAAGTCGGGCAGGTGAAGCCGGGCGACCGGATTCGCTTTCACGCCATCAGCTTTGAGCACGCGCAGTCGCTGGAGATTGCCCAGCAGGTGGCGGTGACCAATCTGTGTGCCGGCACAAGCCTGCCGGATCTGCATCCTTCTATTGCGCCAGGCGCGACGACCAGTGCGGCGATTCTGGCGGAAATCCCCGCTCAGGCTGAGCTTCCGGCTGTGGTTTACCGTCAGGCAGGCGACAACTATGTGCTGATTGAATACGGCGATAACGTGCTCGACCTGGCGCTGCGGCTGCGCATTTATCTGCTGATGAAGGCGATTACCCAGGCGGCGCAGGCTGGCATTGAGGAGCTTTCCCCCGGCGTGCGTTCGCTGCAGATCCGCTATGACAGCCAGCGTATTTCCCAGAGCCAGCTGCTCACGCTGCTACTGGGCATTGAACAACAGCTGGGCGATGTGACCCAGCTGAAAATTCCTTCACGCATCGTGCATTTACCGCTGGCCTTCGAAGACAGCGCCACGCTGGCGGCGGTGGAGCGTTATCAGCAAACGGTGCGGGAAGACGCGCCGTGGCTGCCGAACAACGTGGACTTTATTCAGCGCACCAACGGGCTGCAAAGCCGCGACGAGGTGAAGAAGATCCTGTTTGACGCCAGCTATCTGGTGCTCGGCCTGGGAGACGTGTATCTCGGCGCACCTTGCGCCGTGCCGCTCGACCCGCGTCACCGGCTGTTGAGTTCGAAGTACAACCCGGCGCGGACGTGGACGGCAGAAGGCACGGTAGGGATCGGCGGGATGTATATGTGCATCTACGGCATGGATTCGCCGGGGGGCTATCAGCTGGTGGGCCGCACGCTGCCGATCTGGAACAAATTTCTCAAAAACGACCAGTTTGGCGACGAGCCGTGGCTGCTCAAGTTCTTCGATCAGGTGCGTTTCTACCCGGTAAGCGAGGAAGCGTTAACTGCGTTCCGCACGGCGTTCCGGGAAGGGCGTGCGCAGGTTGAGATCGAAGAAGTTGAGTTCGATTTTGCCGAATATAGCCGTTTTCTTGCGGACAACGCCGACGATATTGCCAATTTCCGCAGCCGTCAGCAGGCGGCTTTCCTGAGCGAAGTGGCGCACTGGAAAGAGCAGGAAAGCGCGGCGGTGGAGAGCGCGCTGATGGCGGCGGATCTGCCGGAGGAAGAGCAGGCCGGGCAGCTCGTCAGCGCCGACCTGAACGGCAATATCTGGAAGATTCTGGTTGAGCCGGGGCAAAGCGTGAAGCAGGGCGAGCCGCTGCTCGTCGTTGAGGCGATGAAGATGGAGCTGCTGGTTAGCGCCCCGTGCGACGGCAAGGTGGTGCGGATCCAGTGCCAGCAGGGCCGACCAGTGGGGCCAGGGGATGCGCTGCTGTGGCTGGAGGCGGTGTAGCACTATGCCAAAGCGACCAGAAGCCGTAGCCGAGCGCATCTACCAGCAGCTCAAAAAGGAAATTTTCGACTTCCTGCTGCTGCCGGGGGACCGCTTTAGCGAAAACGAAATTGCGGAGCGCATGAGCGCCAGCCGCACGCCGGTTCGCCAGGCGCTTTATGCCCTGCAGCAGGAAGGCTATGTCGATGTACAGCCCCGCAGCGGCTGGCAGATCCGCGCCGTGGATTTCGATCATCTCGAAGCGCTTTACGATCTGCGTATCGTTCTGGAGCTGGAGGCGGTGAAGCGCCTTTGCCTGCGGGCAGACTCCGTTTTCCCGCTGTCGCTGCAGGCGCTGAAACAGTTCTGGCTGGATGAACCACCGCTGGCTGAGGGAATGAACGTCGCGCCGCACGACGAGGCTTTTCATATGACGCTGGTCTCTGCGGCGGGCAACCCTGAAATGGCGAGGGTTCACCGGGAGATCACCGAAAAAATTCGCATTGTGCGCAGGTTGGACTTTACTCGTCAGCCGCGCGTCAGCGCGACGTATGCCGAGCATGGGCAGATCCTGCTCGCCGTCCGGGACCGTAACCTTGAGGAGGCCCAAACCCGACTACACGACCATATCGCCGCCAGTCAGAAAGAGGTTCGTCAGATAACGCTTCATATGCTGCACCAGGCCCGGCAATTCAAGCTGAGCTAATCACTTATTGTTTCTTCAGGGGAGTCAGACTTATGCAACGTCGTACCTTTGTTAAAGCTTTCGCGCTTTCCGCTTCGTTTGTCAGCTTCGGGTTGGCCTTCGCCGCCCAGGCGGCGGACACCATCAAAGTCGGGATCATGCACTCGCTGTCGGGCACCATGGCTATCTCAGAAACGCCGCTGAAAGACGTGGCGTTAATGACCATCGACGACATTAATGCGAAGGGCGGCGTGCTGGGGAAAAAGCTTGAGCCGGTGGTGGTTGATCCGGCGTCTAACTGGCCGCTGTTCGCTGAAAAAGCCCGCCAGTTGCTGAGCCAGGACAAAGTGGCCGTGGTTTTTGGCTGCTGGACGTCCGTGTCGCGTAAATCCGTGCTGCCGGTCTTTGAGGAGTTGAACGGCCTGCTGTTCTACCCTGTGCAGTACGAAGGGGAAGAGATGTCGCCGAACGTGTTTTATACCGGGGCGGCACCTAACCAGCAGGCGATCCCAGCGGTGGAATACCTGATGAGCGAAGACGGCGGGGCGGCTAAACGCTTCTTCCTGCTGGGCACGGACTACGTTTATCCGCGCACTACCAACAAGATCCTGCGCGCCTTCCTGCACTCTAAGGGCGTCCAGGACAAAGATATCGAAGAGGTCTACACGCCGTTTGGCCATAGCGACTACCAGACCATCGTGGCCAATATCAAAAAATTCTCCGCTGGCGGTAAAACGGCGGTGATCTCCACCATCAATGGCGACTCCAACGTACCGTTCTACAAAGAGCTGGCGAACCAGGGCCTGAAGGCGACCGACGTGCCGGTGGTGGCCTTCTCCGTGGGTGAGGAAGAGCTGCGCGGCATCGACACTAAACCGCTGGTGGGTAACCTCGCGGCCTGGAACTACTTCGAGTCCGTCGATAACCCGACCAACAAACAGTTTGTCAGCGAGTGGAAGGCCTACGCCAAAGCCCACAACCTGCCGAACGCCAATACCGTGGTCACTAACGATCCGATGGAAGCGACTTACGTCGGCATTCATATGTGGGCGCAGGCCGTAGAGAAAGCGGGGACGACTGACGTGGATAAAGTCCGCGCGGCGATGGCCGGACAGACCTTTAAAGCGCCGTCCGGTTTTACCCTGACGATGGACGCCACCAACCACCATCTGCACAAGCCGGTGATGATCGGCGAAATCGAAAGCAACGGCCAGTTCAACGTGGTGTGGCAGACGGATAAGCCGGTGCGCGCCCAGCCGTGGAGCCCGTTTATTCCCGGGAATGATAAGAAATCGGATCTGCCGGTGAAGACTGCCAGCAACTGATGTTCGACCTTCGGCGCATTAACCCTCACCCCGGCCCTCTCCCTGGAAGGGAGAGGGAGAAAGAGGGAAAGCCCTCTCTGAAAAGGAGCTGGGGAAATCTTTTATTCCCTCTCCCCTTTGGGGAGAGGGTTAGGGTGAGGGGCTGGCCGAGGGGCATCAGGGTAAAACCATTCAGGAGAACGCCATGACATTAGCAACACTGGCCCGGCTGCTGCTGGTTGTGGCCGCAATATTGCCGGGACTAGCCGCCGCCGGGGATGCAGAAACGTTTGCGGCGGCAAACCGCACGGCGCAGGCTGACCTGCTGCAAAGCTGGACGCTGGCGCCCGATCCCGCTCGTTTACCGCTGCTCAATGCGCTGCAGCAGGAAACGCTGGTCACCGACGGGCATTCGGCTTTCAACCAGACCGGAGCCGTGCTGACGCCGTTGGGCGACGAAGCCCAGCCGCAGGGCGAAACCAAAAAACTCCGACTGACCAACCGGCTGCGCGTTTTGGTCGCCGGAGCGCTGGCCAGCCATCAATTGATAAGTGACAACGTCACAGCTCGTTTAAACGCCGCGAAAGCTTTGCAGAAAGAGGCGCCGCCGGAGCTGCTACCCGTTTTACAGAAGCGGATGAGCGCAGAAAAAGAGCAAAGCGTGCGTGATGCGCTGATGCTGGCCGCCGCCCGCCTTGAGCTAGCCAGCCCGCAGGCCGCCGTGCGCCTGGAGGCGGTTAAGCTGCTCGGCAAGTCCACCGACCCGGACACGGAAGCGTTACTCAAACCTTTAACCGATGCTGGCGCAGAGACGGATGCCAGCGTGCGGCAGGCCGCCGCTGACGGGCTGCGTCAAATCGAACGCCGCCAGATGCTGGGGGATATTCTCGGCCAGGCGTTTATGGGGCTTTCTCTGGGGTCGATTTTGCTGCTTGCCGCTCTGGGGCTGGCGATCACCTATGGCCTGCTGGGCGTGATCAATATGGCGCACGGCGAAATGCTGATGCTGGGCGCGTACTCGGCGTGGGGCGTTCAGGCTGCTTTCCAGCAGTTTGCCCCGGCATGGCTGGCGCTTTATCCCCTGGTTGCGCTGCCGGTGGCTTTTGCGATCACCGCCGGGATTGGCATGGCGCTTGAACGCACCATTATCCGCCATTTGTATGGCCGCCCGCTGGAAACGCTGCTGGCGACATGGGGTATCAGCCTGATGCTGATTCAGATCGTGCGCATGCTGTTTGGGGCGCAGAACGTGGAAGTGGCTAACCCGGCCTGGCTGTCCGGTGGGCTGCAGGTGCTGCCGAACCTGATCCTGCCGTGGAACCGCCTGGTGGTGCTGGGCTTTGTGCTACTGGTGCTGCTGTTTACCTGGCTGCTGCTGAATAAAACGCGGCTGGGCATGAACGTGCGAGCCGTGACGCAAAACCGCGCGATGGCGGCCTGCTGCGGCGTTTCGACCGGGCGCGTGGATATGCTCGCGTTCGGGCTTGGCTCCGGCATTGCCGGGTTGGGGGGCGTGGCGCTTTCTCAGTTGGGTAACGTCGGCCCCGAGCTCGGCCAGGGCTATATCATCGACTCCTTCCTGGTGGTGGTGCTGGGCGGCGTCGGGCAGCTTGCCGGGAGCGTGGCGGCGGCGTTCGGGTTGGGCATCTTCAACAAGATCCTCGAACCGCAAATCGGCGCGGTGCTGGGCAAAATTTTGATTCTGGTGCTGATTGTACTGTTCATTCAGAAGCGGCCACAGGGGCTGTTTGCGCTCAAAGGGAGGGTCATTGACTGATGAGTATGCCGCTGACTTTAACGCTCGGACGTAAAGCCCCGCGCCTGACTTTGGTGTTGGGGATGCTGCTGGTGGTTTTGCTGCTGACGCTGCCGTTTCTGACGCTGTTGCCTGCCAGTAATCCGTTCAGCTTGTCGACCTACACCCTGACGCTGATCGGCAAAATCCTTTGTTATGCCATCGTCGCGGTGGCACTGGATCTGGTCTGGGGCTATGCCGGGTTGCTTTCCCTCGGGCACGGTCTGTTTTTCGCTCTCGGCGGCTACGCCATGGGCATGTACCTGATGCGCCAGGCCGCCGGTGACGGGCTGCCCGGCTTTATGTCGTTTCTCTCCTGGAACGAGCTGCCGTGGTACTGGTCCGGCACACAGTACTTCGCCTGGGCGCTGCTGCTGGCGATGGCGGCCCCGGGGCTGCTGGCGTTTGTGTTCGGCTATTTCGCCTTTCGCTCAAAGATTAAGGGCGTGTACTTCTCGATCATGACGCAGGCGTTGACCTATGCGGGGATGCTGCTGTTTTTCCGCAATGAAACCGGCTTTGGCGGCAATAACGGGTTTACCGGCTTCACCACTCTACTGGGGATGCCCGTTACAGCGGTCGGGACGCGTATCGGGCTGTTTATCGCTACCGTGCTGCTTTTAGTGGCGAGCATTGGCCTCGGCTTCTGGCTGGCGCGCAGCAAGTTTGGTCGCATTCTGACGGCGGTGCGCGATGCGGAAAACCGCCTGACGTACTGCGGGTACGATCCCCGGGGCTTCAAGCTGCTGGTGTGGACGCTTTCTGCGGTGCTGTGCGGCCTGGCCGGGGCGCTGTACGTGCCGCAGGTGGGCATCATTAACCCGGGCGAAATGTCGCCGACCAACTCTATTGAGGCCGCTATCTGGGTGGCGCTGGGCGGGCGCGGCACGCTGATTGGTCCGGTGCTGGGCGCGGGGCTGGTGAACGGGGCGAAAAGCTACTTCACCATGGCGGTGCCGGAGTACTGGCAGCTGTTCCTTGGCCTGATTTTTATTCTGGTGACGCTGTTTTTACCGCGCGGGGTGATTGGCCTGCTGCGCAAAGGAGAGAAATGATGCAGCCTGCCGAATCTCTGTTTACCCGCCAGTACGCCACGGATCGCTTTCGCGAACAGACCGACCCGGTGCTGGCGCTGGAAAATATCAACGTTAACTTCGATGGGTTTCAGGCGTTAACCAACCTGTCGCTGAATATCGGCGTGGGGGAGCTACGCTGCGTGATTGGGCCGAACGGTGCGGGAAAAACCACGCTGATGGACGTGATCACCGGCAAGACCAAACCCCAAAGCGGCAAGGCCTTTTACGATCAGTCCATCGACCTGATGCGGCTGGAACCCATTGAAATCGCCCGGCGGGGCATTGGCCGTAAATTTCAAAAGCCCACGGTATTCGAGGCGCTGACGGTCTTCGAGAACCTGGAGATCGCCCAGAAAAACGCGAAGTCGGTATGGGCAAGCCTGCGGGCAAAACTCAGCGGCGAACAGCGCGACCGCATTGATGACATGCTGGTGACGCTGCGGCTGACCGGGGAGCGCCATCGCCGGGCCGGGCTGTTGTCCCACGGGCAAAAGCAGTTCCTCGAGATCGGCATGTTACTGGTCCAGGAGCCGCATTTGCTGCTGCTGGACGAGCCTGCGGCGGGCATGACCGATGCCGAAACCGAATACACGGCGGAGCTGTTTCGCAGCCTGGCGGGGAAACATTCGCTGATGGTGGTTGAGCACGATATGGGTTTTGTGGAAACCATTGCCGACCACGTTACCGTGCTGCATCAGGGGCAGGTGCTGGCGGAAGGTTCCCTGCGCGAAGTGCAGGCGAATGAGCAGGTTATTGAGGTCTACCTTGGCCGTTAAGGAGCAAATATGCTGCAGGTGAATGAGCTTAACCAGTATTACGGCGGCAGCCATATTCTGCGCGGCGTCAGTTTTGAGGTACGCGTGGGGGAAGTGACCTGCCTGCTCGGGCGTAACGGCGTGGGGAAAACCACGCTGCTGAAAAGCCTGATGGGGCTGGTGCCGGTGAAAGGCGGCAGCGTTAGCTGGCAGGGGAAAACCATCACCCAGCGTAAACCACACCAGCGTGTTCAGGCCGGTATTGCCTACGTGCCGCAGGGGCGGGAAATCTTTCCGCGGCTGACGGTGGAAGAAAACCTGCTGATGGGGCTGTCGCGCTTTTCCGGGCGCGAGGCAAAGGCCGTCCCGGACGAGATTTACCAGCTCTTTCCGGTACTAAAAGAGATGAAGCTCAGGCGGGGCGGCGATCTCTCCGGCGGGCAGCAGCAACAGCTGGCGATTGGCCGCGCCCTGGCCTGTAAGCCACAGCTGCTGATTCTGGATGAACCGACGGAAGGGATCCAGCCGTCGATCATCAAAGAGATCGGCCAGGTGATTCGCCACCTCGCCGGGCGCGGGGATATGGCAATTCTGCTGGTGGAACAGTTTTACGATTTTGCCGCAGAGCTTGCGGACCAGTATCTGGTGATGTCGCGCGGGGAGATAGTCCAGCGCGGGCACGGCAGCGCCATGGAACAGGAAGGCGTCCGGGGGCTGGTGGCGATATAAGTGGTCTGCCAAAAAACACCGATTGTGGTACTTTTGGCTGAACCTCTGTGCGCCTATAGTTTTCGACATTCACCATCGAATTCCAGAGGTTAGCATGTCTTTTACCGTCAACAGTTTCCAACAGCCGATTGGCTTATCTCTTCCTGACTGGCAGCGCCGCCCGCTGCCGGAACGCGTCACGTTAAACGGACAGTTTTGCCGCCTCGAGCCATTAAGTGCGGCTCGGCACGGGGCGCAGCTTTGGCAGGCCTGGGGGCAGGCTGAAGATGCGCGAGGCTGGACTTATCACAGCGTTGGGCCGTTCGATACCGAAGCCGACTTTATGCAGTACATTGCCGGGGCAGAAACAAGCGCCGATCCTTTTCATTTTGCCGTGGTGGATACCGCCAGCGGCCAGGCGCTGGGCACGCTGTCGCTGATGCGCCTTGACCCGGCGAACGGCAGTATTGAAGTCGGCTTTGTGGTGTTTTCGCCGTTGCTGCAGCGTACCGCTCTGGCCACGGAAGCCCACTTTTTGCTGATGAAGTATGCGTTTGAAACGCTGGGCTACCGCCGCTATGAGTGGAAGTGCGACAGCCTGAACGGGCCATCTCGCCGCGCGGCGCTGCGTCTGGGCTTCCGTTTTGAAGGCGTGTTCCGTCAGATGGGCATCTACAAAGGGCGTACCCGCGATACGGCGTGGTTCTCTATCACCGATAGCGAGTGGCCGCTGGTGAAAAGCGCGTTTGAACGCTGGCTTGCCGCGGACAATATGCCTCACGGCGTACAGCGTGTTGGGTTGGCGGCTATTCGCGACGCACTTAGCCGGCAGAAAAGTGAACCCGCTCGGCAGGTGAATGTCCGCCTGCTAACGGCGGGCGACCGGGCACAGTGGCAGGCGCTCTGGCAGGGCTATCTGACCTTTTATGATGCCCAAATAAGTGACAGTGTCACCGATTTGACCTGGGAACGTATGCTGGATGCGCAGGAGCCGCTGTGGGGATTCGGGGCTTTTGACGACCAGGGAACTATGCTTGGTTTCACCCACTTCCTCTATCACCGCAGTACCTGGTCAGCAACCAACTACTGCTACCTGGAGGATCTGTTTGCGACGCCGCAGGCGAGGGGCAAAGGCGTTGGTCGGGCGCTGATTGAAGCGGTACGTCAGCATGCTGCAACCAACAACAGTTCGCGCCTGTACTGGCATACCCATGAAACCAACGCCACTGCGCAGACGCTGTATGACAAAGTGGCGAAGAAATCCGGCTTTATCAAATACGAAAAAGACGTGTAATCACGAGCGCCTCGTCAGGCCGTTATGGGCTGGCGGGGCGGCGTATTCATGCCGATCACGATGGCGTAGTAAGCCAGTACAATTGTCGCCATCAGCACCACGAACAGCATGTAAGGCGGCAGCCAGCTCAACAACAGCCCGGTGACCAGCGGGTTGCAGGCTCCACCAAGCCAGCCGAGCTGCTGGGCGGCAAAGTAGCTTGATTTCAGCCCCGACGGCGCGATGTTGTCGACAAGCATGTATTCCCCGGGCGCGTAGATCAGCTCCCCAATGGTAAACACCAGCGAAGACAAGCCCCACAGCCACAGGTTAGTGCCAGAAATCATAAAGCCGCCGAGGCCGCAGACGAAAAACAGCGTGCCGTAGAACATCATCTTTTTGATGTTATCGGGGCGAATGTTTTTGCCAAGGAAGTACTGGAAAGCGACAACCACAATGGCGTTGACCGACAGCACGACGCTGACCACCTTTTCCGCCAGCCCGGTATCGCCGATAACAATCGCATATTGCGACAGGCAGCCGGCGAACGCGCCGTAAACCATCGAGCCTAAAAATGCCGAGGTCGTGAACCACATCAGCTGTTTGTCGCGCAGCATCATGCGCGGCGATGGCAGCACCTTGTCTTCCACTTCAGTAGCGCGGCTGCTCACCGGCTGGCTTTGTACGTAACGGGCAATCATCAGAATCGGCAGCAAGGCGGTCATGGCGGAGAGCCAGAACGGCAGATTGGTGCTGTACATCACTACGCAGGTGCCTATCGGCGGGCCAACCGTCCAGCCAACGTTGACGAAGGTGTAGTTGAGGGAGAAGATTTTGGGCTTCAGGCTGATGTCCAGCGTTTCGGAAAACCAGGCTTTCACCACCACGGAGAACACGGTGTAAGAGCAGTTGATAATCGAGTAAAACAGCACCACCAGCCCGGCGTTGTGTACCAGCGGGATAACCGCAAAACCGCCGAGGAAGATGACGATAGCCAGCAGCATCGCTTTTTTCTTATCAAATTTATCCGCAAGGATGCCAAACCACAGGCTGAAGATCACCCCGGCCACCAGCGCGACGGTAATCGCCAGGCCGATATCCGTCAGCGCCATCTGGTATTCGCGCGAAAGATAAATGGTCATAAATGGCAGCGTCAGACCCCGCCCGATAGTCAGCAGCAGCGAAGAAATAAGTAACACAGTTGTTGCAAGTTGTTTGCCTGCAAACAGATTTCTGAGGGCGGTCATGGCGGCCTGTTTTAGTCATCGTGAGGTAAGAGAACAAGAAAGATTTATCACGAAAAATCAGCCTGGTATAGCAACCAGATCTGACATAAGCACGATACATCACATCTGTACTCCTGACAAAAAGTGGGATCTGTATCTATTTACTCAGGGGGATAAGGTTTATTTTTTTACAAATCGATAATAAATACAGGGCGGGACAATGACGCGTAAAGATGGATTGCTGGCGTTGCTGGTGGTAGTGATTTGGGGCGTGAATTTTGTGGTGATTAAGCTGGGGCTGCACAATATGCCGCCGCTGATGCTGGCGGGGCTGCGCTTTTTGCTGGTGGCGTTTCCGGCGCTGCTGTTTGTGGCCCGGCCAAAGCTGCCGTTCCGGCTGCTGGCGGGCTATGCGCTGACCATCAGCTTCGGACAGTTTGCCTTCCTGTTTACCGCGATCAAGTTTGGTATGCCCGCCGGGCTGGCTTCACTGGTGCTGCAGTCTCAGGCGTTTTTCACCATTATTCTGGGAACGTTTTTCTTTGGCGAGCGGCTGCAGGCTAAGCAGCTGGCCGGGATCACCCTGGCGGTCTTCGGCGTGCTGGTGCTGATTAAGGGCAGTTTCGAAGGCCAGCACGTCGCGCTGCTCGGCTTTATGCTGACGCTGGCGGCGGGCATGAGCTGGGCGTTCGGCAATATCTTTAACAAGATGATCATGCAGCATGAACAGCGCCCGGCGATCATGTCGCTGATTGTCTGGAGTGCGCTGATCCCGGTGCTGCCGTTTTTTGCGGCAAGCTGGCTGCTGGATGGCCCGGCAACGATGCTGCAAAGCCTGGTGAACATCGATACAACGACCATTCTGTCGCTGATCTACCTGGCGTTTATCTCTACCATTGTGGGCTACGGGATCTGGGGCACGCTGCTGGGGCGCTACGAAACCTGGCGCGTAGCGCCGCTGTCGCTGCTGGTGCCTGTGGTGGGTATGGCCAGCGCGGCGTTGCTGCTCGGTGAAAAGCTGACGGTAATGCAGTTGCTGGGCGCGATGCTGATTATGGGCGGGCTGTATATCAACGTCTTTGGTCTGCGTTTTGGCCGGTCGGTGAAGCGGGCCTCATCCTGATATTCGCGGCACCCGCCCAGCATCGGGCGGGTCAGCCTTTATCTTACGAACGCGAATGACCGTGGTAGTACGGGGAGCCCAGCTCTTCTGAACGTTCAGCCGCCGTTTGCTGCGGGCCTTTAGACAGTTGACTGCCGGAGCAGGTGATCATGTTGCCGTAGTTGGCCTGGGTGGCGTTGAAGCTGCCGGACTGCTCCGCAAGAGCGTTGGTTGATGCCAGCGCCAGAAGGAGCGCGGCTGCGGAGATGACTTTCATATTTCCTCGGTTACGTCTGTAAAACGGACGGTGATGCGTTAGTTACACAAACTGCAATACTGGTTGTACGGGTGCAGATATTTGCCTTCGCCAGCGAGACGGGTTACGCGGTACTTGTGTGGCGGCACCGAGAAGTAGTTCTTGAAGGTGCGGGTTAACGTCTGCTGCGATTCAAAACCGTAGCGCTCGGCCAGATAAAGGATCGGTTCGTTGCTCTCTTTAAGCTTCAGGGCGATTTCGGTCAGCTTACGGTTGCGGATGTACTGGCCCATTGAGTGGCCGGTTTCTTTTTTAAACATCCGCTGCAGATGCCACTTGGAGTAGCCTGAGCGCTGAGAAACCTTCTCCAGCGAGAGCGGGGTTTCCAGGTTCTCTTCAATCCACCCCAAAATGCTTTGAATTGTGACCGCATCATTGTTGCGTCTGGACATCGTTTCACCTCTTTGCAGGTTTACGGCAATACCTTTTTCAACAGGCGATAAAGCGTATCGACTTCGTCGTCCGTAAGGTTTTTAGTGAGTTCTTTATGGAGGCTAAGCCCCACCAGGTTTCGGCATTCTTCACACAGCGCCACGCCTTCCGGCGTCAGCCTGATCAGAACGCCGCGCTTATCGTTGGGGTTCGGCAAACGCTCGACCCAGCCTTTGCACAGCAGGCGGTCCAGCATTCGGGTTAACGCACCGAGGTCAACGGAAAGCACTTTTTTCAGCTCGACTGGGGTAATACACACTTCATAGTGAATGGAGCACAGCACCTTAAACTGGGTCGCGGTGATATCCAGCGGGGAGAGAGAATCGTTTAACAGGCGATCTTTATGCTGATTCACCATGTGGATCAATCGCCCGAGGGGGATCATTTCGTTAAACAGATCACAGGTGCTTTTCACTATGTTTGCCCAGGCAAGTAGATTAGTCACGGCAGATACTATTGCCGAGGCAAGTATAAGTCAACGTGATGATTCAGCCGATGCCACGAAAAGCTAAAACGCTTCAACAGCGGTCAGTAAACTGCGGGCTGCTATAGTCTAACCTGCGCTATAGCTGTTCAATAAAGGACAAAAAAGGATAAAAATATGATGGATTTACTCAGGGCTATCGGCCTTGGCCTTGTGGTACTGCTGCCGCTGGCGAACCCGCTCACCACCGTGGCACTGTTCCTTGGGCTTTCCGGGGACATGAACAGCCGGCAGCGCAATCGCACGGCGCTCATAGCTTCGGTGAATGTGTTCGCCATCATGATGGTGGCGTATTACGCCGGGCAGGTGGTGATGAACACCTTCGGGATTTCGATTCCCGGGCTGCGTATTGCCGGGGGCTTGATCGTCGCCTTTATCGGCTTCCGTATGCTGTTCCCGCAGCAGAAAGCACATGAATCCCCGGAGGCGAGAAGCAAGTCGGAAGAGTTAAGCGAAGAGCCGTAAGCCAATATCGCTTTTGTGCCGCTGGCGATGCCGAGCACGGCAGGGCCGGGCACCATCGCGATGATTATCAGCTCCGCGTCTACGGTGCGGGCGGGCTCTGACTTCCCGAGCTGGGTCATTACCGTTGCGCCACCGCTGATTTTCCTGGCCGTAGGCGTGATTCTTTGGGCCAGCCTGCGAAGCTCCGGTGCGATTATGCGTCTGGTGGGTAAAAGCGGCATTGAAGCGATTTCCCGCCTGATGGGCTTCCTGCTGGTATGTATGGGCGTGCAGTTTATTATTAACGGCGTGCTGGAAATTATTAAAACTTATCCCGCCTGATTTGAGCGTGATGGAAAAAAATGCCCTCGTGATGAGGGCATTTTTATTACTGCGTAGGCTGGGGCCGCTCTTCCAGCGCCACCGGCCAGCGGCGGAACACCAGAATGGACCAGACCAGCGCGATAAGCGCCGGAATCGCGCCGATAAAGCCGATATCTGACATGGAAATATGCAGGCTGACCTGGTTCCCCACCAGCGCGCCCGCGCCAATGCCGATATTAAAGATCCCGGAGAACAGCGACATCGCCACGTCGGTGGCATCCGGCGCCAGGGCCAGGACTTTAACCTGCATCCCCAGGGCCACGATCATAATTGAAATGCCCCAGAACAGGCTGAGCCCGGCAAGGGTGAGTTCGCTTTGCGCGGCTGGCAACAGAAGGACCAGACAAGCGGCCATCAGCGCAATCGCGCCGGACACCAGCCCCGAAGCGTATTTATTCCCCCATTTGCCAAACAGCACGCTGCCGATGATGCCCGCGCCGCCAAACAGCAGTAAAAGCAGGGTGGCGAAGTTAGCGCTAAGCCCGGCAATTTGCTGGACGAAAGGTTCGATATAGCTGTAGGCGGTGTAATGCGCGGTGACCACCACCGCGATTAAGGCATAGATATTGACCAGCGCCGGGCGGCGGAACAGTTTGGGCACGCTCGACAGCGAGCCAGAATGCTCGCTCGGCAGTTTGGGCAGCAGTTTCATCAGGCAAAACAGCGTGATGGCCGCCACGACGCCAATGACGAAGAAGGTGGTACGCCAGCCGAAATACTGCCCGACGATACGCCCGATCGGCAAGCCCAGCACCATTGCCAGCGCCGTGCCGGTGGCGAGCAGGCTTAACGCCTGCGCTTTTTTGCCCGCCGGAGCCATGCGAATGGCCAGGGAAGCGGTAATCGACCAGAAAATGGCGTGGGCGAAAGCAATCCCAATGCGGCTGATGACCAGCACGGTAAAGTTCCAGGCGAGGAACGACAGCACGTGGCTGGCAATAAACAGCAGGAAAATGCTAATCAGCAGGCGGCGACGTTCAACCTGGCTGGTCATCAGCATAAAGGGCAGCGACATCAGGGCCACCACCCAGGCGTAGATAGTCAGCATGATCCCGACCTGCGCGGTTTCCATGCCAAAGCTTTGCGCAATGTCGGACAGCAGGCCGACGGGCACAAATTCGGTGGTGTTAAAAATAAAGGCGGCGACGGCGAGAGTGACGACCCGCAGCCACGCCGTTTTACGCGAAACGGTAGCAATTGTCATAAGGGAATATGCAGGTAAATAAGGGGTAGGAATGGGGCGATCATAAAACCATCAGATCGACGACACAACCCATTTTGTGATTTATGTCTCATTTGGGGCCGGCGCCTGGGTACGGTAGAAAAAAAACAGCACAGTTCGGGCGAGTATGTCATGGTAGAGGTGAAGAAAATAACAATGAAAAGCAGGAGTAACGCCAATGCAAGCAATTGACTTTTATATGGTAGACGCCTTCGCAGACGCAACGTTTGGCGGCAACGCGGCGGCGGTTTGCCCGCTCAGCGAATGGCTGCCGGATGAAACGCTGCTGAAAATGTCGCAGCAGCATAATCAGTCGGAAACGGCTTTTTTTGTGACCACGGATGAGGGCTTTGAGCTGCGTTGGTTCACCACCCAGGGGGAGATCAACCTTTGCGGGCACGCTACGCTGGCGGCCTCCCACGTTATTTTCGAGCATCTGGATTACCCGGAGGCGACGATCCGTTTCAGCACGCGTTTTGTTGGCCCGCTGACCGTGACGCGTAGCGGTGAGTGGCTGACGCTGGATTTCCCGGCCTGGGAAACGCAGCCGATTGCGCCGCTGCCCGAGCTACTGGCCACGCTGGGTATTAGCGAGTGTAAAGAGATGCGCGTCGGGCGTGATTATATGGTGGTGCTGGAAAGTCAGGCGCAGGTTGAGGCGATTCAGCCCGATATCAGCGCCATGATCCCGCTGGAGAAAATGGTCTGTATTACCGCCGCAGGCGAAAGCGAGTATGACTTTGTCAGCCGCTTCTTTTGCCCGGGAGAATCGGTGCCGGAAGATCCCGTCACCGGCTCCGCTCACAGCATGCTGATCCCTTACTGGGCGGATAAGCTGAATAAAACCCATCTGCTGGCGCGGCAGGTCTCTTACCGCGGCGGGGATCTGCGCTGCCAGTACAAGGGCGACCGGGTGTTGATTGGCGGCAAGGCTGTGACCTATCTGGTGGGGAAAGTGCTGCTGCGTTAACTTGCCGGGCAAAATTCCCCGGAATTAATGAATGCAGTTCATAAAGGCTAGCACGTCGGAGGCGATTATTGATGAATCCGGCCGTGCTAGCCTTATTGCATTCCATTATTCAGGAGAAAAACATGCCTTCTTCCCAGGACGTTATTGTTGTTATCGGCAGCGGATCGATTGCTCAGGCGATTGCCCGCCGCGTCGGCACCGGTAAACATATTTTGCTGGCCGATATCACGCCGGAAAATAGCCAGACCGCGCAGCAAACGTTGCAGCAGGCGGGTTTCCGGGTCAGCACCACCGTGGTTGATGTTCGCTCGCGGGAATCGATTCAAAATCTCGTGAGTCTGGCTTGTGGCCACGGAGAAGTGAAGGGCGTGATCCACACCGCCGGGCTTTCACCTTCCCAGGCTATCGCTCAGGATATTCTCCGGGTCGATCTTTACGGTACGGCAGTGGTGTTTGAGGCGTTTGGAAAGGTTATTGGCGCGGGAGGTTCCGGGGTGGTGATTGGCTCGCAGTCCAGCCACCGGCTGGATGTGGACGCGCTGAGGCAGGCCGAGGCCGACGAGCTGGCAACGCTGCCGCCGGAACAGCTGCTGGAATTACCGCGAGTCAAAGCCATTGACGACAGCCTGTATGCCTACCAGGTGTCAAAACGGGGCAATGCGCTGCGGGTGATGGCCGAGGCGGTAAAATGGGGGCGGCGAGGCGCGAGAATCAACTGCATCAGTGCCGGGATCGTGTATACCCCATTGGCCTATGACGAACTGAACAGTGTCGAACGCGGGGAGTTCTACCGAAACATGCTGGCGAAATCCCCGGCGGGAAGAGGCGGCACGCCGGACGAAATTGGCGCCCTGGCTGAGTTTCTCTTTGGCCCGAACGGCACCTATATCAGCGGGAGCGATATCCTGATCGACGGCGGGGTGACCGCCGCTTATAAGTATGGGGATCTCAAGGCTTAGTTAAGGCACCTGCGAAGGCAATTCCAGCAGCGAGATAAAAGCATCCAGCTGGCGGGTTTTGGCGTCTCTGCGCCACAGCAGCCAGGTATCAAGATAGCGCTTATCCTCCGGCAGCGGCCAGGTGCTCACCTGATGGCTGCCCGGCATACTCTCCAGCATACTCCGTGGCATCAGCGCCAGCCCCGCGCCGGCAATCACGCAGGCCAGCATCCCGTGATAAGACTCCATTTCGTGGATCTTGCCCGGCATAGCCTGGCTGTCGTGAAACCAGCTCTCAAAGTGACGGCGATAGGAGCAGTTGGCCCGGAAAGCGTAAATACTCTCGCCGTTCACGTCGGCCCCGCTGAGAATAGGGGCATGATCGGCGGGCGCGACGACGGTCATCTCTTCGCGATACACCGCCAGGCCCTCAAGGGACGGATGCAGCACCGGGCCGTCAACAAAGGCGGCGGCGAGGCGGCCTTCGAGCACGCCGTCAATCTGGTCGCCTGAAGGCCCGGTGGTGAGAGAAAGGTGGATTTTCGGGTAACGCTGGTTAAAGTTTGCCAGTACGCCAGGTATGCGCACCGCCGCCGTACTTTCTAACGAACCCAGCGCCAGCGGGCCCTGAGGTTCATCGCCGGACACCACCATGCGTGCTTCATCCACCAGCGCCAGAATACGCTTGCTGTAGGCCAGGAAGCTGTGGCCGGACGGGGAGAGCTTCAGGCGCTGGTTCTCGCGAATAAACAGCGCCACGCCTAAATCGGCCTCGAGCTGCTTGATGCGGGTCGTGAGGTTCGACGGGACGCGGTGTACCTGCTGCGCGGCGGCGCTGATGCTGCCGGTTTCAGCGACGGCGTTAAACATTTCCAGCTGAGTGAGGTCCATGGCTTTCTCAAATCGTGAAGGGTTTGCTTAGTATTATTCATTTTTAAACTTTGTGCCTCAAGGCTACTGTTAACATCTCATTCACCTGTCGAGGCACCACCATGCAATCAGTAACCGGGCAAACCCACGCCATTTCACGCAATCCCGCTACCGGTGAGCGCATTGCGGTTTATCCTTTTGAGAACGCCGCCGAGATTGATGCCGCGCTGGCCCGTAACCAGCAGGCTTTTAACACCTGGCGCGTTACCCCGCTTAACGAACGTGCGCAAAAGCTGCGTGATTTGGGCGCGGCGGTGCGTAAACACGGCGAAGCAATGGCACAAATGATTACCGCCGAGATGGGCAAGCCTATTTTGCAGGCGCGCGCTGAAGTGGCGAAGTCCGCTAACCTTTGCGACTGGTATGCCGAGCACGGCCCGGCCATGCTGGGGGCGGAAGCGACTCAGGTTGAACACAATAAGGCGGTGATTGAATACCGTCCGCTGGGGCCGATCCTGGCGGTAATGCCGTGGAACTTCCCGCTGTGGCAGGTGCTGCGTGGGGCGGTGCCGATTCTGCTGGCCGGTAACAGCTATATTCTGAAACATGCGCCAAACGTGATGGGCTGCGCAGAACTCATTCGCCAGATGTTTGTTGACGCGGGCTTTGTGCCTTCGCTGTTCGAACTGCTTAATGTGACGCCGGAAGGGGTCAGCCAGGCGATTAACGACCCGCGTGTGGCTGCCGTCACCGTGACCGGTAGCGGTAGAGCAGGTGCCGCGATTGGTGCCCAGGCAGGTGCCGCACTGAAAAAATGCGTGCTGGAGCTGGGCGGGTCCGATCCGTTTGTCGTGCTGAATGATGCCGATCTCGACGAAGCCGTGAAGGCCGCCGTGGCAGGGCGCTTCCAGAATACCGGGCAGGTTTGTGCCGCCGCGAAACGCTTTATCGTTGAAGAGGGAATTGCCGCTGCCTTTACCGACCGCTTTATTGCCGAGCTGAAAAACTATGAGGTTGGTACGCCGCAGGAAGAAGCTAATCGCATTGGGCCGATGGCACGCTACGATCTGCGTGATGAACTGCATGAGCAAGTGACAATGTCACTTAAGCAGGGCGCAAAACTGCTGATCGGCGGGGATAAACTGCCTGGCGAGGGCAACTACTATGCGCCGACCGTGCTCACTAATGTCACGCCAGAGATGACCGCGTTCCGCCAGGAGCTGTTTGGCCCGGTGGCCGCGATTACCGTCGCCCGCGACAGCGAACATGCCCTTGAGCTGGCAAACGACAGCGATTATGGCCTGTCCGCGACGGTTTATACCGCGAATGAACAGCTGGCGCTGGAGATGGCGGCACGCCTCGAATGCGGCGGGGTGTTTATCAACGGCTATAGCGCCAGCGATCCGCGCGTGGCGTTTGGCGGGGTGAAAAAGAGCGGGTTTGGCCGCGAGCTTTCCCATTTCGGGCTGCATGAGTTCTGTAATATTCAGACCGTGTGGAAAGACAGGCGCTAGCTTAGCCCGCCTGACGTCGGTTTGCCGGGGAGGAATAATGCTTGTTTTCTCCGGTAAGGGCAGACGTTATGCTGGTTTGTGCCCGCGCAATCAGTAAAAAGTAAGGCCGCCTTGAAGGTGGCCTTGTTTGTCATGAGAATGAAATAATTCTGTCATTTTCGCTCAGTACACTCGCGGCATCGTTGTGTTACTGAAGAAAATCATGAACATAAGTCAAATTTTTCGCCGTTTAAATCCCTTGATGCTGCTTGCCCGTCGCCCTCGTGAGTTCGGGCTGCTGAGCGGGGTGGTTGGCGTTATCGCACTCTTTTCCGTGCTACAAATTCTCTCCACCGTGTCCCTGTCCAACATCCTGCACGAAACCCGCCAGAGCGTCCTCGAAAATAACCAGCTTCATCAGCAGCAGGTGGTCATGGAGAAGGCGAGAACCTCGCTGCTGATGACCAGTGACCTGCTGAACCGGGCGGGCGTTTACTTTATGCAGGACAAAGAGACCGGGTCGGTCGGTAGCTGGAACAGCCTGGTGGATGAGGCCGACGCCGCCCTGAAAGTTTCGCAGCAGAATTTTGCCGCCTGGCAGCAACTTCACCCGGCGGGCAGCGAGAGCCTGGCCAACAGCTATCAGCTGTTCTTCGGCGGATTGAAAGAACAGCTGGAAGGGATGCAAAAGAAGGCCTCCATCGATGCGTTCTTTGAAGTGCCGATTCAGGCTTTCCAGTCCGATTTCAACGAGCAGTACGCGCGCTATCAGACCGAAGGCGAGAAGCAAACAGCTGCGGCCAGCCACACATTGCTGGACAGCCTGAGTCAGGCGCAAACGCTGTTTATTATCGCGCTGGGTATATTACTGGTCGTGGCGATTGCCGTCTGGCTGGGCGTGGCTCGCTGGGTGATTCGCCCGCTGCGCAGCCTTATCGAACATTTACATATTCTGGCCGCCGGCGATCTGTCGCGGCTCCCCGCTGAGCGAAGACTGGTTAACCGCGAGGTGAAGCAGCTGCACGGCAGCGTACTGGAAATGCAGCAGGGCATTCAGCAACTGGTGCAAGAGGTGCGGGAATCCTCGGCCATTCTGTTAAGCAATATTGGCCAGCTTGCGGAAGGGAATAACGAGCTGTCTACCCACTCTTCACAGCAGGAGCAGGAGCTGGAGAAAGTCACGCTGCATATCACCGAGCTGGAATCCCGCGTACAGGAAAACAGCCAGTACGCTATTCAGGCGAACCAGCGCGCGGACGAAGCGCGTGAGATGGTGGCCGGTGGCGACCAGATGATGCACACGGTAAATACGTCAATGCAGGATATTGTGACCCGTTCCTCTGAGATGCGCGGCATTGTAGCGATGATTGATAACGTTGCTTTCCAGACCAATATCCTGGCGCTAAACGCCGCCATTGAGGCGGCTCATGCGGGCAACCAGGGGCGAGGTTTTGCGGTGGTGGCACGTGAAGTTGGCCTGCTGGCGAAACAGAGCAGTCAGTCGACCAGAAATATTCAGTCGTTGATCAATAACTCGCTGCAGGGTATTGAGCAAGGCAGCGAAGCCGTCTCAGAGCTGGAGGCGCAGTTGAAAAATGTGATTGCCCTGGTGACCCGCCTGAGCGGGCTGCTGAATGAAATTTCCAGCGCCTCCGTTGATCAGGGCGCCAGCGTGCATCACGTCACGGCGCGGATCACCACGCTTAATCAGGCGGTGAGCCAGACCGGGCTGCTGATTAAGGCCTCGGCTAATACCTCAAAACGTTTGCTGGATGAGTCCCAACGCCTTGAAAAAGCTGTCGCTCGCTTTCAAATGACCGCCTGAGTTCGTCTTATTATCGGCCCGTGGCTCTGGTATACTTTCGCCGCTTAACATATGCCTCAGGAGCGCACGGTGCCGGTTCAATTAAACAATCAGTTACTGGAAGAGATCCTCGACCAGGTTCGCCCTTTGCTGGGGCAAGGAAAGGTCGCGAATTATATTCCGGCGCTGGAAGAGGTTTCCGGCAATAAGCTCGGGATTGCTATTTGTACCGTGGACGGAGAGTTCTTCAGCGCCGGGGATGCGTCAGAGCGTTTTTCTATTCAGTCGATCTCTAAAGTGCTGAGCCTGACGCTGGCGATGGGTCGCTATGATGAAGCTGAAATCTGGCAGCGCGTAGGCAAAGAGCCGTCCGGCCAGCCGTTTAACTCTCTGTTACAGCTTGAGCTTGAGCAGGGCAAACCCCGCAATCCGTTTATTAATGCCGGTGCGCTGGTGGTATGTGACATGCTGCAAACCCGCCTCAGCGCGCCCAAACAGCGGATGCTGGAAGTCGTGCGGGCGCTCTCCGGTGCTGACGATTTAGTCTATAACACACGCGTCGCGCGGTCTGAATTTGAGCATTCGGCCCGCAATGCCGCGATTGCCTGGCTGATGAAGTCATTTGGTAATTTTGAGAATGATGTCATTACCGTGCTGCAAACCTATTTCCATTACTGTGCGCTGGAAATGAGTTGTCTGGAGTTAGCCAAAACGTTTTTATTTCTGGCCAATCAGGGGCGGGCTCTGCACATTGCTGAACCGGTGATCTCTGCTCAACACGCTCGGCAGATTAATGCGCTGATGATCACCAGCGGCATGTATGACGGCGCGGGGGAATTTGCCTATCGCGTGGGATTACCGGGGAAATCGGGCGTGGGTGGCGGGATTATCGCCAACGTACCGAATGAAATGTCTATTGCCGTGTGGTGCCCGGAGCTGGATGCTTCCGGTAACTCACTGGCCGGGACGGCCGCGCTGGAAATTCTCTCTCAGCGCATCGGGCGCTCTATTTTTTAACCGACGCAGTTATTGCAGTAATAATAATCCCGGTATGCGCAACCATAGCACGCCAACCAGGCTAACGGTGGCCAGCACGGCCAGCATTATGGCGGTAATGATGAGTCGTTCCGCCCAGGGTGTTTTACGCATTTCAGCTCCGGGAAATCCTACGTTTATGGACTATAAGGCAGCAACGTTAAACATCGGTTAAACCTGAGGCTGCTAATTATTCCCCGGCAATAAGTCTGAATTTTTAGCCACAAAGCCTGCCATTGACAAAAGGCGGGGGAGAAGGTGGCAAAAATTTAACTTATGGCTAATAGTTCATGCGGAACGCTGGCGAGTTGAGTGAATTTTCTTCTTTCTCTCAATGCCCTGGATTGTTAGCGGGATAAACATGCTAAGCTAATGCTTATTTTCGCAATCACCTGATGGCGCTATTTATTTTCAGCGGTGATGAATAGATATGAACCAGGATAGCATGGTTAATCGACCTAAGTTTTCATTCTTTTCCCCCGATAAAATGCTGTTAAATGCGATCAGTGTTTTTGCGCTTACCACGCTATTTTACTTCTTTGGCGCTTCGCTTCGGCTGGTTAACGATCTTTCGCTATTCTGGCCGCTGAATGCGGTGCTGGCCGCCATCTTTGTGCGTAATCCGTGGCTGAACAAAGCCATTTATTATTTTATTTGCTATGCGGCAATGCTGGTTTATGACGCCTTTACCACCCAGTGGGGCTGGCAGTCGACGATCATCAACTTTTCAAATATGGTGTTTATTGTCACCGCCGCCCGTTTATTGCTGCGCTATTCGCGCAATATGGATGAGAGTAACTGGGCGCTAAATGCGTTTAATATTTTTAACTTTTCGCTGATTGCCGCCATATTATCTTCATTATTTGGCGCGGTAGGATCGCTGGGGATAAGCGGCGATTACCATGAAAAGTTTATGCCGCTCTATGCTGACTGGGTGAGTGAGCAGTTTTCAACCGGCGTGCTGATGCTGCCCTGTTTGCTGACCGCCAGCTGGCCTTCCTGGCGGAAACTGACCGGTATCGTGCCGTCAGACATGTATCCGTTTTTTTCCGTGGTGATTGCAGTCTGCACGGCGATGATTATCGGCGGGGCCGGCAGCCTGGCGTTTCCGCTCCCTGCGCTTATCTGGTGCGCCATTCGCTACCCCCTCCCGGTTACTGCGCTGCTGACGCTGATTACCGGCGGGGTGGAAATTGTGCTGGTGGCCCACGCGGCAATTAATCTCCATTCCGAACAGCCGTTGTTGCTGGTCGATCAGATGTTCTCGGCGCGCCTGGGCATTGCCACTATCGCGATTTGCCCCCTGATTGTTTCCATCAGCGTGGATGCCATTAATCAGCTGATTAAGCAGACTTCGCGGCGTGCCGACTATGATTACCTGACGGGCGTTTATTCCCGCTCCGGGCTGTTTGAAGCACTCAAGCGCAGCGGGCGGCATCAACCAATCCCGCAAGAGCCGCTGCTGTGCGTGATGCTGCTGGATATTGATTTTTTCAAACGAATCAATGACAGCTGGGGCCACGAATGCGGGGATACCGTGCTGGCCTCTTTCGCCAGCAGAGTGCTGGACACCGTAGGTGAGCGAGGAATGGTGGCGCGCATCGGCGGGGAAGAGTTTGTGGTGGTGTGCCGGGTTCGGGATAACCAGCAGGGTTTTGAGATTGCCGAGCAGATCCGCAAAACGATTGAAGTCAGTACTTTTCACTACGAAGAACAATCGCTGTTTATCACCGTCAGTATTGGCCTGGCTGAGGCGGCGCTGGGTAATAACACGCTGGAAGCAACCTTTAATCAGCTTATTCCCGAAGCGGATAAGTATTTGTATTTATCGAAGCGGCAGGGGCGCAATAAAACCAGCGCGAGTAACGTGCACGCTGAAGTGTTTCCGGCCTCGCACATGCGTGATTCTTAATAGCCATGTTCACTTCGGATCCTTTATTATCGCGTAGTATGCCCGTGCAGTTTGTCGTGGCTGGTTCGTTTGCCTGAGATAGTTATGCGTACACCCGATCCTCACAAAAATGCCAGAACTCACGGCTCTCGCTTCGTTAATCGCATGTATATCATGCGTATGCTGGGGACGTTTCTGTGCTTCTTGCCCCTCTTTTCGGTACTGAATGAGCAGCAGTCCTCTGTGCCGGTTATGGCGCTGTTGGTCGTTAACGCTTTTGTCTGGCCGCACGTGGCGCTGTTAAAAGCGCGCTTTTCTGCTTCTCCGGTCAAGAGTGAAAAACAAAACCTGGTGATCGACGCGGCAGCCGGGGGCTTCTGGATTGCGATGATATCGCTCAGCGCGCTGCCGTCGGTAGTGATTATCACCATTCTGGTTTCCGACCGGCTGGCCGCCGGGGGAAAACCGCTGATGAAGCGGGCGATGCTGGCAATCTTGCTTGCGTTTGGGCTGACCTGGATAAGCCACGGGATGCCGTTTAGTCCGGCGGTTTCTGCCCGGACAATGTACGCCACGCTGCCGCTGATTGCCGTTTACACTATCGCGCTCAGTATGCTGACGGCTTCGATAGCGCTGCAGCTACGGGAAAAGAGCCGCGAGCTGGAAAACATTGCCATGATGGATCCCCTGCTGGGGATTGCCAATCGCCGCCTGCTTGAACGAAAAATCAGTAATGAGCTGGCGCGGTTGCGCATTGCCTGCGGCAGTTCGGCGCTGATGTTTATCGACATAGACAATTTCAAAGAAGTGAATGACCGTTTCGGGCATAAAGTGGGGGACGCCATTCTGATGGCGGTGTCCGACGTGCTGCGGATTGTCGCCCGCTCCAGCGACACGCCGGCGCGCCTTGGCGGGGACGAGTTTGTGGTCCTGATGCCGAATACATCCCTGGAGGAAGCCGAAGGTATTGCCCAGCGGATCCTGCTGGAGTCCATTAATGTTCGAGTCCTGCCTGAAAAAAATGCGTTCTGTACCCTGAGTATCGGGATTGCCTGTGCGACAAAACAGATGCCGGATGCCGCCGAATGGTTAAAAGCGGCAGATGATGCACTCTACAACGCTAAACGTGCCGGGAAAAACCGCATTTACGCCGCCTGAGTAATGATCATCTAAACTGTAAGCAGACCCCATGATGAGTCTGCACCGGAGGATGAGATGCTCGATACCACCCTGACCGACGAGCTGACGGGCCTGCTGAACCGTCAAGGCCTTATGTTTTTGGGGCAATACGCCACGGGGAGCGCTAACCGCCGGGCTGAGCCGCTTTCTCTGGTATTTATCCACCTTGACGGGATGGCGCAGATTAACGACAGTTTGGGCCATGAGCAGGGCGATCGTGCGCTGGTCGCTTTCTCAGAACTTATGCGTTCTTCTTTCCGTGAAACGGATCTGATCGCCAGGCCGGGCGGCGATGAGTTTGTTCTGCTTTTTAACGGGACGAATGAAGAAGGGGCATTTATCGCCATGCAGCACCTGCAGGGCAAAGTGACCGATTTTAATCAGCGAGCAGATAATCGCTGGATGCTCTTCTTTCGCTGGGGAAGCGCGGAGTACGACCCCCGGCGACATCTCAGCCTTGAGGATGTGATAGCTGAAGCCAGCCAGGCTGGGATAAAATTATGAAAAGCTACAGACGATCGGTGCAATCATAATTCCTTATGGTGGAAGGGAATTAACACCCTGAGTGGATATCTCTCCTGATGCGCTTTTATTGGCTGCAGCAAGGGGGAGATTCTATTCTGAAACGAAAACCGCATCCCCCCAAACCGCCCATCCATATCTTTTCTGAATAGTGGGTTCCTGAGTTACCGGGTAAGCTGGACTATTCTTATGTCCGGTAATATTCCGACATAACTCTTAACCACTGTTCAGGAGTCGCTGTGCCCGAGTATCGTATTCGTTCCCTGAAGGCCTGTGAATTTGCTGCCGCAACCGCATCATTAACGGATGTACTGATTGATTGTGTGGCTGGTGGGGCTTCGGTCAGCTTTTTACATCCTTTGGCGCCGGAAAAGGCCGCGGCGTTTTGGGGGGAGGTTGGCCAGAGCGTGGCGCGGGGAGAACGCACGCTGATTGTGGCGGAAGATGGGCAGGGGCGCATTGTGGGCACCGTGCAGCTGATCACCAGCCAGCCGGAAAATCAGCCGCACCGGGCCGATGTGGCCAAACTTCTGGTTCATCGCGTGGCGCGGCGGAAAGGCATTGCCCAGCGCCTGATGGCTTATCTGGAAGCCGTTGCCACCACGCAGGGAAAATCAGTGCTGGTACTGGACACCGCCACCGGCAGCGATGCGGAGATATTCTACCAGGGCATGGGCTGGCAGCGCGTGGGGGATCTCCCGCATTATGCGTTAATGCCGGACGGCAGCCCGTGCTCCACGACGTTTTACTACCGTAATTTATGAGGCAATAGGTGACAATGTCACTTATTCGATGCGTTTATGCTGACTCAGCCGTGATATAGTGCCTGCAATATGGCAGTTGCAGGCATTCAGTATGGAAAACGCAGCCCTCTGGTTCCGGCAGTTTGGCGAACCTGAACAGGTCTTAACCCTCGAACAAACGCCGCTGGCGCCGTTTATCTCCGGCACGCTCCGGGTGCGCATGCACTATGCGCCGGTTAATCCCTCAGATCTTATTCCCGTTACCGGGGCTTATCGCCACCGGGTATTTCCGCCGCGTATTGCCGGGTACGAAGGCGTCGGCATTGTTGCGCAGGCTGATTCTCCGGAGTGGATTGGCAGGCGTGTGCTGCCTCTGCGCGGGGAAGGCACCTGGCAGCGGTGGGTTGACTGCCCGATTCAGTGGGCCGTGCCCGTGCCGGACAGCGTGCCGGATGAGCTTGCGGCGCGCGGGTATATCAATCCTCTGGCGGCCTGGTTAATGCTGAAAAAGTGGCCCGTGGCGGGAAAAAATGTGCTGGTCACGGCGGCAGGGTCAACGTGTGCTGGTTTACTGGCGCAGTGGGCCAAAAGGCAGGGCGCCACGGAAGTCTATGGTGTTTACCGCTCGGCACAGCGTCTTCCGGCGTTGCTTGAATCCGGCATTATCCCGCTGAGCGGGGATGACGAGCATCGCATTGCCGAAGCTGCTGGCAAAGTTGACGTTGTGTTTGACGCCGTGGGCGGTGAGTTAGCCACATTGATGCTCGATCACCTTAATCCGAATGCCGAGTTGGTTTCTTACGGTTTACTGAGCGGGAAGGCGTTCTCTCCGCGCGGGAAGAACATTACCGCGCAGCGATTTCATCTGCGCGATACGCTGGCGGTCACGCCGGTTGCAGAATGGCAGGGCTGGTTTATCTCACTCTGGGAACTGTTGCTACAAACGCAGCAGCCCGATGCGGCGATGTATGCGCTGGAGGAGTGGCGGCAGGCGCTGGCGCTGTTCCGTGAACCTGGCCGCCAGCGCAAACCGCTGCTGAAGCTATAAGCGTTATTTATCGCCGAGGATGGTATTCAGCGTTTCGGCATCCGGCATGCCCTGATGCTGCTGCAGGCGGCCTTCGGCATTCAGGTAGTATATTGAGGGCGTGGCATTGCCGCCGAGATCGTCCATCAGCGTCAGGTTATCTTTTAGGGCTTCCCCGATAACCGGATCTATTTTCTCCGGTTTTTGCAGCGCCAGCTTACCTTTGCTGTTCTCATAGTCGGCGAGCGTTTTGGCCGGATCTTTCGACATCAGAATTGCCGCCGCTTTTTGACCGCTGTCCGGTCGCAGCATCCCGACGAGCAGCACGCGGAGCTGAACTTTACCCGACTTTATCCAGGGCTGAGCCTGCTCCCAGAACTGGGTGCAGTACGGGCAGTACGGATCGGCAAATACGTAGACAATACGCGGGGCTTTTTCACTCCCGGCGGCGATCCAGCGGTGTTTTTCCAGGTTTTGCCACATGGCTTTGGCCATTGGCGCATAGACAAATTTCTCCACTTCCGCGTCGCTCAGGTTTTTCCCTTCGGCATCGACCATGTTGCCCATAATGGCGTGCTGTTTATCCGGCGTCAGGTATACGATTGTGCCTTGCCCCTGATACTGCATCGCGTACCCCTGCAGGTCGCCCGGTGCTTTAAATTCCCCTTTCAGTTCGAAGCCTTGTTTTTCCAGGGCGGCTATTGGCGCAGGCAGTTTAGCGCCAGCGGCAAAGGCCGAAGCGTTAAAAAGCAGGGCCAGCGAAACGGACAGGGCAGATATTTTTTTCATCGAGCGGTCCTTAATTAAATGCTATTTTCTTCAAAGGGTAACATTCCTTTTTGCGTTAAGTCATCAGACTCATTTTCCTTTACGTAACGGAGCATTTCGGAGGTCAGAGAATGACGGTCAGACGAGCCACGCTTAATGAAGCTCAGGCGCTGTGGACAATAAGAAACGAGGCCATTCGCTTTGGCTGTCGGGAAACTTATCCAGAAGATGTGCTGGCAGCATGGACGCCAGATGAGATGCCCGAGGGTTACCGAAATGAAATCGTGAATAATCCTTTTTTTGTGGCGGATAATGAAAACGGCGAGCCGATAGCCACGGGATTTTTGGATCTGAAAAACGGCTCGGTTGAAGCCATTTTTACCCTACCGGCATGGACTGGCCGCGGGCTGGCCAAACAGATTCTTCAGGCCATCAAGCAAGAAGCCAGATCGAGGGGAATGAGCCGACTGACGCTTTCTTCCACGCCCAACGCCCGCGACTTTTACCTGACGCAGGGATTTCGCGTGGTGAAAGAGGGGCTTTATCCTATGTCGCGCAGCGGCACACTGCTGCGCTGCTACGAGATGGTTTGCGAGCTGGATCCTGACATGTGAAAGGTGCCTGAATGAACGATCGCATCGATTACCAGATTGAAAAGTACAGTTTCACCGAAACAGAAGCGTCGCCGCGCCTCAGCCGCCAGTGGGAGGAAGTCCAGGAGGAGTTCCAGAGAGAGCCTCAGGATGCGGAGCAGCGCCTGCGCCTGGCGTTGCTGAACGTGGACTACGTGACCAGCTTCGAACTGCCTTTTCGGCTGCTGCTTCTGCGGGCGCCGCAGCTGATCGATAAACTGCGCGCTGAGCTGCAGCTTAACCAGAAGAGCGTGACGATCAATGACAATAAGCGCGGGGAAGTCTACAGCATCAAAGACGATCTCAGCGCCGTGCCGGATGCCTTCCGCTATCGTTTTTCGAATCGCATACGTAGAATCGAACCGGGCGGTACGCCCGCGACGGGCTATCAGCAGATTGCGCTGCAGGTTAGAAACCCGAGAGAGCGGCTGAAAATCGCCCTGGAAGACGGGCTTCAGGTCAACGCCCTCGATGGTTTGTTTTGGTTTGGGCTGCAGCGCATTGCCGCCGATATCTCAGTGCTGAGGCAGTCCGGGATGCCGATTATCACGACAGAACGCACGGTCTTCGACAGCCTGACGGGAACAACCCGCCCAATTCCTGCCTACAGTTTGTCGCCTGAGATCGCACGGTGAGGAAAATGATGGCAAAGGAATACCTTTAAGGTTGAGCGAACATCAGAACAGGAAAAAATGATGAACTTCAGCCATATGCGTATTGCCCGTCCGGTGAGCAGTCTTGAAAGAAGCCGGGAGCTGTACTGCGAGGGACTTGGTCTTCAGCAAATAGCGCAATTTAGCGATCACGACGGTTTCAGCGGCGTGATGCTGGGAGGTCCGTCGCTGGGCTGGCATCTGGAATTTACGGTCTGCCAGCATCATCTCATTACCCCACGACCTACCGAAGATGACTTACTGGTGCTTTATGTGCCCGATCGTGTCGAATGGGAGGCCTTCTGCGCCAGAATGGTCGCAGCCGGTTTTACCCGGCTGGATGCATTCAACCCTTATTGGGACGTGAAGGGGGCTACTTTTATCGATCCCGATGGTTATCGGGTGGTTTTGCAGAAGAGCGACTGGTCACTTTAGTCAGAGGTATCAACGCCTCAGGCCTTTGGCGTACTCGACAAGCTGATCGACAACAATATTCCAGCCGATGAAGAAACCCATTTCCTCATGTGCCTGTCGGGCTTCTGGTGTACGGTGGCGGGCGATAGCCGTGTAGCGCGTTTTGTCGTTGTCCGCATCTTCCAGAAGCAGGATCGCCGTCATGAACGGATTTTCAGCAGGCTTCCAGTCTTCGCCGTAGGCATCGGTAAACACCAGCTTTTTACCGTCCACAATATCCAGCCAGACACCGTTATTACGCATTTCATTCCCGTCGATGTTAAACACCGTATTGAAACGTCCGCCAACCCGAAGATCTATGTCACAGGCCGTTACGCTATGAGGCCGGGGCACAAAGAACTGCCTGATATGCTGCGGCTGGGTCCAGCACTCCCAGACAAGCTGCCTGGGAACGTCAATAATGCGCTCTAGTTTTAAATCGGTTTCAGCATCCAGATTCATAGTATTTTCTCGGCGAGTGGGTACCCGTATAGCCTGGCTGAGGATCCTTTCTACGGCTAACTATTTTGCTGTTGTAGCTGCCGGGTACGCAGGCCGCTTAAGCCTACAGCCAGCAATGTCGTTCCGGCGGCCAGCCAAAGATTGAGGGTAATGGCCTGCGACTCAAACGAGGCGGCATTTCCGTAAATCGCAAGCACAATACCGACGATGGCCGCCCCGAGACACTGGCCGAAAGTTCGCATAATGGCCAGTATGCCTGAGGCGTAGCCGCTATTTTCTCGTGAGGCGTTAGCCATCATTTCCCGGTTGTTGGGGCTCTGGAAAATACCAAAGCCAATGCCGCATACCAGACTCCGTAAACCAATGTCCCATGCCTGAGCGTGGGCGGGCAACAGGGCTAAAAGTATCAGGCCAGCCGCAAACACGCCTAAACCTGTGGTGGCGATAAGCGCCGGCGAATATTTGTCGGCCAGTCGTCCGGCCCGGGGGGCTGCGAGCATTATTCCCACAGGCCAGGGCGTAAAGAGCAGGGCCGATGCAAAGGCGCTGTAGCCATAAACGTTCTGGAATAAAAACGGCAGGGCGACAAATGTGATCCCTTGCCCGATAAACGAAATCAGAGACGTCAGGGCCGCCAGCGAAAATCGCGCGGAGGCGAACAGCGTCAGCGGCAGCAGGGGCTGAGCGGCGCGGCGTTCTCGCCAGATAAATGCCGCGCCCGCCAACAATGCCGTCAGGCTATAAGCCACCGCCTGGGCAATCCCTCCGCTTTTAGTAAAGCTGTCGGCGGCCACGATCAGCGCGCCCAGCAGCAGAGCAGACAGAAACGCACCGGCGTAGTCAAAGGGCTTGGGATGGGTGGCCTTTTCCCCCGGCAGGACGCGGAGGCTGAGCCAAAGCGCCACAATGCCTAACGGTAAATTAACCGCAAAAAGCCATTCCCAGCCTAAGGTCGAAAGAAGCGTTCCCCCAAGGAGCGGCGCTATGGCCGTACTGGTAGCGATTAAGAAGGCGTTCAGACCGAGGATCCTGCCCAGCAGGCGGGTGGGGAAAACCGAACGCAGGATTGCCGGGGAAATGCTCAGTACCGCCGCGCCGCCGATGCCCTGCAATATCCGCATCAAAACCAACATCTCGAGCGAGGTGGAAAGCGCACAGCCCGCGGATGCCAGCGTAAACAGGCTCAGCCCAAAGACGAAAATTTGCCTGAATCCCAGCCGGGTCGCCAGCGCGGCAAAAATCGCCAGCGTCATGGCGGCGGCCAACAGATAGCCATTGGCGACCCAAACCGCGTCGCTGGCGGAAACGTCGAGCGCGCGGGCGATATTTGGCAGCGCGATGTTCACCATTGAGCCATCGAACACCGCCATTGTGACCGTCGTCATCACGGTAAACATCGCCATCATACGCGGGCGGCCCGGCAGGCCCTCATCTCCTGGTTGGTTTGAAAATAACTCCATCGTTGTTCCTTCCCGCTGCGCGGTCATCAGTCTCAGGTTGTCAGTGCTGCAAATATAGTGATACTTAAAGAGAGGCGGAAGACGCACCATATGCAGATAATAGTTGCACCAGACGCCATATCTCTTTACAGGATGCCTGAATGAATGACCCCGATCTGAATTTGCTGCTGGCGCTGGATACGTTTCTGGCGGAAGGCAGCGTGGCCGGCGCCGCGCGACGCCTCGGACTCAGCGCGTCGGCGATGAGCCGCACGCTGAGCCGCCTGCGGGCTGCAACCGGCGATCCGCTATTGGTCAGAGCGGGCAGAAATATGGTGCTGACGCCCTATGCCGAAGCGATTCGCGAGCGGGCGAGAAACGCGGCGCTGGAGGCTCGGGCTTTGCTGAGCCCGTCCACGGCAGAGCTAACGCTTTCAACCCTGGAATGCACGTTTATCCTCCGGGCCAACGATGGTTTTATCGAAGCCTTTGCGCCTGCGCTTATCACTGCAGCGGCGGCTGTAGCGCCTCGGGTGCAGCTGTGCTTCACCTCCAAACCTGAAAAAGGTCCCCGGCATCTGCGTGAGGGCCTGGTCGATCTCGAAATCGGCGTCGTGGGTGAAATGGGGCCAGAGATACGGCTTCAGGCGCTATTCCGCGATCGGTTTGTTGGCGTGGTGCGCGTCGGTCATCCTCTGGCCGCTCTGCCTGAGGTTACCGTCGAGCAGTATCTTTCGTACGGGCACGTGGTGGCCTCCCGGCGTCTCCGTTCAACTCGCGGGCCAGTAGACGATGCCCTCGATGAAAGAGGGCTGACGCGCAAAATTGCCGCCATAGTGCCGTCATTTCCTGCGTCGCTAAAGGTCGCGCAGGCGTCCGATCTCATTGCGCTGGTGCCTGCTTCTTTCCTGTTGAATCAGCCGGTTTTGGCGGTCGAGGGAGAGAACGCGAGGCTGGCAATGTTTGAGCTGCCGGTGAAGACGAGAGCCATTACTGTGTCCCAAATGTGGCACCCGCGTTCAGAGGCAGACCTCGCGCACCGCTGGCTTCGGCAGCTGGTACTAAACATCTGCCGACAAAGGGCAGGCGATCTGTCTTCATAGGGGGAACGCCGCGTTTGTCTGCGACATTATTCTCATTAGCCAACGCTGGCGCAGGGTGAGGCTGGCGTTTATGATAAGGGCCACTCTGGCACCGTCCGGCATCAACAAAGAAACGCATGGCTGCGGCACCGTCTGCGCGATGGGCTCGTTTCTTAAATATAAGGATGATTATGCCTTCAGCAGTTGGATTTGGCCGCATTGCAGCGACGCTGCCAGTCAAAAATATGCCTGCCGCACTGGCGTTTTACGTGGGCGTTTTAGGCTTCACGAAGCGTTTCGAGAACGGCGAACCCGTTGGGTTTGTTATCCTCCAGCAGGGGGCAAGTGAGCTGCATCTGACGCTCCAGCCTCAGCATAAGGCCGCACATTTTCCGGTGGCCCATCTTCTGGTTGATGACATCGGGGCGCTGTTTGCTCTCTGTCAGCAGGCAGGCGCCAGGATCGTGAAGGGGCTTCAGGATAAAGAGTACGGCCTGCGGACGTTTGTGTTTGCCGACCCGGACGGGAACCGGATAGACGTCGGGCAGAGAGTCGATAAGACAGGTCCGGGGGAATAGCCTGAATCAGTCATAAAAAAAGCCGCTGCGGGTGACCGTCAGCGGCTTTTTTATGGGAGCGGATGTGCATCCCGGACACGACTTGATGAATGAAATCCTACCATTCATTAACGATCATCACCGTATCTGCTGAAAGTTTTACTTTAGTTACTTTAGGTGGCATCGGATTAGGAAGTATAGTCATTCTCACGTCGAAATTTCCGCTGACGGACGCCAGAGACATTTTGAAGGGAGTGAAAAGGCACAGCGCCAGGAGAAGTTGTTTCATATTAATACAATTTGTTTGCTTTTAATTAAAATCAATGGATTGGTCAAAATTATATCATATATGATGCCGTCGAGGGAACGCCTGCCGCTTTATTAACACTTAAAGCGTGTTTCAGACTGAAAAGTTAAAATTCTATAAATACGATAATTCAATGATATTTAAGGCAAGAGGTGGTTTATATGAGGTTTACGTCGCTACTCGCCAGGCTGTGTCTGGCTTCCTCCCTGATCTGGTCGGGCACCCTGTTGGCCGCCACCGAGCAGGCAATGGACGCGAATTTAGATAAGTTATTCAGCTCGCATGAAAACTATCATGCGTTTTTTGATAATTTTAAAACGCAGATTGCCGCGCAGAATAAAGCGGAAGTGGCAAAGCTAATTTCCTATCCGATAAAGATCGCGCTGGCGGGTAAAAAAGTGCAGATCAAAACGCCGCAGCAGTTCATTAAAAACTATGACGCCATTTTTACGCCGGATCTGGTGGCGGTGGTTAACGCGCAGAAATATCAGGATCTTTTTGCGAATTATCAGGGGCTGGCGATCGGCAAAGGGCAGATTTGGTTCTCCGGTATTTGCCAGGATAATCAATGTAAAAAATCAACCGTGCTGGTTATTGGCATCAATAAATAGCGTGGGGCTGGCCGTCATTCACGGCCAGCTTATCAGACATTACAAGGCGGCCAGATAACGCCGGTAGTTATCCTCTATCGCTTTTAGCAACTCGCTATCTTCGCTCTGGTGGAGGAGCGCCGAACGCTCAGTACCCAGATCAACGCTTTCACACTGCGGGTAATACGCGGCCCGCAGTGACGGTTTGATGGCGTTAAAATAAGCCGTCGTGGGCACCTCAAAGGCGGCGGCAATATGCAGGGCCGACGAATCACAGGTATAGACTTTACTGGCGTGACGAATAATGGCGATGTAGTCAGACGTTGTCCGGGAATGAGAAGAAAGATCGATGCACTGCGGGTGATCTATTTTTCCAAAGCCTGCCACGGGCAGACCGTGCTGCCGATAGATATGCTCGACTAAATCAACCAGCACGGCAGCCGGGATATCGCGAAGCGGCGTGCTGGCGCGGTGATTGAACAGGATGTAACGACCTTGCATGGGGGACGTTTGCTCTGGCATTCCGTCGCGTAGCCAGCGGTTGGCTTTTATCTCTTCGGGTACAGTGTCAGGGGCAATCCCCAGGTGGCGTAAGAAGAAATCGTGCATTTCCTGAGTGGCGAAATCCTCCCGGAAAAGCTGGTTCCCCGCGTCAATCAGCGCATCATATCCCTCCAGTGAAGCCAGTCCCTGAGGCATGAAATGCAGCTCATCGATCACGTTCCCCGCAAGCCGATAAATCTCTTCCACATAAGACTGGCAGGTGTGAGGGCGCAGCACCGTCAGATGAAGTTTGGGATTTATGGCTTTAATAGCGTGCAGCGCCGCAATCCCGATCAGCGAATCTCCGAGCGTGACGCCCATGCCGTTGATAATACAGAGCCGCTGGATCTGGCTATAGTCGAGAGAAAAGGGACGTAAAGCATAGTTATGAATGCCGGGCTGCCGTAAAGCCTGAAGATGAAGACTGCGCTTCAGCTCAAAAGGCAAAGACTCAAGATCGTAAGAGGCAACTAGCGTTTTCTCATCCTGGAGCAAACTTCCGACAAAAGTTTGAAGCGAAGGGTTCATGGGGTTCCTGGGATCTGGCCAGCACGGCGTAAAATATCCCTCTCACCTTAATGAGATTCAACCTGCTGTCAATTTCCTGCCATCGTTTTTTCAGCAAACCACCGGCATATAAAGCGCATTACCAGGGAATCAGTCCCATTTCATGTAATGCACCCAGAATCAGCGCGATAGACATGCAGGCATCAAAGGGATTAGGCATCGTGTTTCACCTTTACACAGAGCGTCACTGGTTAAATTATAGCCTGTTTTGTGTGCTATTCACGAGATGACAGCCAGTCCCAGGTATTAACTCAGCAACCCGGCGCCCACGTTGACGGAAAGTCCCAGAATCGCCAGGTTGAAGATAAACGAGATAACTGACTGCAGCAGGGTTATTTTACGCATGCCGGTTGTGCCGGTTGCCACATCAGCTGTTTGTGCGGCCACGGCGATGGTAAAAGAGTAATAAAGGAAATCCCAGTAATCCGGATCTTTCGGTTTATCAGGAAAGATCATCGGGGTTATCTCTTTGCTGCGATGCAAATAATGTTGATGGGCATAGTGCATCGCGAAAACGCTGGGCAGCAACGTCCAGGAGACGACCAGCGTCATTGCCGTCAGTAAAATATGCAGCACAAGCGGGGTTCCGGACAAAGAACGCAGCGACGGAAGTTCGCTCATAATCGCCACGAGGCTGGCCATGCAGGCAAAGATAAGCAGGCTTAACACAAGCGCGGCGCTTTGATCCTGTACCCTGGCTATTCTCGGGATGTCGCAGACTTCCGTTCGCAGCATGCGAAACCAGATAAAAATCAGGTAAAGCCAGGCCAAAACATTCCAGCCGATCAACAGCCGCTGCAGCGTGCCAAGCTGAGCGGGAAGGGCGAAATAACAAGCGACGCCGGCAGCCACTGAAATCAATAACCGAAGTCGGGCGAACAGGTGAGTCCTTAACGAAAAGCTCATGGGATGATTTATTCGATGAGAATTAGATAAGTTAACTGTAGACGAGGCTAAAGCCATGATGGTCTGAAAGGGCTGATAAGTAGCGATTTCTTGACCATCCATTTGCATTACCTGCGTGAATTCAGACGCACTGGGATGCTGTCAAAAAAGGAATACGGCTTAGACAATCTTCACTTCGCCAACTGAAAAGATGTTGGGCGGTATCCTTTCCCTCCAGAGGATACCCTTATCCCTCACTGAAAACGCCAGAGCTTAAGGTGCATTTCTGGCGTGGTTATCTCCGATGATTAATGCAATGCCTTCGCAATAGCGCTGAACATCAGCGAAGCTTCCAGCGGCTGGGCGCTGAACGACGGTTCCGCCTGCGGCCAGGTAGACCACTGGACGATCACCAGATTTTCCGCACGGTTGACCATGATCATCTGCCCATAAATCCCCAGCGCCCACATGGAGCCTTTCAGCGAATCCTGCGGCGTTGGTTCCACGTTTTTAGCGTTGGCAGGCACTTCGTTATTCCACCACTGATAGCCATACAGCCCCTGTGGATGCGCCGCAGAGACGGAGTTCTTCGCTCTGTTCCAGTCGGCCGACTGGGCAACCCAGTTCTCCGGCAGAACCTGCTTACCGTTCGGCAGGCGGCCATTGTTCAGTACGAATTCGCCGAAACGTCCCCAATCTTCCAGCGTGGCGTTAAAGCCGTGTGCGCCAACATCATGCTGGTTTTTGGTATAGGCATGCCATACACCATCGTTCGCCATACCGTACGGCCGCCAGATATTGTTCTCAAGGTAGGTAGCAAGCGTCATACCCGTTGCGCGCTCCAGCACATCGCCCAGCAGCCATGCACCGCCGGAGGAGTAAGACCACACTTCACCCGCTGGGTGGGCGCGTTTCAGACCAGAAACCAGCGAGCGGACGCAGTCATAGGTACCCGCGTGCGCTTCACACTGCGTGAGTTTGGCGAAGTCAGACTGCGGATTAGCGTAATCTTCATTCCACGCCACGCCAGAGGTGTGTTGAATCAACTGTTTCAGTGTCACGCCGTTCCAGGCGGTGCCTTTCAAATCAGGTTCATACTGCGTGACCAGATCGTCCATTGAGTGGATTTTTCCCTCTTTTAAGGCCACACCCACGAGTGTAGACACCACCGATTTCCCTACAGAACGAGAGGTCCAGAGTGTGGTGTCGGTATTGCCTTCACCAAGATATTTCCAGGCAACTTTACCGTCCTTCAGTACCAGCATACCGCTGACGTTCTGGCGTTTAATATAATCCTGTAGCGTCCACAGTTTGCCGTTGACCTGATAGCGAGCCTGCGTCAGTGGTTTTTCAGCCATCGCTAACGGCACGGATTTGCCGTGGTGGAAAACATCGCCCTGATAATTACGGTAATCGTTACGAAAACCGATAACACGCTCGGCTTGATCCCAGATCAGCATCGTTTTGGTATCGGGAAGTTTTGCATCAAAAGGGGCCGGGCAGGCGGTGAGTTCGGTGCCTTCACAAGCCGCCATTACGGGAGAAGAGAGGAATGCACCAGCCACCAGACCTGCCAGAAGGCAGTACTTTGCAGGCAAGGATTTATGTTTATTAATCATAGCGTTCTCTATTTAAGTTAAACCCATAGACATGTTGTCCCGGCGGGATGACGGGATGGATGCAGTATAAAAATGACGGCACTATAATAAAAAACGCGTAATGGGGGATAATCCCCCATAAACACGGCAAAAGGAGCCCAGCGTGCCGTCATTGTCTTACTCTTTTTCTCAACTTGAAGCCTTCACTGCCGTTGCGGAACACGGCAGTCTGATGAAAGCTGCGATGAAGCTGGAGAAAGATCGCACCACGCTGCGCGATCTTATCGATCTGCTGGAAGATAGCTTTGGCTACCCGCTGTTTGCCCGCCAGGGGCGATCGCTGCAGCTGACAGCAGAAGGCGAACAGCTTCATCGCCAGGCGCACCTGCTGTTGCGTCAGGCAAGAGCATTCGATCAGTTTGCCCGTCGGGTGCCGTCAACGGAGGTTCAGGAGCTGGGCGTCGCCTACGACCCCTTTACACCCCGCCGTTTTTTGAAGGCATTAATTACGCGGATGGCGACGCGGGGGATCCGTCTGAGTCTGAGATGCACCTCGCGCGCGGAAGGCGAAAAAGCGCTGGCGAGCGGGGAGGTCGATCTGGGCTTCTTTCAGGCCAACAATCACAGCGTCGGCAGCGACATGGAGTGGCGTGCGCTCGGGGCCATCGACATGGATTTTTACGCCGCAGAGCCGCTGTTTGAAGAGGCCAAACGTCCGTGTTCACTGCTTGACCTTTCTTTGACGCCACAGGTGGTGATGCACTCCACAAGCGACGTACCAATGGCGCGGCGGCTGCAAATCTCCGGGAATATCATTGTGGCCAATGAGCTTGAAATGCTGCGTAGCCTGATGGAAGCCGGGTGCGGATGGGGATTTTTACCGACTCATTTTGAGGCGGTGCGTTGGAAAAATGTTATGGCTATTCCCACGGTGGTGGGCAATGAAGGTATTAGCCAGACTATGGTGACGATTTGGCGGCCTGGGAGCGAAAAGCGGATGCTGATCGATGATTCGCTGACCTGGTTATCTGCGCTGTGGCGAGAGGTGAGCACGCACAAGGAGTGCGACGTGTAACTTTGAATGGTTCCGGCATCTGAGCCAGGCTCAGCGCTTAACGGTAAAGCAGTACCTAACGTAAGAAAAGGGAGGTATCTCAAAAATCACAATATGCTGATTGCCGTGGCGGCACCACAGAACCACCAAGTAATAGACCCATGGATTGAATTTAACTATTTTGCGACTGTCGGTTCATGAGCTTGACGTTCTAATTTCATGATAAATGTCACGTTTTTCTTTAGGTCTGCTTATCGCTCGCAGCGGACCTTCAGCTCAGGTATCGACGGAAGAGACCCTCCGGAAATTAGTAGTTATGGCAGTAACCTGTTGATTTACATAACGCAAAGAGTATTGTACTGCCGCCATGGTAGGGAAGGATATGTTCCCTAATATTGACTGAAAATATTCTCATTTTTTCTGAAGCAGTGGGATCAGGATATAAAATAATGAAGTTGAGTCTCAAGAAAAGTGTGATTACCGTTATCGCCGTCTGCTCACTTACGGCTTGTGCCACCATTGATAAATCAAAAATGTACGCGGGAAGCGATGCATCAGCGATATATCTGTATGACGATAACACTCACCAAAATGCGCTTGTCACCTATATTCGTAACGATAAAGACAAGTGCTATGAAAAAGTAAATGACGAGCAGCTGACCATCCTGAGATGGTTTTGGAAGAGTGAAACACTTGGTATGAATAAATTCACGTTAAAACCGGGGAAGACATATGCCTTACGATCTGTCCGCGCTGATATCTCGGGGACGACATATATACAATCTGTGGCATTTATCCCGGAAGCCAATAAAAGCTATTACCTTCGCTATGACCGTGTACTTGAGATCCCCAATAATGCGGATGCAGAGTATTTGAACAAACTTTATACCAAGAGGCCGGGGGAAGAAATCAGTCTACCTCAGGCGAAAGGCTGGCCTATTAAAAATAATACCTGTAGTAATTTCCTGACCGGCAGTCTGTAGTGAAGGACGGTCAAGCCGTACAAGTATGTGCGGCGTATTATCCGATCAGATGAATACTGACGTCATCCAACTTTCTCCGACCCGTTTATGCAGACAAAATCTGGTTAATGCTTTTCAGCCCGGCTCTGCGTAGCGCGGTATGTTTATAGCGGCTAACCGCCCGATAGGGGATCCCCATCTTACGCGCGATAAGCGCTAACCGGTCGCCGTTGAGCAGCGCGCCGAGAATATAGCGTTCTTCCGGGAGGTAAAATCTGGCATCTCTGCGGATGTTTCCCCGGGAAGGATTAACCAGGGCTTGCCGAAGGACGCCGGTCAGCTTGCGCAGCGGCATGCTTTTATCGATCACGGCATAAAACCCGGCCGTTTGTAGCGCCCGGCTCAGGGCCACTGATTCGGCGTCCGTGAGCAAAACATACCTGCACGACGGATAATAAGGCATGTTCAGCAGCTGCGGCAGAACATTGGCCCGAGGGTCAATGCCGCAAATCACCATATCTGGCTTCGATTCAATCATCAGCTCCAGGAAGTGTGGCAGAGTCTGGGGAGTGCCAATCACCTGGCTCTCTAATTCGCTTTCGCACAGTCTGGCCAGACCGAAAGCGGCATACCCGCAGGGGTCGAAGATTAAAACGCGCGGGTTACTTTTCGCGACAGCCTTACCTTCGGCTATATTTTTTTCCATAAGCTATTTCCAGCCAAATTAGCCGCTCTAAGGCGAGCGGGAATATAAGTTCTTACAGGGTAATGAGGAAAAGATTAGGGCTGTATCAGTCGGCGCTGGATTGCGCGTAGGAATAAGATAGAAAGGGTGTAGGGAAAGTATGACAGCGTCGGCAATTGCTTAGGCGTGAAACTCCTATTACACTGATAATTAAAGCGAACTGACAACGTGACTTTAGCTTTTCTTCCCCAGCCCAACAGGATAATAAATGAAAAACGTACTGATTGTTGATGACCATCCTGTCGCCAGGCTGGCGGTAAGAATGGTACTGGAGAAGGAAAACCTGACCGTTATTGCCGAAACTGATGATGGCCTGCAGGCCATTCAGCTGGTCAGGAAAAATACCCCGGATTTGGTGATCGTCGATATTGATATTCCCTCTGTCAACGGCATTGACGTGGTGCAGAGAATGCGCCGCGACGGGTTTAGCGGCGGGATCCTCGTACTCACCGGCAAAGAGGGCGATCACTACATTCGCCGCTGTGCCAGCGCCGGCGCGGACGGGTTTGTCAGCAAAAAGAATAATCTTTCCGAACTCAGCGACGCCGTGCGCGCGATCCGCAGCGGCTATGGCTATTTCCCCCGGCATCTGGCCAGGAGTGATGTTGCCGCCGGTGATGCGGCGGCAGATAAAGACAAACTGGGCGAGCTGTCGGCGAAGGAGCTGGATGTCCTGCGGCATTTGGCTAAAGGCGTGAAGGTGGTCGACATTGCCCGCCAGATGAACATCAGCGACAAAACCGTGAGTACCTATAAAAGTCGCCTGATGGCTAAGCTCGGCTTGAAAACGATGATCGAGCTGTACGATTTTACCCAAAAACATAACCTGGACTGACGCCGTGATGCGCGCCTTGCTGCTTTGCTGTTTTTTATTGAGCTTATCTCTGGGCGTCCTGCGGGCGGAAGAGCCGAAGTCAATGACGCTTCACAGCCGGGAAACCGTCGCCCCGCTGAAATTCACGCTGAGCGACAGCGACTGGCGCTGGTTAGGGGAAAAGCGCCTCGTCAATATCGCCATTTATCAGCCCGCCACCCCACCGTTTAACATGTCTCCGGACGAGCAGACCTACGAAGGCATCTCCGCCGACTACGTGCTGCTGGTGATGCGCTACCTGGGCGTGCGGTTTCAAATCCTGAATTACGCCAGCCGTGATGCGGCGCTGGATGCCGTGCGCCAGGGCAAGGTGGATATGCTGGTGGATGACGGCACCGGCCAGATAACTGCCCCGCAAGGGCTGGCGTACAGTCAGCCGTTTATTCCCGATCGCCCGGTGCTGGTTTCGCGCCAGACGGACATTGCCGCGCCGGTCAAGCTGTCAAAAGGGGCTCGCATTGCGGTGGCGGAAAACTGCCAGTGCGAAGCCTGGGCCAAACAGCGCTATCCCGGCACCAGGGTGACGGTATTCCCGACGGCGCCAAACGGCATGTCCTCGGTGGCCTTCGGCGAAAATGATTACTACATCGGCGGCTTTACCCTGTCGAGCTTCCTGATAGAACGCAACTTCATTAACACGCTGTCTATCGTCGATATTTTGCCCGACAGAAGCAACGGCGCACGCTTTATTTTCAAACAGGACAACAGCGTGCTGATGCGGGCGGTCAATACCGTGCTGGGGGCGCTCACGCCGGTGGAGCACAAGGTTATATTCCGCCACTGGAGTCAGGGGCCAAACCTGTGGCTGTTTGAATCCACGCTGCCGCTGAGCGAGCGCGAGACGCAGTGGCTGGCGCAGAACAAAGATCTGCGCGTGGTGATCAATCCGCTGGACGCGCCGTTTACTCAGCTAAATGCCCGGCAAGAGTTTCAGGGCATTGCTGCGGACGTGCTGCGGCTGATTCATCTGCGTACCGGGCTGAACTTCACCGCCGTGACGGCAGACAACATGCCGGATATGCTGGCCACAGTGGCAAAGCACAGGGCCAGCCTGTTTGCCGCCGTCAGCTTCAGCCAGGATCGCGATAAACAGCTGCTATTGACGCGCCCCTATGTGCAGCCGGAATTCGTCCTTGTCGTCAAAGAGAGTCCTGCCGCTCCGGCTAACATTAGCGGAGCTAAAACGGTGGCCATCACGCCGGACAACGTGCTGCGTGGGCAGCTTGAAAAACAGTACCCGCAAATACACTTCATCGACGCGAAGAGCGGCAGCGTGGCGATGAAAATGGTGGCCGACGGCAAGGCTGATGGGGCGGTGCATAACCTGATCGGCGCCCGCTACATGATTGAAAATGTCTTCCCGGGTCAGCTCAAAATTGCGGCAAGGGTCGCCGATAAACCCGCGTTGATTGGCTTTGCCGTCGGGCGCGACAGCCCTGAGCTTTACTCGATTTTGAACAAGGCGCTGGCGGATATTCCGCCGCGCGACATCTCGCTTATTGTCAATAAATGGCAGACGACGCCCAACGTTAAGCTGGATACCTGGTCTGAGTACCGGCACGAATTCTACTGGCTGGCCGCCATCTTCTCGGCGCTGGTGCTCACCTCGCTGGTATGGGTGTATTACCTGCAGCGCGCCAACCGCTCGCGCAAAGAGGCTCAGGCCCGGCTGCAGGAGCAGGCCACGTTTCTGGCAACGCTGTTTAACGGCACGGCGGTGCCGGTGTACGTCATCGGGCGAGATGGCCGCATTATCAACAGCAATGCCGCGTTTGCACGCTTTTTTGACCTCATGCCGGGTAAGCTTCTGCAGCAGCCGCTGAGCGAGGATAAACATCCGCTGGCTGCGGTCTGGCAGCAGCTTGAACCGGGGCTCGATTCTCCCGAAGGGCTGGCGGCCTCGCCCCAGCGTTTTCTGGTCAATAACGGCGCTGAAGTGCGGGCTATCCTGCACCAGGCCGTGGCCTTCCGGGATAAAAACCAGCGTATCGCCGGGCTGATATGCAGCTGGCAGGATATGACGGAACACGATCGGCTGCTGATGGAAACCTCCCGCTCCCGCGAACAGGCGGAGCAGGCCAACCGCAGTAAAAGCACCTTCCTCGCCACCATGAGCCATGAAATCCGCACCCCAATTGCCGCCATTATTGGTTTACTGGAGCTGGCGGTTACCAGCAAAGGGGCGCGGGAGAACGAGGCCGAGGCCGTGCGCGTGGCTTACGAATCAGCCCAGTCGCTGCTGGGCCTGATTGGCGACATTCTCGACATGGCGAAAATCGAGTCCGGCAAACTTGAGCTTACCCCGGAATGGGTCCGGTTTGATTCTCTGGCCGCGCCGATTGTCAGAGTTTTTGAGGGCCTGGCGCGGCAGAAAGGGCTCCAGCTAAGCTGCCATGTCGATCCACTCCATCCCGATGAAATTTGGATAGATCCGATGCGCCTGCGGCAGATCCTGTCCAATCTCGTCAGCAACGCGATTAAATTTACGCCCCAGGGTTCGGTGGCCGTGCAGGTCAGCTGCCCGGCAGATGGCGGCGAGGGGCAGCTGGTCTTCTCCGTGTCGGACACCGGCATCGGCATTCCCCAGCCGGAACAGGCCACCATTTTTGACCCTTACGTCCAGTCAGAAGAGGGGAAAAAACAGAGCGGCACCGGCCTCGGGCTGGCTATCTGCCAGCAGCTGATCACCATGATGGGCGGGACCATTACCCTGCACAGCCAGGCCGGGAAGGGCACGCGGATCGAAGTTTGCGTGCCGGTTAACTACCGGGACGGCGAAGAGGTGCAGGCCGGTGAGAATGAGGCGCAGGCCAGCGCTCTGCCGCCGCTTAATATTCTGACGGTGGACGATCATCCGGCCAACCGCCTGCTGTTAAAACAGCAGCTTCTGCGCCTGGGGCACCGGGTCACCGAGGCTGAAAACGGGGCGCAGGCGCTGGAACTGTACCCGACCGGAGAATTTGAGCTCGTGATTACCGACTGCAGTATGCCGGTCATGGACGGCCTGGAGCTCACCCGCCGGCTCCGGGCCGGGCAGCGCAGCCCGCTGGTGATCCTCGGGCTGACCGCCAACGCTCAGCCGGAAGAACGCAAACGCTGCATTGCAGCCGGAATGGATGACTGCCTGTTCAAACCGCTTCGGCTCCCGCAGCTTGAAGCGGTGTTAAACCGCATTCCCCGGCAGGAAACCAGTGCCCAGGTCGAGGCTCTCGAGCTGGAGATACTGGTAGATTTACCGGCGCTAAGGGCGCTGGCCAGTCATGACGCAGAGCTGCTCCGTGGATTACTCAAAGCAACTTATGATGAAAACCAGCGTGACGCCGGTCGCGCCCGGCAGCAGCTGGATCGAGGTGACATGGAGGGGCTGGCGCAGAGCCTGCACCGCCTGGCGGGTAGCACCCGGATCGTCGGGGCGAATGATGTGGCCGAGGCGTGCCACGCCCTGGAACAGCGGTGTGCGAAAGAAGCAGAGCGCGAAGCGATAAACGCAGAGTTTGTGGACGTGACTCAAAAACTTAGCGCTCTGAACCGGGCAATCGCGCGGTTTATCGGTATAGAAGCGGCTTAACGGTTCCTTGTTGGCCCGTCACGCCAGCACTTAATTGAAGGTGACCAGCACCTCGGCGGAGGCTTTGATCTCGCCTGTCTGCAATTTATCGCCGCCGGAGCAAAGCCGCCACGTCATCTTATAGGGGAAGCGTTTGATGGTGTCGGTCGCACCCATTATGCCTATATCTAGTGGCGTGGTATCAAATTTTACGCCATTCGCTGTACCGCAGAAGCCTTCCGGCTCGCCGGATAAAGTCCCGGTCAGATAGGCACCGTTAGGATCGCCGAAAGCCAGCTTGTTAATTTCTGAGTTTTTGTGCAAGCCGCTGAGCGCGTTAAAGCGCACCTCTATATTGGTATCTTCGATGTCCACATCCTGAGTGCAGTCCACATTAAAGTTCACCGTTTGCACCGCCAGTTCGGCGTTTCGATTCAGGTTCCGCGGTACATCGCCAAAATTAATATCCCGGGGCGTATCAATATTACACTCCAGGGTGGAAATGCGCAGCGTGGTACCCGCCGGGAACCAGGGTTCCCTTAAATTTCCCGTTCGGTCCGGGGTGAAGGATGCCGCGTGAATATCCGGGAAACGAATGCCGCGCTGCATCTTCTGCGTCCCGTCCGCCACAATGACCCAGTGCCCCCGGAAGCTTAGGTATCTGTCTTGGCTCCGTTCGAGAAATTCGTCCCACCTGTCAGTTTGAGCCATGGTAAAGCACCATTGCCGGTCAGTTGTTCTTGGTCGCTTCAGAGGGAGCGTCTGGGTGTGGCTAATTGTATTGCCTCTAATTTCGGCAGAACCACCTTCAGTGGTAAAATTCCCGCTGATGCTTCCCCTGTTTGAGAAACCCGCCTGCCAGACATCGCTATAAAATCTGATACGTGGCGCAATCCCAACGCCGGGCGCAATTTCGTAAGCCAGTACGCCAGCGATCTCTTTTAGCTTGCTCGCCTCAATACATTCGTAGGGTTTATCAGACAGAGCAGCGTAGCCCTCAGGAGACATGCTTTTTCCGTCCTCTAATTTTCCATATATCGCCACATCTCCATTAAACCCAGCCCATAAAATTCCGGAGCCTTTGCCAATGGTGATTGTATCTTTGGCCTGTGCGGTGGGCGCGTCAGAGAGCAACAGCGCTGCCGCAATAAGAGCCAGGGGGTTAATCCGTAATCGTTTCATCATCTGTCATTATCTCGTTACTGGCAGACAGCCGTCAGGCTGCGGACCGGGTTTGCCGCGGAAGGCTGCTGGTTTTTAAGGTTAAAGCTGGCCCGGCACTGCTGGGTCGCCTGCTGGCCCCACTTCAGTAACAGGCTGCCTTGCTCCGGCAGGCCGCTCATATAGACCTGCCCGGCGTCGCCGACGATGCCGGTAATAGGTTCACCTTCGGCGGTGTTAACCAGCGTGGCCGTGGTGCCAAAGGGCACCGCTGCGCCCGCGTGCTGCAGGGTGATTAACGCCTGGTAGCCCAGGCGGGTATTGAACTTTGACATCACTACCGCCCCTTTGGTGGGGTAGACGGTATTGCTGGAGTGGGTGAGGTCGACGTCATCGGGCAGCGTCGACGGATCGAGGCTGATGTTGTTCGCCTGATAGTCAGATAAATAAGGCACTACGGCATAGCCGAAGCCGTCAATGGTGGTGCCGCCTACGCCCGCGCGTGTGCCTTCCGCGCCCGGGGCATGGACAATGGCTATCGAACTGCCGAGCGACCGGCTGAGCGTCACGCCGCCCGGATGGATGACCATGCCGCCGCTGCCGGAAAGGTTCAGCGAGCGACTGCCGCTTGCCTGGCTGTAGCCCGCCGATACCGAACCTTTGCTGCCGGACCAGGCCCCGTTCAGCGAGGTACTGTCGCTCTGGGCCCGCTGGTTACTCCAGCCCTGGCGCACGCCCCAGGAGAGGCTGGAGTCCAGCGCGCTGCCGCTCAGGCCGGCCATCTGCTGCACCTGGCCGGTGTTGCTGCGGGTGGTCTGGTAGGTGGCATAGACCCGGTTCAGGGCGGAAGAGGCGCTGAACAGGCTGAAGGGCACCATCATGTTGAAGGCCAGCTGGCGATTTTCCGGCCAGTTACCGTCGCCCTGGGTTCTGTCGATGGTGTAGGCCAGGCCGTAGCTGACGCCGCGGTAGCTGCCGTTGTAGCCGGTGGAGAGCGTATTCATGACCTTGCTTTTGCCCCAGTAGTCGTTGCGGGCGGCCGATACGAACACCGATCCCAGACCGCCCAGCTGCTGGCTCATATAAAGCTGGAAGGTGGACCGCGCCCGGGCCAGCGCCCACGGCTGGGTCTCTTTTTTCAGCTGATAGCCGAGGCTGTTGTAGTCTGAAAAGCTGTAATAGTCGCTGGTCGAGTAGCGGTAGGCGGCCAGATCGATGGTGGTGCCGGTGCTGAGCATGCTTTTGGCGTAGCGCAGCCGGTAAGACTCGCCTTTTTGCTGCGCTTCTATGCCGGGTATTTTGGCGCGCGAGGCCGTGACGTCAGCCGAGACGGCCCCCAGTTTCCCCAGCGAGACGCCCGCGCCGGTGACCAGCGAGAAATAATCCCGCGCCGTGAGCGCCCCGCCGTAGAGGGTGAAATCATAGGGCAGGCCGAGGATGGCGGTGCCCTGCACAAACTCAGCCTCGCGCGATCCCACGGTAATGCCGCCGTTATAGCGGCCGGCGGTTACTTCATATTTTACGCTGCCCGGACGGCGCATCACCGGCACTGAAGAGATGGCGATTGTCTGGCTGTGCACGGTGCCGTCGGCTTCGGTAACATACAGCGTCAGCTCTCCGGCCTGGCCGGTCTGGTTCAGATCGTCAATACGGAAAGGCCCGGGGGCGACGTAGGTCTGATAGATAATCGAACCGTTTTGCGTCACCGTGACGCGGGCGTTACTTTGCGCGATGCCTTCAATGACCGGCGCAAAGCCGCGCTGCACATAGGGCAGCATCTCATCGGACGAACTTAGCTTTACCCCCCGGAACGGAACGCTGTCGAGCACGTCCCCGGAGGTGCTGCTTTCCCCCGCCAGCAGCTCCGACCGCCATGCCGCAATATCTCGCATCAGATAAGTATTGGAAAAATCCGTGTGTTGGTAACGTTGCCCCGCCTGGCCCGGCGAGGTTTGCACGCTTCGCGTCCAGTAGGCGTTGCTGCGCAGTCGCCATGCGTGCAGGTTGGCGCCCAGGCTCGTGCTGGCATACAAATTGGTGTTTTCCCCGCCGCCTGGCTGGCTGCTGCGGCCGCCGTTGAGGCTGTAATTAAACAGCAGCGCCGGCACGCCGTGGTCCCACAATTCCGGGTCAACCACGCCGCGTGAACTTGGCTGCATGGCGACCTGCGGAATGCTCAGCTCAAGCTCCAGTTTGGCAAAGTTAAACCGGGCGCTGGCGTGCTCGATCAGCTCGCCAAGCGGCGGGGTAGCCTTGTCATCCTCAAGGGTGCGAAACGCTTCCAGCCCCTGGGTATTCACCCCGACCTCGCGTAAAAATGCGGGCGTCAGCTGGGGTACCACGCTGCCCTGAGCATCCTCGGCAAAATCAATGGCGTGCTGGCCCATGTCGGTACGGTTAACTTTCACCGTCACAACGTAATTGCCCGGCGGTACCTTGCCCGAGGTTGAGAAAACGCTTAAGTCGACGGACTGTGCGGGCACGCCGTTTAAGGTTAAGAACGCCGGGTCAAAATAGTCCTCGGCGAACGCGGGCGACAGCGGGGCCAGCAGCGCAAGGCTGACCAGCCTTGAGAGCAGTTTGGGGCTCGGTTTTTTTGGTTTCATTATTTTGGTTTCCATTGCGTCTTCGGCCCCACTAGTCCTGCTTCAGCGGCTCGGTATGCCAGCCGTCTTCATCAATTAACTGCCACTCAACCTGGCCAGCGGCGCCCTGCGGGAAGCGGTAGGTCTGCTCGCCTTTCGGCGGCACCATCAGCCGGAGCTGCGCTTTATCCAGGGTATTTTTGCCCACGCTCAGGCGGGCAAAGGTCAGCCAGTAGGGCGTGGGGTTTTTGGCAATCAGGGCGTCTCCCTGCCGGGTAAAACGCAGCTCCGCGGCAACATCCTCGATGGCATACTTTTCCAGCCCTTCGGGGCGATAAAAGACCTTCATGCTGTTCACGACCGCCAGCACGACCTTGTTTTCACTCTGTGGTTTAGCGTCCGTTTTTTCGGCAGGAATGGCTTTCATGGCGATGAAAAAGACCGATTCGCGATCCTGAGGCAGTGGCTCCGCATTGCGGCGAATGCGCACGGTCAGCTCGCCGTTGGCCTCCAGGCGCTCCAGCGGCGGGGTGACGATAAAAGGCGCATTAATGTGGCGCGCGTTATGGATATCAATGCTGCCGGTGGCCGGGTCGACCGGGCGAATAAAGGATTGCACCAGCCAGGAGCGGCTGGTTTTGTTGTGCGCCGTGAGCGTGACGCCTTTTTTCTCTGCCGCCGGGTAAACCACGCGGGTGACGTAATAAGTCAGGCCCTTGCCGGAATGACCCGGCTCAGCGCTGGCCAATGCAGGCTGCAGCAGAGCGAATAACACCAGCAGGAAGGAGAAGGTGTGGCTTATCTTCATGGTAACTCCGTAGGGGCCGCGTCGGCCTTGCAGAGCGGGGCCAGCCCGCCGCGATCGTCCACCACCTGCCATGTCACATGGCGTGTGGGTCCCGCCGCGTCTAAAACCTGCCTGCCGAAAGGCGGCAGCATCAGCGGGGAGGCGTCGGCCTGGCGAGGTTGACCGTCCAGGGTTAGCGCCCCAAGGGTGATAAAGTAGGGCGAGGGATTACGCACACTCAGCCCGTTCCCGCTGCGGGAAAAATTTAAATGGCAGGCAGGTAATTCATTGTCGAGCTTCAGCTTTGCCGGGCGATAAATCAGCTTGAGGTTAAAACGCAGGCCCGCCGAGACCTGGGCCGCTGCGTCGCTTTGCTGGCTGGCCGGAATCGCTTTAATTGAGAGATAAAACAGCGACTCCCGATCTTGCTCAGGCGGCTGCTCTTTGCGCATGATTCGCAGGGTTTGTTCTTTCCCTGCGGCCAGGCGAAACAGCGGCGGGATGACAATAAACGGCGTGCCGGCGTCATCTCCATCCAGTGCGGTCAGACTCCGGCTGTGGATAAGCCAGGCTCTGTCGCTGTTGTTTTTGACGATCAGGGTTTGCGTTTTCTCGGCTGCGTTGAACACCAGTCGCGTTTTTGTCAGCGCAATCCCGCCGTCGGCCTGGGCGACCAGCGGCAACAGGAGGCCCGCCAGACCCGAAGCATGGCTTAAAAGACTCAGCAATTTCATCATGACCTCAGGGGTGGTTGAGGGTGAACTCGATGGTGGCGTTAACCTCGCCCAGCGTCGCGGCGCCACAGTTGGCAGTGGTGCCGCAGATCAGCCCGGCATAAAAGTTAAGGGTCTGATTCGGGACAATATCGCCCGCGGTCTGTAAGGTTACTTTCCCGCCGTCGGTCAGCGGCGTATGGCCGTAATCCGGCGGGGTATCGCTTTTCACCAGCATCACGCCGACATTTTTGGCGGTGGACGTCGCGTCATCGCGAAAGGCCCATTTCCCGAGGTTTTGCCCCTTGCCATTGACGCTGATAAAGGGCTTCAGCGAGGTGGAGACATTGCAGTTTGAAATCTGCAGCTCCACTTTTTTGGCGCCAATCAGCCTGGAAGCTATAAGCTCTGCAGGCCGCACCGGGTCCAGCAGCAGCTTAGGGATATCAAGTTCAAATTCGCAGCTGCCGGGCACCAGGTTGGCGGAAAAATTGATCACGGTTAACGCCCCGTGACCAGGATTTAGCCCGGAGAAAGCCAGCAGCAACAGCAGGCCCGCTGATGCCTCAAGGCAGCTTCTGGCTAAACGCATTGTCGCCTCCGTGGTCGTCGATAGTTACCCACTTCACCGTGCCCTTCGCAGCAGGCAGCGGCCAGGTATAGCTGGTAAACGGGGCGATCATTTTGGCGTCCGCTTTATCCAGCGGCAGGTTTTTCCCCTCCAGGCTGAGATGGGCAAAGCTCACGTGGTAAGGCGAGGTGTTGGTCACTTTTAAGCCCTGGTTCACTCGGGAGAACTGCAGGTTTTTTTGTGCATCCAGCGCGGTGCCCGGCAAGCCTTTTGGGCGGTAGAACAGCTTGATGCTGTTGCCGATGCCAAAGCGGACCAGATGATTGTCGTTTTCACCGGCGCCCTGTTTGCTGCCCGGAATGGCGGTGGCGCGGAAATAGAACACGGATTCACGGTCAGTGGGCAGACTGGCGCTATTTTCCAGAATACGCAGGTTATGCTTGCTGTTGGGTTCCAGGCGAACCAGCGGGGGAATCACGGTAAAAGGTGCCGGTTCGGCATGGGATGACACGCGGCTAACCGCCGACTGCACCAGCATTGGTGCGGCGCTGCCGTTCCTCAGCGTGACGTTGATACTTCCTGCTCCCTGGGGATATACCAGCCGGGTGGTGTTAATCCCAAAGCCCTCAGCCTGAGAGACCGACGTCACCGAAAATAGTGCGGTGACAAGTGATATATGCAGGAAATAACGAGTCATTAAATTAACCTTTATTGAGCGGCGGGCCAACGGCACCCGCCAAATAAGAGTAAAATCAGTTGTAGTCAAACTGGAAAGTAATTGGCGCGAGAATGCTTCCCTTGGTTTTTGGGTTATCAATGGCGCTGGTCAGGCTAATATCAAAACTTTTATTCAGTGCACCTAATTCAGCTGCGGTTGGCATAGTTGGGTGAGCGGAGAAATCTTTCAGCAGCACTTTATCTCCAGTTTTAACGATGGTTGCCCCGTCTTTGACCAATGCACCGACATCAGAGGTTGCCACGCTATTAAATACCGCTGAATTACTGGCTGTGGTGGCGCCGGTAACAATGAAGTTAGCCACATTTTTGGTAGTCGGCGTGCTGCAGTTTTTCAGAGAAACATCGACTTTTTGAGTATTTACCGGAGCCATCGCCGTGGCTAGTTCAGTCGCGGTAAAGCTACCCAACTCCAGCGCCGGTGAACCGAGCACCACGTCACAGGTCGCAGCCGTAACGTTCGCAGTAACTGTCAGGGTGGCGTTCTTGCCCGCGGCGTGAGCCGGAGAAATCGCGGCCATCATCAGCAGAGCGGCAGGGGCCAGAGTGTAGAAAGATTTACGCATATCAAAATTCCTTTATCTTTAATTAAATGTTTTACCGTCACTCAAACCGAGTGAAAAGGTCAGTGATGTTCGGCGTTAATAATCGCTTGCGTAGCCTGGGACAAACAAAAGCTATTACTGATGGCGGACATCTTCTTTATTCGCAAGGTGATGCTGTCTTGCGTTGAAATATAATAGGGGGCGGTGAATAACAGAAATAGTCAGCGGGCGATGTGTTACCTGTAGTCTCTCCATGGTGATAATGTAGGGGGACGACTACATGGCAAAGGCTAAATGTTTATGCCTTCTCCAGCGGCGGGTAATAATAGATATTGGCAAACGGATGCCTGTCAGCCCTTCAGCTAAGGCTGACACCAATGTCATCCAGGGCTTACAAAAGTTAAAGCGGGCGATGATATTAATCGTAGGGCAGCCCGGTAATACTCGATTGAACCGCTCACATTATTATTCGATATTGCCTGAAATGAAAAAACAAGTACGTATTATCCCGACGGCCACTTTATGGATGGCTTTAACCGGCTGCACCCTGGTGCCAGGCCAGACGCTATCGCTGCCCGGCGACCCGGCGTCAGACGCAGAAATTAAGCAGCTTCTTCAGCGGGTCAACGTTTATACCCTGACCCCGACGCTAATCGACCGGCTGCGCCCGGCAAAGGTCGCCGCCCGGGTTAATCCCGGACTGGACAGGCAGCTCAATGCGTATGAATACCGCATCGGAAGAGGCGATGTACTGACGGTGACCGTATGGTCGCATCCGGAATTAACGACGCCGGCGGGCCAGTACCGCAGCGCCAGTGACTCCGGAAACTGGGTTGGCGCGGACGGAACCATTTTTTACCCCTACATTGGCCGCCTCAAAGTGGCGGGGAAAACGCTGGCCCAGGTCCGGGCGCTGATTACCGGCCAGCTGGAGAAGGTGATTGAAAGCCCGCAGGTGGACGTCAGCATCGCCGCGTTTCGCTCACAAAAAGTCTATGTCACCGGCGAGGTGGCGCAGTCCGGCCAGCAGCCGCTCACCAATATTCCGCTGACGGTGATGGACGCGGTTAATGCCGCCGGCGGCCTGACGGCGGATGCCGACTGGCACAACGTGGTACTCACCCGCAACGGCCAGGAGAGCCGCCTTTCTCTCCACGCCCTGCTGCAGCGGGGCGATCTGTCGCAAAACCGGATGCTGTCCGCCGGCGATATCCTGTTTATTCCCCGCAATGACGCCCTGAAGGTGTTTGTTATGGGGGTGGTCGGGAAGCAAAGCACGCTGAAGATGGACCGCAGCGGGATGACCCTCACGGAAGCGCTGGGCAACGCCGAAGGGCTGCGCCAGGAGGTGGCCGACGCCAGCGGCATATTCGTTATTCGCCCGCTGAAGCAGGGCGCGGGTGGCAAAATCGCCGACGTTTATCAGCTCAACGCCCGGGACGCGCTGGCGATGACCCTCGGCACCGAATTCTGGCTCGAGCCCTACGATCTGGTCTGGGTCACCGCCGCACCGGTTGCCCGCTGGAATCGGGTGATTTCGCAAATGCTGCCGTCGGTCGTCGGCCTGCGCGATCTGACCGAGACGGGACGCCTGCTGAAGCCCGGAGTGGATAAATGGTGAGATCCGTGCTGGTGATTTGCAGCGGAAATATTTGCCGCTCGCCGATTGCCGAGCGCTTCTTGCGCCGCGACTGTATCGGGCTTGCCGTCGACTCGGCGGGCACGCTTGAGGTTCCGGCGCATCTGGCCGATCCGCTGGCCGCCAGCCTCTGCTCCGGCAGCGGGATTACCCTGGCCGGGCACTCGCCGAGAAAGCTCACCGTTGAAATGGCCCGGCAGTATGACCTGCTGCTGGCGATGGAGCCGCACCACATTAGCGAGATAGTCGCCCTTGCGCCCTGGGCCCGGGGGAAAACGCTGCTTTTTGGCCACTGGTCCCGACGCCGGGCGATCCCGGATCCCTGGCGGCGCGGCCCGGCATTTTTTGAACATGTCTTTGGCCTGCTGGAGCAGGATGCCCGGGAGTGGGCGCTCCGGCTAAATTCTCATGAATAAAAGGTATTTTTTATGTTTGCAGAGGAAAGCGCGCGTTTAACCCGCCGCCCCCCCGTCGAAGAAATTGACTTAGTACATCTGCTACACAAACTACTCAGCGGCTGGAAGCTGATTACCGCCGTCACCTTAACCGCTTCGCTGGCGGGGCTGTTAATCGCGCAATCTTCACCGCCTCGCTTTAGTACAGACGTGCTTATTCAGGTTGAAAAAAAACAGGCAGGGCTTTTGCCAGGCGGGCTGACCCGCCTGATGCCGGAACAAGCGTCAGGCACTGAGCCTGAGGTGGAGATCCTTCAGTCGCGGATGCTGTTGGGGAAAACCGTACGTGACGTCGGGCTACAAACTGTTATCACCCCGGTTTACTTTCCCATTTTAGGTAATCGATGGGCGCAGTTCACCGGAACTGTTCCTCCTTTGCCGGACATCGGGGCTTTTTCTATTGCCGACGGTAAAACCGCCACGCTGCTTGTGGGAGACGCGCATCACTACACCCTTGAACTGGACGGCGACCGGCTGGCAGGCAAAGTGGGGCAGACGCTGCGTGGGAAAGGGGTAAGCCTCACGGTTAACGCCCTGAATGCTGCCCCCGGAAGCCGGTTCGCGCTAAGCGGAGTCACGGAGCAGCAGGCCATCCAGACGTTGAAAAAGGCACTCAGCGTGACGACCAGGGGGAGCGAAAGCGGGATGCTGCAGCTCAGCCTCAGCGGCACCCATCCGCATCAGCTGGCGCGTACTCTTAATCTGCTGGCGGATAATTATCTGCAGCAAAATGTTGCCCGGCAGACGGATAAAGAGGCGAAAAGTCTCGAGTTCCTCAATCAACTGCTGGCGGAAGTGCGCGCCACGCTTAACGACGCGGAGGGCAGGCTCAACCGGGCCCGGCAGAGTAATGATTCGGTCGATCTTAATCTGGAAACCAAAGCCGTACTGGAGCAGCTGGCCGCCGTAGATAGCCAGCTGAATACGCTCACGTTTGAAGAGGCAGAGATAGCCCAGCTTTATAAAAAGGAGCACCCGACATATCGCGCGCTTGCCGGGAAACGGCTTACGCTGGAAAAAGAGAAATTACGTCTGAATCAGCGCGTGGCCAATATGCCAGCGATTCAGCAGGAGATCTTCCGGCTGAGCAGAGAAGTCGACTCCGGCCAGGAAGTGTATATGCAGCTGTTAACCCGACAGCAGGAGCTGGGCATTACCCGGTCCGGCATCACCGGCAATGTGCGTATTATTGACACCGCCCTCGTGCCCGTTGAGCCAGTGTCCCCTAAAAAAGGCTTTATTATTGCCCTCTCAACCCTGCTGGGGTTGCTGGCCGCCTGTGGGTTTATTCTTGGCCGTGGTTTACTCATTCAGCGTATTGAGACGCCCGGGCAGCTGGAAGCGCAGGGGCTGAACGTCTATACCACTCTGCCTCACTCCGCCTGGCAGGCGTTGCATTCGCGTAAAGCGCGCGGCGGCCTGTGGCCCGATAAAAAGATAAGTCCGGCCAGCGTTCCGGCATTGCTTTGCCTGGCTAACCCCACCGATCTCTGCGTCGAGGCCATCCGGGGGCTAAGAACCAGCCTCTGGTTTGACACTATGGAGACAGGCCGCAACGTGGTGATCATTTGTGGCGCAACCGAAAACAGCGGCAAAACCTTTGTCAGTACATCGCTGGCTACGCTGGTGGCGCAGGCCGGGCAGAAGGTGCTTTATATTGACGCGGATATGCGCCGGGGCGATGCCCATAGAATGTTTGGTCTGGATCGCGGGGAAGGTCTGTCGGCCTTGCTGAACGGGGATGTATCCAGTCAGCAAGCGGTAAGCCGCTTCCACGCTGGAGGATTCGACGTTATTACGCGGGGGAGATCCAGGCAGGATCCCATCCCATTGCTGGTGGGGGAAAGTTTCCCGGCTTTACTGGCCTGGGCGAAAGAGACTTATGACATGGTTATTGTCGATACCCCGCCCGTGCTGGCCGTCAGCGACGCGGCGATAATCAGTAAATCCGTTCCGAGCCTGACGCTGCTGGTGACAAGAGCAAGGCTTAACAGCCTGAAGGAAACCACCCAGAGTATTACCCGGCTGGAGCGAGAAGGCGTTCAGGTGAAAGGGATAGTGCTCAACGGCGCGGTCTCAAATGCGATGACGGAGTATTGCTCCGGTTACCGAAGCGCGGGATATCGTTACCAGTCTGAGGATGAAAGCGCCGAAACAAATCGGGCATAAGATAACCCGGCGGGGGAGCCGGTTCTCACCGCCTTTTCATCGTTGGCTGCGCCGCGATAAAATCGTCTATCGCCTGGTTCAGCGTCAGTACCTCCCCGAGCACGGCATCCAGCGTTTGTGCCTCAATGGCATAGCCCCCAGGTTGCCCACAGCGCGTTTCCAGGTTAGCGCACAGGGTCGCAACCTTTATTGCCCCAATGATCCGCGCTGAACCCGCCATCCGGTGCAAGCTGCGGGTCATCCCCGGCAGGTCATCTTCATCGAAACAGAGCCCCGCCACCTGAATATCACGCAGATTTTCGTCACGCGTGGTACACAGCAATCGGGTTAACATCTCGTCATCATCATGCACAAGTTCGCGCAGGGCGCGTATATCCAGCAGCGTACTCAGGGTATCCGGCTGCCACTGAGCTGCGCCCGAAAGGCGAGGGATCCCGGCAAGTAACGCTTCCAGCTGAGGCAGACGCAACGGTTTAAACAGGCATTTGTCCATGCCGGCCGCCAGGCAGCGGACGCGTTCCTCCGGCTGAGCGTTGGCCGTTAGCCCCATGATAGTCAGGCCGCCAGGCTGCTGATTACGCAGCCGCCGCGTCAGTTCAAACCCGTCCATCACCGGCATATTACAGTCGGTGATCACCAGCTGAATATTGTGCTGGTGCCAGAGCGTGAGGGCCTGTTCGCCGTTTTCAGCTTCAATCACGGTGTGCCCCAGCCGCGTTAACTGGCGTTTCAGCAGCAGGCGGTTCGCCGGGTGATCGTCTACCGTCAGAATGGTCAACGGCAGAGAACTGTTTCCCGGCAGCGGCGCGTTTTGCCCTGGCAGGATTTTCGTCTCTCGGGTCAGAACCGGAATACGCACGCAGATACGGGTGCCGCGTTTAGGCCTGCTGCGCAGCTGTATCGTGCCGTTCATCATCGCTACCAGCTGCTCGCAAATAGCCAGCCCGAGGCCGGTACCGCTCTGTTTTTTTCCCGCCTCTGACTGTTCGTAGGGGTTGAAGATCAGCCGCTGTTCCGCCTCGCTAATACCAATCCCGGTATCGGTCACCACCATTTCGAGTATCGCCTGCTCGTGCCGGTCGGGTAAACAATGCACCTGTACCTCAACGGAGCCGTGGCTGGTGAATTTAATGGCATTGCCGATCAGATTGGAGAGAATTTGCCGCAGACGCATCGGATCCAGCAGCAGTTCGTCCGGGTGCAGGATATCAACCTGATGATGCAGGCGGAGTCCTTTTTGCCGCGACAGTCCCTCAAAAACCCGAACAACCGGCGCGGTGAGCGTATCAAACCGCACCCACTCCGGGGACAGTTCCAGCTTACCGGACTCAATTTTAGCCATATCCAGAATGTCGCCAATCAACCCCATCAGCGACAGCGAGGATTCATAAGCCACCCGCACCGACTCGTGATCTTCTTGCCGGTGATGCTGGGTCACCGCCAGCTCCAGCAGGCCAATAATAGCGCTGATTGGGGTTCGAATTTCGTGGCTCATGGTGGCGAGGAAGGTACTTTTCGTTCGATTTGCCTGTTCGGCATGCTCGCGGGCCAGGGAGAGGTCGGCCAGCAGCCGCTGGTGGTCGGTAATATCCTGCCAGCTGCAAATTAGCCCGGTTATGCTGCCGCGCGTGTCGCAAAAAGCCTCAAACTGATAGATCACGTCGCGATCTTCTACACCGTTATTGATCTTCCCGCGCTGAGGAACCAGACAGTATCCGCCGTCGCCTGATTGCGCCGCCTGTGTCTGATAAATGGCGTGCAGAGGATGGCCGGCGGAGGAGGGCTGCAGCGCGTGGATAGCGTCCGTGCTATGACGGAAGAACTGTTCCCAGGCGGGGTTGTGGTTGATCAGCTTCCCGGCCGTATTAATCACGCAGACGGGCACCGGCGTACCGTTAAATAAGGTTTCAAGAAACGTGGCCTGTTGCTGGAGGCTCACCTGAGCCTCTTTTCGCAGGCGCACCGCCCGGTGCAGGTGGTAATTCCAGAATGCCGACGTAAGCCCCAGAAGGGCTAATATCCCGGCCAGCCAGTAAAACTCACGCCGGTAGGTGAGCCAGGTTTCAAGCTTGATATCCGGCGTCCCCTGCCATTTGGTGGCCAGCTGCGAGATATCCCGGGGAGGGATCGCCGCCAGCGCCTTATTTAAAATACTCAGTAATTCTGGGTTATCCCGCGCTACGCCAAAGGCAATGCGGGCCGGCTCTTCCCCCAGTCGGGTGGCTATTGTGAGCCGGCCCCGGAAATAGCGGTCAATCATATAGCGGGCGGCAATCAAATTATTCACCGCGCCATCCACGCGCCCTTCATCAACCATTTGCAGGGCAATGCTGGTATTTTCAACGACGATCAGTTTGATTTTTGGGTAATTTTTACTTAGCCAGGTGGTCAGGGCGTGGTCAGGCGTAATGGCCAGGGTCCGGGTGGCCGCCAGCGTCATTGGGGTCGTCAACGTGTTCTGGCTGACCATCACATAAGGCGGGCGGGCGTAGGGCCGGGTGAAAAGCACTTTTTCTTCCCGCCCGGGGCTGAAGGGCAGGGAGCCGATAAAATCGGCTTCATGATGCTGAACCATAGCCACCATTCCGCTCAGCGTGGCGGCTTCAACCATTGTGAAGTTGATGCCAGTGCGCAAATGGATCAAACGCAAAAGGTCGGCCGCCATGCCGTTAAACCGGTTCCGGCTGTCGCTGAGGGTGAAGGGGGCTTCCATGGAATTGACCACCACGCGCAGCGCTTTATGCTGCTCAAGCCAGCGTCGCTCTTTGTCCGTGAGCTGAAGCTGGGCGGCAGGTTTCCATACCCCAAGCCCCTGGCTCCAGTGGGCAAAGATTAGCTCGTGCTGCCGCGGTGTCATTGCGTCCAGGGCGGTGTTAATACTCCGCTGGAGGGGGGCATTGTCCGCTGAAAAAATAAAGCGTGGGCCGGTGTTTTGATCTTTAAAGACATGGACGACCGACAGCGTAGAGGCATAGTTGCGTTCAATGAGGTAGCTGGCGGATATCAGATTGCCAATAAAGTAATCATTCTCGCCAAACGCGACTGAGGCCAGCGCGCTTTGGGCCGAGGGAAAACGCATGATGCGGATTCCCGGATAGCTGGCTTCAACCCAGCTGTCGCTCAGATAGCCATCGGCCATGGCTATTTTGCTTCCGGCGGGCAGGGGATCAAGATCCGACATCGACGTTTCCCGGGATACCAGCACCGGATGATCGGCCACAAACTGGCGGCTTTGTAATAGAGCATGGTCCGGCTGGCGCTGACCGCCTCCGTCATCGATGAGCAAATCGCTTTCGCCGTTGGACAGGGCGTTTAGCGCGCGAACTCTGTCGGCGTAATAGACAATCTGGAAACGCAGGCCAAGAGACTGGAGGATCAGCGCGGTATAATCGCTGGAAAGGCCTTCCAGCGTGTCGTTATCCACCACAAGGTCAAAAGGCGGGTTCTCTGGCCCATAGACACCTACCTTTAACTCTCTTTTTTCCCCGAGCCAGCGCCAGTCGCTGTCTGCGAGAGAGAAGGTTAACGCCGTCCAGGGTTCCCTGCTGTGCAGGCGCATGGGGGAGGCCGTCTCGGCCCGGAGCCCGGCAAAGTTAAGGCCGAGAAACAGTGCAAATAAAAGAAGTAGACGGGGCATGAGGGTATTAGTCGATATTATTCCGCTGGGTAAATTCGTAGAGTTCAATCATGTTTTCTAATTCCAGCTTTTCTAATACCCGGCTCTTATAGGTGCTGACTGTTTTATCGCTGATATTCATCACCTTCGAAATATCAACCACCTTCATACCGCGGGCCAGTAAAGTTAATACCTGCAGCTCCCGGGTAGAGAGGCTGGACATTTTTTGCTGATCGCTAAGTTCCCCGCTGGCCGAGCCCTGGCGTCCTTTAATGGCGCGCACCGCGTCCTGCAGCTCCGTCAGATTATTGCGTTTACTGATAAAACCGTCGGCACCGGCATTGACGCAGCGCTTCACATAATGTTCGAGGTCTTTGCCGCTTAATACCAGAATCCCGCCCGTGAAGCCGTTATTGCGAAGGCGTAAGACGAGATCTATCCCATTCAGGGAGGGCATATCGATATCCAGAATAATCAGCTCAGGCGAGTGTTTTCTGGTGAGCGCCAGCGCCTCCAGACCGTCGTCCGTCTCAGCGCAAACTACCATGTTGTCTTTTTCAAGCAGCAGCCTGACCGCCATGCGAACAACCGGATGGTCATCAACAATAAGAACATCCTTCATAATTTAATCCTGTGAGTTTATTTGCGGCTGATAATGCGATCCAATCATTTAATTATTTTCAAAATAATAGAGTGATAAGTGCTTATTGGCAATGTTTAATTTAGTCAGGATCCCCCTACATGAATTATATCCTTTGACTACGGTAAAATCGCTGAGTCCTGCTATCGGAATGATTACTCGTGATTTATAATAAGCCGCAGGGGTGTTTTTTTTTAATTCGTGAGAGGCTGCAGTAGGCGTAAAATGTAATTTATTTTTTGAATGAAACATTATGTCGCGCCGTTGACTATTTCTAATTAACGGCGCTGAAAGCTATTTCATTGGTATAAAAATATGCCAGGTCTGCGCTACAGACAGATAACAAAAGATTGGGAGTTTAGTGGGCGCGAACCGTCCAACTCACCAGGCGAACAACAACCCGGCGTACCGCCAGGATACAGATAAAGGCTGCCGGCATGGCGACTTGATAGGCATTCATCAGATTCTCGAACATCCGGCAATCTAACGTTGAATTATTCCACAATATATATTGATACTATCAGGTTAATAGATCGGCAAGTTGATTAAAACTTGAAGCATTTATATCAAATTGCGTAGGTTCAGGCTTTGCATCAACATTTCCATTTGGGCCTGATTCCCGTATCGATAGCATCAATAACGGCTCTTTCGCATTCAGCGGCATCAGACATCTGAAACACACCAAAGCCAACCAGGGGCATTTCAATCCCGTTGTTCAGTTTTACCGTTTGCATGACGTAATCCTTCAGCTGTTGTGTTGGAAAAGCATAACGCAAACTGATTTATTCGATTAGATGGGATAATCAGCTAGGGTTTATTAGATATGTTCATTAAAGAGAACGTCCGCCTCAAGAAGCTACTCGCCGAAGCCATGCTGGATAAAGAGGCACTACAGGTGGCTTTGGGTCGAAAGTACTGACGACAGATCAGAAGCGGGAAGCATAACGTCCGGTAAGTAGAAGATGGGGGATAGGTAAGTGTATGATTAATCGTGGTCTGTGGCCGGTTATGAACTCAATGAGCAATGGATTGAATTTAACATAATATACATTATGCGCACCATTAAGACGTTAGAGAGAATCCAGCATTTTGGCACAGGAAAACCCGGCCATCAGGTCTCGGTCCACCAGAACGACTCTGGTGAAGCTGCCTCGCCGGATTAGCCCCAAACCTGTCATCATGACTGCGCGGCCTGGCCAACTCCGGTCAGCACCATAACAAGTTTTGTCACTGCCCGACGTTACCGTTAAAAACATGAATGCCAAAGTGTTCGCAGCCACAATAACTTCTGTCCTGTTATCCTTATTCAGTCGTGAGCAATTATGCAAAACGGATCGTCGTACTGTTTCCTCACCAGTTACACACGACAAATCGTCTGCAATGTTATAGGACGGATAAGCTCTGCGGTTATGCAATGCGCTTAAACTCTAACGGCTGGCGATTGTTGCCAGCCATAGCGCTGGCCGTGCGATCACCTGGACTGATATTGTAATCATCTAATTCACACAACCAAATCCAGTGAGTAAGATTAGAGCAAACCGTGGGAAACCACAGTAAGCGACAGAAATTCACTAAGGGAAATCATACCCACCTGGAAATCCTTCTTGTCATCGATCTTGATGTGTTGGGTATTTGTATTATGTTCTATAGCTGCGCTAAGCGGCTGCGTATCCCTTTTTTAAGTGCCAGAGAGACTATGAAATCGTTAATTACCCTGATGGTATATTCATCTATTTTTGCACTTACCGGATGCTTGTCCGTTGGCACCCACTTGTTTACTCGATAGCCATCGCGGCGCAGACGTGCTCTTTCTAATGGGATCTAATTATCATGATCCCATTAATGCTTATGCCCTACAACATTCAGGTTGCCCGATCCCGACATTACTCATATGGCACATCAGCGGGAAGATATGGGCGGTAAAATGGCACACTCTTTATCCAGTAGCGCTTCCACCGAAGCCCGATTATTGCGATCCCAGCCTCGCTTCGTGGTGAGCAAAATAAACCCTCTTTGATCGCCGTAAGCGGTTGGAATGACGGCCACGCCCCACTCTGCCAGCTGTTCCGGCGATAAATGAAAATAGCTGGCGACGCTGTGAACAGGGTCAATTCCCATCACCGTCGGCTGCATCACCCGTCTCGCATACCAGGTGTAGCGCAGGAGTTTATCGGGCAAGGGGCGCCATTCTTCCGTGATAAAGGGACGTTCTGCCAGCATCTGACGCCTGACGTCTTCCCGCAGACAGGTCAGATGAATATGAAGCTGGTTTTGGCTGCGGCCATAAGCCGAGTTAAGCGCCAGGCCAAGTTTATCGTCGGGGATTGGGCCGCCATACTGCCAGTCTAAAAGACGACGCATAAGCCAGGCATAGCCGAAATAGTCCGTGCGCCCCGCTGCTGCCAGCGCCGGGCTTTCAATGCCGGTCATCTTTGCTGTGGGGACAAGAATAAAATGGTAGAGGTAGCGCGGGTTCTGGATAACGCTAAAACCCTGGGCCTTCCCTTCAGGCATATAGATCTGCTGGCACGGCGCCGGGTTGCTAGTATGCTGATAGTTAGTCATGCAAACCTTATCAACCACGCCCCACAACGCGTCCGAACGCGCGCAGCCCACCAGCATAAAGATCCCTGTCAGGATTGCCCCCCGGAGGAAACCGACCTTAACCTTCGCGGCTATTCCATTCATTTGCATCATCTCTGCCCCGCTATCCACGGCCACGACTCGCCGCCGGCGGGGAATCATAACGTTTTATTGCAATGAAAACAGCTCAATATGAAAATAAACAGCTATTATATTTTTTATATTATGTATTAAATAATGCCTGCATATATTTATTAGCCAGATCGCCAGTGAAAATATTAAAAAATTTTAATGCTGAGTGTTTTTTATTTTTAGTTAACTACTTCGTCAATTTAAGGGAGGAAGATATTAAATTGCATAATGGCAATATAACTTGCAGGAAAGGCATCAGGCAGCCATAGATTAACAGGATCAAATGGATTCCAGAAACCAATATAAAATATATGGGGCGACATCCGAAAAGCCAAACGAGTAGGAAATATTTCACTGTTGAGGTATCACTATGTCGGAACAACAAACGCTGCTGCCTGGCGGCTGGACGGCTTATCATCCGCTGACTGCTCAGGACCGAAAAGTGTTCGAAGAGGCGCTCAACGGGCATCTGGGCGTGGATTACGAGCCACAAAAGGTAAAAACCCAGGTCGTGGCCGGAACAAACTACCGCTTCCTTTGTGAGGCTTCGGTCCCGCCGTCTACGGCCGTCTGGGAAGCGATAGTGGAAATTTATGCGCCATTACCGGGACAGGGCGCCCCGCATATTACTCAAATTATCAGAATTTAGTTTCTCGCTTTTTCTACACTCAGCCAGACAACATCAACCTGTTTACTGGCAGGTTGATGTTGAATAATTTCACGCTAGTTTCACCGGTGGAAAGCGCTGGAAATAATCCACCAGAAAATCAATGCAGACCTTTAACTTCGCAGAGCCGCTGGTGCGGTTGGAATAAACCGCCCAAATATTGGCGGGCTGGTGCCAGTCGGGCAAAATCTGCACCAGCTCACCGCGAGCAATATAGCGCTGCACTTCCCATTGGGAACGCAAAATAATGCCGTGACCCTTCAGCGCCCAGCTTAATACCACGCTGCCGTTGTTGGAGGAAAGCTGGCTACTGACGTGAGCCTGCACGCTTTCCTCGCCGTTGGTTAACGGCCACACACCGAACTGCGCGCTACGCTCCTGAATGACAAGGCATTTATGGGCTTTAAGATCGGCTATGTTTTCTGGCATCCCGTGTTTTACCAGGTAATCCGGGGCGGCGCAGAGTATGCGGTTGTTGGTGGAGAGCTGCCGGGTGATATACAGGTCTTTGATATCGTCACCCACGCGAATTTCTATATCGACGCCCTCTTCTATCAAATCAACGACTCTGTCCGTCAGCGTTAGCTTGATATTTAGCGCCGGATAGCGCTCCGCCAGCGCCGAAAGCGCATCCGGCATATACGTTGAGCCAAAACCAAACGAGCAGCTCATCTGAATATTGCCTTCCAGCGTGTCCCGCCAGGCGGCAAGCCCTGAGACAAAATCGCCCATGCTCTCCAGCACCGAAAGCGCACCGCTCAGCGCCTTATGGCCATCGGCCGTTAAATGAATCGCGCGGGCACTGCGGTGGAACAGCCGCATCCCCAGGCTTTTCTCCAGCAGCGCGATGCGTTTGCTGACATAAGACGGAGACAGCCCCAGCTCCGCCGCCGCGTTGGCAAAGCTTTCTTTGCGCACCACGGTGACAAAGACATTCAAATCTTCAACAAGCGGCCAGGCGGCGCGTGGGGTTTCGTTGGGGCTCATCGGTATGCCATCTTCTGCGTCAGGTTAAGAAAGGCATAATAGCGCTCAGCAGCACATCAGGACACTCCTCTTGCGGACTGTGTCCGCAGGGCATGGCCCGCCCACGAACGTCCAGCGCTTTGTCCTGCCAGGTCGCGGGGACATCATACAGCTGGCCCACGGTGCCTTTCTCCCCCCATAACACCAGCAAAGGACTGGTAATGCGCAGATGCTTGTCGGCTTCGTCATCCTCAAGGTCGATAGTGGCCGAGGCGCGATAATCTTCGCAGATGGCCCGCAGCGTATCGGGATTCTGGTAACAGCGCAGGTACTCGGCAAACGCTGCAGGTTCCGTTGCGCCAGGAGTTTTAAGCTGGCCATCAATATGTTTACGCAGGAAAAACGCCGGATCTGCGGCGATCATTTTTTCCGGCACAGGCGAAGGCTGGATCAGGAAAAACCACCAGAAATAGCGGGTAGCAAAAGTTTTGTCCGTCAGCGCATACATGGTTGCCGTCGGGGCGATATCAATAAAAATGCTGCGCTTAACCTGTGTCGGGTAATCCAGTGCCAGGCGATGCCCGACACGCGCCCCGCGATCGTGCCCCATAAAAGCAAAACCGTCCTGGAAACCGAGCCGCGCCACCAGCAGGACAATATCTTTCGCCATCTCTCGTTTGGAATAGCGGCGGTGAACTTCGTCGCTGGCGGGCTTAGCGCTGTCGCCATAGCCGCGGATGTCCGGCATGATGACGGTGAAATGCTGTGCCAGAACCGGCGCGATTTTACGCCAGGTCACGTGGTTTTGCGGGTGGCCATGCAGTAAAACTAACGGTTCACCCTGTCCTCCCACGGCGGCGTGCAGGGTAATCCCGTTTTCCAGCGCCACGTCCATGAGCTGGAAACCCGGGATAAAGGGCGATTCGCCCCTGTCGCAAATAAAGTCAGCGTTCTCTTTCATCATTGAAAATTAATCCTGAGTCAGTAGCCACGGATGCGCAGCAAAATGGCGCTGTTCAAACTCGCGAATCTCCTGCTGAAACTGCAGCGTGTAGCTGATGGCATCGTGGCCCTCCAGCAGCATATGCTTTTTCAGCTCATCGACCGTAAAGGCAATATCTTTGCCCTCCACGCCAATCTGCTGCCGGGCGAGATCGACAGTAATGCGGTTAGCTTCAGGATTGTATGCCGCCTGCGCCAGCCGCTCGATATCCTCCGCTGGCAGCGTCAGGGTCAGCACGCCGTTACGCTGGCAGTTGTCGTTGAATATCCCGGCGAAGCTGGTACCGATCAGCGCCCGTATGCCAAGTTGACGTAACCCCCAAACCGCATGTTCACGGCTGGAGCCGCAGCCAAAGTTAGGGCCAACGATAAGAAACTGCGCGTCCCGCCATGCGGGCTTGTTGAGGATAAACTCAGGATTCGGTGAGCCGTCGGTCAGAAAACGCTGGTCGAAGAACACGCCTCGGTCCAGATTGTTACGATCGATACCTTTTAAAAACTGCTTCGGCATGATCACATCGGTATCAATGTTGGCTGCCATCATCGGCGCAGCCACGCCGGTGACGCGGTTAAAGGGTTCCATTTACGCCTCCCCCTGCTGTAAATAAGGACGGACATCGGTGAGGTGGCCAGCTACTGCCGCCGCCGCGACCATGGCTGGACTCATTAAATGCGTTCTGGCCCCGGCCCCCTGGCGGCCAGAGAAATTACGGTTGGTGCTGGAGGCGCAGCGGTCACCCGGCTGCAGCACATCTTCGTTCATCGCCAGGCACATGGAGCAGCCTGACTGCCGCCATTCAAACCCGGCGTCGATAAAGATTTGAGCTAAACCTTCTTGCTCGGCACGGGCGCGAACCTGCGTTGAGCCCGGCACAATAATTCCCCTCACGCCCGGCGCAATTTTTCTGTCTCGCAGCACCTCGGCAACCGCCCTGAGATCTTCAATTCGTCCGTTGGTGCAGGAGCCAATAAACGCATGGGTAATCGGAATCTGGCTCAGCGGCGTGCCTGGCGTGAGTCCCATGTATCTCAGCGCATTTTCAATGTCACGACGTTTGGCCGCATTAGACTCACTGGCAGGATCGGGTACATATTCAGTGATGCCGCCGCCCTGGTCCGGGCTGGTACCCCACGTGACACGAGGCGTTAAGTTGGCGCAGTCGAGCACAACTTCTTTATCAAACACCGCGTCAGCATCGCTGTAGAGCGTTCGCCAGTATTTCAGCGCCTGTTCCCACATCTCGCCTTTGGGTACACGCGGTGCCGGTTTGATGTAGGCATAAACTTTTTCATCAGGTGCCATAAAAGCCCCCCTTGCTCCGGCTTCGACCGCCATATTACAGATGGTCATCCGCCCTTCCACGCTAAGCGCATCAATGGCGCTGCCGCAGAACTCGATAGCAAAGCCGGTCGCGCCGTCGGCACCAATTTCAGCGATCAGCAGCATGACAATATCTTTTGCCGTCGCGGCAAACGGCAGCTCACCGTTGACCGTCACGCGCAGCGTTTTTAGCTTTTTATAAGCTAACGTCTGCGTCGCCAGCATATGCTCAATTTCAGAGGTACCGATGCCGAATCCAAACGCGCCAAACGCGCCGTAAGTGGTGGTATGGCTATCCCCTGCGGCAATCACCATGCCCGGCAGCACGATCCCCTGTTCATGGGCGACGACGTGTTCAATGCCCTGGCGTGGATCCATTACGTCGAACAGCTCAAGGCCAAAATCACGGCTGTTGGACTCAAAGTAGCGAACCTGCAGCTCGCCGCCCGGATCGGTCATTTCTGGCGTACGCTCTGGCCGGGTCGGGTTAACGTGGTCCACGTTGAGCAGGATACTGTTTGGCTGCCAGACCTTGCGGTTGGCGTCACGCAGGCCGCTAAATGCCTGCGGGCTGGTGTATTCGTTGAGGATGGAACGGTCGATATACAGCAGGACATTGCCCTGGTCGTCCAGAGGGCGGATGACGTGGCTATCGATGATTTTATCGTACAGCGTTTTAGGCTTCATGACGGGTCACCTTGTTGCTCTCACAGCATAAAATAACGGCGTGCTGGCACGCAGATAAAAAATGAACAATTTCTACAGGGATAGTAGCAACCGGGTGATTAGGCTGTCAGTAAAGGCATGATGCACAAGCGTAATAGGATAAAACACGAAATGTGTTTTATTTATTGTGATGATAAATAAGGATTTTGATCGTAAGCAAGGTTAATCCGCATCTGCTTTACTTCACGGCGTTAGAGATTGACTTGATGTCGAATAGTATGAAAATGCTTGTTGTTCACCGACTGGCAAAATCTGGAGCACATCATCGCCACTTCAAGCCGCTTCTTCTCTGCCGCCAGGGTCAAAAAACCTGGCGCGATACTTGCCGCTGCGCTGCTTCTGGCGAGCTGCGCCTCTAAACCGCCGGTTTCTCTCGTCACGCCCTTGCCGGGCACTAAGCCGAATGTGACGACCCCTTCACAAGATCATGAGCCGATGCGTGGCGTCTGGCTGGCAACGGTTTCCCGTCTGGACTGGCCGCCGGTTTCATCCGTTAACGGCAGCAGCGCCGCCGTGCGCATCGGCCAGCAGCAGCAGGCGTTAAAAGACAAGCTGGATAAGCTGAAGTCATTGGGCATCAACACGGTATTTTTCCAGGTGAAACCCGACGCCACCGCCCTGTGGCCTTCGAAGATTTTGCCGTGGTCAGATATGCTGACGGGAACAATTGGCGAAGATCCTGGCTACGATCCGCTGCAGTTTATGCTCGATGAGGCGCATAAACGCGGCATGAAGGTACACGCCTGGTTTAACCCCTACCGGGTTTCTACCAACATCACGCCAGGCACAGTTGCCGCCCTGAACCGCACGCTTTCTCTGCAGCCCGCCAGCGTTTATGTGTTACATCGCGACTGGATAAAAACGTCCGGCGACCGCTTCGTGCTTGATCCCGGCATCCCGGAAGTGCGCGACTGGATAACCAGCATCGTCGCCGAAGTTGTTTCAAACTACGCCATCGATGGCGTGCAGTTTGATGATTACTTCTATACCGAATCACCGGGCTCTACGCTCAACGACAGCCAGACTTACAGAACCTACGGCCAGGGCTACGCGTCCAAAGCCGACTGGCGGCGGCACAATACTGAGCAACTTATCGAGCAAGTCTCACGCACCATCAAACAGCTTAAGCCCGGCGTTGAGTTTGGCGTGAGTCCGGCTGGCGTCTGGCGCAATATCTCCCACGATCCGGCCGGGTCTGAAACGCGCGGCGCAGCAGCCTATGACGAGTCCTATGCCGACACGCGTCTCTGGGTACAAAAAGGCCTGCTGGACTATATTGCCCCGCAGATTTATTGGCCTTTCTCCCGCAGTGCTGCCCGCTACGACGTGCTGGCAAACTGGTGGGCTAACGTAGTGAAGCCCACTCACACGCGTCTTTATATTGGGATTGCGCTGTATAAAGTCGGGGAACCTTCGAAGAATGAGCCAGACTGGACGGTGAGCGGCGGCGTGCCGGAGCTGAAAAAGCAGCTCGATTTGAACGACGCCGTGCCGCAAATTAACGGCACCATTTTGTTCCGGGAAAATTATCTTAACCAGCCCCAAACCCAGCAGGCGGTGAATTACATCAAGGAGCGTTGGGGGGAATGATAGGCTAAAAAAACCGGATCGCCCTTCCCTGGGCAGATCCGGGGGCTGTCTTACTGACCAGCCAGGTCGTCATACACATTGCGCAGCCGGGTGCGCAGATACAGAACGGCTTTGTGTTTGCGGGAGAGTAGCGCCTGCACGGTGTCGCCGCTCTCTGCCGCCAGTTCCTTCACGCTATAGTCTTGCAGCTCGGTTTTGATAAACACCTCACGCTGCGGCGCAGGCAGCTCCGACAGGGCCGTCTCCAGCTCCTCCCACAGCAGTTGCTTCAGGTACTCGTCCTCCGGCGTTTGCGGGATCCCGAACAGCGTTTCGGCCAGCTCATCCTCCGGGTAATCGTCCTCTTCATCTCCGCCAAACCAGCTCGCCAAAGGCAGCTCGCGTTTTTTCCTTGCCCGGTCGGTCATTTCATTTCGGGCGGCGCGGAACAGCCAGGCGGCGACGTTCTCCACCGGCTGTTCAACCTTCATAAGCTGGTAGCTGACTTCCTGCAGAATATCGTCGGCGTCTTCACGCCCGGCGGTTCTCCCGCGAATAAACGCTTTCAGTCGGGTGCGGCAGCCGGCCAGCGCTGCCATCAGCAGAGATTCCCCCACTATTCCGGCTTTCATCGTCGTCACTCAGCGTCCGGTTTTTTAGCGCTGTTTTCATCTGGCTGGACTGGCTGCACCGGCGGCTGAGGCTGAGGACGTGGATCCATTTTCTCATCCCAGCGGGAATGCCAGCCGCAACGGTCGCGGTGACCAAAGCCAAATTTCTCGCGGCGATGCTGCATAAACTCTTCGCGCTGCTCCGGCGTCATTTGCATCCAGCGTTCGTGCATGCGGCGACGGGCTTTGCCAAACATGCCCGGGCGGAAGCCCAGGCCGCCGAACAGAATGCGGCACAGCGCCAGCAGGCCTAAAGACTGCCAGAAGCCAATCTCTTTCACGCCCAGCAGGCCAGGCAGCACCGCATTCCACAGCGTCATCACGATCAGGCCGAGTGCGACAAACAATGCCACGCAGAGCAAAATCGGCTTACCCATGCGGTGGCCACAGAATCCACGGCGGCGGTGTTCATGTCGGTGCATATCAAAATCTCTCATTATGTTTACCTCAGTAAAGTCACGGCTAATCACTTGTGATGAGGTAGACGAATCAGCGCGAGAAATATTGCTAAAAAATTCAAAATTTATTTTCACGCCACCGGGTAAGCGCCTGCGCATACGCTTCTGCCTTCGTTTTCAGCCCCGCAGCGTCGAGCTTATCGGCAGTGTAGACCACAAACGGGGTATGCCAGGTCAGGCCGCAGCGATTTGCCGTGGCCCGAAGGGGGGCTAACAGAGATTCGAGGGTAAAAAGATTACGGCCTCCGGGACGATAAGCTTCCTCCACGTTACCGGCGGTGACCGCCACATACAGCGGCGTTCCTTCCAGCTTTCGCCCCTCCTCCTCGTAATGCAGGTAGAACATCCGGGTCAGCACCGCGTCCTGCCACTGGCGCATAATGGCTGGCATGGAGTACCAGTGGATCGGGAACTGCAGCACAATGCGGTCGGCGGCAAGTAGTCGGGCCGCTTCGCGCTCGCCGTCGCGGTAAATGTCGAGCCCGTTAGGGTAAAGCGCCTGGACATCGACCACTTCAACGTGTTCAAGTTTTGCAACTTCTTGCGCCAGCGCGGCATTGGCGCTGGAACGGGACAAATCCGGATGGAAAAGTAAAATCAGGGTTTTGTTCACGGGGCGTCTCCTTGGGTTGATGAGACGATAATGGCGAGGCCCAGAAAATTACTCCAATAGATAATCAAGATAATCTATTATCTGTTGTATGAATTTAAGAACGCTGGATCTCAACCTTCTGGTGGTGCTGGACGCCCTGCTCGACGAGGCGCACGTCACCCGTGCCGCCGACAGACTTTGCCTGTCGCAATCTGCCACCTCTGCAGCCCTTGCCCGCTGTCGCGATCTTTTTCACGACGAACTGCTGGAGCGTGGCAGAGGCACCATGCGGCTGACGCCCCTTGCTCAGTCTCTTCGTGCCCCGCTGAAATCCGTGCTGGGCGGCATTACTGAACTTATCGACCCGCCGGTGATTCCCCTGCATCAAATTAAGCAGCAACTGCGGATAACCATGGCGGATTTCCCGGCGCTGTTCGTGCTGGTGCCGTTGATGCAAAAACTTCAGCAGTCGGCCCCGGGGATTGACCCCATAGTTCAGGGCTGGGCTGGCGCGGAACAGGCTGAAACAGCGTTGCTTAACGGCACCACGGATATCGCTATTTCGGTCTTTCCTCAGCCTGCCGCGGACATTCACAGCGAACTGTTGATGGGCGAGCACTATGTCGTGGCGATGCGTGAGGGACATCCTGCCGCATCCGGGTTTAGCCTTGAGCGCTGGCTCGACTGGCCGCACATTATCACGTCCGGGAAAGGGGAAAGCGTCACACCGGTGGATGTGGAACTCTCAAGGTTGGGATTACGCCGCCGCGTCGGGCTGGTATTGCCGAATTTCCAGATGGTGCCGCAGTTGCTGGCGGCCTCGGATATGCTGGCCCTGCTGCCTTCCCGGGTCATACCTTTTACTGAAGGGCTCGTCGCCTTCTCTGCCCCCGTAGAACTGCCGGGATTTTCACTGCACCTGGCCTGGCACAAACGCCGAAGCCAGGATGTGGCCCTGCAGCACGTGGCCGCGATTTTAATGGCGTTGTTGAAGTAACCCCATTTCACAACCCGGCTTCGCGCACCAGCGTTTGCAGTAATTCAGCGGCGGGCATTTCGCGGATCAGGTTCACGCCCTGTCCGGCCCAGTGCGCGCTGTAGCCCTGGTGACCGTGGCTTTTTGCAAGGCCGGCAAGCGCTTTACCAATATCGTAGGCCACCGGATAAGCCGGGACGGCATGCTGGCCGACGATTCGCCCGTGGCGGCAATAATCGTTTTCCAGGCTTCTGGCTGCCCTGCCTGAGATAGCGTGGGTCATTTCCGTCTGGTGTAATCGGCTGAATTTCAGCCGCTGCCGGTAGCCATCATCGGCGGCGGACTCTGGGCAAAGCAGAAACGCGGTCCCCAGCTGTACCGCGTCCGCCCCCGCGCTTAGCATGGCGTGAATACCGGCTCCGTCCATAATTCCGCCGGCGGCAACAACCGGCAAATCCACCTGTTTTTTCAGCAGTTGCACAAGCGCAAAGGTGCTGAGCTGTGTATCGTGAGCCTTCTCGTCGAACATCCCGCGATGCCCGCCCGCTTCAAAGCCCTGCGCCACAATAACATCCACGCCGTTCGCCTGGATCAGCAAAGCCTCTTCGGGCCGGGTGGCGGTGGCAAGCGTCACAATTCCTTTGTCACGGAAGGCCTGAACAACGTCGCGATCGGGCACGCCAAAATGGAAGCTGACCGCGGCCGGAGCCGTCTCCAGCAGCATCTCCAGCATAGCTTCGTGGCCAATAAAGCTTTGATAAATTTCGCTGAGCACTTCCGGCGGCGTGCCGCCAAATTCAGCGAACAGCGGGCGCAGGCTTTCAATCCATGCGCGTTCCAGCGCCTCATCCCGTTTGGCAGGCTGATGGCAAAACAGATTCACGCTGAACGGGCGTGAGGTTAAGGCCTGCGTTTTCAGGATGGCTGTCCTGGCCTGCACGACGTCGCTCGCGCCAATACCCAGCGATCCAAGGCCACCGGCATTACTGACCGCCGCCGCCAGTTCCGGGGTGGAGACGCCCGCCATAGGGGCCTGTATGATGGGATGGTCTATCGCGAGCAGTTGGGAAAGGCTACGAAACATGGCGCTACCTCAGGAAATGAGAGATTGAAGGCTTAACATCTTATTTGAAGATGTTAAGATCAAGATCATTATCATATTGAGAATGAAAAATATGAACCACACCACACTGCAGATGTTCAAAATCGTTGCCGAAGAACAAAGCGTGACGAAAGCAGCCCAAAGGCTCGGCCGCGTGCAGTCGAACATCACCACCCGCATTCAGCAACTGGAAGAAGATCTTGGCGTCGCGTTGTTCGTGCGCGACAGCAAGAAAATGATCCTGTCGCCGGAAGGCGAAAGTTTTCTCTCCTACACCAAAAAAATACTCAGCCTGGCGGAAGAAGCCCGACAGGCGCTGCATCCGGATAAACCTGCCGGGGCACTGAATATGGGCTCGATGGAAGCCACCGCAGTCAGCCGCCTGATGCCGGTGTTCCAGCAGTTTCACCACCGGTATCCTGATGTCGCCCTCACCTTAACCACCCAGCCGACGCAGCAGCTGCTGGAGCAGGTTCGCCACGCTTCACTGGACTGCGCGCTGGTGAGCCTGTTACCGGAAGCCGAGGGACAGGTTCACTGCCCCGTAGATCTTGAGTCCATGGACGTGTTCACCGAACGCCTGGTGTTGCTCGTGCCTGAAACCGCCAGCGGCAATCATCCTCGCCTTGCCGCTTTTCCGCGCGGATGTTCCTATCGGGCGCGCGGTGAGGCTTTGCTCAACGCACAAACTCTGGTGGAAGTGCAGGACATCAGCTCTTATCACTCGATGATCGCTTCCGTTGCCGCAGGACGCTGCAGCGGCGTGCTCCCGGAAAGCGTCGCCGCGACGCTGGCTTTGCCGGAAGGAACGCGGCAACAGTTTGTGGCCGAAGCCCTCACTCAGCTAGTCTGGCGTAAGGGCTACTGCTCCACCGCGCTTGAGGCGATGAAGCAGATTCTCGCCTCAGCCAGCAACCTTTGAACGCCCCGCTAGCACCAGCCCGCCGGCCAGCAGCAATGCGCCGGTGGCGGCAGCTAACGATCCGTTAAAACTGCCCGTTAAGCCGTACAGCTCCCCGGCAACCAACGGCCCAACAATCTGCCCGATGCCGTAAATAGCGGTCATCGCCGCGATCATATTGAAGCGTACCAGATGCGCCAGCCTCCTGGCTTCCGGTAAGGCTATCGTCACCGTGCCGGTGAACGTAAAGCCCACCAGCGCGGCGCTTAACAGGCAAAAAAGCAGCGAGTGGCTAAAGGCCGGAAGCACTACGCCCGCGGCCTGAACCAGAAGATTGGCGGCAAAAGCGCGGCGATAACCATACTTCAAGACGATTTGATGCCAGACAAAACAGGACGGTATCGCAGCCAGGCCAAAGATAGCCCAAAGCTGCACCGGATCCAGCGTACTAAGTGACCCGGAAAGAAAAAGCGGTAAATAGGTGGCCGTAATGATATACCCGAAGCCCGCCAGGCCGTAGATAGCCAGCAGTTTCCACGTCGCTTTAGCATTCTCTGCCGCCGGCTGAAGCTGACTGGAAGCCTGCCTTTGGTAGTCGATCAGATAATCCGGTGGGCTAAGCAGCAGTTTATAAACCAGCATAAACAATAGCAGCGCAGCGATCCCGCACAGCAGCCAGATTTGCTGACTGGTGTAGCCATAAGCTTTACCAAGCGCGATAAATTCCGCAGATAAAAAGATCCCCAGCCCAACCCCGGTATACAGCACCGGCGCGCCGGTATGGTGTTTCATGTGCTGCAGAAGCCACAGTGAAGCCGCAATCAGCGACACGGCGCTCAGTAGGCCGGCAACCCCCCGAACCGCTACCACCGCCCACGGCGATTTCGTCCATGCCAGCAGAAGCAGGCAGCCAATGGTTAACCCGACGGAGGCCATGTTTAACCGCCGCGCGTCGGCAGGCTTAGCTTTCGCCAGCAGTAAGGCACCAATAAGATAACCTGCGTAGTTAGCCGATGCGGCGAGGTTGCCCTGATGCAGCGACAGCAGCCCTTCTTTCAGCATCACCGGCAGAATGCCGGTATAGGAAAAACGCCCGTAGCCCATACCTATCGCCAGCACCACTGCACCCGCAAGCGCCAGCTGTAGCGCACGAATTTCCGGCCTGAAATACATTGTCATAACCCCCACCCTTTCAATCTCTAAATATGAATATTATTTTTATTTAAATCTTATTTTGAGATTAATGTCAGCAAGAGCAACAAGCAAGCGGCTTTTCTGCCGCTTTGCATTTCATCGAAAGATCACAGCTGACGCAGATCGGTTTCTATGCGCTGGATCCAGCCTTTGGCCGTCTGGGTTTGTGCCAGCAGCAGCGCAGATTGCAGCGCCATGCTGAGTTCCAGGCCATATTCTGGTTGGCCGCCGTAACGAATGTGCGCCTGAACCCGCATCAGCTCGGGCAGGTTCCAGAGTGACTGGTTGACGTCAAGCGCGGACAGCCGCTCGGCGATCATCGCTTCGGCTACCTCTGGCTGGCCTTTTTGCGCCAGCGCGGCGGCGAAATCAGACAGAAAAAGTGAATAAGCGGGATCAAAACCGTTATCCCGCAGCCGGGTAAGCATGGCGAGGATCTGCTGGGGAAGTACCGTTTCAGGCTGCTGGCGAAGCCTGCCCCAAAAGGTAAAAGCGGCCGCATAAAGCCGCCAGAAGCCCAGGCCGTGTTCCAGGGCGATGGCCTCAATCTGCGAGGCTACCTGTAGCACGCCAGCGGTATCTCCGGTGAAGGCCGCCAGCGTGCAGGTGCCTTCCGCGAGGGCCGCACACAGCGAACAGGCATGATCCAGCGCCCGGGCTTCTTCCACCGCCAGCTGCGCCGCTCTTCTGGCTTTCGCCACATCGCCAGTCACCCACAGGGCCCGCACCAGGAAAGCCCAGCCCGCCACGCGCTGATCCAGCCCAAAGCGGAAAGGCGCTCTCTGGCTGTCATCATCCACGGTGCGATCCAGCAAAGCCTGAATTTCGCTGAGCGCGGCCTGTTGCTCGCCGGAAAAATGCAGCGCGGTGCCTGCCAGGCGACGGGCGGTTAATAGCGCGCCGTAATCACCGGTTTGTGTCGCCAGTTCAGCCATTTTTTTGCCGTTCTCTGCGGCATCGGCGTAACGGCCACTGCGCAGGTGATACAGCCACAGCCCGTACTCGGACTGTAATTGCATTTCCACATCGCCAAGCGTGCTGGCAATCTCCCCGGTTCGCCGCCAGGCCTGGCCGTTTTCTTCAATGGGCCCCTGCGCCCAGCCCAGCGCCGAGCCCAGCGCGGCCTGCATTAGCATCTCTTCGCGCGGCGTGGCCTGACCATTGTGCGAATCGTTAATTGCGGCGGTAATCCGCTGGCGGCACTCGCCGTGGAGCGAAAGCTGGATCCAGAACGGCGTGGCGTTAGCGAGAATACTGCGTCCCAGCGGAGCGTTTTGACCCACACCAAAACACCAGTCTGCCGCCGCACGGAGATCGTCAATTAAATAGCCATACTGACGGCGCCACTGCGGACTGGACTCTTCGGCCCAGGCAACTTTTGCCCGCACCATGCTGTCGGCCACAAGTTGTGCATGGCGAAGAAAATACGGGGTGTTATTTGGGGCCAGCGTCCGGCGAGCGTACGTGCGCACAATGTTGAGATAGCGATACCTGGCCGGGCGCGTGCCCGCCTGCAAAACCAGCAGGGATTTCGCCACCATGCTGGCCACCACGTCGCTGACCTCTTGCTGATCTAACAATCCTTTCGCGGCGGCAAGGTCAAATTCACCGGGAAACACCGCCAGGGCATGAAACACTCGCTGTTCTTCAGCCGTAAGTAATCGATAACTCCAGTCCAGCGCCTCGGCCAGCGTTCTGTGCCGGGAAGCCGTCACTCCCGGCGTTTCCGGTAACGTCTCCCGCCCGCTCAGGTCGGCCAGCACGGCATCCGGTCCCAGATTGGCAACGCGAGCAGCCACAATTTCCAGCGCCAGCGGTACGGCATCCAGCAACCGGCAAAGCGCCAGGATCGGCCCGATATTCTCTTCGCTCAGGCGGAACGCGTAATCCACCGCTTGAATGCGCTGTACCAGAAACTCAACCGCGCTAAAACTTTGCGCCTCGCTGGCGGCCAGTTGCGCTGGCGGCAAAGTCAGCGGCCCAACGCGGTAAACCTGCTCCCCTTCAATCCCCAGCGGAGACTGGCTGGTGAGCAAAATGCTCAGTAATTCGTTTCGCTGTAGTAGATGCTCAATTTCCCTGGCGCAGGCGGCCGACAGATGCTCACAGTTATCAATCACCAGCAGCGCGGGGCGTGGCTGCGACGGCCCCGCGCCACGAATACCGGCCAGTGCCGCCCGCAAAACTGGGGCTGGATCTGATCCTGCGTTCAGGCTGGACAGGTCGGCAAAAAAGACGCCATCGGGATAAAGACTGGCGGATTCGCGAGCCACTTCCAGCAATAGCCGGGTTTTGCCGATGCCCGCCGGCCCCGCCAGCGTGCAAATAGTATGCTCGATCAGCCGTTTTCTGATTTCACCCAGTTCTTTTTCGCGCCCTATCAGCGGCGAGCGGGGACGAGGTAATGCCGTTGAAGAGGTGATGACAGGCAGGGCCGACGTGGCCGCCTGCAGTTTATTCACCGTGGCGGTAAAGCAGTAGCCCCGGCCAAACACCGTGGTAATCAAATTGCGGTCGGGACCAAAAATTTTGCGCAAAGCGGAGATTTGCGCCTGCAGATTATTCTCTTCGACGATCTCTTTTGGCCAGACGGTGGCCAGCAGCGTCTCTTTGGTCACCACCTGCCCCGCTTCGCTGACCAGCAGCCGGAGCACGGCCATTGCCCGCTCGCCCGGCTCCAGCCGAACGCCGTCCCTGAGCAGCAATCCCAAATCGGGAAACAGCTGATAGCGGCCAAAGACCACCATGTCGTCATCTCTTTCTGAGCGGAGTTGGGGCTCGTCGGCAGGCATAAGAACGGTCGCTTTTCAGGTGATTTCAGAAGTCTGAAATTCTAGGGCAAAGATTGCGGGCGGACAATCATTCAGCATCAGCACTCGTCATTCCCAGAGAGAAAAATCATGTCGGAGAATCCCCTGAGCATCACCCTGAATCGTCCGCCCGAGGCGGAAAAGAATTCGCCTTTAACCTCCAGTCTGCTGCTGATCATGGCGCTGGCCTGCGGGGTTTTCGTTGCCAATGTCTACTACAACCAGCCGCTGCTGGAACTGCTTCAGCAGGCGTTTCCGGGGCAGCTAGCGCTGGTCAGCCTTGCGCCGACGGCAACGCAGCTTGGGTTTGCCTTTGGTTTGTTCTTGCTTGTACCGCTGGGCGACAAGATTAACCGCCGCACGCTGATCCTTTGCCAGTCTGCGGGGCTGGCGGTAGCGCTGGCGTGCCTGGCCTTAGCGCCGAATGTTGTCACAATTATTATTGCCTCCGCTGCGGTGGGCGTAACCGGCTCCGTGGCCCAGCAAATAGTGCCGTTCGCCGCCGAGCTGGCTAAACCGGAACGCCGTGGACAGGTGGTCGGCACGGTAATGAGCGGCGTGTTGTGCGGCATACTGCTTGGCCGGGCCGTGGGCGGTTTTAGCGGCGATCACTGGGGCTGGCGAGCGACCTTCTGGCTCGGTGCTGTGGCAACTGCTTTCGGCTGGCTGATGCTGTTCTTTACCCTGCCGCACCACACGTCCGGTAATAAACAGAGCTACATGACCCTGATGCGCTCGCTGGTTTCTCTGTGGCGGGAAGAACCGCTGCTGCGTCGGGCGACCTGGATTCAGGCCGCGCTGTTTGGCTCGTTCATTGGCCTGTGGACCATTCTGGCCTTGCAGCTCCATGCCGCGTTTCATCTTGGCGCAGACGTCGCCGGTCTGATGGGCATTGTGGGTGCCGTAGGCATCCTGGTTGCGCCGCTTGCCGGGCGAATTGCCGACCGCCGGGGACCGTATACCGTCATCGGGCTTGGGGCGCTGGTGATGGTTATCTCGTTTGCGGTGCTGGGGCTGTGGACTTCGCTCACCGGGCTGGTGATTGGCATCATCCTGATGGATCTGGGCGAGCAGTCGGCGCTGATCTCTAACCAGCACGTGATCTATGCCCTGAGGCCGGAAGCCCGCAGCCGTATCAATACGGTCTTTATGAGCGGCATGTTTATCGGCGGCGCGCTGGGATCCTGGGGCGCGAGCCTGATGTGGCGACTCGGCGGCTGGGAACTGGCTTCGATGCTGGGCGGTGGGCTTAGCCTTATCGGGCTAATCATTCATCTGATCGGGCAGCAAAAACGCGGTTAGTGCCCCAGGCGGCGGCACGAAAATCGCCGTCGCCTGAAGCATGAGACGTTACTGAATCAGCACGCCCTGAACGAGGTTGGCCTTCACCACGGTCACCTGAGGGATTTTCAGGGCTTCCATATAGCCCTGAACCAGTAGCAGGTTGCTGACGTCCGTGGCCCGGTAATCCCCGCGCAGCTCTGAATCCCCTTTCCAGACCTGGCTGGCGGAAGATTTTTGTAGATCGGCGAGGGTGTAAACCTTTTCATTGAGCTGCTTGCTGACGGAGAAGTCATGCACCCCACCGATACCCACGACGGTACGCTTAGCCAGCGCCTGTTTCATCTCCGGGCTGACGTGAGTGGTGGCATAGAAGCGAACAAAACGCAGCACTCCGTCACGCAGGGAACCAATCGGATTTGGCGAACTGACATCATGCAAATCTTTGTTTTTCACCACGTCGATGATGTAGTTCTTCAGCGTGACGGAGGCCAGCTTGCCCTGGTAAATCTCCGGCTGCCATTTGTCGTGTTTTTGCAGCCAGGTCGTCATTTGCATCGACCCGCCGCCAATGTCCCAGACCACCATCTGGTCGTCTGGCAGCGGCACGGGCATCGAGGCTTTGGCGGACAGGAAGCCCAGCTCGGCCTCTTGTTCCTGAGTAATAATTTTTAGATTCACCGGAGCAGCACGGTTGAAGGCATCGATCGTCTGCTGGGCGTTAGACGCGCTGCGAAAAACAGCGGTAGCCACGCCGTTAAAACGGGCAGGATGATAGCGGGCGGCCTCTGCAGCTAGCTCGCGCAGCGCCGTCTGCCCCTGCTGTTGAATCGCTGGGCTGAGAGTGTTATCTGCAGATTTGGATAAATCTTCGTTAAAACCGATTGGACGCTGATCCTCGAACAACACTTTGTTGATGCGCTGCTGGCAGGTATCCACTTTGGCGACCACCAGCTTGGTGGTGCCGGAGCCCATGTCGATGCCCGCCCTGGTCTCTTCACAGCCAGCTGCGTGGGCCGCAACGCTCACGCCGGGTAATGCCGCTACCACCATCAGGGAAAAAAAATTGCGTCGAAATATTTTTGTCATATTGAGTATCCAGTGTCGATCCATTAAAAAGCTTTTGATAACGTAGCTTTAATATTCGGTAAAACACTTTTTAACAATACCTGCTGATTTTGTTAGAAAAAGTCACTGCATTGTTCAGTGCAGAGGCCGGCAGGTATCAATGGCGTTAATGATAAAAGCAAGGGTAAGGACATAAAAATGAAGAAAAGTTTATTGGGTGGCGCGGTAGCGCTGGTGCTGGTTAGCCTGACTGGTTGTGCAAATCAGCAGCAGGCGGCGGATCAAAAACTGGCGAGCCAGGCGGTGATGGCGGTGGACTGGTTCCAGCAATCCGGCGAATACCGCGCGCTGGCGTACCAGTCGTTTAACAGCGCTCGCGCCGCGTGGGATCAATCCGCTAAACAGGGTAACGCTAAGCGGGCCGTTATCGTCGATCTGGATGAAACCATGCTCGACAATAGCGCCTACAGCGCGTGGCAGGCCAAAAATAACAAAGCGTTTGACGACAAAACCTGGTCCCAGTGGACTCAGGCTCGCCAGGCGCTGGCCGTCCCGGGCGCGGTGGATTTTGCTAACTACGTGAACAGCCACGGCGGCACGATGTTCTATGTGTCCAACCGCGACAGCAAAGACTTTGACGCCACCGTCGCCAACATGAAAGCTCTGGGCTTTACCGGCGTGAGCGACAAAACCGTGCGCCTGAAAACCGACAGCTCCAACAAGCAGGCCCGTTTCGATGCGATCAAAGCCGAAGGCTATGACGTAGTGATGTACATCGGCGACAACCTGAATGACTTTGGCAAAGCGACTTACCACAAGGATCAGTCCCAACGTCAGCAGTTTGCCAGCGATAACCGCGGCAAGTTTGGCACCCAGTTCATTGTGCTGCCGAACCCAATGTACGGCGACTGGGAAGGTGCTTTAGCGCCAAATTACTACAAGCTGAATACTGCCCAGCAGGCCGAAGTGCGCGAAAACGCACTGCGTACCTGGTCCGGGAAATAAGTTTTCTGGCAACCCCACCCATGCGGTGGGGTTTTTAGAGTGATAGTTAAAGGATGAAACACATTTACTTTATCTATAATCCAGTAGGTAAAGAGCTTGATTTTGGCGACTACTTTTCATATCCGTATAAATTAATCCTGCCCGAGAGATACTCGCCCAAATAGACTTCGCTAATTTTATTAAAGCCTTGCTTGATAACTTCATTTTCTAACCAGGCGTTGTCCTTGTTAAGGATTTCGAGCAAATCATGGTTAGCTAAACCATCAACTATAATTGGGTAGCGTATATTCTCATCACCACTTTGTATAATGGTTAATTGCCCATTCTGCTCGAGAACTACTCGCTTCAATTGTTCTATTTCATAAATGCTATTCGCCCTTAACTTGAACATCAAATCATTCGCAGAAACACCATTGCGTAAACACTCCTTAACATTGACACTGCCATTATGTACCAGGGTGATTGGCTTGCCATCAATAATCCTTTTAACTAACCGATTATTTTCTTTTAAAAACTTAAGGACAAAGACGAGGAAGGTCCATATAATTAACACCAAAACAAACTGCAGTACTGTTATCGATTCATTATAAATTACGCCACCGATAATCCCCCCGAGCACATAGTTTTGAACCTGATCCATTGCGGATGAAGGCGCCAGATTGCCCTTCCCCATGAGATTTATTTGAATAATCAGACACAGTATCCCCAAGCCCAATTTTATCATGATCGGCGTATAAATTATCATTTCTGTTCCTCAGTTTTTTATGATTTCTATGCCTGGGTTTACTAACGACACCTCAACTAAACTATATGTTTTTTGATCCGGACTTAAATTGACTCGATAGTAAAGATCATTAATTTTAATGATGATGCCATCCGAGAGCTGTACTGAGTTTGAAAATATAGAATCCATACCCACTTCTTTTTCTTTTGATAGCAATTTAACAAAACTCACCATTTGTGATGATTGAGAGTGTATATTTTGACTGTCAGTATAATCTGCATACTGAACACCCGAAATGAAGAGTAAAAATAAAAATACTATAATTGTTAGATCTCGATATTTAGTTTGTAAGCGATGACGCATGTACAGGCTAAAAAAAACGATCAGGATAAATAAAGTACTAAATATAATGATGTATTTTAAATAATCATTAATATTAGACTGCGTTTGTAGATATTCAATGCCATAAAATCTCATATAGTTATAATCCCTAACCCTTAAGACCCCGTTTTTTATTATAGTAACACATTGGCATTTCCCGCCCTAACGGCCGCGATCCGGGCTTTCTCCTCCCTGCCAGTTCACCCCTATCCCCCTTGCTGCTTTCCATGTTGAAAACCTCTTGATCGACATTTAGTCCAGATATAGATTATTTGTCTAAATCTGACCGCGCTTGAGAGGATACATGGCCCCGAACATTACGCTGCGCAATATCGAACAGGTTCCTGCCCCCGTGGGGCACTATTCCCATACCGCCACTGCAGGTGGTTTGGTGTTTATTTCCGGTCAGCTTCCCGTGGCGGCGGACGGCACGCCTCGCTGCGAAGCGCCCTTCGAAGAACAGGCTCAACTGGTGCTGCAGAATATTGAATCTTGCCTGGCCTGCGCGGGCGTGACAAAACAACATCTTGTCTCCGTAAGGGTGTACATCACTGATATCAACCTCTGGCCGCTGTTTAACAGCATTTATGCGGCGTGGATCGGTCAGCATCGCCCTTCTCGCGCGGTGGCCGGCGTGGCACAGCTCCATTACGGCGCGGCGCTCGAAATTGAAGCCGTGGCGCTCTCTGAATAAGACAACCGTTTAAAGGTGGCAAAATGAGTGAATTAGTTCTCCCTGTTTATGAAGATGTGGTCGCGGCGGCTCAGCGCATTGCAGGCCATGCCAACCGCACCCCGGTCATGACGTCCCGTACCGTGAATGAAGAGTTTGGTGCCGAAGTCTTTTTCAAGTGCGAAAACTACCAGCGAATGGGGGCGTTTAAGTTCCGTGGGGCCATGAACGCTCTCGCTCAGTTTACGCCGGAGCAAAAAAAAGCTGGCGTGGTGGCCTTCTCCTCCGGGAACCACGCCCAGGCGATTGCGCTCTCCGCAAGGCTGCTGGGGATCCCGGCCACCATCGTGATGCCGGAAGATGCCCCGGCGGCTAAAATTGCCGCCACGCGCGAATACGGCGGCAAAGTCATTCTCTATAACCGCTACACCGAAGACCGCCAGCAAATCGGCAAAGATCTGGCTGACAAATATGGCCTGACGCTGATCCCGCCTTACGATCACCCGCACGTCATTGCCGGCCAGGGCACCGCGGCGAAAGAGCTGTTCGACGAAGTTGGCGAGCTGGACGCGCTGTTTGTCTGCCTGGGCGGCGGCGGGTTGATTTCCGGCTGTTCGCTGGCGGCGCGCCATCTTTCCCCCAACTGCAAAGTCTACGGCGTGGAACCGGAAGCCGGGAACGATGCCCAGCAGTCACTCCGGCATCGACAAATTGTGCGGATTGATACGCCCAAAACCATCGCCGACGGCGCACAAACCACCTTCCTCGGGGACTACACCTTCCAGATGATTTGCCAGAACGTGGACGACATTTTCACCGCCACTGATGAAGAGCTGATCGATTCGATGAAGTTTTTCGCCGAGCGGATGAAAATGGTGGTCGAGCCGACGGGCTGCCTTGGCTTTGCCGCCGCGCGCGGAATGAAAGAGAGCCTGCGCGGGAAGCGAATCGGGATTATCATCAGCGGCGGCAACGTCGATATCAGCCGCTACGCTGAGTACCTCGCCGGCCCGCGTTAATTAACAGGAGAAATAGAGTGTCAAAATCAGAAAACAGTGCCCTGCTCGACCAGCTCGAAAACATCGCCCAGGGGTTGAGTGAAACCTTCGCGCCTTTTTGCGAAGTGGTGGTGCACGACCTGACGCAGCCCGAGCACTCTATTCTCTCCATCCACAACAACCTGTCTGGCCGCGAGGTTGGCCAGGGCGCCACGGAAATGGGGCTGGCGCGCATCGCCTCCCCTGATTTCCCGACGGTGATCGCCAATTATGCCAACCAGTTTGCCGACGGACGCCCGGTGAAAAGCACCTCTATTGGGCTGAAAGATGACGCCGGGAACTATGTCGCCGCCCTTTGCCTCAACCTGGATATGACCTTGTTCAGAGGGATGCAAAGCGCACTCGCCCGCTTCACCGACACCAGCCCCGGCCCGGTGGAAGAACATATTGAACCCGCAGGTTCCGAAGCCATCCGGCTGAGAATCGATCGTTATGCGGCTGGCATAGCCACCACGCCGCGCGCGCTGAAAACTTCAGAAAGAATTGAGCTGTTGCAGACGCTAAAAAAAGAAGGATTACTGGATATCCGTAAGTCGATGGAGACCGTGGCGCAGCATCTGGGCGTTTCCCGCGCATCGGTTTATTTGTATGCAAAACAACAGCCGTCCGTTGACGACACGGCATAATTCAACCGCAGTATTTTTTGTCAGGGTAAACAGATGGGTTCTTTGAAGTGGCTGATAGCACCTCTATTTCAGGAGCCACAGCGCTCCGGTTCTTTGTTTCATCTCTTCACCGGGCTGCCGGTTGCGGCACTTCTTCTCAGCGTCAGCGGCTGCAGTTCCGCCAGTAATAACGCTTCATCTTCCCTGAAGCTGGATCGCCAGCTCAATGAGCAGATTGTGATGTTGCCCGTGCAAATAGAGGGTAAAACCGTTGAGCTGGAAACCACGCTGTATAAGCCTTCGGGTAATGGGCCTTTTCCCCTGCTGTTGATGAACCACGGTAAAAATCCGGGCAATGCGCGCACGCAGCCGCGTTCCCGTCACCTGGAGATTGCCTCAGTATTTGTTCATCGGGGATTTGCGGTCGCGATTCCGATGCGGGAAGGTTTTGCGGCCTCCGGCGGCGACTACCCGAAAGACGGATGCGATGTGCGTCGTCACGCGTTTGATGAAGCAGATGGCGTGGCTGCCGCCCTCAAGGAACTGGTCAAACTGCCCTACGTTGACCGTTCACGCATTGTGATTGCCGGCCAGTCTGACGGCGGGCTGGTGACTATGGCGCTGAGTACGCATCCACTCCCCGGCGTGCTGGGCGCGATTAATTTCTCGGGCGGTCTGCGCCAGCCAAAATGTGAAGGCTGGCAGCAAAATCTGGTACGCACCTATGGCGCGATAGGTAAACAGGCTCGCTACCCGTCGGTTTGGTTCTATGGCGATAACGACCAGCTCTGGCCGCAGCCGATGCCGGAGCAAATGTTTAATGCCTACACCCGCAACGCGGAGGGCGACGCCGGGCATGCCCGAATGATCGATATCGGCACCTTCGGCAAAAACTCCCACGACTTTGCCGACAGCAAAGCGGGCGTCAAGCTCTGGTATCCGCAGGTTAAAGCCTTTGTTCAGTCGCTGGGAATGCCGTTCGAACCCCTGTCGAAATAGCTAAGCAGCCGGGCCATTTTACTCTGAGGTGAGGTGTGCCCGGTGACGCTGTTGTCAAACCAGCTGCCATCCGCCTCCGGATGTGGGCCGGTCAATACCACTTTTCCTCTGCCATAGCGGTAAGCGGCGATAGCCACGTCGCCGTTGCTGTACCAGGCCACGGGCGTAAAGCCGCTGCTTTTCGTGCCGGGATTAAAATAAGGGCCGTCCTGATAATAAAAAGGCTCTTTTTTATTCCCCCAGCGGATATTCAGCGTGTAGTCACCTTCATCCGCCACGCCGGACTCAGGCCGACCGACCTCAGACTCAAGGGGGTTGTCGATAAGCCCTATCCAGTCTTTGTCCGCCAGATAAGCCCCCATGCACAAGCCAAGATAACCTTTCCCGCGTCTCACAAACTCTCTGATAGCCCGCGCGCCATCATCACCAATGGCATCATACGCAGCCGGAATATCCTGCCCGCCGCCAGGTTGCACATAGAGATCAAATTTACTCAAGTTCTGGCCGGTCAGCTTTAGCTTTTCTTTTTCACCGATGTAGGAAATAACAATGTTTTTCCTGGTATTTTGCAGGGATTTCGCCACCATTTCGGAACATTCATCGCAGCCGGCAGCTCCCCGGTATATGGCAATATTTAAGGGGCCGCCGTTGGCTGCATGCGTAGCGAATGGGGATAATAAAAAAGCGCAAAACGCTAAGCGAAATACGTTCAGACCTTGGGGGAAGTTCATCCGGGGATCCTGTCTCAAAAGCACATTAGAGGAAGTCAGTATGGATCCCGAAGCCTTTTAAAAACCAGTCAAATCGCGGCGAGGTTTAGCAGGTGTTTAAGCCTTCCCTTCGGGAGGAAACCGCGAGCTGTAAATCCCCTTCAGCCAGTCGATAAACACCCTCACCCGCGGCGAAAGCTGCCGGTTTTGCGTGTACACCGCGGATACCGCGATGGCCGGACTTTGCCAGTCAGGCATCACTTCTACCAGCCGACCTTCGCTCAGTGGCTGTTCAACGTGGTAGCGCGGGAGCTGAACCAGCCCGCAGCCGCGTAGCGCACAGATCACGTAATTCTCAGCTTCGTTGACCGTCACCCAGCCTTTCGGCGAATAAGCCCGGCGCTCGTTATCGATAATGAATTCAAAAGGGTAATTCAGGCCGCCTGTCGTCGAGAAAAAGTTCACGCACTGGTGCTGGTCAAGATCGTCCGGGTGTGCAGGCACGCCAAACGCCGCCAGATAATCCGGGCTGGCGCATACCACCTGCGGGAGATCCGCCAGATGACGGGCGACCAGCGAAGAGTCCTGTAATTTACCGGCACGCACCACGCAATCTATCCCCTCGCGGATTAAATCCACCAGCCTGTCGCCGCTGCTTATAATCAGTTCGATATCCGGATAACGGCGATGAAACTCGTCCAGGCGCGGCAGGACGATGTGCGAGGCATGCGTTCCCTGCAGGTCAATACGCAGGATACCGCGAGGCCGGGCCACAACCGGGCGCAGCGCGGCTTCGGCATCATTCAGCTCCGCAAGAATGTACACACAGCGCTGGTAGTACGCTTTCCCATCCTGAGAGGCTCGCACATGCCGGGTGGTGCGCTCCAGCAAGCGGCAGCCCAGTTGGCTCTCCAGCTCTTTAATCGCATTGCTTGCCGTGGCCCTCGGGATACCAAGCTGGTCGGCGGCCTGGCTGAAACTGCCCAGCTCAACAATGCGGGTGAACAGCTGCAAAGTGTCAAATTTATCCATCTGCTATTGTTAACCAAAACGGAATTATCTAATCAAATTAGCACCATTTATCCCGAAATCAAAAACATTAACAATGCACCCACGCCCACTCGGGGCGATTCACTCACCGCATCTGGAGAACAACATGACGACTGCAAAGAAAACTGCCCTGGTGACCGGCGCTTCCCGTGGAATTGGCCGGGCAATTGCCGAAAGACTGGCCCGCGACGGCTTCACCGTCGTCGTGAACTACGCCGGAAATAAAGCCAGCGCCGATGAAACGGTCCAGGCGATTAAAAACAACGGCGGGAACGCCGTGGCGATTCAGGCCGATGTCTCTTCGGAAAGCGATGTCACCCGTCTGTTTGCTGAAGCGAAAGCTCTCCACAACCAGCTGGATGTGGTGGTGCACAGCGCGGGGATTATGCCGATGGTGAAAATTACTCCAGCAGGCCTGGCCGAGTTCGACAAAATCATCAATACAAATCTGCGGGGGGCGTTTATGGTGCTGGCCAACGCCGCAGAGTCTCTGCAGGATGGCGGCCGCATTATCGCCCTTTCAACCAGCGTTATTGCCAAATCATTCCCGGCCTATGGCCCCTACATCGCCTCCAAAGCCGGGGTTGAAGGCCTGGTGCACGTCCTCGCCAACGAACTGCGTGGCCGTAATATCACCGTCAACGCCGTTGCACCGGGGCCAACCGGCACCGATCTGTTCCTGAACGGAAAAACCGAAGAGCAAATTCAGGCCATCGCCAGCCTCGCCCCGCTGGGGCGCATCGGCACGCCAGAGGAAATCGCCAGTATTGTGGCGACATTGGCTGGCCCGGACGGCAGCTGGGTGAATTCTCAGGTGATCCGCGTTAACGGCGGCTTTGCATAAGACTGGCGACCAACAGGAGACAAACATGCAGCAAATTATACTGATAACCGGCGCATCCAGCGGCTTTGGTGCCTTATCCGCGCGCGCCCTCGCCCATGCCGGGCACACCGTTTATGCCAGTATGCGCGATATTTCAGGTCGCAATGCTCCCCAGGTTGAAAGCCTGCAAGAGTATTCGCGGCAACACGGCGTGGATCTTCGCGCCATTGAGCTGGACGTGCAGTCCGAGGCTTCTGCGGAGGCGGCAGTCGCGCATATCATCGCGGAGCAAGGCCGGCTGGACGTCGTGGTGCACAATGCCGGGCATATGTCCTTCGGCCCTGCCGAGGCGTTTCTGCCGGAGCAGTTCAGCCAGCTATTCGACATTAACGTGCTGGGCACCCAGCGGGTTAATCGGGCGGCACTGCCTTATCTGCGTCAGCAGAGAAAAGGTTTGTTGCTGTGGGTCGGAAGTAGCAGCACTCGGGGCGGTACTCCGCCTTATCTGGCACCCTATTTTGCCGCCAAAGCCGCGATGGACGCCGTGGCCGTCAGCTATGCCGCCGAACTGAGCCGCTGGGGTATTGAAAGCTCGATTCTGGTGCCGGGGGCTTTTACCAAAGGCACCAATCACTTCCTGCATTCCGGCAAGCCTGCGGACAGCGAACGTGAGCTGGCCTGGACCCAAACTGGCCCAACCGCTGGACTGGAAGATGAAGCGCTGAAAGGCCTGGCGGCCTGTGAGCCAGAGGATACCGATGTTGCCGATGTCGCGGCGGCGATGGTGGATATTGTGAATGCGCCGTATGGCAAACGCCCGTTCCGCGTGCACGTTGATCCCTCTGATGACGGGGCCGAAGTGGTCAACGCCGTGGCCGACCGTATCCGCAAGGAGTTTTTGCAGCGTATTGGTTTAGGCGACCTGCTTACTCCCCGGCAGTAAATCCCCAGCCTGCGGCTTATCTCGCAAAGTTAAGCCGCAGGCCATTTCCAGGAGTGTTTTATGCGAACATTGTTATTTCTGCTGAGCGGTTTTTTGCTCGCCAGCGGCTGTTACCTGCTTATCCGCCTGTTCAGCCCGGACTACCCGCCGGCTCAGGCAATTATCGCCCGAGGCTTTGCGGTACTGTGGTGCCTGATTGCGGCGGTAAATATGCTGATCGGCGTAATTAAAGTAGGCTATGGCTGGGGCGAAGAACTGACCATTTTTGTCGTTATTTTCGCCCTGCCGGTGGTGCCGCTTTTGTGGATTGTTGAGCACTAATAGGGGGGCGGCCCATTCCTCGTTAAGCCTATTGCTTAGGCAAAAATTGCCCGGCTGCTTTGAGCGAGATGCTGACGTTAAAGGCCGCTAAAGTGAAGAGTGACTAACCCTGTGTTTTAAGTTCGAAGGGTTCAGATATTGCCCACCGGGAAGCAAAATGTTCCTGATACTGAGACACGATGTGAGGCATATTTTTAATAACGATGACATTCTCGCTGTTATCGTACTCTGCTGATTTTGCATAATTAAATGAACCTGTTTCTACAGTTGAACCATCAACAATCATCATCTTATCGTGCTGAATATGGTAATGCCCATCAATGCGCAGCTCCACTCCATGGCGAGTAATGTCGCGCATTGCCGCCAGTGATGTACTGCCTCTATTTCGACGTTTATCGATAACGACTTGTACTCTAACGCCTCGCTGTTGGGCTGCATCTAGTGCAGCAGCAATATCGTGGGCCTGAAATGCATATGCAACCATTTCGATAGAGGAGTGCGCTGAATTGATGGTATTTAGCACGAGCTGTTGTGCGCTACCTTCCGGAGAAAATCCCACCTCTATTGAAGGGGCTGCAGAAGCTGAACCAGTAATAATGAGCAGTAAAAAGGCCAATTGTTTCATAGCGGCTGTTCCAAATGAGTCCTCGATAACGTTCAGGAGTCCTCATTACCGGGTCTACTGCTGCAGGAATGAGGACATCGATAATACTCCTGACGTCCGCATTTGGCACGGAGCGGACAGCCTTGCTCGGTTTTGCCTGAGAACGTCAACCCACCAGCCCGCTAACAAAGTCCAGAAATGCCCGTGTTTTCGCCGGCACATGATGCCGGGAGGGGTAATACGCATAGAGCGGGAATCGATGATCTGACCATTCGGGAAACAGCGGCACCAGCCGCCCAGAAGCGATGTATTCCTCACTGCCCAGCTCGAATATTTGCACAACGCCCAGCCCCGCAAGACAGGTACTGAATGCGGTTTCCGCATCATTCACCGTTAACAGGCCGCGCGGCTGGATCATCAGTTTCTTTTTCCCCTGATGAAATTCCCAACTGAAAGGCTTCCCCGTCAGCGGCTCGCGGAACAATACGCAGCGGTGCGGCTCCTGCTCCAGTTCCTGCGGTGTTTCAGGCCGCCCAAAACGCTGCACGTATTCAGGCGAGGCCATGGCAAATACCCGCGTGTCGAACAGCTTTCTGGCTATCAGCGATGAGGACTGAGGGTGACCAAAGCGCAGCGCCAGATCGAAGCCGTCAGAAATAAGGTCCCCCAGTTCGTCCCGGCTGCGCAGCTCGATTTCAAGCTCAGGGTGCTTATCCATAAACGCGCCGAGGCGTGGCCCTAAAACCTGGCTGGCAAACAGCGGATCAACATTCACCCTCAGTCTGCCGCGAATGCTCTGCCCGTCCCCTGCCGCGCCGCCGGTGACTTCGGCCAGGGCGCCAATCAGCGGCATAACCTGCTCGTAGAACGCCCGCCCCTCATCGGTCAGCCGCACTGAACGCGTGGTGCGGTCAAACACGCGAATACCGAGCCGCTTTTCCAGGCGTGCAATCGCCCGGCTGACACCCGACTGCGACATATCGAGCATTTCGGCGGCAGCGCCAAAGCTTAGCGTATCCACTACCGCCGCCATCACGTCCACACCTTCCAGCAGTTGCGAACTAAATGCTCTCATTATTGATTCTCAGTCATAGGTGATATGCCTTTCATGCTATCGCATTCTGACCTGTACGACGCCACAATTTGCTCGTCATCTCGACCTGTTCACATTTTCAGGATGGTTTTATGCATTCAAGCAGTACAAATATCGCTGCGCCGCAGGGCGCACACGTTTCCCGGGCCCGCAGCATCGCGGCGGTGCTGGCGCTGAGCCTGGGCTGTTTCACTTTTGTCAGTACCGAACTGATGCCGGTGGGAGTGCTGCCGGGCATGGCTGCCGGGCTAAACATTTCCCTCGGCGTGGCCGGTTATCTGGTCACGATTTTTGCCTTCATGGTGGCCCTCACCGCCGCGCCGCTAACCGGGTTACTGGGGCATATTAACCGCAAAACGCTGATGGCTGGGCTGCTGGCGGCCTGCTTTGCCGGCAACCTGATTACCTGGCTTGCGTCTGATTATTTTGTTGTCTTTGTGGGGCGTATTCTGGTGGCCGCGGCTATCGGCGTATTTTGGTCCACGGCGGTGGTGACCGCCGTGCATCTGGTGGCAGCACGCAACGCCGTGCGGGCAACGTCCATTGTTTTTGGGGGCGTTTCGCTGGCAACGGTGCTCGGGGTTCCGGCGGGCACGATGCTGGGCGATTTTTACGGCTGGCGGGCGGTATTTGCCGCTCTGTGCCTCTTGTGCCTGGTGGTTTTCACGCTTATCGCCTGGTCCGTTCCCGCGGTACGAATCGCTAAATCCGCCAGACGCGGCGCTATTTCCGCGGTGTTTAAAAACAGAGCATTGCTGGCCATTCTTGGCATCACCGCGCTGGTGGTGACCGGCAACTTCCTGGCCTATACCTACATTACGCCATTCCTTGAGCAAATGGCCCGCCAGAGCAGCTCGCAAATCAGTATGTTATTGCTGGTTTACGGTGCGGCAGGCGTTGTCACCAACTTTGCGGTGGGGCCTTTTGCCGCCCGGGAGCCGCGAACCAGTCTGGGCGTGGTGGCCGCGCTGTTTACCGCCAGCCTCGCTTTTCTTAATGCGGCGACCGTCAGCCATACCACAATTTTTATCGCTATCGCCCTGTGGGGTGCAGCTTATGGGGCTCTGCCGGTGTTGCTGCAAACCCTGGTGTTCAAAGAGGCATCCACGCTTGAAGGCGGCCCGGATGCGGCAACCTCGGTCAACGTGTCGGTGTTTAACGCGGCAATTGGCTTCGGCTCACTGGTCGGCGGCGTGCTGATAAACCTGACTGGGCCTCGCCCTATTCCCTACGTGGCCGCCGCTTTTGCGCTGGCCGGGCTGTTGGCGGTGATAGTGACCCGTGAAAGCAAATTCCGTGGTGGCTGATGGCCTTTTTACAACACCTGGCCAATCATGATTTTATGGCCTTCTGGCGTCGCGACGAGAAATTCGCGCATCCCATGTGGACGGCTGGCCGGTGGTTGTAAAATGATGGCACCACGCCGGGTAAACTCGGCGTAGAGTGCATCCACGTCATCAACATGCAGATAGCCGAAATAACTGTGATCCCCAAGGGAAGCTGGGGCCAGCGCCTGCGGGCAATGGCCCAGCATCACCTTCACTGTCCCTCGCACCGCTAATTGCCAGCCGTTCGTGCCAGGCCATTCAAGGGTAAAGCCTAACGTATCGCGGAAATAACCTGCAGTGTCATCAAGGTTGTTTACCGCCAGCACAAAGGCAAAAGGCGTAATATTATTAGTCATTTACAATCTCTTCAGGCTGAAAAATTCAGTGTAGAGCCGTTCATCATGTATCGCAAGAACGCCCTGTTTGTCATTTTTTTGTCATTTGTACGTCAGCACTTTGTTGGCGCCCGGGAACTACATTGGTCCTGACCCCCTTGTTGAATCCTGAGGATAGATCATGAAATTACGCCATCTCTCTGCTCTCGCCACCCTTGTGCTGGCGTCTCTTGGTACCACGGCGGCCTATGCCGACACCGCATCTGCTACACAGGAAGTGAAAAATATCGTGCTGGTGCACGGCCTGTTTGCCGATGGATCGAGCTGGGGCAAAGTTATTCCCCTGCTGCAGGCCAAAGGTCTGCACGTCACGGCGGTACAGAACCCGACGACCTCTTTAGATAACGATGTTGCCGCGGTAAAACGCGCGCTGGCGCAGCAAAACGGCCCGGTGATTCTGGTGGCACACTCCTACGGCGGGATGGTGATTAGCCAGGCGGGCGATGAGCCAGAAGTCAAAGGCCTGGTGTATATCGCCGCCCGCGCCCCGGAAGCGGGTGAAGATTACCCGGCGCTCACCAAAAAATACCCGGCGGCACCGGCTTCCGCTGGCCTTAAATGGAACGACGACGGCTACGGCGCGCTGAGCGAGTCGGCATTTATCCACGATTTCGCCGGCGACCTGCCGGAAAGCGAGGCCAAAGCCTATTACGCGGTGCAGCAGCCAATGGGCAAAGCCATCACCATGGCGAAAACCACGGTTGCCGCCTGGCATGACAAGCCGACCTGGTACGCGGTATCGACTGAAGATCGCACGATCAACCCGGATCTGGAGCGGTTTATGGCGAAGCGCATGCACGCGCAAACCATCGAGCTAAAATCCAGCCACGTTTCGCTGATTTCCCAGCCTGAAGCGGTGGCTAATCTGATCATGAAAGCGGCGCACGTGCCTGGCTACTGAGGTTCACGCCTCTTATAATGACGAGACTGGGGCGGTCTCCACGCCCTTTTCTCTCTTTTCGACGGGATCCGCTGCTTGAAAATCCTCATTATTGAAGACGAAGCGAAAACCGCCGCCTACCTGGTGAGCGGACTGAACGAAGCGGGCTATACCGCAGACTGGGCGGCTAACGGCATTGACGGCCTGCATCTGGCCCGGGAAGAAAATTATGACCTGATTCTGCTGGACGTCATGCTGCCGGAAATGAACGGCTGGACGGTAATGGAGCGTTTACGCGCCCACAGCCAGACGCCGGTGCTGTTTCTGAGCGCGCGCGGCAGGCTGGAGGACCGTTTACGCGGGCTTGGTCTGGGGGCCGATGAATACCTCGTCAAGCCTTTCTCCTTTGCCGAACTGTTGGCAAGGATCCGCATTATTTTACGCCGCGGCCAGCCGCAGGCCGAAGCCGAAGAAGTGCTGACGATGGCCGATCTGCTGGTGGATGTTGCCAGGTTTCGCTGCGAGCGCGAAGGCAAGCGCATCACGCTGACCAATAAAGAGTTCAAGCTGCTGGTGTGCTTTCTCCAGCATCCGGGGCAAGTTCTGTCGCGAACGTTTCTGGCTTCCCGCGTGTGGGACATGAATTTCGACAGCGACACTAACGTGGTGGACGTCGCGGTGCGCAGGCTGCGGCAAAAAGTGGACGACCCCTTCCCGGTGCGGCTAATCCATACCGTGCATGGCGTGGGCTACCGCTGCGAGCCAGAGTCATGAAGCGTACTTCGCTAACCTTCCGCCTTGCCGTGTTGCTGGCCGCCTTTTCCTTTGTGGCGTTTACCGTCATGGGCAGCGCGCTCTATTACGCCCTGCGCCAGCAGCTTTCTATCCGTGATGACGCGGCGCTGGTTTCCCGCGTGGACCAGATCAGTACGCTGCTGCGGGATCTGGATGCGCGGCAGTTGATCCGCGAAAAGCCCCATTTGTTTGCCAATATGCTGGGCAATACGGAATCCCTGCTGGTGATCCGCTATGTGGGCGGTGCCACATTGCTGGAAGTTAACCCCATGCAGCGCGCGCTTCCCACCGTGACGCCGGTTGCCGCCAATCAGCGGCTGACGCTTGAGGCCGTACATCACGCCAATAATGCGGACGGCACACCGATGGTTTACATGGCGGCAATTAGCCCCTCGGCCAATAATTTACCGCCGCTGGAGATTGTGTCGGCGCGGGTGCTAAGCGACAGAACCCATATTCTCGAAGAGTATCGCAACAAGATTATTCTCTTTGCCTCGATGATGGCGGCCATCTCGGTCGTACTGGCGGTGATCTTTGCCCGACGTGGCATTTCGCCTTTGCGTCGTCTGGCCGATCGCACGGCGACTATTGGCACCCAAACGCTCTCGTCGAGGCTGGATAAGCAGGATGTGCCGATGGAGCTTGATGCGCTGATTGACCAAATCAACGCGATGCTCGAGCGGCTGGAACGCGGGTTCCAGCAGTTAAAACAGGTCAGTGCCGATATGGCCCATGACCTGCGCACGCCGATAACCACCCTGCTCGGCCAGACAGAAGTTGGCCTCGGCGCGGCGAGGGACAACGCCTATTACCAGCGACTGTTGGGCTCAAACTTTGAAGAGCTGCAGCGTATGTCGCGGATGATAGACAACATGCTGTTTCTGGCCCAGGCGGAACAGCCTGACCAGGAGATCCAGCGGCGTGATATTGACATTGTTGAAGAGACTCACCGCCTCGGTGAGTATTTTGAGGATCTGGCCGCCGAGCGTGAGGTGACGATTCAAACGCACGCCAGCGGCACGGTCAATGCGGATGCCCTGTTGCTGCGCCGTGCGCTGGCGAACCTGCTGTCTAACGCGGTGCGCTATGCCGAGCCCGGCAGTGAGATTGAGATTGCTGCCAGGCCTGAAGCGGAAGGTATGTCCATCGTGGTGATGAACCGTGGGGAGACCATTTCCCCGGCGCACCAGGAAAGGCTTTTCGACCGGTTCTACCGGGCCGACCCTTCCCGCAACGACTCGGCGCACTCCAGCGGACTTGGCTTATCCATCGTGCATTCCATCATGCAGTTGCATCAGGGGCGCTGCTGGGTGGAAAGCCAGGCCGGGGTGACCCGCTTTGGTTTATGGTTCCCTGACCGAAACTAGCCAAACGCCTCAGGCTTTTTTGTCTGCGGCCAACAGTCCAAAAAGCGCTGAGTCAGAAATCACGCCGTTGATTTCCCAACGCTGCCGCAGCAGCCCTTCCTGAGCAAAGCCCAGCTTTTGCAGGGCGGCTGCAGAAGCCTGGTTGCCAGGATCAATTTCAGCTTCGATGCGACGCAGATGAAGTACCTTAAAGGCATAGCTAATCAGCGCCTCGGCGGCTTCGTTAACCAGTCCCTTCCCCCAGTGCTCGCGCCCCAGACCAAACCCAATCTCGGCGCGGCGGGAATGAAAGTCAAAGCTGAAAAGCATACATTTTCCCGCCAGCTGGCACGACTGTTTATCCCGGATGCACAGCGTCAGCGCAGAACGGTCCTGCATCTCTGCCGTTCTGCGGTCGATAAAACGCAGAGCATCGTCAAGGGAGCACCAGGGCGCGGTGTTCCAGTATTTCATCACCTGTGGATCGGAAAAAATGCTGAGCAGTGCCGGGGCATCTTCCGGTGAGGGTGGCGAAAGTATCAGGCGCGGAGTTTCAATCATTACCTTGAACGGCGAGGCGTGTTCAGCCTGCTCTTTATCAGCAAGAAGCGTTCCGGCCGGGTAGCAAAAAGTTTGCATAACGTTATTTCCCTATAGCGATGGTGGCAGGCTGTTTGTTATGAATGCCGACGTAATATTTTGGCCGGAAGATAGCGCTGCATCGGCGTGGGCGACTGCCCGTCAATCAGCTTGCTGATCAGGTCATAGCAATGAAAAGCCAGCTGGCGGTTATCCTGCTGAATGGTGTCGATGCGCACCGACAGCGAGTCATACAGGTAGTGGTCGTCAAAGCTGGCCAGGTGAATGTCGCTCTCCAGCAGGTTGTGCTGGCTCATGTAGCGCAGCACGCCCTCAAGCAGGCCGCAGGCGGCGGTAAACAGCGCTTTGGGCGGACGTCCAAGCTGCGCGCACAGTGCAGCAAAGGACTCATAGCCCGAGCTCGGATGATAGTTGCCGTGAATGATCCACTCCGGGCGCAGCGTGACGCCCGCCTGAGCCAGGCCCTGGGTAAACCCTTCCAGCCGATCCCGCGTGGGGGAAAGCCTCGGCTGGCCGCCTAAAAAGTAGAATTCATCCGCATGCTGGCGGGCAATCGGGGCGATCAGCTCGGCGGTAGGCTGCACCGAGTCGGTGGCAACCAGCGGCAGCGCGGTGTCGTTCATGTGCCGGTCAAACAGCACCACCGGCAGTTGCTCACTCAGTTTGTGGTAATCCACAGCTGTCAGCATGCTGGAGGCGACAATCAGGCCGTCAACCTGGCGCGCAATCATGTTGCTGACCACCATGTTTTCCTGGCCCGGATTTTCGTCAGTGCAGGAGATAAGCAGCTGAACGCCCGCTTCACGGCAGAGCATTTCCAGCTCGTGGGAGAAAACGGCGAACCCGTAGTTGGTGATCTCCGGGACCACAAGCCCAATGGTATGGCTGCGGTCATCCCGCAGCGAGCGAGCGTGAATGCTCGGCTGGTAGTGCTGTTGTTGCGCAATCGTCATGATGCGTTCGCGGGTGGCCTGGGCTACCCTCAGCTCTTTGCCCCGGCCATTGAGGACCAGGCTGGCGGTCGCCTTTGAGACGCCCGCCAGTTCGGCAATATCTTTAATCGTGACGCGTTTGGTTTTTTTCACAGCGTAACCGTGGCAATGAGTCGAAAACCCTCATTGTATCATGCAGGAACGCAGCGGCCAGTAGCGCAACGTGACCGCCGACTCGCCGTTGAAAGAGAGCCGCTCCGAAGGATGCGGGAAATAGCGGCTGCTCATCACGCCTTCCCCCTGATTGATGAAGATCTCAACGCTTGAGCTGTCGCAGAGGATCTGCAGCGAGGCAACCGCGCCATGCCAGTAACGGTGAAGCGGCTCGCCCGTCGCCAGGCTCGGACGCTGAAGCGTAATGCCCTGCCCGGTAACGTCCAGCGTCAGGCCGCCGCCAAAGCGGAGACTGAAGCGACCCGTGGCCTCTATCTGGAGTTCCAGGCGCGTTGCATCCAGCGCCGGAGCCAGGCTGGCTGGCCCTTGCCAGCGCTGTTCTTCTTCGCGCAGCAGAGCCAGTTCCGCTATCGGGTTTTGATAAAGCTTGCCGTTGTTAAGCGTAAGCTCCCGCAGGCAGGTCATCTGGTGGATCCAGCCCTGTTCACGGGTTGGCTGCAGCATCTCCTCGCCGTCCGGCACGCCCATCCAGCCGACGAGCAAACGCCGCCCGTCCGGCGCCAGCGCCGTTTGCGGGGCATAGAATTCAAAGCCTGCATCCAGTTCGTTCAAGTCGCCGTGGCTGAATGTCGCCGTGGCGTAATCAAAGTCGCCAACCAGATACGCCGCAGGGTAAACGTTCAGAAAGCGTTCATTTTGACGGGCCAGCCCCTGCGGACAGCAGAGCAGCACATGTTTACCGTCAAGAGGGAAAAGATCGGGGCATTCCCACATATAGCCTGCGTCAGCCAGCCCGTGGACGCCGTTCCCGGCAATTTCGCCTCTGTTTTCCCAGTCGCGCATATTCGGCGAAGAAAACAGCAATACCTTGCCCCGCTTGTGAAGATCCTGCGCGCCCAGCACCATGTACCAGACGCCCTCGTGCTGCCAGACCTTCGGGTCCCGCACATGCCCGGTGTAGCCCGCAGGCAGCGGTAAAACTGGCCCCATTTTGTCAAAGCCACCGGCGCTGTTTTCCACCGCAAGGCATTGCCAGGCCGTGCGGCTGCCGTCGTCAAACTTAACGTTGCCGGTGTAGCACAGCGTCAGTCTGCCTTCGAGGTCAACGGCGCTGCCGGAGTAGCAGCCGCTGCGGTCGTATTCTTCATCCGGCATCAGCGCCAGCGGCTCGTGTCGCCACTGCACTAAATCAGCCGAACTCCAGTGGCCCCAGCACTTGTATTTATGATCCGCCGCCAGCGGGTTCCACTGATAAAACAGGTGCCAGCGCCCGGCAAACCAGGTAAATCCGTTCGGATCGTTCATCAACCCGGTCACCGGGGCGTGATGCCACTGCGGATAGTGTTTATCCTGCAGGGCTTTGGGCTGGCCTGTCATCACGGCCTGCAAAATGGCCGGTAAACGGGAAGCAAGCGTCATGCTTCAGACTCCGCTTTGTATTTCAGTAACAGGGAGAGGATGAACGCCACGCCAAAAGCGATAACCATCCCGATGATGTAGTTCACCAGTGAACTGGCCTGCACAATAGCCATGCCCGGCAGCGCGGTTAAGCCGACCGCCGTCATGTACACATGCACGGAAACCACCCAGGCCCCGCCCGCTGCGCCGCCCACTAGCGCCGCAATAAAGGGTTTAACAAACCTGAGGTTGATCCCGAAAATCGCCGCTTCGGTAATGCCCAGCATGGCAGAAAACGCCGAAGGCAGCGTAATTGCTTTGATTTTTGCATCCCGGGTTTTAAACCATACCGCCAGGCAGGCTCCGCCCTGCGCGACGTTTGCCATTGCCCAGATAGGCAGCAGGAAATTAACGCCGATGGCCGGATTGCCAAGCAGCCCGGCCTCAATAGCGTGGAAGCTGTGGTGAATACCCGTGATCACAATAACGGAATACAGCCCGCCAAAAAGCAGCCCGGCGAGCCAGCCCGCGTGGGCAATAAGCGTGCTGAGCACGAATGAGATGCCGTCCCCCAGCGCGCGCCCGGCCGGGCCGATAATCAGCAGCGCGATAAAGCCGGAAATGATGACCGTCAGGAACGGCGTCAGGATAAGATCCAGCGCATCCGGGATCACCCGGCGCAGCTGTTTCTCCACCAGACTCATAAACCACACCGCCAGCAGCACAGGGAAAACCGTACCCTGGTAGCCAATCATCGCCACTTCCAGCCCAAAGAAGTTCATGGTGTGGAACCCGGCCGCCACGCCCCAGGCGTTGGTTAACGCCGGATGGGTTAAAATTCCGCCCAGCGTCGCGCCCAGGTAAGGGTTGCCGCCGAACTCACGGGCGGCGGTGAAACCAATCAGGATAGGCAGAATAATAAACGCCGCCGAGCTGCACATATCCAGCATGATATAGAGCGCGTTATCCGGGCTGACCCAGCCGTAGGTTTTCACCATCCCGAGCAGCCCCATCAGCAAACCTGAGGCCACAATGGCAGGAATGATTGGCACAAAGATGTTCGACAGCAGACGGGCAATGCGCTGGAACGGATTCAGCTTTTTCGCCGCAAGATCTGCGGCTTCGGACTTGCTTGACTCTGCAATGCCTGCGGCCTGAATAAAGGCAGCATACACTTTATTCACTACGCCAGTGCCAAAGATGATTTGCATCTGCCCTGCGTTGCGAAAACACCCTTTCACGCCGTCGACTTTGCCAATCGCCTGTTGGTCTGCCAGCGCATCATCCACCAGAACCAACCGCAGCCTCGTTGCGCAGTGTGCCGCGCTGGCGATATTGTCTTTGCCGCCCAGCAGAGGAATCAGCTCTCTGGCAATGTGATTGAAATCCATAGTCACCTCTAAACGCTTTCTTGTTATGTCGTGGCACTCCCGCCGCAGCGGGAGGCCAGTTCGTTAAAACCAGGTTTCCATCTGAACGCCAAAGTTCCATTCCCCACCGGCGTTAAAGCCGCTGCTGCCGAAGGCGTCATTGCTCGCGTATTTGTCCAGTTTGCTGCTCCAGTCCATCCAGGTAGCAAACAGGCGCAGTTCCGGGCGGCTGAAGAAGTCGCCGATGCTGCCGGCCTTCAGCGTTGGGGCAAAGGTCAGCTTGTAGAAGCTGCCGTTGACCGCATTACGGTCTTTGTAGCCTTCTGGCCGCAGATCCATGTACTGATAGCTGCCCTCGAACGCCAGAGCAAAGTTCTGGGTGACTTCTTTGATAAGCCGCGCGTTGACCGTGGCCCATTCATAGCTGTCTCCCTTCACGTAGCGATCTTTACTGCTTTGCGCCAGCAGCGCCGGAGCAATATGCCAGCCGCCGCCAATCGGCGTCACGCCAAAGCTGGCAAAGCGCCAGGTATTCGCCTCCGACAGCAGCGCACCGTCCGACCCGATCCCTTTTACTTCGGCGCCAAGACCGTGGCCGTAGAGCAGCGCGGTTTTAGCGCTGCCTTCGCGCAGGCCGTAGAAGCTGTCGTTATGCAGCCCTACCAGAGTATGCACGCCGGTATTGGCGGCATCTTTTTGAATCAAATCGCCATTGGCATCTTTTCGGTCGTCGTTATCCTTTGCCCGAAGACCGGTGACCATCAGCTGGAACGGCCCGGCAAAGTGATTCATGGTCAGCATATAGTTCTGGACGGTGTTGCCGGTGTCTTCGAGGTTGCCAAAATTGCGGCCATAGACCGCAAAGTTGCTGCGCAGCCCGTCGTTCCATTTCACGTCATACACGCCGCCGCCGGTGCCGGCGAGAAACACCACGTCGGAGTCCAGCCAGTGAATGTCGAAATTGTCACGATCGAAGCGCTTGCCTGCCCACCAGGTACTGCCTTTCAGCGGGCCCTCAAAGCCGGGGAGATTCCCCAGTTCGGCGAAGGCCTGGCGAATATTCAGGTCGCTGCTGTCCGCCGACCAGTCGTTGTAGGTCTTTTGCCCGTCCGCGAGCATAGCTTTAAAGCGGGTAGTGGTGCCATTGTCCAGCGTCTGGCGGTGCTCCAGATTCAGCTCAACGTAGGTATCGGCCTCGTTACCCAGTCGCCCTACTGCCCCCCCGGTTTCCCCGGCGGGCGTTAAGTAAGGGCCGCTTTTACTGCTGGATGCAGAATCATTCATTAACAGGCCGGAACGCGCGTAGCCGTGGAATTCAAAACCAGTTTGCTTATCTGCTTTTGATTCCAGTCGTGCAGTACGGTCGGCCACCGCCTGAGTGGTTGCCTGAGTTTGCTGTTGTTGAGTGGCGAGCAGTTGCGCTTTGCTTTCGGCGGCGCTGGCGCGTTGTTCTGCGGCCTTCGCCCTGCTTTCTGCATCCTGTAAGCGCTGCTCCATCGCGGCAAGGCGTGATTCTATGCTGTTTAAATCCGTGGCGGCCTGCGCGGACGCCGTGCCAATCAGCAAGGCTATCATCACTGCCAGTTTATTTTTCTTATACATGTTCGTCGTATCCCTGAGAGGCTAATGTCATTTGTTTAGCTAAACCGGTTTAGTTGAAAAAGGGTAACCAGGGCGAAATACCGAGGGCAACGAATTTTGCTAAACCGATTTAGTAAATGTGACAGGCACGACAATCAGAATATATTTTTACCGTATTACAGCGATTGCTCGACCTCTTCCCGGTGAGGCAGCGCGGTCATCGCGCCTTTCGCCGTTGTCGCCAGCGCCCCGCAAAGCTGCGCCTGAGCGATAATCCCGGCCAGGGCTTCTTCGCTGTCGGGTAAGCCCTGGGTCGCCAGGCCGCTGAGCAACCCGGCAACAAAAGCATCGCCTGCCCCGGTGGTATCCACACAGACCACGGGCCGGGCATCAAAGTGGTAGATCTGACCGTGGTAATACACCAGCACGCCTTCCTTGCCCTGAGTGACCAGCAGAAGTCGCAGAGCAAAGCGGCTGACCAGCTTTTTAATGCCCTCATGGAGATGGGTTTTCCCGCTGATAAAAATCAGCTCTTCGACGGAGAGTTTCACCACATCGGCCAGCAGCAGCGCCCTCGTCAGGCAAGCCTGCAGCTCTGCGACGTCATGCCAAAGATCGGGACGGATATTAGGGTCAAAGCTGACCAGGCCCCCGGCTTTTTTTATCTGCTCCATGGCGGAGAACGTCGTGTTCCGGCTGGGTTCCGCGCTTAAGGCTATCGAGCAGACATGCAGCCACTGACCGTGGCTGAAGGACGGAATATCATCGTATTCAAGGAATAAATCCGCACTGGGGCGAACCATAAAGGTGAACGTGCGTTCGCCGTGTTCATCCAGATCTACCACCACCGTGGAGGTTCTCTGGTTGGCATCCAGCCGCATAAATTCGGTGTTTACTCTTTCTTCCTGCAGCGTGCGTCGCATAAAGCGACCAAAGGGATCGTCCCCCACGCGGCCAATAAATCCGCTGCTGCCTCCGAGGCGCGCAATCCCGACGGCAACATTGGCCGGTGCCCCGCCAGGGCATTGCAGTAACCGGCCATTGCCGTCCGGAAGCAGATCGACGACGGCATCGCCCAGAACCCAAACTTGTACGCTCATGGTGTCTCCATTCGTAAGCTAAATATTGCTAAACTGGTTTAGCTATTTAAACACACTCACGGAACGCGCTGAAACAAAATTCCTGCCGATTTGAGGACTTGTGTAACCAAAGTTCTTGGCCTGGCGGTGTCGGATGCAAAATCGCTGTGCCATAATATTGCGCGAAAACTTACCGAATGAGCCTTACTGGCAAGACGTTACGTCGAAAAAAGAGTATGCACATGGACATCAAACCAAAAAAACATCGCTCGCTTTACATCCCTTACGCCGGACCCGTTTTACTTGAATTCCCCCTGTTAAATAAAGGCAGCGCTTTCAGCATCGAAGAGCGCCGCAATTTCAACCTGCTCGGCCTGCTGCCGGAAGTGGTTGAAACCATCGAAGAGCAGGCAGAACGTGCCTGGATTCAGTACCAGGGCTTCAAAACCGAAATCGACAAGCACATCTACCTGCGCAACATCCAGGACACCAACGAAACGCTGTTCTACCGCCTGGTTGAAAATCATCTGGAAGAGATGATGCCGGTGATTTACACCCCCACCGTGGGGGCCGCCTGTGAGCGCTTCTCAGAAATCTACCGCCGCTCTCGCGGGGTGTTCATCAACTACGAAAATCGTCACCACATGGACGATATTCTGCAGAACGTGCCGAACCACAACATCAAAGTGATCGTGGTGACCGACGGCGAACGTATTCTCGGCCTGGGCGACCAGGGCATCGGCGGGATGGGCATTCCTATCGGGAAGCTATCGCTGTACACCGCCTGTGGCGGCATCAGCCCGGCCTACACCCTGCCGGTGGTGCTGGACGTCGGCACCAACAACCAGCAGCTGCTGAACGACCCGCTGTATATGGGCTCTCGCCATCCGCGCATTACCGGCGACGACTACTACGAGTTTGTGGACGAGTTTATCCAGGCCGTGCGCCACCGCTGGCCGGACGTGCTGCTGCAGTTCGAAGACTTCGCGCAGAAAAACGCCATGCCGCTGCTGACCCGTTACCGCGACGAGATCTGCTCGTTTAATGATGATATTCAGGGCACCGCCGCTGTGACCGTCGGGACGCTGATCGCCGCCAGCCGTGCTGCAGGCAGTCAGCTTAACCAGCAGAAAATCGTCTTCCTGGGCGCAGGCTCCGCGGGCTGCGGCATCGCCGAGCAGATCATTGCCCAGATGCAGCGCGAAGGGCTGAGCGAAGAAGCCGCCCGTGGCAACGTGTTCATGGTTGACCGTTTTGGCCTGCTCACCGACAACATGCCTAACCTGCTCTCCTTCCAGACCAAACTGGTGCAGAGCCGCGAAAGCCTGGCGGAGTGGGATCTGGAAAACGAAGCGATTTCCCTGCTGGACGTGGTGCGTAACGCGAAGCCAAACATTCTTATCGGCGTTTCCGGCCAGACCGGCCTGTTCACCGAAGAGATCATTCGCGAAATGCACAAGCACTGTGCTCGCCCAATTGTGATGCCGCTGTCTAACCCGACTTCCCGCGTGGAAGCCACGCCGCAGGACATCATCACCTGGACCGATGGCGCCGCGCTGGTGGCCACCGGCAGTCCGTTTGATCCGGTGACCTGGAAAGATAAAACGTACCCTATCGCCCAGTGCAACAACGCCTATATTTTCCCTGGCATTGGCCTCGGGGTGATTGCCTCCGGCGCGTCGCGCATTACCGACGAAATGCTGATGGCGGCGAGCGAGTCGCTGGCTCAGCATTCTCCGCTGCTGAACAATGGAGAAGGCATGGTGCTGCCAGAGCTGAAGGACATTCAGAAAGTGTCCCGCGCTATCGCCTTTGCCGTGGCGAAGATTGCCCAGCAGCAAGGCGTAGCGGTAGTGACCTCCGCTGAAGCCCTGAAGCAGGCCATCGACGATAACTTCTGGCTGCCGGAATACCGCGACTATCGCCGGACTTCCATCTAACGAAGCCATTGTGGTACATGTTCAAACCCGCCTTTTGGCGGGTTTTTTATTTTCAGTTTCGCGCCTTAAGAAAATCCAGAAAAGCGCGGAAAGCGGCGGACGGATGCTTGCGATTCGGGAAATAGAGGTGAAAACCCGGCAGCTCCGGCAGCCAGTCATCCAGGACGGAAATCAGTTTCCCGCTCTGAAGGTGTGGTTCGGCCATCTCCCGCAGCACATAGGCCAGGCCCACGCCGTTAAGCGCCATGTCGAGAGCAATATCCAGGTCGTCCACAACCACGGGGCCACTCACAACGACCTCCTCACGGCTTTCAGCTTGTTCAAAATACCAGCCAAAAGCTTTCCCGCTGGGGTAACGGAATTGAATGCATTTGTGTTCAGTTAACCACTGTGGCTCTGCCGGGATCCCATGCTGAGCAAAATATGCCGGCGTGGCGACAACCGCGTAGCGTACCGGCGGACCGACAGGAATAGCTTTCATATCCTTCTCTATAACCCGGTTCAGCCTCACGCCTGCATCAAGCTGCGCCTTCACGATATCGACCAGCCGGTCATCCATCTGCACTTCAACCTGAATATCAGGATACTGACGGGTAAAGTCGGCAATCAGCGGCGCAAGCTGAAGCCTGCCGCCCTGGCGTACAACATTGAGCCGAATAATGCCCATCGGCGTCTCGCGATAAAGGTTGAGTTCGTCGAGCGTGAGGCTGATGTCATCAAAAGCCGGGGCAACCTTCTCATGCAGTTTTCTTCCCGCCTCGGTGAGCGACACGCTGCGCGTCGTCCGGTTGAACAGCCTGACTTTAAGCCGCTCCTCCAGTTGGCGAATGGAATGGCTTACGGCCGAGGGCGTTAGCCCAACCTCTTCCGCCGCCTGGCGAAAACTGCGGTACTTCGCCACGATCACGAAATAGCTGAAATCCACCAGCTTTATGCTCATTAGTGAATATTCCTCACTTCCCCAAGAAAATTCATGATCTTTATTACACACCAGACGGGGGATAAAGTCTCGCTATCGCAATAGATATCCCTGATAACGAGGTTTTAAGATGAAAAACATTAAATTAGAAAAAGTCTTCATCGCCGGTGGCTACGGCATGATTGGGTCAGCTATCGCCCGCCAGATTCGTGAGCATTTTCCTGCGGTTGAACTGGTGATTGCAGGTCGCAGTCCGGCAAAAGGCGCGAAGTTAATCGAGCAACTGGGGTTCGCGCACCCGGCGTTTATCGACTTCACCGGAGCGGAAGTGCCTGAGCACGCCGCTAACGCGCAGCTTATTATTGCCGCCGCGCCGGACCCTAAGAACCTGCTGGCGGAGTTTGCTATCAAAAATAACATCGCCTTCATAAATATTACCCAGGCAACGGGTGACGCCATTTTGCCGCTGCTGAATTTAACTCAGCGCTATCGGCTGACTCAGCCCGTCGTGCCGCTGGGCTATTACGAAGCGGGCCTTTTTTTACCGTTGGTTAGCCTGCTTGCCGCTGATTTTAGCGTTATTGATAGCGTGCAGCTTTCCGCGCTTCATGACCCGGCGGATCCGTTGGGAGAACTTTCCAGCAGCGAATTAGGCAATGAACCTGCTTCGGCTCTGATTCGGGAGTCAGGAAGCTGGACGCATTCATCCACTCCCCGGGATATCACTCTCCAGAATGGTGAAGTGGTTCAGGGCGTGCCGTTCAGCATACTCGATACCACCGCGGTGGCCGCTATAACCAGCGCGAATTCGGTCAGGCTGGATATCGCGGCGGGTACGTCAATGGGTATGCATCAGCATGGCAAGCCGTCTATTGACCTGTACGTTGATATTGCCGGCACGGATTATGCTGGCGAGCATGTCAGAAAGCGCGTGATTGCCTCTGACCCACACGGTCAGGCGCATATGACCGCTTTTGGCGTACTGACGGTGATTAAGGCGATGCTAGACAGTGAAAAAGGAGGCCTGGTTGCCGCTGAAATGCTGCTGGATATGGCTGCGGCGCTGCAGCAAATGAAAGACGCCGGGATCGCCATTTCCCGCGAATAAGAAAAATATCAATGCAGGGTCCTGCATTATATTCATCACGTTAATGAAGAAAGACTCACCTATAAACGATTCAGGCCGTAGGCATCAATATAAGTAAATATATGTAACTATATACAATGATCATTGTTGCGAACTGGGATTATTGATACTTTCCAGGCAGTTTAACCGCACTCAAAAAAGGGAAATATTATGAGGAAAGTGTCAGCTTTTATCGGTTCATTACTGCTGGTTTCTGGTTCCACATGGGCCGCGCCCGCTAAGGATTGTGTGAAAGTGGACAAAGCCGCGATTGAAGGCTTGTTCGACCGCTGGAATGACTCGCTAAAGACTGGAGATGCTAAAAAAGTCGCTGATACGTATCTTACCGATGCGGTGTTATTGCCTACTGTGTCAAACCAGGTACGTCTGACGGACGCCGAACGTGTGGATTATTTTGAACATTTTCTGGCGAAAAAGCCCGTGGGTAAAATTGACAGCAGAACGGTTAGAATTGGCTGCAATAAAGCGATTGATGTAGGGACCTATACCTTTACCTTTGAGGATAAAACGACGGTTTCTGCACGATACACTTTCACCTACGCCTGGGATGGCAGCGACTGGAAAATCTCTTCACACCACTCTTCCGCGATGCCTGAAGTTTAATTAATAAAGGCGGTGACGTTTGTCACCGCCTTTATTGGCTTGTCTGAATACCAACAGGGCCACTTTAATCGTGCGCGTTTCGTTTCTTAAAAAGCGATTATGGCTTTTTGTAGACGTAACTCAGCAGAATAGGATCGTCAGGGATCTGCGTGAACTGCGTGATTATCTGGTGGTAGTCCGCCGTTGGGTCAAGATCCTGCAGTTTTTGCGGGTACAGGTCTTTGGCTAAGATTTCCATCCCGATAATGTTGTACGGGTGATTATAGAAGTGGTGATACACGCCGTAGACCTTGCCTTCTTTCACCGGCTCGATGTTCTGGAACGTGTTACGGGCCAGCAGTTTACTGAAGGTGGCGTTCACTTCCTGCGGCGTACCGCCGTAGCCAAACGGCAATACGCTCGGATTCGGGCGTTTAGAGCCGGACATAATATAGACGTCAGGCTTCATGGCGATGATCTGCTCCATGGAGACAAACCCGGCGCTGCCAGGCAGCAGCTTAGAACCAATGTTCTTCCCGCCTACCGCTTCCACCAGCGCGCCCCAGCCGTTGTGCCCGTGGGTGAAGCAGCAGTTCTCGGTGTTACCGGCGATCGGCTCAATAAACACCGTAGGTTTGTTTTTAACATCGGCCGCCACCTGCTGAATGCGGGCCAGGTGCTGCTGGTAATAGTCAGTGTACTCTTTGGCGCGTTTCTCCTGATTAAGCACGGTGCCCAGCAGCTTCACGCTGTTGGCGGTGTTCTCTACCGGGTGCAGCTCATAATCAACGAACACCACCGGAATATTGAGTTTTTTAAGGGACTTAATAACGCCGGTTTGCTCCAGCGCAGGCTTGGCCCGCAGTTGCGCAATCATGATGTCCGGCTGCTGCGCCAGCACGCTCTCAAGGTTGACTTCGCCCTGATCGCTAAAGCCCATATCAATAATTTTGGTGGCTTCAGGCCATTTGCCCTTCAGCACATCCCAGGTTTGGGTGTCCTGTTTTTTCGGCAGGTTATTCCAGGCTACAACGCGTTTGAACGGATCTTCACGGTCAAGCAGCGCAAGCGACAAAATGTCTCGCCCATCCTGCAGGATCACATGCTTAGGTTCTTTTTCGATAGTAATACGCTGGTTATCCATGTCGGTAACCGTGATGGGGTAAGTGGTGGCGCCGCACCCCGCCGAAGCGAGCAGTAACCCTGTCAGGACCAAATTTGCTTTCATTGATTGATGCTCTCCATGAGAAAGAGATTAGTTATTATTACTATTTATATTAATAAAGCCTTAATTTCCCACGGTATGGCAAGCACTGATTGGTTTAATTTTATTACGTGACAATGTCACAAAAACTTAATCAAAATCGTAAACATATGAATACACCTCCCGTAACCCTCATTTGACGCATCTACGCTTTTCCCTTACCCTGCGCGGCATAAATGTATACAGCTCTTCGTAAATGCAGAGGAAAGCGTGAAGAACAGGACTCTTGGCAGTGTTTTTATCGTGGCGGGAACCACCATTGGCGCAGGCATGCTGGCGATGCCGCTGGCGTCTGCTGGCGTAGGGTTTAGCGTCACGCTGCTGATGCTCGTCGGCCTTTGGGGATTAATGTGCTACACCGCACTCCTGCTGGTAGAGGTTTATCAGCACGTTCCGGCGGACACCGGTCTGGGCACCCTCGCCCGGCGCTACCTTGGCCGCCCCGGGCAGTGGTTAACGGGGTTCAGTATGCTGTTCCTGATGTATGCCCTGACGGCGGCTTACATTAGCGGCGCCGGTGAACTGCTGGCGGCAAGCCTTAGCCAGTGGCTGTCCACTTCTATCTCCGCCACTTCTGGGGTGCTGTTGTTTACCGTTGTGGCGGGCGGGATTGTCTGCATCGGCACTCACATGGTCGATATGTTTAACCGCGTGCTGTTCAGCGCCAAAATCATTCTGCTGGTGGTAATGCTCGCGCTGATGATGCCGCATATCCACCACACCAACCTGCTCACGCTGCCGATTGAGAAAGGCCTCGCGCTTTCCGCCATCCCGGTCATCTTTACCTCGTTTGGCTTCCACGGCAGCGTGCCGAGCATTGTCAGCTACATGAACGGCAATATTCGCAAGCTGCGCTGGGTGTTTATCGTCGGCAGCGCCATTCCACTGGTGGCCTATATCTTCTGGCAGCTCGCCACCCTCGGCGCCATTGACTCGCCAACCTTTACCGGGCTGATGGCGGAGCATTCCGGGCTGAACGGCTTCCTGCAGGCTGTTCGTCAGGTGGTGGCCACCCCTCACGTTGAGCTGGCGATTCATCTGTTCGCCGACTTCGCGCTGGCCACCTCGTTCCTCGGCGTTTCCCTGGGCCTGTTCGACTACCTCGGCGATCTTTTTGCCCGCAGCCGGAAAGCCTCTGGCCGCCTGCAAACCGGCCTGATGACGTTCCTGCCGCCGCTGGTGTTTGCCCTGTTCTACCCGCAGGGGTTTGTGATGGCGCTGGGCTACGCGGGCGTTGCGCTGGCGGTGCTTGCCCTGCTGGTGCCGTCGATGCTGGTGTGGCAAAGCCGCAAACAGCATGCGGAGGCGACGTGGCGCGTGGCGGGCGGTAAGCCGCTGCTGGGGCTGGTCTTTGCCTGCGGGATCGCGGTGATTGTTATTCAGTTCCTGATTACCGTCGGCCTGCTGCCGGAAGTCGGTTAACGCTCTCGATATTCACGCGGGGCATTCGTCCCGCGTTCTTCATTTTTTCTGCTAATTCCCCGCTAAATCATCAGGATTTTGGACATAAAACCAGTAATTATGTAAGCAGAGTTAATATTGTAAATGCTAATTATTGTTATTATCATCTCAATTCCCATTATAAAATCGCTTCAGTTCAGATAAACAACATCATGAATCGCATTCCTTTTGGTTCTACTTTCGTTCGCCAGGCACTTGTTAATTCAAAATTATTAATCATTTCAACCTTCATTGTTGGGGCTCCGGCTTTCGCCGCCGACAAACCGAAGGAAGACACCTTAACCGTGGTCGCTACCGCGAACCCGGACGGCTCACCAACCAGCTATACCCAGGATGACTCTACCATCGCCTCCCGCAGCAAGACGCCGCGCAGCGAGATTCCGCAGTCCGTTAGCGTGGTCACGCCGCAGGTGATTGACGACTACGCGGTGACCTCGGTCAATGACGCGATGAAGTTCGTCAGCGGCGTCACGCAGAGTAATACTCTCGGCGGCATCGAGGACGGTTTTGTCAAACGCGGGTTCGGTTCGAACAGCGACGGCTCCGTGTTTATTGACGGGGTGCGCAGCAACCAGGGCCTGGCGATGGATTCCAGCATCGACCATGTTGAGGTGCTGAAAGGCTCAGCCTCCCTGCTCTACGGCATCCTGAACCCTGGCGGCGTGATTAACCTCGTCAGCAAGAAACCGCAGTACAGCTGGAACACCCACGTCAGCGGCACCAGCAGCAGCAACGGCGGTGGCTCCGGCATGGTTGACGTCACCGGCCCGCTCGGCAACGGCTTCGCCTTCCGCCTGGTCGCCGAACGCCAGCATGAGGATTACTGGCGGAATTTCGGCACCGACGAACACACGCTGATTGCCCCGTCGCTCAGCTGGTACGGTGACAAAGCCTCTTTCAATATCAGCTACGTAGAATATAAGTTTGATATTCCGTATGACCGCGGCACGGCGTTTATCAACGGCAAACCGCTCAACATTCCTTACGACCGCCGCATTGACGATTACGCCAACCATGCCTGGGGCAAAAACAAACGCCTGACGACCAACTACTCGTACAAGCTGGATGACACCTGGGAAACGAACCTGAACTACGCCTGGATGCAGCGCCGCTACGACAGTAACGAAGTGCGTGCCACGGCGGTCGATCCTAACAGCGGCCTGGTTTCCCGCCGCGCGGATGCTAACCGCGGCTTTAACCACCAGACGGATTACGCGTCCTGGGACATCAGCGGCAGCCCTGAACTGCTGGGCATGACCCATGACATCACGCTGGGCGTGGATTACGAGCAAAACGAAACCTACAAGAAGTATTCGTATCGTGGGAAGGTGACGAAAACCTTCAATATGTATAACCCGGTGTACGGCGTCTCGCCGGTCACCAACGGCAGCACCTATAGCGATTCCAACAGCAACCTGCGCACTAATCTCTACAGCCGCTCCGTGTTTGCGAAAGACAGCATTCATCTGACTGACCAGTGGATTGCCGTATTGGGTGGCCGCCTGCAGCGCTATACCCAGACCTCCAGCGCCGGTTGGGTAAACCCGCAAACCACGCTGGAGGACCGGGGCAATGCCTTCCTGCCGCAGCTTGGCCTGGTGTACAAAATCGTGCCTGACGTGTCGCTGTACGGCAGCTACAGCAAGTCGTTCACCCCTTCCACGCAAACGGACGACAACGGCAACGTAGCGTCCACCGAAAAAGGGACGACATGGGAAGTGGGCGCGAAATGGCAGATGGCACCTCGCCTGACCAGCAGCCTGGCGCTCTACCGCATTGATGAAAAAGACATGTCGATCTTTATCAACGGCGTGACCCGCAATATCCCGAAAGCGCGCTCCACCGGTGCGGAATTAGAGCTTAACGGCGAAATTGCGCAGGACTGGAACCTGACGGCGAACTACAGCTATGACAAAACTGAGATCGTGGAAGATAACGTCAATCCGGTGAACGTCGGCAACCGCCTGGTAAATGCCCCGACGACCATGGGCGGACTTTACCTTAGCCACACCCTGCGTTTCTCCTGGCTGCCGGGTGAATTACGCCTGGGCGGCGGCGGGCGTTACGTCGGCAGCCGCGCGGGTGACCCGGAAAACAGCTTCACCATGCCGGCTTACACCGTGGCGGATGCGTTTGTGGCCTGGGACAGCAAGCTGCTGGGCAAAAATACCGAGCTGAAGCTGAACGTCAAAAACCTGTTCAACCGCGAGTACTATGAATCCAGTGCAGGTAACCTGCGCGTTATCGAAGGTGAACCGCGCACCGCTTATCTCTCCGCCAGCGTGGACTTCTGAGATGAAAAAGTCGCTGTTGCTCGCGGCCCTGCTGGCGCTTAGCGCCGGCAGTCAGGCCAAAACGATAACCGATATTCTGCAGCGTAAAGTTGAGGTGCCGGATAACCCGCAGCGCCTGGTCGTCGGCGAAAGCCGGATGATTTACACCCTCGCTTTGGTGGAGGACGGTAACCCGGCGAAGCGCGTCGTCGGCTGGCCTGCGGATCTGCAGCGTCTGGATCCGCAGACCTGGAACCGCTACACCGAAGCGTTCCCGGCTATCAAAGATATCCCGACTATCGGCAACAATAACTTCTCGCAGATAAGCGTGGAGAAGGTTATCGCCCTGCATCCAGACCTTGTGATTCTGCCGATCTACGCCAAAAAAGAGAGCAATCACGACAGCTTTCTTACCCAGCTGACGCAGGCGCATATTCCGGTGATTTACGTTGATTTCCGCGTCGATCAGCTGAATAACACCGTTCCCAGCCTGCGTATTCTGGGCGAAGCGCTAAACGACCAGCCGAAAACGGAAAAGTTTATCGCCTTCTATCAGCAGCACATGGCGAAGATTGCCCAACGCCTGGCTGAGGCTAAACCCGTGAAGCCGACGGTAATGTTGCAGCTGCATTTAGGGGATAAAAGCGACTGCTGCACCACCGTCGGGCGCGGCAACCTGGCGGATCTGCTGGCCTTTGCCGGTGGGGATAACATTGCCGTGAGCCGCTTCCCCGGCGTGTATGGCAAGATTTCCCCGGAAGCGCTGCTGACGGTGAACCCGGATATTTACATCGCCACCGGCAGCGCCGGGCCGGATCAAACAGACCGGTTGAAATTGGGGTCGGAAGTCACAGCCGTTCAGGCGCAGCAAAGCTTTACGCAGGTGCTTAGCCAGCAGAAAGTGATTTCTAATCTGAACGCTATCCAGAACGACAAAGCCTGGGCAGTCTGGCATAACTTCTACCTCTCGCCGTGGCATTTACTGGATGTTGAGTTCTTTGCCAAAACCTTCCACCCGCAGCTGTTTGCGGATATGGATCCGCAGCAAACGCTGGATGAGATGAACCAGCAGTTCCTGGTGGTGAAAGAAACAGGCACTTACTGGACGAAACTGAAGTAATCTGTGTGCGGGTCAGCCGCTCTGACCCGCCAATTTTACTAGTTGTATCTTTCATTCCTCAGGTAGACAGTAGTGAAAACCTGTTTCTTTCCATGAGGTGTCAATGCCAGACTCGTCCCCCGCTCAGCCCACGCTTCATCTTCTCTGCGGCAAAATTGCTGCCGGTAAATCCACCCTGAGCGCAAAGCTGATGGAAACGCCCGATACTATTCTGGTCAGCGAAGACAGCTGGCTCGCGGCGCTTTACGGCGAGCAAATGCAAAGCGTGGCGGATTATGTCGCCTGCTCAGGCAAACTGAAAAAAGCGCTAACGCCGCATCTTGTTTCCCTGCTGAGGAACGGGCTTTCGGTGGTGCTCGATTTCCCGGCGAATACGCTGGCAAACCGCCAGTGGATGAAGTCGATTGCGGATGAAGCCGGGGCAGATAATCGCCTGCACTATCTGGACGTGCCCGATGACGTTTGCCGGGAGAGATTACGCGCCCGCAACAGCAGCGGAACTCATGATTTTGCCGCTACGGACGCGCAGTTTGATTTGATTACCCGCTACTTCGTTGCGCCCGATGAGCGCGAAGGGTTGACGATAATCCGCTACCCATAAGGTGACATTGTCACCTTTTAAACTTGACTAAAGGCTGTAACCCGGTTTTTTCAGCAGCGAATCCATCTCCGGCGCAATCTGCGTATCCCACACTTCGGCTTTCCAGTTCGCCTGATCGATCATTTTCAGCGCCACGGACAGCGACTCGTCCTTCGAGCCGAAGTGCTTTTTCAGCACATCACACATTTCGCTGGCCACGGCCTGTTTTTGCTCTTCGGTCAGCTCACGAGGGAAACATTTGATTTCGATATGCGGCACGGTGATTCTCCTTTTTGTTGTTGAACAGTAGTTTTACTGCTTCACAGGGGGATCGGGCAAGCGGCGGGTAAAAGAAAGGCCAGTTTCACTGGCCTTGAAGGGTTACTGGATTTTTCGCGCCGGCGCTTTTCTGACCGGCGACTGTTCCGCTTTGTAATAGCTGGCGGTGCTGCGCGGCAGCGGCGCTTTGCCGCGAATCGCATCGGCAATTTTTTCACCGATCATAATGGTGGTGGCGTTCAGGTTGCCGGTAATGATCTGCGGCATAATTGAAGCATCCACCACGCGCAGCCCCTGCAGGCCGTGAACCCGGCCCTGCTCGTCCACCACGGCCATGTCGTCGTGCCCCATTTTACAGCTGCCGCACGGGTGAAAAGCGGTTTCCGCATGGTTACGCACAAACTCATCCAGCTGTTCGTCCGTCTGGCAGTCAACGCCGGGGCTGATTTCGCGGCCACGGTATTTATCCAGGGCTGGCTGCTGCATGATCTCACGAGTAATACGAATCGCGTCGCGGAACTCCTGCCAGTCCTGTTCGTGAGACATATAGTTGAACAGAATACTCGGGTGCTCGTGAGGGTCGCGCGATTTCAGCTTCACGCGGCCCCGGCTTGGGGAACGCATAGAGCCGACGTGGCACTGGAAACCGTGCTCTTTCACCGCGTTTGAGCCGTTGTAGTTAATCGCCACCGGCAGGAAGTGATACTGAATATTAGGCCAGCTAAATTCTTCGCGGCTGCGGATAAAGCCCCCCGCTTCAAACTGGTTGCTCGCGCCTACGCCGGTGCCGTTAAACAGCCACTCTGCACCGATTTTTGGCTGGTTGTACCATTGCAGCGCCGGGTAAAGCGACACCGGTTCTTTGCATTCGTATTGCAGGTACATTTCCAGATGATCCTGCAGGTTTTCGCCCACGCCCGGCAGGTCATGAACAACAGGGATCTCAAGGCTTGCCAGGAATTCTGCATCGCCCACCCCAGAGCGCTGCAGAATTTGTGGCGAAGCAATCGCGCCGGCGCTCAGCAAAACTTCTTTGCGCGCTTTGGCCACGGAATGCACCGGGCTATCGTTCACCAGGTATTCCACGCCTACCGCACGCAAATTATCAAAGATAATGCGGTCAGTGGTTGCATGGGTCACGATGGTCAGGTTTTCCCGGCGCTTTGCTTCATCTAGATAACCACGGGCGGTACTGGCGCGGCGGCCTTTCGGCGTCACGGTACGGTCCATCGGGCCAAAGCCTTCCTGCTGATAGCCGTTCAGATCGTCCGTTCGCGGATAGCCCGCCTCAACGCCCGCTTCGATCATCGCGTGAAACAGCGGGTTGTTGCCCTGCTTCGGCGTCGTAACGGACACCGGGCCTTCGCCGCCGTGATAATCGTTGGGGCCGATATCGCGGGTTTCCGCTTTGCGGTAGTACGGCAGGCAGTCCAGATAGCTCCAGTTCTCCAGGCCCGGCATCGATGCCCAGTTGTCGAGATCCATCGCGTTTCCACGGATGTAACACATGCCGTTGATCAAGGATGAGCCGCCGAGCCCTTTGCCTCGCCCGCACTCCATACGGCGGTTGTTCATATACGGCTCGGGGTCGGTTTCATAGGCCCAGTTGTAGCGCTTGCCCTGCAGCGGGAACGCCAGTGCCGCGGGCATTTGGGTGCGGAAATCAAAGCGGTAGTCCGGGCCGCCTGCCTCAAGCAGCAGGACGGTGGTATCGGGATCTTCCGTTAAACGTGCAGCTAGAACATTACCTGCGGAACCCGCTCCAATAATGATGTAATCAAATTCCATTCATCCTCCTCAGGTGGGGTTAAAAGATTGAGTGATAGGTGCCCATCTCCAGTTGGATTGACTTAACTTGCGTATAGCTTTGCAGCGTCATCAGGCCATTTTCGCGACCAATGCCGGAATGCTTGTAGCCGCCCACCGGCATTTCCGCCGCCGACTCTCCCCAGGTATTAATCCAGCAAATCCCGGCCTCAAGCTGGTGAATTACGCGGTGCGCACGAGTGAGGTCGTTCGTGACTACGCCCGCCGCCAGGCCATAATCCGTGTCGTTAGCGCGGCGAATCACTTCCTCTTCTGATTCGTAGCTAAGGATCGACATTACCGGCCCGAAGATTTCTTCGCGGACGATAGTCATCTCATCCCGGCAGTCGGTGAATACCGTGGGCGCAACCCAGGCACCGTTATCAAACCCATCTCCGCGCAGCTTGTCGCCACCGCACAGCAGCGTCGCGCCTTCTTCACGGCCGGATTCGATGTAGCGCAGGACGTTTTCGCGGTGCGGGAAGCTGACCAGCGGCCCAAAGTTGGTGTGCGGGTCCATTACGTCACCGGCACGAATGCGGCCCACGCGCGCCACAATTTTCTGCTCAAACTCGGCTTTCAGCGCCGCAGGGATGAAAACGCGAGTACCGTTGGTACAGACCTGGCCGGAGCTGTAGAAGTTGGCCATCATCGCGATGTCCGCCGCCAGGTTGAGATCGGCGTCATCAAAGATAACCAGCGGAGATTTACCGCCCAGCTCCATCGTGACCTGTTTCAGCGTGGTACCGGCGGCATTCGCCATCACCTTTTTGCCGCTGGCTACGCCGCCGGTGAAGGAAACTTTGGCAATGCCAGGGTGTTCCGTCAGCAGTTGGCCCGTTTCTGCGCCAACGCCTGGTAGCACGCTAAAGACGCCGTCCGGCAGCCCGGCTTCGGTATAAATTTCTGCCAGCTTAAGTGCGGTAAGCGGCGTCACTTCGCTCGGTTTGAAGATCATCGCGTTGCCAGCCGCCAGCGCAGGGGCAGACTTCCAAAGCGCAATCTGAATCGGGTAATTCCATGCGCCGATCCCGGCCACAACGCCCAACGGCTCCCGGCGGGTGTAGACGAATGAGGTATCCCGCAGCGGGATCTGCTGGCCTTCCAGGGTGGTTGTCAGCCCGGCATAATATTCCAGCACGTCTGCACCAGTGACGATATCGACGGCGGAGGTTTCGCTGAAGGCTTTGCCAGTGTCTAGCGTTTCCAGCTCGGCCAGCTCATCGTTACGCTCGCGCAGAATGTCGACCGCGCGGCGCAAAATGCGTGCACGCTCAACGGGCGTTTTTGCTGCCCATATTTTCTGCCCTTTCTTCGCCGCAGCCACGGCGCGGTCAACGTCTTCCCGGCCAGCAGCCTGAACGACCGCCAGCACTTCGCCGTTAGCCGGGTTGATGGTTTCGAAAGTTTTACCGCTGAGCGCATTCACGTAAGCGCCGTCGATATAGAGCTTTTGTTCACCCAATCGGGACATGATTTTTCCTCGCTAAATTAGCTTTTCACCGCAGTAAGATGCTGGTTGATGAATTGCGTGGTCAGTACGCTCGCCGCTTTGCGGTCAAACGGTTTGCCGCTTAGGGCCGCCCGCAGCCAAAGGCCGTCTATCAGCGCCGCGAGGCCATAGCCCGCCAGCCGGGCTTCCTCCTGCGGCAGCTCGCGCCTGAATTCGGCGGTGAGCGTGGATAACAGGCGGCGGCTGCTCACCTGCTGTAACCGGTAGAGCATCGGCTGGTGCATGCTGCTGGCCCAAAATGCCAGCCAGGCTTTCATCGCCGCGCTGTGCGTTTGTGTCTCGTCAAAATTTCCGTCCACGATGGCGCACAGCCGCCGTTCGGCAGAAGCGCCAGGTAAAGCTTTCAGTCGCCCCACCACCGCATCGCGGAGCTGGGCGGTGACGTCCCGCATGGTGGCCTCCAGCAGGCCGTTTTTATCCTGGAAGTAGTGGCTGATGATGCCGGTCGAGACCCCGGCCCGGCGGGCAATTTGCGCCACCGTGGCATCATGCATGCCGACCTCATTTATGGCGTTTAATGTGGCGTCGATGAGCTGTCTTCGCCTTATCGGCTGCATACCTTTTTTTGGCATCGCCCTGCTCCATTCATCAATAATTGTTATCTATTTAAGCGTTTATTGATTGAACGTTCAATATAAAATGTGTATTAATTGTTACGCAATGACGTGAAAACAGAGAAACACTCGCGTTCCAGACAATAAAAACGAGGATTTTATTTGAATAAATTCAATGAATTAAATTTAATCATCAATGTAAGACCATAAATTGATTATGGAATTGTTAAAAAGCAATCTCACCTGTATTCACAAGAAAAACTTAACTGCTCATCTGAGTAGTCACCGTTACTTAACCTGAGGTAATCGATGACGAGTCCCGTTACTGCTCCTGCTACCAGTGAAAAAGACAAAATCAACCCGGTGGTGTTCTACACGTCCGCCGGGCTGATTTTGTGCTTTTCCTTGATGACCATTTTTTATAGCGATTTCTCCGCGAATCTGATTAGCCACACGCTAAGCTGGGTCTCCTCCCGCTTCGGCTGGTACTACCTGCTTGCCGCCACGCTCTACATCGTGTTTGTGGTGTTTATCGCCTGCTCACGCTTCGGTTCTATAAAGCTCGGGCCGGAACAGTCCAAGCCCGAATTCAGCGTGCTGAGCTGGGCGGCGATGCTGTTTGCCGCCGGGATAGGCATCGACCTGATGTTCTTCTCCGTTGCCGAGCCGGTGACGCAATATATGCAGCCGCCGGAAGGTGCCGGACAAACCATTGAGGCGGCGCGCCAGGCGATGGTCTGGACGCTGTTCCACTACGGCCTGACCGGCTGGTCGATGTATGCGCTGATGGGCATCGCGCTGGGCTATTTCAGCTACCGCTATAATCTGCCGCTGACGATTCGCTCGGCGCTGTACCCGATCTTCGGCAAGAAAATTAATGGCCCGATTGGGCACACGGTGGATATCGCGGCGGTGATCGGCACGATTTTCGGTATTGCCACCACGCTGGGGATCGGCGTTGTGCAGCTGAACTACGGGCTGAGCGTGCTGTTTGATATCCCGGACAGCCTGGGGGCTAAAGCGGCATTGATCGTTCTGTCGGTGATTATCGCCACTATTTCGGTCACCTCCGGCGTGGATAAAGGTATTCGCGTGCTTTCCGAACTGAACGTGGCGCTGGCGCTGGGCCTGATCCTGTTCGTGCTGTTTATGGGCAATACCGAATTTCTGCTCAACGCGCTGGTGCTGAACGTGGGCGATTACATCAATCGCTTTATGGGCATGACGCTAAACAGCTTTGCGTTCGACCGCCCGGTGGAATGGATGAACAACTGGACCCTGTTCTTCTGGGCCTGGTGGGTGGCGTGGTCGCCGTTTGTCGGCCTGTTCCTGGCGCGTATTTCACGTGGCCGTACCATTCGTGAGTTCGTGTTAGGCACGCTGATTATTCCGTTTACCTTTACGCTGCTGTGGCTTTCGGTGTTCGGCAACAGCGCGCTGTACGAAATCATTCACGGCGACGGCACCTTTGCCCAGGAAGCGATGGCGCACCCGGAGCGCGGCTTCTACAGCCTGCTGGCGCAGTATCCCGGCTTCACCTTTAGCGCTTCGGTGGCGACGATCACCGGCCTGTTGTTCTACGTCACCTCGGCGGATTCCGGCGCGCTGGTGCTGGGGAACTTCACCTCTAAGCTGAAGGACATTAACAGCGATGCGCCCAACTGGCTGCGTATCTTCTGGTCCATTGCGATTGGCCTGCTGACAATGGGGATGCTGATGACCAACGGCATTTCCGCGCTGCAGAACATGACGGTGATTATGGGCCTGCCCTTCAGCTTCGTGATCTTCTTCGTGATGGCTGGGCTGTATAAATCGCTAAAAATTGAAGATTACCGCCGCGTTAGCGCCAGTCGCGACACCGCGCCGTATATGATGACCGCGCAGGATCGTCTTGGCTGGAAAAAACGCCTCTCCCGGCTGATGAACTACCCCGGCACGCGTTATACGCAGAAGATGATGGATACCGTTTGCTACCCGGCGATGGAAGAGGTTTCTCAGGAACTGGAACTGCGCGGCGCGAAGGTCGAACTTTCCGTTGAGCCACCGCTGCCGGATGAGAAGCTGGGGCACCTTGAACTGCGGGTGCATATGGGCGACGAACAAAACTTTGTCTACCAGATTTGGCCGCAGAAGTATTCGGTGCCGGGCTTTACCTACCGCGCCCGCAGCGGGAAGTCGACCTATTACCGGCTGGAAACTTTCCTGCTGGAAGGCAGCCAGGGCAATGACCTGATGGACTACAGCAAAGAACAGGTGATCATCGACATTCTCGATCAGTACGAACGCCACCTGAACTTTATCCACCTGCACCGCGAGGCGCCGGGGAACAGTATCACGTTCCCGAACGTGTAGGGGTTAGCACATCTTCTTATACGCGGCGGGCGTGATGCCCATTCGGCGCACAAACGCCCGCCGCAGCGTATCCACTCCGGAAAACCCGCTGGCGGCGGGTATCGCTTTTACCGGCAGCTCGCCGGACTCCAGCAGCTGCCTCGCCTTTGCCACTTTTTCGGCCTCCAGCCACTCGCCCGGCGTGATCTGTATTTCCTGATGAAACAGGCGCGTTAAATGCCGCACGCTGAGGTGAATATGTGCCGCCATCTGCTGGACCGTGGTCACCTCCGCTATGTTGGCGAGGGTCCAGCGCTGGAGATCCTGCAGCGCGCTGCGGCCGCTGAGCGAGGTCTTTTGCTCGCGGATGAAGTGGTTCTGGTTTACTGGCCGCTTGAAGAACATCACCAGATTAGCCGCTACGTCCTGCGCGACTTCCCGGCCCAGATCCTCTTCCACCAGCCTTAACGCGAGATCCAGCCCGGATGTCACGCCTGCCGCCGTGCGTAACGCCCCATCCATGATGTACAGCGCGTCGGCGCTAACTTCCGTTTCGGGGTAATGGGCGGCTAAAAGCGATGCAGCTGACCAGTGGGTAGTGACTTTCCTGCCTTTTAATAAGCCCGTTTGTGCCAATAAAAGTGCGCCGGTACAGACGGAGCCAAAGCGGCGGCTCTGGGTACAAAGCGCGATCATTTTTTTGCCCTGTTCGGCGCTAAGCGTTCTGCCTGCCGCATCCGGCGCACCGGCGACCAGAAATGTGGTTTCCCGCCCGCCCGCCGTGCTTTCCAGCACATCGTCAGCCAGCAGTTTAACCCCGGATGAAGCGACAATTGTCGGGTCTTCCAGCGCAACAATTCGTGAGTGATAAACCTCGCGGCACAGCACGCGGTTTGCTTCGGCAAACACGTCCAGCGGCCCGGAAACATCCAACAGTTGAACGCCCGGCACCGCCAGGATCAGGATTTGATGCGCCATTCTCTTCTCCACGTCGCGAACTGCGGCATAAGTCTTAAATCGTCGTTATGCGACTATTCAAGACATTTCAACGGAGGCCTATGCTACTCCAACACCAACATGAGGAGAAAGAGATGAGCTTAAAAATTAACGGCATCGCCATGCCTGACACCAAAATGGCGCGGGAAGCTACCCAACTGGTCCGCGACACCGAATCAGATTTACTTTTCCACCACTCCAGCCGGGTTTACTACTGGGCGGCGCTGGCCGGGCAGCGACGTGAACTTAAGGTTGATCATGAGCTGCTGTACATCGGCTGTATGTTCCACGATATGGGGCTGACCCACGAACACTGCAGCTGCGACAGGCGCTTTGAAGTGGACGGCGCGTTTGCCGCACAGGATTTTATGCGTCAGTACGGCGTTAGCCAGGCGGATATCGACAAAGTGTGGACGGCGATTGCCCTGCACACGACACCGGGTATTCCTGAGTTTATGGCGCCGGAAATTGCGCTGGTCACGGCCGGCGTGGAAATGGATGTGCTTGGGATTGATTACGACAAATTCAGCGCGGAACATCGCGAGCAGGTGGTGAAACTACATCCTCGCCCTGCGGCATTCAAGGAAGAAATTATTCAGGCATTTTACGACGGGATTAAAAACAAACCAGCCACCACGTTTGGCAACGTGAAGGCCGATGTCATTCGGGATAAAGAGCCTGCGTTCGAGCCGCTGAACTTCTGCAGTATTATTCGCGCTTCCCGCTGGGCGGGTTAAGCAACGTCAGGCGGGTGGCTTAGGGGTCACCTGCCCTGCACGGCGGCAAGCGAATCAAGCCCGGTGCCAGGCTGCGGATCGTGAGCAAAAGCGCCAATAACCATAAGAGAAAGGATAATTGCCAGAAAGATGTTTTTCATAACCTGTATTAACCGCTGAGCCGCCTGATGAGAACCGCCGATATGCTAAAAGAAAAAGGCTCAAATTGATAAAGGAAATTTTCAAAGTAACGTCAATTTTTGAATATTCCTCATATTATTCGGCCTTTTACCCTTGCATTGGTTTTGAAACAAGATATATCCGCTATCTACGCGCGTACCGTTGCTATTTTATTTCGAGTTTTGGGGTGTAACTTTACGATCCAGGCGGATCGCCGCAGCGCGCTGGCACGAACTGCGGCGTCAAAGTGGACAGGTCAGGCTGGTTTTATCACGCCAATCCGTACCAGCATCGCCGAAAACTCTTCGAGACTGATGCCATGGCGCGGATGGTCGAAGCGCAAATTGAAGTTTTTCTGGAGCAGATCATAAACGTCTTGTGCACGGGTAAAGACCGGTGCGTTTTCCCCGGCGCTGTAGAGCGTATTTTTTTCGCCATTGGCCTTGTACAAACTCAGCGTCAGGCAGTGACGGAAGTGCGACTGCGGCCACGTTGCCACGTAGTGGTTCCCGGCTTCGTAATCAGAGTCGTACTGCGGTTCGAGGCTAAAACGATACAGGTTAATCACCTTGTCGGCGTCATGGAATTTCAGCAGCCAGTCGTGGTCAACACGTTCGAAACTGTACACGCCATGCGTCGTCTGCTGCATTTCACCGGCCACCAGACGAACCGGTTCAGGCAGCGTTTTACCGCCGAAGCCGACGTCAGCGATCCAGTCCTGGCCGTCGACGGTCACTTTCGTGAGGCGATGCGTCCTCGCGGGCATCTGCGGCGGGTTGGCCAGCAGCACGCGGGCCGCTAAGTTCTCCACCTCAAAGCCAAGCTCGGCGAGAACATTGCGAAACAGGCCATTTTGCTCAAAACACCAGCCGCCGCGCCCGGCCACGACCAGCTTTTCAAAGACGCTTTCGTCGTCGATATGGAGCGTTCTGCCGAGCAAAACGTCCAGATTCTCAAACGGAATAGTGCAGGCGTGCGCCAGATGCAGCGCACGTAACGTTTCTATGGTGGCGCTGCGCGGCCCGTGATAGTTAATACGGTCGAAATAAAGCCCCAAATCTACTGCCATTTTGCTGATTCCCTGCTGCGAATGAATGGCCTCACTATAAATGCGGAGGCCGGCAGGCAGATGATCGTTCGTGCTTTAAAGCATGCCGTTTCTGCCCAACACTTTATTGAGCTGCGGCAGCGCACGAACCTGATTCGCCACGGCGGCAAGCTTAGGCGTGTGTTGGTCAAACCAGGTCTGCCGGGGCCGCCAGCGGGTCATCGCCGGCAGATACAAATCCAGCAGCGTCAGCCGTTCGCCAAAAATATAGGGGCCAGCACCGAGCTGCGTTTCAAACCACAGCCACAGCGACTCGCGGTAGCGGTAAAGGTTTTCGGTGAGGACCGTGGCCTCTTCTTCTACCCAGCGTTCACCGTAATCGCCGTAGGTGAAGGTGGGATAAACGTTGGCCACAATCCAGATAAGCAGGCGGTAAAACTGCTGCCGCTCAGGCGTGCCAATGGGCGGGGCATACTGCGGGTGACGATCGAGGATCCAGAGCGCGATGGCCGCGCTTTCGGTCAGCACTTCTCCGTTTTCCAGCACAAGGGTTGGCACCTGCGCCAGCGGATTAATCTCCAGCAGCCGATCCCGCATTGGCCCCGCTGTATCAAACCCATCAACGTCGATGAATTTGTAAGGTTCCTCAACCAGCGTTAGCATCAATTCAGTAATGGCCGACCCAAAACTCGACACGCCATACAGTTTATACATAAGTTTCTCCCGGCTTTCGCGTTATGTGTAGAATAGCCGCCCTACCAGCGTCTGCGAGAAGGAAGCCTGCAATGAAAGCGAAATCTGTGACACTGTACGATGTTGCCGAGCTGGCAGGCGTGTCGTATCAAACCGTTTCGCGAGTGATCAACCAGGCTTCGCACGTTTCGGCGAAAACGCGGCAAAAAGTTGAAGCCGCGATGAAAGCGCTGAACTATGTCCCTAATCGCGTAGCGCAGCAGCTGGCGGGGAAACTCAGCCAGACGCTTGGCCTGGCGACCACCACCCTTTCCCTGCATGCCCCTTCGCAGATTGCGGCGGCGATAAAATCCAAAGCCGGTGAGCTGCAGTTCAACGTAATGATTTCGATGGTTGAACAGCCCGGTGTTGACGCGGCCTGCGCCGCCGTGAATAGCCTGCTTGCCCAGCGCGTTGACGGGCTGATTGTGAACATTCCGCTGGAAGCGGCGGAGGTGGCAGCCGTGCAGGCGGCCTGCGGCGATGTTCCCGTGTTGTTCCTTGATGTTTCGCCGGAGGTTTCGGCTAATCATATTGTTACCGACGCCGCTTCAGGCGCCGATCTTGCTGTGGAACATCTGGTCACACTGGGGCATCGCCATATTGCCTTGCTTGCTGGCCCTGAAAACTCGGTCTCAGCCCGGCTGCGGCTTGAAGGCTGGCAGCGAACGCTAGCGGAGCATCAGCTTGCGCCTGCGGCCTTTCTGCGTGGGGACTGGAGTTCTCTGTCAGGCTACCAGCAGGTTAGCCAGCTTTTACGCGACGATCAGAAGCCGACGGCAATTCTTGTGGCTAACGATCAAATGGCGCTGGGCACCCTGCGTGCCATTCACGAAGCCGGGTTCGTGGTGCCGCAGGACATTTCCGTTATTGGTTTTGATGACACCGAAGATAGCGCCTGTTTTCTTCCCCCGCTGACGACCATCCGGCAGGACTTCCGGCTGCTAGGCGAAGCCAGCGTGAACGGCATGGTGGCGCTTATTCATCAGGGCGGTGAATTAGCGGCGCTGCAGCCTGTCAGCCTCGTAGAACGCAAAACGACAGCCGCACCGGGTAGCCTGATGCAGCCCACGGCGGCACAGCTGGCCGACGAGCTTTCCCGCCTCGCGCAGCAGATTTCGCGCCTGAAATAAAACCGGGGTTCTTTGTGAGGCCCATCACCGAATACGGCGTGATGGCTTTACTCCTGAACAACTCACGCTAAATTGTGAGCGAATAACAATCACCTCGCAGGTGCATCACTATGACCAATATTTCACCTTCGCTCCATGCCACGCTGGCCCGCCGCGACTGGGAATCCCCCGGCGTGACCCAGCTTAACTCGCTGGCGGCTCATCCCCCGTTTTCCAGCTGGCGTTCGCTGGAAGATGCCAGGGATGATAAGTGCTCACCGTCGCGGCGATCCCTTAACGGTGAATGGGCGTTTAGCTATTTCCCTCGCCCCGAAGCGGTGCCGGAGAGCTGGATCAGCGAAGACCTTCCTGAAGCCGACGCTATTCTCGTCCCGTCGAACTGGCAAATGCTGGGCTACGATGCGCCTGTTTATACCAACATCACCTACCCGATTCCGGTCAACCCGCCTTTTGTACCGCAAGACAATCCCACCGGTTGTTACTCGCTCACATTTGAAGTCGATGAAACCTGGCTGACGAGCGGGCAAACGAGGATTATTTTTGATGGCGTAAACTCCGCCTTTCATCTGTGGTGCAACGGCATCTGGATCGGCTACGCCCAGGACAGTCGTCTGCCCTCCGAATTTGATCTCAGCGCCGGGCTAAAACCCGGCTGCAACCGTATTGCGGTGATGGTGCTTCGCTGGAGCGACGGCACGTATCTGGAAGATCAGGATATGTGGCGCATGAGCGGTATTTTCCGCGATGTTTCGCTGCTGCATAAGCCGGAAACTCGCCTTGCCGACGTGCAGTTGCAGACCGATATTAACGAAGATTTTTCACGCGGTGAGCTGCGGGCGTTAGTCAAACTTGAAGGTCAGAACATCAGCGCCTGCGAAGTGCTGGTACAGCTCTGGCGCGGCGAGACATTGCTGGCGGCGAAACTGCAGTCTATCGGCAGTGAGATTATTGACGAACGCGGGGCTTATCACGACCGCACTACCCTGCATCTGCCGGTTGAACAGCCGCTGTTGTGGAGTGCGGAAGTGCCGAATCTCTATCGCGCCGTGGTTGTCCTGCAGCAAGGCAATGCGCTTATCGAAGCCGAAAGCTATGACGTTGGCTTCCGTAAAGTGGAGATTACCGGCGGGCTGCTGAAGCTCAACGGCAAACCGCTGCTTTTGCGCGGCACTAACCGGCACGAGCATCACCCGGTCAACGGCCAGGTGATGGAGGAAGAAACAATGCGGCGCGATATCCTGCTGATGAAGCAGAATAACTTCAACGCCGTGCGCTGCTCGCATTATCCCAATCACCCGCTGTGGTACAGGCTGTGCGACTTTTACGGCCTTTATGTTGTGGATGAAGCCAATATTGAAACCCACGGCATGGTGCCGATGAACCGCCTGAGCGACGATCCGACGTGGCTGCCAGCAATGGTCGAGCGCGTGACGCGCATGGTGCAGCGCGATCGCAATCATCCGTCCATTATCATTTGGTCGCTCGGCAACGAGTCCGGGCACGGCAGCAATCACGATGCCCTCTACCGCTGGATAAAATCCAACGATCCCACGCGGCCAGTGCAGTATGAAGGCGGCGGCGCGGACACGGCGGCCACCGACGTTATCTGCCCGATGTATGCCCGGGTGGATCAGGATCAGCCCTTCCCGCAGGTGCCAAAGTGGTCGATAAAGAAATGGCTGGGGCTGCCTGAAGAAAGCCGCCCGCTGATTCTGTGCGAATACGCCCACGCGATGGGCAACAGCCTGGGCGGGTTCAGTAAATACTGGGAGGCATTTCGCCAGCATCCACGGCTGCAGGGAGGTTTTGTCTGGGACTGGGTCGATCAGTCGCTGATAAAACATGATGAAAGCGGCCGGCCCTGGGCCGCCTACGGCGGTGATTTTGGCGACACGCCAAACGATCGGCAGTTCTGCATGAACGGCCTGGTCTTCGCCGACCGCACGCCGCATCCGGCGCTGCATGAAGCGAAACATGCGCAGCAGTTCTTCCAGTTCCGCCTGTTGGCGGACAACGGACTGGAAGTTACCAGCGAGTACCTGTTCCGCCATAGTGATAACGAACGGCTGGTCTGGACGCTGAAACTCGAGGGTGAAGTGCTCGCCAGTGGTGAACTGGCGCTGGACCTGGCCCCAGAACAAACCCGCGTGCTTCAGCTTCCGCTGCCGGAGATTACGCGCCCCGGTGCTGTCTGGCTCAATGTCGACGTACGGCAGGTACAAGCCACCTCATGGAGTGAGGCCGGGCATTGTTGCGCTCGGGAGCAGTGGCAGTTGCCGTCCACGTTAGTCAGGCCCACAACTCTCCCCGGCGGTTCAGCGCCGTTGCTGCAAATGGACGACAGGCACGCCGATGTGTTCCACGGCGATCAGCACTGGCGCTTTGAGCGTAGAAGCGGCCTGCTTTGCCAGTGGTTTAGCCATCAGCAGCCTACGCTTCTCCGGCCGCTACAGGATAATTTCACACGGGCACCGCTGGATAATGACATCGGCATCAGCGAGGCCGCACATATCGATCCTAATGCCTGGGTGGAGCGCTGGAAGGCCGCAGGCATGTACGACCTGACGCCGGAACTGCTGAGTTTCGACGTTGACAGGCTGGGCAACGCGGTGCTGGTTCGCACCGTCCACAGCTGGCAGGGTAACGGTAAAACGCTGTTTATCAGCCGCAAAAGCTATCTCATCGACAGCGAGGGCGTGCTGCATATTACGGTGGATGTGGACATTGCCTTCGGCACGCCAGCCCCGGCGCGCATTGGCCTTTGCTGTCAGCTCGCGGATATTGAATCTGAGGTGAACTGGTTTGGCCGCGGCCCGCACGAGAACTATCCCGACCGCAAAAGCTCAGCGCTGATGGACCGTTGGACGCTGCCGCTGGCGGACATGTACACGCCCTACGTTTTCCCGAGTGAAAATGGCCTGCGCTGCGATACCTCGTCGCTTGAATACGGCAGCCACCGCTGGCGTGGGGCGTTTCACTTCAATCTCAGCCGCTACGGCCAGAAACAGCTGCAGGAAGCCACGCACCGGCATTTATTGAAAGAAGAAGAAGGCAGTTGGCTGAATATAGACGGCTATCATATGGGCGTGGGCGGGGACGATTCCTGGAGCCCGAGCGTCTCGCCGGAGTTTCTGCTCTCCGGGTCACATTATCACTACGCGGTTAGCTGGCAGAAAAAGTAGTCGAAAAGGCCGCCTGTTGTGCAGGCGGTCTTTACGCGTTCACATAACCACGAAGAGGGAAAAACCACGCTTTTCCCCTCTTCGTCAGCAACGTTAACGTGCCAGCCAGCCGCCGTCGACGGCAATGGTGTAGCCGTTCACGTAGCCTGACGCCGGTGACGCCAGGAACACAACCGGCCCCATCAGATCCGATGGGAGCCCCCAGCGCCCGGCCGGGATGCGATCCAGAATCTCACTACTGCGATCCGCATCCGCTCTTAACTGCGCGGTGTTGTTGGTGGACATATAGCCCGGCGCAATCGCATTGACGTTGATATTGTGTTTCGCCCATTCGTTCGCCATCAGGCGGGTGACGCCCATGACGCCGCTTTTGGACGCGGTATAAGAAGGCACGCGGATCCCGCCCTGGAAAGAGAGCATCGACGCAATATTGATGATTTTCCCCCCGCTTTTCTGCTTGATAAACTGCTTCGCCACCGCCTGAGAAAGGAAGAAAACCGTTTTGAGGTTCACGTTCATCACGTCGTCCCAGTCCTGCTCCGAAAACGCAAGGGCATCCTGGCGGCGAATAATCCCGGCATTGTTCACCAGAATATCTATCCGTCCAAAAACGGCGGCGGCGTCATCGGCCACGTTTTGCAGATTCTCATAGCGGCTCAGGTCGGCAGAGATATTCACAAAACGCCGCCCCAGCGCTTCAATTTGCTGGCGGGTTTCCGCCGGTTCTGCAATGTTAACACCAATAATATCGCAGCCCGCCTGCGCCAGGCCAACCGCCATGCCCTGCCCCAGCCCGGTATTACAGCCGGTCACCAGCGCCACTTTTCCTGTTAATGCAAACTGTTCTAAAACCATTGTGTTCTCCTTGTGAGCGCTAGCGATTCAGCGGATATCTTTCATGGCAATGTGGTCCATGTCGTCGAAGGTTAAATTTTCGCCGATCATGCCCCAAATAAAGGTGTAGCGTTTGGTTCCGACGCCCGAGTGAATGGACCAGCTCGGCGAGATCACCGCCTGCTCGTTGTGCAGGACGACGTGTCGAGTTTCCTGGGGTTTGCCCATCATGTGGAAGATGATGGTGTCTTCGTCCATGTCGAAGTAGAAGTAGACTTCCATGCGGCGTTCATGGGTGTGGCTGGGCATTGAATTCCAGTTACTGCCCTCTTCAAGCCGGGTCATGCCCATGCTGAGCTGGCAGGTGTCGAGTATCTCCGGCACCAGATACTTGCGAATGGTGCGCTTATTGCAGCTTTCCAGGCTGCCTAACGGCGCGGCCACCGTATCTGCGGCGGTAATGGTTCTTGTTGGATACGCGTGGTGGGCTGGCGCGCTGTTGTAGTAGAGTTTGGCGGGTGTAGCGCTGTCGACGCTTGCGAACGCCACATGCCTGGCGCCTTTCCCGATATACATCGCTTCTTCTTTTTCTACGCGGTATTCGGTGCCATCGACGGTAATCACGGCGGCCCCGCCTATATTAATCAGCCCCAGCTCACGGCGTTCGAGGAAATAGTTCACGCCAAACTGCTTACCGACTTCTTCGCCAATTGAAACGCTTTTATTTACCGGCATAATGCCGCCAATCACGATGCGATCAATATGGCTGTAGACCATCGTGTATTTATCGGCTTCGAAAATATTTTCAACTAAAAACTCTTTTCTAATCCCGGCGGTGTCCAGCGTTTTAGCGTGATCGCTGTGAATACTTTGTCTGATATCCATACATGACTCCTTAGTCTATATTGAATTTAACGCGAGTTAGTCCCTGGCGGATATATGCCATAAAGGGAATAAGTTATTTAATCTGAATCTCAGGTATATATTTAGCTAAACAATTAAGGTGCGGGTTGTCTGACGAAAACAACCTCCTGGCTGGTCTTGCCTTTTTTAGCCTGCTTTGCCCAAAGCGCGGTCAGAATCGGGACAAGAAGAGAAGTGACAATCACGCTGGTGGCCACCAGGGCGGTAGCTGCCGGTGCCGCTGGCGCAAATTCTGGCACCATCTGAGCAATTAATACCGGCGTAGCCACGGCGGCACCCGCCGTACTTGAGGCCGCTATGCCTGCCGTGCCATCGCCGCCGCCGATGAATTTATCCGCAAGAATCAGTGGGATCCCGGTGACCACAATAACCACGAGACCCAGCAGGATCCCGGCAAGGCCGGTTTCGAAAATGACCTGCAGCTTAATGGTATTGCCGAGCGCAAAGGCGAAGAACGGAATCAGCGTTTGTACCGCGCCACCGAACATTTTACGCAGATCGGGATCAAGGTTACCCAGCACAAATCCTACCAGGAAAGGCAGCACGGCCCCGACAAACAGCTGCGGCTCGAAGGAGGCAATCCCGGCGGTGCCCAGTATCACCATTGTCATCAGCGGCCCGGACTCCAGCGACATCAGGACAAAGGCTCCGGCCTCTTCTTTGGAGCCGTACTGATTCATCAGCGCGGCATATAGCCCGCCGTTGGTCATGTCCATCGCCGCCACCAGCGCCAGGGTGGAGATACCTGCAAAGAGGCCGGCTTCAACGCCGCTCAGCGGCAGAAACGACCCGACGGCCATGGCGACAACCCAGGCGGTAGCAATCTTGGTCACCACCAGTACGCCGGATTTTTTCAGCATCGTCCCCGTGGCTTTGAGCTCAATCGACGCCCCCATACAAAAGAACCAAACGGCAAGGATCGGCACCGTGCCGGTAATCAACCCGTTGGTAAATGAGCCAAGGTATTTGCCGGTGCCCGGAGCAAAGGTGTTACACAGGGTACCTAAAAATAGCGGCACCAGCATTAATCCCCCGGGGATTTTGTCTATTGCCCTCTTAATTTGCATCTTTGTTTCCTCGATAAAAGAGTTAATCAATGGATTTTTTATTGCAAAACCCCAGACGTAAACCTCCGAGAATAATCATCGGATAATTTACGACCTGGTTAATACAGGTTTACTATTTAGTTATGGGGCTGGACTTCAGGCCAAAGTTTAATGCATTTGATATTCTCTCAGTGGTTGCCAATAAATGACTTAAATACTCTTCTTTTTTGCCATTAGTAAATTGTGAAACCATTCCCGTCAGCCCGATGGCGCAAAGCACATTGCCTTTGACGTCAAATACCGGGGCAGAAATACAGCGGATTTCATTGATATTCTCACCATCGTCATAGGCCCAGCCCTGCTGCTTCACCAGGGCGAGATGCTCGATAAAACGCGACTTATCGGTGATGGTAGACTCTGTTTTCTTCACGAAAGTGGCCTTGGACAGAATCTGTTCAACCTGTTCGCCGGGTCGCCAGGCCAACAGAATTTTTCCCAATGAGGTGCTATGCAGCCGAATGCGCTTCCCTTCCCAGGACGTCAATATAATCGCCTGCGGCGACTGAATTTTGCTGAGGAAAAAGGCTTCATCACCTTCCATAATGCCCTGGTGGCAGGTCAGCCCGGTGAGTTCGACCAGCTCGTGCAGGTAAGGAATGGCCTCGAGGCGAATGTCCAGCCCGCTTGCCGCCAGGCCCCCCAGCTCAAACAGATGCAGCCCGAGAGCGTAACGCCCGTCGACGCGCAGACGGAGCAGGTGCGTGGCGGACAGCACCTCCAGCAAATGGTGGGTGCTGCTTTTCGGGATAGCCAGTTGGGTACTGATTTCGCTAAAACTGGCGCTGCCTTTTTCCGCAATAAAATCAAGAATAGCCACCAGTCTGACGGCTGCCGGCGCTTTACTCTCTTTTAAATTCTCGGGAATATGCATATTTATTTCCATTCAGCGATTCGTTTTATATATAGAACGCTTTTTGTTTTATATATCGAACCTATTTCATAACGTGTTTTACGCTGCTTTTGTTTCATATATAGAACCTAGAGATTCATATGTGAAACGATATACAAAAATTAGCCTAAAAAACGTTATGTGATGCAACTTATTATTCTTGCCTGTTATTTATAACTTAAATGCGTGAAGCGGATCACAGTTCGTTATTTTACTGATATCTTTGTCTCCCGAGGGTGGCTATTTAATAAAAAAGACGTTCCCTCCCGCATTGAATAAAGGATGTTATATGATTGTTGGAAATATTAATGAATTAGGTTTGAATCCGTGGCTGCCGCCGAAAATAACCGAGGCATTGGATTATGTTTTGCAGAACATCAACGCTGAGTCTCATGCAGGGAAATACAATGTTGCGGGAGAGAACGTGTGGGTGATGGTCATGGAAGGGAATACCCGGTTAGCCGCTGAAGCCCTCCCGGAATATCATGAGAAATACCTTGACGTGCAAATTGTTTTGGCCGGACAGGAAGGTATGGCGTTTAGCCTCAAACCGCCGCATACGGAAGTCATGGAAGATAAACTGGCGGGGAGTGATATTGCTTTTATTAGAACGCCGGATGATGAAACTATGATTACTATGAATGCCGGGGACTTTATTATTTTCTATCCCGGCGAAGTACACAAGCCACTCTGCATGCTTAATGGCAATGCCGCTGCAGTCAAAAAAGCGGTCATTAAAATAGCGAAAAATTATTTGTAATATGCCCCGGACATTCTGTTCCATGCAATGTCCGGGGGAATGAAATTAACGCGTCAGGCTAAAGCTATCGTCAATAAGGGCCAGGATTAATTCATCTGGTACCTTGTCAATTAATACCGTGACCCAATGCTCTTTGTTCATGTGATATGCTGGTAAAATTCCCGGCTGCATTCTCAGCGAGCCCACGGCGCCAGGCATCACTTTGACGTTGAGAATATCGACGACTTCATCGCTTTCCAGCCCCAGCTTTGCGGCGGAAATACTCAGCACCACGCCAAACCATTTCCGCTTGTAGCGATGGCGCAGCACGGCGTAGTCCTTAAACTTGTCCCACGGGTAGTCGGGCTCAACCTGATACCGGTCAAATACCACAGTGAACAGCGCTTCTCGTTGCATTGTTTTTCCTTCACGGCGTAGCCCGGAAACCTTATCCGGCTCGCGGCTAGTATAACCACAATTATTCGCAGCCGGTGCCAGGGTTAACTTTTTGCGGTGAGCGTTTTCTTGTCCGGGCTTATCACCAGCCAGACGGAGAAACAAACAATGACAGCCCCGATGATAAACGCTTCACTAATGGTTTCATGCAAAATGAGGTAGCCCCACAACACACCGAACGGGGGAATGAGAAAAGTCACCGTGAGGCTGCGTAGCGGCCCGATATCGGCAATTAAGCGGAAGTAAAAAATATAGGCCACGGCGGTACAGAGGATCCCCAGACCCAGCACGCTGAGCCAGACATCGCCCTGCAGCCAGTTTATTGCCGGACCGGTCGCCACGCTCCAGGTAAAGAACGGTAACAGGAAAAGTGTGGCCCCGATTTGGCTGCCGAAGGCGACGATTTTAGGGTCAAGCCCGCCTTTATTGGAGATCCAGCGGCGGGTTAAAAAACCTGCCACACCGTAGCAACTCGTGGCCACCAGGCAGGCGATAATTCCGGCGATCTTCTCCCCGCTGGAATGCGCATCCCCGACCGATGTAATCACCATTATCCCTGCCAGGCCCAGCACTACGCCCAGCCATTTTCGCGCCGTTAATTTCTCACTAAAGAAGGAGAAGCCAATAATGGCGCCCATAAGCGGCGTGGTGGCGTTTAAAATGGCGGAGTATCCGGCAGGTAACCATTTTGCGGCGAGACAATACATAAAAAAGGGCAGCCCGGAGTTAATTGCGCCCAGAATAAGCGCCGAACGGAATTTCCCCTCAAAGCGGAAGGATGATCTCAGGGTGAAAAGAATCACCGCCAGCCCTGTACAGCCAAAAAACACCCTTAAAAAGGCCGTATTTACCGCCCCGAACTCTGGTGCCGCTATTTTCATAAAAAGGAAGCTGGCTCCCCACACCGCGGCAAGAAATAACAGCCGGATATAATCTGACACACGCATGCCTTCACCCTTCCCCATAAAATAAACGGTTGTTTATTATTTTGCTGGCTGAAACCCATTCAGCCAGCAAAACTTTAAACGAGCATCCGCGAAAGAAAAACCGTTTTCTGTTTGGGGAGAATTAGTTAGCAAGATTTAGGGGAAAGCAGACGACCCGCCAAACTCGAGATAAATTTTTGCCAGATTCTGGAGCTGGTTGAAGCGATTTTCATCCAGCAATAGCTCTGCCTGGCGGCGTTTCTCTTGGGCATCTAGCCAGAATGAGATACGCGCGGCGCCCTGGCGGTAACGTACCTCATTCAAGCGCTCAGACTTACGCGCAAGATCCAGCCCCTCCCGGAGTCTTATCTCCTGAGCCAGAAGCTGATCGCGCAGGGAGAGTTCGTCTTCAAGGCTGCTCATCGCCTTATAAAGCGACTGTTTAAACGCCAGCACCCGCTGTTCGTAATCGTTACGGGCAATTTTCACCTCCACGCCCCGCTGCCGCCATTCCAGGAACGGCAGCGTCAGACTTGCGCCAACGGAAGCGAGGGGATTATGCAGCACGTTTAGCAGCGAGCTACTGCCGGAACCAAGCGATCCCGTCAGGGTGAATGCGGGATAGTATTCGGTGCGCCGTATATCAACATTGGCCAGGGCTTCACGCACCCGCCACTCTTGCGCGCTGATATCGGGCCGATGCATCAGTACGCTGGCAGGAATGTTCGCGTTAACCTGCGGCAGAGGGCCGTCGGGCAGTTTTGTAGGCTCAACCACTGAGCTGCCCGGAGCGGTACCCAGCAAAACGGCCTGCTGATTCAGAACCTGCAGGCGCTCTCGCTGCAATCCAGTGAGCCGATTTTCCTGCGCGAGTAAACTTTGCTGCGCGTCCACAACATCCAGCGCGGAAGCACCTCCTGCACGATAACGAGCCCCGGCGAGGCGAAGCGTTTCTTTTGCATAGCCGATGCTCTGCAGGAGGACATTGATTTGTTGGTTCACAAAGCCAATGCGCCAGTAATTATTGCTGGCCTCTGAAAGCAGCGTCAGGCGTGCGGCGCGTAAATCTTCTTCGCTGGCATGAGTTGCCCACTCCGCCGCATCGCGCTGGCGGGCTATTTTGCCCCAGAGATCAAGCTCATAGCTGGTACTGAGACTCGCGGCGCTGCTTTTTGTCCAGCCTGACGAGTTATTGAGCTGATTTTTCCCGTCTACGCCCAGTGAACCTCTGAGCCCGGGATCGTTGGTGATACCGACTCTTTCCGCGTCGAGTCTCGCCCGATACACCCGCAGTACGGCAATCGCGACATCGTTATTGCTGGCCATAACCTGGCGCAGCCAGTTATCCAGGTGGGGATCGTTAAACGCTTGCCAGTCAAACGGGGCCAGGTCGCGGGTAGCATCGCTCTTGTCCCAGCTGGCGGGATAGCGTACTTCCGGAGCGTGATAGTCGCTTTTAAGCGTATTTGCGCAGCCTGCGCTCAGCGCGGCAGCCAGGCACAAAGCCAAAGGTGATAAAAATTTCATAGGTTACTCGCTGGCCAGTGAAACGACCGGGTCCATCCTTGCCGCCTTGCGGGCGGGGAGATAACCGAAGATCATGCCGATTAATGTTGAACAGAAAAACGCGGCGGCGGCGGCCTGCCACGAATAAATAGCCGTGAACATCCCGCCGGCCAGGGCGGTAAATAGCGCTCCGGCGGCATACGACAGCGCAATACCTAACGCGCCGCCAATCAGGCAGACCAATACGGCCTCAATCATAAACTGCTGCATGATGTCGCTCCGCCGGGCGCCTACCGCCATTCGTACGCCGATTTCATGGGTTCGTTCGGTGACCGACACCAGCATGATGTTCATCACGCCGATACTGCCGATCATCAGCGAGATGCAGGCAACCATCAGAATTAAAATGCTGAAGGTCATCGAGGTACGCTCGATAGATTTTCTGATCTGTTCGAAGTTATAGAGCTGGAAATCTTTTACGCCGTGGCGCTGAGTAAGTAGCTGGGAGATAGCGCTCACCGCCGCTTCGTTTGCCACATTGTCTTTCAGCCGGACGCTGATGCTGGTCAGCACCGGCTTGCCTACCATGCGGTACATCACCGTGCTGTAGGGCATCCACACGGTAATGCGGTTTGGCGCGTAGCTCCGGTTATTGCTTTGGGCAATGCCCACCACCCGTGCCGGCACGGAACCAAGAAAAACAATTTGCCCCAGCGCCTGCAATCCGGCGGCGTCGAACAGCGCTTTGCGGGCATTTTCATCAATAATGACCTCCTGCAGGGCGGTACGGTCGTCCCTGAAGGTGGTTCCTTCCAGAAGCTGAATGCCATTAACGCGGAAGTGATCTCGCCCTACGCCGTTGATAGACGCGGTTGCAGACTTACCCAGAAAACGAATGTTGTCTGAGGCACTTACCTCCGGGCTGACGCTATCGACAAATCCCTGCTTTGCCAGCGCCTCCGCGTCAGCCGGAACCAGAGTACGAATGCCCTCAATACTGTCATCAAAGAAGTCTCGCCCGGGATAGATACTCACCACGTTGGTGCCCAGATCTTTAATATTCTCCAGCGTCTTTTGCTTCGCGCCCTCGCCCAGTGCCACGACGGTCACAACGGCGGCAATACCGAAAATGATCCCGGTCATGGTGAGCGTGGTGCGTAAACGATGCGCATTCATCGCTTTGAGCGCCATTTGCAGCGATTCACGCGTGCGGTCGAGCATACTTTGCCAGCGGCTTTGGCGGGTACGGTTAGGCGGCGGCAAAGTTTGCGTGGCGGTGACCTTACTGCCGCTATCGGCGATAATTTCACCGTCTCGCAGTTCGATAATGCGCTGAGCGTGCTGGGCCACCTTCATGTCGTGGGTCACCATCACGACCGTATGACCGCGCTGGTTAAGTTCGCTCAGGATGGCTAAGACCTCCTGGCCTGACTGAGAATCCAGCGCGCCGGTTGGCTCATCGGCCAGAATAATTTCCCCGCCATTGATCAACGAGCGGGCAATACTGACGCGCTGCTGCTGGCCGCCAGAAAGCTCGCCGGGTTTATGATGCTCACGGCCTTCCAGGCCCAGTCTGCCAAGCAGTGCGGCGGCGCGCAGCCGGCGCTTGTCACGCTCGGTGTTGGCATAAATAGCGGGGATCTCAACGTTGCCCAGTGCGCTAAGGTCGGGCATCAGATGGTAGCGCTGGAAGATAAAGCCGATATGCTCCCGCCGAACCCGGGCCAGTTCATCCGGCGAAAGCTGGGCGGCATTTTGCCCGCCAATGTAATAATCGCCGCTGTCGGGCACGTCGAGACAGCCCATGATATTCATCAGGGTCGACTTACCCGATCCTGATGCACCGATGATCGCCACCATTTCCCCGGCGGCGATGGTCAAATTGATATTTTTCAGCACGGTCAGCGCCTGACCGCCGTTACCGTAGGTCCGGCTAATGCCCTTCAGCTCGATGATGTTACTCACAGCACAAACCCTTCCCCAGGCGCTTTCTCACCCGGCTGTGACAGCACGACATTTTCCCCGACTTTTAGCCCTTCGAGGATCTGAATATCGACGCTGTTGGTGATCCCGGTTTTCACTTCTCGGGCTTCCAGCCTGCCGTCAGCCAGCAGCACCTGCACCTCCTGCTTATTCCCTTCAGCTTTATGCACGGCCTGAATCGGGACCAGCAGCGCATCTTTGGCTTCACCGGCCAGCAGCGTGACCTGTGCCGTCATCGCGATACGCAGGCGATTGTCTGGGTTGGGCACGTCGAGCAGCGCGTTGTAGTAAACGGAAGCATTTGAGGTGCCAGACCCTGATGCCGAACTGCTCCCGGCAAGAGAGTCATCTTTCATTACCGACTCTGGCGCCAGTTCAACGGTGCGCAGCGTCGCGTCATAGTGCTTGTCCGGCTCAGAGAAAATCGTGAAACGGGCCTTTTGTCCTGGAGAAATACGGGTGATATCGGCCTCAGAGATCTGTGCTTTGATGGTCATCACATCGAGACGAGCCAGCTTGATAATCGTCGGCGCACTCTGGCTGGAGTTCACCGTCTGCCCCTGCTGCGTGACCACGGCAATAACTACGCCGTCCATTGGCGCAACGACTCGGGTATAACCCAGATCGACGGTTTTCTTATCTACTTCGATTTGCGCCTGGACAAGCCTGGCATTCAGTGAGAGTAATTCCGCCCGTGTAGTGGCGAGCGTAGCCTCCGCAGACTCAAAATCCTCGCGCGAACTGGCGTCCTCGCTCAGCATTTGCCGCTGGCGTTTGAACCGCAATTCAGACTGTTTCAGGAGCGCTTGCTTAGCCTGCAGTTCGGCTTTGACCACATTGAGTGCGGCTTCGGCGTTACGCAGGTCGTTACGCTGGGGCACATCATCAATGTCGGCAATGGACTGCCCTTTGGTGACATGGTCGCCCAGCTTCACTTTGAGCGACTTGACCTGGCCTGAAACCTGTGCCCCGACGTTAACGCGTTCGATAGCATCGATTCGACCGGTTGCCAGGACAGAGTTTTCGATATCGCCCTTGCGTACAGGAGCCGTGACATAATCAGGCGTATCGGGGCTTCTAAGGAAGAAGAACAGAGCGATGGTGAGGGCAATTATCAGCGCCACGGCCACGGCAATGGCACGGCGAGAAAAGTGTTTCAATAGCATTGGGCAGGTTTTCCATAACAATAAAAGCGATGATCCCAGAAACTCATAGTGAACGCCCCAGTCTCTACTGGAGCTAAACACGTTTCATCTGTTTGGATTTTAGTCAGGTCGGCACAAAAGGCTACCTGTTAAGTCACTGAGACTCATGCCGCGTAATATTGTTCCTGCCAGAAGAGATTATTCTGCGGTACTCAGGCTTTGTCGTGCAGCGGCAATGACAGCGTAAACGTGCTACCTCGCCCAGGCTCACTGACCACGCTGATTTTGCCGCCGTGCAGTTCCGCAATGGTTTTCACAATCGCCAGCCCCAGTCCGGTGTTTTCCGTGGCGCTGCGGGAGGCTTCTCCCCGGAAAAAGCGATCAAAAATCAGCGGCAGATGTTCGGGTTTGATGCCTTCGCCATTATCACTCACGCTCAATACCACCCGTTCATCGGCAATTTTTGCACTGAGCGTGATATGTCCCTTTTCTGGCGTGTGGCGCAGCGCATTAGAGAGCAGATTGGAAAGCGCGCGCTGGATAAGCTGCGGGTCAGCATAGAATGAAACGTCTCCCCGGCTTTCGAGGGTGATCTCTTTTTCTTCTGCCAGAATGTCGTAGAAACCAATCAGTTTTTCGAATTCATGGGCGCTGCTGAGCCATTCGGCATTCAGCACTTCGCGGCTGTTGTCCGCCCTGGCAAGGAACAGCATAGAGGAGATCATGCGCGACAGACGTTCGCCCTCTTCAATGATTGCCGCCAGCGTGTCCTGATACTCTTCGGCGCTGCGATCCTTTGTCTGAATGACGCTGGCGGCCGAGATCAGGTTATTTATCGGCCCGCGCAGCTCGTGGGCAATGTCCGAGGAAAAGCGATTTAGCTGATGGAACGAGGCTTCAAGGCGCATCATCATGCGGTCAAACGACGCCGCCAGCGCGTTCAGCTCCGGCGGCCAGCGCTGATCCAGGATCCGGGTATGCAGATCGTTGGCGTGAATTTTCTCAATTTCAGTGGTGATCGTGCGCAGCGGCGCTAATCCCCTTCGGGCAAGCCACCAGCCAAAGGCGGCAAACAGCAGAATCGCCAACGCGGCGAAAAACTGCATTCGCTTGTAATAGGTGTTGATAATTTCGTTGTTGCCGGAGACGTTGAGCGCCGCCTGCACCAGCCATTTCTGGTTATTTTTGAGGGTGAACAGCGTGGAGGTAATTAAGTATTTTTGCCGGATATTCTCTGCGCGATAATGCCATTCCCGGTAGCTAAACCCGGGGCCCGGCAGCGGAAAGTCCTGCTCCGGGATAACCATATTGTTGGATTGCGCGTACACCTTACCTTCCGGGCTGAAGATGCGCAGCGACAGGCGCTCCTGCCGCACCACGGACTCCAGCAGCTCGGTTTGCCACTCTTCCCCGTTGTCCTGGCGCTCGCCAATCGCCGTGGCAATTTCCTGCTGGAACTGGATAGAACTTTGCAGCTCCAGCTCATCTTTATGGTTGAGCTGCTGGCGCATGGTCGAATAAAGCACGCCGGACACGCTGTAAAGCACGATGGCCATCGTGACGGAGAAGTAGAGCGTCAGGCGCGCCGTGATCGACAAATGCGACAGTTTTATCATCCGCGTAATTCCAGCACGTACCCCGCGCCGCGCAGGGTGTGGAGTAATTTATCCTCAAAACCGTCGTCAATTTTGTTGCGCAAACGGCGGATGGCGACGTCTATGACGTTCGTTTCCGGATCAAAATTCATGTCCCACACCTGCTCGGCAATCACCGTGCGGGAGAGCACTTCACCCGAGCGGCGCATCAGCAGGCTTAGCAGCAAAAATTCTTTTTGCGTCAGCTCTATTCGCACCCCAGCGCGGGACACTTTGTGCCGCAGAAAATCGAGCTTCAGATCGCCCACCTGCAGCAGATTTTCTTCAAGAATGGCGGTGGGTGGCGCGGAGCGGCGCAGAATCACCCGTGCACGCGCCAACAGCTCGCTAAAGGAAAAGGGCTTGATCAGATAATCTTCCGCGCCCAGTTCGAGGCCATGGACTCTGTCCTCCACATCATCCCGCGCGGTCAGAAACATGATGGGCGTCTGTTTTCCGGCCTGCCGCGCCATTTCAATGATCTTCCAGCCGTCAATACCGGGCAGCATCACGTCGAGGATCGCCAGGTCATAGTCAGTGGTCAGGAGATAATGCAGGCCGTCGATACCGTTCCCGGCGACGTCGACCACGAAATCGTTCTCGCGCAGCCCTTTGGCAATGTACTCCGAGGCCATTTTCTGATCTTCCACCAGCAGAATTTTCATCGTCACTCCTTCGTTCCTTGTGGGTTGCCGTCAAACAGCAGGAACAGAACCGGCGTAATAAACAAGGTGATCAGCTGCGAGAACAGCAGCCCCCCGACAATCGCCACGCCCATCGGCTGGCGCAGCTCGGCCCCGGCCCCCAGGCCAAGCGCAATGGGGATGGCCCCCATGATGGCGCAAAGCGTGGTCATCATAATCGGGCGGAACCGCTGCAAGCAGGCCTGCATAATGGCATCATGCGGCGTCATGCCGTGCTCACGCTGCGCCACTAACGCGAAATCTATCATCATGATAGCGTTCTTTTTGACAATACCTATCAGCAGCAGAATACCAATCATCGCGATAAACGTAAGATCGAGATTAAACAGCCTGAGCGCCAGCAGCGCGCCCACTGCCGCCGACGGCAGACCAAGCAGAATGGTCAGCGGGTGGATCCAGCTTTCATACAGCACGCCGAGAATCACGTAAATCACCGCCAGCGCCAGCACAATCAGCCAGATCTGGCTGCTCTGGGACTGCTGGAACAGCGCCGCCTGCCCGGCGTAGGTGCCAAACACCGAAGACGGCAGATGAATCGCCTGCTGGGCCTGGGCAATGGCCGCCGTCGCATCCGACAGCGATTTCCCCGGCGCAAGGTCGAACGAAAGCGTAATCGCCGGCAACTGCCCCTGGTGGTTGACCGCCGTCACGCCCTGAGTGCGCGAAATCGTTGTAAAGGTGGTGATGGGCAGTAGCGCCCCACTTGATGACCGGACATAGATTTTCGACAAATCACTTTCGTCCTGTCGGAACGGCTCCTGCACTTCCATGATCACTTCGTAGCTGTCTTCCGGGGCATAAATTGTCGACACCTGGTAAGTCCCGAAGGCGTCATACAGCGTGTCGCGAATCTGCTGAATATCCACGCCCATCAGCGAAGCTTTGTTTCTGTCGGTGACCAACTGCGCCTGTAGCCCGTTGAGCTGGGCGTCGGTATTCAGGCCGACAAACACCCCGCTTTTTTGCATCTCTGCCATCAGCCGGTTGGCCCAGTCGTTGAGGCTGGTATCGCCGCTGCTGACCGCCTGCAGCGTGTACTGGTAGCTGCTTTTCGCACTGCGGCCGCCCACGCGCAGGTTTTGCACCGGGCTAAAGTAAACTTTAATGCCCGGCAAATAGCCGGTTTCCGAACGCAGCTGTTTGAGCACGGCATACAGCGGCGCGCGCTGGCCTTGATCTTTTAGCGTCAGGCTTAACTGCGTGGTGTCGTGGTCAACGCGGGTCAGGACGTCGCTGACGCTCGGATCTTTCATCAACGTTTTGCCCAGCTGCTGCGCCACGCCCAGCCGACCGAGATAGGACATATCCTGCGGCGCATCAATGCTGGCGGTGATCTGCCCGATATCTTCCTGCGGGAAGAAGCCTTTCGGTGAAAACCAGTACAGGCCGATGGTCAGCGCAATCGTGCTGAGCGCGACGCCGATCATAATCACGCGATGAGACACGGCCCATTCCAGCCCGTTCCCGTACTGGCGGCGCAGCGCTTCGAACCCACGCTCAAAGACCAGGCTCCAGCGCGGTTCAGGTTTGTCTTCCGGCGTGTGCTCGCGAATAAGTTTAGGCACCAACAAAGGAATAATGGTCAACGATGCCGCAGCCGAAACCAGAATCGTCAGCGACACCACATAGGCAAACTCGTGGAACAGCAGGCCAATCGTCCCCGGCATAAAGAAGATCGGAATAAACACCGCCACCAGGGAAAGCGAAATGGAGATAACAGTGAATGCTACCTCTTTCACCCCTTTCAGCGCGGCGCGATACGGCGTTTCCCCTTCTTCCATGTAGCGCATGATGTTCTCCAGCACCACAATCGCGTCGTCCACCACCAGGCCTACGGCAATGGTCAGCCCCATCAGCGAGATATTGTCCAGGCTCAGGCCAAAGGCGTACATCAGGCCGAAGGCGCCGAGCAGAGAAATGGGCAGGCTGAGCGCAGGAATGATCGTCGCCCGAATATGGCGCAGGAACATCAGGATCACCATCACCACCAGGGCGATGGTCAACAGCAGAGTTAACGTCACGTCATGAATCGCCGCGCGGATCGACAGCGAACGGTCGTTCAGAAACTTCACGCTCACCGAAGACGGCATCTGCGCCTGCAGTTTAGGCATCAGTTGGCGAATGGCATCGATGGTGGAAACAATGTTCGCGCCGGGCTGACGCTGCACGCTGAGTACAATCGCGCGGTTACCGTTCACAGCGCTGTAGCTCAGCGTATTTTCAATGCTGTCCTGCACGGTGGCCACATCTGATAGCCTGACCGGCTGGCCGTTTCGCGTGGCGACAATGACTTTGGCGAAGTCTGCAGCGTTGCGCAAATCGCCGCTGGTTTGCAGCATCACCATCTGGCGTTTACCGTCCAGTTCGCCTATCGGTGAGTTGTCGTTGGCGGCCGCGAGCGCGGTATGTACATCTTCCAGCGTAAGATTTGTCGCCGCCAGCTTGTCCGGGTTGACCTCCACGCGCACGGCATAGCGTTTCTGCCCCAGCACCGTCACCTGCGCCACGCCGTTCAGGGTGGAAAGCGCCGGTGAGATCAGGTCATCCGAGAAGCGGTTCAGGTCAGACAGCGCCATCGACGGGGAATCGATGCCAATTTGAATGATCGGCGCATCCGCCGGGTTAATTTTGCGGAATGACGGCGGCGTGGTCATCTGCGACGGCAGCTGTTTTAACGCCTGGTACAGCGCGGACTGCACGTCCACCGCCGCCGAATCAATATCCCGGGACGGATCGAACTCAATGACGATAGTCGTGGCGCCCTCGAGGCTGTTGGAGGTCATGTTCACCACGCCGGGAATGGTCGACAGCTTTTTCTCCAGCGGCGTCGCCACCGACGAAGCCATGGTTTCGGGGCTGGCGCCGGAAAGCGAAGCGCTGACCTGAATCGTCGGCGTGTCGTAGTTGGGCAGCGCGGCAATGGGCAGTTTAAACCAGCACACCGCGCCGGCGACCATCACCGCCAGCCACAGCAGCATCACGGCAATCGGCCGTTTCAGGCATTGTTCGGCAAATGTCATGATGCAGACCCCGCTGGCGCGTTAACCACCTTCACGGCCATTCCCGGACGCAGGGCGTTGGCCCCTTCCAGCACCACTTTCATGCCGGGCTGAATGCCGCTCACCACCGCCATTTGCTGCTGGATGCGCAACAATGTGACCGGTTGCGTTGTGGCGTGCATTTGGGCGTCGATAACGTAGACAAAATGCCCGTCGGGGCCGTCCTGCACGGCCTGAGGCGGTAAAACAACGACATTCGGCGTGCTGCCCGCGCTGACCGTAATGTTCTGATAGGCCCCCGGCCAGAGCTGGTTTTCACCGTTCGCAAAGCGGGCTTTAAAGTTCACCGTGCCGCTGTCCTGGCTGACGGTGTTATCAATGAAACTGAGCGTGCCGGTCACCGGTTTTCCGCTGGCGTCGGTCACTTGCACCTCCACCGGCCCCTGATGCTGCGCGGCGACCACCGCGTTGAGATCCTGCTCCGGCAGGGTAAATTCTGCGCCAATCGGGTCAAACTGATTAATACTGACCATCGGTAACGTGCTGCCCGGCTGCGCAAGGCTGCCGATATGCACGTTCAATGCGCCTGTTTTGCCGCTAACAGGCGCGTAAATGCGGGTATAGGCGAGCTGCGCCTGGGCGGTGTGTATATCATCCTGGGCGGACTTGTACTGCGCCGCCGCCTGCTGTTGCGCGCTGACCAGCGCATCCCAGTCTGAAGACGAAATGTAGTGAGTTTTCAGCAGCGGCTGGCCACGGCTGAGGTCGCGAGCGGCTTTATCCAGCTCGGCTTTAATGACCCCCAACTGGGCCTGGGCGTGACCCAGCGCGGCCTGCTCTTCGGCATCATCCAGCACAAACAACAGCTGCCCTTGCTTAACAAAATCCCCTTCGTGGAAGGCAACCTGGCTTACCGGGCTGGTGATTTGCGCGCGAATATCCACCTCATTGAGCGACACGAGATGCCCCTGGGTGGAGAACGTTAGCGGCAGCGTTTGGCTGGCCGCGGCTATCAGGCTAACTTTCGGCAGCGCCGTTTTCTTTTGCGTTGCCGGCGATGAGGCCTGGGAGTACAGCCAAAGTCCTGCCACCCCTGCCAGCACGCAGGCCATCGCCAGCCCTTTTTTTGACCATTTTATGTTCATGATGCAGCGCTTCTCTGAGTCCCGGTATAGCAGGAATGTTACGCCCGTCACACCAACAGAACGCCGCCACTAAAATGACAAGTTTGTAATTTTGCTTCTCATTCAATTTTCTGCCAGGATTCCTCGCCCTCTTTTTCACGGCCTCCGCAGCCAGAATTAACGGGCGGAAAAGGACGGCGCTTTTTAACTCAAAGGCAGACAGGAATCTCAATGAAAACAAAGACTGAAGCGGAACACCGCGCCGCCAAACGGCGCTGGTTGAATTCTCAGGACTCGGGGTATCACCAGGCGATGGGCAATCGCCACGTGCAGATGATTGCTATCGGCGGTGCCATCGGTACCGGCCTGTTCCTCGGCGCAGGTGCGCGCCTGCAGGCAGCAGGGCCCGCGCTGGCGTTAATTTATCTGGTTTGCGGCATTTTCTCTTTCTTCATCCTCCGCGCTTTGGGCGAGCTGGTTATCCATCGCCCGTCCAGCGGCAGCTTCGTCTCCTACACCCGTGAATTCCTCGGTGAAAAAGCCGCCTACGTTTGCGGCTGGATGTATTTCGTCAACTGGGCGATGACCGGTATCGTGGACATCACCGCCGTGGCGCTCTACATGCATTACTGGGGCGCGTTCGGCGATGTGCCGCAGTGGGTCTTCGCCCTCGGCGCGCTCGCCGTGGTTGCGGCGATGAACATGATTGGCGTGAAATGGTTCGCCGAGATGGAGTTCTGGTTTGCGCTGGTCAAAGTGTTGGCTATCGTCGCCTTCCTGATCGTCGGCACCATTTTCCTCGGCACCGGGAAACCGATTGACGGTAACAGCACCGGGTTCCATCTGATAACCGATAACGGCGGTCTCTTCCCCCACGGTCTGCTGCCTGCGCTGGTACTGATTCAGGGCGTAGTGTTCGCCTTCGCCTCTATCGAATTGGTAGGTACCGCCGCCGGGGAATGTAAAGACCCGAAAACCATGGTGCCGAAGGCCATTAACAGCGTTATCTGGCGTATCGGCCTGTTCTATGTTGGCTCCGTGGTGCTGCTGGTTCTGCTGCTGCCGTGGAACGCCTATCAGGCGGGACAAAGCCCGTTCGTGACCTTCTTCTCGAAGCTCGGCGTGCCTTACATCGGCGACGTGATGAATATCGTGGTGTTAACCGCCGCGCTCTCCAGCCTGAACTCCGGCCTGTACTGCACCGGGCGTATTCTGCGTTCGATGTCGATGGGCGGTTCCGCGCCACAGTTCATGTCGAAAATGAGCAAGAATCAGGTGCCGTATGCCGGGATTCTGGTCACCAGCGGCGTGTACGTGCTTGGCGTGTTCCTCAACTATCTGGTGCCTTCGCAGGTGTTTGAGATCGTGCTGAATATGGCGTCTCTGGGCATCATCACCTCCTGGGCGTTTATCGTGCTGTGCCAGATTCGCCTGCGCAAGGCGATTAAAGAAGGGAAAGCGGACGACGTGAGCTTCAAGCTGCCGGGCGCGCCGTTTACTTCCTGGCTGACGCTGCTGTTCCTGCTTGGCGTGCTGGTCTTGATGGCGATGGATTACCCGAACGGGACGTTCACGATTGCTTCTATTCCGGTGTTGGCGATTCTGCTGACGCTGGGCTGGTTTGGCGCTCGTAAGCGCGTGCATGAAGTGGCTCAGCAGGTCCACGATCACCACGAGTAGTGCCCCTCACCCTAACCCTCTCCCCACCGGGGAGAGGGGATAAACCAGTATATCTTTACCTCTATGGGGTCAGTCCACCCCTACGATGTAGGATTATCAGTTAAATGGTACTGTTAAATTTTCTGGCAGGAACTACCCATGCACCTTTACCGTTCATGCCCCGCATCCAGGTTCCGGTAAAGTTATTTTCCCGTTGTCCAAATCGAGCAGGTTCTTTGAGTATTTTTGTTGTCTTAAAACGTTGACTTAAACCACTGGCTTGAAGGTATGCATCCATTAACCCTGGCCCCGTCAGATATATAGTTATTTGATGGCGAAGAGAAGGTACTGCTCTCTTTCCTACCCACATTATTTCCCTTAATGGGATTTCTTTCAAATCGCTTAATGCCTTTCTTAATAAATCCTTACCCGCAGTTCGACCAAATCCCATTTCATAAAGGTGATTTTTCGTATAGGGCGCAATTGCATAGTTAATCATTTTTTTCAGGGTATTAGTATTTGGTTGACTGACAATAACTGCATTGGATAATCGTGTTTTATTATCCAGCACCTCCTGATGTATTAATATATCAGACGCACCAGTACTGCTTATTCTTTCTGGAGATATTAGCCCAAGGCTACCGGACACCATAACATCAACATCCATATAAATACCGCCGAATTTTTCTAAAATGACCAATCGTAAAATATCAGAGGCTGCTGCATAATTATGGTAAGTACTATCAGACATTTCCCGCTCAATAGCGGATTGAACATATCCTGTCATATCAGGTAAACCACGGCAATTTATCAGGCTTATAAATCGAGAACTGTAACCAAAGTTAATGACATCATTAATTATTCTGTGTGGATTGGTGGTCCAAAGATAGACTGTGTAATGTGGATTATTTGATTTGAAGTGTATGATATTACTTACTGCGTATTGTGGTAATGGTTGATTGCCAATCCAAATGTAATGTGCATTTTTAGGATACATCCTTTACTCCGTTAAAATTGTCATTTATTTAGTATTAGATTATTTTTACGCTTCTATTTTTAAAAAAACCTCACAGCAATCAGGAGTAAATATCAAATATAAATTAAATGCCAGCAAGCATAAGTTCAACAAGAACTAGCTTAATAATTTCGAACTATGTTGATTGAGACATTAAAGAGCATTAATTAAGATTCTAATAACACGATTAATTGCTTGCCCTGCAATATTTTGCACCCAGACAAAAAAATCAAAAAAACGCTGCTTAAATTGCACACCGCGGGTTTTCCGCGGTCTGACCCAGAGTGGAGAGCCGGCTATATTTTCCGTTTTCCCAGCGGCCCCCACTTTCGGTGAACAGAACTTCATCGCCATCACATTCGCAGTAAACTTATTCACAACACCCCGCTATACACTACCGGCCCCGTCGGCTGCCCGGTTGGCGAACCGCCCTGCGGCTCCAGGCTGATGGCGATCGTCACACCTCGTGACAATGTCACGTTTCCGTTACTCACCTGGGTCACCGATTTACTGTCCAAAAGCCCAAGTGAGACGGGCTTCGCGCCAACCGGGATAGCCCACAGCTGCAGGCTATTGCTGGCGGAGACGGAGGCCAGCTGCAGCGGCGTCAGGCGCAGCGTTTTACGGTCGCTGTCGGCGCTCACCAGCCACTGCCCCTGCTGGCTGGCACCGTTAAGCACCATGAGCGGTGCCAGCTCCGGTGCTTTGCTACTGAAGTATGGCACCAGCGCAACTGCAGCCAGCCCGGCGGCGAGCGCCCAGCCAAGATAGTTCCAGTTCCAACGCGAGCGCACGACGGCATTCCGCTCGGGCGGCAGGCTAAGCTGAATTTTCTTCCACACTGTTTCCGGCGGAAGCTGCGGCTGGGTCTGGCTGTCCAGGCCACCAAGCAGGGTTTGCCAGCGGCCCACGAGCGCGGCGAGATCCGGCTCGGCATGGAGACGTTTTTCGAAGCGCAACCGGGCACTCCCGCGCAGCGTGCCCAGCGCGTATTCAGAGGCCAGGGCGTTATCTATTTCTTGGCTGCTGTTCATAGTCCGACGCAATCCTTAAGGTGATCCAGCGCCCGCCGAATCCAACTTTTTACCGTGCCGAGGGGCTGCTGTAGCCAGTCGGCGATATCGCCGTGGGACATCCCCTGGTAGTAGGCCAGCACCACGCTCTGCCGCTGCTCGCTGGTCAAATTGTCCAGGCAACCGCGCAGGCGGCCTGCCTGTTGTTCATCGCCCCAGCCGTTGTCCCCTTCATTTTCAATGTCGGCCGCGTTGTCGCCGAGTTCGTCTTCCTGATTTGCCGCGCGGGACTGGCCGCTGCGCAACCAGTCGATACAGCGGTTGCGAACGATGTGGGTCAGCCAGGTCACGGGGGCGCTGATGGCCGGATCGTAGCCTGAGGCTTTATTCCATACCGTGAGAAAAGCATCGTGCAGAATCTCTTCGGCCCACGCCCGGCGCTGCACGGTACGCAGCGCCACGGCAAACAAATGGGGGGACGTCAGGCGATAGAGTTGTTCAAATGCGCGGCGGTCGCCCTCAGCAACCGCCCGCATCAGTTTTACCTGCTGTTCTACCAGAGTTTTATCCATAATTTTCTCGACCAGGCGACGGGCCTGGATCGAGTATAGACACTCACTTCGGCATCAGTACGGTATCAATCACGTCTATCACGCCATTTTTCTGGTTCACGTCATAGGTGCTGATATTGGCGATGTTGCCTTTCCCGTCTTTAATCTGAATATTGTGCGGGCCATTGTTCATGATCCACAGCGGCTGGCCGTTCACCGTTTTTAATTCTGCGCTGCCGCCACCCTGCTGGATTTTTTTCTCCAGCGCTTTCATGTCGTATTTCCCTGCCACCACGTGGTACGTCAGGATGCTGGTCAACGTGGCTTTATTTTCTGGTTTCACCAGGTTGCTGACCGTGCCCGCCGGCAGTTTGGCAAACGCGGCATCGGTTGGGGCAAAGACGGTAAACGGCCCTTTGCTCTCCAGCGTATCCACTAAACCTGCGGCCTTCACCGCCGCAACCAGCGTGGTGTGATCTTTAGAATTCACCGCATTTTCAATGATATTTTTCGACGGGTACATCGCCGCGCCGCCGACCATAACAGCGTCGTGATTCATCGCGGCAATGCATAGAGAACTGAAAAAAACGGAGGCGCACACGGCGGAGGTAAAGTACTTGTTCATGTTCAATTCCTCAATTGTAGGGAGCAAGAGAGTTGCTCACAGTCTGATATACGATTGAGGGGGCGCCGCTGGATGCAGAAAAAATTAAAAATATTTCGCCGTTAATTTCATCAGTCATAACTTATTGTTAACGTTACGTGCGCTAATAATTTTCAAAACTTACACACAGGAACTAACATATACAGTTCACAATCCTGACAATTGCGCATACCGTAAAACACTCCCCGATGAAGAAACCCCAGAAAAAAACGCTCCACACGCATAAAACCGCCCTTTCCCTTCTCCTGATCCCGGCTTTCACTCCCGGTTTTACACAAGCCGCTGACACACAGCCCAAAGACGAATCTACGCTGCTGGTCACCGCTAAACCGACAACCGTTTCTGAGCTCGATACACCAGCTGCGGTCAGCGTGGTGTATGGCGATGATTTGCGCCAGGCCGCCCCACGGATAAACCTGTCGGAAAACCTCGGCAGCGTGCCGGGCCTGCAAATTCAAAACCGCCAAAACTATGCTCAGGATTTACAGCTTTCCGTGCGCGGTTTTGGTTCACGCTCGACGTACGGCGTGCGCGGCGTGCGCATGTATGTGGACGGCATCCCGGCCACCATGCCGGATGGCCAGGGGCAAACGTCCAATATCGATTTGAACAGCGTGGACAGCGTGGAAGTGCTTCGCGGCCCGTTCTCAGCGCTCTACGGCAACTCGTCCGGCGGTGTGGTTAATGTCAAAACGGAAACAGGCCGACAGCCGCCAACCGTTGAGGCCAGTAGTTACTACGGAAGCTTTGGCAGCTGGCGCAACAGCGTGAAAGCCACCGGCTCCACCGGCGACGGCACGCAGGCCGGGGATGTGGACTATGCAATTTCTGCCTCGCGCTTTACCACGCACGGCTACCGTGACCACAGCAGCGCGCAGAAGAATCTTGGGAATGCAAAGCTCGGCGTGCGTCTGAATGACGTCAGCAAGCTGACATTGCTGTTCAACAGCGTGGATATTGACGCCAACGATCCCGGCGGCCTGACCGAGCAGGAGTGGCGCGATAACCCAACACAGGCACCCCGCGCCGATCAGTACAATACGCGAAAAACAACGAAGCAAACTCAGGGCGGCCTGCGCTACGACCGGCAGCTCAGCGAGCACGATGACCTGAGCGTGATGATGTACGCGGGCGTGCGCGAAACTACGCAGTTTCAGTCCATTCCTGAATCAGCGCAGAAAAACCCAACGCATCCGGGGGGCGTGATCCAACTGGCAAGGCATTACCAGGGCATCGATACCCGCTGGACGCACAACGGCGAACTCGGCAGCGTGCCGGTCAGCTTCACCACCGGGCTGGACTACGAGACGATGACCGAGAAGCGCAAAGGCTACGAGAACTTTGTGACGGTCAATGGCGCGACGGTGCTCGGCGAACAGGGCAATCTGCGCCGCAACGAACGCAACCTGATGTGGAACCTCGACCCGTACCTGCAAACCACGTGGCAGCTTACCGATAAACTCAGTCTGGATGCGGGCATGCGCTTCAGCTCGGTCTATTTTGATTCCAACGATTATTACATCGTCGGGAAAAACGGCGACGACAGCGGCAGCGCCAGCTATCACAAGTGGCTGCCTGCGGCCTCGCTGAAATATGCCGTCACCGACGGCTGGAATATTTACACGTCCGCTGGCCGCGGGTTTGAAACGCCGACCATCAACGAGCTTTCTTACCGCGACAACGGCGCGGCCGGGCTTAACTTTGCTCTGCAGCCGTCCACCAGCACAACGGTAGAAGTAGGCAGCAAAAACCGCGTTGGCAATGGCCTGTTTACCGCCGCCCTGTTCCAGACCGACACCGATAATGAGATCGTGGTTGATCAAAGCGGCGGCGGGCGTACCACCTATAAAAATGCCGGCGAAACTCGCCGCCGTGGGCTGGAACTTTCCCTCGATCAGCAGTTTGCCGCCGACTGGCGACTGAAAATGGCCTGGACGTACCTGGAGGCGACCTACCGCACCAACGTATGCGGGGCAAATGACTGCCGCGGTAACCGAATGCCGGGCATCGCCCGCAACATGGGTTACGCGTCGTTTGGCTACGCGCCTGAAGACGGCTGGTATGCGGGCGCGGATGTTCACTACATGAGCGATATCCAGGCGAATGACCAGAATAGCGCCAAAGCCCCGACCTGGACCACCGTGGGATTGAATACCGGCTACAAGCTTCACGTGCGGCAAAACTGGCTGCTGGACATCTGGGGACGAGTTGATAATCTGTTCGACCGCGATTACGTTGGGTCGGTGATTGTCAATGAAGGCAATGGCCGCTATTTCGAGCCAGCGCCAGGGCGTAACTATGGTGTGGGCGTCAACGTCAGCTACAGCTTCCAGTAAGCTTTTTCCCCTCCGGCTTTTGTCGGGGGAGATTAAAAAGGAATTTTATGTCACCTAATCTCACCCTTCGGGATGCCACCCTGGCGGACATCGAGACTATTTTCACCATCCGCACCAGCGTCAAAGAGAATCATCTGTCGCGCGAAGAAATGGCTGAAATGGGCATCACACCGCAGACTATTGCCGATATTATTGTCGAATCGCCGTGTATCTGGCTGGCAGACGTGGGGGGTGAGCCGGCCGGTTTCTCGATGGCGATTGCCGAAGAAGCCTGCCTGTTTGCCATGTTCGTTCTGCCTCAGTTTGAAGGCCAGGGCGTCGGCAGACTGCTGCTGGAAAAAGCCGAGGCGTTTCTCTTTGCTCAGCAGCCCACTATCTGGCTTGAAACGGCGGCAGCCAGCCGCGCCGCTGCGTTTTATCAGCGCCACGGCTGGCTGGCTGTGGGGGAGCAAGGTGGGGAAGATATTCGCTTCGAAAAATCACGCCCTGCAGCTGCGAAATAACAACTCCCTTACCCATCGGTGCGCGCTGTCGTGATGCGTGCGCTCATGCCAGGCGGCGACTTTGGTAAAACCAGGGATCGCCAGCGGCGGCTGATGGCTGACGATACTCGCTTGTCCGGCAATAAGCCTCGCGGGTACCACGGCTATCAGATCGCTGGTTTTTAAAATCTCGGTTAAAAATAAGAAGCTCTGCACCGACAGGCTAACCCGCCTCGAACGCTTTATTTTTTGCAAAGCGCTGTCGGTCACGCCGCTAAACTCCCCACCGCTCCACGACACCAGCGCATGATCGCAGGCGCAAAACTGATCCAGGGTGATCGCCCTCTGCCGGGCCAGGCTATGCTGCTGCCCCATCGCACAAACGTAATGCTCCTCATACAGCGTATGAACGTGGAGGTCAGCCGACAGCGAAAAAGTCGTCATGATGGAAAGGTCCAGCTCGCCGCTTTCCAGCATCGGCTGAAGCTGGCCGTCAACCGGCGGGCGCACCGAGACGCGCATATTCGGCGCTTCACGCCGGAGTGCATTAATAAAAGGCAGCACGATGGCCTGCAGCGCATAGTCCGTGGCCGCGAGGGTAAACGTCAGCGTAGACGTTTTAGGATCGAACTCAGCCGGGCGCAGCAGCAGTTCAACTTCGTGCAGGATGCGTTTCACTTGCTGCTCGAGCTGTAACGCTCGCTCCGTTGGCACGATGCCCCGCTGGCTGCGGATAAACAGCGGATCGTCGAAGCTTTCGCGCAGCCGCGTCAACATCCCGCTGACGGCAGGCTGCGTCAGAGACAGGCGCGAGGCGGCGCGAGTTACGCTGCGCTCCTGCAGCAAAGCATCGAAGGTTTTCAGTAAGTTAAGATCCAGACTGCGTAAATCGCGCATCGCTTGCCTCCAGATATAAAATTACATTATATCTGAGATTAAATTTGACGATTGGTTTTATATCCAGCGTGTCGATATTCTCGCCTCACAGCAACGAAACGTGAGGAATCCAACATGCATTCAATTCATTGGCCGCAGGGCTTTATCCCCGGTTTTAGCGACAACTTCGCTTCTAACGAAATCATTATGATCGGGCTGGACGCCAGCGAAGTCTGGCGCTGGCTGACGCAAACCTCGGCCTGGGAACGCTATTACAGCAACGTGTCCGATATTGTGTTTCATGATGCCAGCGGGCCGACGTTAACGGCAGGGTCGCGCTTCCGCTTTACGACCTTTAGTTTCCCGGTTGAAGCCGAAGTGGTGGAGTTTGTCGCCCCGCAGGGGGAAATCCCAGGCCGTCTCGCCTGGCACGGCTGGGTTGGCAGCGAAGCGTCCCCAGAGCTGGTCGTGCATCACGCCTGGCTGATTGAGAATCTCTCGTCTGGCCGGGTACGTATCTTGACTCAGGAAACGCAAAACGGGCAGCCCGCGCGTGACCTGGCGAGGACGTTGCCTAACCCTATGCTAAACGCACATCAGGAGTGGATTTGCGGCCTGGCAAATTATGCGCTGAGCCAGAAGAAATAGCGTTAAGGTTTTTGCCCCGCCGTCAGTGCCGTCTGCCAGCGTTATAAAATACCCACCATGTAGCGCTGTTCCTCATCGGCCAGCGCTCTCCCCGACCGTATCGCGTGCTAATTTCCTCACAGGAAAAGAGTGTTGTCCAGATGGCAATTCGTATCTGCAGGATTCTCCCCTTATGCTGAGCGTCGCTATTACACTGAGGACGCCATGACACGCTTTCTAATCTGCAGTTTTGCCCTGATTTTGCTCTACCCTGCGGGCATTGATATGTATCTGGTCGGTTTACCGCGCATTGCGGCCGATCTTAACGCCAGCGAGGCGCAGCTGCATATTGCCTTCTCCGTTTATCTTGCCGGAATGGCCTGTTCCATGCTTTTTGCCGGCCGCGTGGCGGACCGCTCGGGGCGTAAGCCGGTGGCAATATTCGGTTCGGTAATTTTTATTGCCGCCTCCCTGATATGCGCCTCGGCGCAGCACAGCACGCTGTTTCTGGCGGGCCGGCTGGGTCAGGGGATCGGGGCGGGAGCCTGCTACGTGGTCGCTTTTGCAATTCTGCGGGATGCCCTGGATGAGCGACGCAGAACCAAAGTGCTCTCGTTAATGAACGGAATCACCTGCATCGTGCCGGTGATGGCGCCGGTGCTGGGGCATCTGATTATGCTTATTTTCCCGTGGCAAAGTTTGTTCTATACCCTGACCGGAATGGGGCTCGCGGTATTGCTGCTTTCCCTGCTGGTACTGAAAGAGACGAGGCCAGCAGCCAACGGTGCCAGCTCATTGGTTTCTTTGCCGAAAGCCGAGTCGTTGATTAACCGTTTCTTCCTCAGTCGGCTGGCCATAACAACCCTTAGCGTAACGGTCATCCTCACCTTCGTTAATACCTCCCCCGTGTTATTGATGGAGGGGCTGGGTTTAGCTCGCGGGGAATACGCCACCACAATGGCGTTAACGGCCGTCGTCAGCATGAGCGTTTCATTCTCTACTCCGTTTGCCCTGAGCATATTTCAGCCCCGCACAATGATGATAACGTCTCAGACGCTGTTTCTGGCGGCGGGTGTGCTCCTGAGCATGGCCGATTCAAACTTGCTCACGCTGGTCGGACTCACGCTTGTGTGCGCAGGTTTCTCCGTCGGATTTGGCGTGGCCATGAGCCAGGCGCTGGGGCCATTTTCACTTCGGGCAGGAGTAGCCAGCTCAACGCTCGGAGTGGCACAGGTGTGTGGTTCATCGTTGTGGATATGGCTGGCCGCCATTTTGCGTATCGATGCGCTGAATATGCTGATCGGAATTCTGATTGGCTGTAGCATTGTCAGCCTTTTACTGATTTTCCTTGTCGCCTCTCCCAGAGCCGTAGTTGAGTATGAAGAAAACAATCAACAGCCTCGATCTTAATTTGCTGCTCTGCCTGCAGTTGCTGATGCAGGAGCGCAGCGTCACCCGCACGGCAAAACGGCTGAGCGTCACGCCTTCGGCGATCAGCAAATCGCTGGCAAAACTGCGGGCGTGGTTTGATGATTCATTATTTGTCAATACTCCTCAGGGACTCGTCCCTACGCCACTGATGGTAAGCATGGCGCAGGAACTGGCGGACTGGATGCAGATGAGCCATCAGCTGCTGGATAACGCTCACCATGAGACGCCGAGCGGACTGAAGTTTGAGCTTGTGGTTGAATTACCGCTGATGATGATCATGTTCAATGCCCTGTCGCAGCAAATTTATCAGCGCTATCCTCAGGCGACTATCAGGCTGCATCACTGGGATTACGACGCGCTGGACGCCATTACGAGTGGAAGTGTGGATGTTGGTTTCACCGGTCGTGAGAGCTATCCGCGTTCTCAAGGACAGCTGAGTCTGCCGTTGTCTATCGACTGTGAAGTGCTCTTTTATGACTCTCCCTGTGTCTGGCTGAGGGAAGATCATCCGGCTCTCCAGGAAGAGTGGAACCTGGACACTTTTTTGCGCTATCCCCATATCAGCATTTATTGGGAACAAAGCGATACCTGGGCGCTGGATGATATCCTGAGAGAAATGGGGCGCAAGCGGGATATTGCGTTGAGCCTGCCGGGATTCGAGCAGTCTCTGTTTATGGCCGCTCAGCCCGGGCACTCTCTGCTGACGACCGCTCCGGGCTACTGCCGGCATTACGGCCAGCTTCACCACCTGCCGCTGGTCTCCCGTCCCCTGCCGTTTGATGCCGGGCTTCTGCAAAAATTCCGGGCACCCTATATGATGATCTGGCACAAACGTAACCGCCATAACCCGAAAATTATCTGGCTCAGGCAGGCGATTAAGGCACTTTATGCCGATCTCGTTATCGCCGGTAAAACAGCCAATGTCTAAACGTTTTCCAGCTAAGCAAGGCCGATAGAATCCCGGCGCGAGTGAATGTTTCTTCCCCCGCGCCAGGGCAGGCTCTAGCTGCGTTCGATGTCTTTTGCCGCCTGATCCAGCGTGTCGATAATCTTATACAGCGTCTCTTTCGACAGCTCGGCGCTGCCCAGTTTGGCGTGCAGCGCCGTTTTAAAATTATGAATAGCCCGCTGCACTTCGGGCAAACGGCGGTTGTCGCCGAGAACGCCAAGGGTAGCGAGTCGAGTGGTCACCGCTTCCAGTTCGAGCTGCTGCTCTTCAAGCGAGGTTTGTCCTTCCGCCGTCAGCGTGAAGGATTTTTTCCCGCTTTGCCCTTCGCCCACCGTAATAAAGCCCATCTCCTCCATCAGCGTCAGGTTCGGGTAAATAATACCGGGGCTCGGCACATATTCCCCTTTCGCCATCCCTTCGATGGATTTGATCAGTTCGTAGCCGTGGGCCGGGCCATTTGCCAGCAGATGCAGGATCAGCAGGCGGATATCGTTGGCGTCAAACAGACGTTCGCGGCGATGGCGAGCGCGTCCCTCCGGGTGGCTTTGCTCATGGCGGCCATGACCGCCCCTGCCGCGATGCTGTTCGTGGCGCTCGCATTTGTGCTGTCTCAGATGATGAATACGCATAGTTTGGGACCTTATTTGTCATGCCAGTAGGCGACGGCGCGTACCAGGTCGGCGTCCAGGGCGCGGACTTCCAGCAGGTAATCTCCCAGCGCTTTAGCCTCTTTGCCTTCGCCAACAATCCAGATGTAATAGTCGTCGGCAGGGATCTCAATCTGCTTCAGGTACCCGGCGATCTCCGCGTGAGTTAACGCCCGCACATTTACCGCAGGGAATTCGTTCAGATAGCCCAGGCTGTCGGAATGGTGGCAGTTAACCAGGACTTCGACCTGAACATCCTGACTCAGCGACTGCAGACGGCGGCGCACTGCAGGCAGCCCGCTTTCATCGGTCACGTACAGCTGCCAGTGATAATCCGTTGGGGTGACCAGAGAGCCCCGTGGGCCACCGATGAACAGCTTGTCACCCGGCTGCGCATCTTTCGCCCAGCTGCTGGCTACGCCGCCGTCGTGCAAATAGAAATCCAGGGTTAATTCACCGCGTTCGGCATTGAAATCCAGCGGCGTATAGTCACGCGACTGTGGGCGAGCCCCCTCTCCCCAGACAATGCCCTCGCTGGTGACCTGCGGCGGAGTGAATTCGCCATTTTCAGCCGGGAAGAAGACTTTGATGTGGTCGTCAAATCCCTGGGAAGAGAAATCCGCCAGCTGCGGGCTGGTGAAGACCAGACGGTAAAACGTATTGGCAATCAGCGTTTTCGTTTTAACCGTTAATTCACGAAACTTCAGTTCGTTACGAACCCGAACCGGCACTTTTTTAGCGTTATTTTGCGTTGTCATAGCGTACCTTTTAGGTATGTAAGATATATCATAGACATATCTTAGAGCACGACACAGCGGCTGTCTTTATCATTTTGCGGCGTTATCACCAGGTTTAAACAATGAGAATGACATCCATTCCGGCAAGGTGCTGCCGGGATCGCAAATTGACAAAACGATGCTTTTTTGTACTTTCCCTTATCGCAAATTCGGTTCTAAACTGAAGTTGGCATCAGCCAGTTGTTAATCCACTCACCAACCTACTGACCAGGGAGGCCTGACATGTTTCCTGAGTACCGTGATTTGATTACCCACCTGAAGTCCGAAAACCCCCGCTTTCTCAGCCTGTTTAACAAACACAACCGTCTTGATAGCGAGATTTTGCGCAAGGAGGGGCCGCAAGGGACGGGATACAACGATGAAGTTGTGCAGATGAAGAAAGAAAAACTGAGGGTAAAACAAGAGCTTTATCAGATGTTGAAACAGGCCAGCCAGCCGGCCTGATAGCATTGAAACCGGGGAAGGGTTTGCCCTTCCCTTGTTGTCTCCAGAGGTTACAGCGCCACACCCAGCGCCCGCAGTATGCCAATCATTTTCCCAGCCCCCAAATAGTTCAGGTGATCGCCGTCGCGGAAATCTTCGCGTGCAAAAGCGGGATGTTCTGAGAGATCGATAAAACGCGAATGCGCCCCTTCAAGGTCTGCAAAATATTGACGATGCGTCTGTTTCATCTCAGCATCAAGATTGTCCACGTAGTCTGACGGGAAAGACGGCGTTAGCCAGATAACCTTTTTGCCTTTTGTCGCCAACTGAACGCTCATCTCAGCCACGCGGGGTTTATTCTCTGCAAGCGTTGTCTGGTGCTTCACTGATTTCGAGTGAGAGATCCCCCGCTTTTGGGCTTCCTCTTTCTGCTGCATGGCAGGGAGTGAGTCGCTGCGGGCAAAAACAAGGCGTGCGGACTCACAAATTTGCGTCCTGGCATTATTATCCTCGAGTCCATTTATCGCTTGCCCTTGCACCGGCGTCGGCATCACCAGCCGGCTAAACGCCTGCATGCCGTCGGCGGTTATCCCTTCTTCCGGCTTTATCCTGTAATGGCTATTGAGCTGGCTCCAGGCGTGGATGATTTGCTGGTTAAAGTCATCTTTTGTTTTTAACAGGTCGCTGTACAGATCAAAGAAGCCCAGGCAATACACAAAGTTTTGCACGTGCGGATAACGTTCAATAATATGCGCCGTTAATTGCTGGGCCTGCTTCAGCCCCAGGCTGTGGGTAGAAAGATTTATGCTGTGTTCAAACAGCGCGTCAGGGAAGCCATAAAAACTGTAGGAGTTACCTATAATGACTGTTCTGACGTTTGGATTAGCCAGCGCGGTATATTGCTGCGCCAGCAAATGCGTGTACTGAGTAGCTGTTGTGCTTAAGGGAATGAAATTATCAATCAGCAAATCGTACAACGAAATGCAGCCTATGGCCTGAGGATGTTCAACCGCAAAGGCCAGCTTTAATCCCTGCGGATCGTAGAGAATAAAAGGGGCCGTGCTGGCGGCAATTTTGTTATGAAAAGCGGTGATTTCCTGCTGATTTGTCTCTTCATAACTGAGGTAATAGAGGTTATTGATGGCCGAATCTCTGAAGCGCGATCCGAGCATTTGCAGCTTGTTCAGCTCGCCAAAATAAAAAATATCGATACCGTTGCGCGCCAGCGCGCTCAGCCAGAAAAGATAGAGTGACAGGTAGAGTTGATTCAGGTTTTGCTGTTTACCTTCCAGCCAGTCACTCAGGGCATTAATCAAATCGAGCGTAATATTGCTTTCATCCAGGCATGCCTGGTTTGAGAAAAGATAATCGGCGAGCCTCTGAGGAACCTGAGCCGCCTGCTCAGCGTTTTCTATGTCCCTCAGAAAATGCTGGAGCTGTTTTAAAAAGTGATTTTGCATAATGTCTTGTTGTATTCGCGCAAGAAGTATCGCTGATACTACCAGCCACCAATACAAGCAAACGCACGATTACCCCCCTTCCATCATGCTAATCTCGGGCGAAGGATTAGCTCACCAGCCGGAACGAAATCTCGTACAACGCATTCAATCCCGGATAGATTTCACCAATCACCTGTTTAAGCTCTGCCAGCGTCATGTTCTCCTGGCGGGCGTGTTCCTCGTCCAAATCATCAAGCAGCACCGGCGTCACGCCGATCACGTCGATCGTACAGAAATAGACGTCATCTTCGTAGCGGCCCACGCGCAAACGCTGGCCGGGCTGAAAATGAGATTCGCTGCTGTCGCGCAGCGTAATCGTTTTTAGCCCGGCGATAATGTCGTGCTCAAAGCGGCGGAAAAAAGTGATATCGTTAGCCATGCTACCTCCTGATAAACATTCGGCAGCATGATAAATCCCTTAGACGAACGGCGCTAACGGATCCGCCGTTTCAAAGGCGATTTTTCTGTCTGCCACCGGCGGGTAAATGAGTTCCTGAGTAATCGACAACTTAATTTTCTTCGCTTCCTCGCGCACGTGCGTCACTTTTTGCTCCCAGCCTTCGGTAAACACCGCGCCCCAGCCGCCGAGATCGAGACAGGTGACATAGTTAATCTGGCGGTACGGCAGTGGCGCGACGTCCAGCAGACTTGCCGCCACGTTATAGCCCACAAAGCGGCCTAGCATGATGGCGTGCTGGCAGGTCATTAGCGCGAGGTTGCCCTGTTCATCCGTCTCGGCACGCGCCACATCCCCCGTCGCAAAAATAGCTGGCTGCCCTTCCACCCGCAAAAAAGCATCCACGTGCAGACGGCCTTGCTTATCACGTGGGGCATTAATCTGCGCGGTTAGCGGGCTGGCCTGCACGCCTGCGGTCAGAATTACCGTGCTGGAGGCGATGCGTTCGCCGTCGGCCAGTACAATGCCGTTCGCATCAATTTCGCGGACGTCGGTATTCAGTCGCCACTCCACGCCCAGCTCTTCGCTGGCGGTAGCAATCACATCCCGCAGTTCGCGGCTGTAGCGACCGCCGATTTTATCGCCCCGTTCCACCACAATAACGCGAGCATTTGTTTCTTTGCCCAGTACCGCGCGCAATCTGCCCGGCAGTTCGGTCGCCATTTCAATGCCTGTAAAGCCGCCGCCACAGACAATGACCGTGTTGCGGGCTTCGCTTTCCGGCTGCTGCGCTAAGTCTGAAATGTGCTGCTCCAGGCGCAGGGCGCTCTCGAGCTGGTCGAGGTCGAAAGCATGCTCTGCCGCGCCGTCGATCAGGTCGCGCTTGAGGTTGCTGCCGGTAGCCAGAACAAGCCGATCGTACTGTCGCGGTGTGCTGTTGCCCTGTTCGTCACGGTACCAGACGCACTGATTGACGCTGTCGATACGCTGCGCCTCGCCTTTCACAAAGGTCACGCCGGTAACGTCGAACAGCGGCTGAAGAGGAGCGACCAGCGAAGCCACCTCGGTTTCGTAAAAACGTGGGCGAACGCGCAGCTCAGGCTGGGGAGCCAGCACGGCGATCTCAATGTCGTCACGGTTATGCATCGCCACCAGTCTGGCCGCGCTCAGGGCCGCCCACATACCGGCAAAGCCGGCGCCAAGGATCAGGATCTTCTGTTGCATGGTTCTACTCCGGTAAAGGCCCTCAGTGGCCAACGACTGCGACTATACTTGTCGCAGTTAACTACGACAAGATCTTTCGGAGTTTATTTTTAATCCTCTGTTTTCGGGGTTACAGATTGCATCGCGTGAGTAAAATCCCTACATTACCTGGATTAAATGAGTCGGAGGCAGCATGGCGTTTTACAGTTCGGGCGTGGAGTACGGCATTCATAGCCTGATATGCATGGTGGATGGCAAAGGCGAAGGCCGCGAAATGAACGTGCGCGAAATCGCCGAACTGCAGGGCGTGCCCTACGACTACCTCGGTAAAATTTTCACCAAACTTTCCAGGGCGGGGCTCGTCATCAGCAGCGAAGGTAAAGGCGGGGGGTTTATCCTTTCTCGCCCGCCGGACCAAATCAGCGTGCTGGACATTGTGGCAGCCATCGACGGTGAGAAAAGTATTTTCGACTGCAAAGAGATTCGACAGCGACTGGCCGTCTTTGAAGCAACGCCGCCCGAATGGGCCTGCGAAGGGATTTGCGGCGTGCGCGCGGTAATGAACATTGCCCAGCAGCGTATGGAAGAAGCGCTAGCCCAGCATACCGTACTGGATCTGGCCCGCCGCATGTACCGCAAGGCACCGGATGAATTTGTTATCGAAGTCCAGGACTGGATCCGCGACCGGCGGAGCAATTAGCCTTTCGCTTAGTACAATTTCGCAGATTCAAAGCCAGCCAGCGCATAAGCCGCTGGCTTTTTTGTTTAAAAAACAGGCTTAAACCGGCAAAAGACGGCTCGTTTAGCCATCCCCCATTCCGGACATCCGAACGGCTTTCCTTCCCTACCGCCAGAACAGCACATTATATTACTTTCCGATCTAAACCACGGGTTTATGTTCTTTAGAAGCGTCAATTCACCGCCCTATCATTCCATACATGAACACTTTTCATGTTGAGAGAACGATGATTGCCGATTCCGTCCTGGACCTGATAGGCCACACCCCGCTGCTGCGGCTCAATCACCTTGATACCGGCCGCTGCGAGCTGCTGCTTAAGCTGGAAAACCAAAACCCCGGCGGTTCAATTAAAGACCGCGTTGCCCTGTCGATGATCGAACATGCCGAGCGCAGCGGTAAGCTGCAGCCGGGGGGCACGATTATTGAAGCCACAGCGGGCAACACCGGGCTGGGGCTGGCGCTGATTGCCACGCAAAAAGGCTACCCGCTGATTCTGGTGGTGCCGGACAAAATGAGCCAGGAAAAGATTTTCCACCTGCGAGCGCTGGGCGTGGACGTGCGCCTGACCCGCTCGGACGTCACTAAAGGCCACCCGGAATATTACCAGGATTACGCCCTGCGGCTGGCGGCAGATATCCCGGGCAGTTATTACATCGATCAATTCTCTAACGCCGCAAACCCGCTGGCCCACACCAGCGGCACGGCCGTTGAGCTTTGGGAGCAAACCGGGGGCCACATTGACGCCATCGTCGTAGGCGTCGGCTCCGGCGGCACGCTGGGCGGCCTGCAGCAGTTTTTCCACCAGCATTCCCCGCAAACCGAGTTTGTGCTGGCCGATCCCTGCGGCTCCATTCTTGCCGATGTGGTTGAGCACGGTAGATATGGCGAAGTGGGCAGCTGGCTGGTGGAAGGCATCGGTGAAGACTTTGTGCCATCGCTTGCCGACTTTGAGCGCGTCCAGCACGCATACCGGATCAGCGACCGCGAAGCGTTTTCCACGGCCCGTGAATTGCTAACCCACGAAGGCATCCTGGCGGGTTCTTCAACTGGCACCCTGCTCGCCGCCGCCTTGCGCTATTGCCAGGCACAGAACACGCCGAAACGCGTGGTCACCTTCGCCTGCGATAGCGGTAACAAATATTTATCAAAAATGTTTAACGATCAATGGCTCAGCCAGCAAAACCTGGCATAACTATTAAGGAAAATTCATGAATAAATTTGCTACCCAGAGCGTGCACAGCGGTACTTTCGAGGATGCACACGGCGCGGTGATGCCACCGATTTATGCCACATCGACTTTTGCCCAACCGGCACCTGGCCAGCATACCGGTTTTGAATACTCGCGCAGCGGCAACCCCACCCGCCAGGCGCTGGAAACGGCGATTGCCGAACTCGAAGGCGGCCAGCGGGGTTACGCGTTTGCTTCTGGCCTCGCGGCTATCTCAACCGTGCTCGAGCTGCTGGACAGCGGCAGCCATATTATCGCCGTTGACGACGTGTACGGCGGCACCTGGCGACTGATTGAAAACGTGCGCAAACGCAGCGCCGCGCTCCAGGTAAGCTGGGTAAAGCCTGACGATCTCGACGGGCTGCAGGCGGCCATTCGGCCTGAAACACGCATGATTTGGGTGGAAACCCCCACCAATCCGCTGCTCAAGCTGGCAGACCTGGCGGCGATTGCGGATATCGCCAAACGCCATCGCCTGATAAGCGTGGCCGACAACACCTTCGCTTCGCCTGCGCTTCAGCGCCCGCTGGAGTCCGGGTTCGATATCGTGGTGCACTCGGCCACCAAATACCTGAACGGCCATTCTGATGTAGTCGCCGGGCTGGCGGTGGTCGGCGTTAATGACGATCTGGCGCAGCAGCTGGGTTATTTGCAAAATGCGGTCGGCGGCGTGCTCGACCCGTTCAGCAGTTTCCTGACGCTGCGGGGCATTCGTACTCTGGCGCTGCGCATGGAACGCCACAGCAGCAACGCGCTCCAGCTGGCAGAGTGGCTCCAGACGCATCCTGAGGTAGAAAAAGTCTATTTCCCATGGCTGGAGACTCACCCGCAGCATCAGCTTGCACGCCAGCAAATGTCGCAGCCTGGCGGCATGATTTCTATTGTGGTTCGCGGGAATGAAAAGCGGGCCGAGGAAGTGATCCGTAAGCTGAAGCTGTTTACGCTCGCCGAAAGCCTGGGCGGCGTGGAAAGCCTGGTCAGCCAGCCCTTCAGCATGACCCATGCTTCTATCCCGCTAGAACAGCGTTTAAGTAACGGCATTGTGCCGCAGCTAATTAGATTGTCAGTGGGGATTGAAGATGCCGGAGACTTGCAGGCCGATCTCGCGCAGGCGCTGAGTTAGCCGAACGCCAATTAATGCTGCCATAAATATAAATGATGGCCTTTTGCTGGCTCTGAGCACATCCAGAGTAATACAAAAGGCCATTTATTTGCTGTGCGTTAATAAATTAAAGACGTTTAGTCTTTAACCAAAGTACTGTCGGCGTAAAATATCTGCCCCGTCGTCTATCGCTTTATGAATTGCTTTCACGCTGCGCTTTTCATCTTTTTCGGCCAGGGCTTCCAGCAGATCGTCGTAATTATGATGCCCCTGAGTCATTTCTTCCGACTGCGGGTACAGATAATTAAAACATGGTCCAATGCGCACCCAAAGCTGCTCAATTAATACGGTAAGCGTTGGCATCTCGGCGTACTCAAACAGCTGGAAACGAAACTCCCGATTGGCCTGCAGCGCCGCCTCAACGCTGATATGTTTCGCTTCAAGAAACGCATCGCAAAGCTGCTGCAAACGGGCGAGTTTGGTTTTATCCATGTAACGCGCCGCCTGCTCTACCGCCATACCCTCCAGATTTTTACGGATGGTTGTAATTTCGTGGTAGCGCCCCAGAGAAATTTCAGGCACCAAAAAAGCCTGCGCCGGCGTCGCGTCCAGTGCGCCAGAAGAAACAAGACGCAACAGCGCTTCACGCACCGGCGTAATGCTGGTGCCAAGCTGCTCTGCAATCTCTTTGGTCACTAATCTTGCGCCGGGTTTTAAGGTTCCCACGATCAACGCACTCTTTAACCTGCCCTCGACTTGCATGGTTAAACTCATTCTTTGCGCTTTTTCTAAGTCAAGCATGTTTATTTCCTATAGCAAAATAACTACTTTGTATTTGCAGTTTAATAACTGGCTTGTCATCAATGGAGTATATAGGATATATCATGTACTCTTACCACAAATTTATACCACCATGCGAATTAACCTGACGAAACATTCGATATCCGTCAATAATTTAGACGGTAACGTATAGGGATTGACTACAATGAAAGCATCTGGCCGTAAGCTCGCAACTCTGGCTGTATTAATTAGCCTGGTAACCCCCTTTAGCTACGCAAGTGAATTAGTTATAGCCCAACCGGCTTCCGCCACCGCGATGGATCCCGGTTTTCTTAAAGAAGCCGCCACCCTGGTGGACAATATTTTCGATACGCTGGTCCTGCGCGATAAAAACATGCAGCTCCAGCCCGGTCTTGCCACCTCCTGGAAAGCGCTGGATGACACGACCTGGCAATTCGACCTGCGCCCCGGCGTTACTTTCACCAACGGTGAACCCGTTAACGCGGCGGCAGTGAAATTCTCTATTGACCGCATTCTGGACCCGGCCAACCACGCGCCAACCATCTCTTACATCCGCACCATCAAGTCGGTGGAAGTGATCGGCGACTATCAGGTTCGCATTCACACTGACGGCCCTGACCCGCTGCTGCCAACCCGTATGAGCCGTTATCCGACCTACATCGTGCCGCCTGCCTATGTAAGTAAAGTCGGTGCTGCGGAATTTGCACGAAAACCTATTGGTAGTGGAGCATATACATTAAAAGAATTTATACCAGATGAACGTGTCGTTATGCAGGCTAATCCACATTATTGGCGTGGAAAACCTACAATTGACCAGGTGACATGGCGCCCAATCCCGGAAGCGACTGCCCGCATTACCGCCCTGTTAACAGGAGAAGTACAGCTGGTTGACAGCGTCCCTGCTGACCTCGTTTCTACGTTGAAAAATAAACCGGGCATTCATCTTGAGCAGGTGAAAGGCGGCGGATTGACTATTTATCTCGGCCTGAAGAATGGTGAGAAACCTTTAAGTGATGCGCGGGTTCGCCAGGCGCTGTCGCTGGCGCTGAATCGTCAAGCCTATACCACCCAGCTGCTGCACGGTTTTGGTACGCCAACCGGTACCATGGCTGGCGCCAAGGACTTTGGTTACCTCAATGTTCCGGCCCCTGAGCAGGACATCGCCAAAGCTAAAGCCTTGCTTAAGGAAGCGGGTTACCCGGACGGCTTCACGCTGAAATTCCAGGCGCCGCGTCGCTATATCGCCAGCGCCGAAGTGGCTCAGGCGATTGTGCAGGACTTGGCTGCCATCGGCGTGAAGGCGCAGCTTGAGGTGCCTGAGTGGTCCGTCTATACCCAGCAGGTGGCTTCCGGTAAACAGGCGGAAATGTACATGCTGGCGTGGGGCTCAACCCAAACCCTGGATGCCGATGCCGCGCTGTACCCTATCCTGCACTCCGGCGAACCTTACTCCACGGTCAGCAACCCTGAACTGGATAAACTGCTGAACGCCAGCCGCTCAACGGTAGATGCGAAGAAGCGTGAAGTTATCCTGCAGGATATCCAGAAAGTTGTCGCCAAAGAGCAGCCGCTGATCCCGCTGTACCGCGAGGATTCTCTGTATGCCAACAGCGACAGCCTGAACTTTACCGGTCGCGCCGACGCCCGCATCCCGCTGTATGATTTGAGGCTGAAATGATTTTTCCCGGACGCGCCCTGACCCGTCGCCCTCGCCGCCTGATTTCAGGTGACGGGGCGCTGGGGGGCTTATTGCTTGGCATCGTGATCCTGCTGGCACTGGTGGCCCCGTGGCTGCCCTTGCCCGACCCGTTAACCAACAACCTGGCGGATACCTTCCTGCCGCCGGGCAGCGAAACGGCAAGCGGGATGCACTGGCTCGGCACCGATCAGCTCGGGCGCGATTTGCTGGCAAGGATCCTGGCGGGTACCCGCCTATCCCTGACGGTGGTGTTACTGGCGGCGGCAATTGCCGCCGTTATCGGTACCCTGCTGGGCATTCTGGCAGGCTATGTTGGCGGCTGGCTGGATGCCGTTATCATGCGCCTGATGGACATCCAGCTGGCGGTGCCGTTTATTCTGTTAATTTTGCTGGTGATGGCGCTGTTCGGCACTTCACTGGAAAACATTATTCTGATCATGGGCGTGACCAGTTGGGCGATTTACGCCCGCGTGGCGCGCGCCAAAACGCTCGAGTTACGCGAACTGGAATACATCGAAGCCGTTCGCGCCATGGGCTTTTCCACGCCGCGTATTCTGCTGCGACATATTCTGCCTAACCTCGCCACGCCGCTGGTTGTTCTGCTGACGCTGGATATTCCAAGGCTGATTGTCCTCGAAGCCTCCATTGGCTTTCTCGGGATGGGGATCCAGCCGCCAACGCCTACGCTCGGCAACCTGATTGGTGAGGGGCGTTCCTACATGCTGCTGGCGGAATGGCTGGTGCTGTGGCCGGGGCTGATTATCGCGGCGCTGGTGGTCGGCTGTAACCTGCTCGGCGACAGCCTGCTGCGTAAAACCCACACGAGGCTCGACTGATGCTGCGCTACATTCTTTCCCGCTTCGCGCAGGCCGTGCTGGTGATGTTTGGCGTCTCACTGCTGATCTTTTACAGCCTGCACCTGACCGGCGATCCTGCCGCGGTGATGATGCCGCCCGGCTCTTCCCAGCAAGAAATAGACAACTTCCGCCACGCAATGGGTTTTGACCGTCCGCTGCTCTGGCAATACGGCCATTACCTGACCGGCCTGCTGCACGGCGACCTTGGCCTGTCGCTCCGCTATGATCAGCCGGTGACCGAACTTATCGCCCAGCGCGTGCCTGCCACGCTGCTGCTGGCCGTTTCTGCCCTGGCGTGGAGCACCCTGGTTGGCCTGCTGCTTGGCCTGGTGAGTGCGGTCTGGCGCAACAGCGTTTGGGACTTACTCGCCCGCCTGTTTGCCTTCAGCGGCCAGGCCGTGCCGGTATTCTGGCTGGGTCTATTGATGATTATCTGGTTCAGCCTGCATCTGCGCTGGCTGCCCTCCAGCGGCTACGGCACCTTCAGCCATCTGATCATGCCCGCCATCAGTCTTGGGGCCTATTACATGAGCGCCATTGCGCGCCTGGTACGTGCCAGCCTGATCGACGTACTGGCTCAGGATTACATCCGCACGGCGCAGGCCAAGGGGCTAAGTTCGTGGCGGATCCTGATTCGCCACGGCCTGCGCAATGCGCTGATCCCGGTCGTCACCGTGCAGGGAATGTATTTCGCTTCCCTGCTGGGCGGCGCGCTGGTCACCGAAATTATTTTTGCCTGGCCCGGCATTGGCCGCCTTGCGGTGCAGGCCATTCAAAACCGTGACTTCCCGCTGGTGCAGGCGATTGTCCTGCTGGCCGCGCTGGTGTTTGTGGTGGTGAACCTAATCATTGATTTGCTGTACGTGGTACTGAACCCGAGGATCCGGCTATGAAGTCACTCGATGCAACGCTGGATCTCCTGCACCTGCTGACGCCTTTCCGAAGCGTGGCGGGCAATATCGACCAGCAGCGCGACCTGGCGCAGTGGCTTGAGCGTTGGTTAATTGAAGAAACTGACGCTGAAGTGCTGTACCCGGTCAGCCAGCAGCTTCAGGACGACGCACCGCCGCTGGTACACGTGCGAATTAATATCGGCTCGCCACGAACCCTCGTGCTGTACAACATGTACGACGTGATGCCCGCCGAAGAAGACGGCTGGGAGGTCGACCCGTTCGTGGGCGGCCTCAAACACTGGTCGGATAAAGGCGATGTGTTTATTTCTCGCGGGGCGGAGAACAACAAAGGCCCGCTGGCAGGCATGCTGAGGGTGGTGCGCGATCTCTGTCACTCGGGCCGCCTGCATACCAACGTTGAAATCCTGCTGGAAGGCGAAGAAGAGATTGGCAGCGGCAACCTGCGCCGCTACCTCGCCCGGCAGCCTTGCCCGGTTGCCCCGGCAGAAGCAGTGCTTTTCCCTTCCCTGTGCGAATACGGTGGCGGCGCACCTCGCATATACCTCGGCTTCACCGGCCGCAGCGGTGGCCGCCTGGTAGTCAAAGGCGGCAGCTGGGGCGGCCCGAAAGCGGCGATTCACGCCAGCAACGCCGCATGGATCGATAGCCCGGTCTGGCGGCTGGTGCAGGCGTTAAGCACTCTTGCCCCGCCTCACGCCAACGGCGTGCTCGAAACGGGTGAGCTGGACGAAGAAGCCAGCTCCATTCTGGACGACCTCGCGCGGGAATTTAATTTGGCGGACGAACTGACCTTCCGCCGCAGCGAAAAATACGCCATCACTGGCGACAGTTTCAGCAACCTGGCATACCTGCTGGGCAGCGCGGTGCTAAGCGTGTCGGAGATAGCCAGCCTGCCGCGCGGTGCTCAGGGCGTGATCCCCCCGGAAGCCTTCGCCGATGTGGTGTTAAGAACACCGCCCGTCGTCGATGGCGAACGCCTGATGCGGCGCATAAAAGAACAGCTTGCCAGCCCGGCACTTGCCGGAGCGGTGCTCGAACCGGGGGACAGCTACCCCGGCTACCGCTTCAGCATTGATGACGTCGGCGTGCTTGAGCTGATGGCGAGCTATCACCAGCAGCAGGCAAAACCGCAAATCTGGCCCTGGGCGCCAGGCTGCGCCCCGGCCTACGCCTTCGCCCCTGTGGCACCAGCCTTCCTGATCGGCGGCCTGGGCTACGGCGGCAACGCCCACGGCGTGAACGAATTCGTCACGCTCAGGGGCTTACAACGCTACCAACAATCGCTTAATGACTGGCTACTTGCCTTTTAAATACGGCCAGCACCCGGGAACCAGACAGGATAATGCATGAAAAACGTCAATGATTTTGAACGTGTTACGCTCGGATTCTTCCCCACGCCGCTGGAATCTTTACCTCGTCTGAGCGAAACGCTAGGCGTTAACATAAAAATTAAGCGCGACGACTACAGCGGTTTTGGCGGCGGCGGCAACAAAGTCCGCAAGCTGGAGTACCTGATGGCCGAAGCTTGCCGCGAAGGGGTAAAAGTGGTGATAACCACCGGCGGTCACCAGTCTAACCACGCGCGCATGGTCGCGGCGGCCGCCCGTAAATTTGGCATGAAGCCGGTACTGGTTTTACGCGGCGATGAGCCACAGACTTATCAGGGAAATCTCCTGCTGGATAAACTGTTTGGGGCAGAGCTGGAGTTCCTCGACCCGGAAGGCTATTTCACCCAGATTGAAGGCGCGATGCAGGCCCATGCCGATGCGGCCACGTCTCGCGGCGAAAAGCCGATGATCATTCCGCTGGGAGGTGCCACGGCGCTAGGTGCGCTGGGCTATGTGCGCGCCGTTGAAGAGATGGATGCTCAGCTTCGCGCCGCGGGCGAATCTGCCCCGGACGTGATTATCGCCCCCACCGGCTCCGGCGGCACGCTGGCCGGGCTGTATGTCGGCGCTCGCCGTTACTGGCCGAAAACGCAGATTATCGGCGTCAGCGTCAGCGCCAAAGCCGACTGGTTCCAGACCCGAATCTCCGCCATGGCCGAGGACTGCGCTCGCCTGCTCGACTGGGATCAAACCTGGCAGCCGCAGGATATCCTGATCGAAGACGGATTTGTTGGCAGCGCCTACGGTGTGCCTTCTGACGGCGGCATTGAAGCGATTTATCAGGTCGCGCAGCAGGAAGGCGTGCTGCTGGATCCGGTTTACACTGGTAAAGCGATGCACGGTTTAATCACCCTCGCGAAAGAAGGCCGTATTGCCGCCGGCAGCAGCGTAGTGTTCATGCACTGCGGGGGCTCTCCGGCGCTTTACCCGTTCGCTCAAAAACTTCTGGAGCACTGATCATGCAGATAGTGAACCGTCAGCAGGTGGCCGACCTTGGGGGGAATGATCCGGTACAGGCTCTGCAGGACATCGAGGACACCGTGCGGTTGCTGAGGCGCGGCGAGGCAGCGATGCCCGCCGAAACCCACGTCAACCTCGATACGCCGCTGGGGAAGGTTTACGCCCTCCCGGCCAGGGTCGGCGGGCGGTTCAATGCGACGGGCGTAAAATGGACGGCGCATCGACCTCGCGCCAACGACGGCTATCCACAGGCGATGGCCACCACGCTGGTTAATCGCGCAGACAGCGGTTTGCCGATAGGCCTGGTCGAAAGTGGCAGCCTGACCGCGACCCGAACCGCCGCCGTGTCGGCCCTCGCCTTGAAGCTGGCGGCTCCCCGCCGCCCTTCACGTGTTTTATTGCTCGGCGCTGGCGTGCAGGCCCGCGCTCATCTCGAGATGCTGGCTGCACATTTTCCCGATCTGGACATGGTCTATTGCTGGAACAAAACGCCGGAGCCTCTCGCCGACATGCTCAGCCATGCCGACAAACTCCCCTGGCCTGTCACCCAGTTTGAAACACTAAACGATGCGCTGCGCCAGCACTGGGACGCGCTGATTACCTGCACCAGCGCCAGCGAGCCGTTTTTACGCCCTGGCATCTGGCGGGCAGGCACCCTGGTGCTGCAAATCGGCTATCACGAAGTGGCCTTTGAGACGATTGCCGCCGCCGACAAGGTAGTGGTCGACCTTTGGGGAGACTTCAAGCTGACCAGCGCCAAAAGCCTGTTTCAAATGTACCGGGCCGGGCTTTTTGATGAGCAAAACGTCTCTGCAGATTTAACAAATTTACTGGTCGATGGCTGGCGGCCTGCGGAAACGGACAAGGTTTACTTCTCTTCTTTCGGCCTCAACGTGTTTGATATCGCCCTCGCCGCCCGCGTTCTAAGCGCTGCTGCCGAACAGGGCAAGGGCAGCAATCTGCCTTTTGGCTGGGAGACCACCGATGCTGATTAACGCTCCCGATCTGGTAAAACGAATCGAGAACGGCGAGTTATTCGCGCTGATCGATGTCCGTGAACGAGAAGCCTGGCAAACGGCCTCCCTACCGGGCGCGCTGAATCTTAACGTCTACGACTATTTTGTGTCTGACTCGACCCCGAAAGGTTACGCCGCGATGGCCGGGGCATTTGTTCATGCCTGGCAACAGCTCTGTATCGCGAGCGGGGCTACGCCGGTATTCTTCGAACAAACCGTGGGCATGCGATCTCCGCGTGGATTATGGTTTTTGTGGTTTGCGCTGGGTGCAGAAGGACTGATTCTGGACGGCGGTGTAGAAGCCTGGGGAGACGCCGGGGGGAAATTAACGCCGGGGAAAGGTCCAGCTACGATTGTTTCTGACGCCGGAGCCCCTGAATGTCAACCGGCCATGCCTCAGCTGGCCGCCACCCGCTCCGAAACGATCGACGCCGATCCGGCATCAACCTTACTGCTGGACGCCCGCAGGCCAACGGAATATGACGGCAGCTTTGTGCATGAATGCTGCGCGCGAGCGGGACGTATTCCTGGCTCAAAACTGCTTTTCTGGGAAGATGCAGTCGAGCATGGCCGGTTCAAATCCGCTGCAGCGCTGGCAAGCCTTGCCGCCGAAGCCGGATTTACGCCGTCAACAAAAAGAGTGATTGCCTGGTGCCACCGTGGCGCTCGCGCCGCCACGGTTCTGGTGGCTCTCAAACTTGCAGGTTAGCAGGACGTGGCCGTTTACGTCGGCTCCTGGCATGAATGGGCGAGTCACCAGGAATTACCGCTGCTTAGTGGGGAATAATCACCCCACCTTCCGCAGCTTCAGCGCCTGCTGAATATCCGGCGCGGCGGCAATCAGCTGCCGCGTATATTCATGCTGTGGCTTGTCCAGCACCTGCTTTGTGGCCCCCGTCTCCACAATTTCACCGCGATACAGCACCACCACTCTGTCACACGCCTGACGTACGGCGCCAAGGTCGTGGCTGATAAACAGCACGGTCAGACCCAGGCGGTCACGCAGATCGGCGAGCAAGGCGAGGATCTGCCCTCGCACAGAAAGATCCAACGCCGAAACGGCTTCATCGGCCACCAACAGTTCGGGTTCAAGCGCCAGCGCGCGCGCAATGGCAATGCGCTGACGCTGCCCACCGGAGAAAGCCGGCGGCAGACGATTCGCCGCCGCAGCATCCAGCCCGACCAGCTCCAGTAGTTCGCGAACGCGGCTTTGAACTTCCCCCGCGGGTCTCAATTTATGCACGCGCAGCGGTTCGGCAATTTGCTCGCCCACCGGCATTTTGGGATCGAGGCTGGCGTAGGGATCCTGGAAAATAATCTGCGCCCGGCGGCGCATCCCCCGCTGCTGCTCACGGCTGGCGCGACGAACGTCCAGACCATCAAAAATAATGGTGCCGCTGTCGGCCGGAATTAAACCTATAGCCGCCCTGCCGAGCGTCGTTTTACCCGAACCGGACTCGCCGATCAGCCCGACGATCTCGCCTCGTTCGATTTCGAGACTGGTTGGCTTGAGCACGGTCTGGCGGCTGTCCGGGAAAAACGGCAGCGTATGCGCCTGCGGGTAGCTTTTGGTGAGCTGCGACAGCTGCACCAGCGGCGAACGGGTAACGTTTTTGCGCCTGGCGGGCTGAGGCTCCGGCTGAGAAGCGGCAATCAGTCGACGGGTGTAGTCGGCCTGCGGCGCGGTCAGCAGCGTTGGCACATCGCCCTGCTCAACAATATTGCCCTGATACAGCACGCAGGCACGGTCTGCATAGCGAGCCACCACGCTTAAATCGTGGGTGATGAACAGAATGCCCATTGCCATTTCCTGCTGCAGTTCCTGTAGCAAAGTCAGGATTTGCGCCTGAATGGTGACGTCCAGCGCGGTGGTGGGTTCGTCGGCAATCAGAAGCGCAGGTTTGCAGCTAATGGCGCTGGCAATCATCACGCGCTGGCGCATGCCGCCGGAAAGCTGATGAATATACTGTTTTGCCCGCTGCTCAGGGTTCACAATTCCGACCCTGTCCAACAATGCGACCGCCTCACGGTGCGCCTGCTTCCAGCTGAGCTTTTGGTGGCGCACCAGCACTTCCGCAATTTGCTCCCCCACTTTCAGCACCGGGTTCATGCTGCTCATCGGCTCCTGAAAAATCGTGGCGATTTGCTGCCCGCGAAGCTCACGCGGATAGCTTTTCCCTACAGCCGATACAACCTGCCCGTTAAACGTCACGTTGCCGCCCGTTTGCCGCACGCCAGCAGGAAGTAGCCCCATCACCGCCAGCGAGGTTAAGGTTTTCCCTGAGCCTGATTCGCCTACCAGAGCAACAACCTCCCGGCGTGCAACGCTGAATGAAGCGTCCTTCACCAGAGGTTTACCTTCCAGCGTACTGATACAAAGCGAATTAACGGTTAACAGCGGGGTTTGATCGGTCATACGGGTTCCAGACGGGTGCTAACAGCGTGATTTTTGAGACTATAATATCTGCCCCAGTGCGACAAGATGATTTGCTGATAGCTTATTCATTTGGTCTTACTCTCCGGCATTATTTATACTTTAGTCATGCTGACCTGATGTGATTGCCGCCATGACAACTCAAACTTTTCCCCGCCGTTGGGTGCTGCCTGCGGGCTTATTGGCCTTGCTGTTAAGTACCCTGGCGCTGGTGTTTATCAGCCATCACTGGAGCGCTTTTATTCAATGGTGCCTGAGTATGCAGATCAGCCTGCACCGCTACGTGGTCTTCTATTTACTGCAAATCAACAACCACCAGTACATCGGCGGCGTCTGGCTGCTGGTCGGCAGCTTCTTTTACGGCGTACTCCACGCCATCGGCCCTGGGCACGGTAAATTTATCGTCACAACCTACCTCAGTACCAACCAGGAAACGCCTCTCGCCGGACGAGTGGTGCCGTTTCTCGGCAGCCTGATGCAGGGCGTGAGCGCCATCGTATTTGTCTTTGTGCTGGCGATTGCGCTTAATTTGTCCAGCGGCGATCTCAGCGAAAGTCGCTGGTATGTGGAAAAAATAAGCGCGGTGATGATTGGCTGTTTCGGGATTTTTATTGTGCTGAAAGCGCTGCGACAGCAAGCGCCGCTCAGGATGAAATCCTTCACGCCGATAAGCAGTGATGCACCAACGCTGAATCATCATTCACACGATGATCGGTGCGGCTGCGGGCACAACCACGGCGTTGGCTACGATGCCCGGGGCGGCAACTGGCTCACGCACCTGGGCGTCATTCTGGCGATTGGCGCTCGGCCTTGCAGCGGGGCCATCATGATTTTGGTGTTTTCGAATGCGTTGGGATTTATTAGCTGGGGCATTGCCGCGGTGATGACTATGGCTTTCGGTACAGCCCTGTCGATTCTCGGGCTGTCCGTGTTGGTCACCCGCACCCGCGACTCGGTGAGCAAACTCTGGCTTTCGCGCACTCCTACTCAGGTTCGCATTATCACCACCGGGCTGAAAGTGCTTGGCGGCTTGCTGATCGTGCTTTTTGCCGCGGTGCTATTTATCACCACGATTCCCGTTAGCGCCAACGGCGACTTTATCGCGGCAGGCTGTTAGTTCAGAACGGGTTAGAACAGAGAGAACAGCAGCGCGACCGGGAAACTCATCGGCCAGGTGGCGCCAATCAGCACTGAACAAAGCAGCTTAATGCGTTTAGAGTCTTTGGCGAGCAGCCAGGTGATCCCGGCGCAGATTAACGCCATTACGGCGTAAAAAACCAGCATGTGTTGATAAAGCGTCATACAAGACATTACTACTTGTTAAAATTTTTTGCAGAATATGCTCTTTTTTATGACGCAGATCAAGTTTAGAAACTTTATTTACTCAGTAATAGCTGACTTCCGTCGTCACCTGCTGCCGCTGGGTCTGCTGCGTTTTTCCGATGCCGGTCACCAGCGTGATATCGCAGGCGATGGGTGACAAGTGCTCGTCGTAGCGGCAGTGGCTTTCCATCGTCAGGAACGGCGTTCTCATCGTTTCAGTCACCAGTTTGTAGTCAAACGGACGGCGCTCCGCATTCTCGTAGCTGACTTTAGTTTGCGAAGCCACTTTGTCATTGAGGTAAAAATCGATCTGACGAGGGAGGCCGTTAACATCGTATTCATGGTGAGCGATGCGCTGCCCGCCCGGCATGAAAAAAATATCCTTCAGCAGCCCGCCAGGCCAGTAGGCATATTTCACTTCGCCCAGCTCATCTTTTCTCTTTTTCACCAGACACTGTTCATCAAGCTTGAGGGTTAACGGTTTGCCGTTTTGGGTCCCCGTTAGCGCGTTGCCTTCGCGGTGAAGCTGTAGCACCATTTTTTGCGCCGAGTCTCTGATATCAAGGCTGGTCACACACCCGGTACGGTCTACCTTTAGTCGGTTCTCATAGTTGACTTCCCCTGACGGATGCTTCATGACGGTATGCATTTCGCGCACGTTGCCTGCCGGGGCATTGAAATCAAACATTGTCGCCAGGTTGGCGATAACCGGGTTTCTTGCCGTTTGGGCATAAGCGAAAGAACAGAAAACAAGTGGGATTGCCAGCAGAATGGCTCTTTTCAACGTCATACATCATCCTTGATAGCAGGCCAACACCTCGTCGGCAAATAGCAGAAAATAAACAGATTAATTCTGAGGTTTAACGTGACACTTTACGCGATCCACCAAACAAAACCCACCGAAGTGGGTTTTTAGGGCACTTACAGCTTAGGAATAATCAGTACCTGTCCGGGGTAAATTTTATCCGGGTGGCTTAGCATCGGTTTATTCGCTTCAAAGATGGTGTTGTACTTGTTGGCATCGCCATAGACATGTTTAGAAATGGCGCTCAGCGTGTCGCCTGATTTCACCGTATAGTAAGTGGCTTCCTGCGCAGCATCCGTCGCCTGAATATTATTTTCAACGCTGCTGATACCGGCCACGTTACCTACCGCCACCTGAATTTTTTCTTTCAGCGCCTGAGTCAGCCCGTCTCCCCCGGAAATCACCGCTTTGCCGTTTTCTACGGTAACATTCACTTTGTCAGCGCCCGGAATGCCGCTGTTTTTCAAATGCTCCTCAAGCTTGCTGCCCTGCTCGCCTTCGTTCCCCTTCAGCGAGTCCCACAGTTTGGCGCCCGCGTCTTTGACAAAATCAAATAATCCCATGGTCTTTTCTCCTGTTTACTGGTCCCTGTAAGCCTGGCAAAAGAAGCCAAAACCGCCAGTCGCAAGCTCAGTGCTTAATCATCACATGCCGAATAACGGTGTAATCCTCCAGCCCGTAAAGCGACATATCTTTGCCGTAGCCGGACAGTTTTTGCCCGCCGTGTGGCATCTCGCTCACCAGCATAAAGTGCGTGTTCACCCAGGTGCAGCCATACTGCAGTCGGGCACTCAGGCGATGCGCCCGGCCCACGTCCTGCGTCCATACCGAAGAGGCCAGGCCGTAGCTGGAGTCGTTGGCCCACGCCAGCACCTGCTGCTCATCGTCAAATTTTGTGACGCTGACGACCGGGCCAAACACCTCTTTTTGCACAATGGCATCGCCCTGCTTAGCCCCGGCCAGCAGCGTAGGCTGGTAGTAATAGCCGTCGCCTGCGACTTTACTGCCGCCGGTAATCACCTGGATATGCGGCAGCGCTTTGGCGTCTTCCACGGCCTGGCTGACTCGCTCAAGATGTGCCTCTGAACTCAGCGGCCCCAGCTCGGTGCTTTCGTCCTCAGGAGGCCCATATTTGAGACTGGCCACGGCTTCCCCAAGCTGCTCAACCAGCCGGTCGTAAATCCCGCTTTGAGCGTAAATCCGGCAGGCGGCGGTGCAGTCCTGCCCGGCGTTGTAATAGCCAAAGGTGCGCACGCCTTCGACCACCGCCTGTAAATCCGCATCGTCGAACACGATAACCGGCGCTTTGCCGCCCAGCTCCATGTGCGTGCGCTTAATTGACGGGGCGGTGTGGCTAATAATGTGTTCCCCGGTGGCGATAGATCCGGTGAGCGACACCATGCGCACTTTTTCATGCCCGGTCAGCGCATCGCCGACGGTTTGCCCGCGCCCAAACAGCACGTTAATCACGCCCGCCGGGAAGATATCCTTCGCCAGTTCGGCTAGCTTAAACGCGGTCAGCGGCGTAATTTCGGACGGTTTGATCACCACGCAGTTCCCGGCGGCCAGCGCCGGAGCCAGTTTCCAGGCCGCCATCATCAGCGGATAGTTCCAGGGAGCAATAGACGCCACCACGCCGACCGGATCGCGGCGGATCATCGAGGTGTGCCCGCTCAGATATTCTCCGGCGGCCAGGCCGATCAGGCAGCGGCTCGCCCCGGCAAAGAAGCGAAAGACATCCACCACTGCCGGGATCTCATCGTTGAGCACGCAGTGGAAAGGTTTGCCGCAGTTCTGCGACTCCAGCCTGGCGAAGGCTTCCGCGTGTTGCTCGATGGCGTCCGCTAGCGCCAGAAGATGTTCGGCACGTTCTTTCGGCGGCGTCTGCCCCCATGCGGCAAAAGCTTTATCCGCCGCCAGGACCGCATCGTTAACTTGCTGAGCCGTGGCTTCCGCCACCGCCAGCAGCACCTGCCCCGTGGCCGGGTTGTAGACAGGCTGCTTCTCTCCAAGGCCAGCCACAAGCAGGCCGTTAATCAATAACTGACTTTGCATCCCTATCTCCTTTCCCGTTCTGATAATCATGGCCCCAGCGGCGTTCTGGCTTAAAAGGACTGAAGTAAAAAGCATAGCGTCGGCTTGACGGCGGCAGCGGTGCCGGGCGGTGATTTTCACCAGGTTGTGATGCACTGCGCAGTAAGCCTGTCCCGGCGCTCCCCTTTGGTATAACAGGCCGCGGCGCAAATGAGGTATCTATTGAAAATTAATATGAAAAGAAGGCGGGATCCCCCTATGCTTTAGGCAGTCTTTTTCTTAGTTCACCGCCAGGAGGCACCATGAGTATTTCCGCCCGCAATCAGTTAATCGGCACCATCAGCAACGTCACGGCCGGCGCCGTTAACGACGAAATAGAATTAACCCTGAACGGCGGCGGCAAGCTGGTCGCTGTGGTGACCCGCAGCAGCAAGGAAGCCTTAGGCCTGGTTAACGGCAAAGAAGCGTTGGCCCTGATCAAAGCCCCGTGGGTGGTGCTGGCCAGCGAAGACTGCGGCTATCACTTCTCCGCCCGGAACCAGTTCCCAGGCGCGGTGAAAGCCATCGCGGAAGGCGCGGTGAACACCACCGTGCATATTCAGACGGACGCGGGTTTTGCATTAACCGCCGTGGTGACTAACGAAGCCGCTGATGAAATGGCGCTGAAGGTGGGGTCTCGCCTGCTGGCACTGGTGAAAGCCTCATCCGTGCTGATTGCGGTAAAAAAATAACGCCATAACGTCCGGCAGCCACTCCGGCTGCCGGTTTTAACTCGCTTACTTGTAGCGTACGTCAAGCTTGCTGTAGGCCACCACCGATTCAGAACCATCCTTGTTTTTGTCCTGGTTGTAGTTGCCCGCCTTGAAGTACAGCTGGATCCCTTCCCAGCCCTGCTTCGGATAGTCAAACGTTTGGCTGGCCTTTTTGCCTCCGGCGCTGGCCTCCACCGTCACCTTCATGCCGCTCGCCGTGCCTTTGGCTTTGATGCTGTAATCAATTTTGTCTTTCAGCCCGACGCCCGAAAGCAGCGTGGTGCGTTTTTCCGGGTCGCCGTAGTTTTCTTTCACGCCCGCCACTATCGCGCCGTCTTCCCAGCGCAGTTTCAGCATCTCTGAGCCGCCGGGTTTGTCGCCGTGAATTTGAGCAAAAATAATTGAGCGCGTGGACGGATTTTTGACGATATACACCGACCCGCGCTGCTCATTGTCAAACTCGCTGCCGTTAACAAAATTGTGCGTGGCTCTCAGCTCGACGCGAGGAAATTCACTGTGCGGCGTAGATCCAAACCCGGACGGTGCTTTAAACACCATCGCCCCCGCCGGAATGGCAGAATCACAGCTTTTGTCCCCACCGCAGTTGCTGTAGAAATAGCGGTTATGCAGCCCCGACGTGATCTTCACTTCATTCGGTTTTTCACTGCCATCAAAGGATTGCAGCAGATAGTCCTTTGTCAGCACCGGGTAGTTTTCACCCGGAGCGGTCTGGCCGCTCTCGGCCCATGCGCTACCGCTCAGCGCAGCCAAAAAAAGGCTGACAGGCAGCCCGTAACTTAGTGTTTTACGCTTCATCTTTAACCCCAATGCAAAATGTAAACCCGCCCAAGCAGCTAACCACTAATCAGCGTAGATGCTTTACTTAAAATCTGTTGCGGTAACATGTCAGTAGTAACAATGGGTTTCCGGTAATTAACCTGATGCATAAAGGGAACAGTCATGATCAAAAAACTGCTCGTTTCAGTTCTGTTTGCGGCCAGCTACTCCGCCTTCGCGCTGGCGGATAACGCCGGCGCGGCGTTTAAAACTTTTCCGCTCGGCAAGCTTGAGCTAACCGCGCTGCACGATAAAAACAACACCCTGCCCAACGATGGCAAAGTGATTGGCGTCGACGTGGGAGAAAAATCGGTGGCCGAAGTGCTGTCTGCGGCGGGCGCGCCGACGGACAAGATTAAGCTAAGCGTCGATGCCCTGCTGGTGAAAGACGGCAGTAAAGTCATTCTGCTGGATACCGGGCTTGGCCCCAACGCTCAGGGCCAGCTGGTTGAGAGCCTCGCAAAGGCGGGTTATAAGCCAGAGCAGGTAACCGATGTGCTGATCACCCACGTTCACGGCGACCATGTTGGCGGGCTGCTGACGGCGGACGGCAAGCAGGCATTCCCCCACGCCACGGTGCAAATCTCCGCCCCGGACTGGGCATGGCTGCAAACGCTGCCGAAGATGAAGGCGCTGGCTGAGGCCATCCAGCCGCAGGTGAAAACCTTTAAGCCAGGCGACCAGGTGCTGCCGGGGATCACCTCTGTGCCGCTGCCGGGCCACACGCCGGGGCACGTTGGCTACCAGATTGTCTCCGGCAAGCAGCGACTTTTAGACATTGGCGACTCGGCGCACAGCTCGATTGTGTCGCTGACGAAGCCCGAATGGGCGATTGCCTATGACAACAATCGCCAGGAAGGCATAGCCAACCGCAAAGCGCTGCTGGCCAGACTGGCCGCCGATCGTGAACTGATTTTTGCCCCGCACTTCCCGTTCCCGGGCGTCGGGCATATTGTGGCTAAAGGCGACCATTACGTTTTTCAACCGACAGAATAGCGGTGACACAAGCCGGTTCGCCGGCTTTTAACCCTCCTGCCGGTGTATCTGATACCAGACATGCCGGAGCAGCGGATGCTGCTCCGGCACCATGGGATGGTCAAACTCTCCGCTTCGGCGCATGCCCAGCTTCTCCATCACCCGCTGAGACGGCAAATTTGGCAGTGCGGTAAAAGCCACAATGCTGTCCAGATCGTATTCGTCGAAACCAATGCGCAGCGCTTCCCTCGCGGCCTCAGGCGCGTACCCTTTGCCCCAAAACGCTTTTCGAAGCCGCCAGCCGACCTCGACACAGGGGCCAAACGGCAGCGAGTAGCCGGGGCGATTCAGGCCCACAAACCCGACCAGCTCACTGCTGCGTTGCTCTTCCACCGCCCAGAAGCCAAAGCCGTATTCAGCCATACGCTGACGGAATGTCTCGAGGTAACGCTGGCTCTCTTCCGACATCAGGGGCTGCAAGAAATAGCGCATCACCTCCGGGTCAGCGTTCATTTCGGCAAACGGAACCAAGTCCTCGTCTCGCCACGCTCTCAGCAGCAATCTTTCAGTCCTGTACATGGTGTTCCTCAATCAATTCCTTGATTAAACGTGACAACGTCACCACGGCCTGGCGCTCTCTTTCGCCCCAGTTCCACGAGGCGTTGAAGCGGAAATAGTTATCCCAGGCCCTGCCGGTGGTGAACATTTTCCCCGGGGCGATGCTTATCTTATGCGCCAGCGCCCGCTCGTTAAGCAGGCTGGTATCCAGCCCCTCCGGCAGTTCAATCCACAGGAAATAGCCGCTTTCGCTGCGGTGGATTTTGACTTCAGGAGGGAAAAGCTCACTTAGCGTTTGCCAGGCCTGCTGCTTGCGTTCTGCCAGCTGCCGCCGGAGGCGGCGCAGGTGTGTGTCATAGCGGCGGGTAGCCAGAAAATCGACCAGCGCCAGCTGCATCGGCGAACTGGTGGACAAGGTGCTCATCAGCTGCAACTGCTGAATGCGGCGGGCGTGCTTCCCGGCGGCGACCCAGCCGATGCGAAATCCGGCCACCAGGCATTTTGAAAACGAGGAGCAATGCAGAGTCATATTGTGGGCATCATACGCCCGGGCAGGCAGCGGCCTTTCCCGCCCGTAATAAAGCTCGCTGTACACGTCATCCTCAATCAGCGTGACGTTATGTGCCCGCAACAGTTGCACCAGCCGCGCTTTTTTCTCCGGCGGCAGCGTCACGCCCAGCGGGTTCTGGCTGTTGGTCATTAGCCAACAGGTTTTGACCGGGTATTCGGCCAGAGCCTGCGCCAGGGCATCGAGATCGATCCCGCTTACCGGGTCAGTGGCGACCGAGAGCGCTTTCAGCCTCAGACGCTCCAGCGCCTGCAGCGCGCCGTAGAAGCAAGGGTTTTCGACAATTACCCAGTCACCCGGCTCGGTCACCGCCTGCAGACTGAGGTTGAGCGCCTCAAGCGCGCCGGCGGTGATAACAATTTCGTCCGGTGAAACATGCATCCCCTGCTGGGCGTAGCGCTGGGCGATGGCGTGGCGCAGCGCTTCGTTGCCCGGCGGCAGGCTTTCAATCACGCTGATGGCGGTCGCCGTTTTGCTGACCGCCGCCATTGAACGGTGGAGCGCCTGGAGCGGAAACAGGCGAGGATCCGGGAACGCAGAGCCAAACGGCACCACGGAAGCATCCGTGCTTGCCTGCAGCACATCAAAAATATAGGTATTGATATCGACGGTTTCCGCGCGAGTGACCTGCACCGCAGGCGGCGCGGTGCGTGCCACCGGTCGGGGCGCAACGTAGTAGCCGGACTGCGGCCTGGCCACAATCGCCCCCTGGCTTTCCAGCATCTGATAGGCGTGGCCGACGGTCATAAAGCTCATGCCACTGTGGCCGACCTGCTCGCGCAGCGACGGCAAACGATCCCCCGGCTGCCAGACGCCGAGGGCAATCTGGTCGAGGATCTGCTGTGCCAGCTGCTGGTACTTTTTCATGCGCTGCTCCCTGTCTATATCACAGCGCTAAAAATACGCTGTTTTGTACAACTGTTATAGTCAGAAAGTGAGTTTTTAACACGAAGATAGCGGGCGGTAAAACCGCCCGTGAAAAGGTAAACGTGGGGATTTTACTTCACATCGGCCAGCGCGGTTTTCTCAACATACGGCTTCATCAGGCTGTCCGCCGTTTGCTGGGCAGATTTCGCTGCCGCTTCCGGGGTCACCTTTTGATCGTTCACCACCGCCGCCAGCTGGTTTTCCATCGCCTGACGAACGGCAACCGTTTCATAAGTCGAATACCAGGGATGGGCATATTTCAGCTGATCCAGCGCGATTTGCGCCCGCGGATCTTTCTGCAGGTATTCTTTCATTTCCGGCGTGTCGTAGGAGGCCTTCAGCGGGGAGAAATACCCGGTGAAACGGCTCCACGCGCCGTTAACCTGCGGGCTAACCAGATACGTCAGGAACTGATAAGCCGCCTTTTTCTGCGCGTCGGAAATGCCCTTGAAGCTGACCAGGCTCGCGCCGCCGATAGGCACCGCCCGCTGTTCTTTGGCGGGCATCATCGCCACTTCCATATCAAAATCTTTGCTGTTTTCGCGCATAAAGCCCAGCGCGCCGGTGCTCAGCATCGCCATGCCCAGTTTACCGCTGAAGAACGCAGCGCTGATCTGCTTGGAGTTAAGCACGCCGGACGGCATCACTTTGTCGCGGTAAACCATGTTCTGCCAGAAGCGCAGCGCGCCAATGGTGGTCGGCGAGTCGTAATACACTTCGCCCGGATAGTTTTCGTTGAAGTAGTTACCGCCATTGGCTCGAACCAGCGAGGAGAAGATCCAGCCGCCGTAATCGTCGTTGGTGGACGGCAGCATGATGCCCCACTGCCCTTTGCTGGCGTCGGTCAGCTTCTTCGCATCGGCCAGCATTTCGGCCCAGGTCTGCGGCGGCTGCTTGATGCCTGCCTGATCGAACATGGTTTTGTTGTAGTACAGGATTGGCGTGGAGTTATGGAACGGAATCGCGTACGTCACGCCCATTACCTGGGCATTCTTGTGCATTGCTGGCCAGAAATCGTTCATCAGGAAATCGCCCGCCTTGCGGTTGCCGTATTTAAACAGCTCGTCCATCGGCAGGATTTCGTCTTTTAGCGCAAGGTCGGTGGTGAAGTTGGCTGACATGATGACCAGCGCCGGCGGCTGCCCGGCTTTCTGGGCGGATTCCGCTTTAATTTTGGTGGTGTCGTAGCTGCCGGTAAAAATACCGCGGACTTCGACGTCCTGCTGCGAATCGTTAAACGCCTTGATGACGCGGGTCATCTCCATTGTCAGCTTGCCGTCGACCGGCGCCGGGAACATAAAATCAATTTTCTCTTTTGCCAGCGCTGCGCCGCTCACGGCCAGCGAACAGCAAACGGCAAGCGCCCGCCATTTATGCATCAGGGGGTTAAACATGGTCAATCTCCTGGTGTAAGTTGTGGTGAAGGTCTGTGTGGAAAAGGTGTATATCCGATGAAGAAAAACCGAGGGTAAGCGTATCGCCTTTTTCTGGTACCTCGCCGCGGTGGCGACGGGTGTAGCGTAACGTTCCCAGGGGGGTACTGACATGGAGCAGATAATCTGCGCCCATCAGTTCTCGTTGCAGCACCGTCGCCGTTAGCGTCAGGTGCCCGTTTTCTGGCCTGTCGGTGAGGTGCTCGGGGCGGATCCCGAACCAGACGCTTTGCGCTTTTTCCGCAGCAGGCGGCAGAGGCAAATTCAGCGTGGCAGGCAAAACGCGGCCCTTTTCACAAGGCAGAGAAACCAAATTCATGGCCGGGGAACCAATAAAACCAGCAACAAACAGGTTGGCTGGATGGGCATAAAGATGCTCCGGCTCGCCCACCTGCTGCACCACGCCGCCGTTCATCACCACTATGCGATCCGCCATCGACATGGCTTCCGTCTGATCGTGGGTGACGTAGATGGTGGTGGTTTTAAGCTGATGATGCAGCGCCATGATGCTGTCGCGCACCTCGGTGCGGAGGCGGGCATCCAGGTTAGAGAGCGGTTCATCCATCAGGAACAGACGCGGATTGCGCACAATGGCTCTCGCCATTGCCACACGCTGGCGCTGCCCGCCGGACAGTTTGGCCGGTTTACGGTCGAGCATTTCACCCAGCTGCAGCATCGTGGCCACCTGCTCGAGGCGCGGCTGCCAGCTGGCTTTATCTTCTTTACGGATCTTCATGCCAAAGGTGATGTTGTCCCGTACCGTCAGGTGCGGAAACAGCGCATAGTTCTGGAAGATCATCGCGAAGTTGCGCTCACGCGGCGACATCGCAGTAATGTTCTCGCCGCCGAGCCAAATCTCGCCGCCGCTAACCTCTTCCAGCCCCGCCAGCATCCGCAACAGCGTACTTTTACCGCAGCCGGACGGCCCGACCAGCACCACAAACTCGCCTTCGTCGATGCTGAGCGACAGCGCGTTGAGCGCCGCTTTGCCTTCAAACTGCTTGCTTACCTGATTCAGTCTTAACATAGCGATTAATACTCATCCGTCGGGCAACTGATCGCCGCGTCATACAGCCACGGGCCAGCATAATGCGCCAGAGAATGCTGATAGCTGACCCACTGGTCGCCCACCTGGCGGTGCATCAGGCAAGACGGCGGCGACAGATCGTAATACGGGCGGCTGTCCTCAAAGTGATACGGAACCTGGTGAACCGTGCCGGGAATCGTCGCTATCGTTGCCTGGCGGTATTGGGTCATCGTCAGGCTGTGGTTGTGGCCGCAGAAAATACGCACCAGCGCCGGGAAACGGGCGACCAAATCAAGCAGCAGGTGCCCGTTTTCGCAGGCGATTTTGTCCATTTGCGCGTTGCCCAGCGGCAGCGGCGGATGGTGCATAAAGACCGCCGTGGGCTTGTCGCCGCTCGCGATTAACTGCGCTTCAAGCCAGGACACGGTATTGTCGGTCAGCCAGCCTTTAGAGTGCCCGGCGAGGCTGGAGTCGATAAACAGCAGACGGGTAGCGAAGTCGTCCACCGCATAGCGGATGTTTTCCGGGTCATCCCCCAACGGCGGGCAAAGCGGGCGCAGGTATTCCAGAAAATGCGATTTATCGTCGTGGTTGCCGGGGATCAAATAAAGCGGCGACTTGATGGTGCCGAGCACCTGGCGCGCAACCTCGTACTCTGAAGGGCGCCCGCAGTTGACGATATCCCCGCTGACGATGACCGCATCCGGGCGGTCACGCAGCGCGTTCAGCTGCGAGGCCACGTCGGCATTGCCCGCGTTGATGTCGATAAAGCCGTACAGTTTCTGGTTCTGACTGCGGAAATGGGTGTCGGAAATATGGGCCAATAACATCACTCAACTCCTTACTTGATACCTGAAAAACCAAAACTTCGCAGAAACTGCTTCTGGAAGGCGATAAAGGCGAGCATCAGCGGCAGGCAAACCATAATGGTCCCGGCGCTGATGGTGCCCCACTGGCCGCCGGATTCGGCGCCCATAGCAAACGAAACGAGCCCGACCGTTAGCACCTGCTTGTCCGGGTCGTTGAGCATCATTAGCGGCCACAGGTACTCGTTCCAGTGGTAGGTAATACTCACGGTGGCGAAAGCCAGCACCGACGGCCAGCACATCGGCAGCAGCACGCGGTAAAGCACCTGCCACCAGCGGCAGCCCTCCATCAGCGCGGCCTCCTCCAGCTCTTTCGGGATGGCGAGAAACGACTGACGCATCAGGAACACGCCGAACGCGGAGGTGAAATACGGCATCATCACGCCGGTCAGCGTATTGAGCAGGCCCAGCGCTTTGAGCGTCATCATGTTCGGCACCATCATCACGACGGGCATGATCATCAGCTGCACCAGAAACAGCAGGAACAGCATTTGCTTGCCGCGAAACTCATGGCAGGCAAAAACGTACCCGGCGGTGGTGATGGTGATGAGCTGCACGAAGAAAGTACCGAAGCTGAAAATCAGGGTATTGGCGTACAAACTGAGCCAGTCGGCGCTCTGCCACGCATCACGGAAGTTATCCAGCGTGAGCGGAAAACGCGGCAATATTGAGGCCATGCCTTCCCCGAAGGTGCTGGCGCTAAAAGCCGATGAAAGCATCCAGATAAACGGACTAACCCACAGCAGCGCCAGGCAGCACATCAGCACGGTGAGCGTCACGCCCTTTGATTTTCGCAGGCGCAACCACAGCGGCTGCGGTACGCTACGCGCGTTGACAACGGACCCAGAAAACTCAACGCTCATGGTGGGCGCCCCTTTCCAGCAGTTTGAGGTTAACGAACGAGAAGACAAACAGTCCGGCCAGCGTCAGGAAGGTGGCGGCAGAAGCTTTGCCTAAATCATGGGTGTCCCAGGCGAGACTCTGGATGTAGTACAGCAGCACGGTGGTGGCGTTATCCGGCCCGCCGCGCGTCATCACCGCCACGTGGTCAATCTGCGTAATCGAGTAGATAAGCGCCGTGGTTACCACAAAGCTCAGCGTCGGGCGAAGCAGCGGTAAAGTGACTTTGAAAAATACCTGCGTGGAGGTTGCCCCTTCCATGATCGCCGCTTCACGCGCCGAGGCTGGCAGGCTTTGTAAGCCGGCGAGGAAGAACAGCATGTAATAGCCCGCGAACTTCCAGACACCAATCAGCGCCAGGGCGTACAGCGCGCTGTTGCTGCGGCCGAGCCAGTTGTTATTCATCGGCCCGAACAGCTTCGCCAGGTAGTAATCCAGCATCCCCATGCCCGGCATAAAAATGAACAGCCACAGCGCCGCAGCGCTGACCATGGGAATGATCATCGGGAAGAAAAATGCCGTCCGCAGCCAGCGGTTAACGCGATGATTTTCCCACAGCGCAACCGCCAGCAGCAGCGCGAGCGCCACGCCGGGGATCACGGTCAGCACGATATAGAACAGATTATTCATCAGCGATTTCCAGAAAACCGCGTCAGCAAAAAGGCGAACATAGTTACCTGCGCCCACATACGCGCCGGCCTCGCCCGCCAGACGCGTATCAAACAGGCTGTCGTACACCGAGCGGATCAGCGGGAACCAGGTAAAGAGCAGTAAAAAGATCAAAGATGGCGTGAGGATCAGCCACGGAAGCCAGGGACGTTTTGCCATTGTCTGCAAACCTGTCAGGGGTCAGAAGTCAGTCAGTATGGGAGGGGTTTATGGCAGAAACGTGACGGGGAAATGGCAGTTTTGCGCCAGATAAAACAGGCAGCGCCCCGGCTGAGGGATAACTGCCTGTCGTTCAAAGAGATTGTCTTTGCAGGGATATATTCTTTAACCGTGCAAAAATGCTACTGCATCTGTTCCAGACTGGCCTTTTTCGTTTTGCGGTTATAAAGACACAGTTCTTTGCCAGGCACCGGCTGGCTGTTCTTAAATTTGTAGTTGCCTGAAATCACCACCGCCGAGTAACCGACCTCGTCGCTGAAGTCAGTGCGCTTCCCTTCTATCTTTTTCTCCTGCAGGGCGCTGATGGCGAGACAGCTTTTTTGCACGTCTTTGTCCAACTGCTGCCAGGCCGCTTCCGAGGAAGCCAGGCTGCTAAAGGTCGTCAGTAAAACCGGAATTGCGGCGAGAGCATATCGCTTCTTCATGGACACCTCGAAAACAAACGGATAACGGGCTTTCACTCCCTTCAGGCGGATAATCTAAAACATTATCCGCCCGGAATTATCTGTATTGTAGCCAATGCCCTGTATCACTTGCCCAGCTTCGACAACATCTCAGGCCGCATAAACTTATGGATGACCAGCATAAACAGCAGCGACGGTACCAGCAAAATCAGCGCGGTAATCGACGATACCTGGTAATTCCCGGACATGCTGGCGTTGTAAAGCAGCAGCGGCAGCGTGGTGATATCCGGCGCGCCGACGAAAAAGGTGCCGGTAAACTCATCCAGCGATTCCAGGAACACGAAAATCCCGGCGGCCATGATCCCCGGTAAAGTTTGAGGCAGCACAATGTGCCAGAAGGTAAACAGTGGCCCTGCCCCTAAATTACGGGACGCCCGCGCCTGCAGCGGGTCAACAGCCGAAAACGCGGCTACGCAAATCCAGACTGAATACATCAGGCCATGTACGCTGTGCACCAGCACCACGCCAGCTACCGTGCCGTTCAGCCCCCACTGATAGAAAAGCCGCGCGATGTTCATATACACCGTCAGGTTTGGAAACGCCTGAGGGATCAAAAACAGCAACATAAACACCACCCGGAACGGCATCGCGCGCCGGGAAAGCGCGTAGCCGGCGGGAACGGAAATCAGCAGGCAAACCAGCACCGACAGCACGGCAATAAACACGCTGGTCAGCAGCGAGCCGGACACATCGCTGTACGGGCTAAACACCTGATACCAGTACTTTAATCCCCACTGGCTCGGCAAGGTATGCGGATAAAACCAGCTTTCCGCCACCGTCCAGATCAGCAGGTTCAGCAACGGGCCGAACATCGCAAACAGCATAAAGGCCAGCAGCAGTACCTGCAGCGGCAGGCCGAATCGGCCTTTTATCAGGCTCATGCTTCCCCTCCTTTCTGGCGCAGGCTGTGGCGCAGATAAAACCAGGACAGCGCCCCGCAAATCAGCAGGGAGATCACGCCCAGCGCGTTAGCCACCGCATAATCGCTGTAGGAGTTAACGCGGAATGCCATGTCGACGGTCAGCATCGTTGGCGTTCCGGTGCCAATCATCAGCGGCACGGACAGCACGGACATCATGGTCACCGTGGAAAGCACCAGCGCGACGCCAATAGCCGGTAACACCTGCGGTAAAATAATGTCGAACAGAATGCGAACTCGCGAAGCCCCCAGGTTTCTGGCAGCCAGAACCTGCGAGGGCTCCAGCGCCGCCATCGCCCCACAGATAAGTAAGGTGGCAAACGCCAGCTGCTTCCAGACAAAGGTAATGATGATCCCTTTCCAGCCGAGCCAGGAGATCGTGTCCAGCGGCTGTACCAGATCGCTGGCGACCAGCAGGTTATTCATCAGGCCGTTTTTGGCCAGAAACGTGCGCATCATCTGCGCGGCAACGATGAACGGAATAAACAGCGGCAGGCGGTAAAGCATGCCCAGTAGCCGAACAACAGGACGGCAGGCAGAAAGCGCGATCACCGCCGAGATCGTTATCGATAACGCGGCCAGCAGCGCAACCGACACCAGCACGATAAACACCGTGAACAGGATATCGTTGGAGTACAGCGCCAGGACTTTGGCAAAGTGCTGTAACGTCAGCGCCCCGGCATCAGAAGTAAAGGCGGCCACCAGAGAAAATCCCAGCGGGTACAGAAACAGCACCACAATCATCAGCGCGGCGGGGCTCACCAGCAGCAGATAGTTTAACGAAACGCGCATAGCAAACCTTTGGACTTGAGCGTGGCGCCCGACCTGAACCGGGCGCCGGGAAAGGATTAGTTAGACACCTGGCTTTCGTACCCTTCTTTGATGTCGTCAAAGTAAGGCGCTATCGGGAAGCTTTTGCCGTAATCGGCGAGCGCTTTCGGGGAAATCTCGGCAAACAGTTTGCTCCAGGTTGCGTCATCCAGCTTCGGTTTGACGTACTTAGCGTCAATGCCCGGATACCAGTTGAACTGCTTCACGATCCCGTCGGCCTGCACTTCCGGGCTGGTTGCCAGCGCAATGAACTCGCGCGCCAGTTCAGGCTGTGCCGCTTTGGCCGGCGTGACGTAGTACATCGGCTGCCCCGGCATGCCCGGTGAAAGCAAAGCGAGCTTGATGGACGGCGGCAGCTTGCCCTGATCTTTCCAGGTGTAGAACATATCCACCCAGACCGGTCCCATGGCGATTTCCCCGCGGGTCAGCATATCCAGCGTACCGGCGTTGCCCGGCGTAAAGGTCACGTTCTTATTAAACGCTTTCAGCTTCTCAAAAGCCTGCGACCAGTTTTTCTCTACGCTCTTATCGTAAGGCAAGGCGGATAAACGCTGGGCGTCGGTGCCGTAGGCGTAGATCCAGCCAACGACAAAACTGACGCCGGACATGCCGTTTTTAATGCCGTTGTAGCCGAACGCCTGCGGGTGTTTCGCCGCCCACTCAACCAGCTCGTCATAAGAGGTCGGTGGCGCTGTCATGGTTTCACTGTTCCAGGCGATAGCCGTCTGGCTCAGGAACATCGGCATCACATAGCCGTCCACGTTCACGCCCAGCGCATTTTTCGCGTTATCCGCGGAGACCATGTCGCCCGTTTTGATGTGCTGCCGGTATTTTTCCAGCAGCCCTTTTTCCACCAGTTCGCCGCCCGCTTTCTGGTGAACCACCGCCACGTCGATATCCCAGGTTTTGGCCCCGCTCTGCTGCTGAGCGCTCAGTTTTTCGATGATTTTATTCGAGCCTGCGTCCCCCGGTCCGGTGCCGACCACGCGCACTTTCACCCCCGGATGCGCGGCCTCAAACTTTGGCCCCAGCCAGGTTTTGACGTAATCCACCATATTCTGGTCACCGGCGGTGGCCACGTTTAAAACGGTTTCCGCCTGTACGCCATAACTTAAAAACAGCGCCGTGACGGCGGCAAGTCTGGTTTTAGTAAACATAATTACCCCTCAGAAAAATAGACTGGTTCAAACTGTGTGGGACGAACTAAAAATATGCAGGGCTGACTCAGGCACATGCAGCCTGACTTTTGTATTCAACGGCAAATTATCAACGGAGTCGGCATGGAAAAGACGCTGCCGATAGCGAATGGCGTAACGATAGTTGTGGCCAATAAAAGCATTTTGCTCAACCACCCCTTCAAGCGTTAATCCCCCCTCCGGGAAAGATTTATTTAATGATGAAAGCGCGGCATCCGAGCTTCTGAAATAAATTTCCTGGTCACCGCTATTATTTAGCGAGGCCAGGCCCAGGGTATTTATTTCTTCCGCCGTAATACGGTTATCGGCTCCCATAAAATCAGCCACAAAGGGCGTGGCGGGCTTTTGATAAATCTCTTCCGGGGTGCCGATTTGCTCGATTTGGCCATTATTCAGCACCACAATACGGTCGGCCATCACCAGCGCTTCCTGCTGGTCGTGGGTGACGATCACCGAAGTGAAACCCAGCTTTTTCTGCAGTTGCTTGATTTCGTGGCGCACGTTCAGCCGGACTTTGGCATCCAGATTCGACAGCGGCTCATCCAGCACCAGTACGTCTGGCTCAATGGCCAGCGCGCGCGCCAGGGCCACGCGCTGCCGCTGCCCGCCGGAAAGTTCGGTAATTTTAGCCCCGGCAAGGCCGGTCAGATTCACCATCTGTAATACCTCAAGCACTCTGGCCTGAATCGCGTCCCGCCGCCACTTGCGTAGCTTCAGGCCATAACCAATATTTTGTTCCACCGTTAAATGCGGCCACAGCGCATAGCTTTGAAATACCATGGTGATATTTCGCTGCTCCGGCGGGCTTTGGGTAATATTATTCCCGGCCACAACAATGTGGCCCTGCTTAACAGGAATAAACCCACACAACGCGTTCAATAACGTTGTTTTCCCGCAGCCGGACGGGCCCAGCAATGCAATCATCTCGCCTTTCTTCACGGCAAGATTAATTTCTTTTAGCACCACCTTTTCGCCGTAACTAATTTGCAGGTGCGCCATTTCCAGGTAGCTCATAACGGTATCCGACATGTTTGTTTACGTCTTTTTTGCTCTGAATGAACACGTGTTCATTTCGCTGTAAAAAAAATGAAATGCCGCTCAGAGATGATGTGAGCCTACTGTGGCGTGTCTTTGTGACACTTTAATTAACCGCGATAAATTTTTAGCGAGGGGCAATGAAAATCGACGTGCTTGGCTGCGGCAGCGCTTTCTCCCGCTGGCAAAATACTTCCGCGCTGCGGATTGTTGATGACGAAAACCGGCAATGGCTTATCGACTGCGGCCCCACCATTCCTCGTGCGCTGTGGCAGCGCGGCGGCGGCATCAACGACATCGACGTGCTGTTTTTCACCCACGTGCATCCCGACCACTGCACCGGGTTAACGGCGCTGCTCAATCACTGGAAGAGTTTTGCCCGCCAAAAGCCGCTGGTGATCTACAGCCAGCCGGCACAGCGCGAGGTGTTGATGCAGCTGGCCTCGCTCGCCAACTGGCCAGAACCTTCGCTCTGCTTCCCCATCGAATGGCGCGACAGCGAAGCTGATTTTCACTGGCATCATTGGCGGATTCGCACCGCCCCAACCCGCCACGAAATGGCCAACCTGGCGCTGCGCGTGGATATCCGGAAATATGCTTTGTTCTATAGCGGCGACGGGCGGCCCACCGAAGCTTCCATCGCGCTGATGGCCGGTGTGGACCTGGCGTTTCAGGAGTGCGCCTCGCTGTCTGAACTGGCGGAGGACGCCTCCCACGGCGACTTCCCCGGTTGCCTGAAGCTTTTTACTTCTCTGGGGCTGCCGTCGCTGGGGTTGTACCACTGTAACGATGCCATTTTGCCCGCGCTAAAGCTGGCCTGCCGCCCCCACGCCGGGCTGTTCGTCAGCCAGGACGGGCTGCAGTACGACTTCCATCAGCAGCGGTTTTACACTGAGGATTATTTGCCTTGAGTTCGTCGATGCATAAACAAAGCGTGACCGCCGAAGATGTGGCCCGCCGGGCGGGCGTTTCGCGCGCCGTGGTTTCCAGGGCGCTGAGCAACAACGGCAGTATTTCCCCTGCCACACGGGAACGCGTGCTGCAGGTAGCCGAAGAGCTTGGTTATCAGGTCAATTTTCTTGCTCAGGGCCTTAACCGCCGCCGCAGCCATCTGATTGGCGTCATCGTGTCGCGCATCAACGATCCGTTTCGCAGCAGCCTGCTTGACGGCCTTCTAGGCGAAATTCAGCGCAACGGCTTTCAGGCTCTGGTGACAGAGATCCGCTCTGAGCAGGAGCTGGCGGAAACGCTGCGCCACTTCACTCAGTTTCGCGTCTCCGGCGTCATCGTCACCTCCGGCAAGCCTCCCGAAGCGCTGGTGAACGAGTGCGTGCAGCAGCATATTCCGGTGGTTGGCATCAACCGCCAGCCCGACATTCCCGGCGTGGATTACGTCTGTTCGGATAACGCCGCCGGGGCGGTGCTGGCCGCCGAACAGCTGGTCAACAGCGGGTGCAAACATTTTGGCTGGCTCAACAATCACTCTTCTACCTGGGCTGGCAGAATGCGCGGCGAGGCATTCCACCAGGCCCTTAAAGAACGTGGCGTAGACGTTGAGCAAAACCTTGTGTCGCTGCTTTGTGCAGAAGAAGGCTATGAAGGCGGCTGGCAGGCCGCAGCGGCTGTGGAACAGATCCCGGAGGGTATTTTCTGCGCCAACGCTCAGCTGGCATGTGGCTTTCTCGACGGGATGCGCCAGCGCGGCAAATATGCGCCACAGGATTTTCAGCTGATCGGCTTCGACAACACGCCACAAACGGCGCAGTACAGCTACCGACTCACCACCCTCAACCAGGATGTGGCGGAAATCTCCCAGCTGGCGCTGGCTCACTTGCTGGAGCGCGCCCGAACGCCTGCACAGCCTTCACGCACCAGTTGGGTGAAGGTCAACCTGATTCATCGACACACGTCAATCTCCCTTACTTAAGAGCAAAACATGACCGAACAACAGCTACAGGCGTTATGCACGTTAATCCGCGAAGCCGGCGCCCGCGCCCAGGCGCTGCGCGATGCAGGCTTAAGCGTGGAAAAAAAAGGTCGCCAGGATTTCGTCTCACAGGCGGACATTCTGGTTGAGCAAGAGATTAAAAGCTGGCTGCGGACGCATTGCCCGCAGGACGGCTTTCTGGGGGAAGAAAGCGGCCTGGAGGAAGGCGAACGCGGCGTCTGGGTGCTCGATCCGGTTGATGGCACCACTAACTTTATTCTTGGCATGGACTATTGGTGCGTCTCCCTCGCTTACGTCAGGCAGAACGTGATTGAGCTGGGAATTATCTATGCTCCCGACCGAGATGAGTTCTTTTTTGCCCGCCACGGCGCGGGCGCATTCCTGAACGGTAAATCGCTCAAGCTTCACGATCCATCCCCGGAAGGCGTGGTCATCGGCCTGGGCCGTTCCAGCCGCGCGCCGGTTCCACTTTATGCGCGCACTATAGAAGATGTTCTGAACGACGGCATGGAGTACCGGCGTTTTGGCGCAGGCGCGCTGATGCTGGCGCACGTTGCCGCGGGCCAGGTTCACGCCTACTACGAGGAGCATATGAACAGCTGGGACGCGCTGGCCGGGCTGCTGCTGATCACCGAGGCGGGCGGCAGCAGCACTGCGTTTCTCGCCAACGGAGGCCTGTTGAACGGTAATTTGGTACTGGCCGGCTGCACCAGCGTGCAGGAAAGGTTAATGGCGCTGCTGGAAGGGGCCGTCGATTAATTAAGGATTTAATAGTCGCCACTTTAATTCCGGTGGCGACCTGATTGTTTTATTTCAAATGATACCGACAGTTATTATTTAATAATATTTATTACACTCAATCTATAAACCCCATCAATAATTAACCATCCGATGAAAACAAAAATTGCGTCAAATCATTTTTTATTGACTTAAAAAAACAAAAAAAAATAGAAAGAGTGATAAACAGCATATACCCTATCCATTCCCAAAATATGAACATGGATCATTTGTGGCTTTACATGGAAAATTTGTTATCAGTGATACCGATTACGCCCCTCTTAGTTTTTCCGACGTGGGTACATTTCTTGTATTTTCGGGTAATGGAGTTTATCTCAACTGGGGTGCTCGGGTAATAGCACTGATATATGAGAAGCGATTTTATAGTTTAGTGAAACAACAAAGGATGATATAAATGAAAAAGCATTTAACTGCTGATGTTATTATTGAAGCATCTTTCTTAGGAACTGAAGGAAACCTCACTTATAATAGGATTGATAGAGCGTTGGAAATTACTATGCATGGCATGATATTCAATGCTAATCATATGTCAGGTTTAACTCTCGCCAATAAGATTAAAAAATCAATAGAGAAAAGTACGATTCAACATGATATTAACTGGGTGATGATTAATGAAATCCGATTATATTGTTGCGCAGGTGGCTTTGGCGGGATATTTTCAGTTGCGAATGTATTAGCTTCACATCTCGAAAAACCAGTGAGAGCGTATACTACACAGTACTCACCGGCAGGAACTTTTGGGGGGTATGAAAATAAGATGAAATGTTTCCAACCTAAAAGAAAAAACGTTATGATCGATGGGATTCACAAAGTGTTATATTTTACTTGTGAGCATATGATACTTCCCACCCGTCGTGCATTGAGATAAAAATCACAGAAATGCCACATACTTTATCAATAGGCGAGAAGGTGAGTATCTGGCATTTCTAAAGATACTGGCATTGCTTGTGCTAACCATTTTTAAAAAATTACAGGTTGAATATTTCGATACTCAGCCTCTTAATGTGAGTCAATGTTCTTCCCCTTAGCGGCCAATCACAAAGTCTTCGTCATTGGTCCCCCAGCGCAGCGGGAGCGACAGGCTATAATTCCCTTCCCTGAGAAAACGGCGCTGTTCAAGCTCAACTCGCGAGGTATCCTCATTGGCTTGTTCCTCCAGCATAATCGTCACCCGGGCATCTAAAAACGCGTTCAACCAGGCCTGCTCGCTACCACCCTGTGCGGGTGTTTGGGCAACATTACTTGCCGCCACGCGTATGCCCCCAAACGCCTCTCGCTGGTTACCCGGCCCATGCATCACCAGCGCATCATAGTAGATAAACTGCCCGAGCGTGCTCAGCCCGTCTTCTTTCGCTTGCTCGACGGCGGGCTCCAGATACTGCTCCGTCAGAATTTCATCCTGCGCCGCCCGAAATGCGGGATCTTTTGCCGCCCGTTTCCAGGCATCAACAAAATCAGGATCAAGTCCGGTATGGGCGCTGCTTTCTTCTTCCGCGAGCCTTTTTAAGGCTGGCAGATACTTCGCAAGCGGGTTGGCCGCCCGCTTTGACGTGTAGCGCTCCACAACGTCGAGCATATCACCATTGGCGGAAGTAAAACCGATCAGACCAGCGGTATAGCCGCGATCGTCGTCGATATCTTCTATATAGGCATACTGTTTTCGCCAGTCCAGCGAGGAGTTTTCCGCGCTGGACACCAGCTGCATGGCGATCTCTCTTTTGGCGGGGGACAAAAGATCCAGGGCAAAAGCCTGGGATGCCAGGCAGAGTCCAATCAGTAAAAATACGCCAAACTTCGATGACAGCATCTTGTTCCCCTAAAAGAGCATTCGCGATATAGACTGGACAGTTTCGAATTAGTTCTCAGTCAAACTGTTATCCCTTTTTCTTGCCCCTCTGTTTCTACATCCCGGGCGTGGAACTAAAACGGGTGTACTTACACCAACAGCATTAAGAGCCGCAAGATATTTTTAAAATCGCAGTAGATATTGATCTCCGCAACAGCCATAAGAAGACTCCTTATGCCGCTGAACATAAGGAGGAAGCAGGTTGCCCTGACTGCAAAAGGCAGGACTGATAAGCTTTAGGGACATAGTTCCGAGTCCCCTTGAACATCTAACTCAGGACTTTCAATCTCAGGATAATTATCGCCATTTCTCAGGAATTATCTTTGAAATCAAATAAGTCACTACTAAAACCATCCCAATTGACACTCCTCTCTCCAGCCATGTTTCGAAATGAAAGAAAAAATATATAGAAAGCCAGAATATAACCCCCCCCCAAAGCGCACCAGAGTAATGTATTAAGATTCTTATCAACTTATTTTTAGCACTATTTTCAGATTCGTTTTTTTTGAAGTTCATTATCTAGTTCATCAATGATTTTATTAAATGCCGATTGTCCGAAAGTGTGTCTTATATGGATGGCTTCCAGAAAAGGTTGCAATGCAGGCTCCAGAAAAAAATAGAGCAAATCATAATCATACCTCCTCAGGCTATTATATACCTCAGGTGCATATGTTTGCAGCCTGAAAGATGTGTAGATGCTTCTTTCTATCATACCACCTGAAAGCAGAACATTGCCCAAAGCACTTCCTCTAACCCCCACAGTGAAGCTGGCCCGCTGAGCAATAACTTGGGCTATTCTGCCCGAAACAACAGTATTTCCTACAGCTCTACCCGTGACTGAAAAAAGTGTCTTACTGTATAAACTGTTTTGTTTTTCTTGCGGTATATATTTATTAAATACACCCAGAACATTTTCAACCGTTTTTATGAAGTTTGAGTTTTGCAAGATACCCCAAGTCTTGGGGTATTGACATGACACCGTGAAAAAAACCACTGACTGAATCTGGTGAGATGATTATTTTAGCTATTCGTCGTGCAACATCGATGTAAGTACCCATAGATCCCTCTATCTTTCTGTTTCCCATATACCTGAGAAATGCTTAGCACATTCACCATAATACTACCGAACCATTCTCCCTAACGCAAATTTCTCTTCCACCATAACCTACTCACAATTCATAACTAGCCTGTGACAAAGATTTAGTTTCAACAGTACTCTGTACTGAATGATTTTATATAAGTTAATTGCTTTGATTTTTAGATCGTATCCTCCTCAGCAGTTCTTCCCCCGCAGCGCGGTGTTTTCCATCAGTATCGCGGTTATCAACCCAGCTCAAGGATATTTGGGATAGTTATTTGCATATAACGCAGGGCAAGAAAGGGAATAAACTAGCGATACCTCTTTCATTAAGTTTCGTTTCATGAGCAGCGCTCTTTGGCTGGACGTATATTGCAGTCTGATTTTTATCCAGTTTTGGGGAATGGTTTTGGAGGAGTTTTGGGGAAGCGTTATTGAGGGCTAGAAACTGTTATCCATTTTTGCAGTCGCTCTGTTCATACAACCCAGACGTGGCGCGGCCTACAATCGAGCCGAATAATTTTCTATGCGGAGTTCTGCATGTTCGGTTTAGACGCTTTTCACCTGGCGAGGATCCAGTTTGCTTTCACTGTCTCCTTCCACATTATTTTCCCGGCCATCACCATCGGGCTTGCCAGCTACCTCGCGGTACTTGAGGGGCTCTGGCTTAAGTCTAAAAACCCGGTTTACCGCTCGCTGTACCACTTCTGGTCGAAGATTTTTGCCGTCAACTTTGGCATGGGCGTGGTCTCCGGGCTGGTCATGGCCTACCAGTTCGGCACCAACTGGAGCGGGTTCTCGCAGTTTGCCGGCAGCATCACCGGCCCGCTGCTGACCTACGAAGTGCTGACCGCTTTCTTCCTTGAAGCCGGTTTTCTGGGCGTGATGCTGTTCGGCTGGAACCGCGTTGGCCCGGGTCTGCACTTCTTCGCCACCTGCATGGTAGCGCTCGGGACAATCATTTCCACTTTCTGGATCCTCGCCTCAAACAGCTGGATGCAAACCCCTCAGGGCTTTGAGATCCAAAACGGACAGGTCGTCCCGGTGGACTGGCTGGCGGTGGTCTTTAACCCGTCATTCCCTTATCGCCTGCTGCATATGTCCGTGGCGGCGTTCCTCAGCAGCGCCTTCTTTGTTGGGGCCTCCGCCGCCTGGCACCTGCTGCGCGGCAATAACGCGCCAGCCATTCGCACCATGTTTTCAATGGCCCTGTGGATGGCGGTGATTGTCGCCCCCCTTCAGGCAATGATCGGCGACATGCACGGCCTGAATACGCTCCAGCATCAACCGGCTAAAATCGCCGCCATTGAGGGACACTGGGAAAACCGTCCCGGCGAGCCGACGCCGCTGCTGCTGTTCGGACTGCCGGATATGGACCAGGAGCGCACTCGCTTTGGCCTGGAAATCCCGGCGCTCGGCAGCCTGATCCTCACCCACAGTCTGGAAAAACAGGTGCCTGCCCTGAAAGAGTTCCCGAAAGAGGACCGCCCTAACTCGCCGATTGTCTTTTGGTCGTTCCGCGTGATGGCGGGCTTAGGCATGCTGATGATCCTGCTCGGCGTCGCCAGCCTGTGGCTTCGCTACCGCGACCGGTTGTTTGAGAGCCGCCCGTTCCTGCACTTTACGCTGTGGATGGGGCCCTCGGGGCTGATTGCCATTCTCGCCGGGTGGATTACGACGGAGGTTGGCCGCCAGCCCTGGGTCGTTTATGGCCTGCTGCGCACCAAAGATGCCGTGTCTGCCCACGGTACGCTGCAAATGAGCCTCAGCCTGGCCGCTTTCTTTGTGGTGTACATGTCGGTGTTTGGCGTCGGCTACGGCTACATGATTCGGCTCATCAAAAAAGGCCCGCAGCCGTTCGACGACCATCCGGCACAAGGCACCCCATCCCGCCCGCTGTCCGCGGTCGCTGAATCACTCGAGGAGACGCGCTAATGGGCATCGATTTATCTGTTATTTGGTTTGTGATCATCGTCTTCTCCACCCTGATGTATATCGTGATGGACGGTTTCGATCTGGGGATTGGCATTCTGTTTCCGTTTATTCGCGACGCTGATGACCGCGATGTGATGGTCAACAGCGTGGCACCGGTCTGGGATGGGAACGAAACCTGGCTGGTGCTGGGCGGGGCTGCCCTGTTTGGTGCCTTCCCGCTGGCGTATGCGGTTATCGTCGATGCCCTGACTATTCCGCTCACGCTGATGCTGGTGGGGCTGATTTTTCGCGGCGTCGCCTTCGAGTTCCGCTTTAAGGCCACGCCGGCGCATCGCCCCTTCTGGGACAAAGCGTTCCTGGGAGGATCGATTCTGGCGACTTTTTGCCAGGGTATCGCCGTCGGCGCCGTTATCTCAGGCTTTTCAGTCAGCGGGCGGCATTTTGCCGGTAGCCAGCTTGACTGGTTGACGCCGTTCAACCTGTTCTGCGGCCTGGGTCTGGTCATAGCCTACGCTTTACTGGGTGCCACCTGGCTGGTGATGAAAAGCGAAGATCCGCTGCAAAGAAGAATGCGGAGCCTGACCCCAGCATTGCTGCTGGCGCTTTTGGCCGTGATAGCGGCGATCAGCCTCTGGACGCCGCTTCGCCACACGAATATTGCCGAGCGTTGGTTCTCCCTGCCAAATCTGCTGTTCCTGCTGCCGGTCCCGCTGCTTGTCGTGCTCTTCAGCCTGTGGCTCTGGCGCAGCGTGCGGGCAACCGACAGCCTGCACGCCACACCGTTTGTGCTGACGCTGGGGCTGGTTTTTCTGGGCTTTAGCGGGCTGGGCATCAGCATCTGGCCAAACATCATTCCGCCGGACATCACGCTGTGGCAGGCCGCTGCGCCACCGCAAAGCCAGGGCTTTATGCTGGTTGGCGCGCTTTTTATTATTCCGATAATCCTGGTTTACACCTTCTGGAGCTATTACGTATTCCGAGGGAAGGTGCAGCCTGGCGAGGGCTACCATTGATGAAAGAGACCGCTAAACGTGTCATGTGGATGGTTATTCTATGGAGCGTCAGCGTATTTGCACTGGCCGCAGTGGGGATGGGATTTCGCCTGCTGATGACCGCCGCAGGCTTTAAATCTTAATTCGCTGAGCCGTGCGTCGTGGGAAGGAATATGTTCAGTCCTTCCCGCTAACTCATTCTGAATCTATGGTGAAGAAATTGATTTTCTTTAAAACTGTGCTAATTCTTTAATGCGTTAATGAGGAAAAACAGTTAACCATTTCAATGAAACATTCAGAGGATGACAAAGATGAAATATATGCTACCCGCACTGGCTTTAACGCTGTTAGTTTCATCACCTGTTTTTGCGGCAAAACAAATTACTCATGAAGAATCATCTGGTTATACAAAAGTTGGCGATCTTTCCCTGGAACAAGACGGGACCCCGACCGTCGGACACAAGGATTTATCCAAAGAGGTAAATCAAAAGTGTGAAGCGTCCAACGTGAAGCCTGCCGACTGCTTTTATGTGATAATAGCTGCCACCGGCGACGAGTCTAATCATAAAAATATTAATATCGAAGTCTTTAAGAAATAAATAACCAGACGGCCCTAAAACAGGGCCGTCATTCATTTTTATTTCACTTCTGTTTTCACGCTGGCCTGCGGCACATTACGATATTGTAATATTCCAGCGGCAACCTCTAAATAACGCAGCGAAAAATACACTCTGTCCTGCCCCGCTGCGGGTTTGACAGACATTAAGCGCTTCTGCTCGGCAGTAGAAACAGGCTCGGCGCTAAAGTGAGCGGTATTTTTATCCTGACGGAAGAGTTCGATCACCTCACCGCTGCTTTGCGTTTGCCGGTACAGCGCTCGCGCAGCTGGCGTTAACACGCCCGTCCCGGCCCCGTCCTGCACCCAGATTTTCACCCCGCTGTGGCTCAGGGTCGTCACCCATTTTTGGTAGCCATCCGGCGACATATTGCCGGCAAAGAAGCTGCTGACGGCAACCGGTTTATCGGCCACCAAGGCGAGAGACTCATGGGTTTTTGTCAGCCATGCCAGCGCGGCCTGCTGCATATCCGGGCTTCGCCAGCGGCGGTCGTCCAGCTCGCTGCTGATGTACCAGCCCGCAATGTTTTCAGCCCCGAGCACCTGTGTCCAGCGCGTGGCAACCGCCACGTCCTGGGCGCGCAGCAGGTTAAAATAACTTTCAAGCGCAGTGAGCGGCTGATTTTGCCGTTCGAAGAATTTATCGTCCGCGGCCAGGCCCAGCACCAGCTTCAACCCGCTGTTTTTTACCAGGCGAGCCTTGCCCTCCAGCCAGTGTTGCGACTCCCCGCCGGCGAAGGCGTCCCCATAGCGGCTCCACTGAAAGACCAGAGTATCAATGCCCTGTTGCTTCAGCTGCGCCAGCATCGTGGTCCATTGCTGGTCGGTCATCGACATATCACGCAGCTGGGGCTGATACATTACCGCGTTAATGGCAAAGGCAGACGCCGGGCAAAACAGCGCGGCCGCCAGCGTTAATGCCGGAGTAAATTTCATTACCAACGCACTCCTATGGTAAGGAACAGACTGTTTTTGGAGTCTATATCGCGGTTGCGGCCGTCGAATACCCGCTGGTATTCCAGCCCCACGCTCGCCTTGTGGGGATAAGCATCATAATGTGTTTCGCCAAACCAGGTGTTATAGCGAACGCCTACGCCGCCGAGCCTGTTATCCATACTGCGTGAATGCCGCGTCTGGTTGTTGTACTGCACATGCCAGTAAGGTTCGATCGTGTGCCGCGCCGAAACCTTGTGGTGCCAGCTTTGTCGGTAATCGGCCGTGTACAGCTGATAGTCGTATTTCACGAAATGCGCCGCGTCCAGATAGAGGTTCTGCGCAAACCAGCCTTTACCCAGCGGGTGCCAGTCATCGCTGTACTCCCCGCCGTTCAGGAACGAAGCGCTGGCTCGCAGCATCATATCCGTCCGGGCATCGTCCGCCTTATCGAGAGGAAGCTGCTGCTCCACCGCCAGATAAATAACCTGCTCACGCAATGGCTTCCAGCGAACGCCCATTCCCACCATCGGCTGATAGATAGGCGCGATATTGCTGTGCCCTGCGCTGCCGCCAAACAGTCGGGTATAAACCGAAAGCTGATCGCCATCCAGAATTTGATTCTGACCAATGCGGTATTCAGCTTCAGCCTGGCCATAACTACGGTTGCTTTTATCTCGTGAGACGCCGCCGCCTGCGCCCGCTTCATTTTTAGAGGCGGAAGTCAGGCCCAGCGAACTGTCAAAGGAGAACGTCCAGCGCCGCTGGCTATCTTCGTGCACGCGGCGGAAGGCGAACCGCTCTTTTTGCTGCGCGTTGGTTAAGCCTTTGGACGGGGTCAGCGTGTTGTCGATACCATCCACAACGCGTTCGCTGTAGCGTTTGGTTTGCGGCTTGTCATCCAGCCGCTGGTTGATATAAACCATCTGTCGCAGGATTTCCGGCGAGTCAGGCATGGTTTGCAACGCTTGCTCCAGCTCGCTGCGCGCGCCGGGCATATCTCCCGCTTTAAACAGCGCAAAACCGCGCGTGGCGTGATCCTGCTCCGGCGGGGTCTCAAAGTTCAGCTCCGGCATGGCTCGCTGCCAGGCCACCTGTCGCCAGTAGTCAAGCGCGGCGCTGTCTTTCGCCAGCCAGGCGCTGCGCGCTGCGGCACGGATGTCTTCATCGCTAAGCGTTTTAACCGGCACGCTCCGCAGGCTACTTTGCGCCAGCGCGTAGTCTTCTACGGCAAACGCCAGATAAGCCACCTGCCGCGCGTAGTAAGGATTAGCATCGCGGGATTGAGCCTGCTGGGCGGCATACAGCGCCATTCCCGGCGAGGTTTGCTGGTAGCATTCCGCGAGGTGCGACCAGCTCTGCGCATCGTACTGCGGCGACATGTCGCCCAGGATGGTGATAACTTTATCGCACTGGTCTTTAAGCACGCGCGCCTGCGCCATACGAATTTCAGCGGCGGAAAGCGGTTTTGGCTTCACAACCGGCAGCGTTGCCTCTGGTAGCTTCAGCCCGCCCCACGTCACCATCAGATAGCGCCAGTTATGTTTCTCACTGTCCGTATCAAAGGCAGGCTTGTGGCTGGACAGGTAATTTTCCAGTTCGGGATGTTTCTTGCGCTCCGCCAGGGACTGCGCGTAGGCCAGCTGCATACCCGGCGTGTTCATGACGCCCTGCTGCTGGAGATCCAGAATACGGCGATCGCGCCCAAGATGAAGCAGGATGGCAAACCACTGCTGATACTGCTCTTCACTCAGCGTCGCCAGCCTGTCCTGCAGGGCAAAGCCGCGATCGGCTGTTTGCCACTCCTGCAGGTAAATAGCGCGCTGAGTCAGGTTGTTAATCAACGTGTGCCCCGCAGGCGAGGTGCGAAACGCATCGTCGTTAAACTGCTGCAGCGCGATATCCAACGCCCCAAGCTTAACGGCAAAGTTACCCACTTCGGCGCGGCATACCACGGAAGGAGAAGCGTTACATTCGTCGTTAAACGCCAGCAGTTGCTCACGCGTTGTCACATTTTTAGCTGGAAGGGGAATAGCGTCCCGCGCCCGACGGACCTGCGCGTTGTCGGGCGTTTTGCGTAGTTGCTCATTCAGCAGCGCAGCCGCTTTATCGTCATGGTGAAAATGGCGATACGCTTCGGCAAGCCAGAGCGTCAGTCGGACGCTATCCGGGGCCAGCTCGCGGGCGTGCTGAAAACTGCTGATGGCACGCTGCTCATCGTTGGCTTTCAGCGCCTTTTGCGCGCGCTCAATGTGTGGATACACCTTGAAGTAGCGGTAACCGCTTAACCCCAGATCCTCTTTCGAACCTTCGGTGGCCGCCAGGGAATACCCGGCGATCATCAGGCCGCATGTCAAAATAGCTAACGGTTTAAGGCTGAACTTCATGCTATTTCTCCTGCAAGGCTGGAGATTTGCAGGCTGCTCAACCCGGCTTTATGCATCAGCCCATTTAAAGAAGGCTGGAGTATTTTTTGCTGTTCCAGCGCACGATCGACCGCGTGTTGGTCGACAACTTGTTCCTGCACCAGGAAATCACCAAACTGCATTTCACTGCGCTCATAGCGCAGCAGTACCGCTTTCAGTACAGCCTCATCCAGGTGACTTTCCGTAATCAGCACTTCGGCAAACAATATTTGCCCGGAGACATATTCCTGCCAGATAGCCTCGGCCTGATCCGAAGTTAACATTTCCGCATTGACCGCTCTGGAGAGCAGTTCCGACGGGTCGTTTTCAGACTGGAGATACCAGCGACGTAGCCCCACCACAACTTCACCTCGCGGCACGATAACGTAACTTACTGGACGCTGAACTTTGCGCCCCAGCGCAGCAAGAGAGACGGGATCAATGGCACTTTCGCTGGCAAAAATCAGCGTTCCCTGCTCCTCGCGTAGCGGAAGCACCGCGTAGTGCAGCGCCACATTTGCCGGCACCGATTTAACCAGCGCCTCATCTAAACGACGGCTGTCGATGATTTCCATCGGCACGCTTGCCTGTTCCGCCAGAGCATTCGCTAGCTGTTGGGCCGTAATCACCCCGCGATTAACGAGGCTCCCCCCAAGTTTGAGGCCAGGTACTCTGTTTTGCAGCGCTTCCATCAGTTGCTCTTCGCTGATAACGCCCTGGCTGACCAGAATTTCACCCAGCGGACGAAGAGCACGGTTGCGGGTATTGACTGTCGGGAAGTCATGGGTTGTTTTATCCCAGGCAACGCGCCTCGGATCACCATGCTGGATCACCTGACGAATTGCACGCCAGTTGGCCATAAAGTTGATTAAGTTGCCCCAGAACAGGCGTGGAATGGACATCAGTCCCTGCCCTAAGCCGTAGTAACCGGTGACGAAGATAATTCGCTGTAAAATTCGGTTGGCCATCAGGAAAAAGTTTATCCACAGCAGAGTGCTGAGCCATGCGCCACCGACAAAGATCGACAGGAACTGCCAGGCGCCTTCTACGCTGCGCTGATAAATTAACAGCGCCACCAGCTGCAGCATCACCAGCATGGCGGCAAAACTCAGGAAGTTAGCCACAGCGCCTTTCCGGTCGCGCCACAGGAAGTAGTTAAGTACCCAGTTATTGCTCCAGCGATGCGTCTTAAATCCCTGAAAAACGATACCAATAATCCAGCGGGACTTTTGGCGCACCGCAGTCGTATACGTATCCGGGAAATATTCGCGCACGCAGATCACTTTTGCGGTGCGTTTACGCTGGCCGAACGGCCTTGCGGAACGATCGGTGTCATCCACCACCGGGAAGCGACAGAATATCTCCTCCATCCCTTTTTGCCGCAGGCGGAAACCGATGTCATAGTCTTCGGTCAGACTTTGCACATCAAAGGCGATACCGTCACCATCAGCAAGCAGCGCCAGCACCGCGCGGCGGCTGAAGCAGGTGCCGACGCCAGCGCTTGGCACCTGGCCTGCCAGCGCCTCACGCACCGGGACATCCTTGCCGTGGAGCTCGGAGAACTCGTCGAGATAGCTCAGGCTGGTGAAATGGGTCCAGCGGCGCTCGAAGGGGTAAACCGGGATCTGAATCAGATCTTTACGGTCAACGAGGTAGTTGAACAGCCGCAGCTCCATCGGGGAAATAACATCCTCTGCATCGTGCAGAATAAACCCTGAAAAGGAGAACCGGGCGTTACGCTCAAACTGCAAAATCGCATCAAGGATATTATTCAGGCAGTCGGCTTTACTGGTTGGGCCTGGGCGGGCGCAAACCACTTTGTGCACGTTAGGGAAACGGGCACACACCTCATCGACGTCGCGCTGCGTGTCAGGATCGTTGGGGTAGGTACCGACAAAAATATGGTAATTCTCGTAGTCGAGCGTGCTTGCCGCAAGGCTCGCCATATTGCCAATAACGCCGGTTTCATTCCAGGCCGGCACCATGATAGCAAGCGGCTTTTCCTGTGGTTCATACAGCTGCTTATAGCCTAAATGATTATGCCGACGATAAACGGTACAGGCGCGCCAAAGGCGGCGGAACCAGAACACAATATCAATAAACAGATCGTCGATTCCGCTGATAAGCATCAGAATCGCCAACCCAATCGCTATGACCTTCAACCCATACAGATAAGTAGAAAAATAGTCTACTAACCAGTCCATGCCTCACCCCGAGGTTATTTATCGTTAACGACACTACACGACATCGCAGGCATACGGTCAGCCTCAAATGTTACCGGTATCATAGTTGATAAGAAAAATCTTACAAAGGATAATGTTTTGCTATTTTCTTTCCTCAACATTAAAGACACTGCTCATTAACCATATAACCAGCGCAAGATTCTTTAATTAACAAATTAAACAGTTCATAAACATTCATCAGGATGCGTTCGACTTTTTACCTGGCCGTCTTTCGAAAAATACGGCACCAGGTCAGAATAGCGCTCCGCAACCGCCGTCTCTCACTGGATACACCGACATGACCTACAGCTGGCTTATTCTCGCAATCGTTGCCGAAGTGATTGCTACCACCGCGTTAAAACTTTCCGATGGTTTCAGCCGTCTGTGGCCAAGCGTCGTCACGATTCTTTTTTATGCTGTCGCATTTTACGCGCTATCTATTACCATGCGCACTATCCCAACCGGGATCATTTATGCCATCTGGTCCGGCGCCGGCATCGTGCTCATTGGTATGATTGGCTGGCTTTTCCTCGGGCAAAAACTCGACTGGCCTGCCCTGGCAGGGATGGCGCTGATTATACTCGGTGTGCTGGTTATTAACCTCTTTTCTAAATCCGTTGCACATTAACGAGCGCCGTCCGGGCTGTCTTATCACGGCAGCCCGGGTCTGTTAATTTTGCTCGGCCACCATAATGGCCATCGTGTCCGGCTCCAGCGCCCGGAAAATATGCGGCTGATCTGCCGGGTAGCAAATATAGTCCCCGACGCCCAGCTCTGCGGCAGACTCCGTCAGGCCGACCAGAGCCCGCCCCTGCGTCACAATCATATGCTCCACCGAACCCGGTGGATGCGGCTCTGAAAGCCTTGGCGTGCCGGGCTGCGCTTCGACCAGATAGATATCCCGACGCACGCCTGGCGGACAGGTTGCCAGCAAAATAGCGACATAATTAGCCTGTTCGGCGGCAATGCGGCTGCCCTCACCCCGGCGAATAATCTGCGTCCGGGCGCTTTGCGGCTCCAGCAGCGTGGCGAACGGAATATTTAACGCCACGCACAGCGCCCAGAGCGTCTCCAGGCTAGGATTACCGTTCCCGGCTTCCAGCTGTGAAAGCGTGGATTTCGCAATCCCGGCCCTGCGGGCGACTTCCGCCAGCGACAGCCCCGTCCGCCCACGTTCACGCACCAAACTTTTTGCGATGGTGTCTATTGGCTGGGTCATAAAACTCCCCCACTGTTCGTTAAAATGAACGATTCGTTCGCTTGATATGGTAACAGATTGCGGTCATTATAATGGCGATTTCGTTCGATATGGAAAACATAAGATGATGCGAGAACATCTCCGTACCCTGCCCGGAGACACCAAAAAAGCGATATTTCTGGTCTGCCTGGCCGTCGGCGTCGTGGGCGTCTCCTACGGCTCGCTGGCGATGGCCTACGGGTTCCCACTCTGGCTGCCGGTTCTGGCCTCTTTTGTTGTGCTGGCGGGGGCATCCGAATTTATGTTTATCGGTATTATTGCCAGCGGCGGGAATCCTTTTGCCGCCGCGATGGCCGGTCTGCTGGTCAACGCCAGACATATTCCGTTTGGCGTCGCCGTGCGGGAACTGGTGGGCACACGCCTGCTAAGCCTGTTGGGCTGCCATATCATGAACGACGAAAGCGTGGTGTTCGGGCTGTCCCAGGCCACGCCTGAAAAACGCAAAGCCGCCTACTGGCTCTGCGGGGCTGGCGTCGCGATCTTCTGGCCCGCAGGAACGCTGCTTGGCGCAGGCGTAGGCAGCCTGCTTCCCTCGCCGGAGGTTATCGGGCTGGATGCTGTATTCCCGGCTATCCTGCTGGCGCTGGTGATCCCGGCGTTTAAAAGCCGTACAACCCTGGTTCGCGCCTCAACCGGGGCCGCCATTTCACTTGCCGCCACGCCTTTCGCCCCCGTTGGCCTGCCGGTACTGCTTTCAATGCTGGGCCTGCTGGCGAGGAAAAAATAATGACCAATACATTCACCGTGCTTGCCGGCCTGGCCGTGCTTTCCGCAGGAACATGGCTGATGCGCTTCAGTGGCGCAAAGCTCGGCAGCAAGCTGGCGCTTTCCGAACGCTCGCAAAAGCTGCTTAACGACGGGGCAACGACCCTGCTGTTTTCGGTGGCGCTGGCAACCACCTTTTTCGAAGGTGCGCACTTCGCCGGATACGCCAGGTTTGCAGGCGTTGCCGTGGCCGTATTCCTTGCCTGGCGCAAAGTGCCATTGATTTTTGTCATTATCGCCGCGGCGCTGGTTACCGCGCTCCTGCGCCTCGCCGGTCTTCACTGATGGGCTGCCGCTTTTGCGCGGCCCTTCGCATATTCCGCCTTAACCGCAGCGCAACAAAACGCCTTCCTTGCCCGTTTTTACCTTGCTGACAAACCTTTAAATCACTTTTGATTCGCCGAATAGTTTCGCACGGGGATTATCGCTAGAGTAGCCAGGTTGCGTGCTGACGCTGCCCCTCACCCTAACCCTCTCCCCTCTGGGGTTAGGGTGAGGGGCACAAACAACAATGGCTCAAGAAAAAACACCCACGAGGCGTGGCAAGATGGCAATAAAACAACCGCTCAACATTATCCTGTTATTAATTGTTACCGCACTCTTCTCCGGCCAGACCATGGCTGAACGTCACGGACATGAATACTTCGTGGTGAAAGATATGGACATTCAGCTTAGCCACCAGGCAGACAGCGACGAACTGCGCCAGGCGGCAGAAGATTCCGCTGATGATTTTCGCGAACACCATCATGCGGTCACCCACAGACGGCCAGCCACCTATTTACGTTAAGTCGATTTTCAACAATCGTTAGTAATTTTTCTTCGTTCTCATCCTTTATTGCCTGAGTTGTTATGGGTTTCAAGGCGCTGCGTGCGCCGCTAACAATCAGACAATAAAGGATAACACCATGCCATCATCGCCTCGCCAGAATACGATCGCTCGCGGTCTGGCATTAGCAGCAGCCTTTGCTGCTTTCAGCCCCAGCGCCGCCCCGGTAAAAGGCGGGGAATTGGTCTACCTGGAACAACAGGCTCACACTAACCTTTATCCTCCGGCCGGGGGCTTTTACCCGAACGGCGGCATCCTGAACCAAATTACCGACAAACTGACCTGGCAAAACCCCAAAACGCTGGAAGTGGAACCGTGGATCGCCGAATCCTGGACCAGCAATGCCGACAAAACCGAATACACCTTCAAGCTGCGCCCTGGCGTGACTTTCTCCGACGGCACCCCTCTGGATGCCAATGCCGTGGCCAAAAACTTTGATACCTACGGCCTCGGCAACAAAGCCCTGCGCCTGCCGGTATCTGAGGTGATCAACAACTACGACCATAGCGAGGTTGTTGACCCGCTGACCGTCAAATTTTTCTTCAAAAAACCGTCGCCGGGCTTTTTACAGGGCACGGCAACCATCGGCTCCGGCCTGGTTTCCCTGAAAACGCTGTCGCGCACCTTTGACGAACTGGGCGATGCCCGCAATATCATCGGTTCCGGCCCGTTCGTGGTGCAAAACGAAACCCTGGGCCGGGAAGTCGATCTGGTCGCGCGGAAAGACTACCAATGGGGGCCGAAAAACAGCCCGCAGCAAGGGCCAGCTAACCTCGACGGCATTAAGATTCTGGTGACGCCGGAGGACAGCGTGCGCATCGGCGCGCTGCTGGCGGGCCAGGCAGACTTTATTCGCCAGGTGCAGGCCTATGACGAAAAACAGGCCACCGATCAGAAGTTCCCCCTTTACGCCGCCCCAACCCGAGGCGTGAACGACGGCATAGCGCTGCGCCCGGATAACCCGCTGGTCGCTGACGTCAAAGTTCGCCAGGCGCTGCTGCACGGCACCAACGCTCAGCAGGTTGTCGACACCCTGTTTTCCGCCAACTATCCGGTTGCTACGTCGGTGATCGCCAGCACCGCAGCGGGCTATGTTGACCTGCGCGACAAGCTGAAATATGACCCGGCGCTGGCAAATAAACTGCTTGATGAAGCCGGATGGAAAAAAGGCAGCAACGGCGTTCGCCAGAAAGACGGCAAGCCGCTGGCGCTGACCATTTACGAATCCCTGCCGCAGCCGCAGAACAAAGAAGTGCTACAGCTGGTTGCCCAGCAGTGGAAGCAAATCGGCGTGGGCCTGAGCGTGCGCGCCGGGGATGCCGGTAGCCGGGTGCTGGATACCAACGATCCGCATAAAACCGGGGTTAACGTCATCGAAGTAGGTCGCGCTGACCCGGACGTGATCAAAAGCCAGTTCCATCCGGCCAACCGCGATGCCCTGCTGCAAAAAGGCGGCCTCAGCGCCGCCTCCCAGTTTACCGACGACAAGCTGAACGCCCTGCTGGTGGGGATCTCTTCCGAAGTGGATCCGCAGAAGCGCCTGGCGCTGGCGGGCGATGCCCAGCGCTACCTTATCGACCAGGCCTACGTCATCCCGATCTTTGAAGAGCCGCAGGTCTTTGCCGGTGCACCGTGGCTGAAAGGCGTGGCGTTTGAAGCGGTCGGACGCCCGTCGTTTTACGCCGCCTGGCTTGAAAAACACTAAGGGGCAACCATGACACGTTATCTGGCCGGGCGCATAGCCCAGGCGTTGCTGGTACTGTGGGCGGCCTATAGCGTGTCGTTCATTCTTCTGCAGCTCTTGCCGGGCGATGCCGTCCTGATCAAATTCCAGAACCCGGATCTCGGCCTGAGCGCCGAGCAAATTCAGGAGATGCGGGTGATCTATGGCGAAAGCACCCCGCTCTGGCAGCAATATTTGACGACGCTCGTCCATATGCTGCGCGGTGAGTTTGGCTACTCCATCGAGGCTGGAGTGTCCGTCAGCCAGCTGATTGCCGCCAACCTTCCTTCGACGCTGCGGCTAGCCGGGCTGGGTTTTGCCGCCGCGATTATTCTTGCCGTGGGCATTTCAGCGGCCTCTACGCTGGCCCCGCTTCGCTGGCTGAGAACGCTCTTTGCCAACCTTCCGGCGCTGTTCATTGCCGTCCCGACGTTTTGGCTCGGCATTGCGCTCATTCAGCTGTTTTCCTTCCAGTGGCGGCTGATTCCGGTGATCAATCCCGGTTTCTGGCAGGGGCTGATTTTGCCGGTCGCCACGCTTGCGGTGCCCATTAGCGCCCCGCTGGCACAGCTGCTGATGCGAAATATCGACCAGGTGCTGACCCAGCCGTACGTCGCCGTTGCCAGGGCAAAAGGCGGCAGCCGCGCCGGGGTACTGTGGCGGCACGTGGCCCGCAACGCCCTGTTGCCGGTGCTGACCGTGGCCGGTTTGCTGCTGGGCGAGCTGATTGCCGGGGCGCTTATCACCGAAACCGTCTTTGGCCTTAACGGCCTGGGCCAGCTGACGCAGCGGGCGGTGAACAATCAGGATGTCGCCGTGCTGCAGGCGGTGGTGATGATCTCCGCCCTGAGCTTCGTGGTCATTAATCTGCTGGTGGATGTGCTTTATCCCCTGCTCGATCCGCGCCTTAAATCTATTCGGGGAGTCACCGCATGACGACCGTTGATATTAATACTCCGCTGCCGCGCCGTGCGGTAAGCCGCTTTTCGGGCCTGCGCGCTAACGTTCAGCCCGGTCTTTGGCTAGCCTGGTTAACGCTGATTATTGTCGCACTTTGGGCGCTGTTCCCGGCGCTATTCACTCAGTGGAGCCCAACCGAAGGCGTCCCGGGCGCGCAGCGTCTTGCACCTCAGGCCGGACACTGGCTGGGCACCGATCAGCTTGGCCGCGATCTCTACGCGCGAATCGTCTGGGGCGCATCGCATTCGCTCTCCGGCGCGCTGGTCGCGGTAGCGCTCGGGCTGGTGGTCGGTACTGCACTTGGCGTCCTGGCCGGGGCAACCGGCGGCAAAACGGAACACGCGCTCATGCGAGGCGTGGATGTGCTGCTGGCGATCCCCGGTCTGCTGCTGTCGCTCAGCGTGATTATTCTGCTTGGTTTTGGCACCGTGAACGCCGCTATTGCCGTGGGCGTGACGTCTATTGCGAACTTTACCCGCCTGGCCCGTGCAGAAGTGGTTCGCATTCGCCACAGCGATTACGTCGAGGCTGCGGTCGGCAGCGGTGGCACATTCCTACAGGTGCTGTGGCGCCATATTTTGCCGAATGCTTTGACCTCCGTGTTGGCCTTTGCCGCGCTGCAGTTCGGCTCCGCCATTCTGGCGCTGTCTACGCTGAGTTTTCTGGGTTATGGCACGCCGCCGCCGACGCCGGAATGGGGCCTGTTGATTGCCGAAGGTAGGAACTATCTGGCAACGGCCTGGTGGCTTTCCACCTTCCCCGGCATGGTTGTCGTGGCCGTCGTGCTTGCCGTCAATCGTCTTAGCCACCCTTTTGCCCGGAGATCGTCATGAATACACCGCTGCTAAAAATCACCGACCTCAGCATCGCCTGGCGCCAGCGCGGCGGTAAAAAACGCGTGGTGCATAACGCCTCCTTTAGCCTGAACGCTGGCGAGGTGCTGGCGATTGTGGGCGAATCCGGCTCAGGGAAAACCACCCTCGCCCAGTCGATTATTGGGCTGCTGGGCGACAATGGCGTAATTGAATCCGGTGAAATTCAGCTCAACGGGGAAGCCATCAGCCGCTGGTCTGAACGCCAGCTTGATGCCCTGCGCGGAGCCAGCATCAGCCTGATCCCGCAGGATCCTGGCAGTTCCCTGAATCCGGTAAAAACCATCGGCGAACAGGTGGCCGAGGTACTGAAACTTCACACGCGGTTGCCTAAAGCCGAGCGGGAAAGCCAGGTTGTGGCCCTGCTAGAAAAAGTGGGCTTGAGTCACCCGGCGCAGCGCGCGGGGCAATATCCGCACCAGCTTTCCGGCGGGATGAAGCAGCGGGTGCTGATCGCCATGGCTATCGCCCTGAAACCCGCGCTGATTATCGCTGATGAGCCGACCAGCGCGCTGGACGTTACGGTGCAGAAACGCATTCTTGATTTGTTGGATACTCTGCGGCGCGAGTCCGGTACGGCTGTACTGTTTGTGACACACGACCTGGCGCTGGCCGCCCAGCGTTCCGACCACATTCTGGTGTTCCGCGACGGGCGAATCCAGGAGGCTGGCCCCACGAATGACGTCGTTCGACAGCCTAAAAACTCCTATACGCGCCAGCTGTTTGCCGATGCGCCAGGGCTGTCGCGCACGCTGCGAGCCTGGCCTTCACGCGCCCCGCAAACGGCGGCCATCGAAATCCGTAACCTAAGCCAGCACTTCTCCCTGGGGAAAGGCAGTGACCAGACGCTCCGGGCTCTGGACAACGTGTCATTTACCGTAGCCAAAGGCACCACCCACGCGCTGGTTGGCGAGTCAGGCTCAGGTAAATCCACGCTGGCGCGCATTCTGCTTGGCTTCCAGAAGCTGGACAGCGGGCAAGTGCTGATCGACGGCATCGACACCACCGATCTCAGCCCGGAAGCGCGCCGTCAGCTCCGGCAGAAAATTCAGCTGGTGTACCAGAACCCCTTTGCCTCACTCGACCCGAGCCAGACGCTCTTTCGTATCATCGAGGAGCCGCTGCTTAACTTCGGCAAGCTGTCGAAGGCCGAGCGGCGCGCCAAAGTAGAGGCGATTACCGAACGCGTGGCGCTCCCGCTGGAGGCGTTGACCCGCAAACCTCGTGAGCTTTCCGGCGGGCAGCGGCAGCGCGTGGCTATAGCCCGCGCGCTGATTCTTGAGCCACAAATTCTGGTGCTGGATGAGGCCACCTCTGCGCTGGATGTCACGGTACAGGCACAAATTCTGCGCCTGCTTGACGACCTGCAGCAGCAGCTCGGCCTGACTTACCTGTTTATCTCCCACGACCTCGCCACCGTGCGCCAGCTGGCCTACAGCGTTTCGGTGCTACGCGCCGGAGAACTGGTGGATAACGGCCCGATTGCCGACGTATTTAACGCCCCGGCCAGCGATTACACATGGCAGTTGCTGAACGCTATTCCCGATATTGGCTTTGGCCATAAGGACGTTGCATGACCATTAAACGACTGGGCTTTTTTACCCGCCTGCTTGACCATGCCCCGGCAGCCGAACGCTACCGGCTGGCAACGGAACAAATTATTCACGCCGAATGGCAGGGTTTTGATGCCGCCTGGGTGGCGCAGCATCACTTCCATGAAGCCGAAGGCGGCCTTCCCGCCCCGCTGGTGTTTCTCAGCCACGTGGCGGCCCATACCCGACGCATCCGCCTTGGCACAGGGATTATTACCCTGCCGATGGAATCCGCGCTGCGCGTGGCCGAAGACGCAGTTGTCCTGGATCTGCTGAGCGGCGGGCGCTTTGAACTTGGCGTCGGCTCCGGCGGCACACCGGGCTCCTTTCCGGCATTTGGGTTACAAAGCGCGGAAAGGGGCAAAATTTACGCCGACAACCTCTCATTGCTGCGCTCAGCCCTGAACGACGAGCCGCTGGCGGGCACGGATAACCATCTTTACCCGGCCTCCCCGCAGCTAAAAAACCGCATCTGGCAGGCAACTTTTTCCGTTGACGGCGGCGCGCGGGCAGGAAAAGCGGGCGACGGGCTGATGCTTTCCCGCACTCAGCCTCGCCCGGCTGACGCGCTGGATACCCCGCTGGATGAGATACAAAACCCGATCATCGATGCCTATCTGGACGCCTTACCCGAGGGCGTTGAGCCTCGCATCCTTGGCTCCAGAACCGGGTTTGTCACCGACGACGGCGAGCTGGCAAGGCAGCTAGCGGCCAAAGGGCTGCGCCAGCAGGCTGAGCAGCACCGGGCGCAGGGGCATCCGGTATTGGGCGAGACGCTGGATAGCCATATTGCCTCGTTTGACGTTCATCTGGGGACGCCGCAGCAGGTCATTGCCTCGCTGACACGCGACAGCACGCTCCAGCGCGTGACCGACCTTTCGTTCCAGGTGCACTCCATCGATCCGCCGCATGCCTACATTTTGCGGTCTATTGAACTGCTGGCGCAGCAGGTTGCCCCGGCGCTCGGCTGGGTTCGCAGCAGCGCCCGCCCAACCTCTACCTCGTCATTGTCTAAGGAGTCATTATGAGTCATTCGGATTTGCTCAATCATCTGGCGGGCGTTATTCCCGGCACCGCGCTTGCGGAAGCGCGGGAAATCCGCGAGGCCGCCACAGCCCACGCGCAGGGCAGCTATGAGGCACTTTTCGGTGAGGCCAGTTCAAGTGGCCTGAGCCTGCCAGAAAGGCTGCATCTCGCGAGGCGAGTGGCGGACTGGCACGACGATGCCCGGCTCACGGACCATTACGCCCAGCGTCTGGCTGGCCAACCCGCCAGCGAACGCTTTAGCGCCTGGCTCGATCATGCCGAAAGACTGAGTTTCCAGCCGGTGCAGGCAGGCCCGCAGGACGTCCAGACGCTGATTCAGGCAGGCTTTAGCGAAGAAGAAGTGGTGACACTGTCACAAATTATTGGCTTTGTGGCCTTCCAGAGCCGACTGCTGCGCGGCCTGCGCCTGATTGGAGGCCAACAGACAAACGGCGAACAGGTTCGCATTCCTGCCGCCGGCGAGTGGCACCGCCAGCCGTTAACCGCCAGCGGCAAATCCGCCCCGGTGACGTTTACCCAGGCCGAGCTTAACTGGGAACCCTGGATAGCCGCCCTGCCTTACGCGGAATTCGCCCCGGAAGAGCAGGAAACCCTGAAACGTTTTGGGCACCAGGACTCGGATTATTTCCGCCTGCTGGGCCGCAATCTGCCGGTACTGGAACAGCGCACGCTCACCGATAAAGGCATTTTCTATACGCCGGGCGGTTTGCCCCGCGCCGAGCGCGAACTTGCCGCCACGGTTGCCAGCAAGATCAACGGCTGCATTTACTGCGCCTCCGTGCACGCCCGCAAGGCCAGCCAGCTGTCAAAACATAATGAAGCGATTGAACGTCTACTGGCCATCGAACCTGGCGGGACGCTGAGCGACGGGCAATCCCCTCGCTGGCAGGCGGAAATTAACTTTTCGGCGGCATTATCCGCCACTCCGGCAAGCGCCAATGCGCAACAGATACATGCCCTGAGGGAACTGGGATTAAGCGAGCTTGAGTTGTTGGATTTGGTGCAGTCCACGGCCTTTTTCGCATGGGCCAACCGTCTGATGCTGACCCTGGGCGAGCCGTTTAACTGATTGCAGGCAGGCAAACGTGCCGGGGAATTATGATCCACCGGCACGCTTAAGTGAAACCGTCACGGATGATTAATGATTCGCCGCCTGACGAAGATCGCACACCCGGATAGCTTTTCCTTCTGAACGCGGCAGGCTGCCGCAGTTCACAATGGTGATATCCGTTGAAATCCCCACCATCGACTTAATGCGGTGGCGCAGCTCATGGCAAACCGCGCAGCGCTGTTCGTGGCTGAGATACAGGCTGCTTTCCTTCAGTTCCACCTTGATCGCCAGGGTATCCAGGTGCCCGCGACGATGCACCTCCAGCTGATAATGCGGTGCCAGGTGCTGGAATTTCAGGATCTCTTCTTCCAACTGGGACGGGAACACATTCACGCCCCGGATAATCAGCATATCGTCTGAACGGCCGGTTATCTGATCCATTCGGCGCATGGTACGAGCGCTGCCCGGCAGCAGGCGCGTTAAATCGCGGGTACGGTAGCGGATCACCGGCAGCGCCTCTTTGGTCAGCGTGGTGAACAGCAGTTCGCCGTGCTCGCCGTCGTCCAGCGGGACACCGCTCTGCGGGTCAACGATTTCCGGGTAGAAATGGTCTTCCCAAATCGTCGGGCCATCCCGGGATTCCAGGCATTCCATTGCCACGCCCGGCCCCATCACTTCCGACAGACCGTAGATATCCAGCGCGGTAATGCCCAAGCGACGTTCAATTTCCGCCCGCATCGCTTTGGTCCACGGCTCCGCACCAAAGACCCCGACGCGGAGTGAGCAGCCGCTGGCGTCGCCGCCCATCTGCCGTTCCAGCTCTTCAATCAGGTTCAGGCACCAGGACGGCGTGACCATGATCATGTCCGGTTTAAAATCACGGATCAGCTGCGCCTGTTTTTCCGTCTGGCCGCCGGACATCGGGATCACTGTCGCCCCGAGGCGCTCTGCGCCGTAGTGCGCTCCCAGCCCGCCGGTAAACAACCCGTAGCCGTAGGAGACGTGAATTTTATCTTTTGGCGTTCCGCCTGCGGCACGCAGCGAACGCGCCACAAGGTTAGCCCAGGTATCAATGTCGTTTTGGGTGTAGCCCACAACGGTAGGTTTGCCCGTGGTGCCGGAGGAGGCATGAATGCGAACGACCTGCTCCATCGGCACGGCGAACGTGTCAAAAGGATAGTTATCGCGCAGATCCTGCTTGGTGGTGCACGGGAACAGGCGAATGTCTTTCAGCTCTTTAAAATCGTCAGGGTGCACGCCCACGGCGTCAAATTTGCGCTTATACATCGGGACGTTGCTGTAGGCGTGATTCAGCGTCCATTTCAGGCGCTGCGTCTGCAGGGCCTGAAGCTCATCCAGCGATGCGGTTTCAATCGGTTCCAGCTTGGTTTCAGAGGTTATCATTATTAGGGTACTCGCAGGTTTGACTAGCTCACACGCTCAAGGACCAGGGCAATGCCCTGACCCACACCGATACACATAGTGCAAAGGGCATACCGCCCGCCGCGCCGGTGCAGCTCCAGGCTGGCCGTTAACGCCAGTCTGGCACCGCTCATCCCCAGCGGGTGTCCCAGGGCAATCGCGCCGCCGTTAGGATTCACATGCGGGGCATCATCCGGAAGCCCCAGTTGGCGAAGCACGCCGAGCGCCTGCGCGGCGAAGGCTTCATTGAGTTCAATCAGATCCATGTCGTGGATGCTTAATCCGGTCATCTCCAGCACTTTACGTACCGCAGGCACCGGCCCCAGCCCCATCAGGCGAGGCTCCACGCCCGCCGTCGCCATCGCGACTATGCGCGCCTTAGGCGCCAGGCCGTGCTGCAGCGCGGCAGCTTCGCTGGCGATAAGCAGCGCTGCCGCCCCGTCGTTCACGCCGGAAGCATTGCCCGCCGTCACGACGCCGTTCGCGCGGAACGGCGTTTTTAGCGCCGCCAGCTGTTCAAGCGTGGTTTCCGCCCGCGGGTGCTCGTCTTCCCTTACTTCCGTCACCGCGCCTTTGCGACCGCTTAGCGTGACCGGCACAATCTCTTCAGCCAGAATGCCTGTCTGCTGCGCGAGAGCGGTACGCTGCTGGCTGCGAAACGCAAACCGGTCCTGGTCTTCACGGCTTATTTTTAACAATTCCGCTACATTCTCTGCCGTTTCCGGCATGCTGTCAGTACCAAATTGCGCTGCCATGAGCGGGTTCACAAAACGCCAGCCAAGGGTGGTGTCAAACATCTCGGCCTGACGCTGGAACGGCGAGCTGGCTTTGGCCATCACAAACGGTGCCCGAGACATGGATTCCACCCCACCTGCCAGCATGAGCTGAGCGTCACCTGCTTTGATGGCGCGAGCCGCAAAGCCCACGGCATCCAGCCCGGAGCCGCACAGGCGGTTGATCGTGGTGCCCGGCACAGTCTGTGGTAAACCGGCCAGCAGCGTCGCCATGCGTGCCACGTCGCGGTTATCCTCCCCGGCCTGGTTCGCGCAGCCAAAAATCACGTCGTCTACGGCGCTCCAGTCGAGAGTGGGATAGCGTGCCAATAGCGCTTTTAGCGGCAGCGCGGCCAGGTCATCCGCGCGCACGCTCGCAAGCGCGCCGCCGTAGCGGCCAATCGGGGTGCGTACCCCATCGCAAATAAAAGCCTGACTCATAATTTTTCTCCTGAAACCGTCGTCCCGATGCGATGGGCGCGGCCGCGAAACAGCGCCAGCGTCTTCTCGTCCTGATTACTGATCTCGATATCGTAGACGCCCGTCTGCCGCCCCTGCTGGCGCACCCTAGCCACCGCTTTAAGCCGGTCCCCCGCCTTGCCGGGACGCAGAAATTCAATGCTGCAGCCGGAGGCCACCGCCGCCAGCCCCTGGCTGTTGCAGGCGTAGGCAAAAGCGGTGTCGGCGAGCGTAAACAACTGCCCGCCGTGGCAGGTCTGGTGCCCGTTAAGCATGGCCTCAGTGATGGTCATGGTGAGCAGAGCAAAACCGTCGCCCATCTCAACCACTTCAATGCCCATCTGTCTGGCGCAGTTGTCCCGCGCGTACATCACGCGGGCGTTATCCCAGGCGTTAGTGCTCATGTTGGTTCTCCAGCAGCGCTCGCTGGCGCAGTAAAGAGGTCGGGCGGTAGCGCTCTTCTCCGTAATGGCGCTGCAGATTTTCCAGCAGCGTCAGAATGTTTTGCCAGCCCAGGCGGGCTCCCCAGGCCAGCGGCCCGTGCGGATAGTTCACGCCGAGCTGCATGGCGGTATCGATGTCGGCTTCCGCAGCCACGCCTTTCTGCAGCGCATCCAGCGCTTCGTTGGCGAGCATCGCCACGGTGCGCCAGGCCAGCATGCCAGGGTAGTCACCGATCACCAGCACCTGTTTACCCTGCTGCTGGAAGTAATGGGTGACCTGCGCCAACTGCTGAGGCGTGACCGAAGCCGACGGCGCTAACACTTCCAGCGAAGACTCGGCGAGTCTGTCCCGCAGCACTACCGGGCGTTTCAGCTCGGCCGACATGGCGGTGGCCGTAATACCGCTGGTTATGGCAACGGCGATGCCGTCGATTTCAAGAGTTTTGCCGACCTGCGTGACCTGTTTAGCCGCCAGTTCGGCAGGCACTTGAGGCTGATATGCCGGTTTCGCCTCAAGCGGCCAGCGGTAGACGCCCTGCCCGGTTTTCTTGCCCAGCCGCTTGCCAAGCACCAGTTCCTGCTGGGCGAGAGAAGGCAGGAAACGACGCTCCTGCCAAAAGGCGTTAAACACCGAGCAGGTGACGGCGAAGTTGACGTCCTGACCTATCAGATCCGTTAACGCCAGCGGCCCCATCGGGAAGCCCGCCCCGTCGCGTAACGCGGCATCAATAGCCGCCGCCGGGGCAACCTGCTCCTCCAGCGCGCGCCAGGCTTCAGCATAAAAAGGCCGAGCCACGCGGTTAACGATAAAGCCCGGCGTGGAATGGCAGCGCACCGGCTGTTTACCCCAGCGCAGAGCCAGCTCGCAAAGCCGCTCGGCAATCTCCGACGAGGTTTCCAGGCCGCTGACCACTTCGACCAGTTTCATCACCGGCGCAGGGTTAAAGAAATGCAGTCCGACCACGCGCGCCGGGTGGCTGATGCCGCTGGCGATGGCGGTGATAGAAATGGATGAGGTATTGCTGGCAAAGACGGTATCAGCCCCGCAGACCGCCGCTAAATCGCGGAAGATGGCCTGCTTGACGTCAATTTGTTCGGCGGCGGCCTCAATCACCAGCGCGGCCTGAGCCAAATCAGCCAGCGTTTCCGCCGGATGCAGCCGGGCAAGCGTTGACTGACGGAGCGCCTCGTCAAGTTTGCCTTTGGCTACGCGGGCGCTGAGTACGGTATCAATGCCGTCTATCGCACGCTTTGCTGCGCCGGGCTGAATGTCGTACAGCCACACCGGATGACCCGCGCTGGCCGCCACCTGGGCAATACCTGCGCCCATGGTGCCGCTGCCAATCACCGCAATCACGGCCTCAGGAGTTAACATACTTATTTCCCCTTAAAGGTGGCCGGGCGCTTCGCCAGAAAAGCAGACACCCCTTCGCGGTAATCTTCGCTGCGGCCAGCCAGGCGCTGATAGTCGCGCTCCAGGTCGAGCTGGGCGTCCAGGGTGTTGGTTTCCGAGGCGTAAAGCGCCTGCTTGATAAGCCCCAGGCCAAAGGTCGGCTGGGTGGCAAAGTGCTGGGCCAGCTGGCGGGCGGTATCGCTGAGCTGTTCGTCGTCCACGACCTGCCAAATCATGCCCCAGTCGTGCGCCTGCCCGGCGGTTAGCGTGTCGCCAAGTAACGCCAGCCCCATGGCACGCGCCCGCCCGGTCAGGCGAGGCAAGAACCAGGTGCCGCCGCAGTCGGGCACCAGCCCCAGCTTGCTGAAAGACATAATAAATTTTGCTGAACGCGCGGCGATAACCATGTCGCAGCCCAGCGCCAGCGTAGCCCCGGCTCCCGCCGCCACGCCGTTAACCGCCGCAATCACCGGCTTTGGCAATTTCGCCAGGCGGCGCAGCAGAGGGTTATAAAACGTTTCAACCGAGTAGCCGAGGTCCGGGGCGTCACCGCTTGGGTCAACGTTGCGGTCGTTGAGATCCTGCCCGGCACAGAAGCCGCGCCCTGCGCCAGTGATTAGCAGGCAGCGGATGGTTTCGTCCCGCTCGGCCTGGGTGAGAACTTCCGCCAGTTGGCGATGCATTTCGTCGTTGAAGCTGTTCAGCCGCTCCGGGCGGTTGAGGGTCAGGGTCATCACCCCGTTTTGCACATCGCTGACAATAAAACTCATGATTAACGTCCTTTGAATTCAGCAGGTCGTTTTTCCAGGAAAGCGGCGAGGCCTTCCCGACGATCTTCGGTGGCGGCGAGCAGCGTAAACAGCTGGCGTTCCTGCAGCAGCCCCTGGCTCAGGCCCGTGTTCTGTGCCTGTTGAAGCGCATTTTTGGCGGCCTGCAGCGCCAGCGGCGCATGACGGGCAATACCGGCGGCAAGCTTCTGGGCGTATTCCAGCGTTAGGGCTGCGGGATGCACTTCGGCGACCAGCCCGGCACGTAAAGCCCGATCCGCGTCGATAGCTTCGCCGCTCAGCACCATGCGGTAAGCCAGCGCTTTGCCTACGCTACGAATAAGCCGCTGCGTGCCGCCCGCGCCGGGCATAATCCCCAGCGTGATTTCCGGCAGGCCGAAGCGCGCATTATCCCCGGCCACGATGATGTCGCTCAGCAGCGCCAGCTCGCAGCCAGCCCCGAGCGCATAGCCGTTCACGGCAGCGATCAGGGGTTTAGGGAAACGCTCGAGACGAGCCCAAAGCTGTGGCCGGGGGTCGTTGAGCGTGGCGGGCATATCCCGGCTGGCCATCTCTTTGAGATCGGCTCCGGCAGCAAAAAAACGTTCGCTGCCGGTAATGACGACGGCACCAATGGCGGCGTCCTGCTGCGCAGCTTCGAGCGCTTCGGCAATCAACGTCAGCAGCGCGTTGTTGAGCGCGTTCCGCGCCTGCGGGCGGTTCAGCGTCAGGGTTAACACCCGGCCGTTTTGCTGGCTAAGAAGTTCGCCCATCACACCCCCTGCGCGTCAAAGTCGAGCACCACGTCGTCGCCCTTCGGCAGCGCCTGGCAGCTCAGGACGTAGCCTGCGGCCAGCTGATCCGGCTCCAGGCTGTAGTTGACGCCCATTTCCACTTCGCCCTGCAGCACCTTGCAGCGGCAGGTGGCGCAGACGCCGCCTTTGCAGGCATACGGCAGATCCGCGCCCTGGCGCAGGGCCGCGTCGAGAATGCTTTCGTCCCCGGCGGTCAGGGTAATCTGGCGATCTACGCCGTCCTGGCGCAGGATGACGGTTTTACCCGCAGCCTGAGCGCGGGAACGGGCACCCGGCGCAATGCCCGGCGTGTTGAAATGTTCGAGGTAGATATCCTGAGGCGCGACGCCCATCTCTTTCAGCGCGGTTTCGGTGGCCTGCATCATGCTTTGCGGGCCGCAGATAAACGTGCGGTCAAAGCCTTTGACGTCCAATAGGTGGTCGCCAAGCTGCTTCAGTTTTTCGCCGTCCAGCCGGCCGCTGAGCAGGTCGCTGTCCGACCTTTCCTGACTGAACAGGTAAATCAGCTGCAGGCGCTGCGGGTAGCGATCTTTCAGGTCGGCCAGCGCCTGGCGGAACATCATGCTGGCGCTGCTGCGGTTGCCGTAAACCAGGGTCACGCTGCTTTCTGGCTCGGTGGCGAGCGTGGCGCCGATAATGGCCAGCATCGGCGTGATGCCGGAGCCGACGGCGAGTGCCAGATAGTTGCCGCGAGTTTCCGCTTCCGGCTGGTAGCCAAACGTTCCCTGCGGCACCATCACCTCGAGCGACATCCCGGCGGTTAAATCGCTGACCGCATATTGTGAAAAGCGGCCGCCTTCAATGGCTTTTACCGCCACGCAGATTTCGCCGGGATCCTCAGAGCGGCAAATAGAGTAGCAGCGGCGCAGCTCTTCCCCGCCCAGTCGGGCTTTCAGCGTCAAATGCTGCCCTGGACGAAAGCGGTACTGCCCGCGCAGCGCGTCCGGCACCGCAAAGGTAATCGCTACCGCCTCTGCGGTTTCGGGTTCGATGCGTGCCACTTTCAGGGAATGAAACGTTGTCATGGCATCCTCAAATACATTTAAAGTAATCAAAGGGTTCCCGGCAGCTGTCGCAGCGGTAAAGCGCTTTACAGGCCGTGGAGCCGAATTCACTGATGAGCGACGTGTGTTCGCTCCCGCAGCGTGGGCAAGTCACCTGGGCGGCGACCGTCGCGTGGCAGGCATGTCCCTGCGGCGGGCTGATGCCGTATTCGCGCAGCCGGGTTTTAGCCTCCGGCGACATCCAGTCCGTCGTCCAGGCGGGATGCAAAACCTGCCTGATGTGCACCGGACTCAGCTTTGCGCCTTCCAGGGCTTCCCGGATTGCGGCCAGCAAAAATTCAGTGGCCGGGCAGCCGGAATAGGTTGGCGTAAAACCGATATGCCAGCCGTCCGGGCGGTGCTCGACGCTGCGCACCATCCCGAGGTCGGTGATGGTCAGCACCGGGATTTCCGGGTCACTGATTTCACTCAGCAGACGCCAGACATCGCGGACGGCAGCGGGCTGAAGCGTGGCGGTTTGCATCCTCTCCTCCTTACCACTGCTGGTTCGGGTAAGCGCGCTGCAGGTACTGCATTTCAGCCAGCAGCGGGCCGAGGTGTTCGGTGTGCAAGCCTTGCTTACCGCCGGTGCGGTATGGCTGCTCTGCCGGGGCCTGCAGCGAGGCATCGCTCAGTCCGGCGGTCACTTCTTGCAGCCATTCGGCCTTGAGGCTACGCGGGTCGACGGCGATGCCCTGCTCCGCCAGCATGGTTTCCAGCTCATCGACAACGAACATTTCGCCGCTGAAGCGCCATAGTTTGTTTAAAGCACTTTGCGTTTTCGCCTGCGAAAGCTCAGTGCCGTTGCCCAGGCGAACCAGCCAGCCACGGCTGAAGCGCAGGTGATAGCGCACTTCTTTAATGGCTTTGGCTGCGATGGCCGCCAGCTGCGAATCTTTGCTTTCTACCAGGCGGCTGAACAGCGAGACGTGCCACGCGTCCAGCAGGTACTGACGCACCAGCGTTTCGGCGAAATCACCGTTGGGCTGTTCCGCCAGCAGCAGATTGCGGTACTCGCGCTCGTCGCGGCCAAAGGCCAGCCTGTCTTCGTCGAGGTGCTCGCCTTCGCGCTCGGCGGCGTAGGTCAGGAAGTTGCGCGCCTGGCCGAGCAGGTCGAGGCCAATGTTGGCCAGCGCCAGATCAATCTCCAGCTCCGGCGCATGGCCGCACCAGGCGCTCAGGCGCTGGGCCAGCACGAGGCAGGTGTCGCCGAGGCGCAGGCTGTAGGTCGCTACAGGATCGAGTGTCATTGGCGGCCTCACATGTGCTCGATGCCGTCAGGCAGCGTGTAAAACGTTGGGTGGCGGTAGACTTTGCTGTCTGCCGGGTCGAAAAACTCCGGGCGCTCTTCCGGCTGGGAGGCGACGATTTCGCTCGCTTTCACGACCCAGATGGAGCAGCCTTCGCTGCGGCGGGTGTAGGCGTCGCGCGCGTTTTCCAGCGCCATCTGGTCGTCGGCGGCGTGCAGGCTACCAACGTGGCGATGGGACAGCCCTTTTTTATTGCGAATAAAGACTTCATACAGCGGCCAGTAAATTTTGCTCATCTCTTACTCCTTCAGGCGGCGGTGCGGGCCTGTTGTTTTTCGGCATACGCAAGGGCGGCTTCGCGCACCCATGCCCCCTCTTCCCAGGCTTTGCGCTTGGCGGCGAGGCGCTCTTCGTTGCATAAGCCGCGCCCGGCCACCACGTCGTTGAATTCCTGCCAGTCGATGTCGCCAAAGCGGTAATGGCCCGTGACCTCATCGCGATACAGATCGGGATCTGGCACGGTCATGCCCAGCAGCTCAACCTGCGGCACGGTATTGTCGACAAAGCGCTGACGCAGCTCGTCATTGCCGAAGCGTTTGATTTTCCAGGCGAGGCTTTGGGCGCTGTTCGGCGAGTTGTCGTCGTTGGGTCCGAACATCATCAGCGCCGGCCACCAGAAGCGGTTAATGGCGTCCTGCAGCATCTGGCGCTGTTCGGGGCTGCCGTTCGCCAGCACGGTGCAGGCTTCAAATCCCTGCCGCTGGTGGAAGCTTTCTTCTTTGCAGATTTTCACCATCGCCCGGGCGTACGGGCCATACGAGGTCCGGCACAGCGCGACCTGGTTGACTATGGCTGCCCCGTCCACCAGCCAGCCAATCACGCCGATGTCGGCCCAGTTGAGCGTCGGGTAGTTAAAGATGGAGGAGTATTTCATCTTGCCGTCGAGCATCTTCTGGTAGATATCTTCCCGGGCGCAGCCCAGGGTTTCCGCCGCGCTGTAGAGGTACAACCCGTGCCCGGCTTCATCCTGCACTTTGGCCAGCAGAATGGCCTTGCGGCGCAGGCTGGGGGCGCGAGTTATCCAGTTACCTTCCGGCAGCATGCCAACGATTTCCGAGTGCGCATGCTGGCCTATCTGGCGGATCAGCGTTTTGCGGTAAGCCTCCGGCATCCAGTCCTGTGGTTCGATGGCGGTTTCCTGCTGGATGCGCTCATCAAAGCGTTCTTGTTCTGTCACGGCATCACCTTATGATTCAACTTAACTCAACAATTTGCGATATTGCGAATCACTTCATGATTAAAAGTTACAGATAAGTTAACGAAGATCGCAAAGATTACACCGCACGTTTGTGAGGTCTATCACGCTAAATATCGTAAAAACCAGACTTATCATTGAGATAAATCAATAACAAAAAACACAAGCCATCACAATGTTAACAATTCATTAAATTACAGCTTGATTTTTATGATTCATAAAACAAACACTGTAATGATTAAATGCAGCATGTAATGGAGAGTGAGATGCAACAGTTAACCAGCTATCTGTCCGGGACGTGGTTTAGCGGCCAGGGAAAAGAAAGAACTATTTTTCATGCCGTTAGCGGCGAACCGCTGTGGCAGGTGACCAGCGAAGGGGCGGATATGGCGGCGGCAAAGCGCTTCGCCATTGCGCAAGGTGGCAAAGCGCTGCAGGCGATGACGTTTATTCAGCGTGCCGCGATGTTAAAAGCGGTGGCTAAGCACCTGCTGGCGCAGAAAGAAGCGTTTTACCAGGTCTCTTACCAGACCGGTGCCACCCGCGCCGACAGTTGGGTAGACATTGAAGGCGGCATCAGTACGCTGTTTGCCTACGCCGGAATGGGCAACCGCGAGCTGCCGGACGACACGCTGTGGCCGGAAGACGAATTGATGCCGCTGTCCAAACAGGGGGGATTCGCGGCCCGCCACGTACTCACTTCGAAGTCTGGCGTAGCGCTGCACATCAACGCCTTTAACTTCCCCTGCTGGGGAATGCTCGAGAAACTGGCCCCAACCTGGCTGGCCGGGATGCCCGCGATTATCAAGCCCGGCACGGCGAGCGCGCAGTTAACTCAGGTGATGGTAAAAGCGATTGTGGAATCAGGGCTGGTGCCTGACGGGGCGATAAGCCTGATCTGCGGCGGCGTGGGCGATCTGTTTGAGCACCTGGATGAGCAGGACGTGGTGACGTTCACCGGCTCGGCCAGCACAGGCCAGAAGTTACGTTGTCACTCAAATATCGTTGCCCGTTCAATTCCCTTCACCATGGAAGCCGACTCGCTGAACTGCTGCGTACTGGCGGAAGATGTCACGCCTGAACAACCTGAATTTACGCTGTTCGTGCGGGAAGTCGTGCGCGAGATGACCGCCAAAGCCGGGCAAAAATGCACCGCCATTCGCCGGATTATCGTGCCGCAAAACCGGCTGGGTTCGGTGATTGAAGCGCTGAAAGCGAAACTGGAAAAAATACAGCCCGGCGACCCGGCACTCGAAGGCGTGCGCATGGGGGCGCTGGTCAGCCTTGAGCAGCGGGATGACGTGCAGCGGAAAGTCGACCAACTGGTTGGCGCCGGCTGTGATGTCCTGCTGGGCGGCAAGGCCGATACTGCACAGCCGGGCGCGTTCTTCCCGCCAACCCTGCTGCTTTGCCAACAGCCTGACGAAACGCCTGCGGTGCATGAGCTTGAGGCCTTCGGCCCGGTAGCGACCGTGATGCCATACCGGGATGCCGAACATGCCATGGCGCTGGCTCGCGCCGGTCAGGGCAGCCTGGCGGGGACGCTGGTGACCGCCGATGAGCAAACGGCACGTCACTTTATTCTCGGCGCGGCCCGCGCTCACGGGCGCATTCAGGTGCTGAACCAGGAGTCTGCAGTGGAATCCACCGGGCACGGTTCTCCGCTGCCGATGCTGGTGCACGGCGGCCCAGGTCGCGCGGGCGGCGGGGAAGAACTCGGCGGCCTGCGGGCGGTGAAGCACTATATGCAGCGCACCGCCATTCAGGGCAGCCCGACGATGCTGGCCGCCGTTAGCGGGCAATGGAACTACGGCGCAAAAGTTCACGAGGACGCCTTGCATCCGTTCCGCAAACATTTTGAGGAGCTGCGCATCGGGGAAAGTATTCTGACTGCCCGCCGCACCGTCACCGAAGCTGATATCACCAACTTCGCCAACCTGAGCGGCGACCGGTTCTACGCCCATACCGACAAAATTGGCGCGGCGGAGTCGTTCTTCGGCGAGCGCGTGGCGCACGGTTACTTTGTGGTGTCTGCCGCCGCCGGGCTGTTTGTTGACCCAGGTGTCGGGCCGGTGATTGCCAACTACGGCATGGAAAATCTGCGCTTTATCGAGCCGGTAAAAATCGACGATACCATTCAGGTGCGCCTGACCTGCAAACGCAAAACCGCCAAGCCGCAGAAGACGGCGGAAGATAAGCCGGTTGGCGTGGTGGAATGGGCGGTGGATGTCACCAACCAGCATCAGCAGATTGTTGCGCGCTACTCGATCCTGACGCTGGTGGCCCGTCTGCACGGTGATTTTGCCTCATAAGAGTTCGTCACCGAGTTTGGTTTTTACCCTCACCCTAACCCTCTCCCTAACCCTCTCCCTAAATGGGAGAGGGAATAAAAATCTTCCCGTCGTTTATTTTCTCTTTCTCCCTCTGAGGTGAGGGCTGAATTTAACCCGACGCTTATCAACCCGGAGCCACAATCCTCACCAATCCTACATTCTGGCAACCACAGCAAAACACTTGGCAGGGAGCACAAGGGAAGCCCAGGCGGAAGTTGTTATGTTGAATCCGACAGTCTTTATCCAGCACGCACATAACAACACAACGCACTTTTAAGGTGAGAAAGCGATGACAATGAAAACTGGAAAAAAAGCGCTGGCGCTGGCTATTGCGCTCCTGACTTCGGCGGGGATTAACGCCCCCGCTTTTGCCCACGGCGGCGAGGCACATATGGTGCCGATGCAAAAAACGCTGACGGATTTTGGCGCCGACGTCCAGTGGGACGATTACGCGCAGATGTTCACCCTCGTGAAAGACGGTGCCTATGTGAAGGTGAAGCCTAATGCCACCTCCGCCATCGTTAACGGCAAAACGCTGAAGCTTGAAGTGCCGGTGATCTTTAAAGGCAAAACGGCGTTTATCTCCGAAGGGTTTATCAATGAAGTCTTCCAGTCCGGGCTGGATCAAACCTTTGCCGTCGAGAAAAAGCCGCACCCGCTGAACTCTCTGAGCGCCGACGAAATTAATAAAACGGTGGAGATAATCAAAGACGCGGCTAACTACAAGCCGACTATTCGCTTTACCGAAATCTCACTACGCGAGCCGCCTAAAGAACAAGTCTGGAAGTTTGTGATGGACGGCACCAGCGTCAGCCAACCACGCGAGGCGGACGTCATCATGCTGGATGGCCGCCATATTATTGAAGCCACGGTGGATCTGGCCGCCGGGATAGTTAAGAGCTGGAAGCCTATCGAAGGCGCACAGGGCATGGTGCTGCTGGACGATTTTGCCAGCGTGCAGTCAATCATCAACAACAGCAAAGAATTCGCGGAAGCGGTGAAAAAACGCGGTATCAGCGATCCGTCGAAGGTCGTCACAACGCCGCTGACGGTCGGCTATTTCGACGGTAAAGACGGCCTGAAGCAGGATCAGCGCCTGCTGAAAGTGGTGAGCTATCTTGACGTGGGCGACGGCAACTACTGGGCACATCCGATTGAGAACCTGGTCGCGGTGGTGGATCTCGAGCAGAAAAAAATCATCAAAATTGAGGAAGGCCCGGTCATTCCTGTGCCGATGACGCCCCGCCCTTATGATGGCCGCGACCGGCAGGCTGCCAACCTCAAGCCGCTGGATATCATTGAGCCGGAGGGAAAAAACTACACCATTACCGGCGACACGATTCACTGGCAAAACTGGGATTTGCACCTGCGTCTGAATTCCCGCGTTGGCCCGATGATTTCCACCGTGACCTACAACGACAACGGCACTAAACGGAAGATCATGTATGAAGGGTCGCTCGGCGGGATGATTGTGCCGTATGGCGACCCGGACATCGGCTGGTATTTTAAAGCGTATCTGGACGCCGGGGATTACGGCATGGGCACGCTCACGTCCCCTATCGTGCGCGGCAAAGATGCGCCGGCGAACGCGGTTCTGCTGGACGAAACCCTGGCCGATTACACCGGTAAACCCATCACCATTCCTCGAGCAATTGCCATTTTCGAGCGCTACGCCGGGCCGGAATACAAACATCAGGAAATGGGCCAGCCGAACGTTAGCAGCGAACGCCGTGAGCTGGTGATCCGCTGGATAAGCACCGTCGGCAACTACGACTACATCTTTGACTGGGTCTTCCATCAGAACGGCACCATTGGCATTGATGCAGGCGCGACCGGCATTGAGGCGGTCAAAGGCGTGAAGGCCAAAACCATGCATGATGCCACCGCCAAAGAAGATACCCGGTACGGGACGCTGATCGACCATAATATTGTCGGCACAACGCATCAGCACATCTACAACTTCCGTCTGGACCTGGACGTGGACGGCGAAAACAACAGCCTGACCGCGATTGACCCGGTGGTGAAGCCAAATACCAGCGGCGGCCCGCGCACCAGTACCATGCAAACCAATGAGTATGCGATTAAAAACGAGCAGGACGCCGCGCAGAAATTTGACCCTGGCACTGTCCGCCTGCTGAGCAATCCGAACAAAGAAAACCGCATGGGCAACCCGGTCTCCTACCAACTGATCCCCTACGCGGGCGGGACTCACCCGGTCGCCACCGGCGCGAAGTTTGCCCCGGACGAGTGGATTTATCATCGCCTGAGCTTTATGGATAAGCAGCTGTGGGTGACCCGCTACAACCCGGATGAGCGCTATTCTGAAGGGAAATACCCGAACCGCTCTGCGCACGACACCGGTTTAGGGGCTTACAGCAAAGACAATCAGTCGCTTGAGAACACGGATAATGTGGTCTGGCTAACCACCGGCACCACGCATATCGCCCGCGCCGAAGAGTGGCCCATCATGCCGACCGAGTGGGTACATGCCCTGCTGAAGCCGTGGAATTTCTTTAACGAAACGCCGACGCTTGTGAAATCAGAGGAAACGACCAGTAAATAAAGGGTTTGCGGCGCACTATTACAGCGCGCCGTTTATTTAACGCCTGGACGAAATATTCGACCTGGCTTAGGTAATCATTTTGGTTTATCATGAATAATAAAAATGTGGCGTAGCCAGCATTGATTTAGTCTTTTTAAATTTATTTCATCATGGGTGTAAATACCCCCCCACATTATTTATCACACCGATTAATTCTTGGTATTTACCATAATAATAGGCTTACTCATGACCACCATGTGACCCTGTTTTTCTATGTAAAACATTCGCCAATTGCTGCGCAATGCTTAGCTCCTCTGAGTTCTCTTTTGCCGCGCCGGAATAGCAGCCAACCAGATAATAGATGAAATAACAAACCAACTATAACACCTTAATTAATGCGTTATAGTTGGTCATTAAGAAGAAAAAAACGATGAACTCTCAGTTTTGCGGCGTGCTATTCCCGCCCGCCTGAAGATTTTACCGCCTGCCAGCCGTGAATCAGCAGCGACTGGAGGAACGGTGTTACGCTGGCGAACCCGGCTTCGCGCAGCAGAGCTTCGGTCTGGCGAGGCGGCAACAAGAGCAACCGCTGGTTGAGCTCAGCTTTTACCTCAGCAATATCGCGCTGGCGTTGGGTATAGGCCTGCTGCAGCGCAACCCAGTTTCTTAATTGCCCGTCAAAATCGGGATCCGCCATATCTCCCGCTATTTCTGCGGCAATCAGCTGTCCCACGGGTTTTAGCCTGTCGCCGATGTGCTGATAGATCCCGCCCCGCTGCGGATGTTGAATAAAATGCGCCACCAGTAAGCACAGCGCAGCATCAAATTTATCCTGTTCCGGGACGTCTTTGACGTGGCCTACAATCAGCTCACAGCGGCCACTCAGCTCCTCCCGTTCAAGCTTTTCTGCACAGACGGCCAGCATATCGGGGGAAGGATCGACCCCGGTAAAATGCCAGTCAGGATGCTGTTTTGCCAGCCGGACGATTTCGGTGCCGGTCCCTACGCCCACGCAAAGCACTTTCGCCTCAGTTGGAAGATCCCTGAGAAGCAATGACAGCAAGGCGTGTAGGTTGTTAGAGATGTCTTTCAGACGTTCGCTGCTGGCATCGTACTGGCGGGAAAATTCCGCGTTAAAGATATCATTTGTGTCGTTCATCACTTCACCTCCGGCGGTGCACTGCGGCTAAACATCACCATCATGGATAAAAGGTCAAATGACCTCTTAAATATCATGTAACTTACGATATCACATGAAAGATGGGTATAGAAAGACTTTGTATCTTGCTTTTCTGACGCCTGCCGAAGCCTGTTTTTGTAGCAAATATAATAATCGCCGTTTTCTTTTCACAACGCTATGTAAAGGGCAAGCCCTGCCCTTTAGTTATTTCGATGTTGTTCGCCGCTGGCTAAAAATCACCGATTTCTTAACGAGTTAAAGGGTGAAGCTGGAGTAATCAATTTCCCGACAAGGGGTAATCTCGGATTATTATCAAAAGGATTTCGCTCCTTAAAAATAGCCCCCTGATTATTTAAAAGACCTAAAATCCCTTGATATTCCGATTTATAAGATAAACGTTCATATCCACCATATACATATATTCTTCTCTGCAATACATTAGCTAACCTCTGCGCCACGCTAAGCTCTTCAGAATTTTCTTTTGCCTCGCCAGAATAACAGCTTAAAAGATGTAGCGGTCTTTTATCTCTCGAGAGATCAAGTGAATGGCGAAAAATAAGATAACGGTGAAGATCTTCCGGTGTAAATGTCTGATAAACAGGATCAGGTCCATCCCCCATGATGTATAACTTACCGCTTTGAGAACCATGCACCATAAGACCCGGCTCTCCTGTACCCAAATAATCACTGACGTATCCCAGACGGAGTCGGGTAGCTTTCCCATTCTTTTTCTCACCTATTTCAATCGCTTTATAATAAGCAACTGGCTTTGCATCAGCAGGATTAAAATCAATGCTTAAATTTCTCTTTTTTCGTTCAAATAAAAATTGATTAATGCTTTTACAAATAGCCATAGCAATATCCATATCATAAATAAGGCATAGGACATTATAATAAAATGGCGATAAGCACCATGAACAAAATCTTAATTAAGGTATTATCCCCCGCTCTGAACGGAGAGCATTTTAAGCCCGAAAAAAAAAATAGAAAATTAAAGATGAAGCAGAAACAAAAGTGAGTACTTCGTTGGCATAATCCTTAATCATTTTACCGAAGTCGCCGCAACTTTAACTGCTACATCGGCTGCAAACCTGACGGAAAAGACAGTAATCCAGGCGTAACGCTCGCTGCATGTTTTTTGTACATGACCTCACACTGTTTTCCTCTGCCCGGAGATATTATTTCCACATAATTTCAAAATCAAAAAAATGAGAACGATAAGCATTTTTGGTTAAAAAAAATTAAAAACAAGAAAAAATAGAATCATATTTTTAACTTTAAAATAAACAGTGATATACTCAAAAACGATATCAACTTGCAATCACTAAATAAAAATCACGTATAACGTGCATTTTATCTCTGCCTTTAGCAGTCGTTTTATGGAGCATTTGCGCCATAGCTGAATACCGAGAAAAAACAATATGACACGACACAAACTTCAAGACACCATCGATAAATACAGCCAACAAGTTAAAAAACATCCTCGTTTTCGAGAAGCCATACAGCATCATTATGATCACCTGTTAATCACCTATAAAAAACAACCTCTTTTTTATAAAACCATTCTGCAAAGCTCGCGCTTTCATGTGGTTCTGGCCCTGCTCTGTTTTCACTACGGTGACCGCCAGGCGGTGCTCGCAGACATCAAAGAGTTTTGCGTAAAAATGGGGTTGACCAGCCTGAACACCGTGAATTCTCTGGTCACGCTCCTACGCATCACCGGCAGAATGACGCTTGAAAAAAGTGAGGATGACCGTCGGGTTCTGTTGTATTCCCCGAGCGTAAAGGGTCTCAATGAAACCCGCAGCTATATGCAAATATCCATCCCTTCATTGAAATTTTTGCTACCGGAAAATGCTCTGTCGTTTCACGCTCTGGAGGATGAAAATACATTTGCGAATTTTTTCCGGCGCAGCGCCAACCTTCTTTTTGACGAAGTCATTTTAAGTCGACTGGTCCCCAACAGCGCCATGTTTGTTGACAAAGATGCCGGGCATATCATTATGTTGAGAATATACCTGAGGGCAAAACAGGATGATGATGGCCGCTGGTGGCTGAAGCCTAATTATAATAAAACGTCCAAAGATCTTTTTGTCTCGAGAATGCATCTGAGACGCATTGTTAATTGCGGCATTATGGCCGGATTATTCAGTGAAGACAGTGAGGGCAAGCTCGAAATACACCGTGCCTTCATGGAAACGGCTGAGTCTTATTTTGGATATTATTTTTCCTTTATCATGTACGGTCTGGATATCGACCCGACGATATTTTGAACAACATTAAGCCGGCTTTCGCCGGCTTTTTTGATTATCGTTCTCTGAGCGCTTCCTTTGCTTTATTCAGCGGTTTCAGCAGGTAATCGAGTACCGATTTGCTACCGGTTTTGATATCCACGGTGGCAATCATCCCCGGAAATATCGGAAACGTTTTGCCGTCCCTGTTTGTCAGTTGGCTGACATCGGTGCGGATATAAACCCGATAGTAGTAAACATCACGTTTGACCTCATCCTGAATCGTATCCGGTGAAATAGTGGTCACCACGCCCTTTAACCCGCCATAAATCGAGTAGTCATAGGCGGTGATTTTCACCAGCGCCTTTTGGCCGGGATGAATAAACGCCACGTCGCGTGGTGAAATTTTTGCCTCAATCAGCATTTGATCGTCGAGCGGAACCAAAGTCATGAGTTTTCCGTTTGGCGGGATGACGCCGCCCACCGTTGTGACCTCAATGCCCTTCACTATCGCCCTGACCGGCGCGGTAAATTTGAGCCGGGTTAACGAGTCCTCTCGCCCGCGCATCACCGAGCGCTGGGTTTCAATTTCTTCGTTAGTTTTCGCCAGCTCTTCGCGCGCGCGCACGTAATACTGGTTCTGCATTTCGGTAATTTTGTTTTCCAGCTCGTTTTTTTGTCTCTGCAGGCGCAGGACCTCCACGCTGCTTGCCGCGCCCTGTTTAACCAGCGGCTGCGTCATCGCCAGCTCGCGCTGAACCAGCGAGATGGCTTCCCGCAATCCGGCAACCCCTTTTTCAAGACTGCTCCGGCGCGAGTTATAAAGCGCGGTTTCCTGGCGAACAAGTTCGCTATCTCCAGGTAACATGTCGGGAAAAACCAGCGGCGTGCCGCTCACTTCAGCCTTCAGTCGTGCGGCGGTAGCCATCGCGGCATGTAGCCTGGATTCACTTTCCTGCACACCGGACTCGGTTTTGGTGCGATCGAGCTGCGCGAGAACCTGGCCCTTCTCTACAATATCCCCCTCCCGAACGTCCAGTTTGTAGAGGATGCCGCCTTCCAGGGACTGAATAACCTGCTCGCGAGAGGACGGCACGACTTTGCCAGACCCGGTGGTCACTTCGTCCAGAGAGAAAAAGTTTGCCCACAACACAAATGCGAGCAGCATCAGTCCAAGTGCCCACGCCACCAGGCTTGCTCGTGGAAGCGCCGGCTCTTTCAGTCGGCTGTTATAACGCGTGATGTCGTTCATGCCCGAACCTCCGTGTCACCTGCCGGTTTTAAGGTCGCGGTTCTGCGAGGGGCAGCTTTTTTTTCCATAAGACCGTGCTGCTGCAAGATTTGGTCCCTTGGGCCGTCCATTACGATGCGGCCGTTATCCAGCACGATGATGCGGTTAACCAACTGCAAAATTGGGATACGATGCGTGGCCACCACCAGCGTGCGGTTGCCGAGCCACGGGCCAAGCTGCTGGATAAGCTGCTGCTCGCTGACTTCATCCAGCCACGCTGTAGGTTCATCCAGTAATAAGATTTGCGGCTGCAGGATCAGCGTTCTGGCCAGCAAAAGTGCCTGCCGCTGGCCGCCCGATAGCCCGCTACCGCCTTCGCTGATCGTGTAGTTGAGGCCATTTTTCTGTTTTTGCACAAATTCCAGCGCCCCGCTTAGCGCCAGCGCCCGGTGTATTTCTTCGTCCGTGGCTAACGGGCGCCCCATGGTGAGGTTGTCACGTATTGAGCCGAAGAAGAGCCGCGCCTGCTGGCTGAGCAGATTCATGTCGCGTCTCAAATCGGCAGTGTCGATTTGCCCGAGACTGGTGTCGTCCAGCAAAATCTGGCCGTGCTGAGGCGTTTGCATCCCCGCCAAAAGCTGAAGTAGCGTGCTTTTACCCGAACCGTTTCGCCCGAGCACCGCAATTTTTTCCCCGGCGCGGATCGTCAGGCTGGCAATGTCCAAATCGTTGACCTTCTCTTCTTCGTCGTAATAAAACGCCGCGTAGTTGAGCTGGTAGTTCCCCTGCAGGTGGGCTTTATGCACTTTCTTGCCCTGTTCAGGATCGTCCAGCGGGCGCTGCATCAGGTCGTCCAGCCCTTTGCGCGCCACCTTCGCCTGCTGCCAGCGCGAAAGCACGCCGGAAATCTGCGCCAGCGGCGCGATGGTGCGTGAGGCCAGAATGGACGTCCCCACCAGGGCGCCGGTGGTCATGTCGCCGTTAATCACCAGGTAACAGCCGACGAGCAGCACCACGGCATAAACAATGGACTGCACTTCCTGCGTCCAGGTCATGAGCAGGCTGGTCAGCCAGCGCTGTTTCATCCCGACCGCCGCGGCAACGTCGTTGGTGTTGTTCCACTGGTTCTGGAACCGCTGTTCGGCGCGCAGCAGTTTAATGTCTTCGATGGACTGCACGGCTTCTACCAGCGTGGCATTGCGAATGGCCGACTCGCGCATCCCCTCATTCGAAAGGTGCGCCAGCGGGCGCTGCACCAGTAAACCGGGGATCAGCAGCAGCGGGATCGCCAGCAGCACAACGAACACCAGCGGGCCGCCTATCAGCCAGAGAATAAAAACAAACAGCAGGAAGAACGGGATATCCGATACGGTGCTGATGGTGGTGGAGGTAATCAGCTCGCGCACCGACTCCAGCTCGCGAATTTGCGAGATAAAGGAGCCGGTAGATTTTGGCCGGGCGCTGTTTTTGATGCGTAACGCCCTGGCAAAAACCCTGTCGGAGATACGCAGGTCGGCCCGTTTGCCGACCACATCGGCAATATGCACGCGCAGCATACGCATGGTGAATTCAAAGAGGATAGCCAGCATGACGCCGCCAAACAGCACCCACAAAGTGGGCACCGACTGCGAGGGCACCACGCGGTCATACACCTGCATGGAAAAGATCATCCCGGCCAGCGCCAGCACGTTGGCCGCCATCGCCACCAGCATGATATCGCCGTAGCGTTTCCAGTCTTTCAGCGCCAGCGTCCAGAACCAGTTTTTCTGATAGGGCTTCACGTAATCATCGACGCGTGCATCGGGAATTGAATTCAGCGGGCGCAGCACAACCAGGCTCTTTAGCCTTTTGGCCAGCACATCCCGAACGATCACCGTCTCCAGACCGCCATCGCCGCTAAGCTGCAGGCTTAGTTGCCCGTGATTATCCATATGGGTAACCACCGCTATTTGGCCCCCCTCAAGCTCGGCCACCAGCGGCAAGCGCCACGGGTCGATAAGCGAGACGTCCGCCGGGGCGCGACGCATCGCTAAACCAAGCTGGCGGGCCATATCTTCCAGCACCAGCTGCTGCGGGCTTTGGTTTTCCTGGTTAACCACCACGCGGACGTGCTCTTCCGAGAAATCCAGCCGATAGTGGCGCGCGACGGCCAGCATGGCCTGCAGCCAGGGTTCATAGCTTGTATTCGTTGAAGTCATGATGTTTCACATCCTGCGAAAATGCCAAAAAACGCCTGTGTCGTCCTTTCCGCGGCTTGTTTCATAAACATGTTTTATACCGGGTAATAAAAGTTAAGCTGCTGATATTCCGCCGGACTTAAGGCCCGGCGGAATAAGGGCTAGATAACTAATAGTTGGTGGTTAGCCAGCAGCGTGGCGAGATCGGTTTGTACCCCGTTGAGCGTGACTACCGTGGTCGGGTCAAAGACGCCGCCCTTACCGTCGCGGTCAATTTGAATCTCAGTGCTGCTGCCGTTCTGCACCACTTTGATGTAGTCCCCGATATTGCCCGCCCCGGCCCCCAACTGCGCAACGCCATTGATGTAATGCGCCGATGCGTCCCCGGCGTAGCCGCTGCCCTGCAGCAGCTCACGAAGGTCAATACGGTCGCTGTCCGCCGTACCTTCCCAGGTTCCCACGCTGAAGCCGTTCACCACATCATGGCCGTTGCCGCCGGTGGCATCCGAACTGTTCAACAGCTTGTAGAGCAACGTATCGTGGCCGCCGCTGCCGATGTTGAAGGTGTCGTTGCCGCCGCCGCCTTCGAAGGTGTTGTTCCCGCTATTGCCGGTGATCACGTCGTCATGGCTGGAGCCGACGATCCCTTCGATGTTGGTGAAGGTTGCCGTGTTAAAGCCGGTGTTTTGCGCCCCGGTTTTACCCAGATCAACGGTGATACCTACCCCGGAGTTACGGAAGTCAACCACATCCATCCCGCCCGTCGCGCTCCAGGTCTGGTGATCGGATGAAGTTTCCCAGCCGCCGCCGCCGTTATAGACGTAGGTTCCCTGCTCGGCGATAAAGGTATCGTTATAGCCAGTGCCGTTCAGCGTGCCGCCGTGAACGCCGGTGGCGGCCTCCGCCGTCAGGGCATAGCTTTCTTTCCCGTCTCCGGCGGTTAGCCCATTCCACGTCACATTGCTGGTGACGCCGTTAATCGCTCTGACCAGCTCGGCATGGTAGGTTTCATTCGGGTTGAGGCCGTAGAAGCTCACCAGCGCCGACGCGTCGTTCGCCCCAATGCCCGACTGGGCGTTGATAATCTGCGTCGAAACCAGCTTCCCGGCAGAGTCATACAGCCGGACGGTATTGCCGTAGAAGACGTTGATCCCTTCACTGTCGACAATGCGCAGGTGCATCGCGGTACCCGGGGCGATGGTGTTGGTGTTGGCCACCAACACCACTTTCCCGTTTTGCTGAGACACCAGCAGATCCTGAGTACCGTTCCAGTCGTAGTCCGCCACCGCAACGCCCGTGACGTTAACCAGTCCTTTTGCGAGCTGGCTTTCGGTCCAGTTTTTGCCGGTGCCGTCGTTGCTAAACAGACGCGCTGTCTGACTGGTGCCGTAGGTGGAAAACTTAACAATATCCATGTCGCCATCACCGTCCCAGTCCACGGCCACGGACATATAGCCCGCGTTAGCCGCCGTCGACGTAGACTCCACGCTGGTGTAGTTGCTGTTCAACTGACCATTGCCATCGTTGTAGAAAATCTTCCCGCTGTAATTCACCGTCGCAGAGGTCACGCTCCGACCGGTGGCGATATAGAGATCCAGGTAGCCATCGCCGTTGAAGTCGGCCCACGTCATGGAGGCAGCGGTCGTCGTGTTCGCCGCGTTATCGACAAACACGTTGGCAATAGACTGCAGGGTCGTCAGCTTGCTGCCGTTGTTAGAAATCACGCTCAGCGCACTGGTCCCGTTGCTGTTGGTATGCTGAACAATATCGATGTTACCGTCATTGTTGATGTCCACGCCGGACAGTTCGCGGTAGCTGACGCCGGTCAAGCCGCCGTTGCCATTGGTCCCGTCGGCCACCATGCTACCCTTGTTGTTAATCAGGTAGGTTCTGGAGTCGCCCCCGGCGTCACCGTAGGCCAGGTCGACATAACCATCGCCGTTTTTGTCATAGGCGATAACGCCGCCGTACCAGATCGTGGTGCCGTTGGCCTGGGTACTGGTGGTATAAGTGCCATTGGCGTTGGCGATCCACATGGTCTGTACCGCGTTGCCGTAAGTGGTTTCCGTGCCGTAGATATCAACGGTGCCGTTACGGTCAAAGTCCAGCGCGGTGTAGCTGACGGTATTCGCACGCGTATTAGGCAGCGACGTCTGGGTGTAACTGTTCAGATCCGTGCCGTTGTATACCGAGGTATTGGTCACCAGCGTCCACAGGCCGTTATTGTTGAGCATTAACGTGCTGGCGCTGTTGTTCGCATTGCCCGCCGTGTTCGCCCAGCTGGTGTCATTGGCCGTTTCGGCATGCACGACCAGCGATCCTGTCTGGATCCCGGTGTTGTTGCCGTTACCCGCGCTGCTCTTCACTTGGGCGGTGACGTTGTAGCTGTTCAGCCCCAGCAGGTCGCTGTCAGGAATTTGCAGATACCAGCGGTTAGACGAAGGATCGACCACCACCGGGCCTCCGCGCTCGGAGCTGTACGTTTTGCCATTCACGGTCACGACCACGAATTCACCATTCATCAGTTGGGCACTGACATCCCCGGTGAGAATCGGCGTGGTATCTGAAGTCGATACCGCATCTACGTGGGCAATTGTCGTCGGCACCGAGGTATCGACCGTCAGCGTGAAGTCGTTCGACTCGGTGTAGTTCCCCGCTTTGTCCGTCACGCGCAGAACATAGTGGTAATTTCCGTCCAGCAGGCCAGAATCCGCAAAGGTCCAGCTTGTACCGCCGGTAATGGTCACCTTGCCTACCAGCACGCCATCGCGGAAGATCTGGGCAATTTCACCGTCGGCCAGCGCATGGTTCAGCGTACCGTTCAGCACCGGCGAGGTATCGTCGGTGGAGTAGCTGCTGTCGAAATTACCGGTACGCTCGCCGTCATTATCCGTATAGCTGACGATAGTGCCGACGGTATCCGGCGCCACGGTATCAACGGTGACAACCTGGGCTGCGGTTGAACCCACGTTTCCGGCCTGATCGATAATCCGCACCTGATAAAGATGGTCGCCGTCCGGCAAAGTACGTCCATCCACGTAATGCCACGCCGTGCCGTTCACCACGGCATCCACCCAGCTCTGACCGCCGTCCAGGCTGATTTGCACGCGCTCGTCGCTGGCAAGGGCGTGGCCCAGGGTGCCGTTCAGGGTCAACGTGGTATCCATAGTGATAAAGTCGCTAGCGCTCTGCCCGGTATCATCCGAAATACTGTCGATGGTGATGCCGTAGGTTGGCGCGACGGTATCTACCGTTACCGTCTGGCTGGTGGTTGCTCCCACGTTTCCGGCAAGGTCGACAACGCGAACCTGCCAGGTGTGGTTACCGTCCGCAAGCTGGCGGCCATCGGTATAGCTCCAGCTTGTCCCGTTGACGGACGTGGCGTTAACCCAGCTGGCTCCGCCGTCGAAGCTCACCTGAACATATTCATTTTTGCCAAGCACCGCGCCAAGTGAGCCGTTCAGCGTCAGCGTGTTATCGTTGGTGATAAAGTCGCTGTTGCTGAAGCCGCTGTCGGTGGTGATGCTGTCCACGGTAACGGTGATAGCCGCATCCGGCGGCGTGGTGTCTACCGTTACCGTCTGAGAAGCGCTCTGCCCGACATTACCCGCAGCGTCGACCACGCGAACATAGTATTGATACGTGCCGTCGGTTAACGTTCGCCCGTCGGTAAAGTACCAGGTTGTGCCTACCGTGGTGACCGTTTTCCAGGTGAGGCCGCCGTCCATGCTTATCTGCACATATTCGCCGTCCAGCAGTGAAGCGCCCAGAGAACCGTGGATAGTCAGCGAGGTGTCGCTGGTGACAAAGTCGCTATTACTCAGCCCTGTATCGTCGGCAATGCGGTCAATGGTGACGGATTTGCTCGCATCCGGTGCCACGGTATCAACGGTGACCAACTGGCTGGTGGTTGCCCCGATATTGCCCGCATCATCAATCACGCGCAGTTGATAGAGATAATCCCCGTCGGCCAGCGTGCGGCTATCGATGTAGCTCCATGTGGTGCCGCTGATACTCACGTCAACCCAGGTTTTTCCGCCATCAATACTGATCTGGGCATGTTCACCGGCCGCCAGCGTTCCCCCTAACTTGCCGCTAATGGTCAGCGTATTGTCACTGGTAATAAAGTCGTGCGCATCGAGACCCGTATCCTGGGTAATGGCCTCAACGGTAATGGTTTTACTGGCATCCGGCGCAACAGTATCAATAGTTACGTTTTGCGTTGCCGTCGAGCCCACGTTGCCGGCATTGTCGATGACGCGTACGTTATAGGTCACGATACCGTCCGGCAGCGTGCGCCCGTCGGCATAGCTCCAGGATTTGCCGTTAACCACAAGGTCAATCCAGCTGGATCCGCCGTCGAGGCTTATCTGCGCCTTTTCGTTATTGCCGAGTGCCGCGCTCAGGGAACCTTTCACCACCACCTTGTTATCGGAGGTAATAAAGTCAGTCTTGCTCAGCCCGGTGTCGTTTTGCAGAGCGTCAATGGTAATGGTCATCTGCGGCGGTGTGGTGTCCACCGTGACGGTGCGGTCTGCTCCCGCACTGTTACCGATGCTGTTGCTGACGCTGGCATGAATCACATACGAGCCGCCATCGACCAGCGCGGAAACCGCACCGCTGCCGAGGGTGTAGCTCCATGTGCCGTCGCCGTTGACCGTGGTGGTATAGCTCTGATTATTCAGGGTGATAGTCACCGTCTGGCCCGCAGGCGCGTTGGTCACGCCGCTTATCACCAGCGGAGTGCCGTGTTCTGCGGCGCTGACAATGTTGTCCTGCGCGAAGTCATTGACGCTGATGGTCGGCACCTCGCCGTTCAGGGTCACCTGCTTATTCGCACTGCTGCTGTTCCCGGCTTTATCGCTAACGCTGGCGGAAATCTGGTAACTGCCGTCTGTCGCGCCCAGGAAGTCCTGTGCCGGGACGGTCACAGACCATGTTCCGGTGTCGCTCACCACCGCCTTATAAGAGTGATTATTGAAGGTGATGGTTACCGTCTGCCCAGGCTGAGCGTCAGTGGTGCCGCTAATGACCTGGCCTGCCTGCTGCTCGGCGCTGTTGATGATGTCGTCCCCCGCCACCTTGTTAAAGGTGATGGTTGGCGGGGTGGTGTCCACCGTCAAAGTACGATCCGCGCTGCCCGGGTTTCCTGCCTTATCCTGAACGGAGGCGCTAACGTTGAAGTCACCGTCGGTAAGCTTCGCCAGGTCGTCCGCGGCAACGGTCACGCTCCAGGAGCCGTCCGCCTGCACCGTAGCGTCGTAGCTCCCGCTTCCCAGCTTAACGGTCACTTTTTGCCCGGCTTCCGCGCTGCTGGTACCGCGAATGGTTAACGGCAGCTGCTGTTCCGCCGCGTTGATCACGTTGTCACCGGAGATATCGGCGAGGGTGATGACCGGCGCTGCGGTGTCTATGGTGATGTTATGGCTTGCCGAAGTGGCGTTATTTGCGCCGTCCGTCGCCGATGCCACGACCGTGTAGCCGTTACCGTGCACCAGGTTTTGTACCTGATTCGCCGGCACGGTAACGCTCCAGCCGCCGCCTTGTTGAACAGTGGTGTGGTACTGTACGCCGTTCAGCGTAACGGTCACCTGAGTGCCCACGGTCAGTTCAGCGCTACCTCCGCCGATAACCAAATCCTGCTGAGATTCTGCGGCGTTAATCACGTCGTCATCGCTGATAGTCCCGATGGTTAGCCCGACACGGACGGCGTTAACCTCAACCGTATGGGTGTTAGTGCCCTCGTTGCCGGCGCTGTCGGTGAGCGTGGCGGTAATCGTTGCCGTGCCGTTTTTCAGCGATGAAATCGCCGAAGCCGGGACGCCTATGCTCCAGTTGCCGTTGGCATCTATCTGGGTGACATACTGAGTGCCGTTGAGGGTAATAACAATTTTATTCCCTGCCGCTGCGCCGCTGCTGGAGCCAGAGATAATCTGCGCCTGAGCGTGCTCTTCAAAGTTGATGATGTCGTCACCCGCCACGACGTTAAAGCCGATCGTCGGCGCGGTGGTGTCTAGCGTTATCGTTTTGCTGCTGGTTGATCCGTTACCCGCCGCATCGCTGACGCTCGCACTAAGCTGATAGTTGTTATCTGCCAGGCTCCCCAGGGCTGTAGCATCAAGCGTTACGCTCCAGGTGCCGTCCGCTTTCACTACGCCAGTATAGGTTTTTCCGTCCAGGGTCAGCGTGACCGTCTGTCCGGCTTCCGCGTTTGACGTTCCGGTGACGACGACGCCCGCGCCTGCCTCTGCGGCATTAATAACGTTGTCCGTGGCAATGGGGTCAATGGCAAGCCCCGGCGGCGTGGCATCCACGCTGAATTCACGCTCTGCGCTGGCTCCGTTGCCGTTCACGTTAGTCACGGTAGCTTTTACTGACGCATCGCCATCCTTCAGCCCAGCCATATCGCCTGCTGGCACGGTGTAACTCCAGCTCCCGTCGGCCGCAACCTGCGCCGTATAGGTGTGCCCGCCGAAAAGAATGGTGACGTTTTGCCCGGCCTCAACGTTCTGGGTCTTACCTGAAAGAACCAGATCGGCCCCTTTCTCAGCCGCGTTAAGCACGTTATCTGCTGTGATAGCGTCAACGCTGACCGCAACCGGACTGAGGTCGACATTCACCATGCGATCGATAGAGATCGGGTTCCCCGCGCTACTGCTGCCAGCGGCAGTAACAGTGACATTGCCTGCCGCCCACTGGCTGACATCTTCCGCAGGTACGGCGGCCGACCAGGTTCCGCTGGCGCTCACCGTTGCCAGGTAGCCTTTGCCGTTGATGGTGACGGTCACGGTACTGCCTGCGCTCATACCGCTAGCGCTTCCGCTAACAATCAGGTTCTGATTGTGTTCAATGGCGTTGATCACATCGTCCCCCGCCACGGTGTGGATCCGAAGACCCGGCAGGCTGGCATCAATGGTAAATTCACGTTCTGCCGTGCCGCTGTTGCCGTGCCCGTTAGTGACCGAGGCCGTGGCGGTGAGTTTTCCGTTCCCCAGGGCGGTAAGCACGCTAGCAGGCAGGTCGAGGCTCCAGCTCAGATCGCTCTGCACCGTCGCGGTGTAGGTTTTCCCCCCCAGATTGATCGTGACTGTGTCGCCGGCTGCCGCATTGCTGACTTTTCCGCTCAGAGTCTGGCCTGCTGCGATTTCAGACGCGTTAAGGACGTTGTCTGCGGTCACTGGATTAATCGTGACGCCCGGCGCGGCGGTGTCTACCAACAAACTGGCGTGAGTGCTGGCACTGTTGCCGATAGCGCTTGTTGCGGTAGCGGTCAGCGTATAGTTGGCTTCGCCCAGCCCGGCCAGATCGCCCGGCTGAACGTCAACGCTCCAGTTACCGCTGGCGTCGGTGGTGGCGGTATAATTTTTACCGTTCAGCGTGACGATAACCGCAGTTCCCGGGGCCAGATTAGCGCTGGTCCCGCTCAGGGTTAATGTTTCCCCTTTTTCACTGGCGTTAAGCACGTTGTCACCGCTTAACGGATTGAAGCTGAGCGACGGTAAACCGGTATTGACCACAACGTCATGGCTACCGATCCCCGTATTACCTGCTGCATCCGTCAGGCTGGCGTGAATAGTGACGGTGCCGTCCGCCAGCTGGCTGACGACGCTGGCCGGGACGCCAATGCTCCAGTTGCCCGCAGCGTCCACGGTGGTGGTCCAGCTGTTGGAGCCAATGGTCACGGTAATTTTGTCCCCTGCCGCAGCGCCGCTGCTGGAACCGGAGATAATTTGTGCCTGCCCGTGCTCGGCGAGGTTAATCACATCGTCGCCCGCAACCACACCAAAGGAGATGGTCGGCACGGTGACGTCCACGCTGAAGTTATGGTTTGCGGAGGTGTGGTTGCCTGCGGCATCGCTGACGCTGGCTGCAACGGAATAGACGCCGTCACCAAGCGCAGAAGCTTTCTCCGCCGGAACGGTTATGCTCCACGTTCCGTCAGCCTGCACGGTACCGGTATAAGTTTCATTGTTCAGATTCACGATCACGGTCTGGCCCGGCTCCGCATTGCTGGTACCGTTGATGACCAGCGGCTGCCCGGCCTCGGCTGCATTGAGCACGTCATCCCCGGCGATAGTGTTGATTTGCAGGGTCGGGGCTGCGGTATCCACGCTGATTTCACGCCCGGCCGATGCTCCGTTACCGCTCACGTTAGCGACGCTAACTCCCACAGAAGTCTCGCCGTCTTTCAACCCTTTCATATCATTAGCCGGGACGGTGAATGTCCAGCTACCGTCGCTTGCTACCTGAGTAGTGTAGGTGTGCCCGGCAAAGGTAATGGTGATGGTCTGCCCGGCCTCCACATTCTGTGTTGCCCCGGACAGCAATAAATCAGCGCCCTTCTCGGCAGCGTTCAGCACGTCGTCCCCGGCAATCTGGCCGATGGTTATCGCCACCGCGCTGAGATCAACATTGACGGTGTGATCGATGGACACCGGGTTGCCTGAGCTGCTGGTTCCGCCTGCCGAAACGGTAATATCGCCGGCCTGCCACTGGCTGACTTCGTTTCCTGGCACCACAGTCTGCCAACTGCCGTCGGCGCGTACCGTCGCGGCATAGTCTTTACCGTTGATGGTCACGGTTACCGCACTGCCTTCGCTCAGGCCGCGGCTGGTGCCGTTGATGACCAGGTTCAGGCCATGTTCAATGGCGTTGATAACGTCATCGCCCGCAATGGTATTAATCCGGATGCCCGGCAGGGCCGCGTCGATAGTGACTTCGCGAGAACCGGTACCGGTGTTACCCGCACCGTCAGTCACGGAAGCATTAATTTTAAGCGAGCCGTCGCCTAGTGCGGTCAGCACATCCTGGCTAAGGGCCAGGCTCCAGGTGAGATCGCTTTGCACCTTCGCGGTATAGTTGACGCCGCCGATGTTAATGGTCACGTCTGCGCCGGCCTGCACGCCGGTCACGCGCCCGGTGATCGTCTGGCCAGCGGCCAGCTCGGAGGCATTGATAATGTCGTCGATCGCCACGGCATTGATAATAACGCCCGGCAGCGTAGAGGCGACTTCCAGCGTGCTGCTCTGGCTGCCAGCGTTACCCACGCCGTTGCTGGCGCTGACGGAAACCTCATAGAAGGCCTCGCCAAGTTTGCCCACGTCGCCTGCTGGTACGGTGGTGGACCATTTGCCGTCGTCGCCCACGGTAGCGGCATAGTTTTTACCGTTCAGATGTACGGTGACGGCGCTCCCGCTCGCCAGCCCGGTAGAGGAACCGCTGATGATGACATCCCCGGTTTTCTCATCGGCATTGAGGATGTTGTCCCCCGCAATAATGTCGATGGTCAGGGTTGGTGCCGCGGTATCGACCTTGACGTTATGAATCGCATCGCCGGTATTGCCCGCTTTGTCGGTAATGGAGGCCGTCACGGTGTAGGTGTTATCGCCCAGCGCGCTGATATCCGCCCGCGGGATGCCGACGCTCCAGTTCCCGCTCGCGTCCACTACGCCGGTGTAGCTTTTACCGCCTAGCGTAACGGTAACAATATCGCCAGCCTGCGCGCCGGTGCTGGTACCGGAGATCACCTGCGCCTGGTCGTGTTCGGTCTGGTTAATCACGTCGTCAGTAGCGACGGTGCCGATGGTCACTTCAGGCACGGTTTTATCAACCAGCACGTCGCGGCTGGCGCTGTTCGGGTTACCCGCGCGGTCTTCCACGCTTGCGGTGACGGTGACGTTACCATCAACCAGTTTACCGACGTCCGATGCAGGTACGGTCAGGCTCCAGTTTCCGTCTGCCTTTACCGTTGCCTGATAGCTTTCGCCGTTCAGCTGCACGGTCACGGTCTGGCCCGCCTCTGCGGTACTGGTTCCGCTGATAATCAGATCCTGCTTAGCCTCTGCGGCATTCAGCAGGTTATCCTGGCTGACAGGATCCACGGTCAGGGTCGGAGCAAGGCTGTCGACGCTGACGTTTTGCGCCGCTTCTGTGCTGTTGCCATTTTTGTTGGTCACGCTCACCTGAACGGTGGTGTCACCCTCTTTCAGGTTCACCATATCCGCCGCCGGGACGGTGTACTTCCAGCTGCCGTCCGCCTGAACAGTGGCGGTGTAGGTGTGCCCGGCAAAGGTAATGCTGACGGTTTGCCCCGGCTCTACGTTTTGCGTCGTGCCGGAGAGTTCGAGGTTGGCGCTCTTTTCAGCGGCGTTCAATACATTATCGCCGGTTATGGCGTTAATGCCGATCACCACTTCGCTGAGATCGACGGTAACCTGATGCTGGATAGCCACATCATTTCCCGCGCCGCTGCTGCCCTTCACCTCAATGGTGACGGCACCTTCTGCCCAGCGAGCGACATCTTCTCCCGGTACGGCGGCCTGCCAGCTGCCGTCCGCGCGAACGGTTGCCGCGTAGTCTTTACCGTTAATCGTTACGGTTACCGCGCTGCCCGCGCTGAGGCCGGTGCTGGTGCCGTTGATAATCAGGTTCTGGTTATGCTCGATGGCGTTAATCACGTCATCGCCCGCGACGGTGCCCACGCGCAGCCCCGGCAGGTTCGCGTCGATAACAATATCGCGACTGCCGCTGCCGGTGTTGCCGTGTCCGTTGGTCACAGAAGCAGTAATGGTCAGCTCGCCGTTGCCCAGCGCGGTGAGGATCTCTTTGGAAACCAACAGGCTCCAGCTCAAATCGTCCTGGACGGTCGCCTGATACAGCTTGCCGCCGAGATTAATAGTGACAACGTCACCTTTTACCGCCCCGGTGACGAGGCCGCTGAGCGTCTGGCCGCTGGCGATTTCCGTGATATTGAGAATATTGTCGCTGGTGACGTTGTTGATAGTAACGGTTGGCAAGGCGCTATCGACCTGCACGCTGTGGCTGTCGCTATTGCTATTGCCGTGGGCGTCGGTTACCGCCGCGGTCACCGTGTAATTAGCCTCACCCAGCTTGCTGACGGCAGAAGCCGGAATCGTTGTGCTCCAGCTGCCGTCGGTTCCGGCCACGGCCTGGTAAGTAATCCCGTTCAGGGTGACGGTGATGAGGGTGCCAGCGGGCTGGTTGCTGGTCCCGGAAAGCACAAGGTCCTGCCCCTTTTCCGTCGCGTTAATAACGTCATCCACCGCAATGGCGGCAATCGAGATCGCCGGCAGCGCGGTATTCACGCTCAGGCCGCGATCGGCGCTGCCGCTGTTGCCAGCCGCATCGGTGACGCTGGCGGTGATGGTGTAGCTGCCGTCCGATAGGCCATTAATGACCGACGCCGGGATGCCGACATTCCAGTTACCCCCGGCATCAAGCGTTGTGGTGAAGGTGAACGACGTTCCCTGCCCGTTGGTCACCACGACGGTAACCACATCCCCCGCAGCAGCTCCGGTGCTGGTGCCGCTCACGGTGTGGGCCTGGTTATGCTCGCTGGCATTAATGATGTCATCGCCTGCCACGGTATCGATAGTCAGCTTCGGCTCGGTAATATCAACCAGCATGCCGCGATCGGCGTTTGCAGGGTTACCTGCTTTGTCAGCCACGGAGGCGCTGACGGTGATGATGCCGTCCTTGAGCGCGGCTAAATCATTGGCCGGAACGCTGACGCTCCAGCGGCCATCGGCGCCAACGGTCGCGGTATAGTTGACGTTATTCAGCGTCACCGTAACGTCCTGTCCCGGCTCTGCGCTGCTGCTGCCGCTGACAATCAGCGGCTGCTTCGCTTCTGCGGCGTTAAGCAGGTTATCCCCGCTCAGCGGATCGATAAGTAGCGTTGGCGCGCTGGCGTCCACGCTGTATTCCTGGGCGGCGTTTGCCGGGTTACCGTTCACGTTGCTGACGCTGACGGTCACCCGGGCATCACCGTCTTTCAGTTTTGCCATGTCGGCGGCTGGTACGGTATAGCGCCAGCTCCCGTCGTCATTCACGACGGTGGTATAGCGATGCCCGGCGAAGGTAATGCTGACGGTCTGGCCCGGCTCAACGTTAGTGGTCAAGCCGGAGAGCACCAGATCGCTGCCTTTTTCTGCCGCGTTCAGCACGTTATCGGCCGTGACGCTATTCACGCTGATGGACACCGGCGCTAAATCGACATCCACGATACCGTCGATGCTGACCGGATTTTGGGCGCCATCCTCTGCTTTTGCGGTTACCGTCAGCACGCCGTCAGGCCAGCGGCTAACGTCGCTTCCCGGTACGGCGGCGCGCCAGGTGCCGTCGGCGTTTACCGTTGCCAGATAGTCTTTGCCGTTTAGCGTCACGGTCACCACGCTACCCGCGTTGAGGCCAATGCTGGTGCCGCTGACAATGAGATCCTGGCTATGCTCCGCGAGGTTGATCACGTCATCGCCCGCGATAGTATTAATACGCAGGCCCGGCAGCTGGGCTGCGATCGTGATGTCATGATCCGTGCTGCCGGTGTTACCGCGCCCGTTGGTGACGGAGGCGTGAACGGTAAGCTCACCATCGCCCAGCGCGGTGAGCATCTCTTTGCTCAGCGGCAAACTCCAGCTCAGGTCGCTCTGGACGGTAACCGTATAGCTTTTACCGCCAAGAATGACGGTAACTTCATCTCCTGCCGCCGCGTTGAACGCGCTGCCGCTGAGCACCTGTCCGGCGTTAACCTCCGCCAGGTTAATGATGTTGTCGCCCGCGACGGTATTAATAGTGATGACAGGCAGCGAGCTGTCGACCAGCACGCTGTGACTGGCAGAATTGCTGTTACCGCTGGCATCCGTGACCGATGCGTTAACGGTATAGTTAGCTTCACCCAATTTTGCGACGTCCGGCGCCGGGATCTTAACGCTCCAGGCACTGCCGTTAACGACGGCAGCATAGTCAACACCGTTCAGATTCACGGTGATTTGTGTCCCGTCCGGCTGGTTGCTGGTCCCGCTAATGGTAACTTCTGCGCTCTTTTCTGCCGCGTTAATCACGTCATCCTGCGCGATGACATTGATGGTGATTTGCGGCAGTCCGGTAGCAACATCAAACGCCAGCGAGCTGCCGCCGACGTTGCCTGCTTTATCCGTCACCGCGACCGTTGCGGTATATTTGCCGTCTGCCAGACCGCCTATCACCTCTGCAGGCAGGCCAATGCTCCAGTTTCCACCGGCGTCCAGCACCGTAGAATACTCGACGCCGTTAACGGTGACTTTAACGCTGTCGCCCGCGGCCGCGCCGGTGGCTTTACCGGACAAGATCTGCGCCTGGGAATGTTCGGTGCGGTTAACGATGTTATCGCCAGCGAAAACATTGATGGTGACCACCGGCACGGTGGTATCGACCAGCATGCCGTGGTTGATACTGGCCGGGTTGCCTGCTATGTCGCTGACGCTGGCGCTGATAGACCAGTTACCGTCGGTTAGATTAGCCAGGTCTGAAACCGGCACGGTGATGCTCCATGTGCCATCGGCCAGCACCTGGCCGGTGTAGCTTTGGTTATTGAGGTTCACGGTGACCGTTTGCCCCGGCTGTGCGGTGCTGGTACCGGTGATGACCAGGTCTTGTGCCGCTTCGGCATGATTAAGAATATTGTCAGCCGTGACGCTGTGGAGCGTGATTGACGGTGGCTGGGTATCGACCAGCACTTCCCTTGCGCCGCTGGCGCTATTACCGCTGGCATTGGTAACGCTCACGGATACTTCTGCTCGGCCATCAATCATGTCGCGCATATCCGCCGCTGGCACGGTATACGTCCAGTCACCGTTTTCGTTAACGGTTGTGGTGTAGGTGTGCCCGGCAAATTTAATGACTACAGTTTGCCCGGTTTCTACGCCCTGAGTTTTCCCGCCCAGGGTAAGATCTGCGGCCTTCTCAACCGCATTCAGCATGTCATCGCTGGTCACGCTGTTGATGGAGATAGCGACGGAGTTCAGGTCAACGTCCACCGGGCGGGAGGCCGCAACCGGGTTGCCCCATTCATCGGCAGAACTGGCGCTAATGTCCAGCTTACCGTTCGGCCAGCTGGCCAGATCGCTTGCCGGGATCCCTATTTGCCAGGTGCCGGTGGCGCTTACAGCCGCCGGGTAATCCACGCCATTCACGCGTACGGTAATAATTGTCCCGGCGTTGAGGTGTGAGCTGGTGCCGCTCACCGTCAAATCCTGATGCTGCTCGATGGCGTTAATCACGTCATCCCCGGACACGGTATTGATGCGCAGCCCCGGGAGCTGAGCGTTGATATTAAAGCTGCTGTCGCCCCGGCCGGTATTGCCGTGACCGTTGGTCACGGACGCAACCACGGAGACATCGCCATCGCCCAGCGCCTGCAGGTCGCCCGCAGAAACAGTGATGCTCCAGGTCAAATCGCTTTGTACTTTGGTGGTGTAGTTTTTTCCACCTACGTTAAGGGTAACCGTGTCGCCTTCACGCGCGCCGGTGACTCGCCCGCTCAGCGTCTGGTCGTTAGCGATTTCGCTGTTGTTGATGCGGTTGTCGCCCGCGAAGGTCGACACCACTACCGTAGGCAGTGCCGTATCAACCAGCAGCGTCGCATTCGCCGTCCCCGTATTTCCCGTACTGTCCGTGCCGCTGACGCTCAGCGTGTAAGTGGTATCGCCCAGCTTGACGACATCCTCAACGGGTACCTGAACCTGCCAGACACCGCCCTGAACGTCCGCAGTATAATTGACGTTATTCAGCCTGACGGTGACGGTGCTGCCGTCCGGTAAATTGCTGGTGCCGCTCAGCGTTAACGGCTGAGTCGCCTCAATGGCGTTCAGCACGTTGTCCTGGCTTATCGGATGGAAGGCAACCGCTGGCGGCGTAGAGCTGACGGTGATGTCATGGTCTACTCGGCCACTGTTTCCCGCCGCATCGGTGATGGTTACGGTAACGGTATTTGTGCCTTCCGGCAGCGATGAAATAATTTCTTTGGGTACGCCCACGCTCCAGCTGCCGTCCTGCTGCACGCTGGTTTGGAAGGTTTCTCCTCCAATAGAAACGGTGACCTTGTCTCCAGGGGCTGCGCCACGGCTGGTGCCAGAAATGATCTGTGCCTGACCCTGTTCGCTGACGCTGAGAATATCATCCCCGGCCACGGTATTGACGCTGGCTTCCGGCGGCGTGGTGTCTACCAGCAGGGACGCGTTAGTGGTGGTGGTGTTGCCCGCTTTATCGCTGACGCTGAAGTTCAGCGTGTAGCTATTGTCCGCCATAGTCTGCACATCACCCGCCGGCACGGTCATGCTCCAGCTGCCGTCTGCGCTTACCGTTGCGGTATAGGTTTTGCCGTTCAGCTTAAGCGTGACCACCTGCCCGGCTTCAGCGTCAGTTTTACCGCCGATGATCACCGCCGCGCCGTGTTCAACCGCATTAATGATGTTGTCGTCGGCGATGGCATTTACCGTCAGCCCAGGCGCTTTCGTGTCCACCACCAGCGTTTCACTGGCAGTGACATTGTTGCCTGCGGCGTCTTTCCCGCTCACGGCTACCGTCCAGCTCCCGTCCGCCAGGTTTTTGGCGTCGGCTGCAGGCACGGTTATGCTCCAGCTGCCGTCGCTACCTACGGTTGTGCTGTAAGTTTTCCCGTTCAGGGTGAGGGTTAACGCCGTGCCGCTGGCCAGCGCCTGCGAACTGCCGCTGATGATAACGTCATTTGCCTGCTCCGCCGCGTTGATCATATTGTCGCCTGCCGTCGTCGCGACGGTCAGTGAAGCCTGAGCGGTAACAACATTGAGGGTAATATCCCCGGCAGAGGTGACTTTATTGCCGTCGATTTGCACCACGCTCCAGGTGTGCGTCCCGTCCGGCTGCTCGCTCAGCAGCACTTTCCAGTTGCCGTTGCTGTCGACCATGGTGCTGGCAATGGTGTTGCCGTTGCTGTCTTTGACCTGAATAGTGGCTCCCGGCTGTCCGGAGCCGCTGAAGGTTGGCGTTGCGTCATCGGTCACCGCGTTGCTGCTCAGCAGCCCTTTGCTGTCGCCTTTGTTGTCGGTAACCGTGAACGTTGGCCGGGCGCTTTCGACCTCTTTGGTATTGTCGATAACGGTGGTGTGTGACTTCCCGCCGCCGTGTGCCAGCAGCGCCCCGATACCCGCGCCCCCGGCCACGGCACCTGCAACCCAGCCCCACGGCACATCGCCGAGCGCAGAGCCGTCCATGAATGGTGCAATGGATTCAATGGGGACGGAGGTTGCCGTTAAAGCCGTGCCCTGGGTGCCAACCGCGGCGCCCGCTTCGTCGAAAGTGATATGCGTCAGTGCCTTGCCGTCATCAAACACCAGTTCTGAATGGTGCCCAGACCGCCCTTCTTCCTCCACAAAATAGCCATTGCAGCGAATAACGCTGCCGTCTTTCATGTATACCAGCAGATCGTTGCCCTGACGCAGATAGTGCGCCACATCTTTAGCGCTGCCGTGAATCTGAATGACAGAGGGGGATGAAAGCGACACAGAGAGATTCCCATCGCCTGTTACCAGGGTTTTCTCTGCGTCCTTGCGGGAAATAACTTCAAGAATCTTACTCATAGCACTTCTCCTTATATATGCCGGAACGAGGCATACGGTATTAATTTTTGGATGTGGAAACCCCTGAGAATTCCGGATCTCATTTCACATCAACTTATTTTTATGTGGCGGGGCTAAGCCACTACTTTCACACCATTTATTTCAAATCCGGTAATTTCGAGGCGGCATTTTTCTCGACGCCTGTCAGGGGCAATAGATTATCAACGGCGGCAGCGTAATTTACTGCCGCCTGCCAGCCGTCGAAGTCCGCATTAATTTGTGCATAGGCCGCCTGGAACACATCCTGCTCCACGCTTAATAAGTCGTTGAGACTGCGTTTGCTTAATTTATATTCATTTTTATAAACTTCCCGCGCGCGTCGGGCATTTTCCAGCTGGAGTTTTCCCGCCGTTTCACGGCCTCTGGCCCCGTTCCAGTCAGCCATTGCCACGGACGCTTTTTGCAGCACGTCGAATTTCGCCTGCTCAACCTGAGAAGCCGCAATACGTCTGGCTCCCTGAGCCTGCTCGACCTGGGCGGAGACCGCCCCGCCCTGATAGATAGGCGCGTCCACGCTCAGCTGAATCTGATCGTCCCAGTACGCGCTGTTGTTGGACTGGTAACGAGTGCGTCCGCCTTTCAGGCTCAACGTGGGCCAGTGGCCCGATTTCGCTTTCTCTACGGCATACCCTGAAGACTCACGCATGGCCTCCGCCGCCAGCACGCTCGGGATCAGCGAGTAATCAATGTTGTCGAGCGGTTCCTGTTCAAGCGCCAGGCGTACCGGCATGGCCTGATATTGCGCGGCGTTGATTCCGGTTAATACCGCCAGTCTCGCTTTCGCGCTTTGGAGTGCCGCCTGATATTGTTCAAGCGTTGAGCGCATACCGGCAATGCGAGTCTGGGTTTGCAGCACGTCCGAACTCGAGCTCAGCCCGGCATCCGCCCGCAGTTTTGCCATGGTGTTGACGTTTTGCAGCGCGGCAATACTCTCTGTCGTTGCCGCGATCAGCGCCTGGTTACGCTTCACATCGACATAGGCCTGCGCCGTTTTTTCTGCCACACCGGTCAACGTCGCCATAAGCTGGTAGCGATAGCTCTCACGCTGGCTCTCCTGCTGACTAATATTGCTGCTGGTTTTCCCAAAGTCATACACCAGCTGCGTCAGGCTAAGCCCGTAGGCAGCCGAGTTCTTGAGGGAACCGCTGGAGTCCGTGGTACGCGAATGCCCGGTGCTGCCGCTGAGGGAGATCTGCGGCATCCAGGCGCTTCGGGCTTGATCAATCTGCGCCTGACCAATCCCGAACTGAGCTGCCTGCTGAGAAACGGCAGGATCGCGGTCAAGAGCGAACAGAATACTTTCGTTCAGCGTGAGGGTTGCCGTTTGCGCGATGCCGGGTGCTGTGGCCCAGGCCGGCGCTGGTGCGGCATTCACCCGCATGCCGCTGCCGAAAAAAATAACGGCAAGCATCGCGACCGGCAGGGAATAAGACTGAAGCATAAACGGCAATATCCTTATCCATTAAATAATCAGGATGATGTTGCTCCTTCCTGCATTGGGAATAAACAGGCACGGATGAGTAGCTGATGTATTTAAACGACTGTAATGGTTGAATTAAAACGCCCACATTATGGCGCCCCGTTTATTTCTGGAGCGAGACGTTGTGACTATAAAGAGGTAGAAAGCTGTCGACCGCTTTCATGTCTTCTTAATAAATGAAGGTCATGATTTCACGCTGCCTCTTTATATAAAGGCGTTACGCAATATGACTTATTTAGTCCTGCGGAGCAAATCACTTAGATCCTTTTTCCGAATCATCCTTAAGAAAAATCCTACCAAATAAAAATTAACCTCACCAATGATTTATTGTTAATAGTATGTTACTCAAAAGGAGGTGCTCTGAAAAAACAGATCGATTGATCTCGTGAATAGAGACATCGTGATAAATAGCTAATAGTTATAATTCATAAGCTTATGGCATAAGCATTGATTTACATCAATTTTACATTCCAGCGAAGTTCTTCAATAAATCCGTGCTGCTCATTTTTGGTTGTTTTTCCATAAATGTTACATTGTCGCAAGTTCTACGCAAAATAAGGGCGTTGGGCAGATGTTAACCCTGGGCGATCGTCACGGAAAAAAATCATTTCATGACTAAAATAACGTCTTCTTGACAAAAAAATGCAAAAAAAAGACCGGGGGGAAACCCGGTCTGAAGGTAGCAACATTTCTTATCAAGATTAATGGTCAAGATCGGACAACGATCTTCCCTCGCGGGAGGGGACCTGCAGATTACCAGCGGCAACTTATTCCGGGACGTGATAAGTACCGAAATGTGCCAACGTTCAGTAACGCACGCATACGGTTTTGGTTTCGGTATAGGCGTCAAGCCAGTCCGGGCCAAAATCACGCCCGTAGCCCGACTGCTTCATGCCGCCAAACGGCATATTCGCGTCGATTAGCGTATGGCTGTTCACCCAGACAGTGCCCGCCTGTATACGGCCAGTGTACTGCATTGCCGCCTGCAGGTTGTTGGTCCACAGACTTGCCGTCAGGCCGTAGTCGCTGTCGTTGGCCTGTCGCAAGGCTTCTTCCGCATCCGCCACGCGCACGAGGTTAACCACCGGGCCAAAGACCTCTTCTCTGGCAAGGCGCAGAGAGGCGGCAGGGTTCACTACCAGCGTTGGGGCAATATAGTAGCCGCTGCCCTGCGGGCCTGAATTCCCGGAGATTAGCTCCGCGCGCTGCTCTTGCGCCTGCGCCAGATATCCGGCCACTTTTTCCTGTTGCACTTTCGATACCAGCGGGTTGATGTGGGCCGCTGGGTTCATGCCCGCCCCCACCTGCAGCGATTTCACCGCTTGCTCAAAGCCGCTCACCAGCGTGTCGAACAGCGGGGCTTCGATATAGATCCGCGAACTGGCGGCGCACACCTGCCCCTGGTTAAGGAAGCTGCCCGCCATTAAGCCTGCAATCACCATCGCCGGGTCGGCATCTTTCAATACGATTGCCGGGTTTTTCCCCCCCAGCTCCAGCGTGACGCGCGTTAGCCTGTTCGCTGCTGATTTGGCAATGCCTTTGCCCGTCGCCGTCGAGCCGGTGAAGCTGACTTTGGCAATCAGTGGATGTTCGGTCAGGGCTTTACCGCAGCCGGAGCCGCTGCCGGTGACGACGTTAAATACGCCGTCCGGCACGCCTGCTTCTGTAGCCAGTTCGGCCATACGCAGCAGCGTTAGCGGCGTAGTTTCTGATGGTTTAACGACAATCGAGCAGCCTGCCGCCAGCGCCGGCATCACTTTCCACATGCCAATAAGCAGCGGGAAGTTCCACGGCACGATCCCGGCCACGACCCCCACGGGTTCTTTGCGCGTCCAGGCCTGATAGCGCGCCCCTTCCGGCATCGGGATAGAAACATCCAGCGTCTGGCCGCTGATTTTCGTTGTCAGGCCTGCGGTATAGCGCATCCAGTTCAGCGTGCAGCCCACTTCAAATGCGCGAGAGATGTTAATGGACTTGCCCTGCTCCAGCGTTTCAAGCTGCGCCAGTTCTTCCGTGTTTTGCTCAAGCAGGTCGGCAAACCGCAGCAGGATTCGCTCCCGCCCGGCAGGCAGCATGTTGGCCCATACGCCGCTGCTGAAGGCACGCCAGGCAGACGTTACCGCGCGGTCGACATCCGAGGCGCTGGCGTCGGCACTGCTGGAAATTTGCAGCCCGTCCGCCGGGTTAAAGACCGGCAGGCGCCCTTCGCTGTCTGACGCCTGCCAGCGGCCGTCAATGTACAGCCCATGTGAACGCTGAAGAAACTGGCGCACACAGCCCAGCACGCTTACCGTTTCTGGCTCGGTCATAGCATCTCCTTATCAAGGTCATTATCGTGTAGCCCACCTTCATTCTAGGCGCTATGTTGAGGTTAGGGTTTTCTCCGGCTGACATTCGCTTTGCTGGCTGTGACACGCTACACAAATGTTGATGATGATTCTTTTTTTGAATCACGTTTACCTATAGTTATTGGCTTCTGGCGGCGATAAGTGAGGATATATGGTAGAAAAACAGTGCAACGAGCGATTCGAAAAATGGCTTGACCAGGTGAATCGCGCATGTGGTCGTTTTTCAGGTGCGGCGCTGGAGAGCGGGTTTCACGGCAGCCTGAGCGAACACCTTACCCATGCCATTAAACTTAGCGTGGTGGAAATTAACCAGGCACGCCTGCTGCGTACAAAGCAGGAAGTGACCCAAAGCAACGACGCCTGGTTTTATACCGTTTTTCAGCTGGAGGGCGAAGCCGTCATGGAGCAAGGCGATCGCCAGGCCGTGCTTACTCAGGGTGATATTACGCTGATTGATGCTGGCCGCCCCAGCTGTTTTACCTATACCGACGGGGCGAAGCAGGTTTCGCTTTTACTGCCGCGCCATCTGCTGGAACAGCACCTTCGCCAGGGCGAAGTCCCCTGCGCACAAAGACTCTCCGCAGAGATGCCTGTTGTGCGCCTGAGTCACAGCTTGCTGCGTGAAAGTATGGGCAGCGAGGGGCTCAGTGGCGGAGAAAGTGAAGCCACGCTCGAAGCGATTGCCTGCCTGCTCGCGCCGGCGCTGATTCAGCACAGCCTGCCGGGCTCAAAGCGCGACCGCCACCTGCAGAAAGTCATGTCGCTGATTGATGACCATATTCAGTCCGAAACGCTGCGCCCGGAGTGGATCGCCGCCGAGTCGGGGATGTCGGTGCGCAGCCTTTACCGACTGTTTGCCGATAAAGGCCTGGTTGTGGCGCAATACATTAAGAATCGCCGACTGGATCTCTGCGCCCAGGCGCTGCGCACGGCCAGCCACAGTGAAAAACTGGCGGGGATTGGCTACAGCTGGGGATTTGCCGATCACAGCCATTTTTCAACGGCGTTTAAGGGCAGGTTTGGCGTGTCGCCGGGGGAGTATCGCAAGCGTTTTCAATCAGCCTGAAAGGCAACCCTCACCCCGGCTCTCTCCCAAAGGGAGAGAGGGAACACAAATGAGGGGGAATAGACATAAAGCTACTTCTTCATCCACTGCCCGTTCAGCCCGCGGACGTATTCTCCGGCAGGAGCCCTGTCCACCAGCTTCTGACCAGCCAGGCGAGCAACCTCATTGAGCGAGACATTGTTGGTGTCCGCCAGCTGCTGATAGTGCTGGGCGCGACCTTCATTGATGCTTTGTACCAGTGCCAGCGTCTCCGGATCCTGCTTGATGGGCGCAATATAGCCGCTTAGCGTTTCGCCCACCCGCCCTTGCTCACGCGCTTCGTTTAGGGTCAGCGCCATCACGGATGTGCTGAACAACAGGCCAGCCAGCAGCACGCTTTTAATCATAGAGTTCATCGCCGTTCCCCTTCTCAAAACAGATCGCTACGGTTTTTAAGCAGGCTTTCAACGTCTTTATCCACTTTGATGTGGATTTCGTGTTCGATTTTGACGTTCATATTGATGGTGATCGGCTCTTTAGGGGCGGCCACTTCAATGCGCGGCGTGCAGCCTGTCAGCATCAGCGCCGCCGATGCCAGCAGCACAGGGGTAAAATAGTTCATTTGGGTTCCTCACAGGCTTCACCGGACTGTGTGCAGCGAGCCGTTGGCAGCGCGGCGTTCTCTTCCAGCCAGGTTTGTAAATTATCGCCAAAGCGCAAACTGCGCCACAGGGTAAACAGGTTTTCCTGATGGGTATAGTTGAGATTGACGGTGTTAGTTTTTCCCTCCACGTGGCTGATGCCGGTCACGCTGGAACGCATCCTGACCACGCCGAGGTTGTCGAGGTCGATTTGTGTCCATGATCGCGAGATCTCCATGTAGCGCAGCCAGTTGATTGCCGCGCCAGCCGCCATGTTGTTGTCCACGATGGCATCCGCCATGTCTTTGTCCATGCGGAAGGTCATTGGGCCAGGGTTGGTCAGCCAGCCGTCTTTGATAATCCACTGCGGGTGATTGAGCCACAGCGGCAGCGCGCCGTTGAAGCGCCCGGACATACTGAACTGTTTAGGGTTGATGGCGGTGACGAGCTGGCTGGAGGAGAGCCCTTGCAGCCGTAAAAGCGCCGCGTCCCGCTGGGGCATGCGCAATTGCTGCATTGAGATCTTGCCGCCCAGCACATCCGCATTGACGTTGGTCAGCAGCAGCGGCTGCTGTTCGCTCCATGGATACCAGCCTTCCAGATCGGCGGTGATGTTTTGTGCCGCTATCTGGTTGCGAATTTCAGCAATGCGCAGCGTGACCGGCCTATGCCTGCCAAAGTGCCAGGTTGAATCGCTAAATCGGAACGGCAGTACAAAATCGACGCCGTTAATCTGGTTATCCGGCATCCACACGCTGCCGCTTTTGACCACGCCGTGGCCCCCGGCTTCAAAGCCCTGCCCGGCCGCCGCGGAGAAGGCCACCTGGGCGTAGAGATTGCCCCCTTTCAAATCCATTTTCCAGTCGGCGGGCAGCAGCGGCTGGAACACGGTGAGCGTCTGTTTTGGCCACCACGCGTTGCCTCTCAGACGCTCCCCGTCCCAGCGTCCGACCACACGCACCGGGCCAATTTTCCCGGCGTGTAAATTGCCTTTGAACAGGAAAGCAGTCGGGTTTTGCCCGTCCACGCTGAATTTAAGCGTCGATGGCGGCAAGGTGCTGCCGCCGCTAAAGGTGGTCGCCCCCGCGTCCAGAGAGAAATCGCCGGTGAAGATCTCTTTTTCTTCGTTCCGCTCCCAGCGCAGCGGGTTGTCCAGGCTAAGACGAGGCTTCGACATCAGCATTGAGCCGTACTGCAGCTTGTCGAAACCGGTGGACAGCGAACTCAGTTCAATGGCGCTGTCACGCCATTCGCCCACGCCGCGAACGTCCCATTTTGCCTGCATCGGCGTAAAGCTGCCTTTGCCCCAGTAGCGCCATTGCCACAGCCCGGCGTCCGGCAGGAAGTCATTGGCTTTCCCGTCCAGATGCAGTTCCACGGCGCCCATTTCATTGTCGTGGGCGCGTAAGATAGCCTGTAGCCTGCCGTCGATGCCTTTACTGGAGACTCGCACGCCCGCCAGCGGCCAGCGCACATCGTCAATATTCAGCGTTTCAATCAGGCGGCCACGGGAACGCAGCAAGGCGCCCGGATGGAACAGCAGCGACGGGTCGGTCAATGCGCCCGTCAGTTCACCGGGCAACGCGGCATAGAAAATAAGCTGGTCCTGCTTCGCCTCTCCGGTGAGCTGTAGCGGCAAAGCGCTGTCGGTCAGGCTGAGTTTTCCTGGGCCGAAGTTAAGCACGGCGTTGCCCTTCCCGGCGTCGCCCTGAGTCAGCACATTCAGCCGCCCGGTGAAAATGGCGTTATCCAGCCCGGCCTGCCAGTTATCCACCTTCAGCGACACTCCGCCGCCCAGCGGGAAACCTTCATAAGGCCAGCGCCACTGCCCGGCGTTAATCTCAAGGGCGTTTTCGCTCAGGCGCCAGGGAATGCTCAGCAGCGGGGCCTCGTCGCCTGATAATTTTTTCACCGTCAGGTTGCCGGCGTTAGTGTGCCAGTTCAGGGCCACGTGCAGCCTGTCCGGCTCCTGCGGAATTTGCACCTGCGTGGCCACTTGCCCATCCGTCGGCAGGCCATCCGGCACCAGCGGGAGCGTTAAGTCACCCACCAGCTCAAGCGGCGGAAGCCCTTCGAATGCCCCGACTTTTAGATCGCTAATTTTCAGGTTTTGCCCTTTAAGCGTGGCGGAAAGCGTGAGCAATTTCCCCTGATAATCCAGCTGTTGCTGCTGCGGGGTCAAAGAGAGATGCAGCGCCCCCGCATACTGCAGCCACGGCGTGACGTTAAGCTGGTCGATAGTCAGCCAGGTGTTCGGCAGCATTTTCTGCCATTCTTCAAGGGTGCGCGGTGCGGCGGGAGCCACATCATCGGCGGGGATCTTGCTGATGCAGTCTGGATTGAGATTCAGTTCCGCGAGGTGAAGCCGCCAGCGGCTCGGATGACTGACGCTTGCATCTTTGAGGCTGGCAAGCTCGCACTCCCCGGCCAGATAACGAAGATCGGGGATAATAATCGCCCCGTTGTGCAGGCGTGGGCTGGCCTCCAGCGCAATACGGGTGCCCTGTGGCAGCCAGATCCCGGCTAGCGTCGGCAGCCAGTACGCCACCGTGAGCAGCAGCGACAGCGGCAGCAGAATCAATGCAAGTATCAGCGCAAGCGCGGCTTTATATTTACCCTTCATGGGTGGTTAATATCCTGATTCAGCGACAATTTAAGCCGAAATATGTCATTATTCTGGCACGATTCAGGCCGGGCGTGAAGGCGGCGGCAATAGTAAGCATAGTCTGCCCGGGAAGTGAAATAGTCACCTGCCGTTAAAATTTCAGTTTATAAATTGTATGATTATTTTAAGCATGATAGTTTTGGAACCAACCCTTTCTGGAGATAAGTCTTATGAAACTTGCGGTTTATAGCACAAAACAGTACGACAAAAAGTATCTGGAGCAGGTTAACCAGGAATATGGCTTTGATCTTGAATTTTTTGACTTCCTGTTGAGCGAAAAAACCGCCAAAACGGCCAACGGCTGCGACGGCGTGTGTATTTTCGTTAATGATGATGGTAGTCGCCCGGTGCTGGAAGAGCTAAAAAAACACGGCGTTAAGTTTATCGCGCTGCGCTGTGCCGGCTTTAACAACGTCGATTTAGACGCGGCGAAAGAGCTTGGTATGCCCGTGGTTCGCGTCCCTGCCTACTCGCCGGAAGCCGTGGCTGAACACGCTATCGGGATGATGATGTGCCTTAATCGTCGCATTCATCGCGCCTACCAGCGCACACGTGACGCCAACTTTTCGCTCGAAGGCTTAACCGGTTTTACCATGCACGGCAAAACGGCAGGCGTGATCGGCACCGGGAAAATCGGCGTTGCCGCGCTGCGGATCCTGAAAGGGTTTGGCCTGCGCCTGCTGGCGTTTGATCCTTATCCGAGCGCAGCGGCGCTGGATTTAGGCGTAGAATATGTCGATCTCGAAACGCTGTTTGCGCAGTCCGACATTATTTCCCTGCACTGCCCGTTGACGCCGGAAAACTATCACCTGCTCAACCACTCCGCCTTTGATCAAATGAAAGACGGCGTGATGGTGATAAACACCAGCCGCGGCGGGCTGATTGATTCCCAGGCCGCCATCGACGCGCTCAAGCACCAGAAAATCGGCGCGCTGGGCATGGATGTGTACGAGAACGAACGCGATCTGTTCTTTGAAGATAAGTCTAACGACGTGATTCAGGACGACGTGTTCCGCCGCCTTTCCGCCTGCCACAACGTGTTGTTTACCGGCCACCAGGCATTTTTGACGGCGGAGGCGCTGACCAGCATTTCCGAAACGACGCTTGAAAACCTGCGTCAGCTGGAAAAAGGCGAGCCTTGCCCGAACCAGTTGAATTGATTTTCCGCCCGCCTCTCGCAGGAGGCGGTTAATTTTAAGAGTATCCTTACTGATTCATGCGCCACATCCTGCGAAAGTGGCGCGCTTTCATTGATGACTGATAAAACTTAGGGAGAAGAAATGAAAAAGTTCGCTTCACTGATGCTGGCAAGCGTAGTGCTGGCAGGTTGCGCCCAGCCGTCAGATTCCGATAAAGGTGCCGTGACCGCACAAGATTTGCAGCACCATCGCTTTGTGCTGGAGAGCGTAGACGGTAAGCCTCTGGACGTGAAAAACAGCAAACGCGCGCCTGAGCTTAGCTTCGGTGAAAACATGCAGATTTATGGTCAGATGTGTAACCGCTTTATGGGCCAGGCAACCCTGGAACACAACACGCTGAAGGCGAAAGGCGTGGGCATGACGATGATGCTTTGCAGCGACCCGCTGTTGAACGACCTGGATCACCGTATCAATGACATGCTGACCAGCGGGGCCAAAGTTTCTCTGGCTAACCAGCAGTTGGTGCTGAAGAGCGGCCAGCATACGCTGACGTACAAACTGGCCGATCTCGTTAATTAATCAGTAGCTTCCACAGGTGCCAGCGGCAAGCGAGTTTTCGTTACAGCGCTTGCCGTTCGGCATGGCACACATGCCAATCGCGCTGCCGTCCAGCTGACGCGCAACGCTCATCGTACCGCCAATCATCGCACAGTTCGCTTCGCCCTGGCTGGACATTGCCGCCCTGAGGCCAGGAGGAACGTGGGCCGCAGTGGCCTGTTGAGGGGGTTCATTACTGCATGCCGATAATAACAGTGCGGCACAACCGGCTAAAAACGCAGCGCGCATGGCTTCTCTCTCCCGTCTGAATATGCAAAACCTTTGCATAATGGCGCATGGTTCCCGCTGCGTCGAGAGCATAAGGCAATAAAATGTGTTGATTTTTGTGGCACAGATCACCTTTCAAGCCAAAACATCAGAGTTTTCTGAGCATCCTTCATTCCTTTTATGATTCAGCGCAGTACGTCCCCAGGTTATTTCACTGTTAATCGTGGATCAATTTGTGCACTCGGCAGGCCCATAACTTCTAATGGCCAGGGTGGACACACTATAATTGAGGAATTACAACGGGGCTCCAGGCTTTCAGGCGAGTCCCTTTATTTTGCGCAATGTAAGGGTGTCTTATGATCACTATCGACGGCAACGGCGCAGTCGCCTCCGTGGCGTTTCGTGCCAGCGAAGTAATTGCCATCTACCCGATTACTCCCAGCTCGACAATGGCGGAACAGGCGGATGCCTGGTCGGGTGACGGCAGGAAGAACGTATGGGGCGATGTCCCTCGCGTAGTCGAGATGCAGTCTGAAGCAGGCGCAATTGGCGCGGTGCACGGGGCGCTGCAAACCGGGGCGCTTTCCACTTCGTTTACGTCATCGCAAGGCTTACTGCTGATGATCCCGACGCTGTACAAGCTTGCGGGCCAGCTGACGCCATTTGTTCTCCACGTTGCCGCGCGCACCGTGGCCACCCACGCGCTTTCCATTTTTGGCGATCATTCTGACGTGATGGCCGTGCGCCAGACCGGCTGCGCCATGCTGTGCGCCAGCAGCGTCCAGGAAGCACAGGACTTCGCACTGATTTCCCATATTGCGACCCTGAAAAGCCGCGTGCCGTTTATTCACTTCTTCGACGGCTTCCGCACCTCGCACGAAATCAACAAAATTGTGCCGCTGGCGGACGATACCCTTCGCGGCCTGCTGCCGCAAAAAGAGATCGATGAACATCGCGCCCGCGCCCTGAACCCGGAGCATCCGGTGATTCGCGGGACGTCGGCCAATCCGGATACGTACTTCCAGTCCCGCGAAGCGACCAACCCGTGGTACAACGCGGTTTACGCGCACGTTGAACAGGCGATGAACGACTTTGCCGCCACCACCGGCCGTAGCTATCGTCCGTTTGAGTATTACGGCCACCCGGAAGCGGAGCGCGTGATTATCGTGATGGGCTCCGCCGTCGGCACCTGTGAAGAAGTTGTCGATGAATTGCTGACCAGGGGCGAAAAAGTCGGCGTGCTGAAAGTGCGCCTGTACCGCCCCTTCTCCGCCGAACATTTGCTGGAAGTTCTGCCGCAAACCGCGCGTCAGGTGGCGGTGCTTGACCGTACTAAAGAGCCGGGGGCCCTTGCTGAGCCGCTGTATCTCGACGTGATGACCGCGCTTGCCGAGGCGGTAAGCCGTGGCGAGCGCGAAACGCTGCCTCGCGTGATTGGGGGCCGCTACGGGTTGTCATCCAAAGAGTTCGGTCCGGAATGCGTCCTGGCTATTTTCAATGAACTTCGCGAAGCCAAACCGCGCCCGCGCTTTACCGTGGGCATTTACGACGATGTGACCAACCTGTCGCTGCCGTTGCCGGAAAATACCCTGCCGAACCGCGCTAAACTCGAAGCGCTGTTTTATGGCCTGGGCAGCGACGGCAGCGTGTCTGCCACCAAAAACAATATCAAAATTATCGGTAACTCCACGCCGTGGTTTACCCAGGGTTATTTCGTTTATGACTCCAAAAAGGCCGGAGGGCTGACGGTTTCTCACCTGCGCGTGAGCGAGCAGCCGATCAACTCCACCTACCTGATTGAGAAAGCCGATTTCGTTGGCTGCCACCAGCTGCAGTTTATCGACAAGTACCAGATGGCCGAGCGCCTGAAGCCCGGCGGTATTTTCCTGCTGAACACGCCTTACGCCGCCGACGAGGTGTGGAGTCGCCTGCCGCAGGAAGTTCAGGCGGTGCTCAATCAGAAGCAGGCTCGCCTGTACGTCATTAACGCGGCGAAGATCGCCCGCGAGTGTCATCTTGGTGCCCGTATCAACACCGTAATGCAGATGGCATTCTTCCACCTGACGCAGATCCTGCCTGGCGACACCGCGCTGGCAGAGCTGCAGGGCGCGATTGCCAAAAGCTACAGCAGTAAAGGGACGGAAATCGTCGAGCGTAACTGGCAGGCGCTGGCGCTGGCTCGTGACTCCCTCGCCGAAGTGCCTCTGCAGGACGTTAACCCGGCAAGCGCGATGCGTCCGCCGGTCGTCTCCGACGCCGCACCTGATTTTGTGAAAACCGTTACCGCCGCGATGCTCGCCGGTCTCGGCGATGCCCTGCCGGTTTCCGCCCTGCCGCCGGACGGGACCTGGCCGATGGGCACGACCCGCTGGGAAAAACGCAACATCGCCGAAGAGATTCCTATCTGGAAGCCGGATATTTGTACCCAGTGCAACCACTGCGTCGCCGCCTGCCCGCATTCGGCTATTCGTGCCAAAGTGGTTCAGCCTGAGGCAATGGAAGGCGCCCCGGAAGCCCTGCAGTCGCTGGACGTGAAGTCCCGGGATATGCGCGGCCAGAAATACGTGCTGCAGGTAGCGCCGGAAGATTGCACCGGCTGTAACCTTTGCGTAGAAGTTTGCCCGGCCAAAGATCGCCAGAACCCGGAAATCAAGGCGATTAATATGCTGTCTCGCCTTGAACACGTTGAAGAAGAGAAAGAGAACTATGACTTCTTCCTCGCGCTGCCGGAAATCGATCGCACCAGCCTGGAGCGTATCGATATCCGTACCTCGCAGCTGCTAACGCCGCTGTTTGAATACTCCGGGGCCTGCTCAGGCTGCGGCGAAACGCCGTACATTAAAATTCTGACCCAGCTGTTCGGCGACCGTATGCTGATCGCTAACGCCACCGGCTGTTCGTCTATTTACGGCGGCAACCTGCCATCCACGCCGTACACCACCGACGCAAACGGCCGCGGGCCAGCCTGGGCTAACTCGCTGTTTGAGGATAACGCCGAATTTGGGCTGGGCTTCCGCCTGACGGTGGATCAGCACCGCGCCCGCGTCATGCGTTTACTGGGCCAGTTTGCCGATAAACTTCCGGCCGAGCTTAATGAGCAGCTTCACGCGGAAGCGACACCGGAAGTCCGCCGTGAACAGGTCGCCGAGCTGCGTAAACATCTGGCGAACATTGACGATGCTGATGCCCGTCAGCTGGTCACCGATGCCGACGCGCTGGTGGAGAAATCTATCTGGCTGATTGGCGGTGACGGCTGGGCCTATGACATCGGTTTCGGTGGCCTCGACCACGTGCTGAGCCTGACCGAAAACGTCAACATTCTGGTGCTGGATACGCAGTGTTACTCCAACACCGGCGGCCAGGCGTCTAAAGCCACGCCGCTGGGCGCCGTCACCAAGTTTGGCGAGCACGGCAAGCGTAAAGCACGTAAAGATCTGGGCGTCAGCATGATGATGTACGGCCATGTGTACGTCGCGCAGATTTCGCTGGGGGCACAGCTGAACCAGACGATGAAGGCCATTCAGGAGGCGGAGGCTTATCCTGGTCCATCGCTGATCATCGCCTACAGCCCTTGCGAAGAGCACGGCTACGATCTGGCGCTGAGCCACGATCAGATGCGCCAGCTGACCGCCACCGGCTTCTGGCCGCTTTATCGCTTCGACCCGCGTAGGGCTGATGAAGGCAAGGTGCCGCTGGCGCTGGATTCCCGTCCACCGTCCGATGCGCTGGCCGACACGTTAATGAAGGAGCAGCGTTTCCGCCGCCTGAACGCCCAGCAGCCGGAAGTCGCCGAGCAGCTGTGGAAAGATGCCGCCGCCGATTTGCAGAAGCGATACGACTTCCTGGCGCAGCTGGCGGGTAAAGCGGAGAAGGTTAGCGAGTAATCGGGGGAATGACCCTCACCCCGGCCCTCTCCCTGGAAGGGAGAGGGGGAAAACATAGATTGGCGTTCTTTTATCCCCTCTCCCCCATGGGGAGAGGGTTAGGGTGAGGGGAAAACACGCCCACCCCGTTTCAGATACCTTCGCCCCTGTGGGGAGAAAGTCAGGCGGAGGAGAAAACGCGTTTACTTCAGCAGGCGAACCTTCACTGATTTACCTTTGATTTTGCCCTGCTGCAGCTGTTTCCACGCGTGACGCGCCACGGACTGGCGCACCGCAACGTAAACATGGATTGGGTGGACGTCGATTTTGCCGATGTCCGCACCTTCCAGCCCCATATCGCCGGTTAACGCCCCCAAAATATCGCCCGGACGCATTTTGGCTTTCTTGCCGCCGTCAATGCACAGCGTCGCCATTTCCGCTTCCAGCGGCTTCACGGAAACGCCGGACGGCACCTGCTGCCATTTCAGCGAAAGATTCAGCATTTCAGCCAGCACGCTCGCGCGCTGCGCTTCTTCCGGGGCGCAGAAGCTGATAGCCAGCCCGCTTTGCCCGGCTCGCGCGGTACGGCCAATGCGGTGAACGTGCACTTCCGGGTCCCACGACAGCTCGTAGTTAATGACCATTTCCAGCGCTTTGATATCCAGCCCACGCGCCGCAACGTCTGTTGCCACCAGCACGCGGCTACTGCCGTTGGCAAAACGCACCAGCGTCTGGTCGCGGTCGCGCTGTTCCATGTCGCCGTGCAGCGCTAACGCACTTTGATGTCGCTCGTTCAGCGCATCGCACACGGCCTGGCAATCTTTTTTGGTGTTGCAGAACACCACGCAGGACGCCGGCTGATGCTTGCTGAGCAGCGCCAGCAGCAGGCCGATTTTGCCCCCGCGGGAGATTTCATAGAACTGCTGTTCAACGGACGGCAGCTCATCAACGGTATCAATTTCGATAGTCTGCGGGTCGCGCTGAATTCGCCCGCTGATAACGGCAATGGCGGCAGGCCAGGTGGCGGAGAAAAGCAGCGTCTGGCGTTTGGCCGGCGCATGGGCAATAACTTCATCGATGGCGTCGGCGAAGCCCATGTCCAGCATACGGTCGGCTTCGTCCAGCACCAGCGTTTGCAGAGCCTCCAGCTTCACCGTTTCTTTTTTCAGGTGATCTAACAGGCGGCCCGGCGTGGCCACGATAATGTGCGGCGCATGCTGTAACGAGTCGCGCTGTACGCCAAACGGCTGGCCACCACACAGGGTTAAAATTTTAATATTTGGCATGTAGCGTGCCAGGCGACGCAGCTCTTTAGCGACCTGGTCGGCCAGTTCGCGGGTTGGGCACAGCACCAGCGACTGGGTTAAAAACTGGCTGGCATCAATGTGCTGCAGCAGGCCAAGGCCAAAAGCTGCGGTTTTGCCGCTGCCGGTTTTGGCCTGAGCACGGACGTCTTTTCCGGCCAGAATGGCGGGCAAGGCCGCTTCCTGAACGGGCGTCATTTCGTGATACCCCAGTTCGCTAAGGTTGGCGAGTTGTGCTTCAGGTAAAGCGTTCAGTACGGAAAAAGCGGTCACAATGGTCATCTCTTAATAATAACGGGCAGGCGCGTATGCTAGCAGATTCGCGTGGTTCAGGCGTGAGTTTATCAATTTTGCTGCGTTAGCGAGTGAAACAGTAAAAACGGTGCCTTTCGCTAAGGCACCGTTTTCCATTGGGAATAATAGCGCTATTCGCTAATCGGCAAATAGCCCTGCCATTCTGGCCTGAAGCGTTCGCCCTGCTCCGCTTTTTCCAGATGGATAAAATAATCCCCCACGCTTTCTAACAGCAGGCAGTCATCGACATCTTTCAGGTTGTCTTTGTGCTGCTGGTAGCTTTCGACCAGCAGGTTGGCAATCGCCTTCTCTTTTGCCTGGGCCGGATTTTCAGCCACGAAGAAATCAAAGTCATGCAGCTCCGCCAGCGTTTTCGGGCTGTAGCCGCCGACGTTCACAAAAAAGAGCTTTGGCGTTTGCTCAACGGGTTTATCGGAAAGACTAATGCGGTAGCCGTCGGCCCAGCGCAGCTTGCCGTACCCGTCGATATGGATTTTATCTTTGTCACCAAACCAGGCCGCCCGCAGCGCGGGCCACGCGTCCTCTGGCTTCTCTGCAGCCACAAACTGGACGTCATGCACTTCGATATTGGATTTTCCGGCATTGCCGCCCACATAAAAGACGTAAAGTTCCATTTGTTCTCCTTATTAATCGCTATATAAAATAATATATAACGATTGATATTTGAATGACTTTCATGTGGTGGGAAGATTGATCGCAAGCAGGAAGACGGATAAAAAAACGATTACTATGCTTGAGCTTTTCGCCCTAAGCTAAATCAGCAGCCAAAGCAGAAGCTTAAACAGACAAGGAGCCAGAATGTTCGAAGATAATGACTATAAGCTGTATGTCATCGTGAACCGCACTGCCGACGTCAGCGTGCAAATGAATGCCGTGGGCCACCTCTGCGGCGGTATTATGCTTAAAGTCGAGGAGCCTGTATTTCATGACTATCCCAACCAGGATAGCGGCTTAAGCGCCTGGATGAACCATTATCCGGTGGTTGTACTTCAGTCTAAAAACAGCAGCCAGTTGGGGACGACGCTGGAGAAATGCAGGGAAGAAGGCGTGCTGTATAACTTCTTTACCACCACCATGCTGTCGCACTCTTCTGAGCAGCAGATCAAAGATACGCGCGACACGCCTTTCGCTGAGCTCGATTTTGTTGGCATCGCGCTGTACGGCGAAACGAAAAAACTCAAACCGCTGACCAAAAAGTTTTCCGTCTTTAAAGGTTAAACATTCCGGGTAATGATGCCTCGCGCAGTTACCCACCTCTTACCCTTCGTCTCCGGCGTAAAAATTGATGATGTCATCTTCAAACCAGCAGCCCACTTTGTAATACATCGCACAGCCAATCAGAAAACTGGCAATGAGTATTAATGCTGTCAACAATCCTTTCACTTCGAAACGCTCTCCCATGATGCTTGCTGTGATATTGACAGGCCGGTTGAAAAAAAGTTCAGCGGCGAAACTATTCTGGCCATAGCACGATCATCACAGACGCTTCGGTCTTTGCGATGGCAATTCTGTCACAACGTTCTGGTTAAACTAGGGTTGCTAATTTTCTGAGCAAACCAGGTGCCATTGTGTCCGATAACCACCTTCATTTCAAAAACGTCAGCGGTTTCTTTTTTCGCGCCGTTCCGGCGGAGTTCCTCAGTAGCGTGCTGTCGCGCACCCGGCCCGATTCCCCAGGGCGTTACCATCGGCCAGGGCAAACAATTCTTTATATGAGCCCGGTACCTGAGTGGGCAAGGCTGGCGGTTGCCGCCCATATGCAAAAAGACGGCAAGCCGCGGCTTCTCGTCCCACTGTATGTCGAAGACGCGCGGGTGCTGGACCAGCGAGATGAATATTCATGCCTGGCTTTAGGCATCAACCGCGATCTGTCTAATCACTGCTGGCTCAGCGCCCTGCAGCAAAATGTCGACCCGCCTTCGTGGCAAAACGCTGACCGGGCTCGCTTCTCCAATGCCGATGGCATTATCGACCGTTCCCGAAGTATTCCCGATGGCTGGCACCTGAATTTATTCCGCTGGAACGAACTTGGCGGCCCACGCGTCACGGTGTGCGGGGAACCGATCGCTGTTCCGCTTCCCGAAAATGTGAATGTGTAACGGCAGCATATTCAGCACACCCACGCCTGCGGTAGATCGGCATAGCGAGTGGTATAGCGCGGCGACAGCATGTCGCGCTTCATCGCCCACGGCTGCTGTATGCCCTGCCCGGCAAAATAGAGCGTGCCTTTGCCCTGCTTTTTATTCAGGAAGTCCAGCACGGTCATCAGTTTTTCGCCGTTAGGGCGTGGAACATGGTTGTCGAATAAATCGAATTGCGCCACGCCCTGACTAAAAAAATCCCCCAGCATCACGCCGGCTTTCTGGTAGCGATGCCCCGCCTGCCAGATAGCGTCCAGGCTCTGCAACGCGGCCTGGATAATATCCCGGCTGTCCTGTGTGGGGATGAGCAGCGAGACGGACGAGCAGTTGCCGTAATAGGGTTCGTTCACGGCAAACGGACTGCTTTTCACAAAGGCAGAGATCACCCGGCAATATTGGTGCTCAGCCCGCAGCTTTTCCGCCGCCCGGCTGGCGTAGCTGCCGATCGCCTGGCGCATAGCCTCATACTCGGTAATGCGTTCTCCGAACGAGCGGCTGCAGATGATCTCCTGTTTGGCGGCGGAGAACTCATCCATTTCAAGGCATGATTCCCCGCGCAATTCGCGCACGGTTCTTTCCAGCACCACGCTGAAATGCCGTCGAATAAAACGAATATCCGCGTCGGCAAGCTGTAAAACCGTTCTGATGCCCATGTCGTCGAGTTTTTTCGACAGCCGCCGCCCCACGCCCCATACTTCGCCCACGGGCAGCTGTGCCATAAGCCAGCGCTGGTGCTTCGGGCGGGATAAATCAACCACGCCACCGGTTCGTTCTTGCCACGTTTTTGCCGCCAGGTTTGCCAGTTTAGCCAGCGTTTTTGTCGGCGCGATGCCCACGCCCACCGTCAGGCGGGTGCGCTGGCGAATGGTCGAACGGATCGTCTGGCCAAAGGCCTTCAGGTTGTAGCAATTGCTCACGCCCGTTAAGTCACAAAATGCCTCGTCAATGGAGTAAATCTCGACCCTGGGCAGCAGCTCTTCAAGCACGCCCATCACCCGCTCGCTCATGTCGGCATACAGCTCGTAGTTGCTGCTAAACGTCAGCACGCCATGCCGCCTGAGCGCCTCTTTCTGTTTAAAAAAAGGCGCCCCCATTTTGACAAAGGGCCGGGCTTCCGCAGAGCGGGCGATGACGCAGCCGTCATTATTGGATAAAACCACCACCGGCTTTCCGGCTAAATCCGGGCGGAATGCCGTTTCGCAGGAGGCGTAGAAGCTGTTGACGTCCACCAGCGCAAACATGTTTAGCCCGCCGCTTTGATGATAAAAGTGACGATGCCAAAAATATCGAGTTCGGCCTCATCGGTGACGGGAATCGGTGCCCAGGCGCTGTTCATCGGCAGTAGCATCACCGTGGGGCGAAGCTGCAGGCGCTTCACGGTGAACGCCCCGTCAATCGCCGCAATCACAATATCGCCCTGTGACGCGGTTCTTGAGCTGTCCACAATCAGCAAGTCCCCTTCGCCAATTCCCCCTTCTACCATGGAATCCCCCGCCGCCTTTACGAAATAGGTCGCGCCGGGATTGCGCACCAGCAGCTTATTAAGATCGATACGTTGCTCAACATAGTCCTGAGCCGGTGACGGAAAGCCGCATTGCACCAGGTCAGCAAAGAGAGGAAAGGAAGCGTCCGGGCAACAGGCCGCAGGTTTGAGAAGATTCATGATACCGCCAATACAAATACTGTTTAAATATACAGTATCAGGTAAAAAAGACACTTCAAGTAAGAAAACACGTACTTTTGCTAAGCCCTTCGTTTTGCAAACGAAAAAATTCGAGCATGCTGGCAGAAACCACAAAAGCCTTCAGGTGTAATGGGCATAAGCATAATGATATGGTCGATTGCAGGCCCGTTACCCAACAAAAGGACGCGTGATGACACAGCCAGTGAGTCAGGATTTGCTTAGCCAGCTCGAAACCCCGGAAGATGCCGCGGCGCTAAGCTGGGTGGAAAAACAAAATAAGCGCACCACGGACAGGTTTGCCACGGGAGAGCGCTTCCAGCAGATGCGGGGCGCGATCCTGCAGTCGCTGGACGATAAAACCAACATTCCCTGGGGGAGCCACTACCGCAACGAGGTGTATAACTTCTGGCAGGATGACGAACACCCACGCGGTATCTGGCGTCGCACCACTGAAAGCTCTTACTTTACCGCTGCACCAGAATGGGAAACGGTGCTGGATGTCGATCGCCTGAACGAAGAGGAAGGCGCGAACTGGAGCTATCACGGCGCCGATCTTCTCCACCCGGACTATTCCCGGGCGCTGATCTTTTTATCCAGCGGCGGCGATGCCTGTGAAATTCGTGAATTTGATCTGGTAAATAAAACGTTTATCCCCGAGGGCTTTTTCCTGCCGGAAAGCAAAAGTTCGGTCAGTTGGCTGGATGAAAACACGCTGCTGCTGGCGCTCGATGCAGGGGATGATACGCTCACCACCTCCGGCTATCCACGCCGTGTCTATCGCTGGACTCGAGGGACATCACCGCAGGATGCACCGCTGATCTACGCAGGTGAAGCAACGGATATGGCCGTTTCCGCCTGGCATGATGATACCCCCGGTTTTGAGCGGGATGTGGTGCACTGCAGCAAAGACTTTTACCACGGGCAAACCTGGCTTTTGACCGGCCACAACACCCTGACGCTTATCGCCATTCCGGAAGATGCCTCCTGCGGATTTTTCAAAGACTGGCTGCTGGTGACGCTTAATTCCGACTGGACAATCGCTGAAACAACCTGGCCTGCAGGCGCTCTGCTGGCTATTGATTTAGCTGATTTTCAGCGAGGTGAGCGCAATTTCATTTCGCTCTTCACGCCAAATTCGCGCACGACGCTGCAAGGCTACAGCTCAACCCGCGATTACCTTCTGCTGAACCTGAGCCAGGACGCCGTTGAGAAGGTCGAAGTTGTGAAAATCGACGGCGGCCAGCGGCACTGCATAAAAACGCTTGAGCTGCCCGATTTCACCAACGTTTCCGCCGGCGGCATCGACGATGAAAGTAACCGCTACCGGCTGGTCAGCCACGGTTTCCTGCAGCCCCACAGTCTCAGCTATGGCGATCTGGACGACGACACGCTAAGCCTCGTGAAACAGGATCCAACCTGCTTTGACGCGGGAGAATTTAGCGTGACCCAGCACTTTGCCCTTTCACTGGATGGCACCCGCGTCCCCTACTTCCAGGTGGCCGCCAAAGCACTGGCGCTGTCCGGTGATAATCCGACGCTGCTGTACGGTTACGGTGGATTTGAGGTTTCTTTAACACCTCATTACCTGGACTCAAAAGGCGCGACGTGGCTGCAAAAAGGCGGGGTTTACGTCGTCGCGAATATTCGGGGGGGCGGTGAATACGGCCCCGGCTGGCACCAGGCTGCGCTCAAACAGCATCGTCATCGTGCCTGGGAAGATTTTACCGCTGTCGCAAGCGATCTGGCGGCGCGGAAAGTGACCTGTGCCGCGAAGCTTGCCGCTCAGGGTGGGAGCAACGGCGGCCTGTTGATCGGTAATATGCTCACCGACTACCCAGAATTATTTGGCGCGCTGGTGTGCGAAGTCCCGCTGCTGGATATGCTGAATTATCCCCGCTGGCTCGCGGGAGCCTCCTGGATTGCCGAGTATGGCGACCCGGACATTGCCGAAGAACGAGAGTGGCTGCAGCGTTATTCTCCGTTCGACAAAGTGTCCGCCGATGTGGATTATCCCCCCACGCTGTTCACCACCGGCACCCAGGATGACAGGGTTAGCCCGGCCCACGCGCGTCGGATGGTGGCGCGGATGCAGCAACAAGGGCACGAGAACGTCTGGCTGTATGAGGAAACGGATGCCGGCCACGGCAGCGCGCCGGAAAATAGCCAGACGGCGGCCCACCAGGCCATGATCGAAGAGTTTCTCTGGCAGATGCTGACCGGGAAATAAGCGCGGGCGGTGCGTCAAAGACGCGCCGCCTCATCATTAGCGCACCTAATGCAACAGCATATTTTTTAATTTTTATTTATCACTCAAACGCTATTTAATTCGTCCTCACTCAATGAAAAGGAGACGGATAAATGGCTGGCGAGAATAACCTGGCAATACTACTGAGTAATGCTGCCCCGGAGCTTAACCCGGGTAAATATGTTTTTTGCACTTTAGCCTCACCTTCTGCGGAATTAAAAGATGCCGCCATTGTGACCGCCCGCGAGGCTGAAGGCGTCACGCTGGTCCTGCCTCAGGATCTGGCGGATAAACATGCCGTAAGCTATGACTACGTCGCCAGTTGGATCACCCTGAAGATTCACTCATCCCTCGCCGCCGTTGGCCTTACCGCCGCATTTTCACGCGCGCTGGCGAAAAAAGGTATCAGCTGTAACGTGGTGGCTGGGTATTATCACGACCATATTTTCGTGGCCCATAAAGATACCGAGTCGGCGATGGCGGCCTTGTCATCTTTGGCATCCGAGGCATAAGCGGGGAAATAAGAAGGGGAAGCTTTCGGCCTCCCCCTGATAACAGCGCTATCAGCTGCGGATAAATTTCAGGATATCCGCATTGATGGTATCGGCATGCGTGGTATGCATCCCGTGAGGATAGCCGGGGTAGATGTGCAGCGTGCTATTGCTGAGCAGTTTATCCTGCAGAATAGCCGCATTTTTGTACGGCACAACCTGGTCGTCATCGCCCTGCAGAACCAGAACCGGCACGGTGATGGCTTTCAGATCGTCGGTCTGGTCGGTTTCTGAAAACGCTTTGATCCCTTCATAGTGGGCCTTCGCGCTGCCGGCCATGCCCTGCCGCCACCAGTTCCGAACACTCCCCTCAGAAACATCGGCGCCCTGGCGGTTAAAGCCGTAGAACGGGCCTGAGGCAACATCAAGGTAAAACTGCGCACGATTTGCCGCCAGCGCCTTACGGAAGCCGTCAAACACCTCGAGCGGCGTTCCGCCCGGATTACTCGCCGTTTTCACCATCAGCGGCGGCACGGCACTGACTAAAACGGCTTTCGCAACGCGCCCCTGAGGCTGCCCGTATTGGGCGACATAGCGAGCCACTTGCCCACCGCCGGTTGAGTGGCCGACGTGCACGGCATTTTTAAGATCCAGATGTTCCACCACCACCGAGGCATCTGCCGCATAATGATCCATATCGTGCCCATCGCTGACCTGGTCAGAACGGCCATGCCCGCGTCTGTCGAACGCGATAACCCGGAAGCCTTCGCCTAAGAAAAACAGCATCTGGTTATCCCAGTCATCGGCGCTGAGCGGCCAGCCGTGATGAAAAACAATCGGTTGTGCCGTTTTCGGCCCCCAGTCTTTATAAAAGATATTGACGCCATCTTTCGTCTTTACGAATGTCATAAACCTCACTCCTTGTTGCTATGAATGTTCGGTAACCTGGTAAAGCATAGTCGATGGACGTGGCGTGACCGTAAATCCTGCTGGCATTCGCCGCCGCAATCCGTACCCTACGCGCCGGCATGACACGCCGTGCGTGTTGGATTCAGAGCCAGAGACTTTCATGGCCACTCAAAAAGAACAATACAACCTGATTTAGCACTGCATTGATTTTGGGCCAGGGTCAAAAACCCGGAAATCTCAAAAAGTGCGTGGAACTAAAACGGGTGTACTTACATAAAGACGAACAAAAACCGTATGACAACGTGTCGAGCATTGGTGACCGTCGGGGCGCAGCTGTAAAACGTGCTGGAATTCGCCGCCGGAATCCGTACCATACACGCCACACTTACGCATGCTGGCTGTTATCTGCAGGTGCGAACCCCTCATTTATTGCAAATCAGATGGGGCATGAAAACGCGCAGATGGTTTATGAAGTCTATGCTGCATGGATTGAAGAACTGAGCGGCAACCAGGTGAATAGGCTTCACAGTAAGCTGGCGCTTTGAAAAAGTTTGCCCCTTATATGCCCCTTTTGGTTTCAGAGACAGTAAATAATGCAATTGAATCAAGAAGCTACAAAAAAAGAACAGTACAACCTGAACAAGTTACAAAAACGCCTGCGCCGTAACGTGGGTGAAGCGATTGCCGATTACAACATGATTGAAGACGGCGACCGCATTATGGTTTGCCTTTCCGGCGGCAAAGACAGCTACACCATGCTGGAAATCCTGCGTAACCTGCAGCAAAGCGCGCCAATCAGCTTTAGTCTCGTGGCGGTAAATCTCGACCAGAAACAGCCGGGGTTCCCTGAGCACGTGCTGCCTGCCTACCTGGAAAGCATCGGCGTTGAATACAAGATTGTGGAAGAGAACACCTACGGCATCGTGAAAGAAAAGATCCCGGAAGGCAAAACCACCTGTTCTCTGTGTTCGCGCCTGCGTCGCGGCATTCTTTACCGCACCGCCACCGAGCTGGGCTGTACCAAAATCGCCCTGGGCCACCATCGCGACGATATTCTGCAAACGCTGTTCCTGAACATGTTCTATGGCGGCAAGATGAAGGGCATGCCACCGAAGCTGATGAGCGACGACGGAAAACATATTGTTATCCGCCCGCTGGCCTACTGCCGCGAGAAAGACATTGAGCGTTTTGCCATCGCCCGCGAATACCCAATTATTCCGTGCAACCTGTGCGGCTCGCAGCCAAACCTGCAGCGCCAGGTGATTGCCGACATGCTGCGCGACTGGGATAAACGCTATCCGGGCCGCATTGAGACGATGTTCAGCGCGATGCAGAACGTGGTGCCATCACATCTCTGCGATACCGAGCTGTTTGATTTTGCAGGCATTACCCACGGTGCAGAAGTGGTGAACGGGGGCGACCTGGCGTTCGATCGCGAAGAGATCCCTATGCAGCCCGTCGGCTGGCAGCCGGAAGAAGACAGCGCTGACGCCCCGCTGCAGCGCCTGGATATTCTGGAAATTAAATAATCCCCATTCCCTCTCCGCCCGGAGAGGGAAAACTTCAATGGTGTGTCGGAGGGTCGATTATCGGCCTTGGATCCGGGTCGGTCGGCGGATCGGGTATGGGCTGTGGCCGCGGAAGCGGGTCGGGTACCGGCACGGGTTCGGTGGGGAAAGCCGGGTCGCTCATCATCAGGCTGTTGCGATACAGCATCGTCATCTCCTGCGTGGGTGAATCGCCCTTTAAAGCATAGTCCACAAATTGCAGGCAAAAAAAAGCCGACTTTGAAAGTCGGCATGGTATGAATCAATTGTGCTATGCAGTAATTCTAAAAAAGGAAGTAAGACAATATGGAGCGCAACGCCCATCGCTTGACGTTGCATTCACCTGCAAGAGAGAGTTTGCCGCGGCAAGGCTTTCGGTTTCTTGATTTTGCTCAATAACAGCGCCGTTTTCGCCCACAAACTCGTTCCAAATCCCGCAACTTTACAGCCATTTACTGCGATGTAACCACCAGGCAACACCACCAATCATAACCACCAACATGATGCAGAACAGCGCAAAGCCGAAGGCCCAGCCTCCGCCGGGAATACCGCCGAGGTTCACGCCAAACAGCCCGGTTAAAAACGTGCTGGGTAAAAATACCATCGCCATCAGAGACATGGTGTAGGTTCTGCGGTTTAAGGATTCCTGCATAACCTGGGAGATTTCATCGGTCATCACGCCGGTGCGGGCGATGCAGGCGTCGATTTCATCCAGCCCCCTGCCCAGCCTGTCGGCAATATCCTGCATGCGGCGGCGCTGGTCGTCGTTCATCCAGCTTAGCCGCTCGCTGGCGAGGCGCGCATAGACGTCACGCTGCGGAGACATATAGCGCCGCATGACAATCAGCTGTTTACGCAACAACGCCAGCGCCCCACGAGGCGGCACCTGCTGGTCGAGCAAATTGTCTTCAAGGTCGATGATTTTATCGTGCATTTGCTCGATAAATTCGCTGGCGTGGTCGGTCAGCGCATCGCAGGCATCCACCAGCCAGCTGCCGCAGTCGGTTGGGCCAGTGCCTTCATTCAGGTCGTTCACCACATCATCCAGCGCAAGAACCTGCCGCCTGCGGGTTGAGACAATCAGCCGTTCGTCAATGTAGAGCCGCACGGCTACCAGCTGGTCCGGGCGTTCATCGGTATTGCCGTTGATGCAACGCAGAGTGATTAGCGTGCCGTCACCCACGCGAGAAACGCGGGGACGCATGCTTTCACCGGCTAACGCCTCCCTGACATAGTTCGGCAACAGCGGCGTGTTGGCCAGCCAGTCGGCGCTGTCGGCGTTGGTGTAATTCAGGTGTAGCCAGCAGGGATGCTCGCTGTCGATAATTTCATTGTTGTCGAGAGGCCTGACGCCGCCCCTGCCATCCAGTTGCCAGGCAAACACCGCGTCCGGCACGTGCAGCTCGCTGCCTTTAATTACATCCACTGCGCAATCCTCAAGCTGAATCAGTTCTTTCTGTCAGTCTAGCCATCTCTGAAACGAAGGCAACCACCTGAGGTTATCAAACGCGCTGAATTTGCAGAGAAAAGAGTAAATAAAGCTTAACCGGAGACATAAAAAAACCGGGCGATGGCCCGGTTCTTACTAGCGTAACTGGCTGTCTTTCGAGCCACGGCGGTTATAGCCTGAGAATGTGGCCCGGCGCGCATCTTCCGCCTGCTGGCAGCGAATACACAGCCGCACGCCCTGAATCGCTTTGCGCCGTGCTTCCGGAATGCGTTCGCCGCATTCTTCGCAGTATTCGAGGCTTTCGCCCTTCGGTAGCTCGCTACGCGCTCTGGCCACGGCGTCGTCCACGGTACTGTCGATTTGCTCCTGAACGGCGCCGTCATTGGCCCAACCTGATGCCATCTCGTCACCTCCGCAATCGCTATGCCTGAGGTGACGATCATAGCACTTTTTCTGGCTAAACTTTAGCCATACTTAGTGTTTGATAATATACATCGTGCGGCTGTAGGCCACGTCTTCCGGGTTGTTGATCGGGTAGCCCTTCAGCCACGGTTTGATCAGGCGACCGTTGGTGTACTGGTAGATTGGCGCGATAGGCGCTTTTTCCTGAATGATTTTTTCGGCGGCGTTGTAATCCGCATTCCGCGCTTTGTCGGTAGTTTCCTGCGCGGCCTGGGACAGCAGCTTGTCGTATTCCGGGGAATTGAAGCGTGAAATATTCCCGCTGTGGGTGGACGTTAGCAGCGACAGGAAAGTAGAAGGTTCATTGTAATCCCCGACCCATGACGCACGAATAACGTCGAAATTGCCGGTGTTGCGGCTATCGATGTAGGTTTTCCACTCCTGATTTTGCAGCTTTACGTCAACGCCCAGATTTTTCTTCCACATCGACGCAACGGCAATCGCTATCTTCTGGTGGTTTTCAGAAGTGTTGTACAGCAGCGTCAGTTTAAGCGGTTTGGCATCGCCATAGCCGGCGGCACGCAGCAGCATTTTCGCCTGGGCGTTCAGCTCCTGCTGGCTCATGTCTTCGAACGGAGAGCGGTCTGGCTTAAAGCCCGCGGTAACGTCAGGCGTAAAGCGCCAGGCCGGTTTCTCTCCCGTGCCCAACACTTTTTCAGCCATCAGGCGGCGATCGATGGTCATACTCAGGGCGAGACGAACGCGAGCATCCGCCGTCGGTCCTTTTTGCGTGTTAAACGCATAATAATAAGTGCCAAGCTGCGGCGGCGTGTAAACCTGCCCCGGAATGTCCTTCAGCAGTTTCTGATAGAGATTTTTCGGGAAAGATTCGGTGATGTCGATATCGCCGGCCAGGTAACGCTTGGTGGCCGCCGACTCCTGGTTAATAGGAATAAAGGTCACTTTGGTCAGCACCGTTTTCCCGTTGTCCCAGTAATTTTTATTCGGCACAACAACCAGCTTCTCGTTCACTACGCGGTCCTGCAGCGTAAATGCGCCGTTGCCCACGAGATTGCCGGGTTTCGTCCATTCATTACCCAATTTTTCAACAACCGCTTTAGGCGTGGGATAGAAGGCAAAGTTTGCCGCCAGGCTTGGGAAGAACGGTACGGGTTTATCAAGCTGTACGCGAAGCGTTTTAGCATCTACGGCGGTAACGCCGAGCTTATCAGCCGGCATTTTCCCGTCGATAATGGCCTGGGCGTTGGTGATACCCGCCAGCGCGGCAAACCAGGCAAACGAAGAGGTATTTTTAGGGTCAACCAGCCGCTGCCAACTGTAAACAAAATCCTGCGCGGTGACAGGCGTTCCATCGGACCAGCGGGCGTTGTCTCGAAGCGTAAACGTCCAGATGCGGTTGTCGTTGCTTTGCCATTTGGTGGCAACACCTGGCACCAGTTCACCCTTTTCGTTTTGGTTAACCAGGCCTTCAAATAAATCGCGAATAACCTGAATTTCCGGCAGACCAACCGCTTTGATTGGGTCCAGGCTCGCAGGTTCATCTTTAATATGTCTGACTAACTCCTGACTGCTCGCCAGCTTCGTTCCCGCAGGAACATCCGCCGCCCAGGCGCTTTGCAGCATGGCGGCCACGGCCAACGCACAACAGCTAAAACTGAGGCTTTTTTTCATCGCTTTCCTTCCGTGTTTTTGCATTCAGGAGATTGGTGTAAGTTACTGTAGCGTAATTTATTCTTTTGATTCCAGGAAAAAGCTCACATCTGCGGATTAAGGTGAGTTTTCCCTAAAACATTGCTATTAATGACGTTAATAGCCGCTTTATTCAGTGAGAGGAATATCATGCCCACGACCCGCCCTCGCCCCCAGCGCGGCCACCTGCCGCCGGGCTGTGAACGCTACGGCAAATCGGTACTAGGTGCGCCGTTGCTCTATTTCCCCGCCACTCAAACGGAAGAACGCAGCGGGCTTATCATTGCCGGTACTCACGGGGATGAAAACGCCGCGATGGTGGCGCTTTCCTGCGCCTTAAGAACGCTTGAGCCGCAGTTCAGGCGGCACCACGTGGTGCTGGCGGTTAACCCGGACGGCTGCCAGCTTGGCCTGCGCGCCAACGCGCACGGCGTCGATTTGAACCGCAACTTCCCGGCGGCCAACTGGAAAGCTGGCGATACCGTTTACCGTTGGAACAGTAGCGCGGACAAGCGTGACGTGGTGCTTTCTACCGGGCAAACGCCGGGATCCGAACCAGAAACCACCGCGTTGTGCCAGCTTATTCATCAGCTGCAGCCCGCCTGGGTAGTCTCTTTTCACGATCCGCTGGGCTGTATTGAAGATCCGCACAGCTCCGCGCTGGGGCACTGGCTGGCAGAAGCCTTTACGCTCCCGCTGGTGACCAGCGTTGGCTACGAAACGCCGGGGTCGTTCGGCAGCTGGTGTGCCGATTTAGGCCTGCCGTGCATTACGGCTGAATTCCCACCGATTTCAGCCGATGAGGCCAGCGAGCGCTACCTGCGGGCGATGACTGACCTTTTGCACTGGCACAGGTAAGCATTAGGGATAAAGTTTTCCCGTTTCAAAATGCAGCGAGGGCTCCACGTCGACGGCAAGCCAGGTGGGGCCATCGAGATCGGCAAAGCGCACCTTAGCCGCCAGCGGTAAAGCGGCGGCAATGGCGCGAGATGTGCAGAGCATACAGCCGAGCATGACATCAAAACCCTGTTCTCGCGCGGCCTGAGCCAGCAATAATGCCTCAGTTAAGCCCCCGGTTTTATCGAGCTTAACGTTCACCATGTCGTAGCGCCCGGCAAGCGCTGGCAGGCTACTACGGGTGTGGCAGCTTTCGTCGGCGCAAATCGGCAATGGGTGAATAAAATTCGCCAGCGCATCATCATCCCCCGCCGGCAGCGGCTGTTCCAGCATCGCCACGTTGAGATCGGCCAGCAGCTGGCAGCGGGCGGCCAGGCCATCACTCCGCCAGGACTCGTTGGCATCCACAATCAAAATGGCTTCCGGCACCGCCGCCCTGATAGCCACCATCCGTTCGGTGATGAGGCGATCGTCCAGTTTCACCTTGAGCAGTCGGGCGCCCTTCTGCCAAAGCAAAGCCGCTGAGGCAGCCATTTGTTCCGGGGCGGCAATCGTAACGGTTTGCGCCGTGGTCACCATTTCCGGCAATTCGACGGCGTTCAGGGCCGATATCGTGGTGTGTTTCTGGCGGGCTTCCAGGTCCCAAAGCGCGCTGTCAATGGCGTTCCGCGCCGCCCCTGGCGGAAGAGCCTGCTGTAATTCAGCGCGCGTCATGCCGCGCTCAAGCTGTGAAAGTACCGTGGTGACCTGGGCCAGCACCGAAGCATCGCTTTCGCCATAGCGTGGATACGGCGTGCATTCGCCGACGCCTTTTATGCCGCCTTGTTCGATTTCCACCACCACAACAACCGCCTCGCTGCGGGTTCCACGCGAGATTACAAATGGCGTATGGAGCGGCCAGGCTTCCTGGTAAACTTTCACTGTTCTCATCATCAGTCTCCCTTGGGGTTATCGCCTGAGTATAGCGAGCCCGCGCTTTTGCATGTACTTTCAGTTTTTTATGTTCATCACGGATTTCCTGGAATACACTGTTCCCGGCGTTAATTTTATGTAAAAGGAAGATTAAACATGTCACAAACCGTTCATTTCCAGGGCAACCCGGTCAAGGTTGCAGGTCAGATCCCACAGAAAGGCAGCAAAGCCGCCGCCTTCTCTCTGGTCGCGAAAGATCTTTCTGACGTTGCGCTGAGCCAGTTTGCCGGCAAACGTAAAGTGCTGAATATTTTCCCAAGCATCGACACCGGCGTGTGTGCCGCGTCCGTGCGCAAATTCAACCAGCTGGCTACCGAGCTGGATAACACCGTTGTGCTGTGTATTTCTGCCGACCTGCCGTTCGCTCAGTCCCGTTTCTGCGGCGCTGAAGGCCTGAACAACGTTGTCACCCTTTCCACCCTGCGTAACCCTGAGTTCCAGCAGACTTACGGCGTCAGCATTGCCGAAGGCGCGCTGAAAGGCCTGACCGCACGTGCGGTAGTGGTTATCAATGAAAACGATGAAGTGATCTTCAGCGAGCTGGTGAATGAAATCACCACCGAGCCGGATTACGCTGCGGCACTGGACGTGCTGAAGGCTTAAGCCTCAGACCTGTATGAAAAGAAAACCCCGGATTTCCGGGGTTTTTTGTTTTTACTCTTCGCCCTTCTTCTGGCTCAGTCCATACTCACGTAGCTTGTTGGCGATCGCGGTATGGGAAACACCCAGCCGTTTTGCCAGCTTACGCGTACTTGGATAACTGCGGTACAGCTGTGTTAACACGGAACGCTCAAAACGGCTGGTAATATCGTCCAGCGAGCCTTCCATCGCCTCTTCCCCCACGGCCAGGCTGGCCGAGTCGAAGTCCGGCAACAGGATGTCCTGAGGGCGCAGCTCGTAGCCTTCCAACTGAGTTAGCGCGCGGTAAATGGCGTTTTTCAGCTGACGCACGTTACCCGGCCAGCCGTAGCGGGTCAGCACGCTGCTTAAATCGTGAGACAGCTTAGGCCGCGGTACGCCCTGCTCGTCGGCAAAGCGCGCCACAAACAGCTCCGTCAGCGGCATGATGTCCTGCGGGCGATCGCGCAGCGGCGGCAGGTTCAGGGTCAGGACGTTGAGGCGATAATAGAGATCCTCGCGGAACTCGCCTTTCTGCACCAGCTCCACCAGATTTTTTTGTGTCGCGCAAATCACGCGGACATCAACATGCACCTCATGCTCTTCTCCAACGCGACGGAACGTGCCATCGTTCAGGAAGCGCAGCAGTTTGGTCTGCATACGCGGCGACATTTCACCGATTTCGTCCAGCAGCACAGAGCCCCCGTTGGCCTGCTCAAAGAAGCCTTTTTTTCCTTCGACGGCGTTGGCATAAGCCCCGGCCGCGTGACCAAACAGTTCGCTTTCGATCACGTCGTCAGGAATAGAGCCGCAGTTCAGCGCCAGATAAGGTTTTTGCGCTCGCGGGCTGCTCAGGTGGCAGGCATTGGCCAGAAGATCTTTGCCCGTACCGGTATCGCCCACAATCAGCAACGGGGCATTCAACAGCGACAGTTTGCGCGCCTGCTCAACCACATGACGCATTTTCTGGCTGACGGCGACAATCTGGTCAAAGGCGCTGAAATCGCTGCTGGAGAGGTTTTGCAGCTGGCGCCCCATGCGCACGGTAGAGCGCAGCATCACCACCGCGCCCACCAGCAGCGGCTGATTATCTTCGCCATCGAGATGAACCGGGGTGATCTCCAGCAGGAAGTTTTGCCCGTGGATCACAACATGTTCGGTGTGGGAGTCGTGTGGTTCGCTCTCCAGCCAGCGGGTAAAGTTAAACCCGCTGATCAACGTGCCCGCATTATGGTTACGCAGACGATCTTCGCTCTGCCCGAACAGCGCGCAGCTTGCCGGGTTGGCCAGTTCAACTTTGCTGCGCATATCCAGCGACAGCACCGGCTCCGGCAGCGCCTCAAGTAGCGCACTCAGGGCGCGATGTTCACGCTCGGAAGGCATCCACGGTACTTTACGCACGTCGGTAACGTCAGGGATGCGGCGAATTTCCGCCATCAGGCTGCTGAAAGATTCAAAATCAAGGGAGGAGAAATTAAGGTAAATACGCCCGATCGGGTCAATTTCGATACCGCGCAAATCAATACCGCGCAGCACTAACAGATCGAGCAGTTCACGAGTGAGACCAAGGCGGTCCTGACAAAAGACTTCCAGACGCATGCAGGTGACCTTATGTTACGGAAAACGGCCTATACGACCTTCAGCCGGGCTGAAGGACCTCATAGAGTTGCAGGGATAATAACGCAGTTAACCGTTGGCAAGAAGATGCCTGTCATGAAATGTTGACACTAAAAGACAAACCACTGGTCAACAAGCACGAAATTTATACGTGTGCTGTAAACAACAAAGGGCAGCCGAAGCTGCCCTCCAGGTCAATGATACAAATTCAGTTGGTAGGTTTTTTTTTCCCGGAGGCCAGCGTCTCTTTCAGCTGAACCAGAAGCTGTTTGCGGAAATCCCCCAGCCGGGGCTTGTCATCCTCCAGCCACGGCAGCGGACGGCAGAGCTCCATCGCCTTAATGCCCAGGCGGGCAGTTAACAGCCCGGCCCCAATCCCCTGCGCGGCGCGAGCCGAAAGTCTGGCAGCAATGTCCTGCGACATCCAGTCCATGCCGACTTCACGCACCAGCTCGCTCGCCCCGGCGAAAGCAATATTCAGCAGCACCAGGCGGAACAGGCGAATACGGCTGAAATAGCCCAGTTCGATACCGTACAGCGTGGCGATGCGGTTGATCAGGCGCAGGTTACGCCAGGCAATAAAAGCCATATCCACCAGCGCCAGCGGGCTGACGGCGATCATCAGCGTGGATTCGGCAGCAGAGCGGCTAATTTCACGCCGGGCCTGAGCGTCCAGCACCGGCTGAATAAGCTGGGCATAAAGCGCCACGACTTCCCGGTCGTTGTGGGTTTCATGGATCGAGGCATACCAGCGCTGCAGCGCCGGATGGCCTTTATCCAGCCCGGCCTGGCTGGCCAGTTTTTCGCAGAACGCCCGCCCTCTGCCCGTGCTGTGACTGGCGAGCAGTTCTCGTGCCTCGTCACGCTCTTCGGCACGCTGGCGCAAACGCCACAACCTCCGCCATTCGCTGGCAATCGAGCCGACGCCAGCCGCGACGATAAGCCCCCCGGCAACGCCGCCGCCAAGCGCGATCCAGTCCTGAGTCACAAAAGCGTTGTGGGTCCACTGTACGCCCTGAGCCACAACGCTGACGCCAAACAGCGCCAGTCCGGCTGTCACCATTTTGCGCCACAGGCTGCGTTTCGGTCTTAAAGCAGCTTCAATAACAGCCTCGGCCTGCCCTTCTTCGTCGGCAAGCGTTTCAACGCTGGTGGTGACCGGGATAAACTTTTGCGCTTCCGGTTCACTGAACGCGTGTGCCGCTTTCCAGTCCTGCTCTTTTTCCGCCTCCAGCGGCTGCGCAAAATCGATGCGCGGTTTAATAGGATCGCTCATCGCAATTTATCTCCAATTAAGAATTCCAGCGCCGCGTCCAGCCTGATGTGCGGCAGCGGACGGTCAACGTCCATCACCTGCGGCCGGAACTGTTCGAACTGAAAGCCCTGATTTTGCCAGAAAGCATTGCCGGGCAGGCGCGAAGGCACCTCCCCCGGATACACCGTCAGCGGCGCACCGTCGTTCAGGCGATTGCCGCGCAGCGCCGGGATTTGCTCCCCCTGCACGTCTACGATGCCGCTTTGCGTTGCCTGCACGGAGGCCAGCCCCATGCAGTCCATGCTGATGCCTTCGAAGGCCGCGTTTTGCCAGGCATCCTGCACCAGCTGTTGCAGGAGAGAAACCATGTTAGCGTGCTGGTCTACCGTGACATGGTCGGCTTTGGTGGCGGCAAACAGCAGCTTATCGATCACCGGGGAAAACAGGCGACGGAACAGCGTGCGCTGCCCGTAGTGGAAGCTTTGCATCAGCTGGGTTAACGCCAGGCGCATATCGTTGAACGCCTGGGGCCCACTGTTGAGCGGCTGCAGGCAATCCACCAGCACAATCTGTCTGTCGAAGCGCAGGAAGTGATTCTTATAGAACCCTTTCACCACCTTTTCACAGTAGTAATCAAAACGCGCGCGCAGCATGCCGATGTTGCTGCCCTTATCCGCCTGGGCCAGCTTCGAGTCACCAAAAGCATCCACATCCGGCCATGGGAAAAACTGCAGCGCGGGCGCGCCCGCCATATCTCCGGGCAGGACAAAGCGCCCCGGCTGAATAAAATGCAGCCCTTCTTTCTTGCAGCGCATCAGGTAGTCGGTCCACGCTTCGGCAACCGCCGCCAGGCGGTTCTCATCGGCGGGAGCGAGAGGATCTAAACCCTCGCAAAGGCGACGCCATTCCGCCGACCACTCGGCACGCTGGCCCTGCAGCAGGCCTGTCATCTGGCGCGACCAGCTCAGGTAATCCTGCGCCAGCATGGGCAGGTCAAGCAGCCACTCCCCCGGATAATCAACAATCTCCAGGTAAAGCGTGGACGTGTCTTTGAAGTGGCGCAGCAGCGAATCGTTGGAGCGGTAGCGTAACGCAAGGCGCATTTCGCTTACGCCACGAGTCGGCGTCGGCCAGGCCGGTGGCGTGCCGAAAAGCTGCGCCATGCCTTCATCATAGGTGAAACGCTGAATGCCCAGATCGCGCTGCGGCACGCGCTTAACGCCGAGCAAACGCTCTTCACGAGCGGCGCTAAGCATTGGCAGCCGTGCGCCGGTGTGAATGCCCAGCAACTGGTTGACCATCGCGGTGATAAATGCGGTTTTACCGCTGCGGCTCAGCCCGGTTACCGCGAGGCGTAAATGACGATCAACGCCCCGGTTTACCAGGGCGTTAAATTCGTTTTTGAGTCGGTTCATAAGCGTCCTGATTGCCTTCCGCTGCAGAAAATACCTTTATTGATAATATCAAATGGGGCTGATTACCAAGAATCAAAACGTTAAGCGGAAGATTTCGCCGCCGCGAGGAGGGTTATTTTGCCATGCGGCGGTCGTAACGGTCAGAGACGTTGCGCAGGATGCGGGTCAGTAACGGCTCCAGCACCACGGCCAGTATCATTTTCAGCGGGCGGCGGGCTACCGATTTGATCGCCCACGCCGCAAAACCCGCCGGGCCGAACCGCAGCGCGGCAAGTAAAGCAAGCTTCCCGGCAAGTTTCAGGCCTGGTTTAGCTTTCTGGCTGACGGAATGGAATGTAGTCATTGTCTCTCCAAAAGCGGTTAATTGCGGTGGGTGGTTGGTATTGAGCCTGGGCGCCCTCACCCCGGCCCTCTCCCCCAGGAGAGGGAGAAAACCTGTTTATCCCCTCTCCGTCAGGGAGAGGGTTGCTTTACAGCTGGCGAAAACGGCTGCGCAGCGTGAAAGTGTCAGACGTAATGTAACGCTCCATCGAGCGTAAACGTTGCTCACCGGCGGCCAGTTCCGCATCCACCGCGTTCAGCAGATCGCGGTTGGTCGGTTGCGTATCTTTTTCATCTGCGCCGTAGGGCATCGGGTCCAGCACAAATGTCATCACGATGTAGGCCACCAGCACAAAGAACGACAGGCCAAAGAATATCGATAAAATTGCAATGGCGCGGACCAGTTTGACCGGCACATCAAGGTATTGCGCAATACCCGCGCAAACTCCTTTTACCATCCCCTTCTCAGGGATACGCCACAGCTTACGACCGGAAAATGAATTCACCATCAGTTGTTTCTCCAGTTCGGGTGTTCGGCATCAAGGATCTGTTCCAGAGACTGAATGCGCTCCCGCATCTGTCGCGCCTCATCGGTCAACTGGGCAAGCCGCTGCTGCTCACTCTGTGAAAGCTGCCCTGCATCAGGACGATTGCTGTAGTGAAGCCACAGCCAAATCGGCGCCACGAACAGCACAAAAATGGTCAGCGGGATAGCAAGAAAAAGCGCAGTCATGTGTACTCCTTACGGGTCAGGCTTGAGTCGCGATGCGCCGGGCGCATCGCGGCCTGGATTATTATTGACGATCCTGGTTCATTTTTGCTTTCAGCGCAGCTATCTGGGCGCTGATTTCATCATCGGCTTTTAGCTCGGCAAACTGCGCGTCCAGAGACTTCTGTTTGCCAAAGGCGTGGCTTTCCGCCTCGGATTCCATCTGGTCGATGCGGCGCTCGAAAGATTCGAACCGGGCCATCGCTTCATCCAGTTTACCACTATCCAACTGGCGGCGAACATCGCGTGAAGAAGAGGCAGCCTGATGACGCAGGGTCAGCGCCTGCTGGCGAGCGCGAGTTTCGCTCAGCTTGTTTTCCAGCTCGCCGATTTCTTTCTTCATGCGCGCCAGAGTTTCATCCACGTGCACAACTTCATTTTCCAGCGTGACGATCAGGTCGGTCAGCTTCTGTTTTTCAATCAGCGCGGCACGCGCCAGATCTTCTTTCTCTTTACGCAGCGCCAGCTCGGCTTTTTCTTGCCATTCGGCCTGCTGCGCGGTAGCTTGCTCCACGCGGCGGCTCAGCTGTTTCTTTTCGGCCAGCGCGCGGGCTGAAGTGGAACGCACTTCCACCAGCGTGTCTTCCATTTCCTGAATCATCAGGCGCACCAGCTTCTGCGGATCTTCCGCTTTCTCCAGCAGGGAGTTGATGTTCGCATTCACGATGTCGGCAAAACGAGAAAAAATACCCATAATTCAATCCTCTTAGTCATTATCTCAGGTGCCAGGCACTCTGCTCTGACAGGATATTGCAGCATCCGTGCCAACTTTTTACTTCATTGATTAATAAGAATTAATGTAAATTTGACGATCCCATAAAAGCCGCTATAGTGGTTAAATTAACTAACTATTAGGGAATTTAACCATGCCTGAAAACAAGGACAGCCTCATTGGAGAAGCTAATAGCTTTCTGGAGGTCATGGAACAAGTTTCCCGCCTGGCCCCGCTGAATAAACCGGTGCTGGTCATCGGCGAACGCGGCACCGGGAAGGAACTCATCGCCAACCGCCTGCATTTCCTCTCCCAGCGCTGGCAGGGGCCTTTTATCTCCCTCAACTGTGCGGCACTGAACGAAAACCTGCTCGACAGCGAGCTGTTTGGCCACGAAGCCGGCGCGTTTACCGGCGCGCAGAAGCGCCATCAGGGTCGTTTTGAACGAGCTGAAGGCGGCACGCTGTTTCTTGATGAGCTGGCCACGGCCCCAATGCTGGTGCAGGAGAAGCTGCTGCGGGTGGTGGAATACGGCGAACTTGAGCGCGTGGGCGGCAGCCAGCCGCTACAGGTGAATACTCGCCTGGTCTGCGCCACCAATGCCGATTTGCCGGAGCTGGCCGAACAAGGGAAATTCCGCGCCGACCTGCTCGACAGGCTGGCGTTTGACGTGGTGATGCTCCCGCCGCTGCGCGAGCGGCGATCGGATATCCTGCTGCTGGCCGATCACTTTGCGATTCAAATGTGCCGGGAACTTAATTTGCCGCTGTTCCCCGGTTTTACCGAAAGGGCCTGCGAGACGCTGCTTAACTATGGCTGGCCGGGCAATATTCGCGAGCTGAAAAACGTGGTTGAGCGCTCGGTGTACCGCCACGGCTCAAGCGATGAAGCGCTGGACAACATTATCCTTAACCCTTTCACTCATAAACCTGCCCCGCTCCATCAGGCCAGACAAGAGGCTCCGGCGCACCTGCCCGGCCTGCCGCTCGATCTGCGAAGCTGGCAAAACGAACAGGAGAAAAACCTGCTGGAACAAAGCCTGAAGCAGGCAAATTTTAACCAGCGCCGGGCTGCAGAACTGCTGGGCGTGAGTTATCATCAGCTACGAGCGATGCTGAAAAAACACCAATTAAGCAGCCTGACGCCGGACTGAGCGGCGTTTTTTTCATCGTCCTGCGCAGAAAATTGCCGATCGTCACCAGTAATTTTGGGGAGAAGGCAAGAGTGCGATACACTTTGCCCATCACTTGAGATAACTCAAAAACTTATGCGCGGAATGCTCTCCTCCCTGTTACTGGGTTTATGCTGCCTGAGCGGCGCGGCGCGTGCCGCTGCGCCCGCTGAAAAACCGGCAGATATTCGCCGCAGTGGCTTTGTTTATTGCGTCAACGGGCAGGTCAACACCTTTAACCCGCAAATGACCAGCGGCGGCCTGACCGTCGACACGCTGGCGGCGCAGCTTTATGACCGCCTGCTGGACGTTGACCCTTATACCTATCGCCTGGTGCCTGAACTGGCGGAAAGCTGGGAAGTGCTGGATAACGGCGCGACTTACCGTTTCCACCTGCGCCACAATGTCCAGTTCCAGACTACCGCCTGGTTTAAACCCACCCGCGCGCTAAACGCCGATGATGTGGTGTTTACCTTTGAGCGTATCTTCGACCGCAACCATCCGTGGCATAACGTTAACGGCGGCAGCTACCCCTATTTCGACAGTCTCCAGTTCCCGGAAACGGTGAAAAGCGTTCGCAAGCTGGATGACAATACCGTTGAATTCCGCCTCAATAAGCCGGACGCCTCCTTCCTCTGGCATTTAGCTACGCATTACGCGTCGGTGATGTCCGCCGAATACGCAGCGCAGTTGACCAAAGCTGACCACCAGGAATTGATGGACAGGCAGCCGGTCGGCACCGGCCCTTTCCTGCTCAGCGAATACCGCGCCGGGCAGTACATTCGCCTGGCGCGTAACCAGCACTTCTGGCGCGGCGTACCGCTGATGCCGCAGGTGGTGGTCGATCTCGGTTCCGGCGGCACCGGCCGTCTTTCCAAACTGCTCACCGGCGAATGCGACGTGCTGGCCTGGCCTGCGGCAAGTCAGTTGACTATTCTGCGCGACGATCCGCGTCTGCGCCTGACGCTGCGCCCGGGCATGAACATCGCGTACCTGGCGTTTAACACCAACAAACCGCCGCTGAATAACCCGGCCGTTCGCCACGCGCTGTCCCTTGCCATTAATAATCAGCGCCTGATGCAGTCTATTTATTACGGGACGGCAGAAACGGCTGCATCCATTTTGCCTCGCGCCTCCTGGGCCTACGATAACGACGCAAAAATTACCGAATACAACCCGGCGAAAGCCCGTGAGCAGTTACAGGCCCTGGGCGTGGATAAACTGGAACTCCGTCTGTGGGTGCCGACCAGCTCCCAGGCCTGGAACCCAAGCCCGCTCAAAACCGCCGAGCTGATTCAGGCGGATATGGCGCAGATTGGCGTGAAGGTGATTATCGTGCCGATGGAGGGCCGCTTCCAGGAAGCCAGACTGATGGACATGAACCACGATCTGACGCTTGCCGGCTGGGCAACGGACAGTAACGACCCGGACAGCTTCTTCCGCCCGATGCTGAGCTGCGCGGCCATCGGCTCGCAAACTAACTATGCCCGCTGGTGCAACCCGCATTTCGACAGCGTGCTGCAAAAAGCGCTCTCTTCCCAGCAGCTTTCCGCCCGTATTGAAGCCTACAACGAAGCGCAGGATATTCTTTCCGCAGAGCTGCCGGTGCTGCCGCTGGCCTCTTCGTTAAGGCTGCAGGCCTACCGCTACGACATGAAAGGCCTGGTGCTCAGCCCCTTCGGCAACGCCTCGTTTGCAGGCGTGTCCAGGGAAAATGAAGAGGCGAAAAAATAATGATCATTTTCACGCTAAGGCGATTATTGCTGCTGCTGATCACTCTGCTGTTTCTGGCGGTGGTCGGCTTTAGCCTCAACTATTTTACGCCCCACGCGCCGCTGCAGGGTGCCTCGCTGTGGAACGCCTGGGTGTTCTGGTTTGAGAGCCTGCTGCACTGGGATTTTGGCGTTTCCAGCATCAACGGCCAGTCGATTAACGAGCAATTACGCGACGTGTTCCCGGCCACCATGGAACTGTGCATTCTGGCCTTCGGCCTGGCGCTGCTGATTGGTATTCCGGTGGGGATGCTGGCGGGCATCATGCGCAATAAGTGGCAGGACAGGCTAATCAGCGCCCTGGCGCTGGTCGGTTTTTCGATTCCGGTGTTCTGGCTGGCGCTGCTGCTGACGCTGTTCTTCTCGCTGACGCTGGGCTGGTTCCCGGTTTCAGGGCGTTTTGACCTGCTTTATGAGGTTAAGTCCGTCACCGGCTTTGCGCTGGTGGATGCGTGGCTCTCGGACTCGCCTTATCGCAGCGAAATGATCGTCAGCGCCCTGCGCCACATGGTGCTGCCGGTCGCCGCCCTGGCCGTCGCCCCGACCACCGAAGTGATTCGCCTGATGCGCATCAGTACCATCGAGGTGTTCGATCAGAACTACGTCAAAGCCGCCGCCACGCGCGGGCTTTCCCGCTTCACTATTTTGCATCGCCACGTGCTGCACAACGCGCTGCCGCCGGTGATCCCTCGCCTGGGCCTGCAGTTTTCAACCATGCTGACGCTGGCGATGATCACCGAAGTGGTCTTTAGCTGGCCCGGCCTGGGCCGCTGGCTGATTAACGCCATTCGCCAGCAGGATTACATGGCGATTTCCGCCGGGGTGATGGTGATTGGCTCGCTGGTGATTGTTGTTAACGTGATTTCCGATATTTTGGGCGCTATGGCCAACCCACTGAAGCATAAGGAATGGTATGCCTTACGATAGCGTCTACCGCGAAAAGCGACCGCCAAGCACGCTGCGTCTGACGTGGCGTAAATTCTATGGCGATACCACGGCGATGATTGGCCTCTACGGCTGCGGCGGCCTGGCTATTCTGTGCCTGTTTGGCGGTCTTTTTGCCCCGTATCAAATTGACCAACAGTTTCTGGGCTATCAGCTTTTGCCGCCGTCATGGTCCCGCTATGGGGAAGTTTCGTTCTTCCTCGGTACCGACGATCTTGGCCGTGACGTGCTAAGCCGCCTGCTGAGCGGCGCAGCTCCGACGGTGGGCGGCGCGTTTGTCGTCACGCTTGCGGCAACAATCTGCGGCATCGTGCTCGGCGTGATAGCGGGGTCGACCCACGGTCTGCGCTCCGCGGTGCTGAACCACATTCTCGATACGCTGCTGTCGATTCCTTCCCTGCTGCTGGCGATTATTGTGGTCGCCTTTGCTGGCCCCCATCTCAGCCATGCGATGTTTGCCGTCTGGCTGGCGCTGCTGCCGCGAATGGTACGTTCGGTCTACAGCGCGGTGCACGATGAACTGGAGAAAGAGTACGTGGTCGCCGCCCGTCTGGATGGCGCTTCCACGCTAAATATTCTCTGGTTTGCCGTCATGCCCAATATCACCGCCACGCTGGTAACAGAAATCACACGAGCGCTCTCTATGGCGATTCTGGACATTGCCGCACTCGGTTTTCTCGATCTTGGCGCGCAGCTCCCTTCCCCGGAATGGGGTGCAATGCTCGGTGATGCGCTGGAGCTGATTTACGTTGCGCCCTGGACGGTGATGCTGCCGGGGGCGGCCATCATGATAAGCGTCCTGCTGGTTAACCTGCTTGGCGACGGCCTGCGCCGCGCGATTAACGCGGGGGTGCAATAATGCCGCTACTTGATATCCGCAATCTGACCATCGAATTTATGACCTCCGAAGGTTGGGTAAAAGCCGTCGATCGCGTGAGCATGACGCTGGGCGAAGGGGAAATTCGTGGTCTGGTCGGCGAATCCGGCTCAGGGAAAAGTCTCATCGCGAAAGCTATCTGTGGCGTCACCAAAGATAACTGGCGGGTTACCGCCGACCGTATGCGCTTTGACGATATCGACCTGCTGCGGCTCTCGCCGCGTGAGCGCCGCCGCCTGGTGGGCCACAACGTGTCGATGATTTTCCAGGAGCCACAATCCTGCCTGGATCCGTCGGAAAGAATTGGCCGTCAGTTGACCCAAAATATTCCCGGCTGGACTTATAAAGGCCGCTGGTGGCAACGCTTTGGCTGGCGCAAGCGCCGCGCCATCGAACTGCTGCACCGCGTGGGGATTAAAGATCACAGAGACGCCATGAGCAGCTATCCGTACGAGCTGACGGAAGGCGAATGCCAGAAGGTGATGATCGCCATCGCGCTGGCAAACCAGCCTCGCCTGCTGATTGCGGATGAGCCCACCAACGCCATGGAGCCGACCACGCAGTCGCAGATCTTCCGTCTGTTAACGCGGCTCAATCAGAACAACAACACCACCATTCTGCTGATTAGCCACGACCTGCAGATGCTGAGCCAGTGGGCGGATAAAATTAACGTGATGTACTGCGGGCAAACCGTGGAAAGCGCGACGAGCGAAGAGCTGGTTGCCACGCCACACCACCCGTATACTCAGGCGCTGATCCGCGCGATCCCTGACTTTGGTAGCCCGATGCCGCACAAGAGCCGGTTAAACACCATGCCGGGTGCGATTCCGCTGCTGGAGCAATTGCCGCTGGGCTGCCGTCTGGGGCCTCGCTGCCCTTATGCCCAGCGCAAATGCATTGAAGCGCCAAGGCTTGAAGGGGCGAAAAATCACCTCTACGCCTGTCATTTCCCGCTGAATATGGAGAGTCAGTAATGGTCGAAACGCTGCTGGAAGTCCGCAATTTAAGTAAGACGTTTCGCTACCGTACAGGTTTGTTTCACCGCCAGCACGTAGAAGCGGTGAAGCCGCTCAACTTTACGCTGCGCGAGAAGCAGACGCTGGCGATTATCGGGGAAAATGGCTCGGGTAAATCTACGCTGGCAAAAATGCTGGCGGGAATGATTGAGCCGACCACCGGCGAGTTAGTGATTGACGATCACCCTCTCCACTTCGGCGATTACTCCTGGCGCAGCCAGCGGATCCGCATGATATTCCAGGATCCCAGTACTTCCCTGAACCCACGCCAGCGCATCTCGCAGATTCTGGACTTCCCGCTGCGGTTGAATACCGAGCTGGAGCCAGAGCTGCGGCAAAAACGCATTCTGGACACCTTACGCATGGTTGGTCTGCTGCCGGACCACGCCAGCTATTACCCGCATATGCTGGCGCCGGGGCAAAAACAGCGTCTGGGCCTGGCCCGCGCGCTGATCCTCCGGCCCAAGGTCATTATCGCCGATGAAGCGCTGGCCTCGCTGGATATGTCCATGCGCTCGCAGCTGATTAACCTGATGCTTGAACTGCAGGAAAAACAAGGCATTTCTTATATTTACGTGACCCAGCACATTGGCATGATGAAGCACATCAGCGACCAGGTGATGGTGATGCACGAAGGCGAAGTGGTGGAGCGCGGCAGCACGGCCGACGTGCTCGCCTCCCCGCTGCATGAATTGACTAAACGGCTGATTAACAGCCACTTCGGCGAGGCCTTAACCGCTGACGCCTGGCGTAGGGATCGTTAATTTAGACTACTTCGCCACGATCATTCTCCCCCAACTTCCACTAGATAATTTGAGTTGCGGGTAGGCGGCATGGGAGCAGTTTTCAGGAGCTTACTGAAGTAAGTGACTGAGAAATGGGCGTGCAGCCAACATCCCTGCGGCTCAAATTATGACGTGGAAAAGTGGTCGGATTAACGCTTACGCGGGAGTCATGTTAGAATCGCCCGGTCTTAACGTCGGCCTGCCTGTTTTTTCACCTGCTGGCCGCAACAACAATGACTATTAAGGATTAAAGCTATGGGTTTTCTTACCGGTAAACGCATTCTGATCACTGGCGTCGCCAGTAAACTCTCCATTGCCTACGGTATTGCACAGGCGATGCACCGCGAAGGCGCCGAGCTGGCATTCACCTACCAGAACGAGAAGCTGAAAGGCCGTGTGGAAGGTTTTGCTGCCGAGCTGGGTTCAAGCATCGTGCTGCCTTGCGATGTGGCTGAAGATGAGAGCATCGAAGCGCTGTTTACCGAACTGGCGAAAAGCTGGCCGAAATTTGACGGTTTCGTTCACTCCATCGGCTTCGCCCCTGGCGATCAGCTGGATGGCGACTACGTGAACGCCGTTACCCGTGAAGGCTTTAAAATTGCCCACGACATCAGCGCATACAGCTTCGTTGCCATGGCGAAAGTTTGCCGTGAAATGCTGAACCCAGGTTCCGCCCTGCTGACCCTGTCCTACCTGGGCGCAGAGCGTGCAATCCCTAACTACAACGTTATGGGCCTGGCCAAAGCGTCTCTGGAAGCTAACGTTCGCTACATGGCTAATGCCATGGGTCCAGAAGGCGTGCGCGTGAACGCCATCTCCGCTGGCCCAATCCGTACTCTGGCCGCTTCCGGCATCAAAGACTTCCGTAAAATGCTGGCCCACTGTGAAGCCGTTACCCCGATTCGTCGCACCGTAACCATTGAAGACGTGGGTAACTCCGCAGCCTTCCTGTGTTCTGACCTGTCTGCCGGTATCTCCGGGGAAGTGGTTCACGTTGACGGCGGCTTCAGCATCGCAGCCATGAACGAGCTGGAACTGAAAGACTAATTTCTGTTCCTGGGCGAAGCGGGCTGCGGCCCGTTTCGCTATTTCCCCCTGCTTTCCTCCCCTGAATCCGATTTAGTTATACCTTTCCGATATTTATTATCACCGATCATTCTTTTGTCACCTCCCGAGCTTGCGCCAGGATAAAACAGCGAACCAGGCCCGGCTTCCACGTTGTATCCGGGTCTGCAAACTTTTTGACCAAGGAACGACCATGGAACAACGCCGCTTTTCTGGTAAAAGCCACTGGTATCATGAAACCCAGTCCAGTCTGTGCCCGGCGGATGTACTGCCTTTAGTTCCCGAAGCAGCGCAGGTTGAAGACCGCTTTCTGCTTGATGTAGCCCCTTCTGAAGCACAATTGATTGTTGAAGCCCCGTGGCTTGATGCCGCCCGAGCGGTAGCCGATGTGCTGCTGCCGGAAAGGATTAACGTGACGCGTTTACACACCCTGAGCAGCTACGATCGCCTGAGCACGGCGCTGACCGTTGCGCAGGTCTACGGGGTCCAACGCCTGTGTAACCACTATGCCGCTCGCCTTGCTCCCCAGCCCGGCCCCGACTCATCCCGCGAAAGCAACCGTCGCCTGACTCAGATCACCCAGTTTGCCCGCCAGCTTGCCAGCCAGCCGACGCTTATCGACGATAGCGCCTTAGCGCAGTTGGATGAATGCGGCCTCTCGGTGGACGATATTGTCTCCTTTACCCAGATTATCGGCTTCGTGGGCTTCCAGGCGCGCGCTATTGCCGTCTGGCAAGCGCTGCAGGGGCTGCCCGTTCGCTGGCTGCCGGGGCTGGACGGGCAACAGGACGCGGAACCTGCGTTGTTTACGCCGTACCCGGTCAACTGGCTTCCGGGGCTGGCGCCCGTTGAAATGCGTTATGCCCGGGCGGAACAGCTGGAAGTCTTGAGCATCAGCCAGCCGCTGCGCACGCTGCGTGATATTGCCTGGCTGCTTGCTCACGATGAGCGGCCGCTGTCTTACCTCAGCCAGCTCACCCGCCTGTTCTGGCAGACCACCGCGCAGCAACCAGACGATGCGCTGCTGGTGGTGATGCTGACGTCACGGATTAACGGCAGCGCCGCCTGCTTTAGCGATGCCGCGGCGGCCTGGCAGGGAGATGCTGGATTACCGGACGCGATGCGCAACGGAGAACGGGCGCTTAACGCCTGGAGTCACAATCACCCTCGTGAAAAAGCGATTATTCAGGCCGTGCAGCTGTTAACTCGCGCCCCGGACAGATTTAGCGCCGCGCAGATTCAACCTTTGTATGAGCAAGGTTTTAGCGAGCAGCAGGTGCTGAAACTACTGGTTAGTGCCGGGCTGGCCGGGTGGATAAACCGCCTGAAAATTGGCCTGGGAAATACCGCTCAAGCGCTGAATCCATAAGCCTTCACGGCAATCAGCGCTTGCCGCAAGGTACGGTTTCGCGTAAAACTGTCAGCCGCTCTTTTGGCCACGAAAACGAAACGATATGCTTCAGGATAACCCGCTGCTCGCGCAGCTAAAACAGCAACTGCATTCTCAGACTCCACGCGCTGAAGGCGTGGTGAAAGGCACGGAAAAAGGGTTCGGCTTCCTCGAAGTCGATGCGAATAAAAGCTACTTTATTCCGCCGCCGCAGATGAAAAAAGTGATGCACGGCGACCGTATCAGCGCCGTCATCCACACCGATAAAGACCGTGAGTCCGCCGAGCCGGAAACGCTTATCGAACCTTTCCTGACGCGTTTTGTTGGCCGCGTTCAGAAAAAAGACGACCGCCTGTCAATTGTGCCGGATCATCCGCTGTTGAGAGATGCCATTCAGTGCCGCGCAGCTCGCGACGTGACCCATGACTTCCAGAACGGTGACTGGGCGGTAGCTGAAATGCGCCGTCACCCGCTAAAGGGCGACCGTGGCTTCTATGCCGAGTTAACGCAATTCATCACCTTCGGCGACGATCATCTTGCGCCGTGGTGGGTGACACTGTCACGTCATAATCTTGAACGCGAAGCGCCGGACGGCGTCGCCACCGAGATGCTTGACGACGGCCTGGTGCGCGAAGACTTAACGTCGCTGGATTTTGTCACCATCGACAGCGCCAGCACCGAAGATATGGACGATGCGCTGTACGTTGAAGAACTTGCCGACGGCAAACTGCAGCTGACCGTGGCCATCGCTGACCCAACGGCGTGGATCGCAGAAGGCAGCAAACTCGACGGCATCGCCAAAATTCGTGCCTTTACCAACTATCTGCCTGGCTTCAACATTCCAATGCTGCCGCGCGAGCTGTCAGACGATCTCTGCTCCCTGCGTGCCAACGTTGTCCGCCCTGTCCTCGCCTGCCGCATGACCATTGAGCAGGACGGCGCTATCGCCAGCGACATTCATTTCTTCGCCGCCAATATCGAGTCCAAAGCCAAGCTGGTTTATGACGAAGTCTCTGACTGGCTGGAAGAGAAAGGTGGCTGGCAGCCGCAGAGCGACGCCATTGCACAGCAAATTCGCCTGCTGCATCGCGTTTGTCTGACCCGCAGCGAATGGCGCCAGACCCACGCTCTGGTCTTTAAAGATCGCCCTGACTACCGCTTTGTCTTGGGCGAGAAAGGCGAAGTGCTGGATATCGTGGCCGAGCCGCGTCGTATCGCAAACCGTATCGTTGAAGAGTCGATGATTGCGGCTAACGTTTGTGCGGCCATCGTGCTGCGCGAGAAACTGGGCTTCGGGATTTATAACGTCCATACCGGTTTCGATCCGGCCAATACTGAACAGCTGGCAACCATGCTGCAAACCCACGGCATCACCGTGGACGCGCAGGAAGTCCTTACGCTGGAAGGTTTCTGCAAACTGCGCCGCGAACTGGACGCTCAGCCTACCGGGTTCCTGGACAGCCGCATTCGCCGTTACCAGTCGTTCGCCGAGATCAGCACCGAACCTGGCCCGCACTTCGGCCTTGGCCTCGAAGCCTATGCCACATGGACTTCCCCAATCCGTAAATTCGGCGATATGGTTAACCACCGTTTGCTGAAAGCGATTATTAAAGGCGAAGCGGCGACGCGTCCGGCGGAAGAAACCACCGTCCAGATGGCGGAACGTCGCCGTCTGAACCGGATGGCCGAGCGTGACGTGGGCGACTGGCTGTACGCTCGCTTCCTGAGCCCGAAAGCCGGCACCGATACTCGCTTCGCAGCAGAAATTATCGATGTTAGCCGCGGCGGGATGCGCGTACGCCTGGTGGACAACGGGGCCGTGGCGTTTATCCCTGCACCGTTCATCCACGCGGTACGTGATGAGCTGGTTTGCAGCCAGGAAAACGGCACCGTGCAGATCAAGGGCGAAGTCGTTTATAAAGTGACCGACGTTATCGACGTGACCATCGCGGAAGTTCGCATGGAAACGCGCAGCGTTATCGCTCGCCCTGCGGCCTGATCCTGATTTTCACCCTATAAAGCCGGGCGCTCTGCCCGGCTTTTTCATTACTGTCATCTCATGTGCCGATATATTGCACATCCTCTGCAAAAACAAGATCTTTTCCTCTTTACCGGGGCTTTAACATCGGCCGTCTGTTGCTACTATAAATAATAGATTTAGGTGATATTTTCCCCTGAGGCTCAGGAGCACGAATGAAAGACGATTTGGAGCAGAACCTGCTTTATCGTTACCTGGGGACGACCAGCCCCTACTGGCGTCTACCGGCGGACAGCAACGCCCTTCAGCTGGCGGCCAGTGAAGATTCAGACACAGGCCAGGTGGTGGCGCTGGACATGATACAGGCCGACGAAATTCGTCAGATGACGGTGATTACCTCCAGCCTGACCATGACGCTGTCGCTGTTCGGCATAGAAGTCCCGGTGCATATGGTCGGCCGCAAAGTGTCTAAACGCGAGTGGGCGGGCACCGCCTCGGCCTGGCACGACACCCATTCGGTGGCTCGCGACCTGGTCCAGGGCCTCTCTTTTGCCGAGCAGGTTGTCTCTGAAGCGAATTCAGTCATTGTCATTCTTGATAAACAGGGAAATATCCAGCGCTTCAATCGGTTAAGTGAAGAATACACCGGGATGAAAGAACATGAGGTCATCGGTCAGAATGTCTTCAAGCTGTTTATGAGCCGCAGCGAAGCCGCCGCCTCAAAGCGCAATATCAGCGGATTTTTTCGCAATGGCAGCTCCTATGAAGTTGAACGTTGGGTCAAAACCCGTAAAGGCCAGCGGCTGTTTTTGTTCCGCAACAAGTTTGTCCACAGCGGCAGCGGCAAAAACGAAATCTACCTGATTTGTTCCGGCACCGACATTACCGAAGAGCGCCGCGCGCAGGAGCGACTGCGGGTGCTGGCCAATACCGATACCATCACCGGACTGCCTAACCGCAACGCCATTTATGACCTGATCACCGAGGCCATCGCCAAACGGGGCGACACGCAGGTCGGCATCGTTTATCTGGATCTCGATAACTTTAAAAAAGTGAACGATGCCTACGGCCACATGTTTGGCGATCAGCTATTGCAGGCCGTGTCGCTGGCGATTTTAAGCTGCCTCGAAGAAGGCCAGGTGCTGGCGCGCCTCGGAGGCGATGAATTTATTGTGCTGGCAACAAACACCTCTCAGGGCTCGCTGGAAGCGATGTCTTCCCGCATTCTGACCCGCCTGAAGCAGCCCTTCAGGATCGGTCTGATTGAGGTCTATAGCGGCTGTTCGCTGGGTATATCTCTCGCCCCGCAGCACGGGGATGAACGAGAGAATCTGATTCGTAACGCCGACACCGCCATGTACACCGCCAAAGAGAGCGGCCGCGGGAAGTTTTGCGTGTTCTCTCCCGAGATGAACCAGAGGGTATTTGAGTATTTGTGGCTGGATACCAATCTGCGTAAAGCGCTGGATAACGATCAACTGGTGATCCATTACCAGCCCAAGATGACCTGGCGCGGCGAAGTCCGTAGCCTGGAAGCGCTGGTGCGCTGGCAGTCTCCCGAACGGGGTCTGATTCCTCCTCATGGCTTTATTTCCTATGCCGAGGAGTCTGGCCTGATTGTGCCGCTAGGGCGCTGGGTGATGGTTAGCGTTGTGCAGCAGGTGGCAAAGTGGCGGGACAAAGGCATTAATCTCCGCGTGGCGGTCAACGTGTCCGCCCGCCAGCTCGCCGATCAGACTATTTTTAGCGATCTCAAGCAAGCGCTGAAGGATCTGAATTTTGAATACTGCCCGATTGACGTTGAGCTGACCGAGAGCTGTCTTATCGAAAACGAAGAGCTGGCGCTGTCGGTTATCAAGCAATTCAGTCAACTGGGAGCGCAGGTGCATCTGGACGACTTCGGCACGGGGTACTCGTCCTTATCGCAGCTGGCGCGCTTCCCTATCGACGCTATTAAGCTCGATCAGTCTTTTGTGCGCGACGTGCATAAACATTCCGTGTCTCAGTCGCTGGTGAGAGCCATCGTGGCCGTGGCACAGGCGCTGAATTTACAGGTGATCGCCGAGGGCGTGGAAAACCAAAAAGAAGACGCCTTTCTTACCAAGAATGGCGTCAACGAACGGCAGGGGTTCTTATTTGCAAAACCAATGCCCGCTGCCGTGTTCGAGCGTTGGTTTAAGCGCTATCAGGCCAGAACAAAGCGCTAGCCCGCTTTACGCAGAGCCGTCGACGTATGGCGATTTTGCAGCATGACCAGCCGTTCCATATAGGCAATGTCCTTGTCCTCCAGGCAGAATGCGGCATCCACCCAGTCTTCGGTGATGTCCATCAGCTCTGAGCGCGGCAGCTGTAACACGCGCTGCCGCGCGCGCAGCATGGCCTTCACGCCGTTAAGTTTAGGCTGGAGGGTATCGATGAAGGTGCGCGTGGCCAGGTATCCCTGTCCCGGCTCAAACAGCTGATCCACCAGCCCATACTGCTGGTACCATTCCGCCGTGTGGGACTCGCCCTTATAGATCAACTCTTCAGCAAGTTTCATGCCCGAACGGCGAGCAACCAAAGAGTACGCCCCCATCCCGGGAAACAGGTTGAAGGCAATTTCCGGGAATCCCAGCCTGGCATCGCGCTGTGCCAGCAGGAAATGGTGCGCGAGCGCCGCCTCAAATCCGCCGCCAAGCGCACTGCCCTCAACCATCGCCAGGCTGATAGCCCCCGTATCAAAACCGCGAGACGCGGCATGCACGCAGTCCACACAGGCACGGGCATAGGCGCGGAGCGCTTCCCGACGCCCATTACGAATAGTTTCCACAAAAAAGCCTAAATCGCCGCCGGTATTGTACATTCCGGGGACCAGCGAGCCGGTAACCCAGAAATCGACTTTAAATCCGGCCTTCTGGACGATATATCCCAGGTTCATTATTTCCTCGATAAGTCCGTGATTGAAGCAGGGACGCGGGCGGGCACGAAGCATCATCCAGACTGTACGGCGTTCTTCTTCGTAATATCCAGACAGTTGAGTAAAACGTGCAGTGTCAGTAAAGAGTTTGCAGGTTGGTTGGTTGATAACTGTCATAGCCAGATCCTCATTAAATGAAAGTGCGGTCATCGCAGGATCAGACTAATCCACGGCTGTAGTTTGATGAATGCAGCGTAAGGATTAATAATTAATGCTTATATGTTGTGCGATAATTTATTGAAGAATAAGGCTAAGAATTCGCCGAGTGCCCTTCTCTTTATCGGCTATTTTTTGCATTATGGGCGAATGATTCATTCCCTAACACAGACAGGATTAACAATGCCAACACTGGATCCGCAGCAGCTTGCCAAACGTATTGATACCGTGCTGGATATTCTGGTTGCCAAAGATTATGCCTCCGCGATAAACAACCTTGAGATCCTTAAAGCGGAATTGCTGAGCATAAATAACGATGAAAACAAGCAGGACGGCGAGCAAAAAAAATCGCCCTGGGAAATTTAATTCTTTTGGAAATATAGGCCACCGCGAACGGTGGCCATAAATGATTAGAGCGTTAACGAGCCGAAAGCCCCCTGCCAGTCTTTTTCAAACCCGTCTATCGCCGCCGTCACCGCAGGCGTGACCAGCATCTGTTCAACCACATCAATCGGCAGCGTGATCGCTTCGCAGCCGGCCAGAAGGCATGACATCGCCTGGTGCGGCGTGCGGAAGCTGGCCGCCAGCACTTTCGCGTCAGGGGCATGCAGCGTCAGAAGCTGCTGGAGATCCTGTACCATCTGAATCCCGTCCCCGCCCTGAGCATCCAGCCGGTTCACATAAGGCGCAACATATTCAGCGCCCGCCAGCGCGGCCAGTAGCCCCTGCGTCGCGCCATAAACTGCCGTACCCAGCGTTGGGATCCCGAGGACTTTAAGCTGTTTAAGTGCCGCCAGGCCTTCCGGCGTAGTGGGAACCTTAACAACCAGCCCCGGTACCCGCGTGGTTAGCAGCTGTGCTTCTTTCACCATTTCATCAGCCTGGTTCGCAATCACCTGAGCAAACAGCTGACCTTCGCCCCCCAGCGCGTCCTGCAGTGCAGGCAGCACTTCCCACAGGGATATTCCCGCTTTGGCAACGATGGAAGGGTTGGTGGTTACGCCCTGCAGCGGCAGAACACGGGCAAGACGCTTAACGGCGGCAACATCTGCGGTATCTAAATACAGTTCCATTACGCTCTCCAGAATTAGAGTCATCTCTCATTGACCGCATCATAACCCGACTGTCGATTGCTTAGCTGATCAATATCAATATAACTTTCATTCGAAAGTAATTTAATTTACGAAAGAAACAAAGAGAGAGAATGCCATGCTGTTCAATATTCAGCGCTACTCCACGCACGATGGCCCAGGGATCCGCACGGTGGTCTTCCTGAAAGGATGCTCGCTGGGCTGCCGCTGGTGCCAGAATCCCGAAAGCCGTAGCCGTGAATGCGACGTTTTGCTGGACCGCCGTTTGTGCATCGCCGGCTGCGAACTTTGCCAGCAGGCCGTACCGGACGTGGTTTCCCGTGTAGACAGCGAACTGGTTATTGCCCGTGGCAAACTCAACCCCAATGCTATCAATGCGCTGAGAGAGTGTTGCCCTACCCAGGCGTTGACCGTCTGCGGTGAAGTAAAAACGGCGGATTCTATTATGGCCACCGTGCTGCGCGATAAACCTTTTTATGCTCGCAGCGGAGGGGGAATTACCCTTTCCGGCGGGGAGCCTTTTATGCAGCCGGAGCTGGCGCGGGAACTGCTACAGCGCAGTAAAGAGGCCGACCTGCATACTGCCGTGGAATCCTGCCTGCACGTGCCCTGGAAATACATTGCGCCTTCATTACCTTTTTTGGATTTGCTGCTGGCGGATCTTAAGCACGTAGACAAAGCACGCTTTCAGCAGTGGACCGACGGCAACGCCGAACGCGTGATAAATAACTTTCGCAAGCTGGCCGCCCGCGGCGTAGAGATGACCATCCGCGTGCCGTTGATTCCCGATTTTAACGCCGATGAACGTTCCATCCGCGCCATCAGCGATTTCGCCGCCGACGAAATTGGCGCGAAATCTATCCATTTTCTGCCTTATCACACCTTAGGGATAAACAAATACACCCTGTTGGAGCAGCCCTACCTGGCCGCCAGCAGGCCGCTTGATGCACCAGACCTTCTGCACTTCGCCGAACAGTACGCCAGCCAAAAAGGCATGACAGCCTGGATTAGAGGATAATCATCATGACCGAACTGAACCTGAATTTTCTCAGCCCACGTATAAAGGCGCACAAAGAAGCGCTGATACATATCGTGAAGCCGCCGGTCTGCACCGAGCGTGCCCGCCACTACACTGCTGTTTACCAGCGGCATCAGGATAAACCGCTGCCGGTTCGCCGCGCGATGGCGCTGGCCCATCATCTGGCGGAGCGAACCATCTGGATCAAACATGACGAGCTGATCGTCGGCAACCAGGCAAGCCATGTGCGCGGGGCGCCGTTCTTCCCGGAATACACCGTGGGTTGGATTGAGAGCGAAATCGACGATCTTGGCGACCGTCCGGGTGCCGGCTTTTCAATTTCCGACGCGGATAAAGCGGTCATGCATGAAGTTTGCCCCTGGTGGCGCGGACAAACGGTGCAGGATCGCTGTTATGGCATGTTTACCGACGAGCAAAAGGCACTGCTGGCGACCGGGATCATAAAAGCCGAAGGCAATATGACTTCCGGCGACGCTCACCTGGCGGTGAATTTCCCGCTGCTGCTTGAGCTGGGTATTAGTGGGTTGCGTGACAAAGTCGCCGAGCGACGCGGGCGTTTGCAACTTACCGACTGGGACGACCTGCACAAAGAACAGTTCCTGAAAGCCATTGATATGACTTTTGTTGCCCTGAGCGACCATATATTACGCTACGCAGAATTGGCGAAGAAAATGGCCTCCGACGAAAAACGAGAGGCACGCCGGGATGAACTGTTGGCGATCGCTGAAAACTGCGAACATATCGCCAGCAATCCGCCGGTCACTTTCTGGCAGGCTTTACAGCTCAGCTATTTCGTACAGCTTGTACTGCAAATTGAATCCAACGGGCACTCCGTCTCCTTTGGTCGGCTCGATCAGTACCTTTATCCGTGGTACCGCCGGGATGTAGAATTACAGCGAACCACCAGCCGGGAACAGGCCATTGAACTGCTGCAAAGCTGCTGGCTGAAGCTGCTTGAGGTGAATAAAATTCGCTCCGGCTCGCATTCAAAAGCTTCCGCCGGCAGCCCGCTTTACCAAAACGTCACCATCGGAGGACAAACGCTGGTGCACGGCGTCGCGGTGGATGCCGTTAACCCGCTCTCCTGGGACATTCTTGAGTCCTGCGGCCGCCTGCGCTCAACGCAGCCTAACCTCAACGTTCGCTATCACGCCGGGATGAGCAGCGACTTCCTTGATGCCTGTGTGCAGGTGATTCGCTGCGGATTCGGCATGCCGGCGTTTAACAATGATGAAATTGTTATCGAGGCATTCATTAAGCTTGGCGTTAGCCGGGAAGATGCTTATGACTATGCGGCTATCGGCTGCATTGAAACCGCCGTCGGCGGAAAATGGGGCTACCGTTGCACCGGCATGAGCTTCATCAACTTTGCCCGCGTGATGCTGGCAAGCCTTGAACATGGCCGGGATGCCACCAGCGGGAGCATCTTCCTCCCACAGCAAAAGGCGCTGTCTGAAGGCAATTTCACTTCGTTTGACGAAGTCCTCGAAACCTGGGACCAGCAAATTCGTTATTACACGCAAAAATCGATCGAGATCGAATGCGTGGTAGATACCGTGTTGGAAGAAAACGCGCACGATATTCTTTGTTCGGCGCTGGTGGATGATTGCATTGAACGAGGCAAAAGTATCAAGCAAGGTGGCGCCAAATACGACTGGGTTTCAGGACTTCAGGTCGGGATTGCCAATCTTGGGAATAGCCTTTCAGCCGTAAAAAAACTGGTCTTTGAACAGGGCATCATCGGGCAGCAACAGCTGGCGGATGCCCTGGCCAACGATTTTGTCGGGCTGAGCGGCGAGCAGCTTCGCCAGCGACTAATCAACGGCGCGCCAAAATACGGCAACGACGATGACGAAGTCGATATGCTGCTCGCCCGCGCCTATCAAACCTACATTGATGAACTTAAGCGCTATCACAACACGCGCTTTGGCCGCGGCCCTGTTGGCGGAACATACTACGCGGGAACCTCTTCTATTTCAGCAAACGTGCCGTTTGGCGCAGCCACGATGGCCACACCGGATGGCCGGAGAGCACATACACCTTTGGCAGAAGGCGCCAGCCCCGCGTCCGGGACCGATCATTTTGGCCCTACGGCGGTCATCAGTTCCGTGGGCAAACTGCCGACCAATAAAATCCTCGGCGGTGTTTTATTGAACCAAAAACTGAATCCTTCAACGTTAGATAATCCACGCGATCGTGAAAAATTAATGTTTATGCTGCGCACCTTCTTCGAATCACACAAGGGCTGGCACGTTCAGTACAACATTGTCTCCCGCGAAACACTGCTTGATGCCAAACAAAATCCTGATAAATATCGAGATTTGGTGGTAAGGGTTGCAGGATACTCGGCCTTCTTTACGGCCTTATCTCCTGACGCGCAGGATGATATTATAGCCCGCACGGAACATACTCTTTGACGAGAAGGCGGGGTTAATCCCCCGCCTGACTACTGGCTGACATGAACTCAAGACAACAAATTATCCTGCAGATGGTTATCGATCAAGGCCGGGTTAGCGTCGCCTCTCTGGCGAAAACAACCGGCGTTTCAGAAGTCACCATCCGCCAGGATTTGAACCTGCTGGAAAAAAATAATTACCTTCGTCGCACGCATGGCTTTGCTGTCCCGCTGGATAGCGATGATGTTGAAACTCGCATGATGAACAACTACACCCTCAAGCTGCAGCTTGCGCAATATGCCGCCTCGCTGGTGAGTGATGGTGAAACCGTGTTTATCGAAAACGGCAGCAGCAACGCGCTTCTCGCCCGTACTCTGGCGGAGCAAAAAAAGGTCACGCTGATCACCGTCAGCAGCTACATCGCCCATTTGCTGAAAGACACCGATTGTGAAGTCATTCTGGTCGGCGGGATCTATCAGAAGAAAAGCGAAAGCATGGTCGGGCCGCTTACCCGCCAGTTTATCCAGCAGCTGCATTTCAGTAAGGCTTTTATCGGCATCGACGGTTTCTTGCCGGAAACCGGTTTTACCGGGCGCGATATGCTGCGTACCGACGTGGTGAATTCTGTGCTGGAGAAAGGTAGCGAGGCCATTGTGCTGACGGACAGCAGCAAGTTTGGCAACGTGCATCCGTATACTTTGGGCCCGATTTCACGCTTCAACCGCGTTATCACCGACGCCGCAATTAGCCAGGAGACGCTGGAGCAACTGAAAGCAGTCCACCTGCAGGTGGATATTGTTGACCCCTACGCCGCCGTCTAAATCTCTGCTGCCCGCGCCGCGCGTGGGCTTCTTCTCTCTCAGAATATTCCCACGCTGGAATTAAGAGTTTTTACCTGTGTTAATCATACGGAAAAAATAGAATAGAATTTAGCGATATAACAGGGAGTAATAAACGCACCTGCCCTTTTTTAAGCTTATATCGCGACATCGTTTCACGAACCGCCCGGTAAAGTGGTGAATTCTTACTATACTTACCTGAGACTGGCTTCCGTGAATCAATTATTCTGGAGAAAGTATGATGACCTTAAATAACAAAAAAATGGCCGCTGCAATGCTGGCTATTACCCTCGCAATGTCCCTGAGTGCATGTTCTAACTGGTCTAAGCGTGACCGCAACACGGCAATCGGCGCAGGTGCCGGTGCGCTGGGTGGCGCAGTACTGACCGACGGCAGCACGCTGGGTACGCTTGGCGGTGCGGCAGTAGGCGGTATTATCGGTCACCAGGTGGGTAAATAAGGCAGGACGCCAGCAAAAGCTAACTCGCTTTGACGAATTCATTACGTGTTAATTTTCAGGTCTGACTAACAGCAGTAAAAATAAAAGGCCACGGTATTTGCCGTGGCCCAATAATTAATATTATTCCGAATTACCCGCCCGCGAGTTTCACTTTCATGCCTTTCGCTTCAAGCAATGATTTTATCAAATCGCGCTTATCGCCCTGGATTTCAATCACGCCGTCTTTGACCGCGCCACCGCAGCCACATTTCTTTTTCAGCTCCGCAGCAATGGCTGCCAGCGTCGCATCGTCGGCATCAATACCAGAAATCAGGCATACGCCCTTCCCTTTGCGGCCGCTGGTCTGCTTTTGAATGCGCACAATGCCGTCGCCTTTTGGGCGCTGAACTTCAACTTTAGGTTCGTCTATACGCCCGGTTTCCGTGGAGTAAACCAGCCGGCTGTTATTGTCTTTCATCAAGCCCCCTGCACCAGCGAGGCGCGAATATCGCGCAAAGTCTGCGCCGGGTCAGCCGATTGGGTGATCGGACGCCCAATGACCATAAAGTCTACTCCGGCTTGCAGAGCCTGCTGCGGTGTCATGATGCGGCGCTGATCGCCGGCATCACTGCCCATCGGGCGAATGCCTGGGGTAATAAGCTTGAATTCTCGGCCTAACGCCGCCTTAAAACGTACCGCCTCTTGCGCAGAGCACACTACGCCGTCCAGGCCACACTCTTTGGTCAGCGTCGCCAGACGCTCGGCATAATCTGCCGGGCTGGCGGTAATGCCCAGATCGGCCAGGTCGCTGGCTTCCATGCTGGTCAAAACGGTAACGGCGATCAGCAACGGCGCATCTTTCCCAAATGGGGCAAGTGCTTCTTTTGCGGCGCGCATCATTCGGGCTCCACCCGTAGCATGAACGTTGACCATCCACACGCCCATTTCTGCAGCAGCAGCTACGGCCCGCGCGGTGGTGTTCGGGATATCGTGGAATTTCAGATCGAGGAAGACATCAAACCCGCGCTGTTGCAGGTCACCCACCAGCTGTGGACCAAACAGGGTAAACATCTCCTTTCCAACTTTCAGACGGCAGTCGCGCGGGTCGATACGGTCGACAAAGGCCAGGGCGCTATCGCGATTATCATAATCAAGAGCAACGACTATCGGCGATTCAGTGGCAACACGGGAGGAGGATGACGCAGTTGAATTCATGGCAAAACCTTCTGACTGTTGGGCACCAGCGCGGCGCAAAAAAGTTAAACGGCAGCATTCTACTCGTCAGCCAGGTAAATTTACAGCCGCGATTGCCCCCTGCTAAGCGAAAGTTGCACGATGCTGAAGCTGGGGACGATGAAGCATTTAATAGTATGTTGTAACTAAAGTATGGATTTTTAAAAAACGCGGGCTATTGCCCATCCAGCCCGCGAATTGGTTTCACCGTTGACCAGGCGCGGCAGGATGGGCAATGCCAGTACATGGTGTAGGCAGTAAAGCCGCATTTTTGACAGCGATAGCGGGGCTTGGTGCGAATTTGCTCGCCCACCATATCCCTCAGTACCATCAAGCTTTCTTTCGCTCGCCCTTCCTCCGCCTCATGCAGGTGGTAATCCATCAGACGATGGAATACCCGCATTGTTGGATGCCGTTGCAGTTGACGGTTGATATACATCTGAGCCGTTTCAGCGCCTTCGCGCTGCTCGAGAATGCTCGCCAGCATAAGCTCTGCCACTGCCCCGCTGTTTTCTTCCACGCAACGCTTGAGGAAAGTTTCCCACTCGTCAGGTTTGCCTAGCTGTTGATAGCACACCTGCAGCATCTCCAGCGTTTCGCTGACCAGTTCGCTATCTTGCTCAATTACGCGTTTTAACGAATCTACCGCTTTGGCATATTCGCCTTTTTCCATGAAAATACGCCCCATCATGATGGAGACCCGGGCGCAATTTTTATCTGCAGCCGCCCCTTTTTTAAGCAGGGACATGGCCTTGTCCGTGTCGTCATTGCCAATGTTTTGCAGCGCAAGTTCACAGTAGAAGTGCGCGATTTCCACACGCTGTTTGTCTTTGCCGAGCTTAACCAGCCGTTCGGCCACGTCGATGGCTTTCTGCCAGTCGCTTGTTGCCTGGTGAATTTGCAGCAGCTGCTGCAGCGCGCTGATGCGGAAGTCGGTTTCGTCGATAAGCTGGCTGAACATATCTTCGGCGCGGTCATAAAGCCCGGCGGCCATGTAGTCTTTGCCGAGTTGCTGCACGGCAAGCAGACGCTGGTCGTAGTTCAACGACGCGCTTTCCATCAGCGACTGGTGAATACGGATAGCCCGATCAACCTCGCCACGCTGGCGGAAGAGATTCCCTAACGTGAGGTGAGCTTCAACGGTGCCGGTGTCCTCTTTAAGCATGTCGAGGAACAGATCAACCGCTTTGTCCTGCTGGTTAGCCAACAGGAAGTTCACCCCGGCGACATAGTCGCGAGAAAGGCGACTGGCCTCCTGCTGTTTGTCTTGCAGCGCACTTCTGCGCCCCATATACCAGCCATAAGCGGCTGCAATGGGTAACAGCAGAAACAGCAGTTCCAACATAAAAGATTATTCCTTCACGGCCGGCACAACGGGCGCCGAAACATCAGTAGTAGGGGTAACCTGTTGCTCAAGACGTTTAATTTTTCGCTCAGCACGGGCCAGGGACACACGGACGCGCAGCCAGAACAGACCGCAAATCAGCCATCCAAGAATAAACCCTGCCGCAAACAGCGTCGCCAGCAAAGTAGACACCCGGTACTCGCCTTGCGCTAACAGGTAATTAAAGTTCACAACCTGATCGTTTTGCGCCCCTAAAGTGATAGACACCACAAAGATGGCAAGTACCAGTAAGAAAATGAGTAAATATTTCACATGACATCCCGTTATGTGGTCACAGCTGGCTTAGCTATGCCAAAAATGAGTCCCGGAGGTATAAACTACCATTTCAGGCGAAACCGGGGAATCCATTAACCTCCCCGAATGCATAAGAAATGGGGGTTAAAACACTATTCTCAACTTTTTTCATGCCGTTCGGCTATTTCCTGGTCTTCTTCTGCAGGCGGAGTCAGCGGCCCACACCAGCGCTGCGCCAGCCAGGTCGCCAGAATAACTAACAAACCAGAGATAATCGTGGCGACAACCAGGTCACGTGGCCAATGCATGCCCAGCCACAGTCGGCTTCCCATTACGCCCGTTGCCCATAACAACAATACCACCAGCGTAAACGTCCGCCTGCGCGGCCAAAGTAATCCTACGCCCAACAGCGCCCAACTGGCAGCAAACATCGTGTGACCAGAAGGAAAAGCGAAGCCGGTTTCGAACTGCCAGTGTTTACGTAACCACCCGGGAATTTCATCCTGCCCTTCCAGCTGCGCTTTCACCAGTTCCGCACGCTGAGTACGCTTTAAAGTGTAGAACTGGTCGGTAGTGATATGGTGAGTTTTTTCAAGCCAGACGACGAATGGCCGGGGTTCCTGCACTTTGTTCTTGATAACGGACTTAATGCCCTGACCTATAAGGATAGCGGCAGCGAGGATAGCAAATAACATCAGCGCAGGCTTAAGGCGATAACGCAGGCACCACAGAAACCAGGCACAAAGCACAACATGCGTAATGACTCCCCAGGGCTGCGTCACGGTCTCAGTGACCCAATAAAGCATTTTTAACACGCTTTCATCGCCCCCAGGGGCCCATTTCCAGCCGCTGAACCAGACGATTAACGGCATGATTAACAGAAGCGTTGTGCCTGCGGTGATGCGTTTTGCTATTGCCTGCATGAAAACCTCATGATAATGAAAGCCTTTAAAGAATAACCGAAAAATGCCCAGGAAGGTTAAACCGCGATGCCGTCATTGGCAAAAATGGCTTTTTAATCTGTCAATGAAGCGAACGACCGCGCGTTATGGCAAAATATCTGACATTAACGTACAGGCCAGACTTCTGGCAGACACCACGGTGTCAAAATAAGTACCTGGAGAATCACATGCAGCTTAAACGTGTGGCAGAAGCCAAACTGCCAACCCCCTGGGGCGATTTCCTGATGGTGGGTTTTGAAGAAGTGGCAACGGGGCAGGATCATGTTGCCCTGGTTTTCGGGGATATTAGCGGTGAAGAGCCCGTGCTCGCGCGCGTCCACTCCGAATGTCTGACCGGTGATGCGCTGTTCAGCCTGCGCTGTGACTGCGGCTTCCAGCTTGAAGCCGCGTTAACCCACATAGCTGAACAAGGCCGTGGCGTGCTGCTTTACCATCGCCAGGAAGGCCGTAATATCGGGCTGCTGAATAAAATCCGGGCCTATGCGCTGCAGGATAAAGGCTACGACACGGTAGAGGCTAATCACCAGCTCGGCTTTGCCGCCGACGAACGTGACTTTACGCTGTGCGCCGACATGTTCAAGCTGCTGGGCGTGGATGCCGTGCGTTTACTCACCAACAACCCGAAAAAAGTCGAAATTTTGACTGAAGCCGGGATCAACATTGTTGAGCGCGTACCGCTCATCGTCGGCCGTAACCCGAAAAATGCGCATTATCTCGACACTAAAGCCGCCAAAATGGGCCATCTGCTGTCTGAGTAAAGACGCTCATCTCGTAAAAAAGCCCCTTTTCAGGGGCTTTGTCGTTTCTTACTTCAGCATATTCCTGATCACATAATGCAGGATGCCGTCGTGACGGAAATAGGTCAGCTCATTGCCGGTATCAATGCGGCAGCGGCAATCAATGACCTGTTGGCGCCCGTCGGCAAAGGTCAGCGTAACCGGCACGCTGGCGCCAGGTTTCAGTTGGTTTAACCCGCTAATATCCAGCTTTTCCTCCCCCGTCAGCCCCAGCGTTTTTCGCGTGACGCCCTGAGGGAACTCCAGCGGTAAAATGCCCATGCCGATAAGGTTCGAGCGGTGAATACGTTCGAACGATTCGGCAATGACCACCCGGACGCCCAGCAAGCGAGGGCCTTTGGCCGCCCAGTCGCGGCTTGAACCGGAGCCATACTCTTTCCCGGCGATCACCGCCAGCGGAATGCCCCGCTCTTTGTAACGCATTGCAGCGTCATAAATAGACAGAACTTCTTCACCCGGCAGTAACCGCGTCATGCCGCCTTCAACGCCTGGCACCATCTCGTTGCGAATACGAATGTTGGCAAACGTCCCGCGCATCATGACTTCATGGTTACCACGACGCGAACCGTAGGAGTTAAAGTCTCTGCGCTCTACGCCATGCCCCTGCAGGTAGCGCCCCGCCGGGCTGTCAGGTTTAATGCTCCCCGCCGGGGAAATATGGTCGGTAGTGACTGAATCCCCCAGCATCGCCAGCACGTTAGCCCCGTGAATATCTTCCACTGGTTTTGGCTCGGCGCCCATCTCGTCAAAGAACGGCGACAGTCGGATATAGGTTGAGTCGTCCTGCCAGCCGTAGGTGGCCGACCGCGCCACCTCAATGCTGCGCCACTCTTCGGTACCTTCAAACACTTCAGCATATTCTTTGTGGAACATCTCGGTAGTCACCTGCGCGACAGCCGCAGCAATTTCCTGGCTGCCCGGCCAGATGTCTTTCAGGTAGACGTCAGCGCCATTTTTATCCTGCCCTAATGGCTCTTTAGTCAGGTCGATGTTCATGTTTCCAGCCAGCGCGTAGGCGACGACAAGCGGCGGTGAGGCCAGCCAGTTCGTTTTCACCAGCGGGTGAATACGGCCTTCGAAGTTGCGGTTGCCGGAAAGCACCGCGCCCACGGTAAGATCGCCTTTTTTAATCGCCTGCTCGATAGGATCGGGCAGCGGACCAGAGTTGCCTATGCAGGTAGTACAACCGTAACCCACCAGGTTAAAGCCCAGCTCATCAAGGTATGGGGTTAATTTGGCTTTCGCCAGATAATCCGAGACCACCTTAGATCCCGGCGCAAGCGAGGCCTTCACCCAGGGCTGCGGCTTCAGCCCCAGACTGACGGCTTTTTTAGCCAGCAACCCTGCCGCCATCAGCACGCTGGGGTTTGACGTGTTGGTACAGGAGGTGATAGCGGCAATCACCACGGCGCCATCCGGCAATTGATGCTCTTCGCCCGCCAGCGTGTAGCTGACCGGATGACGATCTTTGTGGGAAGCGTTGACTTCAAGCTCGTTGCTGGCGGCAAACGCTTTTGGCACTCCGCCGAGCGGGACACGATCCTGCGGGCGTTTTGGCCCGGCCAGGCTTGCCTCAACGTCATGCATGTTTAGAGAGAGCGTGCTGGTAAACACGGGTTCATCTCCCGTATTGCGCCACATGCCCTGCGCCTTAGCGTAAGCTTCAACCAGAGCCACCTGCTCTTCGCTACGCCCGCTGAGGCGCATATATTCCAGCGTTACGCCGTCGATCGGGAAGAAACCGCAGGTCGCACCGTATTCTGGAGACATGTTGGCGATCGTTGCCCGGTCGGCGAGCGGCAACGAATCAAGCCCGTCGCCGTAAAACTCAACAAATTTGCCCACTACGCCGTGTTTACGCAGCATCTGGGTGACGGTCAGCACAAGGTCCGTCGCGGTGATCCCTTCCCGCAGTTTGCCCTCAAGCTTAAAGCCGACCACATCGGGGATCAGCATAGATACCGGCTGGCCCAGCATCGCCGCTTCAGCTTCGATACCGCCCACTCCCCAGCCCAGCACGCCAAGGCCATTAATCATCGTGGTATGCGAGTCGGTGCCAACCAGCGTGTCAGGGTAAGCGACAAGTTCGCCGTTCTGTTCTTCACTCCAGACGGCTTTGCCCAGGTACTCAAGGTTCACCTGGTGGCAAATGCCGGTACCGGGTGGCACAACGCTGAAACGGCTGAAGGCCTGCTGGCCCCAGCGTAGAAAGACATAGCGCTCGTGATTGCGCTCCATTTCAAGACGAACGTTTTCCTCGAAGGCATCGTTGTCGCCGAAATGGTCGACGGTCACCGAGTGGTCAATCACCAAATCGACCGGGGAAAGCGGGTTAACTTTCGCCACATCACCGCCGAGGCGCTTAACGGCCTCACGCATTGCGGCAAGATCGACCACCGCCGGTACGCCAGTGAAGTCCTGCATCAGTACCCTGGCAGGACGATAGGCAATTTCGCGGTCGGCGTGGGCCTGTTTCAGCCAGCCGGCCAGGGCATGAATATCTTCGCGGGTGACGGAGTCTTCATCCTGCCAGCGCAGCAGGTTCTCCAGTAAAACTTTTAGCGACTTAGGTAACCGGCTGATATCCCCCAGCTCTTTTGCGGCCAGCGGCAAGCTGTAGTAATGCCAGGTTTTATTTAGCGCCCGTAGAGTGTCCTTACTGGCTTCGCGTAGGGTTAACGACATAGCTCCTCCTTTATGACAGGGATAGCGAGTGCCCTGATTATTCGCAGGGTCACTATTAAAGATAACACAAACCTGCCGTAACGATTTGATAACAACCCAAATTGATAAATGAGGCGAAGGGAATAAACCGTGAATAAACAAACGCCCCAACGGAATGTCGGGGCGAGAGGCGAATCGGGAGGATTATTCGAAGCAGTAAGACAGCGGCGCTCAGCCACTCAACGAAGATTAATTCGCGAAGACACGCAGCACTTCTACCCAAAACAAAGCAGACAGCGTGAAAGCACCGATCCATGACCAATATTTCACGGCATTGTTATTATTCATAGAGTTAACTCAATGTGACTATATGCAACAAGACTGCTTAATTAAGCAATCACCAGAATGTATTGCTGTGTGTAATTATTAGTGAATAACAGGTTGCCCTGCGGCAAATAAAAAGCACGTTTAATTCCGCAGAAAAAATAAACAATTCAATAACGATTTTATTGTTTTTTGCTATCGTCTTCAGAAAACAAATCAATAAAGGCCTGCTGCTGTTTCGTCAGCGTCCAGCCTTCAGGTGGCGTGCTTCCCTCTTTCTTAACGTCTTTTCGTGGTTTGCCGCTGTTGCGGGCCACAACTTTAGGTGCAGGACCCCTATCCCGAGTAGACATAGCTACCCCCAAAAATGCCAGGCAACCAGCGCCACAACCAGCCAGAACAAGGCTGACACCAAAAACACCGCCATCCATGCCTTACGTTTCAGGGATGGATCCTGCTGCGATTCCTCACTGCCTGAAGACATTGCTAGCCTCATACAATCGACACCACTTATCGTAACGTTTCTAAACAATCGGTATAACTAATCGCCAGTTGGGATTAATCCTAAAGAAACTCTAGCTCAAAAGCCAGAAAAATTGCGCAATAAGCAGGAGAAAAGATTTAATCTTTTGACCTGAAATAAATAATCGAAACGCCAGGTTTGCGCAACCACGAATTATTTACTAGCTGTGTCTCTTAATTGCGACACAATAACCATTAGCAGGATGTGGCTTATTTACGGGAATGGGAATAGACGAAGAAATGCGTTTAATTCTTGTTTAATAATGACTCGGGTATCTTCGGATGTGCCGAAGATACCCTGGGGAATTATTTGGCGGGTAATTTTATATCTTTAAACATCGCTTCAATATCTTCGTTCGAGCGTAATGCCACGGCGGTATCCACCACGTCACGGGTTAAATGTGGCGCAAAACGCTGAATAAAATCATACATATAACTGCGCAGGAAAGTGCTGCGACGGAAACCTATTTTCGTCGTGCTGTGGCTAAATACGCCCTGGGCTTCGATACGGACTAAATCCGGGTCTGAAATCGGATCTACCGCCATGCTAGCAATGACCCCTACTCCGAGTCCCAGGCGAACATAGGTTTTAATCACATCGGCATCGGTGGCGGTAAAGACGATTCGCGGCGTTAACCCTGCGCGGTTAAAAGCAGTGTCCAACTCGGAACGGCCGGTAAAACCAAAGGTGTAGGTGACCAGCGGATACTGCGCCAACTCTTCGATGCTAACCGACTCTTTCGAAGCCAATGGGTGATCGGGCGTAACCACAATGGAGCGGTTCCAGTGGTAGCAAGGCAGCATCACCAGGTCATCATAGAGATGAAGCGCTTCGGTGGCGATAGCAAAATCGGCATTGCCTTTGGAAACTGCCTCTGCAATCTGCGTCGGCGAGCCCTGATGCATATGCAGTGAAACCCGAGGATAACGCTCAATAAAGCCTTTAATCACGCCAGGCAGCGCATAACGGGCCTGTGTGTGGGTTGTCGCCACATAGAGCGAGCCTTTGTCAGGCCAGGTGTGTTCTCCGGCAACGGATTTGATGGCGTCGACTTTCGACAGCACTTCACGGGCGATACGGATAATTTCCTGCCCCGCTGGCGTAACCTGGGTCAGGTGTTTTCCGCTTCGGGCAAATATTTGTATTCCCAGTTCGTCTTCCAGCATACGAACTTGCTTACTGATCCCCGGCTGAGAGGTATAGAGCCCTTCCGCCGTAGAAGAGACATTAAGATTGTGGTTTACGACTTCAACGATATAACGCAGCTGCTGTAATTTCATAGCTTACCGTCCAGGGTCAAAGGCCCCGGCGCAATGGGCGGGGTTAAGACGCAGAAAAAACGAAAATTGACATTGCTTTACTCACTATATCAGTTATAGCTACTTTGTATAGATGGGATAAAAAGATAATAAACGAGTTATATAAGGCGCCATAAAAAAACCGGAGACAGGCTCCGGTTTTCACAGGTTCAGGCAGAATTATTTCTTACCAACGACCCATTTGCCGTCAACGAAGAAGGCTGACCAGCCGGTCGCTTTACCGTCTTTATCAGAAGCCACGTACTGCTGCTTCGTTTTACGACTAAAGCGAACGAACGCTTTATTCCCCTCTGGATCTTCCTGAGGAGCGTCGGCCAGATAGCGCAGCTTCTCAGGCAGGCGATCGCGGAAGCGATGCAGCTCTTCAACCAGCGGGGCGCGCGTTTCACGAGATTTCGGGAACGTGTTCGCGGCCAGGAAGACACCAGCGGCGCCATCACGCAGCACGAAATACGCGTCAGACTTCTCACACGGCAACTCTGGCAGCGGCACCGGATCTTCCTTCGGTGGCGCTACTTCGCCGTTACGCAGGATCTTACGGGTATTTTTACACTCGTCATTAGTACAAGCCATGTACTTGCCAAAACGCCCCATTTTCAGGTGCATTTCGGAGCCACATTTCTCACACTCAACGATTGGGCCGTCATACCCCTTGATGCGGAATTCACCCTCTTCGATTTCGTAGCCATCACAGGTCGGGTTATTACCGCACACGTGCAGCTTGCGCTTCGGATCGATAAGGTAGCTGTCCATCGCCGTGCCGCACTTCTGGCAGCGACGCTTGGCACGCAGGGCGTTAGTTTCCGCATCGTCACCTTCCAGCACGTTAAGAACTTCGTTCTCCGGTACCAGGTTGATGGTGGTTTTGCAGCGCTCTTTCGGCGGTAACGCATAGCCAGAACAGCCGAGGAACACGCCGGTACTCGCGGTACGGATCCCCATTTTACGGCCGCAGGTTGGGCAGTCGATGCTGGTCAGAACCATCTGGTTCGGACGCATACCGCCTTCTTCTGGATCCTGCTCCGCTTTCTCAAGCTGGCCGCTAAAATCAGTGAAGAAGTTGTCCAGCACGCCTTTCCACTCGGCCTGGTTATTGGCCACCTGGTCAAGACTGTTTTCCATTTGCGCCGTGAAGTCGTAATTCATCAGCTCGCGGAAGTTCTCTTCCAGGCGATCGGTAACAATTTCACCCATTTTTTCGGCGTAGAAACGGCGGTTCTCAACGCGCACGTAGCCACGATCCTGAATGGTTGAAATGATAGAGGCATAGGTGGACGGGCGGCCAATCCCGCGTTTTTCCAGCTCTTTCACCAGCGACGCTTCGCTGAAACGCGCGGGCGGCTTGGTAAAGTGCTGGGCTGGAAGCAGTTCAACCAGCGTCAAAGATTCGCCCGGATTCACCGCCGGTAAGGTGCGATCTTCATCCCCTTTGCGCAGCGCAGGCATCACTTTCGTCCAGCCATCAAAGCGCAGCGTGCGGCCACGCGCCTTCAGACGGTACTCACCGGCTTCCACCGTCAGCGTGGTGGAGTCGTATTTCGCTGGCGTCATCTGGCAGGCGACGAACTGGCGCCAGATCAGCTGATAAAGCTTCTGGGCATCCGCCTCCATGTCTTTTAACGCTTCCGCCTGCACGGCCACGTCAGAAGGACGAATCGCTTCGTGCGCTTCCTGAGAGTTATCCTTGCTGGCGTATTGATTGGCATCCGCCGGCAGGTATTTCTTACCGAAGTTTTCTTCGATGTAGCCGCGTACCATGCTCACCGCGTCCTGGCTCAGGTTAGTAGAGTCAGTACGCATATAGGTAATGTGGCCCGCCTCGTAAAGACGCTGCGCCATCATCATGGTTTTCTTCACGCCGAAGCCAAGGCGGGTGCTGGCAGCCTGCTGCAGCGTGGAAGTGATGAACGGCGCCCCCGGTTTGCTGCTGGTCGGCTTGTCTTCACGATCCAGAACGGTGTAACGCGCTTTTTCAAGCAGGCTAACGGCCGCCATGGTCTGCTCGCGGTTAACCGGACGGAACGGTTTGTCTTTATGGTGACTCACCTGTACCGGCAGCGCATCGCCCTTCGGCGTCGACAGGTTGGCATCGATTTCCCAATACTCTTCCGGGACGAACGCTTTAATTTCGCGTTCACGCTCAACCACCAGGCGAACGGCCACGGACTGAACGCGCCCGGCAGACAGGCCACGCGCAATTTTTTTCCACAGCAGCGGAGACACCATATAGCCCACAACGCGGTCCATAAAACGGCGCGCCTGCTGGGCATTCACACGGTCAATATTCAGTTCACCGGGCTTTTCAAACGCCTGACGAATCGCATTCTTAGTGATTTCATTAAACACCACGCGGCTGTAGCGGGTGTCGTCGCCGCCGATAACTTCCCGCAGGTGCCAGGCAATAGCTTCCCCTTCGCGGTCAAGGTCGGTTGCGAGATAGATGTGGTCTGCTTTTTCTGCCAGTGATTTCAGCTCGGAGACCACTTTCTCCTTGCCAGGCAGCACTTCGTAATGAGCATCCCAGTCATGCCAGGGATCGACACCCATACGGTTGACGAGCGCTCCGCGTTCATCCTTTTTGACCTTTTTGGCCCCTTTGGCGGCGGTAGAGTCAGCGCTCTTCTTGGTGGTTGATCCACTGGTCGGCAAATCACGGATATGACCGACGCTGGACTTCACCACGTAGTCGTTTCCAAGATATTTGTTGATCGTTTTGGCTTTTGCCGGGGACTCAACGATAACGAGAGCTTTACCCATTTTCACCTTTACCTATTTAATTCTTCCAGGAATACGTCGCAAATTTTCACCTTCCACTGGCGACGCGCTTTTTTATATTGCGGCAGCGTAGAAGGAGATCAACTCTTTTTTTCAATAACCTGCAACACCCACGGCTCACTCGTCGGGTATTAAAGGCCTAAAGTCTCAAACAAGTGGCATAGCACGACGGAAGTTTGGTCGAATGTCAAGCAATTCTGTTGCCAGATTTGCGAAAGCGTCACACTCTACCTGATAAAATATGTTACGCAACTTTATTAGCATGCAATACCGGATCCCGCCAGCACGGTTAACTTTTTTAAGGCCACAGGGTTTACAGGGAAAATTTGCCCTTTTCCCTCAAGCGGACGTAAACTAGCGCCAGTTTTTTAAGGAGAACATCATGCAAGAGACAACTCAGCCTATTGACCGCGAATCCCTCCTCGCAGAGGCGAACAAAATCATTCGTGAACATGAGGATTTCCTGCACGGAATGGAAGCCACCGGCGTGGAGCAAAAAAACGGCGTGCTGGTCTTTAGTGGAGAATACTTCCTGGACGAACAAGGTTTGCCCACGCCGAAGAGTACGGCGGTGTTTAATATGTTTAAACACCTGGCCCACGTCCTGTCAGAAAAGTATACGCTGCAGGGCTAAACGAAAAGCGAGGCTTAAACGCCTCGCTTTTTTGCTTTACAGCAGTGGTTTTTCACCACGCTGCCACCAGCGCAACAGCAGGCGATCTAAGCTATTCGCCGCGCTACCGGTGAAGCGGTCCATCATTTTTTTACGCTGCAAATAACGTACATTAATAGCGTCAAAATCTTTCATCATCCCCAGCAGCAGATCGTCGCTGGTCGCCACGTCATCAACCAGACCTTTTTCTTTCGCCTGGGTACCGTACCAGTGCTCGCCCGTAGCCACTGATTCAATATCAAGGCCCGGACGCATGCTGCTGACAAACTGTTTGAACAGGTGATGCGTTTCGTTGAGATCTTCCCTGAACTTCTCACGCCCCTGCTCAGTATTCTCACCCAACAGGGTCAGCGTGCGCTTGTACTGCCCCGCGGTGTGCAGCTCCACGTCGATGTCATTGCGCTTAAGCAGGCGATGGAAGTTAGGGATTTGCGCGACAACGCCAATCGAGCCGATGATCGAGAAGGGCGCGGCCACAATGCGCTGGGCCACACACGCCATCATATAGCCGCCGCTGGCCGCCACTTTATCCACCGCAATGGTTAAAGGCACGGCTTTGTCCCGCAAGCGCTGGAGCTGTGATGCCGCTAGCCCGTAGCCATGAACCACTCCGCCAGGGCTTTCCAGGCGCAGCAAAACTTCATCCTTGGGTTTAACAACTGATAGCACGGCGGTAATTTCTTCACGGAGCGAGCTGACTTCGTGGGCATCCATACTGCCTTTAAAGTCGAGGACGTAAAGCGTCGGCTTGCCTGAACTGGCCTTTTCGCCACGTTTAGCCCGCGCCTTTGCCTGCTTCGCTTCGAGCTTAAGCTTTTTCTTTTCTTCTTTAAGCCACAGCTTCTGCTGATGCGGGTCGAGCATAGCGACCTGCATCTCCTGCTGTACATCCTGATACTGCTCGCTCAGATTCGTCAGCCTTAGTTCACCCCGGCCCTGTTTCTTACGTTGCGCAACGTTCACCAGGATAAGTGCAATGGCACCAATTGCCACCACGATGGTCACCGCTTTAGCCAAAAAAAGTCCATAGTCAGCAATCAGATCCACATTTACCGCCTTTATCACCAAGCATTGTTAATCTCCGCAGTGTACCCGAGCAGGCACACGTTCGTCTGTAAGTAACTATAAAGGCAGCATGAGGGCATCCTTAAAAGATTTGGCTCGGGGAAATTTTTGCAAAATGTTAATCCTTAGCATTGTCTCCGGCTGACTGATTGAAATACGCCCGTCTTTAAGGCATAAAGCCAGGTAACTTAACGAGAAATAAGACGTGAGCATATTGCATCACGCGAGGAGTAAAACCGTGCACTATCAGCCGCAAGATAATTTACTGAAAAATCGCATTATTTTAGTGACCGGTGCCAGCGATGGCATCGGCCGTGTCGCCGCACTCACCTATGCCAGATTTGGTGCTTCGGTGATTTTGCTGGGGCGCAATGAGCAAAAGCTCCGCGCCGTCGCCGGTGAGATCCAGTCTCACGGTTTGCTCCCCGCGCACTGGTTCACGCTCGACCTGGCTACCGCCACGTCGGCAGATTGCCATGCGCTGGCTAACAAGCTTAGCGCGCTGGTTCCTCGCCTCGATGGCGTCCTGCATAATGCCGGTATTCTTGGCGATGTCGTGTCGATGGACAAGCAGGATCCCGACACCTGGCAGGCCGTCATGCAGGTGAACGTCAATGCGACCTTTTTCCTGACTCAGGCTTTGCTTCCTTTATTACTTAAATCCGAATCTGGCTCTCTGGTGTTCACCACCTCAAGCGTGGGTCGCCAGGGCCGCGCTGGCTGGGGCGCTTACGCCGCATCGAAATTTGCGACGGAAGGCATGATGCAGGTGCTGGCGGAGGAGTATAAGCAGCACAACCTGCGCGTAAACTGCATCAACCCAGGCGGTACTCGCACCGCAATGCGCGCCAGCGCCTTCCCCACGGAAGATCCGGCTAAACTGAAAACGCCCCGGGATTTAATGCCGCTTTATCTCTGGCTGATGGGCGACGACAGCCGCCGTAAGACCGGCATGAGTTTTGATGCCCAGCCTAACCGTAAACCGGGGATTTCAGAATGAGCGAAGAGCGTTATCAGCAGCGCCAACAGCGCCAGAAAGAAAAGGTTGATGCGCGCATTGCAGAAGCCCAGCAGGAGCGCGGGATCCTGATAGTCTTCACCGGTAACGGGAAAGGTAAAACAACCGCCGCATTCGGCACCGCTACCCGCGCCGTAGGCCACGGCCAAAAAGTCGGCGTCATTCAGTTTATCAAGGGCCAGTGGCCGAACGGCGAACGTAATCTGCTGGAGCCACACGGGGTTGAGTTTCAGGTGATGGCGACAGGCTTTACCTGGGAAACGCAAAACCGGGAAACGGATACCGCCGCCTGTCTTGCGGTGTGGGAGCACGGCAAACGGATGCTGGCAGACGCCACGCTGGATATGGTGATCCTCGACGAGCTGACCTACATGGTGGCCTATGATTATCTGCCGCTGGAAGACGTCTTAATCGCGCTGGCTAACCGCCCGGCGAATCAGACAGTGATTGTGACTGGCCGCGGGTGCCACCGCGATATTCTGGAGATGGCCGACACGGTGAGCGAACTCCGCCCGGTTAAGCATGCGTTTGACGCCGGGGTGAAGGCGCAGATGGGTATTGATTACTAATAAAAAACCCCTCAAAAGAGGGGTTAAGATTTAGCTGCCGCTGCCGTTATTACGGCTGCTGCTGGCGCGGCGGTTACCGCCGGTCACCTGGGTGTGACGCTTCACGGCACGACGAATCTGGTTCGCTTTCATGCGGCGGCGATCTTTTTCTACCGCCACTTTACTGCTGGTTTCTTCCGGCAGTTCCACCAGCGTACGCAGGTAGTTTGTCTGCGCCAGATCAAGCTCGGTATAGCCCCCGCGCGGAAGGCCTTTCGGTAGCTTAATGTCACCGTAACGCACGCGAATAAGGCGGCTCACCTGAACACCGACAGCTTCCCACAGGCGACGAACCTCACGGTTACGGCCTTCGGTCAGGGTCACGTTATACCACTGGTTAATGCCTTCCCCGCCGGTGAACTTGATGGTTTTGAACGCCGCCGGGCCATCTTCAAGCTGCACGCCACGAGACAGTTGTCTTACTTTGTCGTCATCCACCTGGCCAAACACGCGTACGGAGTATTCACGCTCCACTTCACGGCTTGGGTGCATCAGGCGATTTGCCAGCTCCCCGTCGGTGGTGAACAGCAGTAAACCACAGGTATTCACGTCCAGACGCCCAACGGCAATCCAACGTGCACCGCGCAGCTTTGGTAAACGGTCAAAAACGGTTGGGCGCCCTTCCGGGTCGCTGCGGGTACAGAGCTCACCTTCCGGCTTGTAATAGGCCAGCACGCGGCAGATCTGTTCCGCTGATTCACGGATGGAGATCAAATGACCATCGATGCGGATTTTAAGCGACTGGGTAATTTCAACGCGATCGCCCAGCGTGGCAATTTTACCGTCAACGCTTACGCGGCCTGCAGAGATAATGGTTTCAATCTCACGACGGGAACCATGGCCAGCGCGAGCCAGCACTTTTTGTAACTTTTCGCTCATTGAGCTTCCTCGGGTGTCGCCTTCACAGGCGTCTCAGATACTTTGAAATCAAAAGGCATGGGCCTGATGAAGTATAAATACGAATTTGAATGGCTGCCCGGCAATGCAGGAAAACCGCTGACAGCATCGTGGCCGCACATACTACACGAATTTTAACGTAAATGGAGTGAAAACCCGTTTACAGATTCGCTCACCGCTGGCTCTGAGTATCCAGCAGTGCAGCTTGCTCGCCGGAAGCACAATTGCGCGGAGTAGCCACATTTTTATTTCCTCTGGCGGCCTCACTGCCTCCCAGAAAAACAGGAATTCCGCTCTTCAGCCAGCGGTGATACTGTGCCTGTTGGTTAGCATTCAGCGCCTTATCGGCCCAAATCATAATGTGGTCCGCATGAATACGGCTAAGATCCGGGCAGGGAATGCCGCGATCCAGGACCTCAACGCAAAAACCGTCGCTGGCAAAACGGATCCCTTCCAGCCAAAGCTCGACGGGATCTTTTAGCGAAAGTGCCAGAATAAACAGACTGCCGCCCGGACGCTTACGCCCGCTGGCCAGGACGAACGTCGCATATTCAATCAGCGCCGTATCAAGCAATGCGCTATTCATCGCCTGTTCCTGCTGTGCATCAGCGTTAAGCCATAGTCTCAGCGGGCGGATAACCTCATCAATAAAAATAGCGGGCGGGACTTCGCGGCCATAGCGCCAGATAAGCCCCCGGAGCTTCGCAGGCTGCATCGCTTCACACTGCGCCAGCAGGGCTTCCTGAACGTCGAGCCATCTGAAAGGCGGAGACATCTCCTCGCCTTTCAGCAGCGCCAGCATATCCGACAGAGCTACCCCTTTCTCAAGCCAGCCAACAATCGCGGCGACCTGCGAACAGTGGGTAAAATCAAAAAAACGGTGCCCGTTCTCATCCACCTGCGGCTTGATCAACCCATAACGCTGCCAGCTCCGAATATTGGCGGGCGTCACGCCGCATTGAGAAGCCAGAACATCAATGTTAAATCGGGCCATAGCGATTTCCTTACAGGAAAGGTTTAACGTCCCCGACGCCCTCGCGCATAACAACCGGCGCGTCTTCAGTCAGATCGATAACCGTGGTGGGCTGCTGCCCCAGATAGCCACCGTGGATAACCAGATCCACCACTTTCTCGAGGCGATCTTTGATCTCTTCAGGATCGGACTCGGTAAACTCGCTACCCGGTAGCATCAGCGAAGTCGACAGCATCGGCTCATTCAGCACTTCAAGCAGCGCCAGCGCAATCGGATTTGACGGCACGCGCAAACCGATAGTTTTACGTTTTTCCTGCAGCAGGCGACGGGGAACCTCTTTGGTGCCCTTCAGGATAAAGGTGTAATTCCCCGGCGTGTTGTTTTTAATCAGACGGAATGCCACGTTGTCGACGAAGGCGTATGTCGACAGCTCCGACAGATCCCGGCACATCAGGGTAAAGTTGTGGCCGTCAGGGAGCTGACGAATGCGGCAAATGCGCTCCATGGCGCCCTTGTCTTCAATCTTGCAGCCCAGCGCATAGCCGGAATCGGTAGGGTAAACAATGACCCCGCCTTTACGAATAATATCGACGGCCTGATTAATCAGGCGCGGCTGCGGGTTATCCGGGTGGATATAAAAAAACTGACTCATACTGCCCTCTCTTTAGCGATGCGGCTCTGCTCCCAGTGCTGCCAGACGGGCTCAACGCCCGCCGGTAGCCACAGCTTACGGCCCAGTTCAATCCACGCGCAGGGTAGATGAAAATCAGACCCCTGCGACGCCAGCAGATTAAACTGCTTAGCGTAGCTGGCAAGCTGGGTACGTTCGTTGGGAGCCTGCTGGCACTGCGCAACTTCCATGGCATCGCCACCGTGTTCGGCAAAGTGCGCCAGCAGTCGTTTTAGCCATTTTGCGGTCAGGCCGTAGCGCCCTGGATGCGCCAGCACCGCCTGCCCGCCAGAATGATGAATCACATCAATAGCTTGTTCTATTGTACACCACTGGGGCGGAACGTATCCGGTTTTCCCCTTAGCCAGATACTTTTTGAAAACATCGCCCATATTGCTGGCTTTGCCCTGCTCGACCAGAAAACGAGCGAAATGCCCGCGGGTAATTGCCCCGCTGCCTGCGTGACGCATTGCCCCTTCCAGCGCACCGGGAATACGCGCTTTATCCAGACGTTCAGCAATCATTACCGCGCGCTGGCTGCGGCGTTCACTTTGCTGTTCAAGAAAAAGCTTCAGCGCCGGGTGCTGTTCATCAATCCCCAGGCCAACGATATGGATTTCGTGATTTTCCCAAACGGTGGAGATTTCAACGCCGCTAATTAACTGTAGCGGTAAATTCAGGCGCTGGATTTCAGCCCTTGCGGCAGGCAGACCAGCGACGGTGTCATGATCGGTAATGGCAAGTACCGTGACGCGCATATCTACCGCGCGATTAACCAAAGCTTCAGGAGACAACAGGCCGTCCGAGGCGGTAGTGTGGCTGTGTAAATCGTGGATCGTGGCCAGGGTGGGCTCGCTCAAAATGGCTCCAGAAATGGATAGACAGAAATTTAGCGGCCCATGATAACGATAATCGTCTATTTTAAAAAATCAGTATTGACAATAAAGCCGCGAACCAGTTTACTAGTACGCAAGTTCACATAACGAGGTATCTGAAATGAAAGCGATGAATTCCCTGCACGGTTGGTGGCGTACTCCCTGAACTCGGGCGGTGCGATCGCGTACGCTGTTTAACAGCACAGATACCAGGCCCGCCAACGATGCGGGCTTTTTTTTGAACAAAATTTGAGAACTAAAATGCAAACACAAAAACCGGCACTTGAACTCCTGAGCAGCGAAGCTGCCTACCGTGAAAACCCAACGGCCCTTTTCCACCAGCTGTGCGGTGCGCGCCCTGCGACGCTGCTGCTGGAGTCCGCAGACATCGACAGCAAAGACGACTTAAAAAGCCTGCTGCTGGTCGATAGCGCCATGCGCATTACGGCCTTAGGTGACACCGTCACCTTACAGGCCTTGTCTGCTAACGGCGCTTCCCTGCTGCCTCTGCTGGATGCCGCCCTGCCGGCTGGTGTCGAAAACGAGCACTTCCCGGATGGCCGCACCCTTCGCTTCCCAACGGTCAGCACGTTATTAGATGAAGACGCGCGCCTGTGCTCGCTGTCGGTCTTTGACGCATTCCGCATTATGCAGGAACTGGTGAGCGTGCCCGCGGATGAACGCCATGCGATGTTCTTCGGCGGTCTGTTTGCCTACGACCTGGTGGCCGGTTTTGAGGACCTGCCGCAGCTTAAACAGGACAACCGCTGCCCGGACTACTGCTTCTACCTGGCCGAAACCTTATTGACCATCGATCATCAGAAAAAACAAACCCGCATTCATGCCAGCCTCTTTACGCCTTCCGTGAGCGAAAAACAACGCCTGCAGAAACGCACCGAACAGCTGCGCCAGCAAATCAGTGAAGAGCCTGCTGCCCTGCCGGTGCAGAAAGTTGAGAACATGAGCTGCGATGTCAATCAGACAGACGAAGAGTTCGGGGCAGTTGTGCGCCAGATGCAAAAAGCCATTCGCATCGGTGAAATTTTCCAGGTTGTGCCGTCCCGCCGCTTCTCGCTGCCTTGCCCGTCACCGCTGGCGGCTTATCAGACGCTGAAGAAGAGCAACCCAAGCCCGTACATGTTCTTTATGCAGGACAACGATTTCACACTGTTCGGCGCGTCCCCGGAAAGCTCGCTCAAATACGATGCGACGAATCGCCAGATTGAGATCTACCCGATTGCCGGCACCCGCCCTCGTGGCCGCCGCGCCGACGGATCGCTGGATCGAGACCTGGACAGCCGCATCGAGCTGGAAATGCGTACCGACCATAAAGAACTCTCAGAACACCTGATGCTGGTTGACCTGGCGCGGAACGATCTTGCCCGCATTTGTACGCCGGGCAGCCGCTACGTGGCGGATTTAACCAAAGTCGACCGCTACTCCTTCGTGATGCATCTGGTTTCCCGTGTTGTCGGCGAGCTGCGTCACGACCTGGACGTGCTGCACGCCTACCGCGCCTGTATGAATATGGGCACCCTGAGCGGCGCGCCGAAAGTACGTGCGATGCAGCTGATTGCCGGGGCCGAAGGCGTTCGTCGCGGCAGCTACGGCGGCGCGGTGGGTTACTTCACCGCCCACGGCGACCTCGATACCTGCATCGTCATCCGCTCAGCCTACGTCGAAGACGGCATAGCCACCGTGCAGGCCGGCGCTGGCGTTGTCCTTGATTCAGACCCGCAGTCCGAAGCCGACGAAACCCGCAACAAAGCCCGCGCTGTTTTGCGCGCCATTGCTACCGCGCATCACGCCCAGGAGATTTTCTAATGGCTGACATCCTGCTGCTCGATAATATCGACTCATTCACCTATAACCTGGCGGACCAGCTGCGCGCGAACGGCCACAACGTGGTGATTTACCGTAACCACGTCCCGGCACAAACGCTGATCGAACGCCTGGCCACCATGGATAACCCGGTGCTGATGCTGTCCCCTGGGCCAGGTGCCCCAAGCGAAGCGGGCTGCATGCCGGAATTACTGACACGAATGCGCGGTAAACTGCCGATTATTGGCATTTGCCTCGGCCACCAGGCCATTGTGGAGGCTTACGGCGGCTACGTCGGCCAGGCGGGCGAAATCCTGCACGGCAAAGCCTCCTCTATCTCCCATGACGGCGAAGCGATGTTTGCCGGGCTGCCTAACCCGCTGCCGGTGGCGCGCTATCACTCCCTGGTGGGCAGCAACATCCCTGCCGGCCTGACCATCAACGCGCATTTCGACGGCATGGTGATGGCGGTTCGCCACGAGGCTGACCGGGTTGTGGGCTTCCAGTTCCACCCGGAATCCATTCTCACCAGCCACGGCGCTCGCCTGCTGGAGCAGACCCTCGACTGGGCGCTGCAGAAGCTGAAGCAGGCCAATACGCTACAGCCGATCCTCGACAAGCTTTATCAGGCGCAAACCCTGAGCCGCGAAGAGAGCCACCAGCTGTTTTCCGCCATCGTTCGCGGTGAGCTGAAGCCAGAACAGCTGGCGGCCGCGCTGGTCAGCATGAAGGTGCGCGGTGAACACCCGAACGAAATTGCCGGCGCCGCATCTGCCCTGCTTGAGCACGCAGCGCCGTTCCCAAGCCCGAGCTACGAGTTTGCCGATATCGTCGGCACCGGCGGCGACGGCAGCAACAGCATTAACATCTCCACCGCCAGCGCCTTTGTTGCCGCCGCGGTCGGGCTAAAGGTCGCCAAACACGGCAACCGCAGCGTTTCCAGCCGTTCGGGTTCCTCCGATCTGCTGGCAGCGTTTGGCATCAACCTGGAAATGAACGCGGATGCTTCCCGTAAAGCGCTGGACGAGCTGGGCGTTTGCTTCCTGTTTGCGCCTAAGTACCACACCGGTTTCCGCCACGCGATGCCGGTTCGCCAGCAGTTGAAAACGCGCACCCTGTTCAATGTTTTGGGGCCACTGATTAACCCGGCGCATCCGCCGCTGGCGCTGATCGGCGTCTACAGCCCGGAACTGGTGCTGCCGATTGCTGAAACCCTGCGCGTCCTCGGCTATAAACGCGCAGCTGTGGTTCACAGCGGCGGCATGGATGAAGTGTCGCTCCATGCGCCGACGCTGGTCGCCGAACTGAATCAGGGTGAAATCAAAAGCTACCAGCTGACCGCCGCCGATTTCGACCTTCCGGCCTATCACCAGGAAGCACTGGCGGGCGGCACGCCGGAAGAAAACCGTGACATTCTGACTCGCCTGCTACAAGGTAAAGGTGAGACCGCGCACGAGTCTGCCGTCGCGGCTAACGTTGCGATGCTGATGCGATTGCACGGCCATGAAGACTTGAAGGCTAACGCCAAAAAAGTGCTGGATGTATTGCGCAGCGGGGCCGCATATGACCGCGTCACCGCGCTCGCAGGAAGAGGATAAGGGAATGCAGGAGACCGTTTTAAACCGCATCGTGGCTGACAAAGCGCTGTGGGTCGAAGCCCGCAAACAGCAGCAGCCGCTGGCGAGCTTCCAGAATGAGATTGTGCCCGCCACGCGGAACTTCTATGACGCGCTGCAGGGGGCCCGCACCGTCTTTATTCTTGAATGCAAAAAGGCATCCCCGTCCAAAGGGACGATCCGCGATGACTTCGACCCGGCTCATATCGCCGGTGTTTATAAGCATTATGCCTCTGCCGTGTCGGTGCTGACCGACGAGAAATACTTCCAGGGCAGCTTCGATTTTCTGCCGATCGTCAGCGGCATTATCAGCCAGCCGGTGCTGTGCAAAGACTTTATTATCGACGCCTACCAGATTCATCTGGCGCGCTTTTACCAGGCGGACGCCTGCCTGCTGATGCTTTCGGTGCTGGACGATGAACAGTATCGCCAGTTAGCCGCCGTGGCCCACAGCCTGAACATGGGCGTGCTGACCGAAGTCAGCAACGAAGAAGAGCTGGAGCGCGCCATCGCGCTCGGGGCCAAAGTGGTCGGCATCAACAACCGCGACCTGCGCGATCTGTCCATTGACCTGGACCGCACTCGCCAGTTAGCGCCTCGTCTGACCCACGGCGTCACGGTGATCAGCGAATCGGGCATCAATAATTACGCCCAGGTTCGTGAACTCAGCCACTTCGCCAACGGATTCCTGATTGGCTCGGCGTTGATGAGCGAGGATGACCTGAGCGCCGCGGTACGCCGCGTGTTGCTGGGTGAAAACAAAGTTTGCGGCCTGACGCGGGGGGAAGATGCTCGTGCGGCTCAGGAAACCGGAGCTATTTACGGTGGCCTGATCTTCGTCCCGACTTCGCCGCGTTTTGTCAGCGATGAGAAAGCCGCCGCAGTCATTGCCTCCGCCCCGCTTCGTTACGTGGGTGTATTCAGAAATACGCCGATAACAGAAGTTGTGCAGAAAGTAGAGACGTTCTCACTGAGCGCAGTTCAGCTTCACGGCGCTGAAACCCAGGCATACATTACTGAGCTGCGAGCGCTGCTGCCGGAGAAAACACAAATCTGGAAAGCGTTGAGCGTAGCCGACACGCTTCCTGAGCGGAATCTGCAGCACGTTGACAAATACGTGTTCGATAACGGCCAGGGCGGCACCGGGCAAAGCTTTGACTGGCGACTGTTAGCCGGACAAAAGCTGGACAACGTGATTCTGGCGGGCGGCCTCGGAGCGGATAACTGCGTGGAAGCGGCTAAAGCCGGCTGCGCGGGACTGGATTTCAACTCTGGCGTGGAAAGCGCGCCGGGAATAAAAGATGCTAACAAGCTGGCTGCGGTCTTCCGGACCCTGCGGGCTTACTAAGGAAGAGATACTATGACTTTACTGAACCCTTATTTTGGTGAATTTGGCGGGATGTACGTGCCGCAGATCCTGATGCCTGCTTTGCGCCAGCTCGAAGAAGCTTTTGTGGCGGCGCAAAGTGACGCTGAGTTCCAGGCGGAGTTTACCGATCTGCTGAAGAACTACGCGGGCCGTCCAACGGCGCTGACTAAATGCAAAAATCTTACCGCAGGCACCAATACCAGGCTGTATCTCAAACGTGAAGATCTGCTTCACGGCGGCGCGCACAAAACTAACCAGGTGCTGGGCCAGGCGCTGCTTGCCAAGCGTATGGGCAAAACCGAAATCATCGCCGAAACCGGCGCGGGTCAGCACGGCGTAGCTTCTGCCCTCGCCAGCGCCCTGCTCGGCCTGAAATGCCGTATTTATATGGGAGCCAAAGACGTCGAGCGCCAGTCGCCAAACGTCTTCCGTATGCGCCTGATGGGGGCCGAAGTCATTCCTGTGCACAGCGGCTCATCCACCCTGAAAGATGCCTGTAACGAGGCGCTGCGCGACTGGTCTGCAAGCTATGAAACCGCGCACTACATGCTCGGCACCGCCGCAGGTCCGCACCCGTTCCCGACCATCGTGCGTGAATTCCAGCGCATGATCGGCGAAGAAACCAAAGCGCAGATTCTGGAAAAAGAAGGTCGCCTGCCTGACGCGGTAATTGCCTGCGTGGGCGGTGGCTCTAACGCCATCGGCATGTTTGCCGACTTTATCGATGAAACCAGCGTGGGCCTGATTGGCGTTGAGCCAGCCGGGCACGGGATTGAAACCGGCGAACACGGGGCGCCGCTGAAGCACGGCCGCGTGGGGATCTATTTCGGCATGAAGTCGCCGATGATGCAAACCGACGAGGGGCAAATCGAAGAGTCGTACTCTATTTCTGCCGGGCTGGACTTCCCGTCCGTGGGGCCCCAGCACGCGTACCTGAACAGCACTGGCCGCGCCGATTACGTCTCCATTACCGATGACGAAGCGCTGGATGCCTTTAAAGCGCTGTGCCGCAGCGAAGGGATTATTCCTGCGCTGGAGTCTTCTCACGCCCTCGCCCATGCGTTGAAAATGATGCGCGAGAACCCTGAAAAAGAGCAGCTGTTGGTAGTGAACCTCTCTGGCCGCGGCGACAAAGACATCTTCACCGTCCACGATATTCTGAAAGCACGAGGGGAAATGTAATGGAACGTTATCATCATCTGTTTGAACAGCTGCAGGCCCGCAAGGAAGGCGCATTCGTTCCCTTCGTGACGCTGGGCGACCCAAACCCTGAGCTTTCGCTGAAAATTATTGATGCACTGGTTGAGGGCGGCGCGGACGCGCTCGAGCTGGGCATTCCGTTCTCCGATCCGCTGGCGGATGGTCCAACCATCCAGGGCGCGGCGCTGCGGGCTTTCGCCTCTGACGTGACGCCAACCCAGTGCTTTGAAATGCTGGCGACGATCCGCCAAAAATACCCGCAGATCCCGATTGGTCTGCTGATGTATGCCAACCTGGTCTTTAACCGTGGCATCGACGAATTCTATGCGCTGTGCGCCAAAGTGGGCGTGGATTCCGTGTTGGTTGCCGACGTGCCGGTGGAAGAGTCCGCTGAATTCCGCCATGCCGCAATGCGCCACAACGTCGCGCCTATTTTCATCTGCCCACCAAACGCCGATGAAACGCTGCTGCGCGAAATTTCGGCTCATGGCCGGGGTTACACCTACCTGCTTTCCCGTGCAGGCGTTACCGGCACCGAAACACGCGCTCAGCTTCCGCTGCATCATTTAATTGAGAAACTGGGTGAATATCAGGCCGCGCCGCCTCTGCAAGGCTTTGGTATTTCCGAACCGTCTCAGGTACGCGATGCCATTGCCGCCGGTGCTGCAGGCGCGATTTCAGGCTCTGCGGTGGTGAAAATCATCGAAAAGAACCTGACACAGCCTGAAGTAATGCTCAGCGAACTGAAACAGTTCGTGCAGAACATGAAAGCCGCCACGCGGGGTTAAGGTAAACAAAAACGGCGGCCGACCGGTTTAGTCCCCCGATCTGCCGCCGTATTAACAGAAATTGTGGGTATGTTAACTGGCTGCTTTATTTTCCAGCTCTTCCTGATATTCAAAAAAGCGCTGTCTGAATCTCATTGGATCTTTAATAAAACGAATCGGCGCGTGACCAGTCCCGGAATCACTGATCACCAGAGAACCATAACCCAGCATGCGACCAATAATCCCTTGTCGAACCTGAAGGCTGGATATTTTCTTAATCGGGATTTCAACGGTATCACGTTTAATTAAGCCCGATTTAGCGATCAGTCGCTTATTAGTAATAGCCGCTTCATTGGAGCGTACAACAAAATACCCCAATGGAATCAGGATAAAACCAACGATGGTCATGAACCCTAAAATGAGCCCCCAAAGGATCCAGGGCAGCCATGCCCACAGAGTCACCTGCCCACGATATAAAACTTCTTCATTGCCAATTAAGTTGGAGTCGATATATGCCATTTTTCTACCCATTAAAAGAAGACGGGGAATAATAGCATCTCATTTCAGAATATGACTAATTGAAATTTAATGTACGCACTCAAAGAAACTGGCCATTAAACAGCCAGTTTCTTCCGATGAAGAGAGACTTAAAAACGGTAACCTGCAGAGAACATAAACACCCACGGGTCGATACGCGTCTTGATGCTCTGCTGATCTTCCCCGGCTTTAAATTTCACCGTGGTGTCGATGTCCATATACCAGACGGACATGTTCAGCAGCCAGTCTTCGTTCACCAGATAATCCAGCCCGACCTGACCCGCAGCGCCCCACGAATCTTTCACTTTCAGATCGCTCAGGCCCGCGCTTTTGCCGGTGTCGTTGAAGCTTGCATCAAAGAAAGTGGTGTAGTTTACCCCGACGCCCACGTAAGGCCGCACTTTGCTGCCCGCATCGCCAAAGTACCACTGCGCCATCAGCGTAGGCGGCAGCTGGTGCACGGTGGCAAGATCACCGGTTGGCCCTAGCCCGACCTTGTGACGGAACGGCGTCGCCGCCAGCAGCTCAATCCCGATGTTATCGGTGACCATATAGTCGAAGGTCAGCCCCAGCTGCGTATTGTTATCAACTTTAAAGCCGCCCATTTTGAGCACGTCATCCGAGCCCGCGGTGGGTCGAACCGTCGCGGTACCCGCGCGCATAAAGAATTCCCCCGCCTGATGCGCCGACGCCGCACCGGACAAACATCCCATCGCCAGTAATGCCAGTGTGAGTTTTTTCATAGCCCTTCCCTTGATATGGTTTTTAACAGCGGGCTGAATATACTCAGAAAGAAGTACAAAGTGATCTAACACCGATCACACTTTATCCTCTAATTTAACATTCAATGATCTGGATTAATTTTTGGTAGCGCAGTGAAAAACAACAAACCGAAACCAGATCAACTTTGTGAATAATCACATCCTGAAAATTCTTCCTCATCCGCCTCTTGCAAAAAGCCCTGCCCTGGCTAATTTGGGTGTTCTCCTCAACCGTTGAAACGTGAAATCAGAAGTTGCAGGTGCAAGATGAGCGATAACCCTTGTATGACTTGTGGTGCCTGTTGTGCTTACTTTCGTGTCTCTTTCTACTGGGCTGAAGCCGACGACGCCGGCGGCCTGGTCCCTTCGCATTTAACCGAGCCGGTTACCCCTTTTCTGCGCTGCATGAGCGGCACCAACCAGCGCAACAGCCGCTGCGTGGCGCTGGAGGGCGAGCCGGGTCAGCGGGTCAGCTGCGGTATTTATGAAAATCGCCCTTCGCCGTGCCGCGAGTTTGCGATGTCCGGGGAGGACGGCGTCACCAACGATGCCTGCAACCGGGCACGAGCCCGCTACGGCCTGGTGCCCCTGTACGGAACTGACGCTATTCAACCGCTTATAGAAAGTCTTTGTGGTGCCACGGCAGCCTCATCCAGGGTACAATTGCCCCCAGATTGATAACCGCTAGCAACATCAAGGAGAGTGCATGTCTATCACGGCAGGTTCCGTATACCGTGACACGGGGAATTTTTTGCGTAATCAGTTTGTTACCATATTGCTGATTGCGTTACTTTGCGCCTTAATTTCGGTGATTATTGGCCGTGCGTTCTCGCCCAGCGAAGAACAAATGGCGATTCTGAGTGAGGGAGATAACCTGGCGGGCAGCGTCGGGCTGTTTGATTTAGTGCAGAATATGTCGCTGGAACAGCAGCAAGTGTTACTGAAAGCGTCTGCGGCCTCCACGTTTTCGGGCCTGATTGGCAACGCTATTCTGGCGGCCAGCATGATGGTGCTGATGCAAATCGTTTCTGCAGGCCAGCGCGTAAGCGCCCTGCGCGCGATTGGTGCCTCTGCGCCCGTGCTGCCAAAAATGTTCATTCTGATCTTCCTGACCACGCTGCTGGTGCAAATCGGCATTATGCTTGTGGTTGTGCCCGGCGTGCTGCTGGCAATCCTGCTGTCGCTTGCCCCGGTAATGCTGGTGCAGGATAAAATTGGGATTTTCCGCTCTATGCGCAGCAGCCTGCGCCTGGTGTGGGCCAACATGCGCCTTGTTGCCCCTGCGGTCGTCGGCTGGCTGGCAGCCAAAACGGCGTTACTGCTGCTGGCATCCAGCTTTGCCGCGCTGTCGCCGGAAGCCGGGGCCGTGATTGCGAATACCATAAGCAACCTGATTTCAGCCGTGCTGCTGATCTACTTATTCCGCCTGTACATGTTGATACGTCAATAACCTTCCCCGACTCCTGACCGCGCGTTATAGTCAGGAGTCACCTCTTTACGGAACAGATTATGAAGCAGTTTCTCGACTTCCTGCCCCTGATTGTCTTCTTTGCTTTTTATAAGATGTACGACATTTTTGTCGGCACCTGGGCGCTGATCATCGCCACCGCCCTCGCCCTGGTTTATAGCTGGGTCAAGTACCGCAAGGTGGAAAAGACCACGCTGGTCACCTTCGTGATGGTTGCCGTCTTTGGCGGCCTGACCATTTACTTCCACAACGCGGAATTCATTAAGTGGAAAGTCACGCTGATTTACGGCCTGTTCGCGGCGGCGCTGCTGGTGATGCAGTTCGGCATGAACAAGCTGCTGATTCAGAGCATGCTGGGCAAAGAAATCACTTTACCAACCGAAGTGTGGTTTCGCCTGAATATCGCCTGGGCGCTGTTCTTCATCGCCTGTGGTTTATTGAATATTTACGTGGCGTTCTGGCTCCCGGAAAGCATCTGGATTAACTTTAAAGTGTTCGGGCTGACCGCCATCACGCTGGTCTTTACCCTGCTGAGCGGCGTCTACATCTACCGTCATATGCCAAAGGAAGAGCAGTAATGCCGAACGAATTACCGCAAGGTGAATTAGTGCTGCGCACCCTGGCGATGCCAGCGGACACCAACGCCAACGGCGATATTTTTGGCGGCTGGCTGATGTCGCAGATGGACATGGGCGGCGCCATTCAGGCCAAAGAGATCGCTCATGGCCGCGTGGTGACCGTGCGTGTGGACGGCATGACCTTCCTGAAGCCAGTGGCAGTGGGAGACGTAGTGTGCTGTTACGCCCGCTGCGTTAAGCGCGGGACAACGTCCATCACCATCAATGTGGAAGTCTGGGTGAAAAAGGTCTCTTCCGAGCCTATCGGCCAGCGCTACAAAGCCACCGAGGCGATTTTCATCTACGTAGCCGTGGATAAAGAAGGCAAGCCTCGCGCGATACCTCAAATAGATTAGTGCTTAAGAGAAGCCCGGCAATGCCGGGTTTTTTATTCATTGAACCATGTTGCCGAGAAAACGAGAATAAATTAGCCGATTTTATATTTCTGAGATATGTCATTCGCAGTTAAACCACCATTAATCAGTTGATTATATTCGCCTTCTGTTATTGTCACTCTTTGCTCTGTAATTTCCTAAGCGCCTGATAAACAGAAAAATACATACTGGGAATCATTTATTTTCTTTATTCGCCACCAATTGCTGGTTGAGAATCCCCCCTCTGCCGGTGAGGCCTGCTCAGGACATGAAAATGATTTCATTGTGTAGTATTTATCCATATCGTTCATTTCATTGACCACCATTATATTTATGCAGCAATATGCCTTTTGCCTGAAAGGCGCGCTATCCGCAGGTATCCTTACTTATTGAGCAACTAGATATTCTTCAGAGTTGAAATAAGCGTAATCGTTATCAACAATGCAACGTTACATTCCACCATATTATTTTTAGACGACACGTCGCAATATTGTATTCAATCAGTGAATCAGGCTCTGTATTTTTGTACAGCATGATATAATACTCAGGTGTTGAAGCGAATGGTTTACAAAAGAGAAGTATGACAAAAAAAATTAATTATGAATTAGCGCGACATAAAGGTGTCTCACTGTAAGCATCCCAGCTTCAGTTCCATGCACTTTTTGAGATTTCCGGTATTTCAGCCATCAGCCGGTACTCTTCCGGCGTCAGGTTATTCAGGGATTCATGAGGCCGCTCGTTGTTATATTCCATCAGCCAGCGCTCGGTAATCTCCCGTGCTTCATTCAGTGTTCTGAACAGGTAAAAATCCAGGATTTCTGTCCGGTATGTCCGGTTGAACCGTTCGATAAAAGCATTTTGTGTAGGCTTACCCGGCTTGATAAATTCGAGCTGCACGTCATGCTCTTCGGCCCATTGTGCCAGCACCAGCGAGACCAGTTCTGGCCCGTTGTCCATCCGCATTTTCAGCGGGTAGCCGCGGTTTGCCACGATCCTGTCCAGCACCCGGATGACTCGCTGAGCCGGGATATTCAGGTCGATTTCTATCGCCAGTGCTTCACGGTTAAAATCATCCACCACATTAAAGGTCCGGAAGCGTCTGCCGTAGACCAACGCGTCGTGCATAAAATCGATGGACCAGCTCTGGTTTAACGCTTGCGGTGTCGCCAGTGGTGCTGGATTACGCACAGGTAGCCGCTGTTTTCCCTTGCGGCGAAAATTCAGTTTCAGCAGGCAGTAAATCCGATGAACATGTTTATGGTTCCAGGTATTACCCTGCCTGCGCAGCAGCTGGAACAGTTTCTTAAAACCGTAGCGCGGATAGCGTTCTGCCAGCTCAGTCAGTGCATGGATAACCGGTTCATCACGCCGGGTATCAGGCTGATAAAAATACACCGTCCTGCTCAGCGATAACGTCCTGCAGGCCTGGCGTAAACTCATGGCAAATTGTGCCGTCAGATAGCTGACGAGATCATGCAGACGCTGAAGAAGGTCTGTAAATTCTCCGCCCGCAAGCAGAAGCAGGTGACGGAGCTTATCAAGGTGATCGGCAAGCCACAGCGGTAAAGCGCTAACTTACTGGCATATAAAGTAAAATCCCAACCGCGGAGGGTTGGGATTTTTAGATCATACAGGTTGTTTAGCCAGTAATTCATTAACTTTATCCATATCTTCAGGATGAAGTTTCACATATTTCTCACAGGCTAAACGAGTGTATTGATAACAAGTTTCTTCACTAACGTTTACAATATCATCCTCTGTTGGGGGATAGCCTATTGCAAACTGTACTCCTTGAAAATGTTCTTCTTTATCATAGCTATCCATATCCGGAAAATTACAATAAATTCCATCCAGAATATAACTTTCTTTACTTACTATATTCTCTACTGCATCTAAAAAATGACCGTCATTATAAATTAGATCGAAATAAGACTTGATTGTCCATCCTGGTTCGGACCTCTCATATGGCAACTCAAATAAATATTTATTCATAGCAATCCCTATTTCGGATGAAAATTACTTACGATGCCTGATTTCTGATCAACGTATACCCTGAATGTAACGCCCCCGGCTGTCGCATCGTATGCTTGCAACCCATTTTTGATTGCGTCTTTATAGCCTTTCGCAGCAGCTTCCTGACCTAACTGCAACATTTTTTCATCGGTAAATATTTTGGGATCATAAATGGTTTTTTCGAAAGGCTTAGAACCATTTCCTTTATAATTCCCTGTCATATTCCCAGCAGCATCTTTTGTCGGGATCTCATATTGAATCTGAGTTATACCTTTAACTCCTGTAGATTTCTCAGAAACGATCTTCGCTCCGTTATCAGCGACAGCTTTATTAAAAGCATCAGCATTATGCGCACCAGTAATCCCTTTCTTCTGGGAATATCCGTCAAGTTGTGCCAGGTGTTCTGGCTGGTTAATCTTAAAGCTAATCCCTGAAGGATAAATCACCGACTCTTTAGCTATCACCGCAATCTTACTAACAACAGCCGCACCTAGCACAGGCTTCAGGGACGACGTTATCATCTGTATCCCTTCGTAGGTTTCGACGTAATTCTCTGCCGCCACCTTATCAACCTTAAGATATTCCATAGCATAGTTCACCATCGCATCCTTCACCTGCTGTTGATTCTGCGCATCAACGCTGGTGATATTCAGCAGGTTCACTATCTGCCCGTAGGCATCCGCATATTGCTGGCTGGCTTTCGAGTTATAGTTCCCGGTATTCTCGTACTCGCCTTTGGCCGCGACAACCTCTAGGCGTGCACTCGCACAGGCTGCACTCCCTGCCGCGCCGTTGCCACAGGCGTCGATAACCTTCTTATCGCTGGTGATGTCTTTTTCACGCAGCTCGTTAAGGGTTTGCTGCGCTTTCTCCCGCTCTGCCGGGTCTTTACTGTTGAGTTTCTGCTTCGCTATCTCAAGCTCTGTCTTCTCCGACACACTCAAATAATTATTCTCAACCGCATTCTTCCCGGCCTGAGCGCCGGTAGTCGCCGCTGCGGTGCTGTTCCCTACCACGCCGCCAGCGATCCCTGCCGCCATGATGCCCAGCAGACTAACGAGCTGTTTCTGGTCCTGATTCAAATCCCCAGGTTTTGTATTCGGGAACATCTCTGCGGCGATTTGTCTCGCCGCCAGTTCGCCGCTGAATGCCCCCGCCGCGCCTGCCGCCGCATTGCCGCCTGAGAGCTGGGCCGCCAGGGCGCCCCAGACCGCGTGCGCCATCAGGTTAGCCGGTTCATCGACTTTGTTACCGTCGGTTGTGGCGCCCTTAATTACTTGCGCCATCACCGGATTCAGGCCACCCGCCAGGGCTTTATTGAAATCGCCCCCGGCGGCGCCCGCCAGAATGCCGCTCACCGACTGCGCCACCATCTGGTATTTACCGCCGATGCCGTAGTCGCCAAAGGCTTTTTGGTAGTCCTCCGTATTACGCAGTTCTGCAGCGCTCATGCTGGCGTATTTGCTATCTTTGGCACGCACGGCATCCAGCGCCTGCAGATCGCCATAGGTGGCCACCACGCCGGTCATCTGGCCGCCGATTTCACCCGCCAGCTGCGCCGTCTGCAGGCGTTTTTGCTCTTCCTCTTTGTTAAAGATCTGCCCGATGCTGCCGTTGGCATGATCGGTGTCGCGGCTCAGCGTGGCAACGTCCTGCTGCTGATTCGCCTTGTCACGCACGGTGATACTACCATCTGCCACGGCGGATTGCGTGGTGCCTTCGGCGTGGCCTTTCCCGTTCATCCCGGCCAGCAGCGTACCAACGTTCGCGAGGCCGTTAGCGGCCAGCATTGATCCGGCAGATATATTAGTCCCGCCGGACAGGCTCACTCCGCTATGGCTGACGCTGTAGTCGGCTTTATTGCTGATATCAGTGAAGCCCAGCGTCCCGGTATCGAGGCTGTTTTTATCCGCCCCGGCCCGGCTGGCTATCACCGCCCCGTTAAGCTGGGTATGGTTGCCCACGGTAATGTCAAAGCCGCCGTTTCCGGCAAAAATACCGCTTTGCTCCAGCACCGAGTCATAGGTGCTCTTCATCTTGTCCTGGCTGAGACTGACATAACCGGATGCGCCCGGGTTGGTGCCCCAGGTGTAGCTGCCCCCTGCGGCCATGCTGGTTTGCTTGCTGTCGTAGTTGTTCGAGTCCTGCTGGCTGCCGATCAGCAGGTCCCGGCCAATGTCGGCGATAACTTTATCGCCGTTGACCTGGGCCCCGTTCAGGATGGCATCCCGGCCGCTGGTGAGCGACACCGTGCCGCCGCTGTCGAGTGTGGTTTCCGTCCAACTGGTGCCGTTCCCTTTGTCCTTACCGTTGGCTGCGTTGACGTTGGCAAAGATGCTCAGTCCCGCTGAACCGCTGTTCACGCCGAAACCAACGCCAATACCTCCGCCGCTGCTGCTGTTTTTGCCGGTCGTCAGCTGCGTATTGGCTGCTCCGCTCAGCAGAATGTCGTTGCTCGCCGCCAGAGAAGTGTCTCCTCCCGCTTTGAGCTGGCTGCCGCCAATCAGGATATTGCCGCTGTCCGCACTGTTTCCTTTTCCGGTGGCGGTGATGCTCAGATCATTTCCGGCCGTCAGGGTCGAGCCTTTGACCACATCCGACTCGGCGTGCTGCTCAGATTTCGATTTTTGCGTGGTCAGGGAGACGCTTACCCGGATACCGTTATCAGGATCTTTTTCTGCCCCCGCTTTCTGGGCGTTCAGATAGGCCTGGCTCCCGGCCAGCGCCGTTTTCGTGGCCTGCAGGGCAGCCAGTCTGCCGTCACTTTCATTTTTGGTTGTTTGCGCGGTCTCTACCGCGCTGTTGACCGCGTCTCCCACTGCCCCGGAAAGGGCCACGGTCAGCCCGGTGCTCTTCTGCTCAAATTTCTCATCTCGGGTACGTTTGTCGTGCCCCGGCTCAATGAGAACGTTATCGCCTGAGACCGACAGGTCCTTACTTGCGACCAGATCGGCGCCGCCAATATGCGCCGTTCCCCCGGCGTTCACGCTGACGTTGCCGGCGGTTGATCCCACAGTGCTGATGCTCTGGCTCTGGGTGGTGCCTTGCTCACGCAGATCGTGGGTACTTTTGCTGCTGCCGATGGTAAAACCGATGCCGCCGGTGCCCATCAGGCCGCTCTTTTTAGTCTCCTTAAAATGCCAGGCCGTGTCTGTATCCGTCGCGGCCACGATATCGACGTTATTACCCGCGTTCAGCGCCACATTCCCGTCGCCTACCACGGACGAGCCTTTCACCAGCAGATCGTTACCGGCTTTCAGCGTCACGTTATCGCCGCTCAGCAGCGTTCCGGCTTCGCGGGTCGAGCTGGTTTCATTGATGGTGTGCGTGGTTTTGCTGCTGAGGAAACCTTTTTTGGTTTTGGTTTCTTCGTCGTAGTGGTAGTCGCTCTCGGTGGCCGTGGTCAGGTTGATATCCCGCCCTGCGCCCACGCCGATATCCCCGTGGGCCGTCACCTGCGCGGCCTCGGTGTTAACATCGCGCCCGGCAATAATTGTGGTGTTTCCGCCGCTGGCGATCTCCGTGCCCTGCTGGCGCACGGATTCATTGATATCGACTTTTTTCTTCGCGGTGTACTTATCGCTGTGGGAAGATTCCGCCGCCTCTAAGTTAACGTCCCGCCCGGCATGTAGCCCTACGCTGTCCTGTGCTGCCAGCGCCGCACCCATGCTGTTCAGGTCTCGCCCTGCCGCCAGGGAGAGATCCTTCCCGGTGCTAATGGTCGTGCGGGTATTGCTGGTATCGAGGATGTCCATATTGCTGGTCTGGCTATGGCGGCTGTTCTTCGCCACGTCCAGCGTCAGGTCGTTCCCTGCCCATAGCGCGGCGCTGCCACCGGCATTGAGGTTGCTGCCGGTGACGGTCAGATCGCGCCCGGCCTGCAGGCTCAGATTCCCCCCACTGTTGACGTTACTGCCCTGATGGGTAAGCGTTTCATTGATGTTGCGGCCGCGCTGGTCGCGCTCCACAAGCTGGTTGCCCGTAAGGGAAATGTTATCCAGCGCCTTCAGCAGCATGTCGCCACCTGCGCTGAGATTGGCGCCGGTATTGAGGATATCTTTACCCGCGCTGAGGCTCAGGCCGTCGGCGGCGGTAATCGATGCCAGTGGGCCCAGGTCAGTTTGAGTGAAGGCCACATCCATCCCATTCCAGCCGCCGGTTTTGCCGGAGGCATTCCACTGGCTGGTCAGCGTCTGGTTAATGATGCTGCCGCCCACGCTCTCGAGGCTGACTTTCTGCCCGGCGATGGTGGAGCCAATGTTGTTGATATCCCCCAGGGCGCTGAGCTGCAGGCTGCCGCCCGAGTTAATGGCCCCGCCGTTAATATTGCTGATGGCGTTCTGGCTGCTGGCGCTCAGCAGCGCTTTGCCCTGCAGCGTGCTTCCATCGTTGGTGATATTACCTGCGTTGAGGATCACCTGATTCCCGGCGATGACGCTGCCGTTATTCACCGCAACGTCCTTCGGCGAGATATACAGTTTAGGCACGAGGACATTTTGCCCGTCGATCACCGTGTTCTCCCACCACAGGATGCTGGAGTCCAGGGCCGCGACCTGATCGGCAGACAGGCTGACGCCCAGTTTAAGACCCAGTTTGTCACGAGCCTGAGCGGCATGGTCAATCAGGTACTGCATCTGCTCCAGATCGGAGCCGACGCCGTTCACGTAGCGACTGCCGGTCTGATTCAGGATCTGATTACTGACATAGCGGGTATCAAAAGCCGCATCTCCGAGGAAGCTGTAGTCATAGTCCGGGCGCAGGTTCAGTCGAGCCAGGAAATAATCCGAGCCGAGGAATTTATTGGTATCGGTATAAGTGGCGCGCGTTTCCTGCGGTGCGGTTGGTCCGGCCATCCCGGCAAGCTTATAGATATCGTTAAACAGGCTGTTGTCCAGCTGTCCAAGACTATCCAGCTTGGGATTGGTGACGATCAGATACGGGCTTTTCGGATCTTTATTCGCGACAAAATAGCCGTTATCGCTGGCAGGCAGCGGATAATCGCTGAGCTTAACTGGCGACCCGCTGGCCGTCAGCTTCGAGGTAATATCCGAGATGTTCGTCAGTTCAATGGGGCGATAATCATACCCTGGCGGCGGCGGTGTTTTCCCCCCGCTGGATTGCGCTATCACCTGAGCGGCAGCGGCGGCAATATCATCATTTTTATGACGAGAGGGCTCGCCCGATTGCTGTTTGGTCAGCTCAACGGTCTCACCGTTTACAGGCGTTAGATTGCCACCATTCGCCTTCGAATCCGCCAGTCCCGTCGCGTTGCCCGCTAAATCAATATCAGGCCCGCCCTGCTGGCCTAGGTTGACATCGGCGATCTTACCGCCGGCCTGACCATAGTCCGCGCCATTCTGCGGCCGACTATTCACGGCGGCTAATCCGCCGCTTCCGATTGGGTTTTCGATGTTACCAATCCCGGTTCCAGACAAATTGATCGTTGCCTGCGGTGCGGTCACAGTATTATTGGTGCCCGTCTTTAGATCGGTGGCCTGCGCGCCGCCAGTTACACCAGGACCACCGGCTAAATTAAGCCCCGGAGCACTTCGTCCTGGGGTATAGCCAGGGGTATTGGCTGAGACAGAGGTATTGCTGATATTGTTGCTAAAGTTGGCGACGACTGCGCCTCCGGCCTGAATGACCGAACGATAAATTTCACCCGGCTCATACTGAGTATCATGCCCAGTGAGGTTAAATTGCGCACCATTACCCTTTATTTCGGCGCCAAGCGGAGCCTCTTTAATATTCGCAAATCGAGGCTTACGCGTACCAGGATCGGCGTATTGGTAAACTAAAAAGTCGTAGTTTGTGCCTGCCTGCCAGCTTTGGTTATTTAACTGTGTTCCGGTGAATATAATATTGCTACCCGCAAGAATATTACTCGCCTGGTTTTCGAGATTATCAACACTACCGTTAATGCTACCCGCAGCAGCAATCCTGCCGCTTCCACCATTTGTAGCAACAGTTATATTTGTTTGTGAAACTGCGAATTTTTGCGTAGCAAAATCTTTGAAGGGGGCATAATGGTAATATGTGTGGTGCACGTAATTACACGCCCCGTGGCCATTACATGAACCAACTTGAACAACCTCATCAGTAGTAAAATACCCCATTGCGCCGCCAGGTAATTGCTCTGGTTTAACAAAAATGGAAGCACTCCCAATACCCGCCACAGTCGAATTATTTGTTGTAGTTTGCTGAATACTAAGGCCATCGCGGGTATTCAATAAATGCAAGGTACGAATAGAAATATCACCATTCTGCGTTTCAATACTTCCGGAGGTGTTCACCACTTCGGCGTTGACATTGCCCGCCGCATCACGCTGCATCCACAGGCTGTTGCCTGCCAGAATGTCGCCGCGATAGTTGCGAATGCTGTTGGCAAACAGACTCATGTTATTGCCCGCATACAGCAGGGCGCTGTTGAGCAGCGTCCCGCCCGCGCTGGCAATTAAATCACCGGAGGTGCCGACGAAGCCCGCGTTGTTGATGCCGTTCTGGCTGGTCAGGCGCAGCGTCCCGCCCGCCTGCACGCTGCCTGCGCCGTTCAGATTCAGTTGTCCGGCACTGAGGTGGCTTTCGCCGTAGCCCGCCCGGACCTGCCCGTTATTATTCAACGTGCCTGCGGCAGAGAGCTGCACGCCCTGGCCCTGTAGCAGGCCATTGACGTTAATATCGCCCTGACTGCTGACCGCCAGCGTATTGCCAGCCGCCAGCGTGGTCAGCTGGTTGTAGCTGCCCTGGCTGTTGAGCGACAGGTTGCCCAGCGCCGCGACCTGCCCCTGCAGGCTGGTATTCCCGGCGTTGATCCCCATATTGCCCTGGCTAAGCAGCCGTGCCCCGGCAGAGCTGTTAACCTGGCTGGCCGTGATGCCCAGGTTCTGTGTGGCATACACGGTGCCGTTGTTGTCCAGTTGCCCTGGATTAACGGTTAAACTGCCTCCCTGTAACATGCCGTTATTCAGGATATAGCTGCCGCCGATCGTCCCCTGCTGCTGCGCCAGTACCGTTCCGCCGTTGTTGAGCGAGCCCGCATTCAGCATAAGTGCGAAACCCTGCACCCAGCCGCCGTTGGTAAACCCTGGCGCATTGAGCGTCAGCGTGCCGCCGCTCAGTAGCTGCCCCTGGTTGCTGCCGCGCTCACGCAGATCGAGCCGGGTATTGCCGTTCCCCTGAACGGTGCCGGTATTGGTTAGCTGCTGCGCCCCAAGATCCAGGCTGCCCTGGCTGAGCAGGACCGCATTCTGTCCGTTATCCAGGCCTCCGCTCAGCGTGCCGGTGAGGGCAGAATTCGCTTCTATACGTCCCTGATTGTTCAGTGCGGCGGCGGTGAGCGTCACCGCGTTGCCCTGAACGTGGCCGAGGTTGGTGATGATATTGGCCCCGACGGTCAGCAAACCATTGGTCAGCAGTTTCGCGCCGCTTTGCACATCCAGGTTACCGCCCAGCGAGATCCCCAGGCCTTCAACGCCGCTGATATTGCCGCTGTTATTGAGCGAGCTGCCGCTGAGAGCAAGATTTTTAGCCTGTATTTGCCCCTGGTTTGTTATTCCCGGAGCCGTAACGGTGGCCGCGTTATTGGCCGTTATGGCACCGGTATTCGTCAGGCCGGATACCAGCGCCAGGTCGAGGTTGCCGGTGCTTTGCAGCGTGCCGTTATTTTGCAGTTGCAGAGCGTTCAGCTTCAGGTACTGCGCCTGCCACAGGCCGCCGTTGGTGACGTTCTGCCCGGACACCAGCAAGGCGCCCTGGGTTTGCATGGCGCCGCCCTGCCGGTTGTTGATGTCCTGCTGAGGCTGCAGAGTCAGCGATTTCAGGCCAATCACCGAACCCGCGTTGTCTATCGCCCCGTTGTTGGCCGTGAGATTGCTGCCCTGAATATTGCCGCGGTTCAGCAGCGCGCCGCCGCTGAGCGTTAAGTCCCCCTCGCTCAACACTGCGCCGGTGTTGGTTAACGTTCCGGCGGTTATCTGGCTCACGCCCTGGCTGAGCAAACGCCCACCGTTGATGAGTTGGTTATCAACCTGAGCCGTCAGCCCGTTGAGGCCGAGCGCGCTGCCGCTATTGTCCCAGTCAGTCGCTTTCACGCCCAGGGTCTGGCCCTGCATAATGCCGGCATTGGCGATCTGTTGGCCATTAAGCGCCAGCTGACCCCCCGTGAGCATTTTGCCGCCGGACAAGTTATTCACCGTGGAAGCGTTAACCGTCAGATCTTGCCCCTGCATCGTGCCCTGGTTGTCCACGGTATCGGCATGGACGGTCATTCCCTGCTGAGCCAGCAGGGTTCCCTGATTGGCGAGCGTCGACAGGTTAAGCGCCAGCGCCCCGCCGGTCAGTATTCTCCCGTTATTCTGGTTCGTGACTGTCAACGTGGATGGCGTACCCGAGACCAGCGTCAGCGCCGTATTGCCCTGCATCAAGCCTGCGTTGTTCAGGGTATTGGTCGTTATCTCTGCGGTGTCACCTGCCAGCGTGCCCTGATTGTTAAGATTGGCCGTTTGCAGAGACAGACCTTTCTCTGCCAGCAGTTTGGCCGCGTTGCGGTTGAAGATGTTGTCGGTAAAGTTCAGCGCCAGGCTGCCGCCCTGCAGCATGCCCTGGTTATCCAGGCTCGCGCCTGACAGCGTAAGCGCCTCCTTCACGGAGATCAGGCCCAGGTTGACCATCTGCGGAATGGTCAGGTTCAGCGAGCTGCCGCTCACGATCTGCCCGTCGGCCAGATTGTTGAGCTGCGGAGTATTCAGCGCCAGCGCAGTGTCGCCCTGGAGCACGCCCTGGTTATCGATGCGGTTGCTGCCGAGTTCGAGCTTGCCTGCGGCAATCACGCCGCCGTTAGCCAGGGTTTCGCTCAGGCCTTGCAGCGCATCTGCCGCCAGTAATTTGCCGCCGCTTTGGTTATTCAACTGTCCGGCGATATCGAGCGCTAAACTGCCCGCCGAAAGTGTACCCTGATTATTCAGGCTCCCTGCGGTGAAGGTCAGATTGTCGCGGGCCTGAACGGTGCCAGCGTTGCTCACATCATTAGCGGCAATGTCGAGCTGGCCGCCGCTAAGCAGCTTCCCGCCGCTCAGGTTATTCAGGACACGAACGGCCGGAGGTGGCGCTGCGGCAAAACTTCTCAGCAGCATGGTCTGAGGGCGATTTGCCCCTGCACCGGACAGCGACAGGCCATTATTGCCCTGCACCAGCCCACCGTTATTGAAAATGTTTACCGCCAGGCGCGCGTTATCCGCTGCCACCGCACCGCTATTGCTCAGCGACTCTCCACTGAAATCAAGCGTGCCAGTTGCCAGCAGTTTCCCTGTCGCCTGGTTGGTTAGCCCGTTTTGCAAGGCAAGAGTGAGCGTGTCCCCCTGAACGATACCGCCGTTGTCGAGGCTGGTGCCGGTGATATTCAGCCCCTGCTTAGCCAGCAGCGTGCCGCTGTTTGTCACAACGGCACTGTGGAGATCCAACCCGCTGTTGCTCTGCAGCGTTCCCCGGTTATTAAGCGTGTCGGCCCGAACACCGACCTTTGTCGCGGCCAGCACGCCATTATTATCCAGCTGGCCGGTGGAAAGCTGCAGCTCTCCCTGACTCAGCATCTGCCCGTTGTTAGTGACCGATTTATCGGTGTTAATCGACAGCCTGTCTTTGCCGGACAGCGACCCGATGTTACTCAGATCGCCGCCTTGTAGCGTCAGGGTTTGCCCCTGAAGCAGCCCGTTGTTGTTCCACTGGGCGCCGCGAAGATCAAGCCAGCCTCCGGTCAGCACTTTGCCTGCCGCGCCGTTGCCAAACTGAGTGGCGTTGAGCTTCAAACTGCTGTCGCCCTGCAGCAGGCCATCGTTTTGCCCCTGCAGAACAGAGAAGGTGACGTTGTCACCGATAATTTGCCCGGCGTTAGTCCAGCCGTGAGCGGTCATTGCCAGCCGGTTGTCCGCCACTAGTGAGGCTCCAGCCAGGTTGTTTAACTGCCCGCTCAGACTCAGATCCACGCTTTGTGCGTCGAGGGTACCGAGGTTATTTAAACTTTCCCCGTCGATCTGAAGATGTTTGCCGGCAGAAAGACTGCCCGCGTTGTTGAGTTCGGGTAGCGTCAGGGTGACGTCATCCCCGCCAGCCACCGTGGCCCCTTTCTCATTTCGCAGGGCGGCAGCGGTAAGCTGCAGTTTGCCGTCTGCCTGAATCAAGCCACTATTGTTTGCCTGGGCTGATCCGGCATCTATATTCAGGGTAGAGGCCGCAATAATGCCGGTATTGCTGAGTGGCCCGGTCGTCAGGCCGAGAGTGTTCTGGCTAATCAGCCGGCCGCCGTTGTTGAACGCCCCGCCGAATAAAATATTCAGCGCGTCGCGGCCAAGAATCTGCCCTGTATTTTCACCGCCGTTTTGCCCGCCGGTCAGCGTAATATTTCTCCCCTGCAGTCGGCCGGCGTTATCCAGACGCGCAGCATTCACGGCAATGTTTCCGTCACTTAATAGCTGGCCTGGGCCACCGTTAGTCAGCGTCTTGCCCCGGGAGCTAATGGCCTGGTTACCCTGGAGCAATCCGTTATTGGTCAGGTCATCAACCGTCAGGGTTGTATTGTTGGCAATCAGTTTCCCGGCGTTACTGCCTTTGGCCGTTGTCACCGAGAGCGTGTTGTCGGCGAGAAGCACGCCGCTGGCCTGGTTATCCAGCCCTTGCGTCAGCCCCAGGTTCAGATCGCTGGCTTCAATGTTCCCGCTGTTGCTGAGATTGACCCCGTCGATCGTCAGCCCTTGCTCTACCGAAATCAGCCCGGCGTTGTTCAGCTCAGGAATAGACAACGACAACCCGCTGCCGCTGATAATTTTCCCCTGCGCGAGGTTGTTCAGCACCGTGGCACCCAGACGCAGCGATTTTTCGCCCTGCAACAGGCCGCCGTTGACGTTACGCTGGCTGTCGACGCTGAGATCAGACGCCGCCAGCGTGCCCTGGTTTTCGAGGCTGCCGCTGGTCAGTACGAGTTTGTCTTTGCCGAGGATTTTACCGGTATTGGCCAGGTTATCAGTCGCGGTCAGGTTGAGGATGGACAAGCCAAGCAGCTTGCCGCTGTTGGTCATCTGGCCGGTATTGAGCGTCGCGCTGTCGGCCTGAATCTCTCCCGCATTGGTCATCTGGCGAGCGGCAAGCGTCAGCTCCCTTTCTGCCAGCACGGTGCCCCCCGTGGCATTGTTGAAGGTGTCGCCCGTGGCTTTGAGCGCGGAATCCCCTTGCAGCAAGCCCGTGTTAGCGACGTTTTGCACATCCAGAACGGTACTGTCGGCAATTAACTGGCCGGCGTTATCTAACTCAGGAGCAGAAAGCTGCAGGTTGCGTTTTGCCACCAGCACGGCGCCAGCAAAGTTATTCACTTTGTCACGCAGTTTTAGCTGAAGATCCTGCGCTTCAATGCGGCCCCGGTTATCGAGCGTCAGCCCTTCGAGGGTTGCGCCCTGGTTAGCGGAAATCACCCCCGCGTTCACCAGGGCCTGAACGGTCACGTTCGCCCCGCCGCCGCTTTGCAGCCAGCCTTCGTTGGTCACGCTCCCGGCGTTGAGATTAAACTGACCGCCGGCGATGACGCCCAGAGCGTCCGGCTGGCCGACGATGATTTTCCCTTGTGAGCCGTTATTCAGCTCCCCGCTAACGCTGGCCGTTAAGCTCTCGCTTCCGCGGGTCAGTCCGCTGTTATTCCATTGCCCCGCGCCGATAGCGAGATTTTTTCCCTGCAGGCTCCCGGCGTTATTGAAGCTGCCAGCCGAGAGCGAGAGCGCATCTTTCGCCAGCAGTGCTCCACTGGCCTGGTTGTCTACCTGCTGGCCCGCTTTCAGCGTCATCGCCTGAGATTCAATATTCCCGCTGTTAACCAGCGTCAGGCTATCAATGGCCAGCCCCTGCTGAACGGAAATCAGGCCTGCATTGGTGAGCTGCGGGATGCTGAGCGCCAGGCCGCTGCCGCTGATGATTTTGCCGCCGCTTCGGTTAGCCAGGTCCGCGGCCGTTAACGTGAGATGCTGACCGCCCTGAATCAGGCCGCCGTTGTCTAGCGTGGTGCCATGCAGCGCGAGAGAGGCCGCCTCAAGCTGGCCGGTGTTTTTTAGCTGCGCTGCCGTTGCATTCAGGTTTTTCTCAGCCAGCAGGCTGCCGGTGTTGGTCAGGGCGGTCTGCGCAGTGACGTCAAGCGCGGAGGCCGCTACCTGCCCAGCGTTGTTAAAGCTATCGGAGGTACTGTTCAGGCCATTGCGAGCGGTGATTTTTCCGCTTGTCTGGTTGTCAATATTCCCGGCAATAGCCAGCGTCAGCGCATCGCTGTCCAGCGAGCCCCGGTTGGTAAAGTTCAGCGCATTAAGCTGTAAGTTTTTTTGCGCCAGCAGGGCACCACCGGCCTGTTGCACAATATTGTCTGCGGTGAGCCACATTGCGCCATCAGCCTGAATATTTCCGCTGGTGTCGATCTGACGGGCGCCAAGCGTAACGGTATTACCTTGGGTGCTTCCGCTGTGTGTCAGTGTGCCGGTGTTAATCACGAGCGCACCTTTTGCGGCCTGCGTGCCGCTCAGCGTGAGGCTATTATTAGCCTGCAGCAGCATATTGCCTTCAGATTGCAATTGCCCGCCGGCCAGGGTTTCAAATCGCTCACCCTTGAACGTCAGATCTTTTTGCGAGGTGATTTGCCCGGCGCTTTGTAGCTGCTGAGTAACCAGCTCAAGGTTGCCCCCGCTTGCCAGCGAGCTTCCCTGTTGGCCGTAAAGCTGCTGGCTGCTTAACGTCACCTCCTGCTTGCCGTTAACCGTCCCCGCATTACTGAACGTTCCGGACTCAAGCGCAAGATTGCCGCTGCCCAGAAGTTGACCATTTCGGCCAATATTGAAGGTGTTGCGACTGGTCCACGCCTGGTCGGTGCCGCTGCTCAACATGCCGTCTATCCAGGCATCCCCGGTCGTGGCCGTGAGTCCTGCCCCGGCCAGCATCTGGCCGCTGTGCGTGAACGAACCGAGGTCGAGCTGGATATTGCGCTGTGCCTGTACGTTCCCGCTGTTGTTGAGGCTGCCGGCTCTGGCGTTCAGGTCCCCGTTGGCCGTAATCTGGCCGCTGTTGCTTACCTGGCCAGCGGATAAAGCAATGTCTCGCCCCGCCGTCAGCTTCCCGGCATTGCCCATGCCTGCCCCCACGCTGGCCCGGATCGCGCCGCCCGCGTTGGCCTCGCTGGCCGCGTCCATACTTACCGCCCCGGCATTGAGAGCAATGTCATTGCCTGCGGTGAGCTGGCCGTTGTTCAGGGCCAGTTTTCCGCTGCCGTTCAGCGTGATGTCCCTATCGCTGGCTAACTTACCGTTGGCGACGGTGATGTCAGAGCGGCTATTAACCTGCGTTGCGCCCCCACTTTTATGCTCGCCGCTCAGCACGACGCTATCCGCCTGAGCCGAGAGACTCCCGCTTGCAAGGCTGTTATTCACCACCAGCTTGCCGCTGGCATCCAGGGTGATGTCGCCCTGGCGCGCGTTCAGGTTCCCCAGGTTGACGCCCACGCCTTTGTCACTGGAAACAAGGTGAATACGATTGGCATACATGCCGCCCAGCGCGCCGGTATCCACGGCAACCACGGGCGCGGCACCTTCTCCGGCTATCGGCGTGACCACGCCCGTGGATGAAACGCGGTTGGCGCCCACGGTCACCTTAAGATCTTTGGCGTGAATACCGGCGTTGACTTCCGTTGCCCGGGCAATGATCGACAGCGCGTCGGTTTTGCTGGCATCGAGGCCCTGGCCTTCAACCGTGATGGTGCCTTTGCTGACATCCAGCGCCAGCAGGTTACCTGCCGCATCAAACTGAGGTTTGCCCGTGGTCAGCGTGGCATTGGGGGTATTGATAAATCCACAGCCGTTACAGGTAATGCCGTAGGGGTTAGCGACCATCACGTTGGCCGCCTTGCCCGCCACTTCGGTATAACCCTGCAGCTGTGAGCGATTGCCGCCGATGACTTCATTGATGATGCCGGTCGCTTCCTGGCCGGCCCGAAGGTTAGGGTTGTTCTGAATAATCCCCCCGAGCTGAGTTTGCGTCATCTGCCCGGTGGTGTTGTTAAGGATCAGCCCCTCTTTTCCGACGTTATAGTCCTGGAACTGGTTATGGGAAATACCTGCCTGGTTGGGCGTGGCGATGTTAACTACCGGGACGCCGTTTCCGGCCTGATCCATCTGCGTACCCGGCGTGACCGGGTTGATGGTCGCCGCCACCGCCGGAAAGACCGGCTGCCCGGCAATCAGGCAGATGATGAGGTAACTTAACAGGCGCGGCGCTAATCCAACCGGGTGCTTATCCATATTTTTACCTTAAATCGCCAGGCCCAGGCGGTAATAAATCACGAGATGATCCGGTGCCAGATAGCCCGGATAGTGAAGTGGCGTGCCAACGGTGAACTGGCTGGAGTAGAAACGCCCGGCGACAGTGAGGCCAGCGGAGGCACCCCAAAGCGTGCCGGATGCCTGCCTGTCTTCGTTGTCATTGCGCAGCCAACCGCCATCTACGGCAGCGTTCAGGCTGACTTCGCCCAGATAAGGGAAGCTGAACAGGGCATAGTTCAGTTCGTTGCGAAGATAGCCCCCGTTATCGCCGGAAAGGTATTGCTCTTTAAAGCCGCGCACGGAGCTTTCACCGCCTATCGTTAAGCGCTCGCTGCCGTAAAGTCGATCGGGCGACCATTGGCCGTAGACGCTGGTTAACCACCAAATTTTTTGCGTCAGCGGACGCTGAAAACTGCCGCTCAGGCTCCATTTTTTGAATTCGGCTTTTGGCACATCGCCCCGCTTGCCGTTATCGTTTTCGGCCCCAAACCACGGCACGCCGTGGCTGAATGACGGGTTCAGAGTTGCCACGCCGCCTGCGATTTTCTGCGTGTGGTTAAGGCCGAACTGCAGGCTGGTGAGCTTCCGGCTGCTGCTAAGCAACGGCGCATCGTTCAGGTAGTTGCGGCTAATACGGTGAGTCAGGCCGATGGAGGCGGCGGTTTTTAAGTCACCGTTTCGGTAAAGCACGCGGGAGAAGTTCAGGCGATGCGTTTCGGCTCGCCCGGTCGAACGCCACAGATAACCTTTGTTATCCAGGGTGGTGAGGTAGTCGCTCCAGCTGTAGCTGTAATCAACGAGGCTATAACCCCATGGCACGTTGACCCCGGCCTGAAAGCTTTGGGCATCATGGTCGCTGGCAAAATCGCTGCTGCGCCCACCGCTGATAAACCATTTATCAGCCAGCCCCAGCGGATTATTGGCGGTCAGCGAGGCGGTGAGCTGCCCGGTGCCGGTGCTTTTTTGCCCGCTGTTATCAAACCCGACGGCTGCGGAAAATGGAAATTCAGGCGTGGCCGTGAGATTGACAATTGATTCCCCGGCCTTCTCGCCCGGTAATATTTCAATTTGTACCGGCGTGGTGCGTAACCGGTTTATTTGCTCCATCCCTTGCTCAATATCGCGCAGGTTAAGTATTTTCCCTTCCAGTCCCGGAAACGCCATTTTTAGCTGGCGTGAAGGAGCCCCTTCAATACGAATAGCCTGCAGCCTGCCCTCCAGCACGGCAATATGCAGCGTTCCCCCCGAAAGATCCTGCTCGGTCAAAAATGCCCGGCTGGTGATATATCCGCGGCTAATATACCAGTCAGATATATCCCGGGTTAGCTGATTGATCTTCACCATGCCGAGGCAGCGATCAATATAGGGCGTAATTAGGCGATTCCGGGCCGGGTCGGAAAGCAGCGTGGCATTTTCAATATCAATATGGCGAATGGTGAAGCAGGGTCCCTGGTCAGGTTGGGCCACAGGGCTTGCCAGTCGAGGCTGGAGGCTACGCTGGATCTCCTCTCGCTGCTGCCTGTTCTGCAACAGCAAATCCTGCTGCTGCTGGAGAATAGTGTCCCGGTCGGCAGGCGTCAGCGGCGCAGCATAGTTTAAGTCGGAGTAAAAAAGCACGCACAAAAAGGCGGCCTTATAATAATGGCGCATAAAGGAAGAGTCTATTTTTGTCATTTCCTTTTAGTATGCCAGCGCAGCAATAAATAAGAAAAGTCTTAAACAAACACCCTATTAATATTAGTAGTTAATTTACCTTAAGTTTGATTATTGAATTTAGGATAAGGAATGAAATAACTCATTTATTATTTTTCTGGAATCGTTTAACTGATGAATATTTAAACAATGATTGTCCTGCAACATTAGGCAAAACAGGTCACGAAATAAAAAAGCCACGTATTCTCATACGTGGCTTTTTTAAAAGGTGGATGATGATTATTAATCCATGCTTGCGCCGCCGCTAATGCGGAATTTAATGTTGACGGTAATGCCCTGCCCTGGCTTCCCGCTCTCATAACGCCACTTCTTCATCGCCTGCTTAACTTCACGTTCAAACATGTTTGCAGGCTGGGCGGAGAGGATCTCAACGTTATTCACCCGGCCATCGGCATCGACATCAAACTTCACGCGAACGTTGCCGTCCATGCGCAATGCAAAAGCTCGCGTTGGGTACTGCGGCCTGTCGCGGCTGATCGCTCGCGGCCCGGTGTTCACCGATGGTGCAGGCGATGCAGGAGCTTGTTTCGCCGCTGCCGTTGGCGCAGGCTGCACGGGCACATTGTTTTCAAACGGAGAAGTCTGACGAGGCTCAACCGGCTTAACGTCTCGCTTCGGCTGCTCAACCTTTTTCACCGGTTTAGGCTTCGGTTTTGGCTTAGGCTCAGGCTTGTGAATAACAACGGGCACCTCTTTCGGCGGCTCGGGTATCGGCTCTGGCTCCGGTTCGGGTTCCGCGACCGGCTGTGGCGGAGGCTGAACAACCTGAGGCTGAGGAGGCTCAAGATCAGCAGGCGCAACCATCGTGACGCTGATCGGCTGCGAAGGTGCTGGGGACTCAATAACCTGATGTACCGAGGTGTAGAGCAACCCGGCCACAACGGCACCATGAATCCCGACGGAGAGAAGAGTCGGCCACGGAAAGCGGCGAGGTAATTCCAGGGTCATTGACGTCATAATGGTTTCAGTGTCTTTCAAGAGACGACAATTTTAAATGCAAATAACAATCATATTCAACAACGCATTGCCCAAAGGCGCACTTTTTCCTGCTGTCTTCGCGAGTTTCCCGCTATTTTCTCAAGGATTTAACATCCTGTTTATCTTTCAATTGCAGTCTGCCCGAGGTTCACTTACCGTGGTTTACAACCCAACATCAAGAAGGAAGTGTGCCCGTGCTGTACGTCATTTATGCCCAAGATATTGCCGATTCACTGGAAAAGCGCCTGTCCGTTCGCCCTGCCCACCTGGCTCGCCTTCAGGTGCTGCGTGACGAAGGTCGTCTGCTGACCGCAGGCCCGATGCCGGCGGTTGACAGCAACGATCCTGGCAGCGCCGGCTTTACCGGTTCCACGGTGATTGCCGAGTTTGCGTCTCTGGAAGAGGCGAAAGCCTGGGCTGATGCAGACCCGTATATCGCCGCAGGCGTGTACGCTAAAGTTGAAGTAAAACCGTACAAGAAAGTATTCTGATTTGCCTTCAGACGAGCCTGCAGGCTGCAGGCTCATTAGCGTGTTACTCTGTCAGCTGTAAATGCTTCTGGCGAAAACTGTCCTGATTCAGGGGCCGTGAGAAAAGATAACCTTGCGCCAGCCTGACATTGCTATTGAACAGCACTTGCATCTGCGAAAAGGTTTCTACCCCTTCCGCAATAACATCCACCTCTTTCTCCTGAGCACGGCGGATAATATTGAGCGTTTCTTCGCCGGATGTGGCCCTGAAGCAGGCACGGTCTAGCTTTATGAAGTCTGTTTCTACCTGAGCCAGTCTGCTTTGAAGCTGTTCAACGCTGTGAATATCATCCCACGCCAGTAAAAAACCGGCGTCACGAAGGCGAGTGGCGTTTTCGCGCCCGGTATCATCTAGCAGAATGTTGTTGTCGGTTATCTCAAAGACAATGCGTTGCACTGGCACAGGACGCTGAGCCACCAGCTCGACTATCCGATCGGCAAAACCAGCATCATTCAATTGAACTGGCGAAAGATTGAGGTGCAATAAATAACTCCCGTTATGCGGCACGATGACGTCCGTCATATAGCTAAATGCCGAGGAGATAACATGTTCGCCCAGCGACACAATCCCTCCGTTTTCTTCCAGTCGATTAATAAACACGTCTGGGGAGACGAGTGCCCGCCGATGCACGCCTCGAATGAGCATCTCGGCGCCGACACAGGTAAAACCTGATGTGTCGAAAATCGGCTGCAGTAACGACTCAAAAGCCATGCTGAAGTTATTCTTCATCACCCGATTAACGATGAACTCAACGCTTTTCTCCATGTAACTACTCCTTTTGGCAGGCTTCCTTAGCTGGTCGAGATCACGACTTTATTTTTTCCGCTGGATTTCGCCTTGTAGAGCAACCTGTCGGCTTTCTCAATCAGCGCTTCATAATCCTCACCTCGCCATGGGCAAACACCGCCGCTAAAGGTGACGACTAATCCTTGTTCACGCCAGAGTTTACTTTCGACCGCTTTACGCCAGCCTTCCATAATTTCCATAGCTTTAACCTGATTGTCGGAAAAATAAATAAAGGCAATTTCCTCTCCACCGTAGCGATAAAGCTTGGCGCGATCGTCCAGTAAACCCATGCCCATATCGGCAATGACCTTTAGCACCGTGTCACCGACCAGATGCCCGTAGTCATCGTTTATTTTTTTAAAGTTATCAATATCAATGATGCCAAGACTAAAAGGTGCTTCCCGGGCTAATAGGTAATTAATATCATTATCAAAGCTACGGCGATTAAGCAACCCTGTGAGACCATCCGTTAGCGAAGCATTTTTTGCACTTTTTATTTGCTGACTGCTTGCGTTTATTTCATTCATAATTTGTTTATCGACGCCGCCTTTCATATCCAGACGGCCAAAACGCATCATCGAAATAATATCAATCACCATCGACTTTATCGATTGATGCATAAAGAACCATAATAATAGATAAATTGTCAGGCAAAAAACAAATCCGCCCAAAATGATCCAGATATAATATAAAACGACATCATCAATGATTCTGTCTTTTACAGCATAAACAACAAACCAGTCCGGGTTTGAAAAGGAGTAGTAGTAATACTGCCTGTGACTTGCTTTATCGTGAAATGACCCCAGGCCATTTGTCATACATTGCACCACCGCCGGCGAGACAACCTCCGTGCCGATAGCATCGCTGTCTGCATCAAGCACCGCTCTTCCCTGACGGTCAACAATCGAGAAGTGCCCTGGATTCGGACTCTCCAACTGTCGTAGCGGATAGCTCATATTGATCAAATTCAGATCCATGGCGAACATCCCGTACCGCTCGCCTTTATCGTCGTGCAACAGTTTGGCAATGGTCACTACCGGTGATTTATCAACTGTATTAGCATAAATATTCGAATAGTTCACAAAAGAACTTTTTACGCTGAGGCTTTCGTACCAGTTTCGTCCTGACAGGTCCAGACGATTATCAACATAGGAATTTGGTATGCTATTATACTTTCCATCAAGTGTAGCAATGATATAACCTGAAATAGCTGGCAACACCGCAATAGATGTTGTGAGCTGTTTCTCCAAAACTTCATTTTCAGCATTAACCAGAGCATCAACGTTTTTATTATTTAATAGGGTAGCGCTTTGCCACAATGCATTCTCTAAAGTTTTCAGCTGCTGCTCGATATAGAACATCGCAATATTATGAACAAAACCTTCGTTTTCATCATCCAACGTGTTTTTTTGATGATTATAGTTTATCCAGGCCAGCACCGAGCTAAACATCACCAGCACGGCAAGAATAATGACAAACAGAAAATTTATTCTCCTGGTATAAGAAAAATCCTTTTTAATTAAATCGCTAATCACTTATTGCGGCACCCTGTCAAGGTAAGAAAACTCCGTGAATTATGCCGTCAATTTTAATTAAAATGATGATCGCGATCATTTTAAAAACAAACTTCCGCCCTTTGGAAATATAAATTCAGGGTAAAGGGAAGGTTTATTTCCTAATGGATTTAATGGGCACCGCACGCGGTGCCCGGATCTTATGCCCAGCGATCGTGGATGGCAAACAGCAATGAATTACGCTGCTGGTTAACCAGGCACTTACGAATAGCATGAATGCGCATATTGCGCCGTGACTGGCTTTCCAGCCAACGCGCCCTGCGCTTCTGCGTTTGACGCTGCATACGCCAACGCCCAACTTCCGTTCTGCTACGTCTCATGTCTACGACTCAATTTTCTAAAAAAGACGCGCCATTATAGAACCTTCTGCCGGGCAAACCATCCGTTTTGCGTATACTTTTAGTGTTAAGCAGTGAAAGTTCTGCGTACACTCTCAACTCTTCGGTTTCAAAAGGATTTTTAAGGCATGACAACCTTCTATACCGTGGTGAGCTGGCTGGTCATTCTCGGCTACTGGCTGCTTATCGCCGGCGTTACGCTGCGTATATTGATGAAACGCCGCGCCGTCCCTTCGGCAATGGCCTGGCTATTGATCATCTATATTCTGCCGCTGGTCGGGATTATTGCCTATCTCTCCGTGGGAGAACTGCATCTCGGTAAACGCCGGGCAGAGCGCGCGCGCGCCATGTGGCCTTCTACCGCTAAGTGGCTTAAAGAGCTGAAAAACTGTAAGCATATTTTTGCCTCAGAAACCAGCGAGGTCGCCAGCTCGCTGTTCCAGCTTTGCGAGCGCCGCCAGGGGATTGCCGGCGTGAAGGGCAATCAGCTCCAGCTGCTAACCAGTTCGGATGACACCATGCAGGCGCTGATCCGCGATATCCAACTGGCACGCCATAACATCGAGATGGTGTTTTATATCTGGCAACCCGGCGGCATGGCCGACCAGGTGGCAGAATCATTGATGGCGGCAGCACGACGCGGCATTCATTGCCGTTTGATGCTCGACTCCGCGGGTAGCGTCGCCTTCTTCCGCAGCCCGTGGGCCAATATGATGCGTAACGCGGGCATCGAAGTAGTCGAAGCGCTGAAGGTTAACCTGATGCGTGTTTTCCTGCGTCGAATGGACCTGCGCCAGCACCGTAAGATGGTGATGATCGATAACTATATTGCCTATACCGGTAGCATGAACATGGTTGACCCCCGTTTCTTCAAGCAGGATGCGAATGTGGGTCAGTGGGTCGATTTGATGGCGCGTATGGAAGGCCCGGTCGCCACCGCAATGGGCATCGTATACTCCTGCGACTGGGAGATAGAGACCGGGAAACGTATTCTTCCGCCGCCGCCGGATGAGAATATCATGCCGTTCGAAGAGGCCAGCGGCCACACCATTCATACTATCGCTTCAGGGCCAGGGTTCCCGGAAGATCTGATTCATCAGGCGTTGCTGACCTCCGTTTATGCCGCACGTGAATACCTGATCATGACGACCCCCTACTTCGTACCGAGCGATGATTTGCTCCACGCCATTTGCACGGCAGCGCAGCGCGGCGTGGACGTGAGTATCATCGTGCCGCGTAAAAACGATTCTTTACTGGTGGGCTGGGCAAGCCGCGCGTTCTTCACTGAACTGCTTGCCGCTGGCGTGAAAATTTACCAGTTTGAAGGCGGGCTGCTGCACACCAAAAGCGTGCTGGTCGATGGGCAACTCAGCCTGGTCGGCACGGTTAACCTGGACATGCGCAGCCTGTGGCTGAATTTTGAGATTACGCTGGTCATCGATGATGAAGGTTTTGCCGGTGATTTAGCTGCGGTGCAGGACGACTATATCTCCCGCTCGCGGCTGCTGGACGCGCATTTATGGTTAAAACGCCCGCTCTGGCAGCGAATGACCGAGCGACTGTTTTACTTCTTTAGTCCGTTGCTGTAAAACGTGGCGCATCAGCCCTCGATAAGTGGATGTAGAGATGGAAATGGATCTGAATAACCGCCTGACCGAAGACGAGACTTTAGAACAGGCGTACGATATTTTTCTCGAGCTGGCGGGCGATAATCTCGATCCTGCTGACATTATTCTTTTCAATCTACAGTTCGAGGAGCGCGGCGGTGCGGAGCTGTTTGACCCGGCCGAAGACTGGCAGGAGCACGTCGATTTCGACCTGAACCCTGACTTCTTTGCAGAAGTCGTTATCGGGCTGGCGGATACCGACGGCGGCGAGCTGAACGATATCTTCGCTCGCGTCCTGCTGTGCCGCGAGAAAGACCACAAGCTGTGCCACATCCTGTGGCGTGAGTAATCCTCCCTGCGCGGCCCTCAGGCCGCGCTGTGACTACTTCTCATTGGGCGGGAGATGCTCCCCGCAGGTTTTGCAGTAATGCGCGTTGCTGGCATGATCCTGCTGATGACAGCGCGTACATTCCCTTACTGACCGCCTTCTTTGCATATCCTGCGACATTTGCGCCGTTAAAATCCCGGTGGGGATGGCTATCACCGAATAACCAATCAGGATCAGCAGCGAGGCCACGAAACGCCCCAGTGCAGTATGCGGCACAATGTCGCCATAGCCGACAGTGGTGACCGTTACAACCGCCCAGTAAACCGCTACGCCAAGGCTGGTAAAGCCGTTGGCCTTCCCTTCTATGCCGTACATCAGCGCTCCCGCCGCGACCATTACGATGGCAATAAACGAATAGAACAGGATCAGCTGATTGCTGGCGTTAATCAGGCTGCGCCACAGACTTTTGAGCGCGGGCATGTAGCGCAGCAGTTTGAGGATACGCAGCACGCGAATGGCGCGCATTGCCCGCCAGGCAAAATAGTAGTGAATAGCAAACTCAGGCCAAAGCCACAGGACATACAGCGGCAGCATGGTCGCCAGGTCAATAATGCCCCAGAAGCTAAACACGTAGCGGATGGGCTGCGGCCACGTTAGCACTCGCAGCAGATATTCACAGGTGAACAGCAGCGTGAAGATGATTTCCAGCCAGATAAAGAGCTGCCATTCGCCGTAGGTTAGCCGGGGATCGCTCCCGACGCTGGATTCGGTAAAAACAACGGCCACGCTGAGCAGCGCCAGCAGGCCGCAAAACGCCTCGAACCGGCGCCCTGAGCGGGTATTTTGATCGAACAGAAAGCGGTAAAGCAGCGCACGAAGTGATGAAATGTTGCCTGGCACGGTGATCCTCGCAAAAAGAAAGGGCCAGCGCGGTGCTGGCCCCAGGCGAGATTATAGCGGGTCAATCTTCAGACAGGAAACCGCATGGCGGAAACTGCCTTCCAGCACCGGACGCGTTTTGGCGCATTCCGGGCCGGCAATCGGGCAGCGGGTGCGGAACACGCAGCCTGATGGCGGATTGATGGGCGACGGCAGCTCCCCTTCCAGCAGCTGGATAGTTTTGTTCTTCTCCAGATCCGGATCGGGGATCGGCACCGCCGACATCAGCGCTTTGGTATAAGGGTGCAGCGGATTGTGGTACACCTCATCGTAGGTGCCCAGCTCCACCGCATGGCCCAGATACATGACCAGCACGCGATCGGAGATGTGCTTCACCACCGCGAGATCGTGGGCGATGAAGATTAACGACAGCCCCATTTCGCGCTGCAGTTTCTGTAGCAGGTTAACCACCTGCGCCTGAATGGACACGTCCAGCGCGGAGACCGGCTCATCACAGATGATGAGTTTTGGCTCAAGAATCAGCGCGCGTGCGATACCGATACGCTGGCACTGGCCGCCGGAGAACTCATGCGGGTAGCGGTTGACCAGGTTTGGCAGCAGGCCGACCTTCATCATCATCGCCTTCACGCGGTCGCGAACTTCCTGCTTAGGCATTTTTGGATGATAGGTCAGCAGCGGCTCGGCGATGATATCGCCGATGTTCATCCGCGGGTTCAGCGATGCCAGAGGATCCTGGAAAATCATCTGAATATCGCTGCGCACATCGCGCCACTCTTCCTGTTTCATGCCCAGAAGATCTTTGCCCAGCCACGCTACTCGGCCATCGGTCGCTTTCACCAGGCCAATGATGGCGCGGGCAAAGGTCGATTTACCGCAGCCGGACTCGCCCACCACGCCGAGGGTTTCCCCTTCGTACAGGCGCAGCGTCACGCCATCCACGGCTTTCAGGGTTTTGGAAGGCTGCCAGAACCACTGTTTGCCATCTTTGATGTCAAAATGCACCTTCAGGTCAGCGATTTCTAACAGAACTTTTCTCTCTTCTGCAACGGTGCTCATGCTAATTCCTCCACCGGTCTAAAGCAGGCACGCAGGCGGCCATCACCAAACTGCTCCAGTGGCGGAGCACTATTACACGCTTCCATCGCAAACTGGCAGCGAGGCTGGAACGGACACCCCTGCGGCAGGCGCAGCAGGTTCGGCGGGTTGCCTGGAATGGTCAGCAGAGATTCACCTTCCGCATCCAGACGCGGTACCGCGTTCAACAGGCCGATTGAGTACGGGTGTACCGGCTTGTAGAAGACGTCGCGCGCGTTGCCGTATTCCATCGTACGCCCGGCGTACATCACCAGCACTTTGTCGCAGATCCCGGCCACAACACCCAGGTCGTGGGTGATCATGATGATCGCCGTGTTGAACTCACGCTTCAGCTCGTTCAGCAGCGTCATGATCTGCGCCTGAACGGTAACGTCCAGTGCGGTAGTCGGTTCGTCAGCAATCAGCAGTTTTGGCCGACACAGCAGCGCCATGGCAATCATCACGCGCTGGCGCATCCCGCCGGAGAACTCGTGCGGGAACATGCGCATACGCTTCCGCGCTTCAGGCATTTTTACCGCATCCAGCATCCGCACAGACTCTTCAAACGCTTCCGCCTTACCGAGTTTTTTGTGCAGCATCAGCACTTCCATCAGCTGATCGCCCACACGCATGTACGGGTTCAGCGAGGTCATCGGATCCTGGAAAATCATCGAGATTTGCTCGGCGCGCAGGCGGTTAAGCTGCGACTCCGGCAGGTTCAGGATCTCTTTGCCGTTGAATTTTGCAGAGCCGCCGATACGACCATTGGCCGCCAGCAGGCCCATCAGCGCGAAGGCCGTTTGGGATTTGCCCGAGCCGGACTCACCGACAATGCCGAGGGTTTCACCGGCACGCAGGCTAAAGTTGAGGTCGTTTACTGCCGTGACGTCGCCGTCGGGTGTGCCAAAGGTCACACGCAGGTCTTTAACGTCCAGCAGGACCTCAGATTTGTTCAGTGGAGCGGCCACCGGAGAGGTTTCAATAGTACTCATGGAGCGACTCCTTAACGATCTTTCGGGTCGAGGGCATCACGCAGGCCATCGCCGATAAAGTTAAAACAGAACAGCGTAACCACCAGGAAGCCTGCCGGGAACAGCAGAAGCCACGGTGATACCTCCATGGAGTTTGCACCGTCGCTTAACAGCGCTCCCCAGCTGCTCAGAGGCTCCTGCGTGCCGAGGCCCAGGAAACTCAGGAAAGATTCGAACAGGATCATGCTAGGTACCAGCAGTGAGGCGTAAACCACCACCACGCCCAACACGTTCGGCACAATATGACGCAGAACGATGTTAATGGTCGAAACACCGCCTACGTGTGCCGCTTCGATGAACTCTTTGCGTTTCAGGCTCAGGGTCTGGCCGCGCACGATACGCGCCATGTCCAGCCAGGACACCATGCCGATAGCCACGAAGATCAGCAGGATGTTTTGCCCGAAGAAGGTCACCAGCAGGATCACGAAGAACATGAACGGGAAGGAGTTCAGGATCTCCAGCAAACGCATCATCACGGAGTCGATTTTGCCGCCGAGATAGCCGGCCAGGCAGCCGTACAGCGTCCCGACAATAACCGCCACCAGCGCAGCAGAAATACCCACCATAAGGGAGATACGTCCCCCAATGGCAACACGCACCAGCAGATCGCGACCGGACGAATCGGTCCCGAAATAGTGACCGGATGCCATATCAGGGGCCGCCGACATCATGCCCCAGTCGGTATCAAAGTAGGTAAACTGCGACAGAACTGGCGCAAAAGCCACGAACAGCGCAATCAGAGCCAGGACAAACAGGCTGGTGATCGCCGCGCGGTTATGGATAAAACGGCGACGCGCATCCTGCCACAGGCTGCGACCTTCAACTTCCAGTTTTTCACTGAAGTTTTCCAGCGCCTCGCTGTTTTTCTTAGTCAACATTATGGCCACTCCAGCTTAGTAACGGATTTTCGGGTCGATAACGGCATACAGCACGTCAACGACCGCGTTGAACAGAATCGTCAGCGCGCCGACCAGAATGGTCAGGCTGAGAACCAGTGAGTAGTCACGGTTCAGCGCCCCGTTAACAAACAGCTGACCGATGCCCGGCAAGCCATAAATTGTTTCAATCACCATGGAGCCCGTGATGATGCCCACAAATGCTGGTCCGAGGTATGACAGGACCGGCAGCAGCGCAGGTTTCAGGGCATGGCGCAGCACGATACGACGCATCGGCAGGCCTTTGGCACGTGCGGTGCGGATAAAGTTAGAGTGCAGGACTTCAATCATTGAGCCGCGGGTAATACGCGCGATGCTCGCGATGTACGCCAAAGACAGGGCTATCATCGGCAGTATCATGTACTTCGGCGCCCCCCCGTTCCACCCGCCACCGGGCAGCCATTTAAGGGTGATAGCGAAGATCAGTACCAGCAACGGCGCCACCACGAAGCTGGGGATAACCACCCCCGTCATGGCAAAGCCCATTACCGTGTAATCCCATTTGGTGTTTTGATTCAGCGCCGCAACCACGCCCGCCGTCACACCCAGCACAATGGCAAAGATGAAAGCCGCTGCACCTAATTTTGCGGATACCGGGAAGCTGGAGGCCACCAGGTCATTGACCGAATAGTCTTTGTATTTAAATGACGGCCCAAAATCCCCATGCGCCAGCTGTTTTAAATAGCTGAAATACTGCGTGGTGATCGGATCGTTAAGGTGATACTTCGCTTCGATGTTCGCCATGACTTCTGGCGGCAGCGTACGTTCGCCGGTAAAAGGACTCCCCGGTGCGAGACGCATCATAAAGAAGGAAATAGTGATAAGAATAAAGAGTGTCGGAATTGCTTCCAGACAACGACGTAGAATAAATTTCAACATTGCCCGTACCTTCTGGCCTGTGCCTTTGCAGTGCGATGTAAATAAGACACGATGGGGCAGAATCTATCCACCGGCCGAAACCGGTGGGCCCTGCCCCACGAATTGCCATTAATGTTTGATAATGTACAAGTCTCTTACGTAGACATTATCCATCGGGTCTTTACCGGTGTAACCACCCACCCACGGCTTAACCAGACGGGCGTTAACGTAGTAGTAAACCGGGACGATGGCTGAGTCTTTATCAAGCTGCTGCTCAGCTTTCTCATACAGCGCGGTACGCTGGGCTTCGTCGGTCACTTTCAGGGTGTCGGCAATAATCTTGTCGAACGCCGGGCTCTTATAGTGCGCGGTGTTGTTAGAGCTGTCGGACAGCATGGTGTTCAGGAAGGAAGTCGGTTCGTTATAGTCCGCACACCAGCCCGCACGCGCCACGTCGAAGGTCCCCTGATGACGGGTATCCAGGAAGGTTTTCCACTCCTGGTTCTCCAGCTTGACGTTCACGCCCAGGTTTTTCTGCCAGATAGACGCCACGGCGATAGCCAGCTTCTTGTGCAGATCGGAGGTGTTGTACAGCAGGTTGAAGGTCAGCGGCTTGTCTTTGGTGTAACCTGCTTCAGCCAGCAGTTTTTTGGCTTCTTCGTTACGCTTGTCCTGAGACCAGGTGAACCACTCTGGCGGGGTCAGTTTCGCGCCATCAGTATACGGCGGGGTATAACCATAAGCCGGCAGATCGCCCTGGTTTTTCACTTTGTTCACGATGATGTCGCGATCCAGGCCCAGTTTCAGCGCCGCACGAACGCGAGGATCGGTAAATGGTGCTTTCTGGTTGTTGATCTCGTAGTAATAAGTACACAGGTACGGATCGGCGTGAACTTCAGTTGGAATTTCTTTTTTCAGTTTCTGGAACAGCTCAATCGGCAGGTTGTTATACGTCATGTCGATTTCACCGCTGCGGTAGCGGTTAACGTCTGTTACTTCAGAAGAGATTGGCAGGTAGGTCACCTGGTTAATCACGGTTTTCCCGTTATTCCAGTAGTTGGTGTTACGCACCAGAACGATACGCTCGTTCACCACCCAATCTTTTAATTTGTAAGCACCGTTGGTCACGATGTTGGCAGGCTGGGTCCACTTGTCGCCGAATTTCTCAACGGTCGCTTTCGGTACCGGAGAAACGGATGGGTGAACCAGCAGCTTGTAGAAGTACGGCACCGGCTCGCTCAGGGTGACTTCCAGAGTGTGGTCATCGATGGCTTTCACGCCCAGATCGCTGGTCGGCTTTTTACCGGCAATGATATCGTCGATATTGGTCAGGTGACCGTATTGCAGGTAGCTGGAATAAGGAGAGGCGGTTTTCGGGTCAGCCAGGCGCTGCCAGCTGTAAACAAAGTCCTGCGCGGTGACAGGTTCGCCGTTGGACCATTTCGCGTCTTTACGCAGGTGGAAAGTCCAGACTTTAAAATCTTTATTGTCCCAGGACTCTGCGACACCCGGAGACGGGTGGCCCTGCAGATCGCTTACCAGCAGACCTTCGAACAGGTCACGGCTGATATTGGACTCTGGCACGCCTTCGATTTTGTGCGGATCAAGAGATTGAGGTTCTGAGCCGTTGTTACGAACCAGATCTTGTTTCTCTGCCAATTGCACACCCGCCGGAACATCTGCCGCCATCGCGACATTGCCAGCAATCAGCGCAGTTAAAATGCCCGCTGCAATCAGGCTTTTTTTAGTGATATTTGTCATTGTGTTGGTACTCCACTCATTATAATTACCGACCCGAAAGTCGGCCTCTTCCCCTCAGGGGTCCCTTACAGCGCAGGAGCGTTAAACGTCCGTACGGGATACTGCTTTCCTTACTACTTCGCTATCACCGACTTTATTTTCGGGCCGCTCGATTCGGCGACCTCATTACGTCGATTCTTTTGCCGCCGATTGCGTGGTCGACGGCCATGATTTAGTGGTTCGCAGGACATGATTACGCTGCGAAATCATTCTCATCTAGAAAAGAAACATTTTTCAGCGAATTGTTTTGCCCGGAAAGTATCAAAAGCTTCAGATACCCGCCAATACAATTTGCAAATTTGTTAACCATTTCTCTTTTATGGAGAGATTGTGGGGAGCGTCATGCAGGAAGGATGTTTATAAAAACCCAATCATAATCTTTATTATCATGGGGTTAGTATACTATCACTGCATTAGAGAGGAGGTCGGTTTATCGCCTGCTTCATCACTCACAAAAAATTAACAATTGATTATTTTTTAGCACATTCCTCTGCGGGAAGGCATGAATTACTAATATCATCTCAATAAACCCGCAGCAAGCCTGATTGCATAACGGATGCTAAATATCATTTCGATCGCCACTTTTCTGTACAGCTTGTTACAACGTCAACCTCTAATACACGGTTTTCCAAAGCATTTTCTTATGAAAGATTCGCATTTACTTTTGCAATAATGGGGATAGCGGGCAGGTAAAATTTTCTTCTACGGAAAGAAAAAAAGCAGAATAGAGATTCTGCTTTTTCATTTGAAAGCGGCAGCGAAATTAACTTGTCAGGCCCGGGAAGATAGCCCTGACCCCGGTGACAATAAATTCGATCCCCAGAGACATCAGAAGCAGGCCCATAATACGGGTAATCACGTTGATCCCGGTTTGCCCCAGTATGCGCACCAGCCAGGGTGCAATGCGGAACAGCAGCCAACAGCAAAATGCAAACAGCGCAATGGCCAGGGAGAATCCCAGCAGGTGCCCCCAGCTGTGATAGCGACTTCCCCAGACAATCGTTGAACTGATGGCACCCGGCCCCGCCATCAACGGCAATGCCAGGGGAACAACCCCCACGCTTTCGCGTATCGCGCTCTCCGATTTCTCTTGCTTATTCTGTTTATCTTCACCCAGCTTGCCGCTGATCATTGACATAGCAATGGTCACAACAAGAATGCCGCCGGCAATGCGGAATGAATCAATTGAAATACCAAAAACTTGCAAAATACCGTCACCCAAAAAAAGTGAGGTCCAGAGAATAATCGCCACCGAGAGGTTGGCCGTGAGGTTGGTTTTATTTCTTGCTGCGGCACTCTGGTAACTGGTCATACTAATAAATACGGGAATGATCCCTACCGGGTTGACCAGAGCAAACATCCCGATAAAAAACTTAATATAGGTTGGCAGGTCGAAAAAGGATTGAGCCACACAAAACTCCGCAAATGAACAAAGCAAAAGCAGGCGTAATGTAATGGAAAAACACCCCTGCCGCTACGCTATTTCCCTGCTTAATCGATGCCTGCAACAACTTATTTTAGCATCATGGCGAACTGTTACCCGAATGTTGAATTTGTGATACTTTGTTTTGACATTGCTGTGACTAAATTTTTAAAGATTTATCAATCACCTGGATACCGCCTGCTGAATGGTGTCAGCATCGATTAGTTGTGATTTAGATCACGAAAAACCTACTCAGAAGTGAGTACTCTTGGACACATCTGAAAAGCAGGTTTCTCCACTAACACGGCTTATTCAGATGAGGCTCTTTTAGTAAATCAGCGCATGAATCCAGGTCATTTTTATGACAGTTTTTTGTCTTAAACACGCATTCGGTGGCTGCTGGCTATACTGTCGACTCGCGCAGCTTATTTACTAAAAGAGTTTAACATTATCAGGAGAGCATTATGGCTGTAACTAATGTCGCGGAACTGAACGCCCTCGTAGAGCGCGTAAAGAAAGCCCAGCGTGAATATGCCAACTTTACTCAAGAGCAAGTCGATAAGATTTTCCGTGCTGCCGCCCTGGCCGCTGCCGACGCTCGAATCCCCCTGGCTAAATTAGCCGTCGCTGAATCCGGAATGGGTATCGTCGAAGATAAAGTGATTAAAAACCACTTCGCTTCTGAATATATCTATAACGCTTATAAAGATGAGAAAACCTGCGGTGTGCTGTCTGAAGACGACACCTTCGGTACCATCACGATTGCCGAACCTGTCGGTATCATCTGCGGTATCGTGCCAACCACTAACCCAACTTCAACCGCCATTTTCAAATCGCTGATCAGCCTGAAAACCCGTAACGCGATCATCTTCTCCCCGCACCCACGCGCTAAAGATGCAACCAACAAAGCAGCAGACATTGTTCTGCAGGCTGCAATCGCGGCGGGCGCACCAAAAGATCTGATCGGCTGGATTGATCAACCTTCCGTCGAGCTGTCTAACGCCCTGATGCACCACCCGGACATCAACATGATTCTGGCGACCGGTGGCCCTGGCATGGTTAAAGCGGCTTACAGCTCCGGTAAACCGGCTATCGGCGTAGGCGCAGGTAACACACCTGTAGTGGTAGACGAAACTGCCGACGTTAAACGTGCTGTCGCGTCTATTTTGATGTCAAAAACCTTCGACAACGGCGTTATCTGTGCGTCTGAACAGTCCGTCATCGTTGTTGATTCTGTATACAACGCCGTTCGCGAACGTTTCGCCAGCCACGGCGGTTACCTGCTGCAGGGCAAAGAGCTGAAAGCCGTTCAGGACATCATCCTGAAGAATGGCGCGCTTAACGCCGCGATTGTGGGCCAGCCGGCAGCCAAAATTGCAGAACTGGCAGGCTTCACCGTACCAGCAGACACCAAAATCCTGATCGGTGAAGTGTCCGTAGTCGATGAGTCCGAGCCGTTTGCTCATGAAAAACTGTCCCCTACCCTTGCCATGTACCGCGCTAAAAACTTTGAAGACGCGGTAGTAAAAGCAGAAAAACTGGTTGAGATGGGCGGTATCGGCCATACCTCTTGCCTTTATACCGACCAGGACAACCAGCCTGCGCGCGTTAAGTTCTTCGGCGACAAAATGAAGACCGCACGTATCCTGATTAACACTCCGGCTTCACAGGGGGGTATCGGTGACCTGTATAACTTCAAACTTGCGCCGTCTCTGACGCTGGGTTGTGGTTCATGGGGCGGTAACTCCATCTCCGAAAACGTGGGTCCTAAGCACCTGATCAACAAGAAAACCGTTGCTAAGCGAGCTGAGAACATGCTGTGGCATAAACTTCCGAAATCTATCTACTTCCGCCGTGGCTCTCTGCCAATTGCGCTGGATGAAGTGATTACTGATGGCCACAAACGTGCGCTGATTGTGACCGACCGTTTCCTGTTCAATAATGGCTATGCCGATCAAATCACCTCCGTGCTGAAAGCCGCTGGCGTAGAAACCGAAGTCTTCTTCGAAGTTGAAGCTGACCCTACGCTGACCGTTGTTCGCAAGGGTGCTGAACTGGCAAACTCCTTCAAACCAGACGTGATCATTGCGCTGGGCGGCGGCTCCCCAATGGATGCAGCCAAAATCATGTGGGTCATGTACGAACACCCAGAAACCCACTTCGAAGAACTGGCGCTGCGCTTTATGGATATCCGTAAACGTATCTACAAGTTCCCGAAAATGGGCGTGAAAGCGAAGATGATTGCGGTCACCACCACGTCCGGTACCGGTTCTGAAGTTACACCGTTTGCGGTTGTTACCGACGATGCAACCGGCCAGAAATACCCGCTGGCTGACTACGCGCTGACCCCGGACATGGCAATTGTTGATGCTAACCTGGTGATGGATATGCCTAAGTCGCTCTGCGCCTTTGGTGGTCTGGATGCCGTGACCCACGCGCTAGAAGCTTACGTTTCCGTGCTGGCAAGCGAATTCTCTGACGGCCAGGCTCTGCAGGCACTCAAACTGCTGAAAGAAAACCTGCCAGCTTCCTATAATGAAGGGTCTAAAAATCCGGTTGCACGTGAACGTGTTCACAACGCAGCGACTATCGCCGGTATCGCGTTTGCTAACGCCTTCCTGGGCGTGTGCCACTCCATGGCTCACAAACTGGGTTCTCAGTTCCACATTCCTCACGGTCTGGCGAACGCCCTGCTGATCTCCAACGTTATTCGCTATAACGCGAACGACAACCCAACCAAGCAGACGGCTTTCAGCCAGTATGACCGCCCGCAGGCTCGTCGTCGCTACGCTGAAATCGCCGACCATCTGGGTCTGACCGCAGCGGGCGACCGTACCGCGGCTAAGATTGAGAAACTGCTGGCATGGCTGGAATCAATCAAGGCTGAACTGGGTATTCCTAAGTCCATCCGCGAAGCAGGCGTGCAGGAAGCAGACTTCCTGGCCCACGTGGATAAACTGTCCGAAGATGCCTTTGATGACCAGTGCACCGGCGCTAACCCACGCTATCCACTGATTTCTGAACTGAAACAGATTCTGCTGGATACCTACTACGGCCGTCCGTTTGTTGAAGGTGCTGCGGCTAAAGAAGCTGCACCAGCGGCAAAAGCTGACAAAAAAGCCAAGAAAACGGCTTAATCGGTAGCCCTTAAAATGCAAAACCCGCCTTTTGGCGGGTTTTTTTCTGTCTGAATACGTCACTCAGGCCTGCACAGCATGTTTAATGTAGAAGCGTTACAGGAAGTTATGGTCGGTGAATCAGTTGCCCTGAATGGCCTGTAGAGAGCCTTTAAGCAACGCTTCTTTGTAATGCTTACGGCAGACCGAAACATAGCGCTCATTCCCGCCTATCACCACCTGTTCACCCTCATTATAAGGCCGACCTTCCTGATCGAGACGCAGTACCATACTGGCTTTACGGCCACAGAAACAAATCGTTTTCAGCTCAACCAATTTGTCTGACAGCGCCAACAGGTACTGACTTCCGCTGAATAACTCCCCGCGAAAATCCGTTCGCAGCCCGTAGCATAAAACAGGAATATCCAGCTCATCGACAACATCAGATAAAGCATAAACCTGCTCTTTAGATAAAAATTGGCTCTCGTCCACCAGAACGCAGTGTATCGGGGCAGATTGCTGTTCGGCGCGGATGTCGGCCAGCAGGTCCGTTGTCGGATTATAAAGCCGGGCCGGGGAAGACAGACCAATACGCGAACTGACCTTACCCACACCAAAGCGATTATCAATTTCGGCGGTGTAGACCAGCGTACGCATCCCTCTTTCCTGGTAATTCCAGGATGACTGAAGTAGCGCCGTCGATTTTCCCGCATTCATTGCTGAGTAGTAAAAATAGAGTTGAGCCATTGCACCCGTTGCCTGAATCAAAAGTGTAAATTATGTTTCGGCGGATTGTACCACACTGTAACGTGCGGTGGATGGCGGATTACCTCGCTAAACATCAAGGTTAATTGTATCCGATATATTAATAAATCACGCTTATACATTGAGTAATAGCGGTACGCCGGATACATGAAACAGCTATGACGGATCGCCGATCCAGATGGGTTATCGCCTCTAATGAAATGCTTCACCTGCTCAATTATTATAAATTGTAAACGACCGCTATCCATCCTATGCCTAAATACCCGCGCTTGATATTTGATGATTAATGCGAAATTTTTATCTTTCCCTCATCATGACAAACCCTTTTGATGGCAGGGTTGTTGTCTAAAAATTGAGTCTTGAAGTGCCATTTCACGTGGTTTAGCGGCCAGGAATTAAGTTAACAGTATTTAAACTGCCACTTATATATCAGCAAATTTTGAATTACTTACATTCACGGCTATTGCAGAACCTAATATAACGCTCTATTATTAGCTCAAACGTCACCCCCCAATAATAAGTTTGAGATTACTACAATGAGCGAAGCACTTAAAATTCTGAACAACATCCGTACTCTTCGTGCCCAGGCAAGAGAATGCACCCTGGAAACTCTGGAAGAGATGCTGGAGAAATTAGAAGTTGTCGTTAACGAACGTCGTGAAGAAGAAAACGCGGCGGCGGCTGAAGTTGAAGAGCGCACTCGTAAACTGCAGCAATACCGTGAAATGCTGATTGCTGACGGCATCGACCCTAACGAACTGCTGAACAGCATTGCTGCTGTTAAATCTGCAGGTAAAGCGAAACGCGCTGCGCGTCCTGCTAAATACCAGTACATCGACGAAAACGGCGAAACTAAAACCTGGACTGGCCAGGGCCGTACGCCAGCAGTTATCAAGAAAGCAATGGATGAGCAAGGTAAGAAACTGGAAGACTTCCTGCTGTAATCCCCTCAGTGCTGCTTATTAAGATCCCGCTCCGGCGGGATTTTTTATTTGTGACGCACTTCATTTTAATGCCCCCGGCATGAACCACTTTAGTAAAACAATCCTATAACAGCTTACGTTTCTTTATTAATGAATCGTATTTAATATCTTTAGATACAATACCTGTCCTTTAGTACAGTTAATTTCTCCCGCTAATCATCAGGTTAAGCCTGACGCAGATTTATCTGGCGTTAAGGTAATCCATTTCTCGGGTTGATATACTCCATAAGCGTTATCAACTAAAAATGTGGCGTTAATACATAGAGTTGAATCCTTGCCTGAACAAAGTGGGGAATCCTGCCTGAAGATCTCATGCCGAGAGATTATTGAGTATCCCATACGTTGCATTTATCTCGCTGACGCCGAGACTGGTTCGCCCCACATACGCGCCGTGAAGTATATTACTGCCACTTTTATCGCTCATATTTACACGGCCCATTGTTATCAGCGTTTAGTCGCTCGCTTATCTTTCTGCTTCAAATGCACCCTGATGTTCAAATAACGAACACAACCCTTTACCTTAACCCCTATAAAGGTTTTGTCCGTCGAGCACGGCAGAATATTGCAGGAACACGGCTGAAAAGCCCTGTAGGAGCCTAATAGCGGGGATTTAAAATCTTAGGAGTGGTGCGAAGAAGGAGAACGTGACCGGCAGCGTACAGGCTCTCTGGTGCGCTGTCGTGCCGGTCACGATAAATAACAACAGACGGGCGTTATTTAAACAATATTAATGGAAGCACCGCGGCCGATTGCGTAATAAACAAAACCACGCTTATTCAGTCTCTCTGGATCATAAAGATTACGACCATCGAAGATGACCGGCTGCTTCAGGGATTTCTTCATCAGATCGAAATCCGGAGCCTTAAAGCTCTGCCACTCGGTACAAACCACAAGCGCATCAGCGCCCTGCAGGGCCGCTTCTTTGGTTCCCATCAGCCTTAAATCACTGCGGTGGCCGTAAATACGCTGAGTTTCATCCATGGCTTCTGGATCGAAAGCCTGAATCTCTGCGCCTCGTTCCCACAGAGCCTCAATCAGCACCCGGCTGGAGGCTTCACGCATATCGTCTGTATTAGGCTTGAAAGACAGTCCCCAAAGCGCAAAGGTTTTGCCTTTCAGATCCTGGCCAAAGTGGCGGGTCACGAATTCAGGCAGCTTTTGCTTCTGAGCATAGTTAACCTCTTCGACCGCCTGCAGAATTTTTGGCGTGTAGCCAATCTGCTCTGCGGTGCGAATCAGCGCCTGAACATCTTTCGGGAAGCAGGAGCCACCGTAGCCGCAGCCTGGATAGATGAAACTGTAGCCAATCCGGGAATCAGACCCGATACCCATTCGCACTTTCTCGATGTCAGCCCCGAGACGTTCGGCCAGGTTAGCAATCTCGTTCATGAAGCTGATTTTGGTCGCCAGCATGCAGTTAGCGGCGTATTTGGTCAGCTCGGCGCTGCGGATATCCATCAGAATCATGCGATCGTGATTACGGTTGAACGGCTCGTACAGCTCACGAAGCAGGTCAATAACCTCTTCGTTATCCGTCCCGATGACGATACGCTCAGGGCGCATGCAGTCGGCAACCGCGGCACCTTCTTTCAGGAACTCGGGGTTAGAAACCACATCAAAGTTAATCTCCAGACCGCGAGATTTCAGGGTTTCTTCCATCACCGCACGGACTTTGTCTGCCGTGCCAACGGGTACCGTTGACTTGTCGATGACGACTTTATGTGAATCCATGTACTGCGCAATGGTACGCGCAACGGAAGTCACGTATTTCAGGTCAGCGGAACCGTCTTCATCCGGCGGAGTCCCCACGGCGATATAGTGCATTTCGCCATGGTTGACGCCCTCTTCAGCATTGGTGCTGAACTGCAGGCGCCCTTCTTCATAATTTTTCTTCACCAACGGCGCAAGGCCTGGCTCAAAGATAGGGATTTCACCTTTTTTCAGGTTTTCCACTTTCTTTGCGTCTACGTCGATGCACATGACGTCATGCCCAACATCAGCGAGCACGGCGGCCTGGACTAAACCAACGTAGCCAATACCAAATACGGTAACTTTCATCTTACCATCCTGCGTTGAATTAACTTATTTCTTCGCGCCAACGGTGGCTTCAAGCCAGGTTTTAAAGTCTGCACCCAGCGTGTTATGACGAATACCGTACTCAACAAACGCCTGCATATAGCCCAGCTTGTTGCCGCAGTCGTGGCTCACGCCTTTCATGTGGTAGGCTTCAACGGTCTCTTTTTCCATCAGCATTGCGATAGAATCGGTGAGCTGAATTTCATCCCCGGCACCTGGAGGGGTTTTCGCCAGCAGCGGCCAGATATCCGCGCTCAGCACATAGCGTCCGACAACGGCCAGATTGGATGGCGCAACGTCAGCTTTAGGTTTCTCAACAATCCCGACCATTGGCACGCTGTCGCCCGCAGAAAGCGCAGCGCCTTTGCAGTCAACCACGCCATAAGCGGTTACATCCGCAACAGGTTCAACCATGATTTGGCTGTGTCCGGTTTCGTCAAAGCGGCGGATCATTTCGGCCAGGTTGTCCTGAGAAAGGTCGGATTCGAACTCATCCAGAATCACGTCCGGCAGGATCACCGCAACCGGCTCATCACCGACGACAGGATGCGCACACATCACGGCGTGGCCCAGCCCTTTCGCCAGCCCCTGACGCACCTGCATAATGGTGACGTGCGGCGGGCAAATAGACTGCACTTCTTCCAGAAGCTGACGCTTAACGCGCTTCTCAAGCATGGCTTCCAGTTCAAAACTGGTGTCGAAGTGGTTCTCGATGGAATTTTTAGAAGAGTGGGTAACCAGTACAATCTCGGTAATACCGGCAGCGATACACTCATTAACGACATACTGAATCAGCGGTTTATCAACCAGCGGCAGCATCTCTTTTGGAATTGCCTTTGTTGCCGGCAACATACGCGTTCCCAACCCCGCAACCGGGATAACAGCTTTTCTTACTTTAGAATTAATGGCAGCCATTGAAAAAACCTCCAGGACTGTTCAAGTTTCACACTTGTCGTCAATTTAAAAACGCGGTTGAGTATATCAGCTTAAAAACGAAAACCGCCCCCCGTTTACTCCGGCAGCGGCTAATTTAAGACAAATACGATTAGGTTGGACGCGATATTACCACCGCCCGGGTTCCAGGAAAAAAGCTAAATGTAATCAGTTGTTCCGTTGTTTATTCTGCAGACAACATCAGCCGTAAACGCCCACCGGAGCCCCACACCTGGCATTGCCAGGCTTCGCACCGCTGGCTGATTTGATTGAGGTAGGCATTGCCCAGCGTCCCCAACGGCACGCCGTTGCTGACCTGGATTTGGTGCTCGCCGGTATTTAATGTGGCATTAAGCCCGGCGGAGACCAGAATGAGGTTTTTTAATCCGCTGTGATAATAACCCACAATGAGCGGAAATTGTCCGTTCAGGTTTGCCTGACGCAATAGTTGATTGACCTGTTTTAGTAAATTACCCAGTTCAGGTAAACGCTGGCCCTGATGCGAAAGTTGTTCCTGTAATAATCCGTTGAATAACGCTCTGAGCAACAGCGCGGCTAATACACCGTTATCGCCAGCACGGGTAACGTCTAAACAATAAAAAGCCAGATCATTATCTGAAAGTGGCGCAATATCGAGCACCAGACCAGGCTGATCGACCGCAATTAACTGGCGATAATTTATTCGGCAGCGCGACATAACCTGCTGGACCGGCGGTTGCAGTTCTTGCAGCAGCTTGGATGCAGCCTGAGGATCCCGTGCCAGCGCATCCCAATCCTGAAACAGCCGCTCCTCCTCTTCTACCCGGGAATTAAACATTGTGGGGTAGATACAGGACAATACGGTCTCTTTTAATCGATTAAGATCTTTAATGGGTTTCAGCAACACATCCTGCACACCGAGCCGTAAAGCCTGGGCTATGTCAGACATATTTTCCGTCGCTGAAATAACTAAAATGGGCGTTTGATTACCTTCGTTACGGATATGTTCCACCAGTTCAAGACCATTCATTCGTGGCATCGCCAGGTCACAAATCAGCAGATCCGGCGTAAATTGCCCCAGCTTCTCAAGCGCATCCATGCCGTCCCAGGCAAGCAGCGTGCCCGCGCCAAGCGACGTCAAATAGCTGTCCAGCAGAGAGCGGAAAACGGGCTCGTCTTCAACAATGAGGATCTGCTTTCCTTCCAGCGGGTAACTCATGCGCTTTCCTCTGCCTGGCAATATTTCAATAGTGGCACGGTATCGCAACGAGCGCCTGTCAGAAACGGGTTAAGTATTAACTTAATCATGAGTACGAACCAGCGGCAGTAGCTCATCCATTTTTTTCTCAACCGCAAGGTAGCCTGCCGCGATAGCTTCGGACGCACGATGAAAGTCGAGGGTGGAAATTTGCGGGCAAAAGGGCTGCAGAAGAATATCGGGAGGATCGCCCGCCATGCGGTTACGCTTGAGGCGGTTTTCCAGCACCTGAATCGAGGTCGTCATAATTTCCATCGCCGTCGGCGTAACAGTGGCCCGGCGGTGGGTCATTTTTCCCAAACGCTCCCGTAAACGACTGCGCCAGGACGCAGGCTGCGCCAGATTATCCTCCCCGGCAGGCGTCATATTCACCGACAGCAGATCCTGCTGCATCAGGTGCGCATCGTGCTGCAAGTCCACCGCAATGACGATATCCGCCCCCAGCGCACGAGTGAGCGAGATCGGCACCGGATTGACAATTGCGCCATCCACCAGCCAGTAACCGTTGTGTGCAACGGGAGACAGCAGCCCCGGCATGCTGCAGGAGGCGCGAATAGCCTGATGGAGGTCGCCGTCGGTAAACCACAGCTCTCGCCCGGTACTCAGGTTGGTGGCCACGGCACCAAATCTCATGCCACAGCCCTCAATAGCGGTTTCTGGAATGATTTTGCGAATATTGTTAAACACGCGTTCACCGCGGAGCAGCCCGCCGCGACGCCAGGAAAGATCCATCAGACGCAGGACATCCCAGTAGCTGAATGATCGCACCCATCGCTCCATCAACGGCAACCGCTGGCTGGCATAGGCGGCACCGACCAGCGCGCCGACGGAACACCCGGCCACGATATCAATCTGAATCCCTGCTTTTTTTAACGCATTGATAACGCCAATGTGCGCCCATCCTTTGGCCGCACCCGACCCTAATGCCAGGCCGATCTTTACCTGTCTCATCACGCCTCGGTCAATCTTCCCCGGTAATCACTCCGTGACGCCAACGCCACCGCTCAGTTAACATAAGTGCTGCCGTCGTATTATTGGCGTCGTTTATTTTTCCTGGAGATATTATGTTGCAACTTTGTCCCTGTGGCAGCGGTTTGGAGTATAGCTTATGTTGCCAGCCTTACCTAAGCGCGGCCCAGCATCCGCAACGCCCGTCACAGCTTATGCGCTCTCGTTACACCGCTTTTGTGAAGCAGGATGCGGATTATCTTGTTGCAAGCTGGCATGAGAGCTGCCGCCGTCCGTCGTTAAAATCAGAAATATCCAGCGGCTTCGGCGACACGGAATGGCTCGGCCTGACGATATATGAAGAAGCCGAAGGCAAAGATGTCAACGAAGGATTTGTCAGCTTTGTGGCCCGTTTTCAGGAAAACGGCAAGCAAAGCGCGATAATCGAACGCTCTCGTTTCGTCAGGGAAAGCGGTCAATGGTACTATATCGACGGCCTCCGCCCGCAGTTCGGTCGTAATGACCCCTGCCCTTGCGGTTCTGGAAAAAAATATAAAAAATGCTGCGGATGATAGCCTTCGCTGCATAACAGCATTATTGTTTCGCAAACACCGTTCAACAGGATTTATCTCTTCATGCAGGCATTACAACGTAAAGTTCTCCGCACAATCTGCCCCGATCAGAAGGGTCTCATCGCGCGAATCACTAACATTTGCTACAAACACGAACTCAATATTGTTCAGAACAACGAATTTGTCGATCATCGTACCGGCCGCTTCTTTATGCGTACCGAGCTTGAAGGCATTTTTAACGACACTACGCTGATGGCCGACCTGGACAGCGCGCTGCCGGAAGGCTCAATTCGTGAATTGACGCCTGCGGGCCGCCGTCGCATTGTTATTCTGGTCACCAAAGAAGCCCATTGCCTCGGCGATTTGCTGATGAAATCCACCTATGGCGGCCTGGACGTAGAAATCGCTGCCGTCATCGGCAATCACGAAACCCTACGTACCTTAGTGGAGCGTTTCGACATTCCGTTCCAGTTAGTCAGCCACGAAGGGATGACGCGCGAAGAGCACGACATGCAAATGGCCGATGCTATCGAAGCACATAAACCAGACTACGTCGTGCTGGCCAAATACATGCGCGTATTGACGCCTGAGTTTGTCGCCCGCTTCCCGAACCAGATAATCAACATCCATCACTCGTTCCTGCCGGCGTTTATCGGCGCACGCCCTTATCACCAGGCTTACGAACGCGGCGTGAAGATTATCGGCGCCACCGCGCATTATGTTAATGATAATCTGGACGAAGGCCCGATCATCATGCAGGACGTGATCCACGTCGATCACACCTACACCGCCGACGACATGATGCGTGCCGGGCGTGACGTAGAGAAAAATGTGCTAAGCCGGGCGCTCTACGAAGTGTTGGCCCAGCGAGTCTTCGTTTACGGCAACCGTACGATTATTCTCTAATCACTCAGAAAATGAATTGGTTAGCTTTGCGGCGCTCAGCGTAAAAAAGCGGCAAACGATTCATTTTCCTCAAGTGAATGCTTTACAGCGGCGCTTCATTTGATATGATGCGCCCCGCTTCCACAGCGAAGCAGGCCAGTAACAAGCATTACCCCGTGGTGGGGTTCCCGAGCGGCCAAAGGGAGCAGACTGTAAATCTGCCGTCATCGACTTCGAAGGTTCGAATCCTTCCCCCACCACCATTATTCACCACAGCGATGTGGTAATACCGATGAGATGAGACAAAGTTTTCGCTTATCGGGAAGGGTGAGAATCTTCGACCAAGGTTCGAATCGAGCGAAAGCGAAATAACGCTGCTAAAGCAGCGGCCCGAAGGGTGAGGAGTGAAGCGACGAATAATCCTTCCCCCACCACCATCTAAAAATTCAAAGCATTAACCCCTGGCGGGGTTCCCGAGCGGCCAAAGGGAGCAGACTGTAAATCTGCCGTCATCGACTTCGAAGGTTCGAATCCTTCCCCCGCCACCATATTCCAGAACAAACCCCAACTTAAGAACTTGCACAATCATCCAGATTCCCGTTGGGGAAGGACGAGAAGCTTCGATTAAGGTTCGACTCACGTCAGTGAGAACGCGCTTGCGCGGTCATCCTTCCCCCGCCACCATCTTCCAGAACAAATCCCAACTTCAGAACTCGCACAATCATCCAGATTCCCGTTGTGGAAGGACGAGAAGCTTCGATTAAGGTTCGACTCACGCCAGTGAGAACGCGCTTGCGCGGTCATCCTTCCCCCGCCTCCCTATTCCTGGCACTCGGGCTAATACTCTTATAAAACGCCTTTCGCTGTTGTTCTCTAAGAATAAAAAAGGCGAGCCAAACTCAGGCCCGCCGGTTGCACAGCCCTATTACATCACTGCATTTATGACAAAGAAACCGACCGCGGTCATTAACAGTGAACCCAGTACGTGAGCGAAAACGGACGCCATCGCCCAGGCATAATTCCCCCCCTGCAGCAGCGAAAACAGCTCAACAGAGAACGTTGAAAAAGTACTCATGCCGCCGCACAGGCCGGTGGTAATCAACAACTTCCAGCCGGGATCGAGCTGCGGCTGACGCAGAAAGAAAGCCATTGCGCCACCGATAATCAACCCAGCCAACAGGTTGACCGCCAGCGTACCGAGGGGCAAATGAGGGAAAAGGCCATTCAGACGTAACGCAAGGAGCCAGCGAATAACACACCCAGCCGAGCCGCCAACAATAACTGCAAACAGTGGTTTAACCATATTTCCCTCAAAAAGATCTAAACGATACGGTGTTGTTAAATAAGAACTTTGCTTTTAGCTTTTATGAATAAAAGCGCTACGTCCGGCAAAATGTGCATCTGCGCCTAGCGCCTGTTCAATTCGCATCAACTGATTATATTTTTCTACCCTTTCGCCCCGACAAGGCGCGCCGGTTTTCAGGTGCCCCGCACGCAGGGCAACCGTCATGTCCGCAATAAAGCTGTCCGTCGTTTCACCGCTGCGGTGCGAAATAAACGTTCCCCAGCCGTGCTGCTGGCAAAGTGCCACCGCGTCGAAGGTTTCGCTCAGGGTGCCTATCTGGTTCAGCTTGATCAGCGCCGCGTTAGCCAGGTTCTCTTCTATGCCACGTCGGATGTATTTCACGTTAGTCACGAAGAGATCGTCGCCCACCAGCTCGACCCTGTTGCCCAATTTTTGGTTCAGGTGCTTCCAGCCTGCCCAGTCATTCTCGGCCAGCCCATCTTCAAGCAGCACAATAGGAAACTGGCCCAGCAGATCGGCATAATAGCCCGTCATCTCTTCGGCGCTAAGCGTGCTTTTTTCCGTTCTTAGGTGGTATTTACCCTCGGTATAGAATTCGCTGGAAGCGGGATCGATACAGATGCTGATATCTTCCCCTGGCCGGTAGCCCGCTTTCTCAATCGCCTGCACGATAAACTGCAAAGGTTGTTTATTAGAGGACACCGCCGGGGCAAATCCGCCTTCATCACCCACGGCTGTAGAAAGATTGTTATCCAGCAGGATCTGGCGAAGCGCCTGGTAGACTTCGCTCCCCTGGCGCACGGCTTCGGTCAGGCTGGCCGCACCATGTGGCGCAATCATAAACTCCTGAAAATCCGCTCCCTGCCCCCGGGCATGCACCCCGCCGTTAACAATATTCATGCAGGGAACCGGCAGCAGGTTCGCCCTCAGCCCACCGAGATAGCGAAACAGCGGCTGGCCGGTTACCTGAGCTGCAAGCCGCGCGACGGCCAAAGAAACACCGAGAATGGCGTTAGCCCCCAACCGTGCCTTGTTTTCCGTGCCGTCCAGCGCCAGCAGAATATCATCCACCCGCCGCTGTTCACGGCCATCAACGCCCACAAGTGCCTGATGAATCTCGGTATTGATCGAATGCACTGCGTTCTGCACCCCCTTACCGTTGTAGCGCTGTTTATCGCCATCCCGTCGCTCTATGGCCTCCCTTGAACCCGTGCTGGCACCGGACGGAACCGAGGCCCGGGCCATAACCCCCTCTGTGGTATAAGCATCAACTTCAACGGTTGGGTTCCCACGAGAATCCAAAATTTCACGAGCAACTATTTTATCCAGCGTAAAATTCATGGTGATTACCTCATTGTTTGCCATCGATATGTTTAATCAGCACGTCAACATTCAGATGATTAACGTATTCCATCGAGTCAGAAGCGATCTGCCCCAGCCAGCGGTTGCGGTGCCCGGCCAGCACCAGGTCCACATCCAGTGAAGAAATGCATTTTTCAACGTCTTCAAAGCGGTTCAACGTCACCAGCTCCCGCGTTTTTACCGGCACGTTGACCGAGCGCACCAGCTCGCTAAACAACGCTTTCGCCTGAATCAGGTCGGCAGAAACGTTGTCATCCATTCGCGCATCGGAGACGTAATTCATCTCCCGGTAGTCTTCGCTGATGTGGACGAGGGTGATTTGGACGGGCAGCGCCCCGGCAAGGCGAGCGGCATGTTGAATCAGCACCTGCCCGTCGGTCTTGCCCTGAATAAGTACGAGAACGTGGGAGTAGAGGTTCATAGCGGGCTCCTGGCGGGATTGAGCTGGCTTTGCAGCCAGGGGAGAAGCTGTTTTTTGCGACTCATCATGCCCGGCATCACGCGGGGCTGCGCCCCAGGCATCAATGAAGAGGTGGAGAAATAGAGTTCAGATTCACAAGCATTAATATCGGTCACCATCAACACGACAAGATCGACATCGGCGTCGGCCGCATGCAGATTCATTTCTTCCAGCAGAGCATCCAGTTGAGGAGCAAGTTGCGTTAGAGAGTAGAGTTCCAGCTGCGCAATTTTTAGCCGAACACCGTTGATGTCAAAACGCTTGAGATCTTTGTGCAGCAGTTCCCTCGCGCTCTGCCCGGCCACAGAGGTCTTGGCCGTGAGCAGGTCGGCAATAAACTCTTCATAATCGATACCGATGCGCCCGGCCAGCTCATCCGCCGCCAGCCTATCCTCAGGTGTGGTCGTGGGCGAACGTAGCGCGACGGTGTCACTGAGCAGCGCGCCCAGGAGCAAAATAGCCTCGCTGGCAGAGATCCCGGCCCGAAGTCGGGCGTCCATAAGCTGCCAGATCACCGTGGCCGTGCTGCCTACGGGTTTGATGCACACCTCCGGCGGCAACCGGGTAATCAGCCCGCCCAAACGGTGATGATCGATGATCCCAACAATATTGCCGGTGATAAGCGAGTCTGGCCCTTGCCCCGGCTCGTTAAAATCCACCAGCCAGATGTCTTTGTTGCTCAGAGAAGACGAGAGAAGCCCGGGCAGAGGAAGAGCGGCACGGGAGAAAATCAGTTCAGTTTCACGGTTAACCTCGCCGCAGCGCCACGCCTGTGCCGTGCGGCCCCGCAGCGTTAACCAGCGAGCAACCATCACGGCGCTGCAAACGGCATCGCTGTCGTGATGAAGGTGACCAATAACATGTATCATGGCTCGAGCCCCGTTAAGGGAAGCATGCAGAGCCGGGGGGTAAACGTTGACCAGCCTGACATGCCTCTTGGATTAAAAGAGTCATACCAGGCGTCATCAGCCTCTGAACGAGGCGGTTGGGGGAAGGTGGAACGCCATCACCTTGCGAAGTATTGTGAACCCTTCCCCTCAGGGTTTCAAGCGGGTTTTACGGTTTCAAGCGCTGGCCCTGCTCATCCACAACCGGCTCGCCGTCCTCTTTACTGAACGCACCCTGCTGCCCTTCAGGCAGGATATCCAGCACGCGTTCCGAAGGGCGGCAAAATCTCGTCCCCCGCTCAGTCACCACAATCGGGCGGTTAATTAACAGCGGGTACTGCACCATCAACTCAATGAGTCGCTCCTCGCTGAATTGCCCTTTCTCCAGCCCTAAAACTTCATAAGGCTCAACGTTTTTGCGCAGCAGTTCACGGGCGCCGATTGCCATGAAGAAATAGCGTTCCTGCTAAAAACATGTTCACTCCCACTTCAGTAAAACAACGCCATAATATTCGAAAAAACGAATATGTTAAGTTAAATTTTTTTACTGGCAAAGCGCCATAGCCCCACTCGCCTCGATGCGTTTCAAACGCTCCAGCACTTCATGGCCCTGGCTTTGCCAGGCCTGCTCAATGACCGCCGCCGCCCACGCGGGCATGTGGGGTGAAAGGCGATAATAAACCCATTTCCCCTCTCTTCTGTCCTGCAGCAAACCGCCCTCGCGCAGCATCGCCAAATGCCGGGAGACCTTAGGCTGCGGCAGGTCCAGCACAGCAGTTAGTTCACAGACGCAAAGCTCGCTTTTCGCTCTTAGCAGCAGAGTGATAGCCAGCCGGGTTTCTTCCGACAAATGTTTAAAAAGCTGTAAAGGCGCCAGGGCAGTCATGGTGAGATCTCTTGAATAAACGCTGCCATAGTAAAGCTCTCGGCGTTAAAGTCAACGTTCATATCCGAAAAAACGAATTTGTTTATTGTGTAAAAAGCCCGGCATATACCGGGCTTGTGATCGTTCATGCAGACTAGCGGCGAGCGCGAACAATCTGGTATTTGCGTGTCAGGTATTCCACCGGCGCGCTCCAGATATGCACGAGGCGCGAGAACGGGAACAGCAGGAACAGCGTCATGCCCAGCACCAGATGAACGCGGAAAATAAACGCCACGCCGTCGAGGTAGTCAGATGCGCCACCGCGGAAGGTGACCACGTGCTGCGCCCAGTTCACCAGCTTCATCATTTCGCTGCCGTCCATATGCTGGGCGGAGAACGGAATAGTGCCGAGGCCCAGCGCACACTGGAGCATCAGCAGGCTAAGGATCAGGATATCGGCCCCAGTGGTGGTGGCGCGCACGCGTGGGCTGAACAGGCGACGCTTCAGCAGCAGCAGGCCGCCCACCAGCGTCATCACGCCGCTGGCTCCCCCGGCAAACATGGCCATTTTCTGTTTAATTTCTAGCGGCAAAAACGCCTCGTACATCCAGTGCGGCGTCAGCATGCCAAGGAAGTGTCCGGCAAAGATCCCAAGAATACCGAAATGAAACAGGTTTGAGGCCAGGTTCATGCCCTTGCGATCCAGCATCTGGCTGGACGCTGCACGCCAGGTGTACTGCCCGTAGTCATAGCGCAGCCAGCTGCCAATCAGGAACACGGCACCGCAAAGGTACGGGTAGATATCAAAGAAGAAGACGTTGAGAAAATGCATTATTTCCCTCCTGCTATATTCAGGTACTGCGGAGCCACCGCCCCGGCAAAACGGCGCTGGTGTGCGGTAATGTCGGTCTCTCCGCAGCTGTCATCGGCCATGAATTTCACCTGCTCCTCTTCCCACACCGCATCCAGCGCCTGAGGCGTGTCGTCGCGCGCTTCGTTGGCAATTTGCTGGCGGACCGTTTCGACGCTGACGTCGCTTTCAGCCAGAGCAATCAGCAGGTCGAAGAGGAGCGCATAGTCGCTTTCACGCTGTTTCAGACGCGCGCTGAGCAAAGCCAGGATCGGCGCGATGTCCTGCAGCCCGCCCTGCGCTTCTGCCCGCGTGCGCTGGGACAGGTATTCCAGATAAAGCGGCAGATGGTCCGGCAGCTCGCGGCTGTCAATTTCCAGCCCGGCCTGTTGATACTGGTTCATCAGGTTAACCATCGCCTGGCCCCGATCGCGCGATTCACCGTGAACGTGCTCGAAGAGCAACAGCGAAGTGGCTCTGCCCCGGTCGAATAGCTCGCTGTAGCTGGATTGCGCGTCCAGCAGCTCCCGCTGGCAGAGTGAGTCGATAAACCCATCCAGACTGGCGCGCTGCATTTTCGTCAATGTCTCGCTTTGGGCCAGCGCCTCATGCAGCTCCTGATGATGCTGCCACAGGGCAGCATCCGGGTACTCCAGCAGGCGGGAGATAATCAGTAGTTCAATCATGGATGCGGCTCCGTTTTGCTCGAGACGTCGATAGCGTCAATCCGACGGCTGTTGAACAGATTGAATTTGGTGTCGCTGCCGTGACAGCCGTCGCCAAAGCTAAAGCCGCAGCCGCTGTGCTCAGGGAAAGAGTTCTCGGCCAGTTCGCGATGGCTGGTCGGCACCACAAAACGATCTTCGTAGTTAGCGATAGCCAGGTAGCGGTACATTTCCTGCGCCTGAGCTTCGGTTAGCCCCACCTCTTCCAGCGCACGCGTGTCGATCACGCCTTCAACGGTTTCAGCACGTTTGTAGTGACGCATCGCCATCATGCGCTTCAGCGCCCGCAGCACCGGCGCGGTGTCCCCGGCGGTCAGCAGGTTGGCCAGGTACTCCACCGGAATACGCAGGCTTTCGACATCAGGCAGAATACCGGTGTGCGGCAGCTGGCCCGCATCGCTCGCGGACTGAATCGGCGACAGCGGCGGCACGTACCAGACCATCGGCAGCGTGCGATATTCCGGGTGCAGCGGCAGAGCCAGCTTCCAGTCCATCGCCATTTTGTACACCGGCGACTGCTGAGCCGCCGTAATCACTCCCTGCGGGATACCGTCTTTCAGCGCTTGCGCAATGACTGCCGGATCGTTCGGATCCAGGAATACGTCCAGCTGGCGCTGATACAGATCTTTCTCGTTTTCCGTGCTGGCCGCCTGCTCAATCGCATCGGCGTCATACAGCAGCACGCCGAGATAGCGAATACGTCCGACGCAGGTTTCTGAGCAGACCGTCGGCATCCCCGCTTCAATGCGCGGGTAGCAGAAGATGCACTTCTCGGACTTGCCACTTTTCCAGTTGAAGTAGATTTTTTTGTACGGGCAGCCGGTGATGCACATCCGCCAGCCGCGGCATTTATCCTGATCAATCAGCACAATGCCGTCTTCTTCGCGCTTGTAGATGGCCCCGCTCGGACAGGTGGCGACGCAGGCCGGGTTCAGGCAGTGCTCGCACAGGCGCGGCAGGTACATCATGAAGGTGTTTTCGAACTGGCCGTACATCGCCTTTTGCATATTGACGAAATTCTGGTCCTGCGCGCGTTTTTCAAATTCGCCGCCAAGCAGCTCTTCCCAGTTCGGGCCAGCTTCGATTTTGTTCATCCGCTGGCCGGTAATCAGCGAGCGAGGCCGGGCCACGGGCTGCGCTTTGCTGCCCTCCGGCGCGGTGTGCAGGTTCTGGTAGTCGTAGTCAAACGGCTCGTAATAATCATCGATCCCCGGTAAATGCGGGTTAGCGAAGATTTTACCCAGCAGCATCGCGCGGTTGCCCATGCGGGGCTGCAGCTTGCCGTTGATTTTGCGGATCCAGCCCCCCTTCCATTTGTCCTGGTTTTCCCAGTCGTTTGGGTAGCCCAGGCCAGGCTTGGTTTCCACGTTGTTAAACCACGCGTATTCCGTTCCTTCGCGGCTGGTCCAGACGTTTTTGCAGGTCACCGAGCAGGTATGGCAGCCGATGCATTTGTCCAGATTCAGCACCATGCCAATTTGTGAACGAATTTTCATTTTACGCTCTCCTGTACCTGGTCATTGCCTTCGCCGTCTAACCAGTTAATCTCTTTCATTTTGCGAACCACCACGAACTCATCGCGGTTAGAGCCGACCGTACCGTAATAGTTAAAGCTGTAGGCCAGCTGGGCGTAGCCGCCAATCATGTGGGTTGGCTTCAGCGTGATGCGGGTCACCGAGTTATGAATGCCGCCGCGCTGGCCGGTGATTTCAGAGCCCGGCAGGTTCATGATGCGTTCCTGCGCGTGGTACATCATCGTCATCCCGGCCGGAACGCGCTGACTCACTACCGCGCGCGCCGTCAGCGCCCCGTTTTTGTTAAACACTTCAACCCAGTCGTTATCGGCGATGCCGATTTCTTTGGCGTCTGCTTCACACAGCCAGATAATTGGCCCCCCGCGCCCCAGCGTCAGCATCAACAGGTTGTCGCTGTAGGTGGAGTGGATGCCCCACTTCTGATGCGGGGTCAGGAAGTTAAGCGCTTTTTCCGGGTTGCCATTAGACTTGTGGCCCATCATGCCGTCCACGGAACGGGTATCAATCGGCGGACGGTACACCACGAGGCTCTCGCCAAAGTCGCGCATCCACTGGTGATCCTGATAAAGCTGCTGGCGGCCAGACAGGGTGCGCCACGGGATCAGCTCGTGCACGTTGGTATAGCCCGCGTTATAAGAGACATGTTCGTCCTCCAGGCCGGACCAGGTCGGGCTGGAGATGATTTTGCGCGGCTGAACCTGAATGTCGCGAAAGCGAATCTTCTCTTCTTCTTTCGGCAATGCGAGGTGCGTGTGATCGCGACCGGTAAATTCACCGAGCGCGGCCCAGGCTTTCACCGCCACCTGGCCGTTGGTTTCCGGCGCCAGGCTGAGCACAACCTCGGCGGCATCAATGGCCGTGTTGATCATAGGCTGACCTTTCGCCGGGCCGTCGGTCTTCACGTAGTTGAGCTTGCGCAGGAACTCGACTTCTTTTTCGGTATTCCAGCTAATGCCTTTCCCGCCGTTGCCCATTTTCTCCAACAGCGGTCCGACGGAGGTAAAGCGTTCGTACGTCGCCGGATAGTCGCGTTCAACGGCAATAATGTGCGGCGCGGTTTTGCCTGGGATCAGGTCACATTCGCCTTTCTTCCAGTCCATGACGCCATACGGCTGAGCCAGTTCGGCGGCCGAGTCGTGCTGAATCGGCAGCGTCACAACATCGGTCTCTTTACCGAGGTGGCCAACGCAAACTTCGGAGAACTTCTTCGCGATACTTTTGTAGATTTCCCAGTCGCTTTTCGATTCCCAGCAAGGATCCACGGCGGCGGAGAACGGGTGAATAAACGGATGCATATCCGAAGTGTTCAGATCTTCTTTCTCATACCAGGTGGCGGTCGGCAGCACAATGTCGGAATACAGGCAGGTGCTCGACAGGCGGAAGTCCAGGGTGACCACCAGATCCAGCTTGCCGTCCAGGCCGTTATCGACCCATTCCACCTCCTCCGGCATCAGCCCGCCTTCCTGGCCGAGATCTTTCCCCTGAATGCCGTGCTCGGTGCCCAGCAGGTATTTGAGCATAAATTCATGCCCCTTCCCGGAAGAGCCCAGCAGGTTCGAACGCCAGATAAACATGTTGCGCGGGTGGTTATAGCCGGAGTCCGGCTGCTCCGCCGCAAAGCGGATGCCGCCGGATTTAAGTTGTTCAACGGTGTAATCCACCGGCGACATTCCGGCCTCTTTCGCCCGGTCAGCAATGCGCAGCGGGTTAGTGCCAAGCTGCGGTGCAGACGGCAACCAGCCCATGCGTTCGGCGCGCACGTTGAAGTCGATCAGGTGGCCGGTGTAGCGGGACTTATCCGCCAGCGGCGACAGGAACTCATCCGCCGTCACCGTCTCATAGCGCCACTGGCTGGAGTGGTTATAGAAGTAGGAGGTGCTGTTCATGTGGCGCGGCGGGCGCTGCCAGTCGAGGGCGAACGCCAGCGGCATCCAGCCGGTCTGCGGACGCAGTTTTTCCTGACCGACGTAGTGGCCCCAGCCGCCGCCGCTCTGCCCGATGCTGCCGCAGAAGATCAGCATATTGATAAGCCCACGGTAGGCCATATCCATATGGAACCAGTGGTTCACGCCTGCGCCAACGATAATCATCGAGCGGCCGTGGGTTTTGTCCGCGTTATCCGCGAACTCACGGGCAATGCGCACGATATCCTGGCGAGGCACACCGGTGATCTGCTCGGCCCAGGCTGGTGTATAAGCCTTCATTTCATCGTAGCTGCTGGCGCAGTTATCATCGTTCAGGCCGCGATCCAGACCGTAGTTAGCCAGGGTGAGATCGTAGACCGTTGCCACCAGCACGCTTGAGCCGTCCGCCAGCTGCAGGCGTTTAACCGGCAGCTTATGCAGCAGTACGTCTTTCAGTTTGACGTTGTCGAAATGCTCGGTGCTCTCACCGCCAAAGTACGGGAACCCCACCTCGGCAACTTCATCGTGGCTGCCCAGCAGGCTCAGGCGCAGCGCGGTTTCTTCCCCGGTGCTGCCGTCACGCTGCTCGAGGTTCCACTTGCCTTTTTCACCCCAGCGGAAGCCAATGGATCCGTTAGGTGCAACCAGCTCGCCGGACTGATCAGCCAGCGCAACGGTTTTCCACTGCGGATTATTTTCCTGGCCGAGACTGTCGACCAGGTCTGCCGCACGCAGCAAATTCGCTGGGGCATAGAAGCCGTCACGGGCTTCCAGCGTCACCAGCATCGGCATATCGGTGTAGCGACGAACGTAGTCGGTGAAGTACTGGCTTGGTTTGTCGAGATGGAATTCCCGCAGCATAACGTGGCCCATCGCCATCGCCATCGCGGCATCCGTCCCCTGCTTCGGCGCCAGCCACTGGTCGCACAGCTTGGAGATTTCCGCATAGTCCGGCGTGACGGCAACCGTTTTGGTGCCTTTGTAGCGGACTTCGGTGAAGAAGTGGGCGTCCGGGGTACGCGTCTGCGGGACGTTAGAGCCCCAGGCGATGATGTAACCGGCGTTGTACCAGTCCGCGGACTCCGGTACGTCAGTCTGCTCGCCCCAGGTTTGCGGAGACGCTGGCGGCAGGTCGCAGTACCAGTCGTAGAAGCTCATGCAGGTGCCGCCGATAAGCGACAGATAGCGGGTGCCTGCGGCGTAAGAAACCATCGACATGGCCGGGATCGGCGAGAAGCCGGTGATGCGGTCCGGACCGTAGGTTTTTGCGGTATAGACGTTCGCCGCCGCGATCAGCTCGTTAACCTCTTCCCAGGTCGAACGAACAAATCCCCCGCGGCCACGCGCCTGTTTGTAACTTTTGGCTTTGTCGGGATCGTTAATGATCGATGCCCAGGCTTCAACCGGATCGTTATGCTGCGTTTTCGCTTCGCGCCACAGCTTGATCAGACGTTTACGCATCTGAGGGTACTTCAAACGGTTGGCGCTGTAGAGATACCATGAGTAGCTTGCCCCGCGCGGGCAGCCGCGAGGTTCGTGGTTCGGCATATCCGGGCGGGTACGAGGGTAGTCCGTTTGCTGGGTTTCCCAGGTCACCAGGCCGCTTTTGACATAAATCTTCCAGCTGCAGGAGCCGGTACAGTTCACGCCGTGCGTGGAGCGCACCACTTTGTCATGCTGCCAGCGCTGGCGATACCCTTCTTCCCAGTCGCGATTGGTATCGAGTAGCTGGCCGTGTCCATTGGCGAAGGTTTCTCCCTTCTGCCTGAAATAACGAAACCGGTCGAGGAACTTGCTCATCGGGATACTCCTGATGTGGAGCCTGGTGGCTCTTCTGGTGAAATCGACATTGCTTGATGCCCGAGACGGTAACGCCTCGAAAGCTGGGGATTTTTGATAACGATCAACTGCTTCTGGTGTGGTTTTTGGGCGCCCGGCAGCCACTACCACCAAAGTGTAAGGTCTTAAGAATCACTAACTAACTGAATATAAATACAAAAAAATCAAAACCTATCGGGGAGTGGGTAGCGGCAAGCCGGGTTTGGGTATTAAGGGGTAGGCGGCGAATTAACCAGCGCTGAAAACGTAACGGGCAAAAAAAAGCGCGGACGAAGCCGCGCAAAGGGATAACCAAAAAGGTCAATGCATTAGCGAGAGGATTTCCGGCCATAAACGGCCCAGGTAATAACCACACACACAATGTAAAAGACGAGGAACAGCTTCATCGCCCCGGCAGGCGAGCCGGTCAACGCCAGGGAAGTGCCGAAGGCTTTAGGGATAAAGAACCCCCCGATGGCGCCAATGGCCGAAATAAAGCCCAGCGCTGCGGCGGTATCCGTGGCGGCCTCGCGCAGGGCGACTTCATCGCTGCCACCGGCGGCTTTTACTCTGTCCATTGTCAGCTTACGGAAAATCACGGAAATCATCTGGAAGGTCGAGCCACTGCCCAGCCCCGCCGTCAGGAACAGCATCAGGAACACCCCGAAGAAGGCGATGAAGTTCCCACCCTGTCCGTTCGTTGGCAGCGTGGTGAACAGCAGCGCGCTGAAAATGGCCATCAGCATGAAGTTATACAGCGAAACTCGGGTGCCGCCCCAGCGGTCGGAAATCGCCCCACCTGCAGAACGTGCCAGGGCGCCAAACAGCGGGCCAAAGAAGGCAAAATGCAGAATGTTGACGTCCGGGAACTGGGTTTTAGACAGCATCGCAAACCCGGCAGAAAAGCCGATGAACGAGCCAAATGTCGCCAGGTAGAGCAGCCCCAGAATCCAGAGATGGCCGCGCTTAAGCACCGGCAACTGCTCACGCAGGGAGGCTTTCGACGCCGAGAGATCGTTCATTCCGAACCAGGCCGCTAAGGTGAATACCGCCAGAAACGGCACCCAGATCCACGCGGCATTTTCCAGGAACAGCATCGTGCCGTCGCCCTGTGCCACGCCTTTGCCGCCAAAAATGGCAAACATCGACAGGGAGATAGCCAGCGGGGCCACCAGCTGCATCACGCTCACGCCCATATTCCCCAGCCCGCCGTTAATCCCCAGCGCACCGCCCTGCTTTGCCTTCGGGAAGAAGAAGCTGATGTTTGCCATGCTGGAGGCAAAGTTCGCCCCGGCAAAGCCGCACAGCAGAGAGATACAGATGAAGGTGTTAAACGAGGTGCTGGTATCCTGCACGGCAAAGCCCAGCCAGACGCACGGAATAATCAAGATCCCCGTGCTGAACGCCGTCCAGCGGCGGCCGCCAAAGACCGGTACCATGAACGAATACGGGACGCGCAGCAGCGCGCCGGAAACGGAAGGTAACGCCGTGAGCATAAACAGCTGATCGGTGGTGAAGGTAAAGCCGACCTTATTCAAATTCACCGCCACCGCGCTGAACAGCATCCAGACGCAGAAGGCCAGCAGCAGGCTTGGGACGGAAATCCACAGGTTGCGGCTGGCGATCCGATGACCTTTTTGCTGCCAGAACTGTGGATCTTCCGGCCGCCAGTCGGTAATCAGTGCGCCCGACGGCTTCTCGGGAACGGGAGACTGTGACATAAACACCTCATTTCGTGTGAGTAAATGCCGCAACCTTAGGGTTCCTGTGTCGAGATTAGTTGATGTAAATCAAGGGATAATCTATCTCTCCGGCGGGCAAAAAAGCCCCCTCATTCTTTGTGAGTAATCTTCTGGCAAAAAAATAACGTGATTTATCACACCCCTGCGGGACTTGCTGCTGACCGCTCCCATTGCCCTGTCACCTCTGGCAATTTGGGGGTAATCCTTTGGAGGTATGGGTATACTCCAGCTGTTGACTGAAAATAGCGCCACTCGTCACTTTTCCCACTCAGGAGCCCGTTTGCCAATGCTAAAACGCCTGTTTTCTCCCCTTTCGCTGGTCAATCAGCTCGCGCTGGTTGTCATGCTGCTGGCGATGTTAAGCGTGGTGGGAATGGCGATGGCCGGCTGGCTGGCCCAGGGGATTTCGGGCAATGCCCACGCGATCAACAAAACGGGCTCCATGCGCATGCAGAGCTACCGCCTGCTGGCAGCCATTCCGCTGACGGAGCAGGACAAGATGCTGCTGCGAGAAATGGAGCAAACCACATGGAGCGACGATCTCCGCCTTGCCGCCGAGCGCGACGGGCAGCAGGCCAGGCTTCAACAGCTACAAGATTACTGGCGCAGCACGCTTGAACCCGCGCTGATTGCCGCCCAAACGCCGCAGCAGGTAAAACCCGCCGTCGCCCATTTTGTCGCCAGCATTGATGAACTGGTCAGCTCCTTCGACCGCACCACCGAGATGCGTCTGCATCACGTGATTTTGCTGCAGCAGGGTATGGCGGTGTTACTCGGGCTGTTGATCGTCTTTACCCTGATTTGGTTACGCAAAAGATTACTCCGCCCGTGGCGTCAGCTACTGGCGATGGCCACCGCCATTGGTCAGCGAGACTTCACCCAACGGGTGAATTTTCGCGGCCGCGACGAAATGGCCACGCTTGGGAGCGCGCTAAACAGCATGTCCAGCGAACTGGCGCAAAGCTACGCCGTGCTCGAGCGGCGGGTCCGGGAGAAAACCGCCGGGCTTGAGCAAAAAAACCAGATGCTCACCTTCCTCTACGAGGCTAACCGCCGCCTGCACGCGCAGGCTCCGCTGTGCCAGCGTATTTCCCCTGTACTGAGCGAACTCCAGATTTTAACCCCGCTGCTGGGCATCGTGCTCCGGGTGTACGAGTACGAAGATGAAGAGAATTATCAGGAATACACGTTCCAGCCGGACGCGCACTGCGATGCCCGGGGCTGCCAGCTGTGCCCGGATGCCGGGGCAGCGCTACCGCAGGACACCACCACGCTGAAATGGCGCCTCACCGATAACCATCTTCATTACGGTCTGGTGCTGGCCCAGCTTCCGTTGGGCAAAACGCTGACCGAAGACCAGCTGCAGCTTATTGCCACGCTAATGGAGCAGCTCACCGCCACGCTCGCCATGGAGCGTCAGTATGAACACCAGCAGCAGTTAGTGGTGATGGAGGAGCGATCTGCCATTGCCAGGGAATTGCATGACTCCATCGCCCAGTCGCTTTCCTGTATGAAGATGCAGGTCAGCTGCCTGCAAATGCAGGGCAAAACGCTGCCGGAGGAGAGCCGGACGCTGCTGGAGCAAATACGCGGCGAGTTGAACACCTCCTGGCGGCAGTTGAGAGAATTGCTGACCACCTTCCGCCTTAAGCTCACCGAGCCTGGTTTGCGCCCGGCGCTTGAGGCCAGTTGCCAGGAGTTCAGCGACAAACTTGGCTTCCCGGTGATGCTGGACTACCAGCTCCCGCCGCGCTTAGTGCCTTCTCATCAGGCCATTCATTTGGTGCAGATTGCGCGTGAGGCGCTGAACAACAGCCTGAAACACGCGGAAGCCAGCGCCTGCGGTATCAGCGTTACCCGTCACGGAAATCAGGTACGCCTTGCGGTGTGGGACAACGGGCGCGGTATTTCCGGCAGCGGCGAGCGCAGCAACCATTACGGCCTTATTATCATGCGCGACCGCGCCCAAACCTTGCAGGGTGACTGCCAGGTTCGCCCCCGTCCCTGCGGCGGCACCGAAGTGGTCGTCAATTTTATCCCCGAAGCACCGCTTTCTTCCGTAATAAGGAGCGAAGAATGAGTCATCAGGAAGCAGCAACCATTTTGCTGATAGACGATCATCCCATGATGCGTACCGGCGTTAAGCAGCTGATCAGCATGGCGCCAGAGCTGGCCGTCGTCGGAGAGGCCGGCAGCGGCGAACAGGGCGTGCAGCTTGCCGAAGCGCTCGATCCAGACCTGATCCTGCTCGACCTGAACATGCCGGGCATGAACGGGCTGGAAACGCTCGACTGCCTGCGCGAAAAAGCGCTGTCAGGACGCATTGTGGTGTTTACCGTTTCGAACCATGAAGAAGATGTGGTCACCGCCCTTAAGCGCGGTGCGGATGGCTATTTGCTGAAAGACATGGAGCCGGAAGATTTGCTCAAAGCCCTGCAGCAGGCCGCAGCGGGAGAAATGGTACTCAGCGAAGCGCTGACCCCGGTGCTGGCGGCCAGCCTGCGGGCCAACCGTGCAACCTCAGACCGTGACGTCAATCAGCTTACTCCGCGGGAACGCGATATCCTGAAGCTGATAGCCCAGGGACTACCGAACAAGATGATCGCCCGTCGCCTGGACATCACCGAAAGTACGGTGAAAGTGCACGTCAAACATCTGCTGAAGAAAATGAAGCTCAAGTCCCGAGTGGAAGCGGCCGTTTGGGTTCACCAGGATCGTATTTTTTAGCGCCGATTACTCCTCCGGCAGCAAGGAGTAACGCGGGTCACTTTCGGGGGCAATCAGCAGCGGTGCGGCAGGCTGGAGTACAATCTCATTCGACGAGACGCGCTGCCCCTTTTCGTCTTCCACGGTGACCGACAGGTGATATTCATTTGCCGCACCTGCCTGCCACGCAGGCAAAATAATGCTCCAGCCGTCGGTGCTGAGCGGCCGTGCCGGCGGCGTCAGGCTGAGCACCTGGGTATCTCCCTGCCATACCAGCCGCCGGATGCCATGCGTCGCTTTCACCTGCAGCTTAAGCAAAACCGTTTCTCCCGGCTGCAGCTGCCACGGCGGCGTGGCCAGGAATACTGACAACGTTTTACGCTGACGGAACTGCATCACCGGGGCGGACTCGCGCTCAACGCTATCGTAGCGGCTGCCGCGCAGGGAGCTGGTCGCGGCCACTTCGTCCGCCGAGAGCTGCTTCTGCAGCGGCACCCCGAAACGATAATTCAGCTTGAGCCCCAGATTTTCCTGCGCGACGCCGCTTTCACCCTGCTTGTGCTGGGCCGTGAGCGTGATCAGCGGCACGGGCGTATAGTTAATGCCCATCGTCACCGCGACTGGGTTTCGGTATCCGCTATCGCTGTCGAAGAGAGTGACGTTGTCACCAAAGTATTGTTCGAAGCTAAGACTGGTCGCAATATGCCGATAAAACGGCAGCCAGGCCTGCGCCGTGACGTCATAGCCCCGGGCCAGGCGCTGCTCAAGCGTGTCGGTTTGCCCGCGCCAGCCGTTCAGCGGCTGGTAATAATTGGCCGAAAGCCGCAGGTATTCGCCCCAGGCTTCGGCGCCAAATCCCGCCCGCTGTAGCTGCGTAGTCAGCTGATTATCGTAGAACGAGTTGTAGCCCAGTAGCCAGCTTCCGGCGACCCAGCGCTGCCCCAGCCCGAGGTTACCGGTGGTGCCGTATTTTTGCTGGCTAAAGCCGAGCTGGCTCCAGGTCAGATAGCGGCTGTTGTCCTGCCAGGGCGTAAAAAGCGAACCATTGCTGCCCTTCCAGCTCCCGTGTTCATCCACCCGCAAATTGACGCTGGCTTTGCCCCAGGGCGAAAGCAAAGCCTGGGTTTCATCGGTCACTTTGTCGGCCAGTAAATCTCTCAGGCTGGTAAAAGCGAACAGTCGCGCCTGCTCGCCGGTATCCAGCCCGTTGTCCACCATGCTGTCTTCGCCAAACTTCTTCGCCACTGCGGCAATCCTGCGCGCGGCAGCATCGGTTTCAGGCGCGAGGCCCATGTTCGGCAGGTCATCAGCGGGAGAAGAGAAAGGGTTTTGGGCCGCGGGAACAACGTTATTTGAGGTACTCATTGCCCCTCCCGGACGAGGGAGCAAACAACACAAGGTTAAAAGCGGAACGGCAAATCTACGCATTGATTAATGATAACACACTGGTTTTGCTCTTAACCCACCGGGGAGACATGCATGCACGACTCCAGGATTAATCCTGCTTTTCCGGGCACAAATCATACCCAGCGATAACTCAGGGCGATACACTGCTTCTCACGCTCAACGTTATCATCAAGGAGAAACTCATGCAGAAGATAGTCATTATTGCCAACGGGGCGGCGTACGGCAGCGAATCGCTTTTTAACAGTTTGCGGCTGGCCATCGCCCTGCGCGACCAGGAGCCGCAGCCAGAAGTAAAACTGTTCCTGATGTCCGATGCGGTGACCGCTGGCCTGCGCGGTCAGAAGCCCGCCGAGGGATACAACATTCAGCAGATGCTCGAGATTCTCACCGCGCAAGGTGTGCCGGTGAAGCTCTGTAAAACCTGTACCGACGGGCGCGGGATCACCAGCCTGCCGCTCATTGAAGGCGTTGCCATCGGCACGCTCCTTGAACTTGCCAAATGGACGTTAGCGTCGGACAAAATCCTCACTTTCTAATTATTTCAGCGCGGGAATATTATTTGCTTATACCCTCTCCCGCGCCATCAAGTTACCTGCATTTGTTGCCGATATTTTGCTTAGGACAACACAGCAGCAGGATAATAATTATGGTTAAATCTCTTCGTACACGTCTTCTTTTAGTCACGGCAATTTGCCTGGTCTCAGCTCTATGTCTCAACACCTTCATTAATTACGCCGTCACCAGCCGCGATAACCAACGTGCCATCACCGACACACTAACCAGCACCAGCCTGAGCCATTCCGTCGCTATCGGCGACTGGGTCAGCGGTAAAATGGCGATCGTTAGCTCCTTGGAAAACACCGCGCTGAGCGAAGATCCCATCCCGGTCTTCACTCAACTGGCCAAAGCCGGCGGCTTCACCAATATCTACGTCGGTTATGCGAATAAAACCGCAAAATTTTCTGATCCAACGGGGGTACCGGCCGACTTCGACCCCACCGGGCGCCCGTGGTATCAGCAGGTGGTGAAAGACGACGCTCCCGTCGTCACCGCTCCCTACGTGGATGCCGGTACCGGTAAGCTGGTCGTGACTTTTGCCGTGCCCATTAAGCAAAATGGCAGCCTTAAAGCCGTCTTCGCGGGGGATGTGGCGATGGACAGCGTGGTGGCGAACGTGCGCAGCATTCACCCAACGCCCGCCAGCAGCGGGCTGCTAATCAACAGCGATGGGACATTGATTGCCGCTCAGGATCCGACCCTGACGCTGAAAGCCTTTTCTGATGCCGTTCAACAGGCTGATTTACCTCAGCTACTCGGCGATACACATCGCGCCGTCGGCATAATCAGCGGGCAAAGTAAACAGCTGATGGCTACGCCGATTAGCGGCACGCATTGGTATCTGGTCGTGGCCCTCGACGAGCATGATGCCACCTCCGGGATGCGCGCTTTACTGAAGGCTTCCGCCATCGCCCTGCTGGTGTTGGTGCTGATTTCTGGTGCAATTGTGCATCTGCTGATCGGTAAGGTGATGAGCCGCCTCGGGACAATTCGCGACGGGATGCGCGCCATCAGCAACGGCACAAATGATCTATCTCAGCGGTTGCCGGAAACGGGTCACGATGAAGTGACGGAAATCGCCCACGCCTTTAACGCCTTCAGCGACAAGTTGGGCGTAGTCATGACCCAGCTCAGGGATTCAAGCGCCTCGGTGAAAGTCGCCGCCAACGAAATTGCTGCAGGCAATCAGGAGCTTTCTGCCCGCACCGAGCGGGCCGCCTCCAGCCTGCGAGAAACAGCCAGCGCCGTAGAGCAGATCACCGCCTCTGTCGCAAATTCTACCGCTTCTGCCGCTCAGGCCAACGCTCAAGCCCACAGCGCCGGTGAAGCCGCTGAACGCGGGGGTGAAGTGGTCTCGAAGGTTATTACCACCATGCAGGCCATTGAGCTGGCCTCCGGCAAGATTGGCGATATTACCGGCGTCATTGACAGCATCGCTTTCCAGACCAACATCCTGGCGCTAAATGCCGCCGTTGAGGCTGCCCGCGCCGGTGAACAAGGCCGGGGATTTGCCGTAGTCGCTGGCGAAGTGCGCAACCTCGCCAGCCGCAGCGCACAGGCGGCGAAGGAGATCAAAAGCCTGATCGACTCCACCACCGCAAGCGTTGCCGATGGCTCGCTTTACGTGCGCCAGGCCGGTGAGGCGATGGACAAAATAGAACAAAGCGTCGGCAGCGTTTTGGTCATCATGCGCGAGATAACCCTCTCAACCGACGAACAGATGAAAGGGATTCAGGAGATTAATCACGCGGTGACCCATCTGGACAATATGGTACAGCAGAATGCTGAACTGGTAGTGGAATCTGCGGCGGCGGCGGGTGCATTGCAAAGCCAGGCTGGAGAGTTAGCGGAAACCGCGGGGCATTTCCGTATTTAATGATGCGCGGGCGGACGTTTGCCAACGAAACGCCCGCCAGCTGAAAGGTTTCAGGCACAATATGATTATTGTTTAATCGTTGCGGCATTTTTTGATCAACATCAGCATTTACCCCTCTCGGCTCTGGTGTGATGCCACGAGTGATTTGTGAACAACATCACGAACCAGGACAGCACCTTTGGGGGCCAGCAGGCCATGTTTGATGCGGAAGTGGAGTGAAAAATGCCAGTAGTAAAAGCCAGTCTAAAACTTTTTGGTGGCGATACCGTGGTGGTTCGCTGTTCGAATAACTGTCATATCCATTTGATGTGCGACTCAGACAGGCGCGGTAGCTCGGAGGCCGACGTGCTAAGCGTACAAAATCGCCAGTCGGCCTATATCGCCGTGCCCTACAGCGGGACCTGGAAGGTGCTGATCGACAGTCATACCCAGTCGCTGGAGCACTCCATCAGTTTTGTTCCGGCATAAAACACTGAGGCCACCTTTCGGTGGCCTTTTTCTTACTATGCAAAACCAGGCAGCAGCCCGCTGTTATCCTCATGCCCGCTCAGCCAGGCCCGCACCTGGTTTGCCAGTTCGGACATACAATCGTCCTTCATCCCGTGCTTTTTCATTTCCTGCTCGAGCGAAAAAAGATACTGAGCATTGGTGCCCAGCGGCCCGCTGGCAGAAGCGATCAGCGGCGCGATGGTTTCTGCCCGGGTATCCGCCTCATAAAGCGGGTGACGCGGGTCCATAATGAACACCAGCGCGTTGACCATTCGCCCATCGTCCAACTCGAGTTTGCACCAGGTTGGCAAATAGCAGCCGGTAATCATCTCCCGCTTCCAGACCAGCGTCAGTTCGTCTTCCAGGCCAGCCTCCGGCAACCGGTAAGCCAGCCCGGTCGTTCTGCCGCCCTCTTTAAGCGCGAGCATACGTCCAGGGCGGCAGGCGGTTCCACGCCCCGCCGTCAACCGCAGGCAAAATGCACGATGCCAGCCCACCAGCATGCCGGGGGCTGACTCTTCAAATTCAAAAGCCGGGTTCCACATCAGTGAACCGTAACCAAAGAGCCATACCGGACTTTGGTCTGGGCGACAAGCGAGCGTGGCGGCAAGAGACGCCGAACGCTGCTCAGGGGACCACAGTAACGATTCCTCAATGGCACCAAAAGCCGTCTTACAATCCGCTTTCATTAAGAAATCACGCGTTAACACGATATACCTCCGCCACTGCTTGCTTCCGTGCGACTGCACACGCTGCGCCTTCCCGGCATTTATTGACAACTTTTGCCTACTAATAGAGCAATATATCAAGACCATAAGCAATTCACCGCGCGCTGGCAAGCATGATAGCGATCACAAAACAGATAAATTGTCATTTTTTCTTGCCAGACTGATGTGTGTTACCCTGTCGCCAATAAATTAGTCACACATAATGGCGGGTTAATTTTCATAATACTTCTTTTTGTAAACAATGCACTCGCCCGTTACTCTATCGCTAACATACTGATTTCGCGCCCAGGTTGTGATTTTCATGCCAATACCCGGGACTAACACCGTCAAAAACAGCGGTTATTTGACTGAATGCAATTCATATCAATATGTTTTATTTAAATTAAATAAAGAATACACGCCATTTCGGTGAACCAGACTTAAATTCAAATAAATGCCGTAAAAATAAGTAAATTTTTAACTAAAAGTAACGGTTTTTTGCTAGTTTATATGACTTCAAAAACCTGACTATAATGATCAAAACAGGTTATCGCCTGCAGAGATGGAGAAGTTGAATGACAAAAACACAACATGAGGCGGTAAAAACCCGCCACAAGGAGAGTTCTCTCATTTTCCCGGTACTGGCACTGGCGGTACTGGCGATGTGGGGGTCAAGCCAGTCCCTGCCGGTGGTTGTCGGCATCAATATTTTGGCGCTGGTCGCCATTCTGGGCAGTGCCTTTAGCGTTGTTCGCCACGCGGACGTGCTGGCGCACCGTCTGGGTGAACCCTACGGCTCACTGATTCTGAGCCTGTCGGTCGTTATTCTTGAAGTTAGTCTGATTTCCGCGCTGATGGCCACCGGCGATGCAGCCCCAACGCTGATGCGCGACACGCTCTATTCCATCATCATGATTGTGACCGGCGGCCTTGTGGGCTTCTCCCTGTTGATGGGCGGCCGCAAATTTGCCACGCAGTACATGAACCTGTTTGGTATTAAACAGTACCTGATCGCGCTCTTCCCGCTGGCGGTGATCGTGCTGGTGTTCCCGATGGCGCTTCCGGGCGGCAATTTCTCGCTGGGTCAGTCCCTGCTTGTAGCGCTGATCTCTGCCGCCATGTACGGCGTATTCCTGCTGATTCAGACGAAAACGCACCAGAGCCTGTTTGTTTACGAGCATGAAGATGAAGGCGACAGCGACGACCCGCACCACGGCAAGCCATCCGCGCACAGCTCCGCGTGGCACACGGCCTGGCTTATCGTCCACCTGATTGCAGTGATTGCCGTGACCAAGATGAACGCCAACCCGCTGGAGCATCTTCTGGACGCGATGGATGCCCCGGCCCAGTTCACCGGCTTCCTGGTCGCCTTGCTGATTCTGTCTCCGGAAGGGTTGGGCGCGTTAAAAGCGGTGCTGAGCAACCAGGTGCAGCGCGCCATGAACCTGTTCTTTGGTTCCGTGCTCGCCACCATTTCTCTTACCGTACCGACGGTGACGCTGATTGCCTGGCTCACCGGCAACGACCTGGTTTTCGCCCTCGGCATGCCGCAGATGGTGGTGATGATGGCGGCGCTGGTCCTGTGCCAGATTTCGTTCTCCACCGGACGCACCAACGTGCTTAACGGCACCGCGCACCTGGCGCTGTTTGCCGCCTACCTGATGACAATCTTTGCCTAAGTAAACAGCAAGACCGCCTGTAAAGGCGGTCTTTAATATTTGCTCCCCCTCCCACGGGGAGAGAGCATCAGGCCACTACGGACTCATTTCGCTGTCTCCCTCAAGAGAGGGAGACAAATATAAAAAAACCCGCCGAAGCGGGTTTTCTTTTTTGCAGCAATTACTTGCTGGTGTCCAGCGGCTCGAAGTTCTTCACCAGATCGTCAATCGCTTTAATCTGGGTCAGGAAAGCTTCCAGCTTCGCCAGCGGCAGCGCAGATGGGCCATCGCAGCGGGCGTTATCCGGGTCCGGGTGCGCTTCAATAAACAGACCCGCCAGGCCAGTAGCCATCCCGGCGCGAGCCAGTTCAGTCACCTGCGCACGACGACCGCTTGACGCCGCACCAAACGGGTCACGGCATTGCAGCGCGTGGGTGACATCGAAAATCACCGGCGCGCCGTTAGAGACCTGCTTCATCACGCTGAAGCCCAGCATGTCGACAACCAGGTTGTCGTAGCCGAATTGCGTGCCGCGATCGCACAGGATGATTTTGTCGTTGCCGCCTTCGGCGAATTTATCCACGATGTTACCCATCTGACCAGGGCTGACGAACTGCGGCTTCTTCACGTTGATGACGGCGCCGGTTTTGGCCATCGCTTCAACCAGGTCGGTCTGGCGAGCCAGGAAAGCTGGCAGTTGAATCACATCAACCACGTCAGCCACAGGCTGTGCCTGGTGAGCTTCATGCACGTCGGTAATGATTTTCACACCGAAGGTCTGCTTCAGCTCCTGGAAAATCTTCATGCCCTCTTCCAGGCCCGGGCCACGGTAGGAGTGAATGGATGAACGGTTAGCTTTATCAAAAGAGGCTTTGAACACGTACGGGATACCCAGCTTTTGGGTCACGGTCACGTAGTGTTCGCAGATGCGCATCGCCAGGTCGCGGGACTCCAGCACGTTCATGCCGCCAAACAGCACAAACGGCAGGTCGTTTGCGACGTTGATATCGCCAATGTTAACCACTTTTTGTTTCATATGTTCGCCTTATCAGGTGTGAACTTAATGCAGGGTAATCTGCTTGTGCGCAATCGAATTGATTTGCGCCTTAATCATTTCGCTAATTGGATCTTCCGGGCACTGCTCAACAAAATAGCTCAAGTCGTTGAGCGCCACGTGCTCGCAGTCCAGCTGCGCATAAATCAGGCCGCGGTCGCGAATTTCGTACGGATCTTCCGGATTAAACTGCAGCAGTACTTCGCTGGCGCGCAGCGCCATCTCCATCTGCCGCTCCTCCATCAGCGCGGACTTGAGCGTATCCAGCAGCTTGCGGATCACCTCCGCGTTGTCGGACTCGTCAAGATCTTCGTCGAACAGCTCCGCCGTCGGGTTAATATTGCCCTTGATCCACACTTCCAGCGTGTGCTCATCCAGCGTATCGCCGTTAAACGGATTGATAAGCCACATTTCGCCGTCCATCCAGTCGGCACGCAGAATAAGCTGCGTCGGGAAAATCACCGGCATCAGCGGAATATCAAGCTGCTCGGCAAGCCACAGCAAAATTGCCCCAAGGGAAACCGCGCTCCCCTGACGACTTTTTAAAACGTTGTCCAGCCACAGGGCGTCGGACAGGCGATACACGCCGCCTGAGTCCTTAAAGCCCCATTCGCCGTAAAAGAGTTCCAGCAGTTTTTCCAGCTGCAGGTCGGGATGTGTCCCCAGGCAAATCTCTTCTTTTGCCAGCTTCACCAGTTCCCCGAGCTGTGCTTTCACTTCTGCGGTCGGGAAATCATCCCGAATCAGCTGCGAGACCAAAATCATGCCCTCGCAGAGCGGTGCCTGATTAAATTCGAAATCGGCTAACGACTTCATACTTACCCCAATATCGGTATTTTAGTGGTGGCGAGTTTTATGATGATGTAAAGCACCACCAGCCCCAGCAGAAAAGCAAACCAACGAACCTGCTGGCTGCGCGGGCGTTTTCCCAGCGCGATAAAACCTAAAGCGATATAGATAATAACGCCAAACAGCTTTTCAGTCAGCCACGTTCCCTGCGGCGTAAAAGGATAGAAATGCGTAACCATAACCAGCGCGAAACCGCTGATCAATAACAGCGTATCATTAACGTGCGGTACGATGCGCACCCAGCGCTTGCCGGACATCACAGACCCGCGATATTGCCACCAGTAGCGTAAAACAAACAGGCTGATTGAAATAACGACGGTGAAAATATGCAGATATTTAAGTGAAAAATAAGTCGCCAAAATGTCTGTTCCTTAATAAGTCAAAGATAGCGTCCTGACGTCAGGCGATCGTTATCGCCATAATCTTTGTAGGTTGCAACCTCGGTAAAACCGGCATCCCGCAGCAAACGCTGCACGCTTTCGCCCTGCGTCCAGCCGTGCTCCAGCACCAGCCAGCCGCCGGGTTCAAGAAAACGGCGTGAATCGTTAACCAGGGTTTCTAAATCGGCCAGACCATGATTCTCCGCTACCAGCGCGCTTTTCGGTTCAAAGCGAACGTCACCTTCACTGAGGTGCGGATCGGCTTCGTCGATATACGGTGGATTACTGACAATCAGCGCAAAGCGCTGGGCATCAAGGACGTTAAACCAGTGGCTTTGCAACACCCTGACGTTGTTTATGCCCAGGTTTTTTGCGTTCGTTTTCGCCAGCGCCACGGCTTCCGGCACCACGTCCAGCGCGGTGACGTCGCAGTCAGGACGTTCGCTGGCCAGCGCCAGAGCGATAGCGCCCGTCCCGGTGCCCAGATCTAACATTGCGCACGGGGTTTTCGGCAGCTTAGTTAACGCATGTTCGACGAGGCATTCGGTATCAGGGCGAGGAATCAGCGTCACCGGAGAAACGCGCAGCGGCAGCGACCAGAACTCACGTTCGCCCACAAGGTGTGCAATCGGTTCACCGCGCTCCCGGCGAGCCAGAAGCCCATCAAGCTCGGCTTGCTGGGCTGGTGTCAGCGAGGTTTCACCAAAAGCGAGGATAAACGTGCGGGATTTGCCGGTGGCAAATCCCAATAAAATCTCCGCATCTCGCTTTGGGCTTTCGCTTTGCGCCAGGCGCTGAACGGCCTGGCAAAGCCATGACTGAAACTCCATTAATCCTGCTCGGACAGCGCCGCGAGCTGATCGGCCTGGAACTCCTGCACAATCGGCTCGATCAGGGCGTCGATTTTCCCTTCCATCACTTCATCCAGACGGTAAAGCGTCAGGTTGATGCGGTGATCGGTCACGCGCCCCTGCGGGAAGTTGTAGGTACGGTTGCGGTCAGAGCGGTCGCCGGAGCCGAGCAGGTTACGGCGAGTGGAAGCCTCTTCCTGCTGACGTTTGGCGACTTCGGCGGCGCGAATTCGCGCCCCCAGCACGGAAAGCGCTTTAGCTTTGTTTTTATGCTGGGAACGTTCGTCCTGGCACTCCACCACAATGCCGGTTGGCAAGTGAGTAATACGGATTGCGGAGTCGGTGGTGTTAACGTGCTGCCCGCCCGCCCCAGAGGAACGGAAGGTATCGATGCGCAGGTCCGCCGGGTTAATGTCCGGCAGTTCCGCCTCTGGAATTTCCGGCATCACCGCCACGGTACACGCGGAAGTATGAATACGCCCCTGGGATTCCGTGGCCGGAACACGCTGCACGCGGTGGCCGCCGGATTCAAATTTCAGGCGGCCATAGACACCCTCGCCGCTGATTTTTGCGATCACTTCTTTGAAGCCGCCGTGCTCGCCTTCGTTGGCGCTGATGATTTCAATCCGCCAGCGGCGGGCTTCGGCATAGCGGCTGTACATGCGGAACAGATCGCCGGCAAACAGCGCAGCTTCGTCCCCGCCGGTGCCGGCACGAACTTCGACAAACGCATTGCGCTCATCGTCGGGATCTTTTGGCAGCAGCAGAACCTGAAGCTGCTGCTCCAGCTCTTCGCTGCTGGCTTTGGCTTCGGCCAGCTCTTCCTGCGCCATTTCGCGCATTTCCGGATCGCCGAGCATACTTTCTGCGGTCTCAATGTCTTCCTGTACCTGACGCCATTGCAGGAAACAGCGCGATACATCGCTTAACTGGGCATACTCACGAGACAGGGCGCGGAAACGGTCCTGATCGGCAATGGTCGAGGCATCGCCTAGCAGGGCCTGAACTTCTTCATGGCGCTCCTGCAAGGCTTCCAGTTTGGCAACAATAGAAGGCTTCATGGGCGGTGGTTCACCTTGTAATAAGAGTTGTGTGTGCTAATCCAGCCCGAGGCTGTTACGCAGGATTTGCAGGCGTTCGTCGTCCCCGTCACGGGCAGCCTGCGTGAGCGATTTGGTTGGGGCATGAATCAGGCGATTGGTCAGTTTCCAGGCCAGATCCTGCAGTACGGATTCCGCGTCGCCGCCCTGTTGTAGGGCAGCCAGCGCTTTGGCAGCCAGGTCGTCTCTCACCTGCTCTGCCTGACTACGGTATTCGCGAATGGTCTCGGAGGCGCTTTGCGCGCGCAGCCAGGCCATAAATTCACTGCATTCCTGCGCCACGATAGTTTCAGCCTCAACCGCCGCCGCTTTGCGCTGCGCAAGGTTGCTCTGAATAATGGCCTGCAGGTCGTCCACGCTGTAAAGGTAGGCGTTCGCCAGCTTACCGACTTCGGGTTCAACGTCACGCGGTACGGCGATGTCTACCAGCAGCATCGGCTGGTTACGACGGGCTTTAAGCGCGCGTTCCATCATCCCCTTGCCGATGATAGGCAGCGGGCTGGCGGTAGAACTGATGATGATATCGGCATCCGCCAGACGTTCGTCAATTTCACTCAGGCTAATCACTTCCGCGCCGACCTCATCGGCCAGCACCTGAGCGCGTTCTCGGGTACGGTTGGCGATAATCATCTTCTCAACTTTATGCTCGCGCAGATGGCGGGCAACCAGTTCGATAGTCTCCCCGGCACCGACCAGCAGGACAGTTACCGAGGAGAGCGATTCAAAGATTTGCCGTGCCAGGGTGCAGGCGGCAAACGCGACGGAAACGGCGCTGGCGCCAATGTCGGTTTCGGTGCGCACGCGCTTGGCAACGGAGAAGGACTTCTGGAACATGCGCTCCAGCTCGCTGGAAAGCGAATGGCCTTTTTGGGAGTCGGCAAAGGCTTTTTTCACCTGCCCGAGGATCTGCGGTTCGCCCAGCACCAGTGAATCCAGGCCACTGGCCACGCGCATCAGATGGCTGACGGCGTCGTTATCGTGGTGCCAGTAAAGGCTTTTACGCACTTCCTCTTCGTTGAGGTTGTGGTAATCACACAGCCAGCGCACCAGCCCTTCGTGCAGGTTTTCCTGTTGCTCAACGCTCAGATATAACTCGGTTCTGTTGCAGGTCGACAGCACCACTCCGCCCTGAACCATAGGCTGTTCCAGCAAACTGCCCAACGCCTGGTCGAGCGTGTCTGGCGAAAACGTTACACGTTCTCGCAGCGATACCGGCGCGGTTTTGTGGTTAATTCCTAACGCTAACAGGGTCATGGAGCGGTCTGAGTAATACCGATGTTGATAAGGATTTCTGGTCGCATCATACAGGATGAGCCGAATCAATAAAAGAGAGCTTCCCCTTGTGGAGTAAGTGGATGATTTATGATTTAAGACAACATGACCGTAGACGCCCTGCCGCCCGCCCGCTAGCATGAACGGTTGACCACAAAAATGAATTTAAGGATTTGCTGCCGCCATGTTGATGCCAAAAGCCCGCCTGATGCGCCTTCTGCCCCTTGCCAGCCTCGTGCTGGCCGCCTGTTCAGTCACCCAACCGAGCGGCCCGGGCAAAAGTCCTGACTCGCCGCAGTGGTTAGAACACCAGCAACAAGTGCAAAAAATCACCCAATATCAGACGCGTGGCGCTTTTGCTTATCTCTCCGATAGCCAAAAGGTATATGCCCGCTTTAACTGGCAGCAAACTGCCCCGGACCGTTACCGCCTGCTGCTGACCAACCCGCTCGGCAGCACCGAACTTGAGCTTAATGCTCAGCCGGATCGGGTTCAGTTAACCGACCGCGACGGCAAGCGCTACACCGCCACAGATGCGGAAGAGATGATCGGCAAGCTGACCGGGATGCCTATTCCGCTGAACAGCCTGCGCCAGTGGATGCTCGGCCTGCCGGGCGACTCCACGGACTACAAGCTGGACGACCAGTACCGCCTGCGCGAAGTAAACTACACCCAGGGCGGCAAAACCTGGAAAGTGGTATACAGTGATTACGACAGCAAAACCCAACCTTCTCTGCCGTCCAACATGGAATTGCGCGAAGGCGACCAGCGTATCAAGCTGAAAATGGACAGCTGGACGGTGAAATAATGATTTCCCGCTGGCCTGCCCCTGCAAAACTGAACCTGTTTCTGTACATCACCGGCCGCCGTGCCGACGGTTATCACAACCTGCAGACGCTGTTTCAGTTTCTTGATTATGGCGATACGCTCACCATCGAACCGCGTTCCGACGGCGTCATTCGGCTGGTGACGCCGATTGACGCCGTGCCTGATGAAGAAAACCTGATTGTGCGCGCCGCCCGTATGCTGATGGAATTCGCGGCAGAAAAAGGCACCCTGCCCGCGGGCGCAGGCGCCGATCTCGGCGTTGAGAAGCAGCTTCCAATGGGCGGTGGGCTGGGCGGCGGCTCCTCCAACGCGGCTACCGTACTGGTGGCACTGAACCAGCTCTGGAAAACCGGCTGCAGCGAAGACGAACTGGCCGCGCTGGGCATTCGCCTTGGTGCCGACGTGCCGGTATTTGTCAGGGGCCACGCCGCCTTTGCTGAAGGCGTCGGTGAAATCCTGACGCCGGTCGAACCTGAAGAAAAATGGTACCTGGTTGCTCATCCGGGCGTCAGTATTCCAACGCCGATCATTTTTGGCGATCCTGACCTCCCGCGCGAAACCCCGGTCAGGTCAATTACGACGTTGCTAAAATGTGAATTTGTCAACGATTGTGAGGTTATCGCAAGAAAACGTTTTCGCGAGGTTGATGCCGCGCTTTCCTGGCTGTTAGAATACGCGCCGTCGCGCCTGACCGGCACCGGCGCTTGTGTGTTTGCTGAATTTAACACCGAGCACGCCGCCCGGCAGGTGCTTGAGCAAGCCCCGGAATGGCTGCATGGGTTTGTTGCGCGAGGCGTTAATAGATCTCCGCTGCATCAGGCCATATCCGGGCAAGCTGGGCATTGGTGACAACGTCACCTCGTTTCAGACGTTGCATCGTGCTCTTTAATACACCGCCTGGATGGGGGCTACCCCGCCCGCACATTATGCGGTAGCAACCATCCGCCACTGGACGCATGCCTGAGGTTCTTCTCGTGCCTGATATGAAGCTTTTTGCTGGTAACGCCACCCCGGAACTAGCACAACGTATTGCCAACCGCCTGTACACCTCCCTTGGTGACGCCGCCGTCGGTCGCTTTAGCGACGGTGAAGTAAGCGTACAAATCAACGAAAATGTACGCGGTGGTGATATTTTCATCATCCAGTCCACCTGTGCCCCAACGAACGACAACCTGATGGAATTGGTTGTTATGGTTGATGCCCTGCGCCGCGCTTCTGCAGGTCGTATCACCGCTGTTATCCCTTACTTTGGCTACGCTCGTCAGGACCGTCGTGTGCGCTCCGCTCGTGTACCCATCACTGCGAAAGTCGTTGCTGACTTCCTCTCAAGCGTAGGGGTTGACCGTGTTCTCACCGTGGACCTGCACGCTGAACAAATCCAGGGCTTCTTTGACGTCCCGGTAGACAACGTCTTCGGTAGCCCAATTCTGCTGGAAGATATGCTGCAAATCGGCCTGGAAAATCCAATCGTGGTTTCCCCGGACATCGGCGGCGTGGTACGTGCCCGTGCTATCGCTAAGCTGTTGAACGACACAGATATGGCTATCATCGACAAGCGCCGTCCGCGCGCTAACGTTTCCCAGGTTATGCATATCATCGGTGACGTGTCCGGCCGTGATTGCGTACTGGTTGACGACATGATTGATACCGGCGGCACCCTGTGTAAAGCAGCTGAAGCGCTGAAAGAACGCGGCGCTAAACGCGTATTCGCCTATGCCACTCACCCTATCTTCTCCGGTAACGCGGTGCACAACCTGCGCAACTCGGTGATCGACGAAGTGATTGTCTGCGATACCATCCCGCTGTCTGACGAAATCAAAGCCCTGCCAAACGTCCGTACCCTGACCCTGTCCGGTATGCTGGCAGAAGCCATTCGTCGTATCAGTAACGAAGAATCTATCTCTGCGATGTTCGAGCACTGATAGACGTTGCTTTTAAAACCCGCTGCGGCGGGTTTTTTCGTTTTTGAACTACTCTTTTTCAATGCCTCCTTCACCTGCCTGAACGACAGATGATGCGCTCACGGATGGAATCACAAGTGAAAACCGTATCTTCTTCTCACGTAATGCCATTCCGCGCCCTGATTGATGCCTGCTGGCGCGAAAAGTACACCCTGTCCCGCTTTAGCCGGGACGCCATCGCCGGTGTGACCGTCGGGATCATCGCTATTCCTCTGGCCATGGCGCTGGCCATCGGCAGCGGCGTTGCGCCGCAGTACGGTTTGTATACTGCCGCCGTGGCCGGGATTGTCATCGCCCTTAGCGGCGGCTCGCGCTTCAGCGTCTCCGGCCCGACAGCGGCTTTCGTGGTGATCCTCTACCCCGTCGCGCAACAATTCGGGCTTGCTGGCCTGCTGGTTGCCACGCTGATGTCCGGGATATTCCTGATCCTGTTTGGGCTGGCACGCTTTGGGCGGCTTATCGAATACATTCCGCTGTCGGTGACGTTGGGCTTTACCTCCGGGATAGGCATCACCATTGCGACGATGCAGGTGAAAGACTTTTTCGGCCTTACGCTGGAGCACGTGCCGGAACACTACCTGAATAAAGTGGCCGCGCTGGCGATGGCGCTGCCCACGCTGAATATGGGCGACGCTGCGATCGGCATCGTGACGCTGGCGGTGCTGATTCTCTGGCCGCGCCTGGGGCTTCGCCTGCCGGGGCATCTGCCTGCGCTGCTGGCGGGCTGCGCCGTGATGGCGATGGTGACTTTGCTTGGTGGTGAAGTTGCGACGATTGGCTCCCGGTTCCACTACGTGCTTGCCGACGGCACCCAGGGCAACGGCATTCCCCAACTGCTGCCTCAGCTAACGCTCCCGTGGGCGATGCCAGATTCGGACTTTACGCTTAGCTGGGACTCACTCAGCGCCCTGCTACCTGCGGCGTTCTCTATGGCCATGCTGGGTGCCATCGAATCCCTGCTTTGTGCGGTGGTGCTGGACGGCATGACCGGCACCAAACATAACGCCAATAGCGAGCTGGTCGGCCAGGGGCTGGGAAATATTATTGCCCCGTTCTTCGGCGGAATTACCGCCACCGCGGCCATTGCTCGCTCAGCCGCCAACGTGCGTGCCGGGGCAACTTCGCCTGTGGCCGCCATTATTCACTCGCTGCTGGTGATCCTGGCCCTGCTGGCGCTAGCCCCTCTGCTTTCCTGGCTGCCTCTCTCGGCGATGGCGGCCCTGCTGCTGATGGTGGCGTGGAACATGAGCGAGGCGCATAAAGTCGTCAACCTGCTGCGCCGGGCGCCGAAAGACGACATCATCGTGATGCTGATCTGCATGTCGCTGACCGTGCTGTTTGATATGGTGATTGCCATCAGCGTCGGCATTGTGCTGGCGTCGCTGCTTTTCATGCGACGCGTGGCTCGAATGACTCGCCTCGCGCCGCTTAGCAATGTGAATGTGCCTGAGGATGTGCTGGCGCTGCGCGTCACGGGGCCGCTGTTCTTTGCCGCTGCCGAAGGATTGTTCATTCAGCTGGCCCAGCAGGTGCCGGGGCATCGGGTGGTTATTCTGCAATGGGATGCGGTTCCGGTGCTGGACGCAGGGGGTCTGGATGCCTTCCAGCGCTTTGTAGAGAAAATGCCGGAAGGCTGCGAACTACGGGTGACGAACCTTGAATTCCAGCCGCTGCGCACGCTCGCGCGGGCTGGCGTGAAACCGATTCCCGGCCGCCTTGCGTTCTTCCCGGACGTTCAGGCCGCACTGGCCGCCAATTAGCGGCCAGGTTCACTCCTACTCCTGCCCGGCTTCGCGTCGCCGCCGGGCGCTCACGCTTTCACGGTTCACGCCCCAATTGTCGGTTTCAACCTCGTCGATAACCACAAAGGTGTCGGCGGGCTTTTTGTTTAATACCTGCTCCAGCAGGTCGGTGACGCCCTCAATAAGCGCCAGCTTTTGCTCTGCGCTGACCCCTTCCCGGGTGACGCGAATATTAACGTATGGCATAGCGGCTCTCCTGTTACCAAACCCCGGCGGTGCTGCCGCCGTCCACGGCCATGACCGTGCCGCTGACGAACTGTGAATCCGTCAGATACAGCACGGCGTTTACCACATCCTGCACGGTGCCTGTCTTCCCGCTCGGCGACAGCGTGCTGAGAAAACCTATTGAGCCTGAGTAGTCCGCGTGCAGTGGCGTTTCGATAATGCCAGGCGCAACGGCGTTAACCCGCACATTATCCGCCGCCAGCTCTAAAGCCAGCGCCCTGGTCGCCTGATTCAGACCGCCCTTCACCATCACCGGCAACAAGGCAGGCACCTTGACGTTAGGCTGCATGGCCACGCTCGCCGTGATGTTCACAATGTGCCCCGACTTGTTTTTGCTCATATGGCTGGCGGCCAGCTGAGACGGGAACATAAACCCTTTCAGGTTGGTGTTAATCAACGCGTCGATATCCTGCTCGCTGTAGTCGCTCGCCGGTTTCGGGATAAAGATCCCGGCGTTATTGATCAGAATATCCACGCGGCCAAAAGCAGCGATAGCCTGCTTAAACAGCGTTTCTGCGGTACTCTTCAACGCAATATCTCCGGCCACCAGCAGGAAATTCGCCGGGTTACCGAGGCTTGCCGCCGCCGTTTCTAAGCGCTTCAGCGTTCGGCCATTGCCGACAACATTGTAGCCGCGAGCCAGGTAAGCCTGCGCGATAGCCAGGCCGATGCCGCTTGAGGCGCCGGTCACAATAACGGTTGGGGTTGAGTTCATGATTTGCTCCTGTGGGTGAATGTGGAGCTCACTATACTTATGACACAATGACCGATAAATTAGCCATCCGTAACATGACAAGATACCTCATGTAATAAATAGAAAGAGAACATCGGAATGAAACGCCACTTCGAAGAGATGCAGATCGGCACGCTGGAGCTGTTTTGCCAGGCCGCGGAACAGCTGAGCTTCAGCGCGGCGGCCAATTTTATGGGGATCACGCCCGCGGCGGTCAGCCGCTCTATCGCCCGCCTGGAAGAGCGCTTAGGCGTGCGCCTGTTCGTGCGTACAACCCGCCAGATCAGGCTGACAGAAAGCGGGGAGCGCTATTTCCGCCAGTGCCAGCAGGCGCTGCAGCAGCTCAGAGAGGCGGAGCGGGAAGTCACCGGCGCACAGAGAGAACCCGCTGGCGTGCTGCGAATTAGCCTCCCTACCCCGTATGCACATCATCGAGTGCTGCCGCTGCTGCCGGAATTCAGGCAGCTTTACCCCCGCGTCTCGGTGCAGGTTCACATCAGCAACCGCAACATCGACTTTGCCGATGAAAGTTACGACATTGCCATTCGCGGCCGCTCACCTCAGGACTCATCGCTTATTGCCCGCAAGCTCGAAGACGCGGAGCTTATCACCGTGGCTTCTCCGGTCTATTTAGCCCGGGCGGGAATACCCCAAACGCTGGGCGACTTAAATCACCACGAGTGCATCCAGTTTGAGCTGCCGAGCACCGGGCGAAAAGTCCCCTGGACGTTCAGCGTCGACGGCAAAGATACCGACATTTTTACCCGCGGCGGCTTTACCTGCGCGGAAGATGTGCTGGGAATAGTGGCGCTTGCCAGAAGCGGAGCGGGCCTGATTCAGACCTACCGGTTTATTCTGGAGCAGGATGTGGCCGACGGAACGCTGGTTGAGGTGCTGCCGGAGTACGGCGGCACCTCACGACCGTTTATTTTACTTTATCCTCACGCTCGCCATCTCTCTTTACGCGTCAGGAGCCTGGTTGATTTCTTAGTCCAGCGGCTTGGAACATAGCGCCAATCGCCCTCTGCAGCCAGGCCAGCACCTCCGGCGTCATCCAGGTGCCTTTGGCAAGCTCTGGCTCGTTCGCCATTGCGGTGCGGAATTTTTGCTGCGTCTGCACAGACGGCCCGGCAAACGACTGAAACAGTTCCAGCCAGCGACGTGCTAGCTGCTGCGCCTGCTCTGATTCAGCCTGCACGCCTTCCGCATTGGCCTTACGCACCGCGGCCACCAGCGGCGGCCACTCCTGCATACGGTCGAAATAGTGGCGGCTGGTGAAAGCAAACTCCTCATCGTTGAGGTAGCGCCGGTAAATGTTCAGCTTGCTGTGGCCGAATGCGTGCGTTACGTATTCGGTCAGCGCCGGCGAAATCCCGGTCTGGCGGGCCATGTCCGGCTCAGCCTGATGCATTTTGTTCAGGCGAACCAGAAAATCCGGCTCACCCGCCGTGTCACGCTCCAGGATTTCCATCCAGTACACCGCCAGCCGCTGGGCGCGCTCATCCGCCGGTGGAACGCCCTGGGCATGAAGCCCGGCCACCTCGTCGACCAGTTGTTTCCATTCCCCGTCACGGCGGCTATCAGCCTGCGCAAAAGGCAGGCGCTCTAACTCTTCTTTTGAAAAATAGCGATCGTACATCGTCATTAACTCCAGCGTAGTCAGCCATTCCTCGAGGTCAGGTTCTGCGCCGCTGCGCAGAGTTTCACGCAGCGTAACCAGCCGCTGGCGCAGCACGGCGATTTCAGCCAGCTGGCCATCCAGCACGGAGATCTGCGAATCCAGGATCTCCTGGAGCGACAGCGCCTGACGCTCGAGACAGTCGCGCACCTCACCCAGGCTCATTCCCATCCGGCTCAACGCCTGAATATGATGCAGCCGGGCGATATCCAGCCGGTTATACAGCCGATAACCCGCGGCGGTGCGGGCAGAAGGCAGCAACAGGCCTATAGCTTCATAGTGGTGTAGCGTCCGTACCGTGATCCCGGCACGCTTTGCCAGTTCACCTACTTTGAACAACATGTCCTGCTCCTTTTGGCTTCTGCTGAGAGAGAGTGTGCAGCCTCACGTAACGTGAGGGTCAATCCGTTAAGCATAAAAAAAACGGCCCCTGAAAAGGAGCCGTTTCTCAAAATCTGCTAAATATTAGCTGTGGCGATGATGTTCATCCCGGCGGCAGCGTTTATCGTAGTGGCGAACCCACCAGTAACGGTCGCAGACCTGTTCACGTCCGCCAATACGCGCCCCGGCAAGCCAAAGTACGGCCCCAACGAAGATGCTCAGCACGGCACCGTGGGCGAAAAACTGCGGCAGGTTTAGCTGCGGGAGCTGGTTCAGAATTGAATAGCCCACGCCGACCACCATCACAACCAGTCCCAATCCCATGAGGACATTACCGAGTAACGAAGCGTTTCTGCGTTTCATATGTCACCTCCGCACTATTACGGGTCGGTGGGGAACATCCCCTATCCTTGTGACTAAAGTATAGACAATGCCCCTAAAGAGCGTGTGCGTGAGCGATCACAATTACGAATGAAAGACCTACAAAAGTTTACAAATAAGCGTCTGAGTTACTTGAAATTCTAATGGTTCAGATCCTCAACTATTCAAGAATGTGTCGGCGGGGGGATTGCGCTTTGTCAACGTCGCCCTCGCGCAGTAAACTACGCGGCTGTGAACGGTTTTCAGGAATTTTAAACGTGAGCATTAAATTAATTGTCGGCCTGGCCAACCCAGGCGCTGAATATGCAGCGACCCGCCATAATGCCGGGGCCTGGTATGTGGATTTACTGGCCGAGCGCCACAATCAGTCGCTGAAAGAAGAAGCGAAATTCTTTGGCTATACCGCCCGCATTAATCTGGGTGGAGAAGACGTTCGCCTGCTGGTTCCGACCACGTTTATGAACCTCAGCGGGAAAGCGGTTGCCGCCATGGCCACCTTCTTCCGCATCGCCCCGGACGAAATTCTGGTGGCGCACGATGAACTGGATCTCCCTCCGGGCGTGGCGAAATTCAAGCTGGGTGGCGGCCACGGCGGGCACAACGGCCTGAAGGACATTATCAGTAAACTCGGCAATAACCCGAACTTTCACCGGTTACGCGTGGGAATTGGCCATCCGGGCGATAAAAACAAAGTTGTCGGCTTTGTGCTCGGCAAACCGCCGGTCAGCGAACAGAAGCTTATCGACGACGCAGTAGATGAAGCGGCGCGCTGCACCGAAGTCTGGCTGAAAGAGGGTCTGACTAAGGCAACTAATCGTCTGCACGCCTTTAAAGCACAATAAACCGGCCTTCCCCGCACCGGGAAAGGATTTCCACGCCCGCTGGCGGTGGTTTCAGTGTATAATGCGCAAAGTTATCTACATTTTTTCAATGAAAACAGTTAAATTCATTGATAATCAAGCAATTAAGGTGATTTAAACCATGGGATTCAAATGCGGTATCGTCGGCTTGCCGAACGTGGGCAAATCCACGCTGTTCAACGCCCTGACCAAAGCAGGTATCGAAGCGGCTAACTTCCCGTTCTGTACCATTGAGCCGAACACGGGTGTGGTGCCAATGCCGGACCCACGTCTGGACAAGCTGGCTGAAATCGTTAAACCCCAGCGCATTCTGCCGACCACCATGGAATTCGTGGACATCGCAGGCCTGGTGAAAGGCGCATCTAAAGGTGAAGGCCTGGGCAACCAGTTCCTGACCAACATCCGTGAAACCGAAGCTATCGGCCACGTGGTGCGCTGCTTTGAAAACGACAACATCATCCACGTAAACAATAAAGTGGATCCGGCTGACGACATTGAAGTTATCAATACCGAGCTGGCGCTGTCTGACCTGGACACCTGCGAGCGCGCTATTCACCGCGTGCAGAAGAAAGCCAAAGGCGGCGACAAAGACGCTAAAGCCGAGCTGGCGGCGCTGGAAAAATGCCTGCCACAGCTGGAAAACGCCGGTATGTTGCGCGCGCTGAAAAATCTGACCGAAGAAGATAAGGCGGCGATCAAATACCTGAGCTTCCTGACCCTGAAGCCAACCATGTACATCGCCAACGTTAACGAAGACGGTTTTGAAAACAACCCGTACCTCGATAAAGTCCGCGAAATTGCCGCTGGTGAAGGTTCCGTCGTGGTTGCCGTCTGCGCCGCGGTTGAATCCGACATCGCCGAGCTGGACGATGCCGACCGCGAAGAGTTCATGGCCGAGCTGGGTCTGGAAGAGCCGGGCCTGAACCGCGTGATCCGCGCTGGCTACGAGCTGCTGAGCCTGCAGACCTATTTCACCGCTGGCGTGAAAGAAGTGCGCGCGTGGACCATCCCTGTCGGCGCGACTGCTCCACAGGCGGCGGGTAAAATCCACACCGACTTCGAAAAAGGCTTCATCCGCGCGCAAACCATCGCCTATGAAGACTTTATCACCTACAAAGGCGAGCAAGGCGCAAAAGAAGCCGGCAAAATGCGCGCCGAAGGTAAAGACTACATCGTGAAAGACGGCGACGTGATGAACTTCCTGTTCAACGTCTAACCCCTTCCCTTCGGGCATAAAAAATCCACGCTCAGGCGTGGATTTTTTTTAAACACAGAAAAATCAGCGAACAGCGCTATTCGGGTAAACCGTCGCCGCTGGCAGAACGCGTTTATCGAGGCGATGCAGGCCATAATAGAGAATCGCCGTACCAAACCAGCCAATGATCCACGACACATCGTTGCCGTCGAATAGCCACGTCAGCGAGCCGTGGAAAAGCGGGTTCTCAATAAACGGCAGCTGAATCAGCACCCCGACGATATAAACCCCTATGCCAAACAGGTTCCAGCGGCCATAGCGCTTATCGGCATCAAACAGCGCGGGAATATCTACGGCTCGGGACGAAATAAAGAAGTAATCGGTCAGGCTAATGGCGCTCCACGGCACAAAGAAGGCCAGCAAGAACAGCAGGAAATGAGTGAAGTGTTTCAGGAATGCCGGTTCACTCAGCAGCGCAATGATGCATGAAACCGCCACCATCAGCACCACAAACAGAATGCGGTTCTTCTGGCTCAGGGTCACCTGCTTGCGGAACCCTGACACAATGGTGGTCAGCGACATAAAGCTGCCGTAGGCGTTCAGCGTGGTAAAAGTAATTTTGCCGAAGCAGATAGCAAAATAAATCAGCATCGCCATGGTTTCGGTTTTGCCCAGCCCCACAATGTAGCCGACTTCGTGTCCGGAAAAAGCGCTCCCGGCAATCGCAGCGGTGATAACGCCCAGCGTCATTGAAGCCTGAGTCCCCAGCACGGTGCCGCTGAACACCGAGAAAAACACCTTCGGGCCAGACACGTCTCGCGGCAGGTAGCGCGAGTAATCGGAAACATAGGGGCAAAAGGCAATTTGCCAGGAAGAGGACAGCGACACCGCCAGCAAAAACATCGGCATGGAGAAATGGTTATTTTGCACAATGGCCGCAAGATCGGTGTTGAACAGCAGCGACCCAAACAGCCAGGCAAAAGCCAGCACGCCAACAACACTGGCGACCTTGCCAAGCTTATGGATCACGCGATACCCGAGCACGGCAATGACGATAATAATGGCGCTGAACAGGATCATCCCGCTGACATCGCTGATTGACAGCAAATGCGCCATTGCCTGCCCCGCCAGCACGGTGCCGCTGGCGGAAAAGCCGATATACATAATGCACACCAGCACCAGCGGAATCACCGCCCCGTAAACGCCAAACTGCGCCCGGGAGATGATCATCTGCGGCAGGCCAAGACGCGGCCCCTGCAAAGCGTGGAAGGACATGATCGATGCCCCCAGAACCTGCCCCACGAACAGCCCCACCAGCGACCAGACGACGTCGCCGCCCAGCACCACGGCCAGCGCGCCGGTGACAATCGCGGTGATCTGCAAATTGCCGCCGAACCAAAGAGTAAACTGGCTAAACGCATGCCCGTGACGTTCCCCGTCAGGAATGTAATCAATAGATCGGCTCTCGCTTAGACGTGAGCTCTTTTTGGACTGTTCTTCTGTGGATGAAAAGGAAGACATAACGACCTCGCTGAACCTGATTAAACGCCGGAAAACCCATCGCACATCAAATGATCACTCATGTATATACAAGTAATGCGCGCAAACCACACCCTGCTGATAATGAATTTGCGAACTAAGTTGTAGATTTTATGTAACCAAATTGATGTGTAGATGTACCAATATGAAAAAGTGATGGTGAACAGACGTGGAAGACCGGCCCAAGGGTTGACGGGAGGGCGAACGTTGAGAAAAGAGGGGAACTAAGGCGTCAGTTAATGCCAAAAGAAACCCACGCTGACGGTGGGTTTCCTACATTACCGCCTGCCACACAGGCTGAACAAAATGGGGATTACAGCCCGGCGGGGCGCGGCACTTCGAAATAGTTACCGTTAATATCCTTCTGGTAATAGCTGCCGTTACGCACGTAATAGCGTTTGCCGTTGTAATCCAGCACGCTGACGCCAGAATTGATGCTGGACGGCGTCTCCACGCGAATGTATTCCGCTCCCTGACGCTGGTAATAAATCCCGTTGACCACGTAATAGGTCAGGCCGCCTACGATTATGGCCGTGGCAAGCCCTGGCAAAACGGTTAAACGCGGTCCGCCATAGAAATAATGTGGCCCCGGATAATAGCGCGGGCCAGACCAGAATCCTGGGCCATGACCAAACCAGGGGCCAGGACGCGCCTGCGCCAGGGACGGCACAACAATCAGCGCAGACATAGCCAACACATACAGATACTTTTTCATCTTAAACTCTCCTGACCTGCGGCTGAGCGCGAGCATTCGCCCGCTTTATGTCGATTATAATCCCGCCGACTCAGGCTTTTCCGTATAGGGAAAGTAAATCCGTGAAATCTCCACAATCCTGCTTCTGGCGTCTTTATTTATCCATAGATGTAAAAAATCCACGCAAAGCGTGGATTTTTTTATCTGCAAGAGCGCTGACGTGAATTTATTCGAAACAAACGTCAGGGTTATCCGCCAGGGAAACAAAGGATTTGCTGTTTTTATCCAGCGTGCGAATTTCACCGCTTTCGATATCGTAAACCCAGCCGTGCAGGCGCAGGCCGTTGTTACGCAGCCCTACCGCGACGGAAGGATGCGTTTTAATGTTGTTCAGCTGGGCGATAACGTTTTCTTCTACCATGGCGTTGACCTTATCGGTCTCGTTGTTCCAGGTTTTCTTTTCCACGACCGCTTTTGCCGCATCGGCATAGTGCAGCCAGTGCGCAACGGCCGGCATCGGATCCAGGCACTGGCAGGAGGCGATAGCTTTCATCGCACCGCAGTTAGAGTGCCCGCAAATCACAATATCGGTTACGCCAAGGGCAACAACCGCGTACTCGATGGTTGCCGAAACGCCGCCCGGCTCTGGACCGAAAGAAGGCACGATATTGCCGGCATTACGAATAACGAAGAGCTGCCCCGGTTCCTGCTGTGTTACCAGCTCCGGCACCAGTCGGCTGTCGGAACAGGAAATAAAAAGCGCTTTAGGATTTTGGCTGGACGCCAGGCTGCGAAAGAGCTCTTTGCGCTGCGGGAAAATCTCTTTCTGGAAGTTAAGAAAGCCTTCGATGATATGTTGCATAGCACGTTCTCTTGTTCTGTAGTGACCCCGACATGATAGAGATCACATTGAGTTAGTCCAGCCCCGACTCGCCAAAAGGCCGCTTTTTCTCTGGCGACAAACCGGAATAAATCCACATTAAACGTGGATTTATTCCCTGCTACCGGCGGCAAATACTTAGCCGCATCGGGCTTTAATCGCCGAGACGTTTTTCTCCAGATTCGCCGGGTCGTATTCCGCCAGCTGAAAATTAAAACCTTGATTCCTTTGTAGATCCAGGCGCTCCGGGCGCAGCATATTCGGGTTACTGTCGACGTCGAACAGCTTAGCAATATGCCCCGGATCGATTCGCCCGTGCGCCATGTTCATAAAATGCGTATTGATATCGTTCAGCGAAACCGGCTGTGCAGCTTTCTTGCTCATCCAGTCGTCAAGACGCAGCGGGCGAGTCGCCCCTTCCCCTAAATCCGACTGATACAGAAACGCATCGCGCCTTGGTTTTGTGCTGGCCGGGAGATCAATCACGTAAGCATGGCCCATGCCTGCGTCATTCACGCGCAAAATAAAGTGTTTGTGGGCGGGTAAATTGGCAAGCTGTTGCTGAAGCTGGGGTAACGACATTGTTCGCCCGTGTTCAAAAGCGTAGCTGAAATGGTCGGTGTCGAGGAAAAGCTTCATCACGTTATTCGCCGTAACGCCGCAAACAGGCTCGTTAATGCGCTTGCTGCTGCCCAGCATCGCCTCAACTTCATGCTTAGGCATCCCCCACTCTCTGGCCGTATTTGAAATATTATCGTCTATCGCTTTCAGCAGCGCCGACGGGCTTTTATGGTGAATAGGTACCGAATTATCATCGCTGTTAAGCAGCACGTTGGCCCTCAGGTTTTTGCCGCTTAGCTTCGCGAAATCCTGCACCAACCGTGTGGACGGGTTATTCACGTTGCGGGACGACGATGCTGTGGCCGACGTTCTGGCGGTGCGGCTTGACTGGCCGCTTTGCGCCTGCAGGCGAGGATCGGACTGTGTAGGACGGAAAGTATTAAGGATGTTTCTCATCGGAGGGTATTCCACTCGTTGGGCAATTGAGGCTGAGTGGTAACGCCGGCGAGCCGGTTCCCCGACAGAGGTAAAAAACCCACGCCGCAGCGTGGGTAGCAGGATTATTTCAGATTCAATGGATTGGTTGATTTCAGATTGACATTATCCGCCAGGAGATTGACCTTCTTCGTCTCTTCCTTATCAAACGGGGTGCGTTTCTCATCGGTCAAACGCGCCGCAACGTAAGTCTGAACATATTCGGCGTTATGGGTCGCGCGGCTGGTTTCCACGCTCGCCAGATTGCCCTTTTTGAACGCCAGCGTTGTTTGGGTCGACGTTTCTTCACTAATCACATGATAAGTATAATTTTGTGAGGATTTCAGTCCCGTGAGGTCCAATTTTCCGCCCGGGACCAGCGACTCATGATAGCTGGCCTTGAGGCCCGCCTTTGTGCTCTGAGCCAGCTTGCTCAGGTCACCCCGGGTATCGGTGCTGCCCTGAGTGGTCTGGCTAAAGTCATAGGAAAAACTGTCTTTTTCCTCGGACTTGTAAGGGTTTGAGGCGACGTCCGACTGTTTAAAGGACGCGGTAAAATCAGCCAGCCCGCTCAAGTAAGAGCGTGCTTTATCTTCTGCAGAAACAGTGATGCTTTGCTGTATCCCACTGGTTTTCAATTCGTTAGAGCCATAATCGCTGTTCAGCGCGTGGAAGGCGCTTTTAAACAGGGCAAGCTGGGCTTTGTTCGCATGGCCGCGGGATCCTGCTCCGTCGAGCTGTTTCTCATAGGCGGAAAGCGCCTGGGCCTGCTGACTTTTGCTGCCCAATGTCCCCGCGTTACTGAGGTCGGTCGTCAGGTTAAACGTGGCGTCGCCGTCTTTATAACTGAGCGTGCGCCGAGCGCTGTCGCTCTGGAAACTCAGAGACTGGATTGAGCTGCCGGCCTGGCTGACATCGGTGTTCAGCTCCACGGACTTGAACAGCCTGCTATCAACGTTGAGCAGTCCGCCAATTTTTATCGCCGGTGGCTGCTGCGACAGGCCATCAAGCACGTTCTGGAAGCCATCCGCCAGGCCCGAGATCGCCGCCACGTCATCGTCGGTCAGATCGCCGCCGCTGGTCTGAACTTGCGCGACCAGGCCTTCAGACTGGCGGGATAACGAAATGCTGACCTTTACGCCGCTCTTTGTCTCGATATTCAGCGCGACAGCGCTGTCTTTGTCCTGCACAACGTCGCCCTCTACGGCGGCGGCCGCAGGCGAGGCAACCGCCAGAGAGAAACCTTTCGGATTATCTTTCAGCGCCAGCAGAAGCTCTTTACCCAGCCCCTGAAACGAGACAGAACCCGGCTGCGAAAGGGTTGCCCCCATCAGCGCGGATAAACTGCTGTTGCCTGCGGGCGTATTCGCCCGAAGCTTTTGGGCACCGAACGAGTAAACGGCGCTGATGCTGTCGCTCGCTCCGCTGAGGGTAACGCGCGTTGAGGCCTGGATCGCCGGGGCGGGGACCACCGGAGCTTTAACCTTTGCCGCAATATTTGCCCCCATCGAGGGAACAGAAACGCCAATGCTGCCAATCGGACCTGTCATTTAATTCATCCCATATTGTTGGTCTGCAAAAAATATCGGCCCGGGCGGAGCTAACTTGAGTGCGAAAGCACCCACGGACAAACGTGCCTACCGCAGCGTATAGCCGCCATCGCAATAAATTGTACTGCCTGTAATGTTATGATTATCCAGTAAAAAAAGTGCCGTTGCGGCCTGTTCATCTACGTGTCCTGGGCGACCATTTAACGCCAGACTGTTCCAATATTGGTAGGTAGATTCACGCACTTCGGCCGGTCGGCTACGCCAAAGTTCGCTGTCGGTGGTGCCCGGCGACAGGCAGTTGACCCGCACCGGCTTCAGCTCCACCGCCAGGCCCCGGGCCAGTCCCTCAAGCGCCGCGTTACAGGCGGCATAGGCGGGCGCACCAATGGGGCGGGCAGAAGCGGCACCGGACATCAGCACCACGGCAGAGGAAGTATGCAGATTAGGAAGCGCCTCATAGACGGCCCAATACTGTGACCAGAATTTGGCCTGAAACAGCGCTTCGGACGTGGCGGCATCGCCATCGCGAAAATCGCCAGTTTGATAAGAGGCCGCCGGAGTAAACAACCCAGCCAGCGGCCCGGCATCCGAAAAGAATGCCCGGAGAGACAGGCGGTCGGTCACGTCCACCGTTTTACCTGCGGCATTTTGGCCAAGCTCAGCTAATGCCGCCTGCAGTTTTTCCCCCGATCGTCCGCCGATAAGGACGCTGTCTCCGCGAGACGTCAGCTTCAGGGCAAGCGCCAGCCCGATACCAGAGCTGCCGCTCAAAATAGCATAACGTGCATTGGCCATGATTTTCTCCTCGTGAACTTGCAGGCCAGCATTAAAACCTGAAAGCCCGGAGGCGGATAGCTCAATAGCGGATATGCATTTTCACCGGGTAACTAACGCGTTAGCTGCTTCAACACCTGCGCGAAGTCCGCTTTGATCTCTGCGTCTTTCTCATGCCGCCCTTCGCGTATTACCCATTTCCCGCCGGTCACAACGTCTTTGATTGGGTTAGAAGAGCAGGCAAAAATCCAGCGGTTCAACAGCTCGCTATCTTTCGCTGTCGCCAGGAATGGATCGTCCCCGTCCAGCACCAGCCAGTCGGCCCGCGCCCCTACGGCCAGCTCGCCAATGTTTTGCCCCAGCGCCATGCGCCCGCCGCGCAGCGCCCCCTGGTAGAGCACGTTGCCAACATAAGGCTCCGTTCCAAGGTGCAACAAATTGCGGCGGCGGTTATTCAGCCGCTGGCCGTATTCAAACCAGCGTAAATCCTCGCTAACGCTGACGCTGATATGGCTGTCGGAGCCAATGCCCCAGTTGCCGCCCTGCTGCAAAAACGCCTGCCCGGGGAAAATGCCGTCCCCGAGATTCGCTTCGGTGGTCAAACACAACCCGGCAACTGCGCCGGAATCAGCAATAAGTCGCGTTTCGCTTTCGGTGATATGGGTGGCGTGAATCAGGCACCAGCGATCATCGACGGGCATATTGTCATACAGCCACTCGACGGGACGCAGCCCGGACCAGGCGAGGCAGTCCGCCACCTCTTTCTGCTGCTCGGAAATATGAATATGCACCGGCTGAGGCTGCGGCTGGCTGGACAGCACCAGATGCATTTGTTCCGGCGTCACGGCGCGCAGCGAATGGAAGCACAACCCAGCGCGCTGCATCGGCTCCGGGGCAAGCGCTGTGGCAATGCTGTCATACAATTTCAGGTAGCTGTCGGTGTCGTTAATAAAGCGACGCTGCCCCGACGATGCGGGCTGCCCCCCGAAACCGGAATACGTATATAGCACCGGGAGCAGCGTCAGGCCAATGCCGACGTTTTTTGCAGCCTGAGCCACGCGCAGCGCCAGTTCCGCAGGCTGCGCGTAGGCTTTGCCGTCCACATCGTGATGCAGATAGTGAAACTCGGCCACCGAGGTATAGCCGGCTTTTAACATTTCGATATACAGATAGCTGGCGATGGTTTCCAGCTGTTCCGGGATGATTTTGCCCACCAGGCGATACATTAGATCGCGCCAGGTCCAGAAGCTGTCTGCCGGGTCGCCAACGACTTCCGTCAGCCCCGCCATCGCCCGCTGAAAAGCGTGCGAATGCAGGTTCGGCATCCCCGGCACAACAACGCCGTCCAGGCGAATATCGCCTTCATCCGGCACGCTGTCAGCGACCACGGACTGAATGACGCCCTCGGGCGAAACGCCCACTCTGACATTTTCCGCCCAGCCCTGCGGCAGAAGCGCTTTTGCCGCGAAATATACCGCCATATCAGCACCCCGGTTCGATGTTAATCAATTGTATATACATGCATGTATATATACATCCAAATAGGGGTAGAGTAAACTTTAAAGGATACCCGGGCGAGGAATGATGAATGGCACAAAACGACGTTTTTAAAGCAGCGGCAGAGACCGACAATCTGGACCAGCCGGCCCCCTATTATGAAAGGGTCAAAATCATTATTAAGACCAATATTCATAGTGGATTATGGCCAGTAAACTACCGGGTTCCCTCCGAAAGTGAACTGGTGAATCAGTTTGGCTACAGCCGCATGACCATCAACCGCGCCCTGCGTGAACTGACCGCCGAAGGTCTGCTGGTGCGTATGCAGGGCATCGGGACTTTCGTCGCCGAAGTGCGCGGGCAGTCCGCGCTGCTCGAAATCAATAATATTGCCGACGAAATTGCCAGCCGCGGCCACCGCCATCACGCCCGCGTGCTGGAGCTAACCCAGGTGTATGCCGACGCGCAGCAGGCCATGGCCTTCAATTTACCCAAGGGCAGCCGCCTGTTCCATTCGCTGATTTGCCACTACGAAAACGGCGTGCCGGTGATGCTGGAAGACCGCCTGGTGAACTCGCTGATCGTGCCGGATTACTTCCAGCAGGATTTCACCCGTATCACGCCCAACGCCTATCTCTCGTCCATCGCGCCCATCGTTGAAGGTGAGCATATTATTGAGGCGGTAAACGTGCCTCGCGAAGAGTGCGCGTATCTGGAAATCGACGAGCACACGCCTTGCCTGCAGGTCAATCGTCGCACCTGGACCGGCCGCCAGAACAAAAAAATCGTCACCAGCGTGCGCCTGGTTTACCCGGGTTCACGCTACCGCCTCGAAGGAAGCATGCACAAATGATCCAGCTTCTGCCCTACGAGCAGTGCCCGGAAATGCTCTGGAAAAACGGCCAGGGCGTGACGCGGGAAATTTATCGTTTCCCGGCGACGGATAACTACGCCTGGCGCATTTCGGTGGCGACCATCCGCCAGGACGGCCCCTTCTCTCTTTTTTCAGGCTATCTGCGCAATATCAGCGTGCTGGAAGGCGAAGGTATGTATCTCACCGTCGACGGCGAACAAAGCCCGCTGATTCCACCGTTCCAGGCCACGGATTTTAGCGGCGACAGCGAAGTCAGCTGTACGATTGTCGGCGGGCCGCTGCTGGACTTTAACGTCATCTATAAAGCAGAGAGCACGCGAGCCACGGTAAGCTGGCTGCGGGAAGGCACCTGGAAACACCAGCAGGGTACACAGCTGCTGTTTAATGCCGGTGACGATCTGGAGGTTGAGGTCAACGGTGAACGCCAGGTATTACAACACTACGACAGCCTGTTGATGAGCGCCCCGGCCACGGTCAGCGTGGTTTCTGCGGCCTCTTCCCTTTTCGCTCGCGTCACCCTTTCGGCATAAAAAAACCGGCAGACTGGCTGCCGGTTTCAGCGTTATCTCACTTCATCGCCCCTTAAACTCGGGCGATTGCTTATTTTTAAACGCCGCCAGCCCCGCCGCCCGGTCTTCGCTGTCGGCAATTAACGCAGAGAGCGATCGCTCGTAGGCCACGCCCGCACTCAGCGGCATTTCGTAGCTGGCCGCCACGGCTTTTTTAATCATCATCGCGGCAAGCGGCGCGGCTTTTGCCACCTGAGTCGCCAGCGCTAAAGCCTGCTCTTCCAGCGAGTCCGTCACGCGGCTGACAAGCCCGGCACGCAGCGCTTCCTGCGCGTCAATTCTTCTGCCGCTTAACAGCATGTCCATCGCCAGCGATTTGCCCACGGCACGCACCAGCCGCTGCGTCCCGCCCGCCCCGGGGATAATCCCGATGTGGCTTTCCGGCAGGCCAAAGACGGCGCTTGAATCGGCGATAATAATGTCGCACAGCAGCGCCAGCTCCAGGCCACCGCCGAGGGCGTAGCCAGACACGGCGGCAATCAGCGGCGTTTCAATGCTCGCCACCAGGTCCCACTTCTCGCTGAATCCGCTGCGCCATAATGTTGTCGCCGAAGCAGACGCCAGCGTGCCGGTATCCGCCCCGGCAGAAAACGCTTTGGGAGAGCCAAGCAAAACGATCGCCCTGACGTCCGGTCGCCCGTCCAGCTCGGTTAAGACGCCGAGCAGCTCATCAAGCATTTCAGCCGTGAGCGCATTGTATTTCTGTGGCCGATTGAGCGTCACCACCGCAACCGCGCCATCAACGTGAGAAAGGATATCACTCATGCTTCTCTCCCCCGGTTAGCTGCCTGACGATTTCATCCCGGTGGCGCATTCCGGCTGCGGCGGTCTCTGCGGTCCACGCATAGAAGCCCTCCCCGCTTTTCACGCCGAGCTTACCGTCGGCCACTTTGGCTTTCAGCCACGCCGGGAGTTCAGCGCTGTTATCCAATTCGGGCAGTAAAATACCGGCCACTTTCTCTACCGTATCCAGCCCGGCAAAATCCATTAGCTTCATCGGCCCCATCGCCGCCCAGCGGGGCGCCAGCGTGCGCTGCACCGCGCGGTCAACATCCTCTACGGAGCCGATTCCGGCATCCACCAGGTAAAGCGCCTCGCGCAGCATCGCGTACTGCAGCCGGTTGATAATAAAACCCGGAATATCCCGGTTGACGACGATAGTCTCTTTCCTCAGGTGCTGGCAGATGTCCCGCACGCGCTGGCAGATGTCATCCCCGGTCTGTGCCCCGCGCACAATCTCGATCATCGGCATGGTATCCGCCGGGTTAAACCAGTGCATACCGATCAGCCGCTGCGGCTGGCTCAAGGCCGAGGCCAGCAGCGTAATAGACACGCTTGAAGTGTTCGTCGTGATAACGCAATGCTCACTCACCAGGCGCTCGATATCCCCCAGCACGCGCTGCTTGAGCGCCACGTCTTCGGCAACGTTCTCGGACACCAGGTCGGCGTCGCTCAGGCAAGTCTCAAAGGAGGTGGTGAACTCTACGGCTTCACCAGCGCCGAGCGATGCCACAATAGTCCGCGCTTTATCGAGCGTCGGCTCAGAGCGCGACCACAGGCTAACGCGGTAGCCCGCTCGCGCCATCACCACGGCGATGCGCGCGCCCATCGTTCCGGCCCCGACCACCGCCACTTTATTTATTTGCACCATTTTCGTTCTCCGCCGGTTAAATGACACCCAGCGCCTTGAGCTGCGCCAGCGTTGCCTCGTCGATGGCCAGTAATTCTCGCAGCACGCTGGCCGTATGCTCACCCAGCCCAGGCGGCACCAGCGCGGGCTCGGCCTGCATGGCGCTCATTTTCACCGGCTGCGGAACAATAGAGATGGTGCCTGCCGTCGGGTGCGTCACCTGCTTAACGAGTTCACGTTCCTTCGCATAGTCGCTGGTCAGAATCTGGTCGAGACGCAGCACGGCAGAAGCCGGGACGCCCGCATGGTCCAGAATGGCCTGAGCATCGTTCACCGTTTTATCCGCCAGCCAGCGCTCAATTTCTTCCCGCAGTGGCCGCTGGTTCGCCAGGCGTAGCGGATCGGTGAGATACAGTGGATCGCTTGTCAGTTCGGGCTTATTCATCGCCGAGCAAAGCTGGCGGAAAAGTTTATCGTTGGCGACGGCAATGACAATGTGGCCATCCTGCGCCGGATAGCTGTCCATCGGGGCGCTAATCGGGTGCGCGTTGCCCAGCCGCCCGGCGGAAGGCTGCCCGCCGATCCACTGGGTCAGGGAAACCATTTGCATCGTCACCATCGTGTCGAGCATCGACACATCAAGATGCTGCCCTTTGCCGCTGATCCCGCGCTGCAGCAACGCCGCGAGCACCGCCCAACTGCCGTACAACCCGGCCACAACATCCCCAATGGCATCGCCGACGCGTGTTGGTTCTCCTTCCGCCCAGCCGGTGACCTGCATAATGCCGCCGTAGGCCTGCACGATATGGTCGTAGGCAGCTTTGTGTGCCATCGCCCCGTGCTGCCCAAACCCGGAAATGCTGGCGTAAACCAGCCGCGGGTTGATTTCCTGCAGCGTCGCGTAGTCGATGCCGAGGCGTTTGGTTACGCCCGGACGGAAGTTCTCCACCAGCACATCGGCCTGCGCCACCAGTTGCTTAAGAATGGCTAACCCCTCCGGTGCCTTTAAATCCAGAGTGACGCTTTTCTTGCCGTGGTTAAGCTGCATGAAGTAGCTGCTTTCCCCGCCGATGTGCGGGGTGAAGCTACGGGAGTCATCCCCGCTGCCCGGCATCTCAATCTTGATGACTTCCGCCCCGAGATCGTTCAGCAGCGAGGCGCACCACGGGCCGGCCAGCACACGGGATAAATCAAGCACTCTGACGCCTTTCAGCGGTTGCAAAGCTTCACTCATGTTCGGATTCCTCAACCAGGGCGAGCAGCCGTTGGCTCAGCTCACCCTCAGCAATCAAATCGCGCACGGCGTGCATATCCGGGTAAAGCGCCGTGTCTGTCTCACGAAATGGCACACGGGCGCGCACCATGCTCAGCGTTAACTCCGCGCCAACCGAGGCGCGAAGCGGGCGGTGAAACTCCAGCGCCTGGCTGGCGCACAGCAGCTCGATGGCAACGATATCCACCGCGTTGCTCACCGCCAGCATGGCTTTTCGCGCCGAAGAAACGCCCATGCTGATATGGTCTTCCTGCCCGGCGCAGGTGGTGACGGTATGCACGCTCGACGGAGCTGCCAGGCTGCGGTTATCCCCCGCCAGCGCGGCGGCCACGTAAGGCGGGATCATCATCCCGGAGTTCGCGCCGCTTCTGCCCACCAGGAACGCAGGCAGGCCGCTCAGGTGCACGTTGGTAATACGATCCGATCGCGCCTGGGACGCCGTGCTGACCTGGGCAATGGCAACGGCCAGAGAATCCAGCGCCAGCGCCATCGGCGCACCGTGCCCGTTGCCACCGGGCAGAATAACCAGCGCATCTTCTTCGATAAGGAAGACCGGGTTATCGGTCACCGAATTGAGTTCGATAGTCACAATCTGACGGCAATGGGCGAGCTGGTCGCGCACCGCGCCGTGAATTTGCGGAATGCAGCGCAGGCTGAGCGCATCCTGCACCCGATGGTCGCGGTAGCGGGCAAAGATCTCGCTGCCGCTCAGTAACCGGCGAAGAATCGCGGCGGTTTTCTGCTGCCCATCGTGCGGACGCAGGGCGTGCAGACGGGCATCATAGCCACGAGTATTGCCCTTCAGCGCCTCAAGGCACATACCGCCGGCCATGTCCGCCACCGGCAGCAGCCGCTCAAAATCATGCACGGCAAGGCACGCCAGGCCGGTGATTTCGTAGGTGCCGCTGATCAGCGCATGGCCTTCGCGCGGGCCAGGCACTCGGGGAGCAATCCCCGCTTTTGCCAAAGCTTCGGCGGACGGCAGAAGCTCGCCCTGATACCAGCACTGCCCCTCGCCAAACAGAGACAGTCCGATATGCGCCGTCGCAATTAAATAGCCGACCGAGCCGCTGGCCGGTGACCATGGCGTCACCTGCCGGTTAAGCATTTCGGCCATGCGTGTCGCCAGCTCGGCGCTGACGCCGCTATAACCCTGCAGCAGCGACTTCAGCATCACCGCCATCATGGCGCGCACTTCACGCACGGACAAATCTGGCCCCATCCCGCAGGCGTGGCTGCGCAGCATATTGAGCTGCACGCTGGCGATTTGGTCGGCGGAAAGGCGCTCCGTCACCAGGTCGCCTACCCCGGTGGTCAGGCCGTAGATCACCTGCCCCTCATCTATTGCCCGTCGAATATAGCCGCTGACGTGGTTCATATTCGCCAGGGCTTCGGGGGCCAGTTCGACCGGCGCCCCGTCGGCAATGCGTACCAGCTCGTCAATGGTGGTTTGCGCCCTGCCTAAGGTGACGGTTTCATGGGAACGTGCGGTGGAGCCAGTTTGTCTTGTCATCGTTCGCCCTTACTTGCTCAGACCATGTTTAACCAGCCACTGATGCGCCACGTCATCAATGCTGGCAAATTCCGCAAGCTGCCCGTTCATAGCGATCAGATCCGCGGTGGTTAACTGATCCGAGACTTTATTCAGCGTGCCCTCAATCGTCGGATTCAGCGTAGTAGTGGCCACAATCGGGACGATATTTTGCGCCGCAAACAGGTTTTTCGGATCGGCCAGCGCCACCAGATGGTCTTTCTGAATTTCAGGCGTGGTGGAGGTTAAATCCGCCGCCTGAATTTGGTTGTTCTTCAGCGCGGTCAGCGTCAGCGGGCCAGCCACGTCCAGCACTTTGAAGCTCTTGAAGTTCAGGCCATACACTTCTTTCAGCCCCGGCACGCCTTCGTGACGCGTTTTCCATTCGGCCGGGCCGCCCAGAATCAGCTCCGCCGCGTGAGGCTTCAGGTCTTCAATGGTTTTGAGGTTGTATTTATCCGCCGTTTTTTTGGTGACGGCGATAACGTCGCTGTTTTGCGCCACGGAGGTATTCAGCATTTTCACTTTGGCCGGCAGCCTCGCCGCCAGCGCGGTCGCCACTTCGTCAGAACTGTGCGCCGTGTTCTTGGCATCCAGGTAGCTCAGCAGCGCGCCGCTGTACTCAGGGATAACGTTAATGGAGCCGTCCAGCAGGGCCGGAATGTATACTTCGCGGCTGCCGATGTTGAGCTTCTTCTCCACCGGGATGTTCTGTGCTTCCAGCGCCCCGGCGTAAATCGTCGCCAGCAGCTGGTTTTCCGGGAAGTCAGCCGAGCCAATAATTACCTTCTGCCCCGCATCTGCCGCCCACGAGGAGGAAACAACGGACAGCATCGCGGCACTCAACAGCGTCAAACAACGTTTCTTCATATTCATCGCTTTCACCTTGTGTAATTAACGGGCTCAACATCACTGGGTTTTGATACGTCGGGAAATGCCGTGGGACACCACGTACTTCACCGAAAGGGAAAAGAACACATCCACGAGCAGCGCCAGAATGGCAACGAGCACCGCGCCAGCGGTCATCTGGGCAAAATCGTTCGCCGCACGGCCATCGATAATCAACCGCCCCAGGCCGCCAAGGGAGACGTAGGCCGCGATGGTAGCAGTAGAGATAATCTGCAGCGTGGCGCTGCGAATGCCGGACAGAATCAACGGCGTGGCGCAGGGTAACTCCACCTGAGTCAGCACCTGGAACGGCGTCAGGCCGATGCCTTTGGCGGCGTCGTGCACGCTGGGGTCTACGGAGCGAATCCCCGCATGCACGCCCAGCGCTATAGGCGGCAGGGCTAATACCACCAGCACGATGATGCACGGCAGAATAAAGGCCATGTCGGACTCGAAGTAGCCCGCCATCAGAATAACCAGCAGGATAATCAGGCCAAACGACGGCAGGGAGCGCAGCGCGTTGGTGGTGCCAATCAGCAGCGCCTCCCCTTTGCCGGTATGGCCGGTGTAGCAGCCCACCGGAAACGCAATGGCTATCGCTATTGCCAGCGCCACCGCGCTGTAGCCGATATGCTGCGCCAGCAGCGGAAGAATACCGTCATCGCCATACCAGTGGCTGAGCGTAAAGAACCAGTCAGACATACTTTAACCCCTTGTTGGCTGCCAGCGGCTTAATGAGCGGGTGACGGCCACAACCACGCAGTCGAGCACGAAAGCCAGCACGATACACAGCACGATGCCGGCAATAATCGGTGTCAGAAACTGCAGCTGAAACCCCTGGGTAAACAGCGACCCAAGCTGCGGGGCACCGATCAGCGCAGCGACAGAAACGATGCTGACGTTAGACACCACGGCGACCCGCATCCCCGAGCCAATCACCGGCACCGCCAGCGGCAAATCAACCTGGAAAAACTGGTGCACTGGTTTGTAGCCGAGGGCAAAGGCGGACTGCCGGGTGTCGGTGGGTACTGAATCCAGCCCGTCGCACACGGTTCTGACCAGCAGCGCAAAGCTATAAATTGTCAGCGCCACCACCACGTTGATCGGGTCGAGGATCTGCGTGCCGAGCAGCGGCGGCAGCAGCACAAACAGCGCCAGAGACGGGATGGTGTACAGCAGCCCGAACAGGTTAAGAATGACGCCCTTCACGCGCGGCATACTGCTCACCAGCCAGCCAGCCGGAATGGCCAGCAGCAGGCCAATCAGGATCGGCGTCACCGAAAGGTAGAGATGCCACAGCAGCAAATGGAAAATTTTGTCGCTCTGCGCCCACAGCCAGTCAAATCTCATACCGCCTCCCGCGCCATCGACTTGCAGGCATCCAGGACGTGATCCAGCCCCAGCGTCCCCAGCACTTCTGCCCGCTCGCCAATCACCACCGCCCGATGGCACGGCGAGCTGAGCGCAGAGTCAAGCATCTGGCGCAGCGTGCCGGTTTGTGGGAAGAAGGTGGCGCCCAGATTAATATGCTCCGGCACCACGGCCTCAACCTGCTGATGCGTATCAAACCAGCCGCAGGCTTTGCCTTCGCGGGTGACCAGCAGCCAGCGCTGCACCGCAATGTTGCGAGCCATATCAATAGGCGTGCCCACTTCGGCGGTCGGCTCCGTTTGCATTGAGGCCAGCGGCCCGGAATTGTAGAAACTCAGCTTGCGATAGCCGCGGTCGCGGCCAATAAAGTCGGCGACAAAATCACTCTGCGGGGCGTTAAGCAGTTCACCCGGGGATGCCATCTGCCCCAGCTTGCCGCCGGGCTTCAGGACGGCGACCAGATCGCCCAGCTTCATCGCCTCGTCAATATCGTGCGTCACCATAATGATGGTTTTACTCACTTCCTTTTGAATGCGGAGAAACTCCTCCTGCAACTGGTCACGCACCACCGGGTCCACGGCGCTAAAGGGTTCATCCATCAGCATGAACTCCGGGTCAGCGGCCAACGCTCGGGCAACCCCGACACGCTGCTGCTGGCCGCCGGAAAGCTGCCACGGATAGCGTTTGGCCAGCTGCGGGGCAAGGCCGACGACTTCCAGCAGTTCCCCCGCTCGCGCACGGGCTTTAGCCTTAGGCATGCCGTTGAGGATCGCGGTGGTAGCAATGTTGTCGATGATGTTTCGATGCGGGAACAGGCCCGCATTCTGGATAACGTAGCCAATACGGCGACGCAGCTGCACCACGTCCATGGCGGAGGTGGATTCGCCGTTAAGCAGAATGTCGCCGGAAGACGGCTCGATCAGCCGATTGATCATGCGCAGTGACGTTGTTTTCCCACAACCGGAAGGGCCTACCAGCACGGTGATCTTGCCGCCGGGTGCGGTGAGATTCAGTCCATCCACCACGACCGTGCCGTCGTCATAAAACTTGGTCACATTGTTGAAAGTAATCATCGCTACGCCTCATGGTCATCTGGCTGCCGAAGAAATGAACGGCTGCGTAAAAAAGCTATGTATAGCATTGTATGTACAATCTGCAAAGCCTGTGCCATAACAAATACGCAACATTAAAAACAATAAAATTTATCGTTTAAAAACAAATAAATAATGAATTTATTAAATTTTAAGTGTGATCAATCCGTGATTTTTATCAGGATTAAACGGTGCCTTCCGGGCGATTTTCCAGCTATCTGAACTGCTATTTTTGCCCCAAAAAGGATCAATCTCTTTGTAAAGAGCGCCAAAATAGTGCGGAAGAGGTCGAAAAAGAAACGATATATGATGTAACTACTTATCCGTTATTATTTAATATGTTGATTTAAAAGAATAATAAAATGTTTTTCGTGCCTGGCATCAAATGTGCTAATCATGTATATACAAGCAAACGAAAAGATGACATGGTATTTTTCGTGAGCACTTTCCCGTTATCTCAAAACAAGGTGAACCCCATGAAGAGTGAGTTTTCTCGTTATCGTGATGTTGAAATCAGGGCGCCACGCGGCACGAAGCTGAATGCCAAAAGCTGGCTGACGGAAGCTCCGCTGCGCATGCTGATGAATAACCTCGATCCCGATGTGGCTGAAAACCCGAAAGAACTGGTGGTTTACGGCGGCATTGGCCGGGCGGCGAGAAACTGGGAGTGCTACGACAAAATGGTCGAAGCGCTAAAAGCCCTGAATGATGATGAAACCCTGCTGGTGCAGTCCGGCAAGCCGGTTGGCGTCTTTAAAACCCACGCCAACGCCCCTCGCGTGCTGATTGCCAACTCTAACCTGGTGCCGCACTGGGCTAACTGGGAACACTTCAATGAGCTGGACGCCAGAGGTCTGGCGATGTACGGCCAGATGACCGCCGGGTCGTGGATCTACATCGGCAGCCAGGGCATTGTGCAGGGCACCTATGAAACTTTCGTGGAAGCAGGCCGCCAGCACTACAACGGCTCGCTAACCGGGCGCTGGGTGCTCACCGCGGGCCTCGGCGGCATGGGCGGCGCGCAGCCGCTGGCCGCTACCCTTGCCGGTGCCTGTTCACTGAACATTGAATGCCAGCAGTCGCGCATCGACTTCCGCCTGCGCACCGGGTATGTCGACGAGCAGGCTAAAGATCTGGACGACGCCCTCGCCCGCCTCAAACGCTACACCGGCGAAGGGAAAGCTGTTTCTATTGCCCTGCACGGTAATGCGGCAGAAATTCTGCCTGAACTGGTGAAGCGCGGCGTGCGCCCGGACATGGTCACCGATCAGACCAGCGCCCACGACCCGCTCAACGGCTACCTGCCCGTTGGCTGGAGCTGGGAAGAGTATCGCGAGCGCGCAGCCGTTGAGCCTGCGGTGGTCACTCAGGCAGCGAAAGCGTCCATGGCGGAGCACGTGAAAGCGATGCTAGCCTTCCAGCAGCAGGGCATCCCTACCTTTGATTACGGCAACAACATCCGCCAGATGGCCAAAGAGATGGGCGTCAGCAACGCCTTTGATTTCCCGGGCTTTGTGCCGGCCTATATTCGCCCGCTGTTCTGCCGTGGGATCGGACCTTTCCGCTGGGCCGCACTCTCCGGCAACCCGGAAGATATTTACCGCACCGATGCCAAAGTCAAAGAGCTGATCCCGGACGACAAGCACCTGCACCGCTGGCTGGACATGGCCAAAGAGCGCATTAGCTTCCAGGGCCTGCCGGCGCGTATCTGCTGGGTCGGCCTCGGCCAGCGCGCAAAACTGGGCCTGGCGTTTAACGAAATGGTCAGAAGCGGCGAGCTGTCCGCCCCTATCGTCATTGGCCGCGATCACCTTGATTCCGGCTCGGTGGCAAGCCCCAACCGCGAAACCGAATCGATGCAGGATGGCTCCGATGCCGTGTCCGACTGGCCACTGCTGAACGCCCTGCTGAACACGGCCAGCGGCGCGACCTGGGTTTCCCTGCACCACGGCGGCGGCGTCGGCATGGGCTTCTCACAGCACTCCGGCATGGTTATCGTCTGCGACGGTACCGACGAAGCGGCGGAGCGTATTGCTCGCGTGTTGAACAACGACCCGGCCACCGGCGTGATGCGCCACGCGGATGCGGGCTATGATATTGCTATTGAGTGCGCCAGAGAACACGGCCTGAACCTGCCAATGCTGGCGAAGTAGTTCCCCTGGGGCGCGGCTTTCGTCGTGCCCCGTCCTGATGAGAGAGATCTTATGCGGATTTTATGGCGTAACTGCCGCATCACCACCATGGTCAGCGGCAAGTACAATATTATCGAAGATGCGGCGCTGCTGACCGAAGGCGAGAAAATTGCCTGGGTTGGCCCCGAAAGCCAGCGTCCCAACCAGCCCCACGACGAAGAACGCGACCTTCAGGGTAAATTCGTCACCCCCGGCCTTATCGACTGCCACACCCACAGCGTGTTCGGCGGCAACCGCAGCCAGGAATTTGAGATGCGCCTGAACGGGGCCACCTACGCGGATATTGCCGCAGCCGGCGGCGGGATAGCCAGCACGGTGAAGGCCACGCGTCAGGCCAGCGAAGCCGAGCTGCTGGCAAGCGCCAGTCGCCGTATCAATGCGCTGCGTAAAGACGGCGTGACGACTCTGGAAGTGAAATCGGGCTACGGCCTCAGCTTTGACGACGAGCGCAAAATGCTGCGCGTTGTACGCCAGCTGGCACAAAGTCTGCCGCTGACGATTTACAGTACCTGCCTGGCTGCACACGCCCTGCCCCCGGAATACAAAGACCGCAGCGACGATTTTATCACCGACGTTTGCGAACGTTGGTTACCGGAATTGCATCGCGAAGGGCTGGTTGACGCCGTCGATGCCTTCTGTGAACACCTGGCCTTTTCCGTGCCGCAGGTTGAGCGCGTCTTTGTGAAAGCCCATGAGCTGGGCCTGCCGGTTAAGCTTCATGCCGAACAGCTTTCGCTGCTGCATGGCGCGGGGCTCGCCGCCCGCCACAATGCGCTTTCCGCCGACCATCTGGAATATCTCTGCGAGGACGATATTACGCTGATGGCAAAACACGGTACGACCGCCGTGCTGCTGCCCGGCGCATTTTACTTCCTGCGCGAAACGCAGAAGCCGCCGGTGGCGCTGCTGCGTAAACATCATGTGCCAATAGCCATTTCCAGCGATCTGAACCCGGGCACCTCCCCGGTGCAATCCCTTCGTCTGATGATGAATATGGCCTGCACGCTGTTTGGCCTGACGCCGGAAGAAGCACTTGCTGGCGTGACGCTGAATGCGGCGCGCGCACTCGGGATCGGTGAGAAAACGGGCACTCTTGAAGCCGGGAAAGAAGCCAGCTTTGTTGCCTGGGAAATAGACCATCCCGCCGAGCTGAGCTACTGGCTGGGCGGCACGCTCTCCAAACAGGTTATCTATCAAGGTAAAGAGGTGTGGAATGATTAAGGGCTTTGAGCTTCATCAGGGCAAGCTGCCGCTGCTGATCAGCATGCCGCATCCCGGTACACAGTTAACGCCGGAAGTGGCAAACGGGCTGACGGCGCGGGCCAAAAAACTGGAAGATACCGACTGGCATATTCCCAAACTTTATCAGCCTATACGCGAGATGGGTGCCAGCATACTCAGCGCCAACTACTCCCGCTACGTGGTGGATTTGAACCGCCCGTCGGACGATAAGCCGCTGTACACCACCGCCACTACCGGGCTTTACCCGGACATTTTTTTCGACGGTGAACCGCTGTTCGAGGCGGGAAAATCCCCCGATGTGCAGGCCAGAGCAGATATCCTGACCAACATCTGGCAGCCCTATCATCAGGCGCTGGCCCAGGAACTGGCAAGGCTGAAAGAAACCTTTGGCTATGCGCTGCTGTGGGATGCGCATTCCATCAAATCCGTGGTACCTCGCCTGTTCGAAGGCCGCCTGCCGGATCTTAACTTCGGCACCGCAGACGGCACCAGCTGCGATCCGGTACTCAGCGCTGAACTGTTAAAAACCAGCGAGCATTTCAACGGCTACAGCAAAGTGCTGAACGGGCGCTTCAAGGGCGGGTACATCACGCGCCATTACGGTGCGCCACAGCAAAATATCCATGCGGTACAGCTGGAAGTGGCGCAGTGTTGCTACATGGATGAAGAGAGTTTTGCCTGGTCAGACGATAAGGGCGCGCAATTCCAGCAGGTGCTAGCCCGACTGATTGAAACCGCCCTGGCCTGGGGACAGCGGCATTACGGCTAGCCCACTTGACTTAATTTGTTAAAAGCGTACTTTTCAGGACATGAAAACGATCCTGATAATTGTTCCTGACGGCGGCATGCTGTTCGAAGCCGCCGGTATCGCCGATATTCTGATGCAGGCTAACCGCCTGCATGCGGACGCCTTGACCGAGCCTCGCTACCGCATCAGTATCGCCACCACTCAACCTCATCACGTCGTGCACGGCATGTCCGGCCTGAACCTGCTGGCTGACCACAGGCTGGCCGACCTTGACCCCAATGAGCCCCGCGACACCATCATGATCACCGGCAAAGGCCAGAGCGAACCTGAAGGCAGCGCGGTGGTCGACTGGTTATGCCGCGCCGCGCCAAATACTCAGCGCATTGCCTCCGTGTGCGGCGGTGCGATGCTGCTGGCCCGAGCCGGGCTGCTGGATGGCCGCCGGGCAACCACCCACTGGCGAATGCTGGAAGAGATGCAGGCCAGGTGGCCGCAAATCAAAGTGGAAGGCGGCCCTCTGTATATTCAGGACGGCCCGGTGTGGACCTCCGGCGGCGTGAGTTCCGGCTTTGACCTTACGCTGGCGTTAGTTGAGGCGGATTACGGCTTTACCCTCGCGCGGGATGTGGCCCAGGATCTGGTGATGTACCTCCATCGCCCCGGCGGTCAGCTACAGTTTAGCCGCTATCATCTGCGCCAGTCGGCCAATACCGGGCCGATAAGTCAGCTCCAGGACTGGCTGCTGGATAACCTGGCGGAGGATTTATCGGTGGAAAAACTGGCGGAACGGGTCGCCATGAGTCCGCGTAATTTTACCCGCGTCTTTACCCGTGAAACCGGCGTCACGCCCGCCCGCTATGTGGAAGAAGCCCGGCTGGCCGCCGCCCGCCATCATCTTGAGCAGTCGAACGACACCCTGGAGCGGGTCGCCTGCGCCTCGGGCTTTGGCACCGCCATTAACCTGCGCCGCGTCTTTGAGCGCCAGCTTCACCTCACGCCGGGGGAATACCGCGAGCGCTTCCACTGCCGGAAGTTGGCATGAATTGATCCTTTTTTGTCATTTACGCCATTTCACTCTGCGCCTACTCTGACCTCAGACATTCAAGAGAAGGAGTGAATCATGGTTAAGGTCGGGATTAATGGTTTTGGCCGAATCGGACGTAACGTGCTGCGCGCTGCCCTGGGTAACCCCAATATTGAGATCGTGGCCATCAACGATCTGACGGACAGCAAAACCCTTGCGCACCTGTTAAAACACGACTCGCTGATGGGTAAACTGCCTGCGCCAGTGGCAGCCTCCGAAGGGCAGCTCCACGTTGACGGCAAGCCGGTTCGCGTTTTCAGCGAAAGAGACCCGGCGCAGATCCCATGGCGTGAGGTCGGCGTAGATGTCGTTATCGAGGCCACCGGCTTCTTCACCAGCCGCGAAAAAGCTGAAGTTCACATCACCCACGGTGGCGCAAAACGCGTGATCATTTCTGCCCCAGGCAAAGATGACGACCTGACTATCGTGCTTGGCGTGAACCACGAAAGTTACGATCCGCAGAAACACTTTGTGGTCAGCAACGGCAGCTGTACCACCAACGGCCTGGCCCCTGCCGCGCAGGTACTGCATCAGGCATTCGGCATTGAACACGGCCTGATGAACACGACTCACGCCTACACCAACAGCCAGGCGCTGCACGACCAGCCAGAAAAAGACCTGCGTGGTGCACGTGCGGCAGCGCTATCGATTGTGCCATATTCCAGCGGCGCGGCTAAAGCCCTCGGCAGGGTTATCCCCGAGCTTGACGGTCGCCTGACAGGCTACTCTTTGCGCGTGCCTGTACCAGTGGTGTCTATCGTTGATTTAACCGTGACGCTCAAACGCGATGTCACGGCGGAAGAAGTGAATGCCGCGTTCCGCAAAGCCGCTGAAGCTGGCCCGCTGAAAGACATTCTGGGCTACAGCGATGAGCCGCTGGTTTCCAGCGACTATCAGGGTGACCCGCGATCTTCGATTATTGACGGGCTTTCGACCCTGGTGATTGGCGGTAACCTGGTGAAAATCCTGGCCTGGTACGACAACGAATGGGGCTTCTCTAACCGCCTGGTTGACCTTGCCCTGCTGATGGATAAACGCGGGCTGTAACGGCAGCTGAAAGAGAAAAGCCAGCCTTGCGGCTGGCTTTTTTTATCATTGCCTCTGTCGTAACAGCGGCTGGCTGAGGCGTTAACTTACAGCGCCATGTCGTGCTGGGTAGCCGCGTCCGCTTTCGCTTCTGCTGGTTTTGCTACCGGGGTTGCGCTCTGGTCGTTCATTTGAATGACCGGCGGTTTGGTCAGCTGCAGCGTGGCCGCGGTGTCATCCCACACTTTCTGCGTCAGCGCCGCGTTGCCGTTCATCTCCTGGCCGTAGCTTGGCACAACAGCGCGGATTTTACTCTGCCACTCAGGCGAGTTGAACTGCTGCGGGAACATCTGCTTCAGCACGTTCAGCGTGATAGGTGCCGCAGTAGACGCGCCTGGAGATGCGCCCAGCAGAGCAGAAATGGTTTTCTGCTGGTCAACAACCACTTCGGTACCGAGCTTCAGGACGCCGCCTTTGTTTTCATCTTTTTTGATGATCTGCACGCGTTGGCCAGCCTGAATCAGTTTCCAGTCTTCTTTACGCGCCTGCGGGTAGTACTCTTTCAGCGCTTCAAAGCGATCTTCATCACTCAGCATCACCTGACCAATCAGGTATTTCACCAGGTCAAAGTTATCCAGACCTACGTCGGTCATCGGCATAAAGTTGCTGGTGGTGGTGGTGCTCAGCAGATCAAAGAAAGAGCCGTTTTTCAGGAATTTGGTAGAGAAGGTCGCGAACGGCCCGAACAGCACCACGCGCTTGCCGTCGATAAAGCGGGCATCAATGTGCGGCACGGACATCGGCGGTGCACCCACGGAGGCCTGACCATACACTTTTTCAAGATGCTGGCTGGTTACCGCCGGGTTTTCGGTCATCAGGAAGGAGCCACCCACCGGGAAACCGGCGTAGTTTTTCGATTCCGGAATACCAGTTTCCTGCAGCAGTTTCAGTGCACCGCCGCCAGCCCCGATAAAGACATATTTCGCGTCGATGGCGTGCTCTTTGCCGCTGGTGACGTCTTTGATAGTGACGTGCCAGGAATTATCGCCGTTGCGTTTGAAGTCGGTGACTTCAGAAGAGGTCTGCAGGGAGAAATTCGGGCTTTTTTTCAGGCTGCCGATCAGCTGGCGGGTAATTTCACCGTAGTTAACGTCGGTCCCTACTGGCGTCCAGGTCGCCGCCACTTTTTGATTTGGGTCGCGCCCTTCCATCACCAGCGGAGCCCACTGTTTAATTTGCTCGTGGTTGGTGGAGAATTTCATCCCCTGGAACAGCGTGGTTTTCTGCAACGCGGCATAGCGCTTGGTCAGATACTCAACGTTTTTATCGCCCCAGACAAAACTCATGTGCGGTGTGGAATTAATAAACGAATGCGGGTCGTTCAAAATACCGCGCTGAATTTGTGCGGACCAGAACTGGCGGGAAATCATAAACTGTTCGTTAATTTCCAGCGCTTTGCTGACATCAATAGAACCGTCCGGGCGCTCCGGCGTATAGTTCAGTTCCATATTTGCCGAGTGCCCGGTACCGGCATTATTCCAGCCGTTCGAGGACTCAAGCGCCACGCCGTCAAGCTTCTCAACCATGATCTGTTTCCAGTCCGGCTGCAGCTCCTGGAGCCACGTCCCGAGAGAGGCGCTCATAATACCGCCGCCAATCAGCAGGAAGTCAGTTTTTTGCGTGGAATCCGCGTTAGCGTAGCTAGCAGAGCTGACGAATAACGCCAGTGTTGTCAGAGAAATAATTGTCTTTTTCATTGCAGGCATAATAATTCTATTGCATCGCAGGTGAATGAAGTAAATCTATGTTAACCCACTTTCACGATATTTTAAAATCTCATTCACATCCTGATTAATCCATACAATTAATGCCAATAATTTTTTTAATTAAAAAAACCAAATAAAATCAAATATTATAAAAATAACACCACCGAATAATACATCCTGTATTCCGGGTATTATTAGCGGTAATCCGCTTAGTTATCGGGATGTTATTGGCAAAAAAAATCCACACACATGTATGGATTTTATCCTTATTTTGTTGCCCTATAAGGCGATAAATCCGTCGTTAACGGTTTGTGCTATTCTGCTCTACCGCCTTAATAAAGACGGCAAGCTGGGTACGAATAGACGCCGCCGTGGCGGAATCAATTAAACGACCGTTCTCTAATTTCTGATTCGCGAAGCTGACCGCCAGCTCCGGCAGCGGCACCATATTGCACAGCATTGAGGCCAGCGTTTCCCGCAGCTGGTATTGCGCCCTGACGCCGCCAAGCGCGCCGGTCGACTGCGAAACGAAAAAGACATATTTTCCCAGCATACAGCTGGCTCTGACCGGCCGAGACAGCCAGTCGAGCGCATTCTTGAGTACGCCGGGCATGCCGTGATTGTACTCCGGTACCGTAATGATCACCGCATCGGCCTCAGCCACTAACCGGCGGGCGCTTACCACCGGCTCCGGTAATTCCCCCTTTTCCAGATCCTGGCAGTAATGTTCCATGGCGCCAATATCAAGCACGCTAAAATGACTCTGCTCAGGCAACATTTCACCAATGCTGTTGAGCAATGCACGGGAAGCGGAATCTACCCGCAAACTACCGGCGATACCTACGAAGCGTAATGTTTTCATCTTGTTCTCCTCTAATTTTCTCGATGCAGGCATTATCAGAAAAAGAATGAGATAATTCTTTCGCTAATCCGCCAAAACACTTCGCAGGAGTGCCAACATGCCAGATGCCCTATCCGTGGCTATCGCTGCTTCCGACATGGCCCATCACCGGGGTGACGATGTGACGTTTCACCACCATATACACGGCCAGTTAAGCGTGACGCTGGAAGGCACTCTTCGTCTGCAAAACGAAACAGGTTGGTGGCTGGCTACGCCTGGTAACGGCATTTGGGTGCCGCCGGGCCTGCTACACCGGGCGCTTTACACCGAGCGTTCGCGGCTGATCAATTTGCGTTTCAGGCAAGGATTTGAGCTGCAATTGCCGGAAAATAGCTCGCTTATCGTCGCCTCTAACCTGCTAACGGAACTGGCCAAAGAAGCCTTAGCGATTCAACACCACGTCGATTCGGGCGCGCAACTTGAGCTCATTGCACAACTGCTGCACTTCCAGTTGCGCAAGCAAGTTTTGAAAACCGATCTGTTTGTGCCTGAGGGTAAAGATAAGCGGCTGAGGCTAATCACCAGCCTGCTGCGGGAAGATCCGGCCTGCAATAAAACGCTGGTGCAGCTGGCCGCCGTTGCCTTCATCAGCCCCAGAACATTAGGCCGCCTCTTCGAAAGCGAAGTCGGGATGAGTTTTACCCGCTGGCGGGAAAGAATGCGGATTATCAGTTCGGTGGAGAAATTGGTTAACGGCGAGCCGATAACTCAGGTGGCCTATGATATGGGCTATCAAAGCGCCAGCAGCTTTACCACTGCCTTTACCCGAATTATCGGCCAGCCGCCGGGGCGTTATCTTAAAGAGACTTTCACCCCAGATAAAAGCTGACGGCGGGTGACGGCGGCAACCGCCAGCGCCAGCATCATCACGATTTCAGCCGCCAGGAAACCGATCATCGCCACGGAGTAATCCCCGCTTTGGTGCTGCAGATGCAGGAACAATGCTCCAAGGACCGCCGGGCCAAGCCCCAGCGCAGACTGCTGCAACGTGCTTAATATGGCGCTTGCCGCCCCGGCATCGTTCAGGTCGATATCGCGCATCCCGATGCGGTAGAAGCTGTTCACAATCAGCGCCTGGCCGTAGCCCACCACCAGCGTCGCCGGGGCAATAGCCAGCGGGCCTGCGTGGGTGCCAAAGTGCCAGAGCGTAAATATCAGTCCCAGCAGTCCCACCACCTGGATAGCAATCCCACTCAGCAGAATCGTGCTTAGTGAGTGGCGCACGATAAGCCTCGGCGCAAACCACGCTGAGACAAAATACGAAATGCCCATGGCAATAAAGCTGTTCCCGGACTGCCACGGCGCCATTCCCATGCCCGACTGGAGCGTCAGCGCCATGCAGAACATAAAGCCCGACCAACAGGTAAAGAACAACAGCGCGATCAGCAGGCCAAACCTTATGCTGCCCAGCTTAAGCATTCTTGGTGGCAGCAGCGGCTGTAGCCCCCGCTGCTGTTGGTTAAGCGCGCCAACGCGCATCAGATAACCGAGCGGCAATGTCGCCACCAGCATCAGCTGCATCGGCCATGGCCAGTGCAGCTCGGGGCCAAGCGCCATCGGGAACAGCAGGCAACACAGCACCAGCGCGAGCGTGGCGGTGCCCTGCCAGTCAATACGCGAGTGGCTTTCGCTGCGCGTTTCAGGAATATAAAACCGGCTCAGCACCAGCACCAACAGGCAGATGGGCACGTTAATAAAGAATGCGTTTCGCCAGCCCAGCCCGGCAATATCCGCCGACACCAGCCAGCCGCCGCCCATCTGGCCGATAATAAAAGCGATCCCACCAATACCGCCGTACAGACTGATGGCGCGGGCGTGAGCGGTACCCTTGAGCGTCACGTGCAGCGTGGCAAGGATCTGCGGCACGATCAGCGCCGCCCCGACGCCTTGCAGGGTCCGGGCCGCCAGCAGCTCAGTGACCGAGCCGGAGATCCCGCACAGGAAAGAAGCAATACCGAACAGGGCCACGCCCCAGAGCAACGTTCTGCGTCGGCCGTGGTTATCCCCCAGCTTGCTGCCCACCGCCAGGCTGACGGCAAAGGCAACGCCGTAAAGTGCCACAATAAGTTCAAGCTGGGTTGGCGTGGTGCCGAGGGACTGGGTGATCGAGTCCAGCGCCACGTTGGTGATAGAGGTGTCGATTAACGGCAGCATCTGGCCCGTCAACAGCAGCACCAGGCCTGCACGACCGGGTGAAACAGGCGAATTATTCATCAGGGACTCCATTGCATAGTTCAGGATACCGACGTAGGATCCCTGAACATTTAACCGGGTACCAGTTCTTACTTATACTGGTACTGGCACTACTATTCTGGAGTATTTGTGATGCTCGTCACTCAGCCTGAGCTGCGGCATGGCCCGCTGGACGACAGCCGTAAAATGCTGGCGCTGTTTTTGCGCACCCGGCGTGAAAGTCTGGACCCGCAGCGGCTGGGGCTACCGCGCAGCGGGCGTCGGCGCACGCCCGGCCTTCGCCGTGAAGAAGTGGCGCTGCTGGCTGACATCGGCGTAACCTGGTATACCTGGCTGGAACAGGGCCGAGAAGTGAATCCATCTTCAAGCGCCATGGCGGCGATCGCCAGCGCGCTGCAGTGCTCCCCGGCGGAAACCCGTCATTTGTTTATTCTGGCCGGACTGCCTCCGTCCGAAGCGCCCGCCGCCGCGCAGTGCGAGGGGCTCAGCCCCGCCGCCCGCCGGATGCTGGACGCCCTGATGCCCAACCCCGCCAGTATCCAGAAGCCGAACTTCGACATCCTCGGCTACAATTCACATTTTTGCCAGCTAATGGGGGTCGATCTCGACAATGAACCGCCGGAGCATCGCAACTGCATTTATCAATATCTGACCAATGAGACCTGGCGCAGCCGGGTGGACTGTAACGAAGATGTGCTGCCCAAGTTTGTCGGCTGGTTCCGCGCCGGGATCACCGAGCACCGCGGCGACCCGCGCTGGGAAGCGCTGCTGGAGTCGTTTTTCACCGCCTCTCCCGCGTTTAAAACGCTCTGGGAGCAGCGCTATGAAATCCGCAATATCGAAAACCATATCAAACAGTATACGCATCCGCAGATCGGCACCTTCGGTATGCAACAGGTCAACTGGTACTCTGCCCCACGAGACGGTTCAAGGCTGCTGGTTTACCTGCCGATCGATGAAACAGGTGAGCGGGCTTTGCGGTTATTTTCTCAATCTAGCGGAGCCTGAACCTCTGCCTTCTCATCGGGCATCCTGAAGACGGCCCGATGTTTTTTTATTGTTTTAAGAATAACCTCAGGGAAACCCCAAAAGACGATTTGCATTGACCACAGAATAAAAATAACACCACAACGAAAAGTCTGAATTTATCAAATAAATTCAAAAAATTACCGTCATCTCCCTGCTTTTCATTCCTTTTAAGTGGCGAGCCGATTACATTTACCTCAGCCCAATTTTTTACTGCGCTAACCCGGCATCAAACCTTCATGTACGTAATAGGTTATTCCACTGTTATAACACCATTGAATTGTTAACCGGGCTATGTAAAATCACGCTACTATGCTGAAACCACGCGAATTCCTTGCGCCGGCGAGATACTCAAGCCGCCGCACCGTTTTGCGTGGGCGTATCTCACGTCGTGGATAATTTTCCTGTGCGGCGCTCCTTGCTCCCGCGGCGGTTGAGTTTTAACCTTTTTCTCAGGGAACGTCTCAATGAAATTGCGAAGCCTGTTAGTCCTCCTTGTTGTCACTACGGTTGTCGGCTGTAAAGCGCCGCCGCCGAAGATGACCGACGACACCATTGTGACCAGCACGGTAAACGGCGTCACCCTGACTCACCGCTATGTCGTTGAAGTACCAAAAGAGTTTACGCCTGTTGACGCCGAGTATCGGGCGCTTTATCCGGGCTCCATCATGAGCAAACCCGATTTTGGTGGCAAAGTGCTGGCCCAGCTTGAAAACGGCCAAAGCTACACGGTGCTGGGCGAGGTAGAAAATCACTGGTTTGCTATCGCCGAGCAGGATAAACAAGAGCTGCTGGGCTATGTGCCGCTCAGGGCGCTGGTCAAAAGCGAGCTGTATACCCAGACGCTGAAAAAAGACCGGCCTCGTCCTCGCCGCGCGGCCAAAAAATCCACCTGCGTTGCGGTAGATAATAAAAGCAAAGCCTGCCAGAACGCCGACAACGGAACGTGGATCATTAATTAAACTTCCCCTTCGGGGGTTTTCTAACCAAAGATTTTGGTATGAGAGTAGCAACGACTCGCCCGGCAACCTGTATGGGCGTTAACGTAGCCCCTCTTTACACACAGGCTAACAAGGATTTTTATGAAACTCTGGCTTTCGGGTATGGCGTTGCTGCTGGCATCCACTACCGTCTGGGCAGGGAACTACCGCATCGTTCAATCGCCGTCCCAAAAGCTGGACGTGTGGATAGACAACATCAAAAGCAATGCCCCGCAAAGCTGGTGCGGAAGCGATCTTCCGGTTCGAATTGTGGCAAACGGGGATAAAAACCCCCTTATTCTGAAAACGTTCATGCCTCGCCTCGGCGCGCTTCTGGAAAATCAGTGCAGCGAGATTGAGCGCGTCAACTGGCAGCTTGAAGATCCCGAGGGGGCTTCCCTTGCTCGCGGGTCTGCCACCAAAACCAGCGACTGGGGAGTGACTATCGAGTCCCCGCTTTCTTCGGTTGCGACCCGTAATGAGCGCCCGGAAGATCTTTCCACGCCTCTCGACCGCACGCCATGGCTGGAATTTACCCTACAGGATGGCTGCCACTTGCGCACATTCTGGCAGGGGGATGCCTCCAGCAGTTCCCTGTTTATTCCGGGTAAAGAGAATGGCAAATGTGAAAAAGGCGGCTGGCTGAACGGCACCAGCGAAGTGGTGCAGCGCGGCGTCGGCGGCGAAAAGCGCATTATGATGACGTTTGTCCACGGTTTCCCGGTCAGCGGACTCAACCCCTCAGCGGACGCCGACAGCCTGCTTATCACCAGCGTGAACAATGAGCGCATGGTCGTCAGCAGTGAACAGGCACCGCAAAGCTGGCTTATTTTGCCTTACCACCCTGAAATTAACGGCTGGAAAGCCAGCGGCACCGTTGCCGTGGAAGTGTCCCGCGACATGGCATTGGATGAACAGCGTCTCCAGACGCGGCTCAACGAGGTGCGCAAGCTCTGGTCCGGCTGGGTGACGCCGGGGACGGCCATTACGTTGTTGCTGGTCGAGTCCCTGCACCCGCAGCTGCGCGACCCGGCCGCGGGTGCCTGGCGAGCCCAAAAATAAATACGCCGCATGTTGCATGACTACGCGCAGAGAACATCATGATAGATAACGATTTTATTCCAAAAGTGCCCAATGCTCTGCCGCCTGGCTACCGCTTTGACGAATTTGAAATTCAGGAAGCCATCGACGCCAGCATGACCAGTATTCTTTACCGGGCGTGGGATCATCAGCTCGAACGTCTGGTGGCTATCCGTGAATACATGCCTAAAGCTTACGTCATGCGCAATGACGTGATGGAGCTGGTGCTGCACAGCGAGCGCGACCATCTGGTCTACACCACCGGTCTGAACGGTTTTATGCAGGAAGCGCGTCAGCTGGCGCACTTTAATCACCCGAATCTGCCTCAGGTGCTGCGCATCTGGAGCGACAATAATACCGCTTACGTCGTGACGCTGTTTTATAGCGGCATTACGCTGGATGAACTGCAAAAGCAGCAGCCGTCGCTGATCGATGAAACGTGGATACGCCGGATGCTGCCCATGCTTTGCGGCGCGCTGGCAACGCTTCACGCGGCCGAACATCTGCACCGCAACCTGTCGCTGAAAAGCATTCAAATTCAGGATAACGGGCTGCCCATCCTGCTCAATACCGGCGCGCCACGCCGGGGACAAGGCTCGCTGGATGAAGGCAATACCCTGCTTCACCCCGGATTTGCACCGCTGGAGCAGTACACCGGAGATCTGGCAAGCCAGCTGGGGCCGTGGACAGATATTTACGCCGTCGGAGCCGTGCTTTATACGCTGATTACCGGCAATGCACCGCCTGCCAGCGTCGCCCGCAGTATTCAGGACAGCTGCATCCAGCTCGCGGAAAACCAGCCCGAGGGCTATTCCCTGAATTTACTGCAGGCGGTTGATAAAGCGCTGTCGCTGAAGCCGGAAGATCGCCCCCAATCCATTGACGCTTTTGCGGCCCTGCTGAATATCCAGCCAGACGACGTGCGTGAACTGATCGGTAATAAAAAAACGGGTACCGCGCTGGTACCGGTAGAAGATCCAGAGAATACGGCGACGCGTCCGCTCTGGAAGCGCTATCAACCTGCCCTGCAAATTGGTGCGGGCGCCGTCGCGGGTCTGATTGTTGGCGCGGTACTTTTTGGCCGGGGAAGCCCTTCAGTGAGCTCGCCGGAACCTGCTCCCGCGCCGCTTGCAGCGAATCAAAGCCCGGCGCAGGCAAGCGCGCCCCCTGTAGCCGTCGCGGCTGAAAGCACGCTCGCCCGAGTGTATGTTCGAATGAACGACGGCGAACAGCTGGCGGTCAACGGCAAAGCGCAAAAGCTGACGCCCGCCGCCAACGGTTTTGCCTCGCTTCAGCTCCCTGCCGGGAAATATTTGTTGACGCTGAGCGGCGGCGAAACGCCCCGCAAGCAAACCATTGTAGTAGCAAACTCCGGCACATGGCTGGTAAACCCGCAGGGGTGATTACAGACTTAACGAATACTTCAGCCCCGCTCTGCGGGGCTTTTTTATGGGGTAAATAATCCGGTTTTTCTCTTTTTATCTTCAACGGCGCTCGAAATTCGGAAAATTCAACTAAGGTTTTCAGGGAGTTGATCGCAACGTAGCGTGTTGCGTCCCGTCGATGGAGAAGGAATGATGATAAAACCCGTTTTGCGCCGGCCTTATGCGCTTTGCTTTGCGGCCCAAATGGCCGCTGCCGGTGCCGTATTTGGCCTTACGCCGCTTGCTTCGTTTGCAGCCCAGGAAACCGAATCCCCACGCCCGCCCGAGCCTCAATCGCCCGACGAGCTTTTTGGGCCTTTGTTTATTGATGTCCAGACCGCGAAGCTGTTCCCCGACCAGAAAACCTTTGCGGATGCCGTGCCCAAGGGCGATCCGCTGATGATCCTTGCTGATTATCGTATGCAGCGCCGGCTCTCGGGGTTCGACTTACGCCATTTTGTTGATGTGAACTTTATCCTGCCAAAGGAAGAAAAAAAGTCTGTGCCGCCGGAAGGAGAAAGCCTGCGGGAGCATATCAACGGGCTCTGGCCAGAACTGACCCGTTCCGCGAACAGCGACAACAAATGGGACCCGCTTCTCCCGCTACCAAAACCTTACGTTGTGCCCGGCGGGCGCTTCCACGAGCTTTACTATTGGGACAGTTACTTCACCCTGCTGGGGCTGGCGGAGAGTGGGCGCTGGGATGACGTGCAAAATATGGTGGACAACTTCGCCCACGAAATCGATACCTGGGGCTACATTCCCAACGGGAACCGCAGCTACTACCTGGGCCGTTCACAGCCGCCGTTCTTCGCCATGATGGTGGAACTGCTGGCGCAGAATAAAGGCGATAGCGTTTACACAGCCTACCTGCCGCAGTTGAAGCAGGAGTACAGCTGGTGGATGGAGGGCAGCGACGCCCTCAAACCGGGCGAAGCCCATGCCCGCGTGGTGAAACTCAAAAATGGTGCCCTGCTCAACCGTTACTGGGATGAGAAAGACACGCCGCGAACAGAGTCTTACCTGGACGACGTCACCACTGCGAAAAATACGCCGTCGCGTGCGGCCACGGATATTTATCGTGACCTGCGAGCTGCCGCCGCTTCCGGCTGGGACTTCAGCTCCCGCTGGATGGATAATCCAGCCCAACTGGGCACCATCCGTACCACAAGCATTGTGCCCGTGGACCTTAATGCGCTGCTCTACCAGCTTGAAAAAACGTTGGCTCACGCCAGCGAGCTGGCAAAAGATAGCGACGCAGCACAGCGCTATAAGCAGGCCGCGGACGATCGACAGAAAGCAATTGAACAAAACCTGTGGAACGCCAAAGAAGGCTGGTACGCGGATTACGATCTGAAAAGCCACACGGTTCGAAACCAGCTAACCGCCGCCGCCCTGTTCCCACTGTACGTTCATGCGGCGGCGCAGGACAGAGCGGACAAGATGGCGAAAGCCACCCGTCAGCACCTGCTCAGCGCGGGCGGACTTGCCACGACCAGCGTAAAAACCAGCCAGCAATGGGATGCCCCCAACGGCTGGGCGCCGCTGCAGTGGGTGGCCACCGAAGGTCTGCAAAATTACGGGCATAAAGATCTCGCGCTGGAAGTCAGCTTCCGCTTCCTGAGTACGGTGCAGAACCTCTACAACAAAGAGCAAAAGCTGGTTGAAAAATACGATGTCACAGCCGGAGGTGCGGGTGGTGGAGGCGGTGAATATCCGCTTCAGGATGGCTTCGGCTGGACCAACGGCGTCGCGCTGAAAATGCTGGATATGCTCTGTGCAAAAGAAAAACCCTGCGACAATGCGCCGGACAAGCTGCCTTCGGCCACGCCCGGCCCGGTAACGGAAGCGGCCAAACCTGCCGCAGATAAAACGGGGATCTCACCTGCCTCGAGCAAGCCAGCGCCGTAACCTGACCATACTGACCACGGCGTGATTGCCGCTTAATCATTTCATTTAAAACAATAAGCCCATGAAATCATCATTGATTTCATGGGCTTTTATGCATTAAAAATCATCGCACGCCTTGCACTTGATAATAATAACGATAACAATTCTCATTCGAAACCGCATTTAAAAACCGCGTTTTCCCGTCGCATGCCGGCGGAGGACTTCCATCAGGATGATGATCTCAATACTTCCGGACAAAAAATGATAAAGGACCTTACCGTAAAGCGCTCCGCTTTACTCTGCACGCTGGCGCTCATCGCCCCTTTTTCTTCATCGGCTGAAGAAATACTGGTTGTGACCGCCAAACCTGCTGACACCGCAACCTCTCCAACAATAGGTTATACCGCCACCACAACCCGTGGCGCGACCAAAACCGACGAGCCGCTGATTACCACCGGGCAAAGCATTTCCGTCGTGACCCGTCAGCAAATGGAAGACCAGGGCGCGCAAACCATTAATAGCGCGCTGCACTATACCCCGGGCGTGTTTACCGGATTCTCCGGCGGTGCAACCCGTTACGATACCGTCGCATTACGGGGTTTCCACGGCGGCGACGTGAATAACATCTTCCTTGATGGCCTCCGCCTGATGAGCGACGCGGGCAGCTTTAACGTGGTCCAGGTCGATCCCTGGTTCCTGGAACGCCTTGACGTCATCAAAGGCCCGTCTTCCGCACTTTACGGCCAGACTGTTCCGGGTGGCCTGGTGATGGAAACGTCTAAACGTCCGCAGTTTGTCGAAGAAGGCCACGTGCGGGCGATATACGGCAACCACAACACCAACGGCACGGCGTTTGATTACACCAACGCGATTAATGACCAGTGGGCCTTCCGTATCACCGGCCTGACTAAAAATAGTGATACACAGTATGACAACACGCGTGATGAACGTTACGCTATTTCGCCGTCCCTGCTTTGGCAGCCGGATGATGCAACGTCTCTGGTACTAAGAGCCTACCTGGAAAAAGATCCGTCCGGGGGCTACCACGGTTCTGTTCCGGGCGACGGCAGCCTTTACACCACCACGGGACGCAAGCTGGATACTGGCTTTTCTGACGTACAGCCGGGGGATGACGCCTTTAAGCGCCACCAGCAGATCTACAGCTACGAGTTTGCTCACGCCTTCGATGAGGTCTGGTCTTTCCGCTCAAACGCCAGCTATACCCACTCAAACGTAGCGCTACGCCAGGCCTATCAAATTGGCTGGGCAGATACCGCGCATAACGAACTGTCGCGCTACTACAGCCGTGAAAACTCCTCGCTGGATGCCTGGGCCATCGACAATCAGTTAGAAGCCGACTTCTCGACCGGCGATCTGCAGCATAAAGTGGTGCTCGGCGGGGAATATCACCGGTTCACCAACGATCTGACCGACGGGACGGGCTACACTACCAACCTGAATCCGTGGACCGGCGTTTCTGGTGGCGTTGGCAGTTACTATTATTACGATCCACGTGACCCAAGCTACGCGACAATTAATCAGGGGCTTTTGGTGAAATCAGGCCGCCGCCAGTATGAGCAAACCGGGGCTTATCTGCAGGATGAGATGAAGTGGGACCGCTGGCATATGACGCTGTCTGGCCGCTACGATCATCTGGTGACTAAAAGCCATCTGGTGGCGACGGCGATCGACAGTGACGTGACGGACAACCGCAGCGACAACCACTTTAGCGGCCGCGCATCTCTGCTGTACGCCTTTGATAACGGTATTTCGCCGTATGTGAGCTACAGTCAGGCCGTCACACCGCAGGTACTTTCCGATGCCGAAGGCAAACTGCTGAAACCCACAACTGCCGAACAGTACGAAGCTGGCGTAAAATACCAGCCTGTGGGAACCAGCGATCTGTATAGCGCCGCCGTTTACGATTTGACCCAAAAAGATGTGGGGAACCGTAACGTGCAGGGGGGATATTTTGAACCGGCAGGCAAAGTGCATTCACAAGGACTTGAGCTTGAAGCCCGCACTCAGTTGACACCACGCCTGTCAACCATCGCCAGCTATACCCTTAACCGGGTGCGCTATAAAGATGCCATCGACGGTAATGACGGCAACACGCCGTACGTCACGCCAAATCAAATGGCGAGCCTGTGGAGCACGTTCAAAGCCGATTATGGCCTGAGCCTGGGCGCAGGGATTCGCTACATCGGCAAACAATGGGCCGACAACGAAAATACCCTGCGTGTTCCTTCCGTAACGCTGCTGGATGCCATGGTTCGGGCAGATATGGGCGCATGGACACCGTCGCTGAAAGGCGCGTTTGTGCAGCTCAATGCCACCAACCTGACGGGCCGTGACTATGTGGCGGGCTGCTACGGGACGGGCTATTGCTATTGGGGCGCGGAACGTTCGATCATTGCGACCGTGGGCTACGATTTCTAAACTTATATAGAAAGCTAAACGTAAAAACGGCCCTGAAGGGCCGTTTTTTTGTAATGAATGACTGTCTACCGTCGTACCATCCTGAAAATAGCCAGCACAATAATGGCGCCAATCACCGCCACAAAGAAACTTGGCCAGTTAAAACCGGTTACCGGTCCGCCAAGGTGCAATGCCGTCGCCACCCAACCGCCGACAACCGCGCCCACGATCCCCAGAATACAGGTGAGGATAATACCGCCGCCGTCTTTGCCAGGCATAATCCACTTAGCTACCACACCCGCGATAAGACCAAAAATAATCCAGGCCAGGATACCCATTTTAGAACGTCCTCTTCTACATTGTGAGCTTTAGCAGGCTCGCCCGAGGCTGTCTGCGCCCCGGCCATCGACCTGCTGTCAAAAAGAGTATAGTTCGGCTGCAAAAAAACGTGATGAATCTCACCTGGTTATGCGCATTTTCAGGAAAAAATAGTCAAAAATTTGTATTAAGTTTTGTGCGGTTTTGCCGATAAGCTTCGTTACCACAACCTGAAAACACAACAAGGACTTGAGCCTTGAGTCACTATAACGATCAGTTCCTGAAGCAGTCTCCTCTGGCAGTATTAGGTGTGTTACGTGATTTACACAGACAGCAGGTTCCCGTCAGGCTGGAATGGTCTAACGGGCAGTTCATCAGCAAAATTCTCGATGTCTCGGCGGAGCGTTTAGTGCTGGACTTTGGCAGCCAGGCGCGGGAAAACCTTTCCGTGCAGAAGGCCAACGATATTGATTTCATCGCTGAAACGCAGGGGGCAAAAGTCGAATTCTCCCTGCCCGGCCTTAAAGCGACGGAATATCAAAATCTCCCGGCGTTTACCACGCCGCTGCCGCCATCGCTGTGGTTCGTTCAGCGCCGGGAATATTTCCGCATTACCGCGCCTACGCAGCCCCAGTATTATTGCCGCACCGAACTTGCCGACGGTTCTCAGTTTGCCTTCCGGCTCTGCGACCTGTCTCTTGGTGGAATGGGCGCCCTGGTGGACGGCACGTTACCGCCGGGCCTTGCACCCGGGCTGCGTTTTGGCCGCGTAGAGATGGATCTCGTAGAATGGGGCAAGTTTTACTTTGATATGCAGCTGGTGATGGTTTCAGAGCGAAAAGTCGTGGACAGTAAAAACGAGACCATTTCTACTCCGCGCCTGAGTTTTCGTTTCTTAAACGTCAACCCGGCGGTCGAGCGCGAACTGCAAAAGATTATTTTCTCGCTGGAGCGGTCGGCCCGGGAAAAGGCCAACCGCGTGAAATAGCTTAAATGGCGTTCATGGCCCGCGTGACCTTATACAGGTAGCGCGGTGCCTGCGGTGCAGGATGGTTGGTCGCTACATGCTGATAAAATTCATCCGGGCTCAGGCGGTTAATTTTGTCGATTGCGGTCTGCCTGTCGGAATCAAAGGTTCTTAGTAGCGCCCCCGCCCCGTTCACGTAAGAAACAATCAGCGCGTACTGCATCACCTGCGGGTCGTTGATTCCCCGCAAAATGCCGTGTTCCAGAATACTCAGATAAGCCGTACCGATGTCGATATTACGCGCCGGCTCTCTCAGTTCACTGTCCGAGGGCTGCCCTCTGAAGCCCTGATTGCGATACACCTCTTTGCCCGCCGTGGAGCCTTTGATCTGCATCAGGCCGATGGCATTAGAGGCGCTAACCAGCTGCGGATTGCCGCCCGACTCTACCGCAATAATTGCCGTTATCAGTCTCGGACTAACGCCCCATTGCTGGCCGGAGAGTTCGGTCAGCGGCATCCAGTTCAGCGCCCGCTGGGTGGGGATCGTCGGATCCCAAGGTGCCTGCTGCTGCGGAGAATGGCTGGAGCAACCGGCCAAAAAAAGCACCAGAATGATAAACCCTCTTAATTTCACGCCTCTATCCTTATTGATGTGGCCGGCCATAACGGCGATGACAAGCGCTCTCGATAGCGGCATGATAACCAATTCATATTCAGCAAGGAAATGCCATGTCTCTGATTCATTTAATCGCCCCGTCCGGCTACTGCATTAATCAACAGGCCGCCGCCAGGGGCATTCGTCGGCTGGAAGAGAATGGGCATCAGGTCGTCAATCAGCAGGCAGTGACCCGGCGTTTTCAGCGTTTTGCCGGCACGGACAGTGAACGACTGGCTGAACTTAATCAGCTGGCGGCGCTGCCGCCGGAAACGAACATCGTGCTGGCCGTGCGCGGGGGTTACGGTATGAGCCGCCTGCTTGAGCACATTGATTTTTCACGTCTTGGGGCTTCGCTTCGTGCCCGGCCACAAATTATCTGCGGTCACAGCGACTTCACCGCTTTCCAGATGGCCCTGCTGGCACAGTGCGGAGCCATCACCTTCAGTGGCCCGATGCTGGCCGGAAATTTTGGTGCCGAGGAGATGGATGAATATACCTGGCGCCACTTCTGGCAGGCGCTCAGCGAACCGACGTTCACGCTAAGTTGGGAAAACGATGCGTCCGCGATGCAGGCCAGCGGCACGGTTTGGGGCGGCAATCTCGCAATGCTAATCTCTCTGGTCGGCACGCCGTTTTTGCCGCCAATAGACGGCGGTATTTTGGTTGTGGAAGACATCAACGAACATCCCTTCCGCGTTGAGCGCATGCTGCTGCAGCTTTACCATGCGGGCATTCTGTCACGCCAGAAAGCGATTATTTTAGGAAGTTTTAACGGGACAACCGCAACGGATTACGATGCAGGATATACTTTTGAAGTAATGCGTAAAACGCTGCAACAGCGCCTGAACGTGCCTGTCCTTTCCGGCCTGCCTTTTGGACATGAACCACAAACCGTGACGCTGCCGCTCGGCGCGTTTGGCGAGCTGGCCCACGACGGCGTTACCTCCCGACTGACGTTAAGTGGACACCCGGTACTTCGCTAAAGAAGCCCGGTTTAAGCGCCCTTTTTGAGCGTTTGCGTAACAGATGACATGTTACAATTCGACAACATAGACAAAGGAGACGAATGATTTTGGACGCAGGGGCGATTGTCAGTCTGTTTATTTTGGGTTCCGTTCTGGTAACTTGCAGTATCTTATTAAGTTCTTTCTCCTCTCGTCTGGGCATTCCCATTCTGGTTATCTTTCTGGCTATCGGCATGCTGGCCGGGATCGATGGCCTTGGTGGTATCCCGTTTGATAATTATCCCTTTGCCTACCTGATCAGCAATCTGGCGCTGGCGGTGATCCTGCTTGACGGCGGGATGAGAACCCAGGCGAGTTCGTTTCGCGTTGCGCTGGGCCCCGCGCTCTCGCTGGCAACCGTTGGGGTATTAATTACCTCCGGGCTGACCGGGATTGCCGCCGCCTGGCTGTTCAACCTGAACCTGATTGACGGCCTGCTTATCGGCGCCATTGTCGGCTCCACCGACGCCGCCGCGGTCTTTTCCCTGCTCGGTGGGAAAGGCCTGAACGAACGCGTCGGCGCGACGCTTGAAATTGAATCGGGCAGCAATGACCCGATGGCGGTGTTTCTCACTATCACGCTGATTGAGATGATCCAGCAGCACCAGACCGGCCTGAGCTGGCTGTTCCTCGTGCATATCATTCAGCAATTTGGCCTGGGGATTGTGCTTGGTCTCGGCGGCGGCTATCTGCTGCTGCAAATGATTAACCGGATAACCTTACCCCACGGGCTTTACCCAATGCTGGCCCTGAGCGGCGGGATTATGGTATTTGGCGTCACGACGGCGCTGGACGGCAGCGGTATTCTGGCGGTTTATCTGTGCGGCTTTGTGATGGGCAACCGCCCGATTCGCAACCGTTTCGGGATCCTGCAAACCTTCGACGGCCTGGCCTGGATGGCGCAAATCGGCATGTTCCTGGTGCTGGGTTTACTGGTGAACCCGTCCGATCTGCTGCCGATTGCAGTCCCTGCTCTCCTGCTTTCCGCGTGGATGATCTTCTTTGCTCGTCCGCTGTCGATTTTTGCCGGTCTGCTGCCATTCCGCGGTTTTAATCTGCGCGAGCGCGTATTTATCAGCTGGGTTGGGCTGCGAGGCGCAGTGCCGATTATCCTGGCGGTGTTCCCGATGATGGCCGGGCTGGATAACGCCCGCCTGTTCTTCAACGTGGCCTTCTTTGTGGTGCTGGTGTCTCTGCTGCTCCAGGGCACGTCGCTGGGCTGGGCCGCCAAAAAAGCCAAAGTCGTCGTGCCGCCAGTAGGTTGGCCCGTTTCGCGCGTGGGTCTGGATATTCATCCTGACAATCCATGGGAACAGTTTGTCTACCAGCTAAGCGAAGAGAAATGGTGCGTGGGTGCCGCCCTGCGTGACCTGCACATGCCAGAAGAAACGCGTATTGCCGCGCTGTTCCGCAATAACGTACTGCTTCACCCAACGGGCAGCACCCGCCTGCGAGAAGGCGATGTGCTTTGCGTTATTGGCCGGGAACGCGATCTTCCCGCGCTGGGGAAACTGTTTAGCCAGTCGCCGCCGGTGGATTTGGATCAGCGTTTCTTTGGCGACTTTATTCTGGAAGCCAGCGCCCAGTTCTCCGACGTGGCGACCATTTACGGCCTGACGCTGGATGAAGAAGTGGATCCTCAGCAATCGTTAGGTGATTTTGTGCTAGGGATGCTCGGCGGCGCGCCGGTGGTTGGCGACCAGGTGGAGTTTGCCGGAATGATTTGGACGGTGGCCGAGAAAGAGGACAATCTGGTGCGTAAGATTGGTGTCCGGGTGGCTGAGGAAGAAGAGGAGTAGTCTCGCCTCACCCCGGCCCTCTCCCTCTGGGAGAGGGTTAGGGTGAGGGTAAAAAAACCAGAAGCGATTCTGCGGTTAAATTCAGTGCCTGTCATCAAGCAAGATGACAGCGAGACAACATCTCGAGAGAAGCAGAAACGTTAACTCATCACCACCGGCACTCTCGGCGCTAACGCACACATCAGCTCATAGCCAACCGTACCCGCGGCGCTGGCGACATCGTCAATTTTGACGTTTTTGCCCCACAGCTCAACCGGGCTGCCGATACCCGCCTGCGGGCAAGGCGTCAGGTCTACAGCGATCATATCCATCGACACTTTGCCCACCAGGCGGGTCATGACGCCATCCACCATGACCGGCGTGCCATCCGCCGCAATACGTGGGTAGCCGTCCGCATAGCCACCAGCCACAATCCCGATTCGCTGCTCGCCGCTGGCGGTGTAGCGGCTGCCGTAGCCCACGGTATCGCCAGCCTTCAGGTTCTGAATGCCGATAATTTCGCTGCTCAACGTCATTACCGGCTGAAGGCCGCTGGTGGCGATATCCTGCCATTGCCCGCTCGGAGAGGCGCCATAAAGGATTATCCCCGGGCGAACCCAGTCAAAATGCGCCTCCGGGTGCCACAGCGTAGCCGCCGAGTTTGACAGCGAGCGTGGGGCGTCAATTCCCTCCGCCGCCCGTTCAATGCGCTTCATCGGCTCAGTAATGCCTTCTGGCTGCTCGGCATCGGCAAAATGCGCCATCAGGGTCAGTTCGCCCACATTCGGGATAGAACGGAGTTTTTGCCAGATGCCGTGTACGCGGTCGGGTGTAAACCCGAGACGATTCATCCCGCTATTGATTTTGAGATAAACATCCAGCGGCGCGCTCAGCTTCGTGTTGGCTATCGCCTTCACCTGCCAGTTGCTGTGCAGGCTGGTGGTCAGCCGGTATTTGTCGAACAGCGCCAGCTCATCGGTATGGAAGAACCCTTCCAGCATCAGGATCGGCCCTTTCCAGCCGCGCTCACGCAGCAAAATGGCCTCTTCGAGATTCAGCATGGCAAAACCATCGGTCGTGCCTAACGCCGACCAGATACGGTCGAGACCGTGGCCATATGCGTTGGCCTTAACGACCGACCAGACACGCGAACGCGGGGCGGCTCTGCGCACCACTTCAAGATTATTGCGCAGCGCGCTGAGATCCAGCGTCGCTACCACAGGACGGGACATGACGGCTCCTTTTAGTTATGTGCGCCGTGAAGGTGGCGGGCGCTCAGTGGCGTAAAGCCAGGCGCGTAGCGTGCGATGCCTAAATCCTCGCTTGGGATAGCCGGAGTACGCCCGGAGATCAGGTCGCTCAGCATCTGGCCCGAACCGCATGCCATTGTCCAGCCTAGCGTGCCGTGTCCGGTATTAAGCCAGAGATTCTTGAACGGCGTGCGCCCTACAATTGGCGTCCCGTCCGGCGTCATCGGACGCAGCCCGGTCCAGAACGTGGCCTGCTCGACGTGCCCGCCTCGCGGATAGAGATCCCTGACGACCATTTCCAGCGTTTCACGGCGCGGCTGCAGCAGTTCAGTGTTAAAACCGACGATTTCTGCCATGCCTCCCACGCGGATGCGGTTGTCAAAGCGGGTAATAGCGATCTTGTAGGTCTCATCCAGAATGGTTGAAACCGGCGCGCCCTGTTCGTCGGCAATAGGAATTGTCAGGGAGTAACCTTTCAAAGGATAGACAGGAATATCGGCGATGCCCTTGAGCAGACCAGTGGAATAGGACCCGAATGCCACGACGTAGGCATCCCCCTTCACCACTTCCTGGCCGCACTGTACGCCGCTGATTTGCTGGTTGTCGTAAAGCAGACGATCAACCGGCGTATTGAAGCGAAACTCAACGCCGGCTTCCGCCGCCATCCGCGCCAGGTTTTGGGTAAACAGCTGGCAGTCACCGGTTTCATCGTTCGGTAAACGCAGGCCGCCGGTCAGCTTGTGGGCTACGTCCGCCAGCGCGGGTTCAACGCGGTTAAGCTGGCTGGCTTCCAGCAGCTCATACGGCACGCCTGCGTCTTTCAAGACGGCGATGTCTTTGGCCGCGCTTTCATACTGCTGCTCGGTGCGGAACAGCTGCAGCGTCCCGCCCTGTCGGCCTTCATACTGGATGCCTGTGGCGTGGCGCAATTCTTTCAGGCAATCACGGCTGTACTCCGCCAGGCGTACCATGCGGCCTTTATTTTCCATGTAATGGCGGGTATCGCAGTTGCGCAGCATCTGCCACATCCACTTCAGCTGGAACTGGGTTCCGTCGAGGCTGATGGCCAGCGGCGCGTGGCGCTGAAACATCCACTTAATGGCTTTTAACGGGACGCCCGGAGCCGCCCACGGAGCAGCATAGCCCGGAGAGATCTGCCCGGCGTTGGCCGCGCTAGTTTCCTGCGCCGGCCCTGATTCGCGATCGATGACAGTGACTTCATGCCCGGCCTGACGTAAATACCAGGCGCTCGCCACGCCGACGACACCACTTCCCAGCACCACAACACGCATATCTGCTCCGCAATTAGCTAAAAGAATAATCTTCTGATTACATATTGATAACTCAGTTGAATATGTTATTCAACATATGGCTTTATTATGGTGACTAAACTCACAAACCTGCCCGCCAGCGCTGGAGCGGGATAATTAGCATCTCCTGTACGGGAAAACATTTTCGTCAAAATAAAATGCTGAGTGACGCGCTAAAAGCCCGCTATTGAGATCAATAAATCGCGAAGAAAAAATTTTACTTGTCGGCGCTATCTTTCAGGAGTTGTCTATTCTTGAGAGTGAGGCTTTCCATCCAGAGAAAGTCGAAAACAATGAGGGCGCGCTGATGGCTAACGTAACTGATTTCGCCACAAAGGATCCCACCCGTCTGAGTGACGGCCCCGACTGGACGTTTGAGCTACTGGACATTTACCTGGCCGAGATTGACCGGGTAGCAAAGCTCTACCGCCTGGACACCTATCCCCACCAGATTGAGGTCATTACCTCCGAGCAGATGATGGACGCGTATTCCAGCGTCGGGATGCCGATTAACTACCCGCACTGGTCTTTTGGCAAAAAATTCATCGAAACCGAGCGCCTGTACAAGCACGGGCAGCAAGGGCTGGCGTATGAGATCGTCATCAACTCTAACCCCTGCATTGCCTATTTGATGGAAGAGAACACCATCACCATGCAGGCGTTGGTGATTGCGCATGCCTGTTACGGGCACAACTCTTTCTTTAAAAACAACTACCTGTTCCGCAGCTGGACGGATGCCAGCTCGATAATCGACTACCTGATTTTCGCCAAAAATTACATTACGCAGTGTGAAGAGCGCTACGGGGTTGATGAGGTGGAGCGTCTGCTGGACTCCTGCCACGCGCTGATGAATTACGGCGTGGATCGCTATAAACGCCCGCAGAAGATATCCCTGCAGGAGGAGAAAGCGCGCCAGAAAAGCCGCGAAGAGTATCTGCAAAGCCAGGTGAATACGCTCTGGCGCACGCTACCGCGTAAGGAAGAGGAAAAAGCCGCGGAATCCGCCCACCGCTTCCCTTCGGAGCCGCAGGAGAATCTGCTGTATTTTATGGAGAAGAATGCCCCGCTGCTGGAGCCGTGGCAGCGTGAGATCCTGCGTATTGTGCGCAAGGTGAGCCAGTATTTTTATCCGCAAAAACAGACCCAGGTCATGAACGAGGGCTGGGCCACCTTCTGGCACTACACCATTCTCAATCATCTGTATGACGAGGGCAAAGTCAGTGACCGCTTTATGCTGGAGTTTTTGCACAGCCATACCAATGTGGTGTTCCAGCCGCCCTATAACAGCCCGTGGTACAACGGCATTAACCCCTACGCGCTGGGGTTCGCCATGTTCCAGGATATCAAACGTATTTGCCAGTCGCCGACCGAAGAAGACCGCTACTGGTTCCCGGATATTGCCGGCAAAGACTGGCTGGAAACGCTGCATTTCGCCATGCGTGACTTCAAGGACGAAAGCTTTATCAGCCAGTTCCTTTCGCCTAAGCTGATGCGCGACTTCCGCCTGTTCACCGTGCTGGACGATGACCGCAATAATTACCTGGAAATTTCGGCCATCCACAATGAAGAGGGATACAGGGAAATACGTTCCCAGCTGTCGGCCCAGTACAACCTGAGCAACCTCGAGCCGAATATTCAGGTTTGGGATGTAGATTTGCGTGGGGATCGTTCGCTAACGCTGCGCTACATCCCGCACAACCGCGCCCCACTGGATAAAGGGCGCAGAGAAGTGCTCAAGCATGTGCATCGCCTGTGGGGCTTTGATGTCGTGCTGGAGCAGCAAAATGCGGATGGTAGCGTGGAACTGCTGGAGCGCTGCCCGCTGCGAAACCCGCTGTAAGAGTGAAAAAAAACGCTTCCCGAGGGAAGCGTTTAAAGTTGCTGACAAAGAGGGAAAAAGCGTGATTTTTCCCTCTTTGTGGTTATTAGCCAAAAATCAATGAATTGATTTTCCTGTTTTTTTAACGAGCCCTCTGTTATTTCTTATATCACCAGAGGTTTGTCAACAGTCTGTAACGCTTCCCGAGGGAAGCGTTTTTTATGCTGGCCTAGCGACTGTGCATCGCCAAATCGCCAGGCAGGTTTTTCTGCATACGGTGCCAAATCTCGCCGCTCTCGCGACCGTAGTTACGCACGGTATCAAAGACCTGCTCGTGAAGCCCCTGCTGGCAGATTTCTGCCAGGCGGTGGTAGAAACCCAGCGCCAGGCTTCGGGCTTCAGGATTGGAGAAGTAGTGACGCCCGATGCGGGTGTACAGCCCTTTCATCCCGTTCAGGATCAGCCCATAAATTGGGTTACCTGATGCAAACGCCAGGCCGCGGAAAATGTTGTAATCCAGCTCGGCAAACGCGTCCGCGTGGTCTTCAACTTTGCTAGCCGTGGCCAGCACTTCCTGCGCTTTATCTGGATACTGACGAATCGCCGTACGAATAAATATCGTGGAGATATTGGTTCGCACCGAAAGCAGATTATCAATCAGCTGCGGCACGCTGTCGTGATCGAGACGAGCCAGCGTTTCCAGAATGTTTAAGCCCGAGGTTTCCCAGAAATTGTTCACCCGCGTTGGCTTCCCGTGCTGAATTGTCAGCCAGCCGTCGCGTGCAAGACGCTGAAGCACTTCACGTAAAGTGGTACGGGTAACGCCAATCAGTTCTGAAAGTTCACGCTCTGCCGGCAGAATAGAACCCGGCGGAAAACGGCTGTTCCAGATACTTTCTATAATATACTCTTCCGCGAAACCCGCTGGGCTCTGCGCCTTAATGACCATAGTAAGATTTCCATTACTCAGGTTTTGCAAATTGGACTCATCATACCAGATGCCATGCGCGCCAGATAGCGGGGGCGACGCGCAAATGCGGGATCGGCGTTGAATTTTGACGATAAACGCCTTAACTCAGGATTTCCTTCGGCTTGATCGCGTGCGTCATAAACGAGTACCCTGAAGCGTTATCTTTTTAGACATCAACATAATACAACGGATAATGGTAACTATACGATGGAAATGTCCTTTGGGCGGGCGTTGTACCGCAATTTTCTGGGTCAATCACCTGACTGGTACAAACTGACGCTGCTTCTCTTTTTAGTGCTTAATCCGCTAGTCTTTTGGTTTGTCAGCCCGTTTATCGCGGGATGGATGCTGGTGGTGGAGTTTATTTTTGCCCTGGCGATGGCGCTGAAATGCTACCCGCTGCTGCCGGGTGGCCTGCTGGCCATTGAGGCCGTGCTGGTCGGCATGACCAGCCCCGATCACGTTCGTGCTGAAATTGCTTCAAACCTCGAAGTGCTGCTGCTGCTGATGTTTATGGTGGCCGGGATTTATTTCATGAAGCAGCTCCTGTTGCTGCTCTTCACCCGCCTGCTGTTGGGGATCCGGTCTAAAGTTGCGCTGTCGCTGGCCTTTTGCGTCGCCGCCGCGTTTCTTTCCGCCTTCCTTGATGCCTTGACGGTCGTGGCCGTTGTCATTAGCGTCGCCGTGGGCTTCTACAGCATCTATCACCGCGTAGCATCTGAAGCACAGGATGACAGCAACGTTCAGGACGACAGCCATATTCGGAGCGACAGCCGCGAAGTGCTTGAGCAATTCCGCGCTTTCCTGCGCAGCCTGATGATGCACGCTGGCGTCGGTACCGCACTGGGCGGCGTAATGACCATGGTTGGCGAGCCGCAAAACCTGATCATTGCTAAAAACGCTGGCTGGCACTTCGGCGATTTCTTCCTGCGCATGATGCCGGTGACCGTGCCGGTGCTGATTTGTGGCCTGCTCACCTGCATCCTGCTGGAACGTTTTAAAGTGTTCGGCTACGGACAAACGCTGCCGGAAAAAGTGCGTGGGATCCTGTATGACTTTGATGCTCAGAGCACCAGGAAGCGAACAAAGCAGGACAAGATGAAGCTGCTGATCCAGGCGCTGATTGGCGTCTGGCTGATTATCGCTCTGGCCTTCCATCTGGCAGAAGTCGGCCTGATTGGCCTGTCGGTGATTATTCTGGCGACATCGCTGTGCGGGGTTACCGACGAGCATGCTATCGGCAAAGCCTTCACCGAAGCGCTGCCGTTTACCGCCCTGTTGACCGTTTTCTTCACTATCGTGGCGGTTATCATCGACCAGCATCTGTTCAGCCCGATAATTCAGTACGTGCTCGATGCCTCTCCGCACGCCCAGCTGTCGCTGTTTTATATCTTTAACGGCCTGCTCTCCTCGATTTCCGACAACGTCTTTGTCGGCACCGTTTATATCAACGAGGCGAAAACTGCACTGCAGAATGGTGCCATCAATATGCAGCAGTTCGAACTGCTGGCGGTGGCTATCAATACCGGCACAAACCTGCCCTCGGTGGCAACGCCAAACGGCCAGGCGGCGTTCCTGTTCCTGCTGACATCGGCGCTGGCGCCGCTGATTCGCCTCTCTTACGGCCGCATGGTTGTGATGGCGCTGCCCTACACGCTGGTTCTGACCCTTGTGGGCCTGCTATGTGTGGAATATACCCTGACGCCTGCTACACAATGGATGCTGGACAGTGGCTGGCTAATGACGCCTGATACGCTGCTTGCACCGCACTAAGGCAATTTGACGGGAAGTCCGCTTCCCGTTACAAATTTTTTCCTTATAAACATCCGATTACTGCGTTATTTTCATCTGCGCTACTGGCGCAAAAAGGGAATTGGTTTACACTGCCGATTCTACGCATGCTGCAGGGAAACTGATTATGTTGCGATATTTAAACCAATGCTCTCTTGGGCGCACCGCCTGGCTGCTTTTAGCCTTTACGGCATTTGCGCTTGAGATGGTGGCATTGTGGTTCCAGCACGTTATGGGGCTGAAACCTTGTGTGATGTGTATTTATGAACGTTGCGCGCTGTTTGGCGTGATGGGGGCAGGCATCGTGGGCGCGATAGCGCCTAAAAGCCCGCTTCGCTATGGCGCCCTGGCCATCTGGCTCTACAGCGCAGGGAAAGGCGTTCAGCTGGCATGGGAGCACACCATGCTGCAGCTTCACCCGTCCCCATTTGTGACCTGTGATTTCTTCGCTCGCTTCCCAAGCTGGCTGCCGCTGGATAAATGGCTGCCGCAGGTCTTTGTTGCCAACGGTGACTGCTCCGTTCGTCAGTGGGAATTCCTGTCGCTGGATATGGTGCAGTGGCTGCTCGGGATCTTCGCCGTGTTCCTGGTAATCGCGGTTCTGGTGCTGATTGCCCAGTTCTTCAAACCTAAGCGTCGCGATCTGTTTGGCCGCTAAGTTAACAAACACGTTAGACAAATAACCCACCTTTCGGTGGGTTATTTTTTTCAGGAATGATCGCGCCGGTACAGAGCCCATTCATCAATTCTTTCCCCGCCTGGCAGCAGGCAGTCACTTCTTTCGCCCTCAGGCGTTTTCACCATCACAGATTTCCCGCCTTTGGCCTGGCAGTAAACCGAAGCCGGGTTCGCCATGCCTATGCTGTGCGGAGGCTTCGGTGCCTCACGCTCTGCCGTCGCACAGCCGCTGAGCAACAATAGGCTCATGATGGTTGTTAGTTTTTTCATTTTTCCTCCTTTGAGGACGGAATCTTAACAGCGCGGCTGGGAAGAAGCCAAAGACTGTTGCCCCAGCGGGCTAAAACCGGAGAAGGTCGCATTTAATGGACGATGAGCGGACGCCTGCATTGCGGATTTGCAAAAGATACAGACTGCGCCATGGGGATTTGATTCTCGGACATCGTAGGGGGAGGTGCGATACTGCGATCCGCCACATGACGGACACTGGAATGTTAAATTCAGGATAAAAACTCTCTTATTTTGGTTATTGAAAGTCTATCCTATCACAAGATTGGTTATATAAAGGATTTATTCTCATTACCGACCAGCATCGAAATACGCTAGTCAGCCCACTCGGGCTTGTTGAGGATATGATCCTGCCAGTCGCGAACCTCTGACTCTTTCACCGCGATATGACGCACGGAAATGCGCTCACCGTGCATGGCGGCTTTTGAGCCAGTGATTAGCGGGTGCCATTCCGGCAGCGGTTTGCCTTCGGCCAGCAGGCGGTAAGCGCAGGTGTGCGGCAGCCACTCAAAAGTCGGCAAATTGTCGCGAGTGAGTTTGATGCAGTCCGGCTCGTATTCGAAGCGACGGGCGTAGTTCTTGCACTGACAGGTTTTGATATTGAGCTGCTTACAGGCGACGTTGGTGAAATAAATCTCGTCGGTGTCTTCGTCCATCAGCTTATGCAGGCAGCACTGGCCGCAGCCGTCGCACAGGGATTCCCACTCGGCGTCGCTCATTTCGTCGAGAGTTTTACTTTGCCAAAAAGGAGTGGGTGTCATAGCGGTTCCTGCATTTAAAAATTAAGCTGCACCTTATAAACAGTCTGACACCCGGATGCAAGTTTTGCCGCCCTGAAGCGGCAAATTGTTTATAAAACGCGCGTCGTCAGGCTGTGACCTGCAAAGCTCACTTCCAGCTCATCGCCGCTAAGCAGCGGGCCTACGCCCTCCGGTGTACCGGTCAGGATCACATCCCCCGCACGCAGGGTGAAGAACTTGCTCATATAGGCAATCAGCGGCACGATCTTGTGGATCATGTCTTCGGTATTGCCCTGCTGGCGAATTTCACCGTTGATCTTCAGCTCCAGAGGGGTATTTTGCGGGTCGTGAGTGAACTGTGCCGCAGGGATAAACCCGGAAATTGGGCAAGAGTTATCGAAGCCCTTGGCTTTTTCCCACGGCTGGCCTGCTTTTTTCAGTTTGGCCTGCAGATCGCGCAGCGTAAGGTCCAGCGCAACACCATAGCCGGCGATGGCTTTTTGCACGTGCTCTTCACTTGCCTGCTTAAGGGTTGAGCCGATCAGAATGGCCAGCTCTACCTCATGATGCACGGAGCCGAATTCCTGTGGTAACGCCAGCGGCTGGCGAATATCGCACAGGGCACTTTCAGGCTTAATAAACACCACCGGCTCGTCCGGCGTCGCACTGCCCATCTCTTTAATATGTTTGGCATAGTTGCTGCCAACACAGACTACTTTGTTTACCGGAAAATCAAGCAGCGCACCCTGCCAGTTATGATGTTGATACATGCCTTTCCTCTGTGTCGTGTGTGTTAACTGCCTTTGATACTAGATAAAAAAATGCCTGCTGAATACCGGGGAAGTGTTTCTAAGCGTGCCTTATTTATCTGCGATGGCGTCCGCCATTTTGCCGATGCTAATGGCAAAGTAGTAAGAACGGTTCCAGTGCATCAGGGTGCGGAAGTTGTTATAGACCAGGAACGAACGATCCAAACCATCGTCTGGCTTCACCAGCCAGGCTTTCTTTGACGACGCTGGAAGATGGGAGCCTTTTGGCAGCGTCACGCCTAGTTTTTTCCACTGGGCCACGGACTTGCCCTGCCCCTGGCTTGTGCCCAGCAGCGAAGTATTAAAGCCCGTGGGCAGTTTCACTTCATAGCCCCACGCCCCACCACGCTGCCAGCCCTCTACCGCCAGGTAGTTTGCCGAGGAAGCGAAAACGTCTCGGGTGTTATTCCAGATATCAATTTTACCGTCGCCATCGCCGTCTTTGCCGTAGCGCAGCAGCGAACTCGGCATAAACTGGTTCTGCCCCATCGCCCCGGCCCATGAGCCTTTCATCTGCGTCGCGCTGACATCACCTCGCTGGATGATTTTCAGCGCCGCCATCAGCTCGTTGGTGAAAAAGGCTTCACGACGGCCCTCAAATGCGAGCGTCGCTAAAGCAGAAATGACATCCTCTTTGCCCTGCAGCTTGCCGAAGTTACTTTCCATTGCCCACAGCGCGACGATGTAGCGACTCTGCACGCCACTTTTGGCGCTGACTTTTTCCAGCTCTGCCCGGTGCTGGCGGGCCAGGCTACGCGCCTGTTTGATTTTGACGGGAGTAATAACGCGGTTTAAATAGTCATCCAGCGTTATTTTCTTTTCCAGCTGATTGCGATCGGATTGAATGACCCGATCGACAAAATGAATATTGGCAAAGGCTTTTGCCAGCGTCGCATTGCTGATGCCCTTTGCTCTGGCTTGTTGTTTTAATTTTTCGACATAAGCCGGAAATTCAGCGGGATTTCGCCCTTGCTCAGCGAGCGTGGCAGTTTGACGCGGGCTAGTTTGAGGAACTGAGGCGGCTGTGGGAGTCGCCTCAGCAGCGGGAAGATAACCGGCCCCGCTGGAAAGAATTAAGGCGCTGAAGGTATAACGCAAAGCTGCATTTTTCATCATCATTTCTTCAATAATGTGTTTCACACATTCTCCGTGTGAAAGCATGGAAAAGATTTACCTTCAGTCCGAAATTTATTTTTTAGGACTCTTTTCCAGGTGCATAGTCAGCAAACTTTCTACCGGAGGTGGGATCTGTAAATAATAGCCCTCAGTTTCCAGCGCCTGTTTCACTTTATCCAAATCGGCATTGGCCAGTTTTTTACTGCCGTCCAGCGGCAACAGCATCGACAGGACCGGTTTGCCAAAGCCTTTCATCAGCTCTTCCGGCACTCGGGAGAAATCGTCTTTTTTTTCGACATAAAGATATGTCTGGTCACGTTTAGTACTTCGGTAGATCACACAAAACATTTTTTTTACTCTATTTTCGCCAGCGAGTGGCTTGCCTGAATATAAGCTGGACTATAACATGCCTGGTGTACTTCGGAATATCGTCCCACAATAGTGGGGATTGAAACTGAATTGAGTAAGGCCAGGATGTCAAACACGCCAATCGAGTTAAAGGGCAGCAGTTTTACCTTATCTGTGGTTCATTTGCATGATGCACAACCTGAGGTTATTCGCCAGGCTCTGGAAGATAAAATCGCCCAGGCTCCCGCATTCTTAAAGAATGCCCCGGTGGTCGTTAACGTCGCCAGTCTCGATGGTTCCGTCAACTGGAAGAAAGTACAACAGGCCGTTACCGCAACCGGCCTGCGCGTGGTGGGTATCAGCGGCTGTAAAGATGAAGCTTTAAAGGCTGAAATTGAGCGTGCTGGCCTGCCCTTGCTTACCGAAGGGAAAGAAAAGGCCGCAAGAACGCCAAAAGCCGCACCTGCTGAGCCCGTGGTGGTCACCGCGCCGGATGTTACACCGATCACAAAAACGCGTTTAATTGATACTCCGGTCCGTTCCGGGCAGCGCATTTATGCGCCAAACTGTGACTTGATTGTGACCAATCACGTCAGCGCCGGTGCAGAACTGATAGCAGATGGTAATATTCATATTTACGGCATGATGCGTGGCCGTGCGCTGGCTGGTGCAAGCGGCGATCGTGATGCACAAATATTTTGTACTAACCTGGTAGCAGAGCTTGTCTCTATTGCGGGCGAGTACTGGCTGAGCGAGCAGATCCCAGCCGATTATTATGGAAAAGCGGCTCGCCTGAATCTGGCGAGTGGTGCGCTCTCCGTTCAATCTTTGAATTAAGCCCTTTTAACAAGGAAATCCTTTATGGCACGCATTATTGTTGTTACATCGGGTAAAGGGGGCGTCGGTAAGACCACGTCCAGCGCGGCCATCGCTACGGGGCTGGCCCAAAAGGGAAGAAAAACCGTCGTTATTGATTTCGACATTGGTCTGCGTAACCTTGACCTGATCATGGGCTGCGAACGCCGCGTTGTGTACGATTTCGTTAACGTGATTCAGGGCGATGCCACGCTGAATCAGGCGCTTATCCGCGATAAACGCACTGAACAGCTCTATATCCTGCCTGCTTCACAAACCCGCGATAAAGACGCTCTGACCCGCGAAGGCGTGGCCAAGGTGCTGGAAGACCTGAAAAACATGGACTTCGAGTTTATCGTTTGTGACTCCCCGGCAGGTATCGAAACCGGCGCGCTGATGGCGCTGTACTTCGCGGATGAAGCGGTCATTACCACCAACCCGGAAGTCTCCTCGGTGCGTGACTCAGACCGAATCCTCGGCATTCTGTCGTCCAAATCCCGCCGCGCTGAAAACGGTGAAGAGCCGATTAAAGAGCATTTATTGCTGACCCGCTACAACCCAGGTCGCGTCAATAAAGGCGATATGCTGAGCATGGAAGATGTGCTCGAAATTCTGCGCATTCCGCTGGTTGGCGTTATCCCTGAAGACCAGTCAGTGCTGCGTGCGTCCAACCAGGGCGAGCCGGTGATTCTTGACGGTGAATCGGATGCAGGCAAAGCCTACGCCGATACCGTGGAACGCCTGCTCGGCGAAGAACGCCCTTTCCGCTTCATTGAAGAAGAGAAGAAGGGTTTCCTGAAACGCCTGTTCGGAGGATAAGTTATGGCATTACTCGACTTTTTTCTGTCACGAAAAAAGAACACCGCCAACATCGCGAAAGAGCGTTTACAGATCATCGTAGCTGAGCGTCGCCGTAGCGATGCGGAACCGCATTACCTGCCGCAGCTGCGCAAGGACATTCTCGACGTGATTTGCAAATACGTGCAAATTGACCCGGAAATGGTCAGCGTCCAGCTCGAGCAGCGGGATGGAGATATTTCGATTCTGGAGCTGAACGTGACGCTCCCGGAAGCGGAAGAAGCCAGTAAGTCGGCATGAATAAAAAACCCCCTGCATTTGTCAGGGGGTTTTATTTTTACGCAGTCACTTAACGTTTATTAAGCTCATTCTTGTTGCAGCTTGCCAATATATTCAAACCTGAGAACAATACTGTAATTATTCCCAGGTCATATAAATAATCAGTATTCCGCCAGCAATTTCGTTAACGCTTCTGCCATTAATTCTGCCCGCCAGCCGCTAATTAATTCCGGTGCCACGCTTTGCGGTTTCAATTTCCAGTGCCAGTTTAACAGCTGATTGATTTGGCGGCGGGAGGCCAGTAATTCGGCGCTCAGCCCTTTAGCCTCGCTCACTTCCTGCACCAGGGCTTTAATGGCCTTAAACACTTTGCGGTAGCCCGGCATATCCACCAGGTTTTGCAGCGGCTGCGGCAGGTCGCTCTCCGGCAGCGCCTGCGCCTCGGCCACCAGGGCGATAAGCGTTTTGCCGTGGAAGCGAATTTCGCTGCCGCTCAGGCCAAGCGAGTCCAGTTCGCCCAACGAGCCAGGCATGTATCTCGCCACCTGCCACAGGTTTTCTTCGCGGACGACAAAGTTCACCGCCATGTCGCGCTCGCGGGCTTTACGCAAGCGCCAGGCCGCCAGCTTCTTGAGGCAGGCCAGCTGTCGGGTACGCAGCTGCCAGGCATTGCCTATTTCGCGCCAGGCTTCTTCCGGATCGAGCTGATCGCGACGACGGGAGCACATCAGATGGCACTCATCGAGAGCCGCGCCTATCCAGCCCGCCGCTTCCGTTTCGGCCATCAGTTTCTCAGCGATAGGCAGCAAATAAAGCACATCTGCCGCGGCGTATTCACACTGCCTCTCCGTGAGCGGACGCGCCAGCCAGTCGGTGCGGGATTCACTTTTATCCAGCGCAATGCCGGTGTAAGACTCAACGATAGTGGCAAAGCCGCAGGACAGCGGGCGGCCAGTAAAGGACGCCAGAATTTGCGTATCAATAAACGGATCAGGCAGCATGCCAAAGGCATTCAGGAAGACTTCGAGATCTTCGCTGCCCGCATGCAGATACTTGATGGTGTCAGGATCCTGCAACAACGCCTTGAACGGCGACCAGTCGCCGATGGCTAAAGGATCGATCAGCGAAACCTGCTGGCCGTCATAAAGCTGGATCAGCCCCAGCTGAGGGTAGTAGGTCCTGGTGCGAACAAATTCGGTGTCCAGCGCCAGCGCGGGGAACTGACGAGCGGCCTGGCATACGGCGGCCAGCCCTTCATCGGTAGTAATCATCTGGTAAGTCAAATTCAGTTCTCTTAGGTTGCGCCCATAAAAAATGCCGGCGAACCGGCATCAGGACGAGTGACTTGGAGCTCAGGCGTTATTGTTGCCTGTCTTGCCCGCTTCGTCACGCAGTTCTCGTCGTAAAATTTTCCCGACGTTCGATTTTGGCAGTTCCGTGCGGAATTCAATCAGTTTAGGCACTTTATAGCCGGTTAACTGGCGACGACAGAAGGCGATCAGCGCCTCTTCCGTCAGGGCAGGATCTTTTTTCACCACAAAGATTTTCACCTGCTCACCGCTCACCCCGGCAGGAACCCCCACCGCCGCGACTTCAAGCACGCCTTCGTTCTGCATGACCACATCTTCAATTTCGTTCGGATAAACGTTGAAGCCGGAAACGAGGATCATGTCTTTTTTGCGGTCAACGATGTTCATGAAGCCTTCTTCGTTCATTACCGCAATATCCCCGGTGCGCAGCCAGCCGTCTTTAAGGATTTCATCCGTTTCTTTCGGTCGCTGCCAGTAGCCCAGCATTACCTGCGGGCCTTTAACGCACAGTTCACCAGGCTCACCGGGCGGTACTTCATTGCCCTGATCGTCTATCAGCTTCACGTCGGTGGACGGCACCGGCAGGCCAATAGATCCGCTGTGATAATCCATATCATGCGGGTTCGCGCTGACCAGCGGTGCGCATTCCGTCAGGCCATAGCCTTCAAGCAGGAAGCGGCCCGTGAGTTTTTCCCAACGTTCGGCAACAGCGTGCTGGACGGGCATACCGCCGCCCGCAGCGAGGTGAAGGCTTGAAAAATCAAGCTGCTGGAACTCTTTGTTATTCAGTAACGCGTTAAACAACGTATTCACGGCGGTCATGGCAGTGAAAGGATATTTTGCCAGCTCTTTTACCAGTCCCGGAATGTCGCGTGGGTTGGTAATCAACAGGTTCTGCCCCCCCATGTCGATAAACAGCAGGCAGTTAATGGTCAGAGCAAAAATGTGGTACAGCGGCAGCGGAGTCACCACCAGCTCTTTACCTTCGTGCAGTAGCGGGCTGTATGCCGCCCTGACCTGCTCGAGGTTGGCCAGCATATTACGGTGCGTCAGCATGGCGCCTTTAGCTACGCCGGTTGTGCCGCCGGTGTACTGCAGGAAGGCTAAATCGCCATTGATAATTTCAGGTTTGATGTACTGCATGCGGTAACCGCTTTGCAGCGCCCGACGGAAAGAGATGGCGTGCGGCAGATGGTATTTCGGCACCAGACGCTTGATGTACTTCACCACGAAGTTAACCAGCGTCCCCTTCGGCCCGGAGATCTGGTCCCCCAGGCGAGTCAGGATGACGTGTTTCACCTGGGTTTTTTCGACCACTTTCTCCAGCGTGTGGGCAAAGTTTGACACGATCACAATCGCGCTGGCCCCGCTGTCATTCAGCTGGTGCTCCAGCTCTCGCGGGGTATAGAGCGGGTTAACGTTAACCACCACCATACCGGCGCGCAGAATGCCGAACAGCGCGACAGGATACTGCAGCAGGTTTGGCATCATCAGCGCCACGCGGTCGCCTTTTTTCAGGCCCAGCCCCTGCTGAAGGTACGCGGCAAATGCCCGGCTGCGCTCTTCCAGTTTGCGGAAGGTCATCACCTCCCCCATGTTGATAAAAGCGGGTTTGTCAGCGTAGCGAGTGACAGCCTGCTCAAACATATCAACCAGGGATTGATAGCGATCGGGATTTATTTCAGCCGCAACGTCGGCCGGGTAGCGGTTAAGCCAAACCTTATTCAAGGATCCACCTCTGAAATTATTATTTGTCGTCATCACAACCCCAGGGAATACATTTCGTTAACATAATATTAACTCAGCGTACCAGTTTATTAATTAGCCTGATTAAAGGTTGCGAAGCACATCACTAAATTTTTTCATCCGTCCTGGATAAAAACAAACAGCGGCCAGGCCGCTGTTTGAAAACATTTTAAAAACAACAGATTATTCGGTTACAACGGTTTGCACCTGTGCAGGCCCCGGATTGTACCAGCCGCCGCCCCACATGTCGTAATGGTGGCGATACGGGTAAGGCCCGCCCCAGAACCACGGATCGATCGGCTGCGGCGGCATGACGACCTGCTGGACGACGTTCCAGCGCTTGTATCCCGTCGCCTGCATGGTCATGAATTTATAGGGTGTCTGGCCAATCTTACCTTCTGCCGTGCCGGTAATTGGCCCGACGACGGTCACCAACTGATTGCGGAAATCTACCGGATCAAGGAAGCCATTGACGTCGGCATAAATGCGCCCTTGCGAAGGCTCATTCAATGCCGGACGGGCACCTTCATCGAGGCTGACGGTGGCAATCTCCAGGCGAGTTTTGCCCTTCAGGTTGTCCACGTTCACCACTCGCCCGCCAAAGCGCGCTTCCTGCCCGACATAGAGCTGGGGCGCACTCATCACCGCCGTCAGATCCTGCTGTGGGGTCGCGGAAGTCCCTTTAATTGCATCCGGCACGCTCACGCAGCCGCTCAGGACCAGCGCCGCAGCGGCGGCCAGCAGCCAGCTGCATTTTTTGACATTACAAACAGCCATACCTCATCTCCTTAACCTGCCCGCCGTTTAGCGGGGTCGGTCTTACTCTCTGCCAGGTAGCTTTTTCCAGGTGACTTCGTTACGCAGGTAGACAGGCTCCGCATGCTCGACGGCGACGGTTTTGCCGGCGCTAAACGCCTGCTGCGCCAGAGGAAGCATATCTCCAGCTTCAGGCAGCGTAGTTTCACCGTCCTGCAACAAAAGTCCGCTATCCTTCGCCATATCAGGCCAGGCCTGCCAGCCTGTTCCGACTGTAGCCCAGGTGCCGCTCAGATGCTTCAACCGCCCGGCAACGTCTTCAGGCTTAAGGACGGCTTCGCTTGCTTCACCGTGCCACACGCCCTGCTCGTCACGCTCATATTCAGCCCAATAAACTTCGCCCATGCGGGCATCTATTGCGGCGAGTACGCGGGTGGCGCCCGTTCTGCGCCATGCGCCCTGAGCCATTGTCGCCAGCGTTGAAACGCCAATCATCGGCAGCTCAGCACCCAGCGCCAGCCCCTGCGCAATCCCAATCCCAATGCGCACACCGGTGAAACTGCCCGGCCCATGCCCGTAGGCAAGTGCGTTCACCTCAGACAAAGTAATCCCGCCCTGGTTCAGGATCTCTTTGACCAGCGGTAAAATTCTTTGCGTGTGCTCACGCGGGCAGAGTTCGAAATGGGCGTAGGACGCCGCGTCGTTTTGCAGGGCAACAGAACAGGCTTCTGTTGCGGTATCGATGGCTAAAATTCGCATGGGCTTGCCAACCTCTGGCGGAGATAAGGTCAAAAAACGGCGCGCATCATACCATAGCCTGGCACAAATTACTGCGCACCAGAGGCATTGAGGAACTCAACTGCCCGATTTATATCCCGGGTACGCGGCGTGGGCGGCAGGCTGTTAAGGAAAACAGCGCCATACGGACGCATGACCAGGCGGTTATCGCAGATAACCAGGACCCCACGGTCTTCCACATCGCGGATGAGGCGACCGACACCCTGCTTAAGGGTGATCACCGCGTCAGGCAGTTGGACATCGTCAAATGGATCGCCCCCGCGAATGCGGCAATCTTCCATGCGAGCCTTGAGCAGCGGATCGTCCGGCGAGGTAAAGGGAAGTTTGTCGATGATAACCAGGGAGAGCGCGTCGCCGCGCACGTCTACGCCTTCCCAGAAGCTGCTGGTCGCCACCAGCAGGGCGTTACCGGCCTCAACAAACTGCTGCAGCAGTTGGCCTTTGCTGGTTTCCCCCTGCAGCAGCACGGGCAACGTCATGGTAGCCCGGAACTGTTCCGCCAGGTCGCGCATCATGGCGTGGGAGGTACAGAGCATAAAGCAGCGCCCGTTGTTCGCCTCAATGAGCGGGCGCAACAGGTTAGCCAGGTGACGGCCAGCATGGGGCTGATTGGGCGTCGGCAGCCCTCTCGGCACGCACAGCAGCGCCTGTTTAGCGTAATCAAACGGGCTGGCAAGCAGCAGGGTTTCTGCTTCGTCAATACCCAGCCGCTCGGTGAAATGGCTCATATTGTCATTCACCGCAAGCGTGGCCGAGGTAAAGACCCAGCAGCCCGCTTTTTCACGAATGACTTCCTTAAACTTGTCGGCCACGGACAGGGGCGTCAGGGCCAGTGTGAAGTGGCGGGCGTTGCATTCATACCAGTAGCTGTAGCCCGGCTGATTAATCTCTTTCAGCCGTTTGATTCGCCCACGGTAAATTACCGCGCGTTCAAATGCGGCATCCAGCAGCGCCGAGCGGCCAAGAGAAAGCTTTGCCACGTCATAACACAGCTCCAGGGCATCATCGAGCAGCAGCAGCGAACGCTGGATATTCGCGTCCGCAAGCAGCTCCCGCAGGTTTCCCCGGTAGCCCGGGTCGCCTATTTGCAGGCGGAAGTCCTGCGTGCGCTGGGCAAGGCTGTCGGCGCTTTTTTGCAGCTGCTGCGCGTCACGGACTTCCGTGCGGTAGGCAATGGAAATGTCTTTGGCGAGGTCGAGCAACTGCCGGCTGGAGATAGACTGGCCAAAATACTGGCTGGCGATATCCGGGATCTGGTGGGCTTCATCGAAAATTGTCACCTGAGCCTCGGGAATAAGCTCCGCGAAGCCGCTCTCCTTCACTACCATGTCGGCCAGGTACAAGTGATGGTTCACCACCACCACGTCGGCATCCATCGCCTTTTTACGCGCCTTGACCACAAAGCAGTCCTGATACTGCGGACAATCCTGCCCCAGACAGTTATCGTTGGTGCTGGTGACCATCGGCCAGACGGTGGAATCTTCGGCGACGGACCCACAGGTGCTGATATCGCCATCCACGGTTTCACTGGCCCAGCCGCGCAAATGCATCACGTCGCTTAACGCCTGCACGGGCAAATCACCGCCCGCCAGCGACTGCTGCTCCAGCCTTTCCAGGCAAAGATAGTTAGAGCGCCCTTTCAGCAACGCCACGCGACCGGTAAATTTCAGCGCACGGGATATCGTCGGCAGATCGCGAGAAAACAGCTGATCCTGCAGCGCTTTTGAGCCGGTAGAAATAATGACTTTTTTGCCAGAACGCAGCGCGGGGGCAAGATAAGCGTATGTTTTCCCTGTACCGGTACCGGCCTCTACCACCAGCTCGCCGCCGGCTTGAATCGCCCGGGTTACGGCCTCCGCCATTTCACGCTGAGCTTCACGCGGCTTGAAGCCCGGAATGACCTTAGCCAGTTGGCCGTCTGCTGCAAAATCGTCCGTCACGTTACCCCCTGGTTAAATTGCCAGTGATTATGTCAGCCCCGACGAGGTTTATCCAGCCAGGCGGTGGCACCGGGCGGCGGATTGTGGCAGTCTGTGCCGCACATATCGTTTGTTGTTAAGGAGTTGCCATGAGTATTGCGCGTATTAAACCTGAAGCCCGCTGGTCTGATGCGGTTATCCATAACCAGACCGTGTACTACACCGGCGTCCCGGAAAACCTGGATGCTGACGCCTACCAGCAGACGGCAAATACCCTGCAGCAAATCGACACCCTGCTGGCCGAACTCGGCAGCGACAAGACCCGCATTCTGGATGCAACGATTTTCCTGCCGGATGGCGAAGATTTTGCGGCGATGAATAGAGCGTGGGATGAGTGGGTTGTGGCGGGTAAAGCGCCGGTACGCTGCACCGTACAGGCTAAGTTGATGAACCCGCGCTACAAAGTGGAAATCAAAATCATCGCGGCGGTGTAACGCTAAGTCGCTAAGGCCCGGCTAGTCCTGCGGGTCTTCTTCTTCGCCGTCTTCATCTTCAAAGCGTACGGCGACGTTACCCCCGGTATGCGAGGCACGAATCTCACTGGCTACCAGGGCGATGGCTTCGCCGCTGCTCATGCCGTCGGCCATCAGTTCGTGAATACGCTCGACGGCCTGCTGCTGCTGCTCGTGGCTAAGCGCCGGTAATCCTGAAATCATGTTTAAGTCCTGTTACAGTGCTGAAGTCGCTATTTTACTCTGCTCCTGACGATGCTACCAAGATGAATGTTACAACCTCCCCCGTTTTTCGCGAACTCAGCTGGCAGGCCGATGCCGTTCAGCACTATTTCCGCTCGGTTTCCACTCAGCCCTGGGCCATGCTGCTTCACTCTGGCTTTGCCGACCATCCGCATAACCGTTTTGATATTATGGTTGCCAGCCCGCTTGCAACACTGGTCACACGCGGCCAGGAAACCGTGATTGAACGCCACGGGCTTTCATCACAACACAACGAATGCCCGCTTGAACTGTTACAGCAAACGCTGGACAGCTGTGGCCTTGCCACCACGCCCACTAGCGATATTCCGTTCTGCGGCGGCGCGCTGGGGCTATTTAGCTACGATCTGGGCCGCCGCTTTGAGAAAATCCCCGCGACGGCAGAACAGGATTTAACCACGCCGGACATGGCCGTCGGCATTTATGACTGGGCGCTGATTGCAGACCATCATCTGCAGCGTCTGACGCTGGTTTGCAGGGGAGACATTGAAGCTCGTCTGGCCTGGCTGAATGCACTCTCGCCCCGGCAAAATGTTCAGCCTTTCCGGCTGACCAGCCAGTGGCAGTCCAATATGTCCCGCGATACGTACGGCGAGAAGTTCCGCCAGATCCAGGCTTATCTCAGCAGCGGAGACTGCTACCAGGTTAACCTGGCTCAGCGGTTCCACGCCCGCTATGAAGGGGATGAATGGCAGGCTTTCGAAACGCTGAATCAGGCGAACCGCGCGCCGTTCAGCGCTTTTCTGCGGCTGCCGGACAGCTGTATTCTTAGCCTTTCCCCGGAGCGGTTTGTTCTGCTCGAAGACAAGCAGATTCAAACCCGCCCGATTAAAGGCACGCTGCCTCGTCTTGCCGATCCGCAGGCCGACGCAGCGCAAGCTGAACGCCTGGCGAACTCGCCAAAAGATCGCGCTGAAAATCTGATGATTGTTGATTTGCTGCGCAACGACATTGGCCGCGTTGCGGTGCCGGGCAGCGTCAAAGTGCCAGAGCTGTTTGTGGTGGAGCCTTTCCCTGCGGTGCATCACCTGGTGAGCACGATTACCGCCAGGCTGCCTGAGACGCTTAGCGCCTGCGATCTCCTGCGTGCCACTTTCCCCGGAGGTTCAATCACCGGTGCCCCCAAAGTGCGGGCAATGGAAATTATTGAAGAGCTTGAGCCTCAAAGGCGTAACGCATGGTGTGGCAGTATCGGCTACATTAGCTTCTGCGGAAAAATGGATACCAGCATCACCATCCGTACGCTCACTGCCGAAGGCGGGAAATTATATTGCTCTGCCGGCGGCGGGATCGTTGCCGACAGTCACGAGGCGGCGGAATATCAGGAAACTTTTGATAAAGTTAATCGTATCCTGCCCTTACTGGAGAATTAATGCATGCCTGGTTCGTCCCTGACGCTGAATGATTTCCTTACCCGGTTTCAACTGTTACGCCCGGCGGACAGCGGGCCGGTCAGCAACAAACGTCAGGCGGCGGTGCTGGTACCCATTGTGCGGCGCCCTCAGCCGGGGCTTTTACTCACCCAGCGCTCGCTGATGCTGCGCAAACATGCAGGCCAGGTGGCCTTCCCCGGTGGAGCGGTAGACGACACCGACAGTTCGCTGATAGCCGCCGCGCTGCGGGAGGCCCAGGAAGAAGTCGCCATTCCACCAGAATCCGTCGAGGTTATCGGCACGCTCCCGCCGGTGGACAGCGTGACGGGTTTCCAGGTCACGCCGATTGTCGGCATCATTCCCCCTGATTTGCCCTGGCGCGCCAGTGAAGATGAAGTTTCTGCGGTATTTGAAATGCCGCTCGCCGAGGCGCTGAGCCTTGGGCGCTACCATCCGTTAGATATCCATCGCCGCGGCAACGCGCATCGCGTCTGGCTTTCCTGGTATCAACGCTATTTTGTCTGGGGGATGACGGCGGGGATTATTCGCGAACTCTCTTTACAGGTAGATAGCGATCCAGGCGACACTTTAAAACACTGAAAATGGCTATATTTAAGCAACAGAAAGACCATAAATCATCTGCTATTAGGTGATTTATGGTTAAGCATTAGTTTAATTCATGTGAATAGTTTCCTGGTGGAACCAATAAATTTTTAAACTAGCGCTTAGCCATTTCAAAGCATCATGTTCCATGAAACAGGGTGCTATCAGAGGAGTTTTAGAGTGATTAGCATATTCGACATGTTCAAAGTCGGCATCGGGCCTTCCAGCTCCCATACCGTCGGGCCAATGAAGGCCGGGAAACAGTTTGTCGACGCACTGATCGAACAGGGACTGCTGGACAGTACCACCCGCATCGCGGTGGACGTTTACGGTTCTCTTTCCCTGACGGGGAAAGGCCACCACACCGATATCGCGATTATTATGGGTCTGGCCGGCAACCAGCCGGATAACGTCGATATCGACGCTATTCCGGCTTTTATTCGCGACGTGGAAACCCGCGGTCGTCTGCTAATTGCTCAGGGTCGTCATGAGGTCGATTTCCCGCAGGATAACGGCATGCGTTTTCGCAGCGACAACCTGCCGCTGCATGAAAACGGCATGCAGATCCACGCCTATAACGGCGACAAAGAGATCTACAGCAAAACCTATTATTCCATCGGCGGCGGCTTCATCGTCGACGAAGAACACTTTGGTAAAGATGCGGCTAGCGAAGTCACCGTGCCTTATCCATTCCATTCCGCACAGGAAATGCTGCAGCACTGCAAGGACACCGGGCTTTCCGTGTCCGGCATGGTAATGCAGAACGAACTGGCGCTGCATAGCCGCGAGGAAATCGAAGAGTACTTCGCCAATATCTGGCAAACCATGCGCGCCTGTATCGATCGCGGGATGAATACCGAAGGCGTGCTGCCTGGCCCGCTGCGCGTGCCGCGCCGCGCCTCTGCCCTGCGCCGGATGCTGGTGTCCAGCGATAAGCTGTCCAACGATCCAATGAACGTGGTTGACTGGGTGAACATGTTTGCCCTGGCGGTGAACGAAGAGAACGCCGCGGGTGGCCGCGTTGTGACCGCGCCAACCAACGGCGCCTGCGGGATCGTGCCTGCGGTGCTGGCCTACTACGACCACTTTATCGAGCCGGTCACGCCGGACACCTGGATTCGCTACTTCCTGGCCTCCGGCGCTATCGGCGTGCTGTACAAAATGAACGCCTCTATTTCTGGCGCTGAAGTAGGCTGCCAGGGTGAAGTCGGCGTTGCCTGTTCGATGGCGGCGGCGGGCCTGGCTGAAATTATGGGCGCAAGCCCGGAACAGGTTTGCGTTGCGGCGGAAATCGGTATGGAACATAACCTCGGCCTGACCTGTGACCCGGTCGCCGGCCAGGTACAGGTGCCATGTATCGAGCGGAATGCGATTGCCTCGGTGAAGGCTATCAACGCCACCCGTATGGCGATGCGTCGTACCAGCGCCCCGCGCGTTTCGCTCGATAAGGTCATTGAGACCATGTACGAAACCGGTAAAGACATGAACGCCAAATACCGCGAAACATCGCGAGGCGGGCTGGCTATTAAGGTTCAGTGCGATTAAGCCGTAACCAAGAAACGCGGCTTAAACGCTAAGCCGCGTTCGTTATAAAATGAGCGGGGAGTACCGTAAGGTATTTCCCGCTCACATCGTTTTACTGAGCATCCGCTTGTTCTTTCCCCGACATTCAATATCTAAAATTCAATTAGCTGGTCACCATCTGCAGGAAGCGATCTCGCACAGGATCGTTTAACTGAGCATTCCAGGCTATGCCCGTTTGCCAGGTGGTATGTTCACCTTCAAGTGCCACAAGCCTGACTCCGGCTGGCAGAATATGGCTTACCCCCGCCGGCAGTAATGCCACGCCCTCTCCGGCGGCAACCAGCGCCAGCAAGGTCTGAATATCATCTGCCGCTGAAACGGTACGGGGAGCGAGATTATTGCCTGAGAGAAAACGCGCTGCCTGTGCCGACAGCCCTTCTCCCCGATTGCGGGATAGCTGCAGCAGTTGGCTCATTTGCAGCAACTCTGTTGCCGCAGCTGTTTCCGTATTAGGCGCCTGAGCCACGGCAAGAACCAGCCGCTCTTCCGCCAGGATTCGACTTTCCAGCTGTGCAGGCGCAGGCAATCGCACAAACCCAACCTGAAGACTGCCCTCCATTAGCTGCCGAAACTGTTCTGCAGAGGACATATCATTCAGGGATACCTGCACATCTGGAAACTGGCTGCGAAAAACAGCCACCTGCCGCGGGGCCAACTGGAAGGACGAGATCCCAAAGCCCATGGTCAGTTTCCCCGCCCGCCCTTTCTGAATATCGGCCACTTCGGAACAGAAAAGATCGTGGCGTTCGAGTACCGCAGCGGCTCCTGGGAGCAGCAGCTCTCCTGCCACGGTCAGCCTTGCCCCGTGGCGACCTCGCTGAAATAGCGTGATGCCGGAAAGAAACTCCAGCGTCTGGATCTGTTTGGTCAGTGCAGGTTGCGTGACGCACAGTGTTTCAGCGGCTGAATGATACGACCCTGACTGTGAGAGGGTAACGAAAGCGCGCAGCAGTTTTATATCCATTCCGTCTGGTTATCGTATGGGGCGAAATCGTGATTATACACGCGAACGTGCTCTCTGATGGAATAGCCTCCGAATTGTTAAATAAGGAGTGAAAAATGGATACCCATATTCGTACTGCCACAGTTCAGTTCTGCCACCGGGCGGGAGATAAACAGTACAATTTATCGGTGATGGAGAAATTTATTATTCAGGCCTCCCAGGAGGAGGTAAAGATTCTGGCCTTCCCTGAAATGTGCATTACCGGATACTGGCATGTGCCGGATCTCAGCCGTCAGGCGCTGAATGCGTTGTCTGAGCGGGCTGACGAGAGCGCATCATTAGCCCGGGTCGCCGCACTTGCAGAAAAATACCAGATGGCTATTGGCGCCGGGTTCATTGAAAAGAGCAGCGACGAACGCCTGTATAATGCCTACGCCATCTGCATGCCGGATGGCACGCGGCATGTGCACAGGAAGCTCCACGCGTTTGAACACCCTGATATTTCCTCCGGCAACAGTTTTACTGTTTTTGACACGCCGTGGGGAGTGCGTGTCGGGGTGCTTATCTGCTGGGATAATAATCTCGTGGAAAATGCGCGCATTACGGCCTTGTTGGGCGCCGATGTTCTTATCGCTCCACACCAGACTGGAGGAACCCATTCGCGAAGTCCCTTCGGCATGAAACCTATTTCCCCCAGCCTCTGGGAAAACAGACATAACGACCCGCAAACGCTGGAGGAAGCCTTGCGCGGGGACAGCGGCCGGGGCTGGCTGATGCGCTGGCTACCTTCTCGCGCGCATGATAATGGCTTTTTCATTCTGTTCAGTAATGGCGTCGGCCTGGATAACGGAGAGGTTCGGACAGGAAATGCCATGGTTATTGATCCCTACGGCAGGATCGTTACCGAAACGGGTTCCTTTGAGGATACGATCGTGTACGCCGACCTCGATCTGGAGTTGCTGCCGATGTCTACCGGCCGCAGGTGGATCCACGGCCGTCGGCCTGAGCTGTATGGTGTCCTGGGCGAATCACAGGGCTACGAGCGAGATGCGAGGACTGCGCGATTTTCTGAAGATGTACCCGGTTTTAGCGGTGACCATCGAAGCAAGGCCGGGAATAAGGCTGAATAGGTTGCCAGATAAGAGGGGAAAAGGAGACCAATACTCCGCCTCGTAAGAGCTGACGTCAGCGGCATGAATAATATAGAACACCGCTTATGCGGTGTTTTTTTATCTTATCTTTTTTTATTTTTTTCGCGCTCTGATATCCCGCTACACTTTGATGATAACGTTACGCCTCATTGCTTGCGGCGAGAAACAGGGAAACAGGGATGCAAACGGCACAGCGGATTATTTCTGACTATCGCCGCAGGCGAGTTATTGTCTGCGCTGTACTCGCCATTTTAGTTTTAATCGTTACGCTTAGCGTCAGATATGCGGTGGAGCGAAATCTTAACGAACAACGCGTCGTCCAGTTTAATCAGCGAATCATTACCACACTCGATACTCTCCTCGCTCCGCTGAATACGGTCAGCGACGATATTATGCAGCTTATCGGGACCTCCTGCGACGACGCCCAATTAAAAATTCGTGAACACGCCGCCAAAATGCAAACGGTACGCGCCATTGGTTTAATCAAAGATGGCGTGCTGTACTGCTCCAGTATTTACGGCAGCCGCAACATGGGTATTCATCAGCTCCATACTCGCCTGCCTTCGGATGAGCCGCTGCTGTTTTTATCCCGCGACAGCTCATTGTTAAAAGGCACACCGGTGCTGATTTTCTGGCGACCGCTGCAGGGGCAGCCACACGATGGCGTCATGCAGATTATTAATATTCAGATGTTAACCAGCCTACTGCTTAAGCCGGAGCATCCCTGGGTAACGCGAGCGGTACTGAACGTCGGCGACGATCATCTTGAATACGGTGCCGGTCTGCTGGGGAAGATAGAAACAAACGGAGATGATGTATCTAAACAGACAGTATCTAAGCTTTACCCTTATTCTATTACTGCCATTGGCCCTTCTGCCGACCAGTTAACGCTGCAAAATTTACCGGCCCAGCTTCCACTGGCTTTATTACTCAGCCTGCTGGTGGGCTATATTGCCTGGCTTGCGACCGCCAACCGAATGAGCTTTTCCTGGGAGATCAACCTCGGCCTCGCCGCCCGGGAATTTGAAGTCTTCTGCCAGCCGCTGGTCAGCGCCCGAAACTTAGAGTGCGTTGGCGTAGAGCTGCTGCTGCGCTGGAATAACCCAAGACAGGGCTGGATTTCGCCTGAAGTGTTTATCCCCCTCGCGGAACAGCAGCAGCAAATTGCGCCACTCACGCGCTTTGTGCTGGATGAAACCGTGCGTCACCTGGAGATCTTCCCCAAAACGCCCGGGTTTCATATCGGCCTTAACGTTGCCCCCAGCCACTTCCACGACGGCGCAATTATTCGAGACCTGAAACGTTATTGGTTCCCGGCCACGCCTAAGCAAAAGTTGACGCTGGAACTCACCGAACGAAATGCCCTGCCCCCAATGGATCACGGCGTCGTTCGGGAGCTACACAGGCTCGGTATCGACCTCGCCATTGATGATTTCGGCACCGGCCACAGCTCGCTGGCTTATCTTGAGACGCTGAATCCCAATGTGCTGAAAATCGATAAATCCTTCACCGCCGCCATCGGGACTGATGCGGTGAACTCGACGGTGACGGACATTATTATCGCCCTTGGGCAAAGGCTGGGGATCGATTTGGTGGCTGAAGGGGTGGAAACGCAAGAGCAGGCAGAATATTTACGTCGTAACGGTGTCGATGTGCTGCAGGGCTTTTTGTACGCCAAACCTATGCCGCTGAGAGATTTCTCTCACTGGCTCGAGGGCAACACGCCGCCGCCCCCTCGCCATGAAGACCGGGCTATCCCGGCCTTCCCTATGCGCTGACTTACTCTTCTTCGTCCTCGTGTGGAGAGCGTTCTTTTTCCACACGAACTAAATCGACGCGATAATCGTTGGCTTCGACTATCTGAATACGCAGCGGCGCGACTTCGATCACGTCCCCGACTTTAGGAATATGACCATTCACCGCAATCACCAGGCCGGCGATAGAAGCAATATCTTCTTCGCTGTGCACCAAGCGATGGATGTCCAGGCGCTGCTGCAGCGCATGCAGGTCCGTTGAGCCTTTCACCAGCCAGCCGTCACCGTCACGAACGATTTCAGGCGTTTCATCCGCATCCGGGAATTCACCGGCAATCGCTTCCAGGACGTCCAGCGGCGTGACCAGGCCCTGCACCACACCAAATTCGTTGTTAACGATAACGAAGCTGCCGCGAGCACGACGCAGCACGCCAAGCAGGTTGATTGGGTCCAGCGTTTCCGGCACAACAATCGCCGGTGACTGCGCGGCAATCGCCGCCACGTCAACGCCTTCGTCCAGGGCAACCAGCAGCTCTTTCGCTCGTACTACGCCAATAATTTCATCCAGTTCGCCCCGGCACACCGGGAACAAGCTGTGCGGAGAGGCAAGCAGCTGTTCGCGGATCTCCGGCACGCTCTTCATCGCATCAACCCACGAAATCTCACCACGCGGTGTCATAATGCTGCGCAATGAGCGCGAAGCCAGCGTCAGCACGCCGTTAATCATATAGCGCTCTTCTTCCGCAAAGGATTCCGCCTCAATTGGCGTCATGGCTTTGCTGTCTTCGCTGCTTTGTACACGTTCCTGACGCTTACCACTCATCATGCGCAGAATCGCATCGGCAGTACGCGCTCGCAGAGGCTGGCGCGACTGATGACGAATAAAGTTACGACGCGCGATCTGGTTAAACAGCTCGATGATGATCGAGAAACCAATGGCCGCGTACAGGTAGCCTTTTGGAATGTGGAAACCAAAGCCTTCTGCCACCAGACTCAAACCAATCATCAACAGGAAGCTCAGGCAGAGCACCACCACCGTCGGGTGTTGGTTAACAAAGTTGGTTAGCGGTTTGGAGGCAAGCAGCATGACGCCCATCGCAATGATGACCGCAGCCATCATCACCGGCAGATGGTTGACCATCCCCACGGCGGTAATCACCGCATCCAGCGAGAAGACGGCATCCAGCACCACAATCTGCAGCACCACCACCCAGAAGCTGGCATAGCCCTTACCGTGGCCGTCATCATGCTGACGGTTTTCAAGGCGTTCGTGCAGTTCCGTGGTCGCTTTAAACAGCAGGAAGATACCGCCCACCAGCATAATCAGGTCACGGCCTGAGAAGGTGAAATCCGCGATGCTGAACAGCGGCGCAGTTAGCGTGACCAGCCACGAAATCAGCGACAGCAGTGCCAGGCGCATAATCAGCGCCAACGACAGGCCAATCAATCGAGCCTTATCCCGCTGCTTAGGCGGAAGTTTATCCGCAAGAATGGCGATAAACACCAGGTTATCAATACCCAGTACGATTTCCAGCACAACAAGCGTGAGTAAACCGGCCCAGATTTGCGGGTCCATTAACAGTTCCATGTCAGACTCCCGTTAAGGGCACAGCAAGTCGGCATTCCGTAGGTTACGGACGCAAAGCGGCTGGTTAATCGTATTTGCGGGCATAAAATGCCGCTGAGAGGGTGGGATTTAGGCATCCCGGCAGTGAAAAGACGTCGGTGACGGTCCATAGGGTGGGCTACTGCCCGCTACTCCTGAAAGTGAATCGGACGCTAACATTATCAAAGTAAACCAGGGCTTGGCAAAGATTTACCTGACTTTGCAATTTTTTTGCAACTTATGCTGACCATATTTTACAGCGTAATGCCATGAAATCACGGCAACGTTAAATTACGGATCTTCATCACATAAATTATTTTTTCACTGTCTAAAATAATTCCGGCAAATGGTTTGTTCTTTCTTGAACGTGTTATCTGAATCGATTCGCTGAAACGATCCCGATACACCACCGCACCCTTCGAGGGGTGTTGTAATGACAAAAACAGGAGGTAGCAAGTGACTATTGCTATTGTCATAGGCACACATGGCTGGGCAGCGGAACAATTGCTGAAAACCGCCGAAATGCTATTAGGCGAACAAGAGAACGTTGGCTGGATAGATTTCGTCCCGGGTGAAAATGCTGAAACCCTGATCGAGAAATATAACGCTCAGCTGGAGAAACTGGACACCAGCAAAGGCGTGCTATTCCTCGTGGATACCTGGGGTGGCAGTCCATTCAATGCGGCAAGCCGTATCGTTGTGGATAAGGAACATTACGAAGTGGTCGCCGGGGTTAATATCCCGATGCTGGTCGAAACCCTGATGTCGCGGGACGACAATCCCACCTTCGACGATCTGGTTGCCCACGCCGTTGAAACGGGCCGCGAAGGCGTGAAAGCGCTGAAAGCTAAGCCGATTGAAAAAGCCGCACCGGCCCCCGTTGCCGCCGCGCCGAAAGCCGCTGCGCCAGCCAAACCGATGGGGCCAAACGATTACATGAACATCGGTCTCGCGCGTATTGATGACCGTTTAATTCATGGCCAGGTCGCCACCCGCTGGACGAAAGAAACCAACGTTACCCGCATTATCGTCGTCAGTGATGAAGTGGCGGCAGACACCGTTCGCAAAACGCTGCTGACCCAGGTCGCACCGCCGGGCGTCACCGCCCACGTGGTGGATGTCGCAAAAATGATCCGCGTTTACAACAACCCCAAATACGCGGGTGAACGCGTCATGCTCCTGTTCACCAACCCAACCGACGTTGAGCGCATTGTTGAGGGTGGCGTAAAAATCACCTCCGTCAACATCGGCGGCATGGCTTTCCGCCAGGGCAAAACCCAGGTTAACAACGCCATTTCCGTAGATGAGAAAGATATTGAGGCCTTCAAAAAACTGAACGACCGCGGTATTGAGCTTGAAGCGCGGAAAGTGTCTACCGATCAAAAACTGAAAATGATGGATCTGATCGCGAAAGTTAAATGATTGTCATCACTAATAATATTGCTCAGATTTCACACATAAGTCATCGTCAATAGGAGAAGTACAATGGAGATTACCACTCTTCAGATTGTGCTGGTGTTTGTCGTAGCCTGTATCGCCGGTATGGAGTCGGTGCTCGATGAATTTCAGTTCCACCGTCCGCTTATCGCCTGTACGTTAATCGGTGCCGTTCTCGGCGACATGAAAACCGGCATCATCATCGGCGGTACGCTGGAAATGATCGCCCTGGGCTGGATGAATATCGGTGCCGCCGTGGCCCCGGATGCCGCCCTCGCCTCAATTATCTCAACCATCCTGGTTATCGCCGGGCACCAAAGCATCGGGGCCGGTATCGCGCTGGCTATTCCACTGGCGGCTGCGGGCCAGGTGCTGACCATTATCGTGCGTACTATTACCGTGGGCTTCCAGCACGCGGCGGATAAGGCGGCCAATAACGGCAACCTGACGGCGCTTTCCTGGATCCACGTCTCGTCCCTGTTCCTGCAGGCAATGCGTATCGCTATTCCAGCGGTTATCGTCGCCATCTCCGTAGGCACCAGTGAAGTTCAGAACATGCTGAACGCCATTCCTGAAGTGGTAACCAGCGGCCTGAACATCGCCGGCGGCATGATTGTGGTGGTCGGTTACGCGATGGTCATCAACATGATGCGCGCGGGCTACCTGATGCCGTTCTTCTACCTCGGTTTCGTTACCGCAGCGTTCACCAACTTCAACCTGGTGGCACTGGGCGTGATTGGCGCAGTGATGGCCATTCTCTACATTCAGCTCAGCCCGAAATATAACCGTAGCGCGGGTGCTCCGGCTCAGGCTGCTGCCGCGAACGATCTTGATAACGAACTGGACTAACAGGTGAGCGAAATGGTTGATTCCACTAAATTAACGACTGAGAAGAAAATCACCCAGAGTGATATCCGTGGCGTATTCCTGCGTTCTAACCTGTTCCAGGGCTCATGGAACTTCGAACGTATGCAGGCGTTAGGCTTCTGCTTCTGTATGGTGCCGGTTATCAAACGCCTGTACCCGGAAAACAACGACGCCCGTCGCCAGGCTATCAAGCGCCATCTGGAATTCTTTAACACCCACCCTTACGTTGCCGCCCCGGTACTTGGCGTCACGCTGGCAATGGAAGAGCAGCGTGCTAACGGCGCTGAAATTGATGACGGTGCGATTAACGGCATCAAAGTTGGCCTGATGGGGCCGCTGGCCGGCGTAGGCGACCCTATCTTCTGGGGTACCGTCCGCCCGGTCTTTGCTGCCCTGGGCGCCGGTATCGCCATGAGCGGTAGCCTGCTTGGCCCGCTGCTGTTCTTTATTCTGTTCAACGCGGTGCGCCTGCTGACCCGCTACTATGGCGTGGCCTATGGCTACCGTAAAGGCGTCGATATCGTTAAGGATATGGGCGGCGGCTTCCTGCAAAAACTGACGGAAGGGGCGTCTATTCTCGGCCTCTTTGTCATGGGGGCGTTAGTTAACAAATGGACGCACGTTAACATCCCGCTGGTGGTGTCAAAAATTACCGACCAGACCGGGGCCGTTAAAGTGACCACCGTGCAAACGATCCTCGACCAGCTGATGCCGGGCCTGGTACCGCTGCTGCTGACCTTTGCCTGTATGTGGCTGCTACGCAAAAAAGTCAACGCGCTGTGGATCATTATGGGCTTCTTTGTGATCGGCATTGTGGGTTACGCTATTGGCCTGCTGGGTCTGTAATTTGTTCTGACAAACGGGGGCATTCAGCCCCCGTTTTTTTTATCTTTAAGGGGAGGTTTCATGACGTTAACGGATGTCGTGCTGGTTGTGTTTATCGCGTTGCTGCTGGCTTTTGCCGTTTACGATGAGTTTGTGATGGACAAACTAAAGGGCAAAACCCTGCTCAAAATCCCCCTGCTTCGCCGTAATCGCGTGGACAGCGCCATCTTTGTCTTTCTTGTCGGCATTCTTATCTATAACAACGTGACCTCGCACGGTACCCCGCTAACCACATGGTTATTATCTGCTCTGGCGCTAATGGCCATTTATCTTTCCTGGTTCAGGCAACCGAAGATCGTCTTCAAAAGTCATGGTTTTTTCTTCGCCAATGTTTGGGTGGAATATAACCGCATTAAAGAAATGAATTTATCGGAAGATGGCGTGCTGGTGATGCAATTAGAACAGCGGCGCTTATTGATTCGCGTAAAGAATATTGATGACCTCGAAAGAATTTACAAACTAATGTTTTCAACTCAGTAAGTTACACATATAGCAATGTCTATATTGGTGGGCTATTGTTCATCAATTGAAACATAGCCTTTGCTATTTCATAAGATTTATATGGCTTTATTTTAACCTTTACATTGCATGTCTCATTAAAACGAAAATCGTTATCAATAAATGATCAGAAAAATAGAATTCAAAGATTGTTTTAATTTAAAAAAATATGTTAAGGTTGCGCCCGTCGTTGGGGAGTAGCCGATTTCTGCCACAGGCAGAAATGTACATGTCAACATACTCGTTATATCCGCTCCTGAGATTAACGTGGCATGTACGCCTCAGAGTTCTGAGTAGGCGAGACCATAGGCACGCGCCATCGTAAAGTTGGGGATGGTTTGCGTGTATATGGATATTCCCAACTGAGGCGTAACGATGAATCTCTCCGCAACAATCCTGCTTGCTTTCGGCATGTCCATGGACGCTTTCGCCGCTTCCATCGGCAAAGGTGCCACTCTGCACAAACCTAAATTCTCAGAAGCCCTCCGTACCGGTTTGATCTTTGGCGTCATTGAAGCCATTACTCCGCTTATCGGCTGGGGCCTTGGCCTGCTGGCGAGCAAAGTTGTGCTGGAATGGAACCATTGGGTGGCCTTTATTCTGCTGGTGTTCCTCGGCGGGCGTATGGTGCTGGAAGGCTTCCGCGGGGCGGCTCAGGAAGATGCGCCTAAAATTCATCGCCACGGTTTTTGGCTGCTGGTGACCACCGCGATTGCCACCAGTCTTGATGCAATGGCCGTAGGCGTTGGGCTTGCCTTCCTGCAGGTCAATATTATTCAGACTGCGCTAGCCATCGGCTGCGCTACCGCGATTATGTCCACTCTGGGGATAATGGTCGGCCGCTTTATCGGGCCTATGCTAGGCAAACGCGCCGAGATCCTCGGCGGTATCGTGCTGATAGGCATCGGCTGCCAGATCATGTACAGCCACTTCGCCCCTTTTAACTGATCAATCGCGCTGCCAGACCCGCACCACAAAGTCAGTTTCACAGCTAAATGCCGTTTCTGTTTTCAGCCCGTCCCAGACTTCGGGGCGGGCGCGCCAGGCGAACGGCGTCATTTGCAGCAGAGCGGCAGCCTCATCCCCACGCAGGTTCATCATCCAGCCAGGCTGAAGCGTCTGCTGCAGCGTAAAGCCCGGCATAGATTCAACCTCTTCACTGTGCAAGACAATATCCTGATAAATCAGCCCTTTTAGCTGCATCAAATGGCGTGGGCCAGGCGTGGCTGTCACCACTACGCCGCCACGCTTCACGACCCGGGCAAGCTCTTCGCCCTTGCAGGGAGCAAAAATGCGCACAATCGAGTCCATACTCTCGTCGGCAAACGGCAGGCGGTGGCTGGATGCTACACAAAATTTAACTTCACGGTAGCGTTTGGCGGCGTAGCGAATCGCAACTTTTGAAACGTCCAGCCCCCAGGTTTCACCCCCGTTATCTGCCACAACCGATGCAAATCCCGCCGTGTAATACCCTTCCCCACAGCCAATATCCAATAGCGCCGAGGGCGCTATCTCTTTTAACAGCTGGCAAACGGTATCGCGTAGAGGCTGATAATGTCCGGCGTCGAGGAATGCCCGGCGAGCCTGCATCATTTCCGCGCTGTCACCCGGGTCTTTCGAACGTTTATGCTGAACGGGCAGCAAATTAACGTAGCCTTCTTTGGCAATATCAAATTGATGGCCCTGAGGGCAACGATAGCTGTTCGCGCTGGCGCTGAGCACGGAATGGCAGAGTGGGCAAAGCCAGGACATAAAAAACTCCGGAAACAACAAAGGGCGCAATTTTAGCGCCCCTTTTGCCAAACCGCTACATGGCGGCGCGGTCATTCTCCATTTTGTTCAGCACCATAATGCTGTTGTCTCCGGCGGGTAGCCCGTCCGGCTCAATATTTTCCAGACGTAAAACATCCCCCATGATTTGGCTGAAAACAGGGGCAGAAACCGCACCGCCGTAGTACTTCCCGTTGGAAGGATCGTTAATCACCACCACCAGCGCATAGCGAGGATTACTGGCCGGCGCCACGCCAGCCGTGTAGGCAATGTACTGATCTATATATTTGCCATCAGGACCGATCTTTTTGGCTGTGCCCGTTTTCACCGCCACACGGTAGCCATGAACTGCTGCCTTAACGCCCCCGCCGCCGGGCAGCGCCACGCTCTCCATCATATGTTCCACTTCATGCACGATTTCTTCCGGCATCACCCTTGTCCCTTCCACCGGCGGATCAACGCGGGTGATGGACAGCGGACGGGAAATACCAAAGCTACCTATCGTGGCGTAAACGTGAGCCAGCTGCAGCGGGGTCACCATCAGGCCATAGCCAAATGCGAAAGTGGCGCGATCCAGTTCTCCCCAGCGCTGGCGCACCGGCAACAGGCCGCGGCTTTCCCCTGTCAGGCCGATTGCGGTGGGGACGCCAAAGCCAAATTTATGATAAGTGTCCCAAATATTCTGAATCGGCATCGCCAGTGAAAGACGGGACACGCCGGTATCGCTCGATTTTTGTAGCACGCCTGTCAGGGTGAGCTGCGGGTAATACCCCACGTCACGAATGTGGTGCCCGTCCAGTGTAAATGGATGAGTATCAATAACGCTGTCAGGCCGGACAATTCCCTGCTGCAGTGCGGTCATTACCACCATCGGTTTTACGGTCGAACCGGGTTCGAAGGTGTCGCTTATCGCACGGTTACGGAAATCATCGAGCTTTGCGTCATCGCGGTTGTTCGGATTGAAAGTCGGGTAATTAGCCATCGCCAGAACTTCACCGGTCTGCACATCAATGACCACCGCGGCGCCTGACTCGGCTTTGTTCCAGGACACAGCGTTGCTGAGCGCATCTTCCGTCACAGTTTGCAGCCGTTCATCGATGCTGAGCTGGATATTATGCGCGGGGCTGGCAGGGTTCTCAGTAATATTCTCGACAACATGGCCGTAACGGTCTTTACGCACCAGACGCTCACCTTCTTTACCGGTCAGCTGCTGGTTAAAGCTTTTCTCGATCCCTTCAATGCCCTGATCGTCAATGTTGGTGAAGCCGATCAGGTTTGCCCCAACCCGGCCTGCGGGATAAAAGCGGCGAGATTCATCGCGCAGCGCAATACCAGGGATATTTAGTTTGTCGATGTATTGTGCCTGCTGGGGATCCAGCTGGCGCGCAAGGTAGATAAAACGGCCGCGCTCGTTGCTGTGAATACGCGCGGCAATCTCGCTCAAAGGGACGTGCAGCGCCGAGGCCAGCGCCTGCCAGCGGCTGTTAACCAGTACGCCGCCCTTATCCATAACCGTTTTCGGATCGGCCCACACAGCCTCGACCGGCACACTGACCGCCAGCGGTTTTCCGTTGCGATCTTCGATCATCCCACGGGGCACCTCAATCGGTTCCTCGCGCAGGGAACGCATATCCTCCTGTTTAACCAGGTTATCCGGGGAGATAATTTGCAGCCAGGCAATACGTCCGAGCAGGAACACCAAACTCCCGGTGATGGCCACACACAGAAGCCCAAAACGCCACTGGATAAAATTACCGGTTAATACGGGGACACCCTTCTTCACAACTATTCCTTGAGGAGCCTAAGCGATTGAAAGATTTAACCAGATCCCAGACATTTTGCCGGGAGAACAGTGCTAAAACCTTCGCAGCTTTGCAACAAGAGGCAACAAATGATTCAATTTGTTAATAGCTTGAAAAACAGTAGATTAGCGACAGAAATGAAAAAGCCCCGTCGAAACGGGGCTTTTATCTCAATTCGGCGTTATTCGCGCCTGAGCTCTAATCCAGAAGAATTAGATGGCAGTCACGTTAACTGCAGCAGGGCCTTTCTGGCCGTCCTGGATTTCGAATTCAACGTTCTGGCCTTCAGCCAGAGTTTTGAAGCCGTTACCCTGGATTGCAGAGAAGTGTACGAATACATCTTTGCTGCCGTCTGCTGGAGTAATGAAACCAAAACCTTTAGACTCGTTGAACCACTTAACTTGACCTTTAATCTTTGCCATTTTGCAAATTCCTTAGATTGTATTCTTCGCCCGCAGGCATAACTTAGATAAAACAGAGACATTACTGCATGAGGCACTAATATAAGGCTCGGCAGAGAAGCGGTATTCAACGACAACGTGTTTACTCAGGTCTTCTTTACTGAAAATGCCACACATAAACAGAACTGTACCTCGTTTAACCCAACGTGTTATCACACACAACGTAAACAATGGCAAGCCATTTTTAAGCATGTGTCGATCTGCCGCACAGATTCAGAAAATTACACGATTACTTTGGGAAAGTAATCCGCGCTTTTTGATATATATTTTCACTGCACAAGATTGTCGCAACAGATTGTGTTTTAACAACATTCCGACAACTTCTGAACCTTAGCGTAAAGTGCACTTTTCGTCCAGACACATGAACAATAAAATCCTTTTTGAAGGATATATCTTTATGATTTTTTATGCATACCTATGCACAAATCAACCTAAAGCCAGTCATCGCGTTCAATACCCGGATTTCATCCCTGTATTTTTTATGTCCACCGAATAAAGCCTGTACAACAGGCCACGTATTCTGCACCAAAATAATGAAAGTTTAATGACACCTTGCCCCAGGATAAGGCAATAAAAACGTTTCGATGAAATTTAAAGCATGATTATCAGGCGTTAATTTAGCCAAATAGAAATAAAGCTCTCTGCACGGGCAATAATAATTAATTCTTATTTTTTGTTAGGGGCAAACTTTGACCAATACGCAGCGGTGAAAACAGATCATCGCTTTCCCCTTTCTCACGCAGGGCCGCCAGCAATTCCTGCGGTGGTTTATCGAGAGACTCATCGGCCAGTTCAAATACGCCCCAGTGGATAGGAATTGTCTCAGGCTTGCCGATTGCTTGCCATAAAGTCACCGCCTGTTGCGGATCCATATGATGATCGCCCATAAACCAGCGAGGCTCATAGGCCCCGATCGGCAATGCAGCCATGTCAAATGGACCCAGCCGTTTTGCGATCTCCGCCAGAGACGGGGTATAACCCGAATCACCGCTGAACCAGAAGCGCAAATTCCCCTGCTCCACAACCCAACCGCACCAGAGCGAACGGTTTCGCTCCCAAAACGTTCGCATACTCCAGTGCCGGGCAGGCACGGCGGTGAAAACCATGCCGCACCAGTTAAAGCTTTGCCACCAGTCCAGCTCTGTTACCTGTTCAATGCCGCGCTGGCTGAACCATGCTTTCAAGCCCAGGGGCACAAAAAAATGCACGTCGGGAAAACGCTTGATCAAGCGACGGACAGTTTTTTTGTCCAGATGGTCGTAGTGGTTATGGGAGATGAGTACCGCATCAAGTCGAGGCAACTGGTTAACGTCGAGCGGGACTTCGGTTCGCCGGGCAGGACCGGCAAAAGAAACCGGGGAAGCTCGACGGGAAAATACCGGATCGGTCAGCAAAAAATGACCATTAAGCCGCAATAACAGGCTGGCATGGCCCAGCCACCATATGCGGTCATCGCTGCCGCTCAGATCGGCCTGTTGCCACCAGCGTTTAATAAACGCGGAATAACCTTCACCGGGAGGATGCGGCAGCTTCTGCGCTTTGCGCTCCTGCCGCCACCTTTGGACGTCGCCAGGTTGCCGGACTACAGGCTCAGCGTTACAAAACCCATCAGGTAGATGGTGGGATAACTGCGGATTGTACCAGGGGTTTTTCCAGCTCATCCCACCTCCAGCCTGATTAGCGTTCCGCTACCAGACGAACAAAGTCATCGTCATTTTCTTCTTCAGCCTTCGCAGTCGGTTTGTGTTCCGGCTCGGGTTCGTTGGCTTCGCACAGGCGACGCAGCAGGGCATTTTGACGTTTCTGTAAATCGACCAGCTCTTCAAGCAGCGCAATCTGCTCGTTTGCACGGCTGCTGGAACGATTGACAAAAAACCACAGGACAAGACCGACAATCAACGTCACCAGCGAGATTGCCAGCGGCATGATACTTAAAGCACTAACACCCAGTTCGTTCATCTTACCACCTCAAAAAAAACGCATTCTACACCTGAGGCAGAGAGAGACAAATCACTACCAGGGGATAAATTTATTAATGGTACAAATGCCGCTGAAAAATTGCACATCCTGGTCGCACATCACATTTATCATTTGAGTCCATAGCAGCAGGCAGGTAACAACAATCACCAGAACGATCACCCATCTGTACTTTCTCACTACATCGCCACCTCTTGACCATAGAATTTCGCTAATTTAACACTAACCAACTAAACCATAAGTAACGTTTCCTGCTTTTTCATTTCAGAATCATCAGATTGTGACGTCAATTATTCAGAGTAAGGTTGATGCAGGATTGGATTGATGTTTGAGGTCAGTATGCGAGCGATTATTCGTACCATCATTGTTATTGCCATCATCTGGATTGGCCTGTTGCTTTCAGGCTATGGCGTTTTGATTGGCAGCAAAGAAAATGCGGCCGGACTGGGATTGCAATGCAAGTACCTGACGGCACGTAATACCGTGACAGCACAGTTTATTCATACCGACAGTGGAATTATTGGCCTGACCAACTGCCCACTGCTGCGTAAGGTCGACACGCCGATTGATAATGGTTAGATCTAAAGGGCCGCGTGTTCTGCGCGGCCCACTTTAACAAAATCAGAAAGGAGAGTGGTGATAGCCCATTTGCTCTGACAGCGCACGCGCAGCCTGATGAAGAAGACTAACGTATTCAGACAGTCCCTCATCCGAATAGCGAAGCGTTGGAAATGAAATACTCATTCCCGCAATGACAGTACCAAAACGATCAAACACCGGTACCGCCACGCAGCGAATGCCTTCTTCCTGTTCTTCGTTATCTTCGCCGTACCCCTGCTCACGCACCAGATCAAGCACCGGGAGAAGCGCTTCAGTACTGACAATAGTGCGTTCCGTGCTGCGGACATATTCTACGTCAGAGAGAATATCCAGAATCTCCTCGCGCGGTCGCCAGGCCAGCAAAACCTTGCCTATTGCTGTGCTGTACAAAGGATTCCGACGCCCTACGCGGGAATACATGCGTAAATTATAGAGCGAGTCAATTTTATGGATATAGACAATACTGCTGTCGTCCAGCGCCCCGAGGTGAATCGCCTCTTTGGTTCGCCGGGAGAGCTCTCGCATCTGTATATCTGCACTGCGGACAAGATCAACGTTCTGCAGGGCGCGGCTGCCAAGCTCAAAAAGCTTCAGCGTCAGCGCATATTTCTCTAACTCTCCTTCCTGAGAGACATAGCCCAGGGACTTCATGGTCTGCAAAAAGCGATACACGGTACTCTTGGACATCATCACGCGCTGAGAAAGTTCGGTTATCCCAATCTCTTTTTCTTCCCCAAGCGCCTGCAGGATGCCGAAAACTTTCAGCACGGAAGAGACTGCATCGGGCTGTTTGTCGGAGTCTGAGAGTGCCATACATCACCTCGGGGGTTATTGTTTTATAAAAATCAGAACTGCTTTTTAGTATATTGATGCCCCGTGAGTGTCGCAATCAAAGCCTGCTGATTCGTTACAAATCTGCGGCATCAGCGAGATTAATTAATGATAAAATCATTACCCTCCTAACGACTTCAGACAGCCTTTTCAAAGTATGGATAAATCAGTGTCCGACGGCTTGCCTACGCCCCAGCGTTATGGCGCCATTTTCACCATCGCGCTCGGCATTATGATGGCCGTGCTGGACGGCGCTATTGCTAACGTTGCCCTGCCTACCATTGCCCACGATTTGAATGCCAGCCCGGCGGAATCTATTTGGGTGGTTAACGCTTATCAAATAGCGATTATTGTCTCGCTGCTGTCGCTTTCGTTTCTCGGCGATATTTTTGGCTACCGCCGTATCTATCAATGCGGTCTGGTCCTGTTCTGCCTGACCTCACTGTTTTGTGCCGTCTCAACTTCATTGCCGATGCTCACCTTTGCCCGCGTACTGCAAGGCTTTGGCGGTGCGGCGCTGATGAGCGTAAATACCGCCTTGATACGCCTCATTTATCCTCAACGTTTTCTTGGTCGTGGGATGGGGGTCAATTCATTTATCGTTGCCGTCTCCTCCGCGGCAGGTCCCACCGTTGCCGCCGCGATTCTTTCGGTGGCCTCCTGGCAGTGGCTGTTTTTAATCAATGTGCCGATTGGCATCGTTTCGCTGATTCTGGCGCTGCGCTATTTACCTCCAAATCAGCAAAAATCCCAGGGGCAGCGTTTTGATATCCCGAGTGCGGTGATGAATGCCCTCACCTTCGGTCTGCTGATTTCAGCGATCGGTGGTTTTTCACAGGGCCAGCCGGGGTCAGTCATTATCGGTGAGCTGGTTGCGCTTGTCGTGATTGGCTATTTCTTCATCCGTCGCCAGCTTACCTTGCCGTTCCCTCTGCTGCCGGTAGACCTGCTGCGAATCCCGATTTTTTCGCTGTCTATTGGCACATCAATATGTTCGTTCGGCGCTCAAATGCTGGCGCTGGTTTCACTGCCCTTTTTCTTGCAAACCGTCCTGGGCCGCAGTGAGGTTGAAACCGGTCTGCTGTTAACGCCGTGGCCGCTGGCAACGATGGTGATGGCCCCGCTGGCCGGTTATCTTATCGAACGTGTTCATGCCGGCCTGATGGGCGCCGTAGGGCTTTTAGTGATGGCCTGCGGCCTGTTTGCTTTGGCCATGCTCCCGCACGATCCGTCCGACCTGAATATTATCTGGCGTATGGTGTTGTGTGGGGCAGGATTCGGCCTCTTCCAGTCCCCGAATAACCACACCATTATCTCCTCGGCACCCCGCCATCGCAGCGGAGGGGCAAGCGGAATGCTGGGGACAGCTCGCCTGCTCGGGCAAAGCTGTGGGGCTGCACTGGTCGCGCTAATGTTTAACTTGTTTGGTAACAGTGGAACACATGCCTCGCTGATTCTTGCAGGCATATTTGCCACCATTGCCGCCGTTGTCAGCGGGTTGCGAATGTCCCAGCCTCGGGCTCAGGCATAAAAAAAGCGTGCCACGTGGGCACGCTTTTTCACTTCAACCTTCCGGTTACTTCAGGTATTCACCGCTGCGCAGCGCTTCGATACGTTTATCCAGCGGTGGGTGCGTCATGAACAGTTCGCTCATTGACTTAGCCTTACCGTTGATGCAAAAGGCCATCATGCTGCTGGCTTCCTGCGGCTCGTAGCTGGTTTTCAGGCGCTGCAGGGCAGCAATCATCTTCTCGCGGCCCACAAGCTTCGCGGAACCCGCGTCGGCATGGAATTCACGATGGCGTGAGAACCACATGGTGATGATGCTTGCCAGAATGCCAAACACCAGTTCAAGCACCGTCGCCACCGCAAAGTAAATCAGCGGGTTGCCGTTGCTGCTTTCGTTGTCATCACGGTTCCCGGACAGGAAGCCGGAAGCGACCTGAGCGATGATACGGGAGATAAAGATAACGAAGGTGTTCACCACGCCCTGAATCAGCGTCATGGTGACCATATCGCCATTGGCGATGTGGCTGATTTCATGCGCGATAACCGCTTCCGCTTCGTCACGACTCATGTTTTGCAGCAGACCTGTGCTGACCGCAACCAGAGAGGCGTCACGGCGCGCTCCGGTGGCGAAAGCATTGATGTCTGGCGCATGGTAAATCGCAACCTGCGGCATGGCGATACCCGCCTGCTGTGACTGCCGACGCACGGTTTCCATCAACCAGTGCTCAGTTTCATTACGAGGTTGCTCAATCACCTCACCGCCTACTGAACGCAATGCCATCCATTTTGACATCAGCAGGGAAATAAAAGAGCCGCCAAAGCCAAACAGCACCGCCATGATCATCAGACCCTGAACGCTGCTCGACTGGATCCCCGTCAGGCTTAGCACCAGCCCGAAAACGACCATTACCGCAAGGTTGGTCAACAGGAAAAGCCCGATACGCATCATAATTTTCTTTTTACCTCGGTTAAAAACACGCTCTTTGCGCTCCCACACATCGTAGGGGCGCGCCGCCTATTTTCAAGCATCCGCCCCGCCCAAGTGGTTAATAATACATAACTTTACATTTTGTATGCATTTATCTTACATCACGAAGACAGGCAAAAAAATGGGCACCGCTTGGGTGCCCATCAGGGAGGTTATTTCGCCGCCGGTTGTTCAGCCGGCCTGTCTTGCTCCATACCTGCAAGATCGATGGCAATGTGTACCGTCTCGTCGAGATACGGATCGGGCTCCTGGTAGTCCTTCGGCAAATCGTCGAGTTTCTTAAGCGGCGCTTTCCCTTCCCGCTTAAAGCGATCGTTGATTCTGGCCAGACGCGTCGCGTCGTCTTCCTGATTCTCTTTTTCACGTACCGCATAATTCAGAGAAACAGCGTTACGTTTTTCCTTCAGGGCATTGAAGCGAGCAATGTCCTTCATGATGTACTGGAATTCAGGGTCTTTGGCGATGCGATCCTGATGCAGCTTCAGCAACTCAGGTTCGAACGGCGTAAGGTCACCGGTTTTCACATAGGTCGCTGCGTTGATGCTGTCCCACGGCAACGCGTTGTCTTCGAACTTCTCGCCGGTCTCAGTTTGCTCGGTCCCGGTTGGCATCATGATGTCCGGCGTCACACCTTTCCGCTGAGTGCTGCCGCCGTTGATGCGGTAGAACTTCTGAATGGTGTACTGAACAGAGCCCAGCGCAGGCCATTCCGGACGCAGCATCTGATCGTAAATGCGATTCAGCGAACGGTACTGCTGCACGGTGCCTTTCCCGAAGGTCGGCTCGCCGACAATCAGCGCGCGGCCATAATCCTGCATCGCCGCCGCAAAGATTTCAGATGCCGAGGCGCTAAAGCGGTCAACCAGCACCACCAGCGGCCCTTTGTAGTAGACCACGCCGTCGGTATCGCTATCTTCACGGACTTTACCGTTGTTGTCGCGGACCTGAACGACCGGGCCACTTGGGATAAACAGACCGGACAGGGACACCGCTTCAGTCAGCGCCCCGCCGCCGTTAGAACGCAGATCGATAATTACGCTCTTCACGTTCTGTTTTTCCAACTTCTGCAGCTGAACCTTCACATCATCAGTGAGGCCAACGTAGAAGCCAGGAATATCCAGCACGCCGACTTTGTCTTTGCCAACTGTCTTCACAGACATCTTAACCGCGCGGTCTTCGAGGCGAATACGTTCGCGGGTCAGCGTCACGGTACGCGTCTTGGTGCCTTTGCCCGCTGGCAGGATTTCAAGGCGAACTTTGCTGCCTTTTGGCCCTTTAATCAGCGCCACAACGTCGTCCAGACGCCAGCCGATCACGTCAACCATCGGTTTACCCGTTTGGCCTACGCCAACAATACGATCGCCGACGGTGATGGCCTTGCTCTTCGCCGCCGGACCACCGGCAACCATGGAGTTGATCAGCGTATAATCATCGTCCATTTGCAGCACCGCTCCGATGCCTTCTAAAGACAGGCTCATTTCGGTGTTGAACTGTTCGGTGCTGCGCGGAGAGAGATAGTTCGTATGCGGGTCAATCTCATGAGCAAACGCGGTCATCGCCAGCGAGAACACATCTTCACTGTTGCTTTGCGCCAGGCGGCGGATCGCAAACTGATAGCGCTTGGTCAGGGTTTCACGAATTTCCTGCTCGGTTTTACCGGTCAGCTTCAGGCTCAGCTCGTCGTATTTAACTTTCGCATCCCAGAGCTTATCCAGCTCATCGACGCTCGTTGGCCACGGCGCCTTGCTGCGATCCAGATTGATGGTGTCGTTACCGGTGAAATCCATCGGCTTCGCCAGCACCTTCAGGGCGTACTGGTAGCGTTCAAAACGGCGCTTCTGACCCAGATTGTAGAGGTCGTAAAAAACATCGAGCTTACCGCTACGCAGCTCGTCGCCGATCTGCCCTTTCTTCGCAGCGAACTGGGCGACGTCGCTGGCTAACAGCACGTTATGGCTGTAATCCAGCAAGTTCAGGTAGCGGTCAAAGATTTTTGCCGAGAAATTGGCATCCAGATCGAACTGGCGGTAATGCGAGCGCGTAAAACGCGAGGTCACACGCTCACTCACCGTAGCGTGCTGAGCTTCTTCCTTTAACTGAGGAATTTGGTCAGCACGGGTAATGTTGTCCAGGGCCAGGGCACTGCCTGCCACGAACAGCAGGCTGGCGATAGCCGTAAGCTTAAAGAGTTTGTTCATGCCTGAGTCAGGCCTCCGTTTCAGAACTGCAAGTGTTCTGCGCGTACGATCATTGCCATACCAGAAGTCAGCTGTACACGGACGCCATCTTTGGTAATTTCCAGTACGGTAGCATCCATTGCGTTGTTACCGGCTTTGACTTTAATGGCCTGTCCAACCTGCAGAGCAGAAATATCGGTCACCGGCGTACGACGCTCTTCACGAGGTGCCTTTGGTGCCGGTTTTTCTGCGCGAGGTTTACGCTCTGCCCCTTCTTTACGACGCGGTGCTGCCGCCGGACGAGGTTTGCGTTCGCGACGTGGAGCGTCTTCCGTTACGCCTGCGGCTGCCGCGGCTTCACGTTTCTTCGCCTGTTGCTCAGCGCGCTGGGCCTGAACGCGGGCTTTCGCTTCATCCAGCTGCTGACGTGCATGTTCAACATGCTGTTCGTCCAGCTCACCGCAAGGGTTGCCATCAAGATCGACGCGAGTCGCGCCAGCTTTGATGCCGTACAGGTAGCGCCAGCTTGACGTATAGAGACGTAACGCTGAACGAAGCTGTGTTTTGCTGAGGCTCATTTCGCCTTCAACACGAGAGACTAAATCCTGGAAGATACCAATCTTCAACGGACGAGCTTCACCTTCAGCGCTAAAACATTGAGGGAAACGCTCGGCCAAAAATGCGATAACTTCTTTACTGCTATTCAACTTAGGTTGATTTTCCATGAAATTTCCTGATTACAACGGAATTGCCAATAAGTCGCAGGCATGAACAGGCGACATTATAATGACGCCATCGCTAAATGCCACGTTATCCGTTGCTTATCATGCTATCGAGGGAAGAATTTTTTAAAATCAGTGCCGCTCAGCACGTCTGAAAGCCGCGAAATCAAGGTTTTTAAACCCATTTCGTCTTCTTCCGAAAAACGGCCATACTCGGTGCTGTCGATATCCAGGACACCAATCGTCTGGCCGTCAACCGTCAGGGGCAGCACAATTTCCGAATTGCTGGCCGCATCGCAGGCAATGTGCCCGTCGAAAGCATGCACATCCTCCACACGCTGAATCGTGCCTGTTGCGACGGCTGTGCCGCATACGCCCTTGCCGACAGGGATTCTTACGCAGGCAATTTTGCCCTGGAAGGGCCCCAGAACTAGCGTTTGGGCTTCGAGAAGGTAGAATCCTGCCCAGTTGACGCCTTCAAGGCGCTCAAAGAGCAACGCACTGGTATTCGCCAGTGTTGCAAGAAAGCTGGTTTCACCTGCCATTAACGCACTAAAATCGCGATTCAGATCCGCGTAAAATTGTTCTTTGTTCATTAAATAACCGTTATGTTGTCTTACTTTACTTTGTAGCATATTAAAATAAGCATTAAATGCACGGTGCCACAAGGTGTATCATTTTATGAATTACGATAGGCTAAATGCATCATTCAGATAACAACGCTCCCGGCTTACGACGCACAATGAAAATACACGCCATCAGTCAGGCATTGCCTCAGGCACGTTATCAGCGTTGTCCCCAATGCGATACCCTTTTCTCTCTGCCCCAGGTTAAATCAACACAAAGTGCCTACTGCCCCTGTTGTGATGCAAGAGTACATCATGGCCGTGACTGGTCATTGACGCGCCTGGGGGCGATGGCCGTGGCGATGCTGGTGCTGATGCCCGTCGCCTTTTCCGATCCGCTGCTGCGTATCTATCTCCTGGGTTCGAGTATTGATGCCAACGTTATGCAGGGCATTTGGCAGATGGCAAGCCAGGGAGACGTGCTTACCGCCGCCGTCGTGCTCTTTTGCGTGGTCGGCGCACCGGCCACGCTGGTCGCGGCTATTGCCTATCTCTGCTTTGGCAACATTCTCGGCATGAACCTTCGCCCGGTACTGCTGATGCTGGATAAGCTTAAAGAGTGGGTGATGCTGGATATCTATCTGGTGGGCATTGGCGTGGCGTGCATTAAGGTTCGCGAGTATGCGTTTATCCAGCCAGGCCCAGGGCTGATCGCTTTTATTGCGCTGGTGGTCTTGAGTCTGTTGACCATGATCCACCTGAACATTGAGCAGCTATGGGAGCGTTTTTACCCCCAGCGCCCGGCTCGTGCTTTTAATGCGCAACTGCGGGTTTGCCTCGGCTGCCATTTTACCGGCGTTCCTGACGAACGAGGCCGCTGCCCTCGCTGCCACATCCCGCTGTACCATCGCCGAAAGCAAAGCTTACAAAAATCCTGGGCAGCACTGGTTGCCTCCCTGATCTTCCTGCTTCCGGCTAACCTGCTGCCGATTTCTATTATTTACGTGAACGGGGCACGCCAGGAAGACACCATTCTTTCGGGCATCATTTCCCTGGCGCACAGCAATATCGCCGTCGCTGCCGTGGTGTTTATTGCCAGTATCCTGGTGCCGTTTACTAAAGTTATTGTATTAATTACGCTACTTATCAGTATTCATTTCAAATGCCAGCAGGGATTACGAACCCGCATTTTATTGCTGCGCTTTGTCACCTGGATTGGCCGCTGGTCTATGCTCGATCTGTTTGTCATCGCGTTGATGATGTCACTGGTTAACCGTGACCAGCTGTTAGCTTTTACGATGGGTCCCGCCGCAGTCTTCTTTGGCGCGGCGGTTATATTAACTATTCTTGCCGTCGAATGGCTGGATAGCCGACTACTTTGGGACGCACATGAGTCAGGAAACGCCCGCTTCACCGACTGAAGCGAGAATTAAAACGAAACGCCGGATTTCCCCTTTCTGGTTATTACCTGTTATTGCGTTACTGATTGCCGGCTGGCTGATCTGGACGACTTACCAGGAACGCGGCAACACCGTAACCATCGACTTCATCTCCGCCGACGGGATAGTCGCTGGCCGCACGCCCGTGCGCTACCAGGGCGTTGAAGTGGGTACCGTGCAAAACATCAGCCTGAGCGATGACCTGCGTAAAATAGAAGTCAAAGTCAGCATCAAAAGCGATATGAAGGATGCCCTGCGGGAAGACACACAATTCTGGCTGGTAACGCCGAAGGCTTCCCTCGCTGGAGTATCCGGGCTTGATGCCCTGGTAGGCGGGAACTACATCGGCATGATGCCGGGTAAAGGCGAGCCGCGTGACCATTTTACCGCCCTCGATACCCAACCCAAATATCGCCTGGATAACGGCGAGCTGATGATTCACCTCCACGCCCCGGATTTAGGCTCCCTTAACAGCGGGTCGCTGGTCTATTTCCGCAAAATTCCGGTTGGCCGCGTGTATGACTATGCCATCAATAAGAACAAGCAGGGCGTCACCGTCGACGTGCTTATCGATCGCCGCTTTACCAGCCTGGTGAAAAAAGGCAGCCGTTTCTGGAATGTGTCCGGCGTAAAAGCCGATGTTGGCCTGAGTGGGGCCAAAGTTCAGCTTGAAAGCCTGGCGGCGCTGGTCAATGGGGCCATTGCTTTCGATTCCCCTGACGATTCAGAACCGGCCAAAGCGGATGATGAATTCGGCCTTTACGAAGACCTGGCGCACAGCCAGCGCGGCGTCATCATTAACCTCGATCTCCCGAGCGGGGATGGCCTTAAAGCAGGCTCGACTAAGTTAATGTATCAGGGGCTGGAGGTGGGTTCGCTGACTAAGTTAAACCTCAATCCAGGCGGTGCCGTCACAGGGGAAATGACCGTTGACCCCGGCGTGGTTAGCCTGATGCGTAGCGGCACGCGCATCGAACTCCGTAGCCCAAAAATCTCGCTGGATAATCCAAGCATCAGCACGTTGCTCACGGGCAGCACCTTTGAACTTGTGCCGGGTGACGGCGAACCGCAGGATCGCTTCACCGTGGTCTCCAGCGATCAAACGCCGCTCCAGCAGCCGAATGTATTGACGCTTTCGCTGACGGCCCCTGAAAGCTACGGTATTGATGCCGGACAACCGATTATCCTGCACGGGATACAAATCGGCCAGGTGGTGGCGCGGGCACTGTCAGCGAAAGGCGTCACGTTCTCCGTCGCCATTGAACCGCAATACCGCCATCTGCTGCAGGGCGACAGCAAATTCGTGGTCAACAGCCGCATTGATGTGAAGCTCGGCATGGACGGAGTGGAATTCCTGGGCGCCAGTGCCAACGAATGGGTCAACGGCGGCATACGTGTGCTGCCGGGCAGCAAAGACGAGATGAAAAGCAGTTATCCGCTTTATGCCAACCTGGAAAAAGCGATTGAAAACAGCCTGAGCGACATCCCGACCACCACGCTGACGCTGACGGCCTCCAGCCTGCCAGATATCCAGACCGGCTCCGTGGTGCTGTACCGCAAATTCCAGGTGGGCGAAATCATCACCATCCGCCCTCGCGCCGAGAACTTTGATATTGATGTTCACATCAAGCCGGAATACCGCAAGCTGCTGACGCCAAACACAGTGTTTTGGGCTGAAGGTGGCGCGAAAGTTCAGCTCAACGGCAGCGGGCTAACGGTGCAGGCCTCCCCGCTCTCTCGTGCACTCAAAGGGGCCATCAGCTTTGACAACATGAGCGGTGCCAGCGTCGGACAGGTGAAAGGTGAGAAACGCGTGCTGTACGCCTCTGAAACCGCGGCAAGAGCGGTGGGCAGCCAGATAACGCTGCACACTTTCGATGCCGGAAAACTTTCCGCCGGGATGCCAATTCGCTATCTGGGCATTGATATCGGCCAGCTTGAGTCGCTGAACCTGACGCAATCCCGCAACGAAGTGGAAGCGAAAGCGGTACTTTACCCTGAGTATGTGTCTACCTTCGCACGCGCCGGTACCCGCTTCTCCGTTGTCACACCGCAGATCTCTGCCGCGGGCGTCGATCATCTTGATACCCTCCTCCAGCCTTACATCAACGTTGAACCCGGTAAAGGTGACCCCCGCCGCGACTTCGAGCTGCAGGAAGCGTCTATCACCGACTCTCGTTACTCCGACGGGCTGAACATCGTGCTGGAAGTGCCTGAAGCCGGCTCGCTGAGCATAGGCACGCCGGTTCTCTTCCGCGGGATTGAAGTCGGTACGGTAACCGGCATGACGCTCGGCAATCTCTCTGACCGCGTGATGGTGGGCCTGCGTATAAGCAAGCGTTACCAGCATTTGGTCCGGGACAACTCCGTCTTCTGGCTGGCTTCCGGCTATAGCCTGGACTTTGGCTTAACTGGCGGCGTGGTGAAAACCGGAACCTTTAATCAGTTTATTCGCGGTGGCATTGCGTTTGCGACGCCGCCGGGGATCCCGCTTTCCCCTAAAGCAGAGGCCGGGAAACACTTCCTGCTGCTGGAAAGCGAGCCGAAAGAGTGGCGTCAGTGGGGCACCGCCCTTCCGCGCTGAACCGCAACCCGGGCGGTACGTCGCCCGGGTAATTCCGTGTTAAACTGCGCCCCTTATTTTTTCAGGGGCGTTTTTCATGGCTCAATCTACTGCCGTTTATCTTCCTCAACCTTTTCTCGACGCGATTCGTGACGCACTTCCCGCTGGCCAGACGCTGGAAAGTTTTATCGAATACTGTCAGCAGCCGCTGCGCCGCAGCCTGCGCGTCAATACGCTGAAGATATCCGTGGCTGACTTTCTGACGCTCGTCGCGCCCTATCACTGGCGTTTAACGCCGGTGCCGTGGTGCGAAGAAGGCTTCTGGATTGAACGAGAAGATGAAGAAACCCTGCCGCTGGGCAGCACCGCAGAGCATTTGAGCGGCCTGTTCTATATTCAGGAAGCCAGTTCAATGCTGCCCGTAGCCGCGTTGTTTGCCGACGGCAACCAGCCGCAGCGAGTGATGGACGTCGCCGCAGCGCCAGGATCAAAAACAACCCAGATTGCCGCCCGCATGAATAATACCGGCGCAATTCTTGCCAATGAATATTCCGCCAGCCGGGTAAAAGTCCTGCATGCCAATATCAGCCGCTGTGGGATCAGTAACGTAGCGCTGACGCATTTTGATGGCCGCGTATTCGGTGCCGCTCTGCCGGAATCCTTCGACGCCATTCTGCTGGACGCCCCCTGCTCCGGTGAAGGCGTGGTGAGGAAAGATCCCGATGCACTGCGCAACTGGTCGCCTGAAAGCACGGCCGAAATTGCCGGCACACAGCGCGAATTGATTGAGAGTGCTTTTCATGCGCTCCGCCCCGGCGGGACGCTGGTCTACTCGACCTGTACGCTGAATCGCCAGGAAAACCAGGATGTCTGCCAGTGGCTGCTGGATACCTGGCCGGACGCGGTAGAAATTGCCCCCCTTGACGAGCTTTTCCCGGAAGCAGCACGCGCGCTGACGCCGGAAGGTTTCCTGCACGTGTTCCCACAGATTTACGACTGCGAAGGCTTTTTCGTTGCCCGTTTGCGCAAAACGGCCTCTATCGAACCGCAGCCGGCCCCGGGCTATAAAGTAGGGAAATTCCCCTTCGCGCCGATGAAAGGCAAAGCCGCAGCCGAACTAACCGCCGCGGCGGCAAAATCGGGCCTTATCTGGGGCGATGAGCTGAATCTATGGCAGCGCGACAAAGAGATCTGGCTGTTTCCGAGTGAGATTGAACCGCTTATCGGGAAAGTGCGTTTCTCTCGCATTGGCCTCAAGCTCGCCGAACAGCACAACAAAGGCTTCCGCTGGCAGCATGAAGCCGTGGTTTCTCTGGTCAAAAGTGACAACCCGCTTTGCTTCCCGCTGAGCGAGACCGAAGCCGAGGAGTGGTACCGTGGGCGGGATATCTATCCAGAAGTGACACCGTCACGACATGAAGTGATTGTCACTTTTCAGGGGCAGCCGCTCGGCCTGGCGCGTAAAGTTGGCTCACGCCTGAAGAACAGCTACCCAAGGGAATTAGTACGCGACGGCAAGCTTTTCGCCGCCCCGCAGGCTGGCTAAAAAAATAAGCACTTTTTGAGTTGGCAATTTGTGCTGCCTTGACTACGCTGAAATTGGAGCGACCCACTGGTCATACCACCTGCTGCGGATAACAAGGAGCCAAAGATGACAAAGACCAACGTTCGGATCGGCATCTTCGAGATCGATGATGCCGAATTACACGGTGAACAACAGGGGGATCGAACGTTAAGCATTCCCTGCAAGTCCGATCCCGACCTGTGCATGCAGCTGGATGCATGGGATGGGGCAACCTCTATTCCCGCCGTGCTGGACGGCGAACATTCCGTACTTTACCTGCAGCATTACGATCGCCAGCGCGATGCCTGGGTTATGCGCCTTGCATAATTCAAGATGAACCCGTCCCTGAGACGGGTTATATAGATGACAAACAGCCAAAAACGTGGTTTTCAGCTGTTTGGAGTAGACCAGAGAACATCATTCATTGCTTTTGTTAGACCCAAGTGCCGTTTTTACATCAATGATTTTTGCCAGCACTTTCTCCGTCCACGGGACGGATTAATTATTTCCCCCACTCCCTTGGCTCCCCTACACTTAAACCAAACGAAGCGGTTCTGAGGCGCTAATGTTTGCTTTGGTTTTATTTGTTTGTTACCTGGACGGCGGCTGTGACGATCTGGTGCTGGAAGTCTTCACCAGCGAGCAGCAGTGTCTGAGTGCGATGAGCGAGCAGCGTATGCGCCACGGCGGCTGTTACCCGGTGGAAGAGTTTATCGATGGATTCTGGCGGCCTGCCCAGGAGTACAGCGACTTCTGAGCAGGGCCAGGCGAGATTAGCGCTTGTTCGGGCGAAGGAACATGCGTATTTGCTTCCCGTGGTATTCAACGTAGTGCTGGAAAGTAAAGCCGAAGCGCTCTGCCAGACCAATAGAACGCTGATTATCGTCATCAATAATGCAGCATACTGGCTCGCTGAAATTGTCATCCGCCCAACTTAACACTGCGCTGAGCGCCTCCACCGCATAGCCTTTACCGTGTACCGCAGGAATAAGCGTCCAGCCCGCCTCCGGGTGTGCCAAAGCCGGGCTGAGATTTCGTTTAGCGTCCTGGAATCCAAACGCCCCTACGAATCGCCCACTCTGTTTTTCAAACAACGCCCAGTAACCGTAGCCCAGCGCCTGCCAGTGACCGATATAGCGCATCAATCGCGCCCAGCTCATTTCACCGTCCTGCGGTTTTCCGCCGCCGATAAACTTTACCATCTCCGGGTCAGACCAACAGGCAACCAGCGCCTCATAGTCGTCCAGCGTAAAATGGCGCAGGATAAGGCGTTCCGTTTCAAGACGTGGGGCTTCAGTAATCATCATGACTCCGCTCAGTATTACTCTTGTAGTCGTTGTTTAAGGCCTGATTTGCAGGCGTAAATGATAGCGCACAGCAGCAGGCTAAACAGCATGGTACCCAAAAACACACCCGCACCGGTCAGGGTTAGCATAACGCCGCCAATCAGCGGCCCAAGCGCTATGCCTAACGTCGTCAGGGTCGATGCTCCCAGGTACGCACCGCGGTGCTCATCCGGTGCCAGCTGATCCAGCAGAATATTCAGGTTCGGCATCAGAATGGCCTCGCCGATGCTGAAAATAACCGTCACGCTCACCCACAACAGCGCATCCGGCGTACGGACGGACCAGAACAAAAGCTGTGACAGCGCAAAGATAGCGCCCCCCAGCAAAATACGGTTAGACAAGCTAACTTGAGCCAAAAAGCGAACCAGAAAAAGCTGGGCAATAAGCACCGTACAGGCGTTCGACACCAGAATCAGCGTGATTAACTTTACGGCTGCCTCAGCGTCCAGCGTCAGTAAATAAAGCGGCACCACGGATTCATAATGTACGAAAACCACGGCGCATAACGTGCTGCACAGCAGCGCCGCAACGAACAGTTTGTCCCGGGCGATGATTAGCATAACGTCGCGTAATCTGACCCCGGGTTTATGTTCGCTGTCTTTGGCAACCAGCTTGCCTGCAGGAATAAACAATAAGGTGTAAATAAGCAGCGGCAAATAGCTCACAGCCGTGATTACGAATGTCCCTTTCTGCGAAGTCAGCCCGAAAGCAATGCCGACCAGTGGCCCGGTAACCGCCGCCACATTCACCAAATAATAGCGAATCTGCAGAGCCAGAGCGCGACGACGGCGGTCGCCCAGTAAGTCACTCATCAGCGCTCGCGTCGGCGGCTCTACCCACGCGAAACAGACGCCAACAATCATTAGCCCAATGATAAATAACGCCATTCCCGTGGCCAGCCCAAGCAGAGCATAGCCAACAAACGACAGCGCACAGCCGAGGGAAAGCACGCCCCGGCGGCCTAATTTATCCGACAGCTGCCCGCCATACATTCCCAGCACCACCGCCAGAAGCGCACTGCTGGTCATCGCCACGCCTACAGAGATGGGCGAAAGATGATAATTACGGGTCATGATCACCGTCATAAACGGCCAGGCCATAAAATAGCTAAAGCGAATCACCAGGGTAAAAAGCAGCAGCGCAATCACCGTCGACGGGAAGGTTTTGACCGTCGGCCAAAAACCGCGCGCAGCGTCCTCACGGACGGCATCGTTTGTCGTCATAAAGTATCCTGTTAATTATCGTTATAGTGGAGGCGGGGCCGCTTACGCTGAGTAAGCGGTTAAATAGTAATAAGTTATTGCGTATTGACTGGCAACGTAAATGTTACTGAAATGTTTATTTCCCCAGCTTGTCGTTTAAACCATCAGCCGGGCAGCGGAAAGTAGTGGAAAATTGTGACCTGCCGCTCAAAAAATGGAATTTCGTGCTGGGAATGATTGGGGAGAGCCGGCAGCTGAACGCCGCCGGTAGAACCGCTAAAGTTTTCCGCTCAGACGCTGATGGAAATCGGCGCTGTGGGTGTCCAGGCCAACAATTTCGACCTGCGCCTGATAACGCTGATAGCGCGTTTCAATGGCATCTAATACGGCAACGGTGGAGGCATCCCAAATTTGAGCCTGAGTCAGATCGATCACCACCCGTGCCGGGTCGTCAGCATAGTGAAAATGCTCGACCAGGTCGTTGCTGCTGGCAAAGAACAGCGGCCCACGAACCCGGTAAGTCACTTCGCTCCCGTCCGCTGCCAGCTGCCGCTCAGCACGCACCACATGTGCAATACGGCGAGCAAACAACATCATAGCGAAGATAACGCCGCCCAAAACGCCAAGCGCGAGGTTATCGGTATAAACCGTTATAGCGACGGTCGTGAGCATCACCAGCGTTTCCGGCACCGGCATTCGGCGAAGCGTAACTGGAGAGAGGCTATGCCAGTTCAGCGTTTTCACCGCCACAATCATCATGATCCCAGCCAGCACCACCATCGGAATTTTTGCCATCACTTCACTCAGCACGGTGACCAGCAGCAATAGCACCAGCGCAGCCGCCACGGTAGACAGCCGCGTACGCCCTCTTCCCAGCTCAACGTTGACAATGGTTTGCCCAATCATGGCGCAGCCCGCGATGCCGCCATAAAAACCGGCGAAGATATTCGACACGCCCAGTCCCCAGCATTCGCGCCGCTTGCTGGAAGGTGTATCGGTGAGATCGTCCACCAGCTTGGCCGTTAGCAAGGACTCCATCAAGCCAACAAAAGCGATGCTCAGCGCGCAGGGCCAGATAATGCGCAGCGTCTCAACGTTAAGCGGCACTATCAGTTCCGTTAACCCGGGCAAACCGGCCTTCATCGGCCCGCTGTCGCCTACCGTGGGCATTACCCATCCCAGGGCAATACTCAGGCCGGTCACCAGAACAATCGCCACCAGCGGCGAAGGCACAGATTTAAGCAGTCTCGGCAACATTAAAACGACGGCGAGCGTCACGACGAACAGGCCCCAAACCAGCGGCGATTTCCCCCAGACATGAGGCACCTGAGCAAAGAAAATAAGAATACCCAGCGCATTCACAAACCCGGTCATTACCGAAAGCGGGATATAGCGCATCATTCGCGCCAGCCCGCTTAGGCCGAACAGGATCTGGATCCCGCCCGCCAGCACCACCGCAGGCAGGATATAACCCACCCCATATTGATGAACCATCGGGGCAATCACCAGCGCTACCGAACCGGCCGCCGCAGTGACCATTGCCGGGCGGCCCCCCAGAATCGACATAGCAAAACAAAGCACGATCGAGGCAATCAGGCTGACCTTCGGATCCACGCCCGCGATCAGGGAAAAGGAGATCACTTCGGGGATCAGGGCCAGCGCGGTGACGACTCCAGCCAGCAGTTCACGCTGGATGAGTCGAGGGGAGCGAAGCACGGCGCGCAGGCTATTCTCATGCGCATGTTGAGCGGCAAGCTCGGTTTGATTTGTCATAGTGGGATGCAGGCTTATTGTCAGGAACGCCGCATTTCTCATGGAATGCAGTCAGTGAGGCCGAAAGTGTAGCGTTGTCGCGGCAGTGATGCGAATTTTTGTGACATACATCACTAGTCCGAAAGACTCACCGACCCGGCCCCACGTTTGCGCAACAAATAATTAACAAATTGAGCAAAAAACGCTGGACGGCAAGCTATCAAGGTGTGGTATGGTTTTAGCGCACAGGCCAGGTCGAAGCGTTATGGGAAACGCTTTACGCGCAAGCAAGCTGGCGGATTCCCAAATAAAAAAAAGACCGAACACGATTCCTGTATTCGGTCCAGGGAAATGGCTCTTGGGAGAGAGCCGTGCGCTAAAAGTTGGCATTAATGCAGGCTAAATCGCCTTGCCTCTTAAGAATAGATTACCGGCGCAGGTTTTCCAGTCCGCAACAAAAGTGGTCAGAAAAAAGGCGCAATAAAGGTGACTATTTATGCAAAAACAGCAATATCCCGTTGAGGCTATTGCTGTTTTTTTATGCCAGGAAATGCGTGTTTTTTATTCACCGCAAAGCTTTTGCGCGCGCTCAATGAAGGGTTCGAGACTCATCTTCTGGCCAGGATGCTGCGGGTCGTCCACCTGAATAACGCTGATGGGCTGCCCGCTCGTTTTACCGCTCTTGATCTGCTGCTCAGCAATGGCGTTCAGCGGGTACTGCATCAGCGTACTTGGGTTGATGGCAAACAATGCATTCCCCGCTCTGCAGCTCAACATCACCTCTTCACGGTTGAACGCCCATTTGTCTTTACCCACCTCAAACCGACTCACGGTGATAATTTGCGGGGCAGCCAGCGCAGAACTCGCGCAGGCCAGCAGCAGTAAAGTCAAAATGCTCTTTTTCATGAATCTCTCATATAACCAGTTTGCGCCGTCAGAACGGCTCCCAGGTAGCATAGATGCTGACAAGCAGCAGTATCGCCACCGATAGAATCACTTCCAGCCACGTAAGCTGAATAAATCTCCGCTGAGCATCGGCTTGAACAGCGTCGAAACGCGGCACCAGTATATAGCGGTTGATCAGCGCCAGCATAACCATCACTAGCACCAGCACAACCTTCAGCGCCAGCAATCGAACATAACCACTTTCCAGCGGCAGCGCCCAGCCGAGGATAAGCAAGCTATTCACCACGCCGGTCACCAGTACCGCAGCCACTGCAAGATGCCCGTAGCGCGAAAAACGCATCATTGCCGTAATCGCCGGAGTACGCCAGCGCGGCTTATGCGCCATATACATACAAACCAGCAAAGGCAGCAGGCCTCCCACCCACCAGGCCGCGCTCAGAAGATGAATCGCATGGTTCATCCGCTGAAAGACACCGAGCGCGCCGTCGTGCATTGCGGCATGCCCGACGCCAGCCAGCATAATTAGCTGCGCCGCGGCTAAAAGCAGCAATAACCCCGGCATTGCCCGGGGAGCGATCAGCACAGCGGCCAGCGTGGCCAGGCCCAGCAATAGCTGCCATATCCAGACGGAACCAAAGCGAGTCGTCAGCACCGCCTGCCAGACATCCGGCGAAAGAGTATCGCGCCAGCCGTCACCCATTTGCCCGGCCTGAGCCATGAATAGCAGACAGGCGCTAATGAGCGACAGCCAGACGGCTGGCCGCCACTGCGCCCTGAGGCGACGCACAAGCACGGGTTTAAACTGCTGCGGGGCAAGGAGCGAACAGCAGATGGCGCTGCCAAGCAGCACCATCAAGGCAGTGAAATGGATAAAACGCAGCGCGATGTAAAACGCCGACAGCATGGCGATTACTTCACGGAGAAGTGATAGTTACCTTTGGTTTTGTGCCCGTCGACCGACACAACATGCCAGTCCACGGAGTAATCACCCGGTTTCAGGGCTTCTTCAACCGGCACAATCAGCTGTTTGTTGTCGGTCTCAGCAACCTTCACTTTCCCGGTCTGCACGGCAGATTTCTGCGGGCCGGTCACGGTCACGCCGCTGAAGCCAGGCTCCACCCCTTCAGAGAAGCTCAGGGTCAGCGACTGCGGCGATGCTGTCACGGCGGAATCTGCTGCCGGAGACTGCTGCTTAAGGTGCGCATGTGCAAACACGGCTGGAGAAACGGCCATAGCAGTGACAAATGCCGCCACGGTTGCGATGCGGGAGGAGATGAACGCCATATTAACTATTCCTTTTTGTTATGTGTCGAGGCGGCAAGGATACCCCCGCGTTAATACCAAGTCGAGACGGGAAAAGCTATTGTTGCTTGTCATCCGGGGCGCAAAACAGTAACTTCTGCGCTGACATTGCAGGAGGATATGATGAGCTACAATCTCGCCGATTTACCCCAGGAAGAAATGGATAAAGTTAACGTCGACCTTGCCGCTGCCGGCGTGGCGTTTAAAGAGCGCTATAACATGCCCGTAGTGGCTGAAATGGTGGAACGTGAGCAACCTGAACACCTGCGGACCTGGTTCCGTGAAAAGCTGATTGCCTATCGTCTGGCCTCGGTGAATCTTTCCCGTTTGCCGTATGAACCGAAGCAAAAATAAAAAATTAAGAATTTTCTCTTTGATTCAAAACTAGTGCTACTCTCTTCCTTGTTCAGTTGACCACAAGCTTTGGCTCATCCCTCACGATTGCAGGACGCAATCGTTGGATGAAAGATTAAGGAAGAACCTATGCCACGCTGGAATGTTGCCGCTGCGCAATACGGTGCCGTTGCCGGAAGTTATCAGGCCAACATCGACCACCATCTCGATTTCATTCGCTGTGCCGCCGAAGAAGGCATCGATCTTCTGGTTTTCCCTCATCTCTCTTTATCCGGATTACGCCCGGACAACCATCCTCCGGCGTTTACCGATCCGCTGTTCGACCCGCTCAGCGAGGCTGCTCGCAGCTACCATATGACCGTGATCGTCGGCATGTCGCTCAGTGACGAGGCGCATAGCGCCGCCGGTATGGTAGGTTTTCTGCCGGATGGATCGCGTATAGCCTGTTGCAAACGTCCCGCAACGGCTATCGATGTAAATGCTCAAACCCCCGTCGCACCACTTTTGGGGCAACGTTCCCGCAATATTGCCCTGGCCGTTTGCGCCCAAAGCGATGATGAAGCCTGGCCCCGAAGCGCAGCTGATATCGGCGCCGATCTTTACGCCACCGGCGCCGCAATGACAGAACTAAGCTACCAGCAAGATGAGATGTATATGCAACGCTGGGCGCACAAATATGGACTCACCATTTTGCAGGCCAATTACGCCTGGTCCGGGGCAGAACTTCGCTCCGCTGGGCGCAGCGCATGTTGGGATAATTTAGGCCAGCTAGTCGTCAGGGCCGACCAGGGGGAATTGCTGGCGATTGGCCGCCGGGATGAGAGAGGTTGGCACGGCGAGGTCATTCCTTTACGCTAGTCGCCTGAGGCCTGTTTACGGAGACTGCGATGCTGCGCATTATTGATACGGAAACCTGCGGATTACAGGGAGGCGTAGTGGAAGTTGCGTCGGTCGATATCATCGACGGCAAGATTGTAAACCCGATGAGCGATCTTGTCCGTCCTGACCGACCAATAAGCCACCAGGCAATGGCCATCCATAAAATTACCGAAGAGATGGTGGCCGATAAACCCTGGATTGAAGACGTCATCCCCCGCTATATCGGAAGCCCCTATTACGTGGCGCACAACGCCAGTTTCGACAGCCGCATGCTGCCGGAAATGCAGGGCGACTGGATTTGCACGGTGAAGCTGGCGCGTCGCCTGTGGCCGGGCATCAAATACAGCAACATGGGCTTGTACAAATCGCTAAAGTTGCATGTGGATACACCTGCCGGGCTGCATCATCACCGCGCCCTGTTTGACTGTTATATCACCGCTGCCCTGCTGCTGAGAATTATGGATGTGTCCGGCTGGAACGCAGAAGATATGGTCACGATTACCGGGCGCCCGGCGCTGGTAACCACCATGATGTTTGGCAAATACCGGGGCAAACGCATTGCCGAAATAGCCGAAGACGACCCGGGTTATCTTCGCTGGATGCTCAACAACATCAAGGAGCTAACGCCGGATCTCCGCATGACGCTAAAACATTACCTGGCCGCCAGCGCGGCCGATTAATGCACGCGCCCTGGCAGCGTTCCCTGCGCCAGGGCAATCAGGAAAGCAAACTCCAGTGCCACGCCTTCGTAAGATTTGAAGCGCCCCGACTTGCCGCCGTGCCCGGAATCCATGTCGGTACAAAGCAGCAGCAAGGTCTCATCCCGCTTATAGTCACGTAATTTGGCAACCCACTTAGCCGGCTCCCAATACTGCACCTGCGAATCATGCAGCCCGGTGGTCACTAACAGATGGGGATAAGCCTGCTCACGAACCTGGTCGTAAGGGCTGTATTGCTTCATATAGCGGTAATATTCTTCATCCTGGGGGTTACCCCACTCTTCAAATTCCCCGGTGGTAAGCGGAATCGACTCGTCCAGCATCGTCGTTACAACGTCGACAAACGGCACCTGAGCCACCACGCCATGGAATAATTCAGGGCGCAGATTGACAGCTGCCCCCATCAGCATTCCGCCCGCGCTGCCGCCCATCCCATAAAGCAGTTTAGGATCGCCATATCCCTGCCTGAGCAGCTCGTCGCACACGTCCAGATAGTCGTTAAAGGTATTCATCTTTTTCAGGTATTTACCGTCTTCATACCATTGCTGGCCCAGTTCACCGCCGCCGCGGACATGGGCGATGGCGAAGACAAACCCCCTGTCCAGCAGACTCAAACGGCTGCTGCTAAAGTCAGCATCCATACTGCTGCCGTAAGATCCATAGCCGTAGACCAGCAGCGGGCTTTTGCCCCGGCGAAAGTGTTTCCGGTGATAAACCAGTGAGACCGGTACCAGAACGCCATCCCGCGCCGTCACCCACAGATGCTCGCTGCGGTAATGGCTAGCGTCAAAACCGGCAACCTGGGTTTGCTTGATAACCCGTCGCTCACCGCTGTCCATATCCAGCTCGAATAGGGTGTCCGGCGTTGTCATTGAAGAGTAACCGTAGCGCAGGTGGGAGGTCTCAGGCTCAGGATTGTAGCCAAGCCAGGTGACATAGGCCGGATCGTCAAAAGCGATGCCCGTGGACTCACGCGTATGGCGATTAATCTGGCGCAGGCTGGTCAATCCCTGCTGGCGCTCGGCAACCACCAGCCAGTCGCGGAACAGCGTAAAGTCTTCAAGCATGACCTGTTCCCGCGCGGCAATCAGCGTTTCCCACTGTTTTTCGTCCCGCACGGCGCTGCGGTAGAGTCCGAAATTTTTACCGTCTTTGTTGGAACGAATGTAGAACCCATGCTGGTAGTGATCGACCGTGTACTCATGATCTTTCCGGCGCGGGGCAAAAACTTGCGGCTCGGCGTCTGCCAGTTCGGCATCCAGTAACAAAGCCTCACTCGTCGTCGCGCTGGCAAGATGAATGACAACAAAATGCCGGGAGGTTGTTTTATGCACGCTGACGTAAAAAGCGTCATCTTTTTCTTCATACACCAGTTGGTCATCGGCCACCGGGTGGCCCAGCGTGTGCCGCCAGACCTGATAAGGCAGTAAGGTTTTGGGATGCTTGCGCACGTAGTAAAGCGTGACGGAGTCATTTGCCCAAACAAAACCGGTCGAGACGTTCTCCAGCAACTCCGGATACCAGTTTCCGGTTTTCAAATTGCGCAGACGGATGCCGAACTGACGGCGGGAGAGATAGTCCTCTGCCAGGGCCATCACGGCATTATCCGGCGTAATGGCCAATCCACCCATGGTGTAGAACTCGCTATGGGCGGCACGCTGGTTGGCATCCAGCAAAACGTCCCACTCGCCCCACTCTTCTCTGACCGCAGATTGCCGCTGATAAATCGCGTACTCATTCCCTTTGTCATACACCTGGCGGTAGCGATAGCCGTTCTTCACATACGGGGCGGAAACATCGCGAGGAGGAACGCGAGCGATCATCTCTTTGAGCAACTGATCCTGCAGCGCGCGCTGGCTCTCCATGATCCTTTTCCCGTAATCATTTTCCTGCTCAAGGTATTTCAGCACCTCGGGATCGGCGCGGTCATCATCCCGCAGCCAGTAATAGTTATCCGTGCGGGTATCGCCATGCAGCGTCATAGCGTGAGGTATTTTTTTGGCTTTTGGCGGCATCACTTTCATCATTTTCCGTTTAACACCCCGTAAGGGTGGCAAATTCAGCCGGGCTTGCAAGCGGAACATGAAGGATTAAAAGAAAATGCCGGGAGAAACCCGGCACAGGCTGGTTGCAGGAGGATTACACCGCGAGCGGTTGTTTTTGCTGCTGAATATCTTGCTCAATACCGGAGCGGACATCCGGCGGTATGTTTAGCGCATCGCCCAGAGCGCTCAGGTAGCTACGTTCCATAAAGTGATCGATATCGATAGCCGTGCAGCTAAGGTAATAAAGCTCCAGCGCTTCCTCCTCATTTCTCACACCTTGTGCAAGCTGGTGAGGATCTAACGGCCTGTCGATCGCCCGTTCGACGAGCGCTTTACCTTCCCCGTCGATACCGACTTCACGCAGCTGTTGCTCAATAAACTGACGCTCTTTTGCATCGATATGGCCGTCGCTTTTCGCCGCAAAAACCAGCGCGGTAATTAATCTTTCGGTACGAACATCAACCGACGAGTGCGGCTCACTCCAGCCTGTGGAAACGGGCTGGCTCTGGCGAACCCGCTCCTTGTATTTGTTCCATAACACGCTTCCGGCCACGGCGCCGCCGCCGACCAGAAGCGCACTGGTGCCGTATTTTGTTAACAGTTTGCGGGAAGATTTACTCGCCAGCAGTAACCCGGCTAATCCACCCAGCGCCCCCGGCACCAGAAGTTTACCGATCCCTTCAGAGCTATTACCGGCTGCAGGCTGTGAAGATTGAGGAGAAGTAGATTGCCCCAGGAGCGACTGAAGCTGCTGTAACCAGTTATTCATGACGGAGATCCTCTGTTGACTTAACTCGTCGAGAGTAGGCCACAGGACGTCAAGAAACGTCGGACAGCGCTAAAGATGGGAAAAGAATCGCGCCGGCTACCCGGCGCTTACAGCAGAACCGTATTACGCGGCTTTGGTGCGTTTACGTCCAGGGTGTTCGCTGACGTTGCCTTCAGCCGCTGGCGATTGTTCAAGCGCTGAGGACTCCGCGTCTGGCTCAAACTGACTTAATTCAGGCTCTGGCAGCTTGCCGTTTTTCAATACGCCCGCCAGCAGATCCTTGTTTTCCGCCATCCACATCGCCAGAGTGTCGCTCTGCCCTTCATCCAGCGCAATCGGGCTTTGCTGCAGCCAGTCGCCGAGGACTTCAGCCAGATCCAGCATTTTGTCATAAGCGTCAGCATCCTTTTTACTGGCAAAGGCCATTTTTTCTTGTCCCTCTCTCACTACAACATATTTAATCTCGACCGCCATTTTGCAGCTCCGTTTTACCTGTTTATTTATCCAGTATATCGTCATTCATTTTATCACACAAGTCGGAAAGCCGCTGCCAACGCAAACGTTTTCGTTTATACTGCAGCGGTCTTTTTCTTTGTTAAGGCTAAATCACATGTCAACGTTGGGAACCGCTCTGCGCCCGGCAGCTACGCGAGTTATGCTGCTGGGTTCCGGTGAATTGGGTAAAGAAGTGGCCATTGAATGCCAGCGCCTCGGGGTAGAAGTTATCGCCGTCGATCGCTACGCAAATGCGCCGGCAATGCACGTCGCACACCGCAGCCACGTCATTAACATGCTGGATGCCGCGGCGCTAAAAGCGCTTGTCGCCGCCGAAATGCCCGATTTTATCGTTCCTGAAATTGAAGCCATTGCCACCGATGCCCTGCTGGAGCTTGAAGCCCAGGGTCAGCGAGTGGTGCCGTGCGCCCGCGCCACCAAACTCACCATGAACCGCGAAGGGATCCGCCGCCTGGCCGCAGAAGAACTTCAGTTGCCCACTTCCAGCTATCGCTTCGCCGACAGCGAAGAAGCCTTCCAGCAGGCCGTGCATGAGATTGGTTTGCCGTGCATTGTGAAACCGGTAATGAGCTCCTCCGGCAAAGGCCAGAGCTTTATCCGCACAGCCGACCAACTGGCAAAAGCCTGGGAATACGCCCAGCTAGGTGGGCGGGCCGGTAAAGGCCGCGTTATCGTTGAAGGCGTGGTCAATTTTGATTTTGAAATCACCCTGCTGACCATCAGCGCCGTTGACGGCGTGCATTTCTGCGCGCCTATCGGGCACCGTCAGGAAGAGGGCGACTACCGTGAATCCTGGCAGCCACAGCAGATGAGCGACATCGCGCTGGCAAAATCGAAAGAAATTGCTGAAAAAGTGGTTACCGCTCTGGGCGGCCATGGCCTGTTCGGCGTGGAGCTGTTTGTCTGCGGCGATGAGGTAATTTTCAGTGAAGTCTCCCCTCGCCCGCACGACACTGGCATGGTGACGTTAATTTCACAGGATTTGTCTGAGTTTGCGCTGCACGTTCGCGCCTTCCTCGGCCTGCCTGTCGGCGAAATTCGTCAGTATGGCCCTGCCGCATCGGCGGTGATCCTGCCTGAGTTGCAAAGCGATAACGTTAAATTTAGTAACGTGGGAGCAGCGCTGGGCGGCGGTTTACAGGTTCGTCTTTTCGGTAAGCCGGAGATCGCAGGTAAACGCCGTATGGGCGTGGCGCTGGCAACCGGTAACAGCGTCGATGAGGCAGTGACAAGGGCCGTGACGTCAGCCGCTCAGGTAAAAGTTGAAGGATAAAAAAATCGCCCTCAAATGAGGGCGATTGAGTCAGTGGGCCCGCGTACTGCGGGCTTTTTTATGGCTTACAGCTTGGCGCCTTCCACCGCTTCACGGGCAAGCTGAGTGATGCGGTCGTAGTCGCCCGCTTCCAGCGCATCGGCCGGAACCAGCCAGGAACCACCGATGCACAGCACGCTTTTAAGCGCCAGGTAATCGCGGTAGTTAGCCGGAGAGATCCCCCCGGTTGGACAGAAACGCACCTGAGAGAACGGTCCTGCAATGGCCTGCAGCGCTTTAGTGCCACCGTTGGCTTCAGCCGGGAAGAATTTGAACTCTTTCAGGCCGTAGTCCATCCCCAGCATCAGTTCTGACACGGTGCTGATGCCTGGGATCAACGGAATGGTGCCTTCGGTCGCGGCTTTCAGCAGCGGCTCGGTCAGACCCGGGCTGATAGCAAACTGCGCGCCAGCTTCGGTCACTTCCGCAAGCTGCTGTGGGTTCAGCACGGTACCCGCGCCGATAATAGCTTCAGGCACTTCTTTCGCAATCGCACGAATGGCATCGATAGCACAAGCTGTACGCAGCGTGACTTCCAGCACGCGGACGCCACCGGCCACCAGCGCTTTCGCCATTGGCACCGCATGCTCCAGCTTGTTAACAACAATAACCGGCACAACCGGACCGGTTTTCAGGATCTGTTCTGCTGTAGTTTTCCAATTTTTCATCTGAGCGCCTCTTAGCCACTTTTAATCTGTTCCGGGCATTACTGCCGCGGGCTTAAAATTTAATGCAGGTTGCGCCTTGTTCAGCGCCCGAAAGCTGTTCGCGCAATGCGCCGAATAGCTCCCGACCAGTCCCTACGCGCTCGGCGCTGAGATCCGGGTGATAAGCAGTGCGCGCCGCAAGTACGGCTTCATCGACCAGCAACGTTAGCTCGCCCGTTTGGCCGTTGACGCGAATAATGTCGCCATCCTGCACCTTCGCCAGCAGCCCGCCGTCATACGCTTCCGGGGTAACATGGATTGCGGAAGGCACCTTCCCTGAGGCACCGGACAGTCTTCCATCTGTCACCAGAGCAACTTTGAAACAGCGGTCCAATAATACTCCAAGCGGCGGCATAAGTTTATGCAATTCTGGCATGCCGTTCGCTTTTGGCCCCTGATGGCGGACGACGACAACGCAATCGCGGTCCAGTTTGCCGGCTTCAAAAGCAGGCAATACGTCATGCTGACTTTCAAAAATAACCGCGGGCGCTTCAATCACCTGATTTTCTACCGGCACCGCTGAGGTTTTCATCACCGCCCGGCCCAGATTCCCGCTCAGCACTTTGGTTCCGCCGTGGCGGGAGAATGGTTTTTCCATCGTGGCAATAACGTCGCTATCCAACGGCCGGCTCGCGCCTTCACGCCAGGCAAGCCGACCATTGTCTAGCCACGGCTCCATGGTGTAGTGATGCAGGCCAAAACCGGCCACGGTGTTAACGTCTTCGTGTAGCAGGCCACCTTTCAGCAGCTCACGCAGCAGCACCGGCACACCGCCCGCCGCCTGGAAGTGGTTAATGTCGGCAGGGCCATTCGGGTAGAGGCGCGCCAGCAGCGGCACAATTTCGGAGATCTCGGAGAAGTCGTCCCAGTTAATAATGATCCCGGCAGCGCGAGCCATCGCAACAAGATGCATGGTGTGGTTCGTCGAGCCGCCGGTAGCCAGCAGTGCAACAATGCCGTTCACCACCACTTTCTCATCAATCATTTTCCCGAGAGGCATCCATTCGTTGCCGTTGCCGGTCAGGCGAGTGACCTGGCGCGCCGCTGCGTCCGTCAGCGCGTGACGCAACTCTGCATCAGGCTGAACAAACGACGACCCCGGCAACTGCATGCCCATAAACTCAACCACCATCTGGTTGGTATTCGCCGTGCCGTAGAAAGTACAGGTCCCCGGCGCGTGATAAGAGGCAGCTTCCGCTTCCAGCAGCGCGAGGCGGTCAACTTTACCTTCCGCATAAAGCTGGCGAATGCGGACTTTTTCTTTGTTCGGCAAGCCGCTGGCCATCGGACCTGATGGCACAAAGACCGCAGGGAGATGCCCAAACGACAGCGCGGCCATCGTCAGCCCCGGCACGATTTTGTCGCACACGCCAAGATAGAGCGCCCCGTCAAACATGTTATGGGAAAGGCCAACGGCGGTAGACATGGCAATCACTTCCCGGCTCAGCAGCGAAAGCTCCATACCATCCTGGCCCTGAGTCACCCCGTCGCACATCGCCGGGACACCGCCTGCAACCTGCCCCACCGCGCCCACGGAATGCAGCGCCTTACGGATTTGCTCAGGATAATGTTCATACGGCTGATGGGCGGAGAGCATGTCGTTGTAGGACGTGATGATCGCAATATTGTTACGCAGCATGCTTTTCAGCGCCGCCTTATCGTCCGGCTGGCAGGCAGCGAAACCATGCGCGAGGTTACCGCAGGCAAGTTCCGAGCGGTGAACCGTGTTGCTCCGGGCTTTCTCAATGCGTGCCAGGTAGGCTTCGCGCGTTGGGCGGGAGCGTTCGATAATACGCGATGTTACCCGTAACAAATTTGGATGCATAGAAGTTCCTCAGAAAGTGGCTGTTCTCCCGCATTGATACCGTCATGTTCAGAGCTGATGAAAGTAACTTTGTTGCCCATCGTAGCCCATCAGACTTGATGCCGGGAGCAAAAACGCTTCAGCTAGTGTAAATAAAAAAGCCCCGCGGGTGAATCCACGCGGGGCTATTATTCATAAAAAACTATGCCACTTCTGTGTTAGATCATGTTACCGGTAAAATAAGGTCCCTTTGTTAGTGACTTTTTACCGGCCATGTTCACGGCCTGTTACTCAAACTCGTTCCAGGAGTGGCCGTCACGGGTAATCATCGCCACGGAAGCCACCGGCCCCCAGGTACCGGCCTGATAAGGTTTCGGCGCATCGTTATCCGCAGCCCAGGCTTCGGTAATGGAGTCGACCCATTTCCACGCCTCTTCCACTTCATCACGACGAACAAACAGCGCCTGAATGCCCCGCATGGTTTCCAGCAGCAGACGTTCATAGGCATCTGCCAGGTGAGATTCATTGAAGGTCTCGGAGTAGCTCAGATCCAGCTTGGTGGTTTGCAGGTTATGTTTGTGCTCCAGGCCCGGGACTTTGTTCAGGATCTGAATATCCACGCCTTCATCCGGCTGCAGACGGATAGTCAGCTTGTTCTGCGGCAATTCCTGCCAGGAATCTTTAAACAGATTCAGCGCAGGGTTTTTGAAGTAAACCACGACTTCAGAACATTTGGTTGGCAGACGTTTACCGGTACGCAGGTAGAACGGCACGCCGGCCCAACGCCAGTTATCGATATCTACGCGAATAGCCACGAAGGTTTCGGTGGCGCTGGATTTGTTCGCGCCCTCTTCTTCCAGGTAACCAGGCACTTTTTTGCCCTGCGCGAAGCCTGCGGTGTACTGACCGCGCACGGTTTTATCACGCACGTTGGTGCGGTCAATGCGGCGCAGCGACTGCAGAACCTTCACTTTCTCATCGCGAATATGGTCCGCAGTCAAATCAGACGGTGGAGACATGGCAATCATGCACAGGATCTGCAGCAGGTGGTTTTGGATCATGTCGCGCATCTGCCCGGCCTGATCGAAGTAACCCCAGCGGCCTTCAATACCCACTTCTTCGGCCACGGTGATTTCTACGTGATCGATAGTGCGGTTGTCCCAGTTGTTAGCGAACAGGGAGTTAGCAAAACGCAGTGCCAGCAGGTTAAGAACGGTTTCTTTACCCAGATAGTGGTCGATGCGGTAAACCTGGCACTCTTCAAAGAACTCGCCCACCTGATCGTTGATCTGCTGGGAAGTTTCGAGGGAAGTCCCCAGCGGTTTTTCCATGACGACGCGAGCAGGCTTGGCGTTAAGCTTCGCTTTACCTAACCCTTTGCAGATAGCGCCAAAGGTGCTTGGCGGCATAGCGAAATAGTTGATGGTGACGCGATTCTGCTGGTCGAGCATTTTCCCCAGCTTGGTAAAAGCAGAGGTGTCGTTGACGTCCAGGTTACAGAAATCCAGACGACCGCTCAGTTTGTCCCACAGGCTCTCGTCAATCTTCTCTTTCATGAAGGTTTCGAGGGCTTCGCGGACAACTTTGGTGTATGCCTCTTTATCCCACTCTGCGCGGCCAACACCCAGAATACGGGTCTCCGGATGGATTTGACCTGCTTTTTCCAGCTGATACAGGGATGGCAACAGTTTCCGGCGCGCCAGGTCGCCTTTTGCACCGAAAATGACCAGGTCGCACGCCTGGGCTGTTTGCGTTACCGCCATGTTTGTCTCCTCGTTTCGGATATCCCGGCTTTTACCGGCCCTTTGGGGCCCGGATAGCATTAAGCCAGGCACGTCTTGTAATTTTATTACGCTGCAATGTACTGCTTTTGCTGAATCGAGGACAACCGTTAACCCCGGTTTGACCGCCTCAATTGCTAACTTTTCCCACAATGCCGCACTAAAGCGTCATTTACTGGCGTTTTATTGTGCGATGTAACCGTTGCCAAAGTTAGACACCGATCATGTAATGAAAAAAAACAACAACATTACCTGGGCGACTCGCCCTATCACATTTTAGCAAGAGTATATTCTTGCTAAATCGGCCCACGATTTCTTCTGTTGCTGAAATCGCTAAAACCCATGAGTGCCCGCCTTTATGAATATGCTGGAAAAAATCCAGTCACAGCTGGAACACCTTAGCAAATCGGAACGCAAAGTCGCAGAAGTGATTCTTGCTGCGCCTCAGGACGCCATTCACTCCAGCATCGCGACGCTTGCCCGCAGCGCGGACGTCAGCGAGCCCACCGTGAACCGCTTTTGCCGTCGCCTTGAAACCAAGGGCTTCCCGGATTTTAAACTGCATTTAGCTCAGAGTCTGGCGAATGGCACGCCGTATGTAAACCGGAATGTTGATGAAGATGATAGCGTCGAGTCCTATACCGGCAAGATTTTTGAATCCGCCATGGCGAGCCTTGACCGGGTTCGTCAGTCGCTGGATATGTCTGCGGTGAACCGGGCCGTGGATTTGCTTACCCAGGCAAAGAAAATTGCCTTTTTTGGACTCGGATCATCCGCCGCCGTCGCGCACGACGCTACCAACAAGTTTTTCCGCTTTAATGTCCCGGTGATTTACTCAGATGACGTTGTTATGCAACGTATGAGCTGTATGAATTGTACCGAGCAAGACGTGGTGGTGCTTATCTCTCACACCGGCCGGACTAAAAATCTGGTTGAGCTGGCGCAGTTAGCCCGTGAAAACGATGCCATTGTGCTCGCCATCACATCGGAAGGCAGCCCGCTTGCCCGTGAGGCGACGCTTTCTCTGCTGCTGGATGTGCCAGAAGATACTGACATTTATATGCCGATGGTGTCTCGTCTGGCGCAGTTGACCGTCATTGATGTGCTGGCGACGGGCTTTACTTTGCGTCGAGGGGCAAAATTCAGGGATAACTTGAAGCGAGTCAAGGAAGCGCTCAAAGAATCGCGCTTTGATAAAGAACGTCTTCTCTCAGGCGATGAACGTTAATTTTTGATAACAAAGTTGTAACTTATTAGGCTGTTCGGTTACGTTGTCATGGGTGTTCACAGCACACCCTGACCTACCGAGTTTTTGTTCACGCAACACCAAGTTGTTTCAGTCAACGGAGTAATACATGTCCAGACGGCTACGTAGAACCAAAATCGTTACCACCTTAGGCCCGGCAACCGACCGCGATAATAATTTAGAAAAAATTATTGCCGCCGGCGCTAACGTGGTGCGAATGAACTTCTCCCACGGCTCAGCTGAAGACCATCAGCTGCGTGCAGATAAAGTGCGTGAAATTGCCGCAAAACTGGGGCGCCACGTGGCGATCCTCGGCGATTTACAAGGCCCTAAAATTCGCGTATCTACCTTCAAAGAAGGCAAAGTATTCCTTAACCTGGGCGACAAATTCCTGCTGGATGCCAACCTCGGCAAAGGCGAAGGCGACAAAGAGAAAGTGGGCATCGACTATAAAGGCCTCCCGGCCGACGTTGTCCCAGGCGACATCCTGCTGCTCGACGATGGCCGCGTGCAGCTCAAAGTGCTGGAAGTCCAGGGCCTGAAAGTGTTCACCGAAGTGACCGTAGGTGGCCCGCTGTCTAACAACAAAGGGATCAACAAGCTGGGCGGGGGGCTGTCTGCAGAAGCGCTGACTGACAAAGACAAAGCCGACATTGTTACCGCGGCAAAAATTGGCGTTGATTACCTGGCCGTCTCCTTCCCACGCTGCGGCGAAGATTTGAACTATGCCCGTCGTCTGGCGCGTGATGCGGGCTGCGATGCGAAAATTGTGGCGAAAGTAGAACGCGCGGAAGCCGTTTGCGACGAAGCCGCAATGGACGACATTATTCTCGCCTCTGACGTGGTGATGGTAGCCCGCGGTGACCTGGGCGTAGAAATCGGCGACCCGGAGCTGGTTGGCATCCAGAAAACCCTGATTCGTCGTGCACGTAAGCTGAATCGTGCCGTGATCACCGCCACCCAGATGATGGAGTCGATGATCACCAACCCAATGCCAACCCGTGCGGAAGTCATGGACGTGGCAAACGCCGTACTCGACGGCACCGATGCGGTGATGCTGTCGGCAGAAACGGCGGCAGGCCAGTATCCTGCTGAAACCGTAGCGGCAATGGCGCGGGTTTGCCTGGGCGCAGAGAAAATCCCAAGCATTAACGTCTCCAAGCACCGTCTCGACGTGCAGTTCGATAACGTGGAAGAAGCCATTGCGATGTCCGCGATGTATGCCGCTAACCACCTCAAAGGGGTTACCGCCATCATTTCGATGACCGAGTCCGGGCGTACCGCGCTGATAACGTCCCGTATCAGCTCCGGCTTGCCTATTTTTGCGCTCTCTCGCCATGAGCGTACGCTGAACCTCACGTCACTCTATCGCGGCGTGACCCCGGTTTACTTTGACAGCGCAAGCGAAGGCGTCGCCGCCGCTAACGATGCGGTAAATCTCCTGCGGGATAAAGGCTACCTGATTTCTGGCGACCTGGTCATCGTGACCCAGGGCGACGTAATGAGCACCATTGGCACCACCAACACCACGCGTATCCTCTGCGTTGAGTAATTCTCGCCCGCGATAAAGCCCGACAGAGCCGCGACACACGTTCGCGGCTTTTTTATTATCTGCCCCGCTTCCCTGGCCGTAAACCCACACGCAATACAGCGTTTTAATTTCCACATCATTGTGAAATGATATGTTATAACGTAACAATTGATGGCAAGGTAGAGTCTTACGGCGCCACTTTCTGAACAGGCACGTTCATTCTGAGTCGATACATACACAATGAAAATCAAACGCCCCTTCCCGTATGCCTGCGTCGCATTGACGTTTTTTTCTTCTCCGCTTTTGGCCGCCAGCTGCCCTTCCGCTGAGTGTGAAGAAAACATCACTGTAGAAAGCCGAACGCCCGCAGAAATTCAGCCCGCAGTCGGCACGGCGTCACGCCTGGGCCTGACGGATAAAGAAATCCCCCGCTATGTGGAAACCTTTTCACAAAAAGAGATCCGCGTCCGCGGCGACCGCACGCTGGCCGAAACCGTCAGCCATGCAACCGGCATGTCCGGCGTCGCTTCCCCTACGCTCTCCAATAGCTTCTCACTGCGCGGCTTTATGCCGGTAAGCTGGCTATTGGACGGGATGGAAATGCCAGGCAGCACGCTCCAGTTGGGCAACCCGGCACACTACGGCCAGGTGGATATTTTGCACGGCCCCGGTTCCACCCTGAACGGTTTGAGCGCTACCGCCGGCAGCGTCAATCTTGTGTCACGTCAGCCCAGCTTCGTGGACACACCGGCGATGCTCAACTATCAGTTCGGCAGCTACAGCACCCAGGCATTGCAGGGCGGAGCGGGAGGTACGCTGTTGCAGGACAAAATAGCCTGGCGGCTGGATGCTTCAGGCAGCGGCGGTAACAGTCAGGTCCAGCATGAGCGCAATCGACAGTCGAGGGTCAGCGGCTCGCTGCTCTTCCGCCTGACCGACGACACCACCCTGACGCTCTACGGCGACCGGATGAACAACCGGAGCAACAATCCTTACTTCGGGACCCCATTGATTGAGGGCAAAGCACTGAAGTCACTGCGCGGCCTGAACTACAATAATCTGACCGATGCCACGATTGCCAGCCACGCAACGGCCTTGCAGGCCGTACTGGACAGCACTCTCGCTCCGGGGCTGAGCTTCAACAACCATACCTGGTATTACACCGGCTACCGCGCCTGGCACAACGTGGAACGCTATCGCTACAGCGCAGCAGCTCCGGACTTAGTGAATCGCGACTCCTGGGGCGATCTGAGCCATAAGAATACCCTGCTGGCTAACAGGTCGAGTCTGTCCCTGGACGGTCCTCTGCTGGGGTTGGATAACCGCCTGGTGGCCGGGATCGAGCTGCAAACCAGCCGCTTTGATTATCAAAAAAACGGCTTCCCCGGCTCGCAAGATGTGCCCATATTTAACCCGCCGCGTGAGCCTTTCAGTGCCGAAACCGGCGTTACCCGCACGCCCTGGAGTCGGGTCACTCAACGCCAGTCTGCGGCTTTTCTGGAAGACAGCCTGCAGTTGACCCGCAGCCTCAGCCTGCTAAGCCAGCTGCGCTTTACGAAGCTGGATATGGACTGGCGCTACTACACGCCGGCGCGCAGTGAAAGTCAGACCTACAGCTTCCTGAATTCAGGTCTCGGCCTGAACTGGGATATCACCGACAACACCGCGCTATACGTCAGCTATGCCAACGGCAAAGAGGCTGGAGGCGACATCTTTTTCTTAAGCGCCGACCAGACTCATCTGCCGCTGACGCAGTCACAGCAGTGGGAAACAGGGATCAAGAGCCAGTTCTGGGATAACAAAGTGGCCACCCGGCTTGCTCTCTACCAGCTACGTAAAAATAACCTCTTCACCCCTTCAGCTATCACGCCGGGGGAGCTTACCGCCGTGGGGCAGCAGACGTCTCGGGGAATTGAGTTTTCCACGACTATTCAGCCCAACGAGCGCTGGGAGATGGCGGGAAATCTGGCCTGGACTCACGCAAGATTTGACCGTTTTAGCGCGGGTAACCCGCCTGAAAATCTGGACGGGAATCAACCGGCTTATGTCCCGACCTGGACCGGCAATCTCGCACTTACCTGGCACCCCATAGCTCCTCTCAGCTTGCGGAGTGACCTGCGCTATGTTGGCAGCAGCTTCAATGACAATCGCAATACCCGACCGATGGACGATTACATTACCCTGGATCTGGCCGCAGAATACCGGCTGACGCCTAAAGTGACCGTGGGTACGCGGGTGCGCAACCTGACCGACACGTTTTATACCTGGCAGCGGACTTACGACGGCCAGGCGCTAATCGCGCCGTCACGCACCTGGGAAGGTTGGGTGACGGTATGGTTCTGAGAACCGTACCAGCGGCTTTAATTCTTGTGGCAGCGGGACTTCTGTTTTCCTCAGCTCTACGGGCTATTACCCTCCCTAATTGCGCTGAACCACAGCGCTTTGCTGCCGTACCGACGCGTATCGTGGTTTACGGCAATCCGGCGCTGGAAAATCTTCTGGCGCTAGGGGCGCAGGAAAAGATTGTCGGCATCGTGGGCTACGATCCAGCCCACGACCCTCAGCACCTGGCTGACGGCAACGCTCTTTCACTGCCGATCGTGGCAAAGAAGGGGCTCATTTCTGCTGAGGCGCTGCTGATGCTGCATCCTGACATGGTCTACTCCTCAAGCTGGTACTGGTTCTGGTCACCTGAAGGAGCGACCCGCGACCAAATGACATCGTGGGGGATATCGACCTGGCTTTCATCAGGCGCCTGCGGAGGTCAGCAAAGTACCCCAGGGCGAAATATCAGCTTTGATGCGCTGTTTCAGGAAATTGAGGATTTAGCGCAAATTTTACGCCGGGAAAAACAGGGCAAGACGCTTGTAGACCAAAACCGAAAGTACCTGGCAGCCCTGCGCCAGCGTGCGGGCACATTGCCCCCGGCTCGTCTCCTCTGGTGGTATTCCGGCACGGATTCACCCTACGTGGCCGGCTGCTGCGGCGCGCCGAATATGCTGAGCATGGCCAGCGGCAGTCAAAATATTTTCTCCGATCTCTCTGCGCTGTGGCCAAACGTTGCCTGGGAAGAGATAGCCCGTCGCGATCCGGACATTTTGGTGCTCGCCGATCTGCCCCGGGGCGGCCCCGGGGATAGTGCCAAAGATAAAATAGCCTTTGTCGAGCATTTCCCTCTCACCGCCGGGCTGCGCGCCGTGAAGGAAAAGAAATTCATCATCCTGTCCGGCTATGACATGGATCCCTCGATCCGCTCGCTGGACGCGCTAAACCGGCTCATTGCCTCACTTTCTACCAAGGAAAAACATGACTGACATCACATGGAACACTCTTGTCACGCTCTGGGATCGGCAGCAAAGCGCTTATATCGCCAACCGGGAAGCGCGCTTCGACGCCCTGATGGACATACTCGCCCTGCAGTTTGACGATGCCTTTTCACTGCTCGAACTCGGGTGTGGGCCGGGTTCCCTCACGAGGCGCATCCTGCAACGGTTCCCTGCTGTGCACGTTACCGCGGTGGATGTTGATCCGGTCATGCTGGCCATCGCCCGTGAAACGCTGCTTCCTTTCGGCGATCGGGTGCGTATTCTTTCGGCCGATTTGGCCACGCCTGACTGGCAGCAAAAAATGGTCGGGGCTCGCCCGGAAGCGATTGTTTCAAGCACCGCGTTACACTGGTTAATGCCCGACAGACAGCATGCTCTGCACGGTGAAATTCATAGAATGCTGGCCGATAACGGCGTGTTCCTGAATGCCGATCACCAGCGTTTTAACCCCGCGGACCTCCACAAGAAAGCGATCAGCGAGCGCCACGATGCCCAAACTCAGCAGCGGGCCTGGGCTCACGGTGCCGTGGACTGGGAGGCGTGGTTTACCCTCGCTAAAGAGATAGAGGACATCGCCAGGCTGATTCCGGCCCGGGAAGCCGTGTTCGCGGGGCGCCCGGTTCCCCCGCCGACGACGGTGGCCTTTCAGCTGGCAAGCCTGAGTCAGGCTGGTTTCAGCGAAACAGGCACGCTGTGGCAGCTTATGGACGATTACCTGATTGCCGGCTGGAAATAAGCGAGTGAAGCCGTTGCGCCTGCTGCTGTGTGCCATCGTCACTTTGCTGGGATTGATTTATAGCCTGCGCTACGGGGCAGTCACATTATCCTTAAGCGAAGTGATTCAGCTCCTGAATCCGCGTCCCGCAGAGGATCCCGTGCTGGCCCTGTATCAGAAAATCGTCTGGTCGCTGCGACTGCCCAGGGCGCTGCTGGCGATGGCCTGCGGCGGTGGGCTGGCGCTGGCTGGCGCCGTGCTACAGACATTAACCCGTAACCCGCTGGCTGACCCGTGGCTGCTCGGCATCTCTTCCGGCGCCGGTCTGGGCGCCGTGCTCATTATTGCGCTCGGCGTCCAGCCGCTGCTCATAGCCATGCCCTCCGGCGCGTTTATCGGGGCGCTGACCGCATTCGCTCTGGTTGTGCTAATGGCTGGCCGGGCCGTGACGCAGCCAGCGCGATTTATGCTATCGGGCGTGGCCGTGGGGCAGTTACTGAGCGCCTTCACCTCGCTGATTGTTTTCTGGCAAACGGACGCCACCACCTCACGTGGCTTTACCTTCTGGCTGCTTGGCGCGTTTGGTCAGGCCACCTGGCAGCAGGTCGCGATTTGCAGCGGCGCGCTGTTTGTTATCGGCACATTTTGTCTGGCGCTATCCCCGACGCTAAACGTCATGGCGCTGGGTAATGTTGCCGCTCAGGGGCTGGGCGTTAACGTAGCCGCGCTGCAAATGTGGCTCTACCTCTCCATGACGATATTAACCGCCACGATGGTCGCCTTTTGTGGGGCGATCGGCTTTGTCGGTCTGACCGTTCCACACCTGGCAAAGCTGATGTTCGGCCATCGCCACCAGTGGGTTTTACCCGCCAGCGTGTTCTTCGGCGCGCTGCTGACGCTGGCTTCCGACACGCTTGCGCGCACGCTATTTGCTCCGAGGGAACTGCCTCCTGGCGTCATCACGGCGCTGATCGGCGTGCCGGTGTTTCTTCTCGCCCTGCGCCACCGCCCACAACCCTGACCCCTCCGCCCCCAGGCCGTTTCGCACGAACAGGCTCTTGCCCTCCCGCCGCCTCGAGAGTTATCACGAAATTGTTAACTCTTGAGGAGGATTTAGTAAGTATTCTTTTTATAAAGTGCAGGCATAAATACATGAGGAGCCCCGTCTTTCCGCCCGGCTCTCCGTTCTCACTCTGATACAGGAACATCATGATGCTGGTCATTATTCTTGCTTATCTGGGCGGCCTGTTAACCATCGCCAGCCCTTGTATCCTGCCGGTACTGCCGTTTGTTTTTGCACGATCCGACCAGCCGTTTGTCCGCACAGGGCTGCCGCTTCTGGCGGGCATGGCGATAACGTTCACGTTATTCGCAACTCTGGCAGCCGTCGGCGGCGGCTGGGTCGTCGCGGCCAACCAATATGGCCGCGGCGTGGCATTAGTGTTGATGGCAGTGTTTGGTATCACGCTGCTATTCCCTCGCCTGGCTGAGCGCGTCATGCACCCTCTGGTTAACGCGGGTAACTCGCTGTCTAACCGCGTGGCTCCGGGCCAGCCAGCGGGTCCAGGCGCTTCATTTTTACTAGGTATTGCAACCGGGCTGCTTTGGGCGCCTTGCGCAGGTCCCATTCTGGGACTGGTGCTGACCGGTGCGGCCCTGCAGGGGGCAAATGTAGGCTCTACGCTGTTGCTGTTGTCTTATGCCGCAGGTGCGGCCACCTCGCTGGCGCTGGCGCTTTTGATCGGTGGCAAAGTATTCAGCGCCATGAAACGCTCTCTGGGCGTAGGGGAATGGATCCGTCGAATTCTGGGCGCAGGGATGTTACTGGGCGTCGTCGCCATTTCTTTTGGCTTAGATACCGGCGTCCTGGCCCGACTTTCTACAGCGTCAACCGGCGGCATCGAACAAGCGCTGGTGAAACGCCTCTCCCCGGACAGCACTACGGCCAATGCCCCCACGCCAGCCTCCGTGGTGAAAACGTCAGATGACGACACCATTCCAACGTTGACCGATGCTGGCGTGATGCCTTCGCTGAGCGGTGCGACGCAGTGGCTAAACTCGCCACCACTGACTGCTGAATCGCTGAAAGGCAAAGTCGTCCTCGTCGATTTCTGGACTTACTCCTGCATTAACTGCCTGCGTTCTTTACCGTATGTGAAAGCCTGGGCCGAAAAATACCGCGACCAGGGCCTGGTGGTGATTGGCGTCCACGCGCCGGAGTTCGCTTTTGAGCGTGACGTCAATAACGTGACCAAAGAAGCGAAGAAACTGGGCGTCACTTATCCCATCGCCATTGATAACGATTACAGTATCTGGCGGGCGTTCAATAACCAGTACTGGCCAGCGCACTACTTTATTGATGCCAGCGGCCATATTCGCTACGAGCACTTTGGCGAAGGCGACTATGCGCAATCTGAACGCGTTATTCAGGAGCTGCTGCGCCAGGCAGGCGCTAAAAATGTTAACAGCGGCATCAGCACCGTTTCTGCCAGCGGCGTAGAGCAGGCGGCCAGCGGCCAGAATGACATCTCTCCAGAAACCTACCTCGGCTATATGCGGGCGCAGAACTTTGCCTCTGGCGAAGTCACCGGAGATAAACCGGCAGACTACAAAAAGCCTTCCGCACTGCCGCTGGACAGCTGGGGACTCGAAGGTAACTGGACCATCGGCGGGGAGAACATCACGCTTAATCGCCCGAATGGCCGCATTGTTTACCAGTTTCATGCTCGCGATCTGCACCTCGTTCTCGGCCCTGGCACAGCAGGCAAGCCGGTGCGTTTTAAAGTCACAATCGACGACCAGGCGCCCGGCAGCGTTCACGGTTCAGATGTTGCCCCGGACGGCAGCGGCACGGTGACGGAACAGCGCCTTTACCAGCTGATTCGCCAGTCGAGCGGCAGCGGCGAACACACGTTCAGTATTGAATTTGAAGATCCGGGCGTGAACGCCTATGCCTTCACGTTCGGTTAACCGGGGAGCATTACGATGAAACCGACACTCTTTTCATCCACCAAACGCCGGGTAGCGTTGTTCAGCGCGCCTGCACTTATCGTTGCTGCACTTGTCTTTCAGAATACGGCCTGGTCCGAACCCGAACGTGCGGTGGCGATCCCTGCACCACTGCAGGATGAGTCTCCCACGGGCCAACATCTTGAAACCGCCGTCTTTGCCGGGGGGTGTTTCTGGGGCGTTCAGGGCGTCTTTCAGCATGTTAAAGGCGTGACCAGCGCAATATCTGGCTATACGGGCGGTAAAGCACGGACGGCGAATTATGAGACGGTCAGCATGGGGATGACCGGGCACGCCGAATCCGTGCAGGTTATCTTTGATCCAGCCAAAGTGACCTATGGTCAGCTATTACAGGTCTTCTTTTCCGTCGCGCACAACCCCACGGAGCTAAACCGCCAGGGGCCGGATTACGGAACGCAATACCGTTCTACCGTTTTTCCGCTCAGCGAATCACAGGCGAAGGTGGCCAAAGCGTATATCACGCAGCTTAACGCCAGCCATAGGTTTAGTGCGCCGCTGGTCACCACGATTGAAGAACATGCGCAGTTCTACCCGGCAGAGAAATATCACCAGAATTTCCTGCACGACAACCCAAGCTACCCTTACATCGCGATCAACGACATCCCGAAAGTCGAACAGCTTAAACAGCTCTTCCCGGCGCTGTGGAACAACGATCCGGTGCTGGTGAAAGGGTGAAAAAAACCGCGCCCGTGAAAGACAGTGGCGCGGTTTTCCATTACGCAATATGCGCTATTTTTTCTTTTTCGGGTACAGCTCATCCCGGCAGTAAGGCTCTATCTCGCCCTCTTTACGGGTCTTCAGGAGCTTGAGGATCCAGGTATATTGCTCCGGATGCGGGCCCACCAGCAATTCCACCTCTTCGTTCATCCGGCGGGCGATGGTATGGTCATCGGCCTCGAGCAGATCATCCATCGGCGGGCGGATAAAAATATCCAGCCGGTGAGTGTCGCTGTTATAAACCGGGAACAGCGGGATCACGCGGGCACGACACACTTTCATCAGGCGCCCAATGGCCGGGAGAGTTGCTTTGTAGGTCGCAAAGAAATCGACAAATTCGCTGTGTTCTGGGCCATGATCCTGATCGGGAAGATAGTAACCCCAATAGCCCTGGCGAACGGAACTGATAAACGGTTTGATCCCGTCGTTGCGGGCATGCATCCGACCGCCAAAGCGACGGCGCACCGTATTCCAGACATAGTCAAACAGCTGGTTGCCCTGGTTGTGGAACATCGCCGCCATTTTCTGGCCTTCAGAGGCCATCAGCATGGCCGGAATATCGACGGCCCAGCCGTGCGGCACGAGGAAAATCACGTTCTCCCCTTTCGCCCGGATCTCGTCCACTATCTCTTTGCCGTGCCAGTCCACTCGAGCCATGACCTTTTTCGGGTCACGCAGCCCCAATTCCGCCATTAGCACCATCGCCTGCGGCGCCGTGGCGAACATGCGATCGATGATTGATTCACGCTCGGCTTCCGGTAAATCCGGGAAGCAGTAAAGCAGGTTAATTTGTGCCCGGCGTCTGGCGCTTTTTCCCAGACGCCCCGCTAAGCGCCCAATTTTCCCCAGCAAAGGATCCCGGAGTCCCGGAGGAAGAAGCGCCAGCCCGACAAAAGCGCCAACGCCAAGCCATGCGCCCCAGTAACGCGGGTGCAAAAAGGCTTTTTGAAATTCAGGGATAAACTCACTGTGGTTTTTTTTTGCTTTTTCCATGCGGCTCTCAGTAGTTCGCCAGCAGTCTGGCGAGACAAATTTATCGTTATTTTAGCGGGGCTGCGGCCAGCAGACAAAAGAAAAAGCCGGTTACAAGAACCGGCTTTTCGTCAAAGGGAAAAATCAGTCGATGCGCAGCTGCGGCAGTACGTCTTTAACCTGCGCCAGGAAATCACTGCGATCGGAGCCGGTCAGGCCCTCAGAACGCGGCAGCTTGGCCGTCAGCGGGTTAACCGCCTGCTGGTTGATCCACACTTCGTAATGCAGATGCGGGCCGGTAGAACGCCCGGTATTGCCAGACAGTGCAATACGGTCACCGCGCTTCACTTTCTGTCCAGGTTTCACCAGCAGCTTCTTAAGGTGCATGTAACGGGTGGTATAAGTCCGGCCATGGCGGATAGCCACAAAGTAACCTGCGGCCCCGCTGCGCTTCGCCATTACCACTTCACCATCCCCGACAGCCAGTACAGGTGTTCCCTGTGGCATCGCAAAATCAACGCCTTTGTGCGGCGCGACGCGGCCGGTCACCGGGTTAAGACGACGAGGGTTGAAGTTAGAGGAAACGCGGAACTGCTTCACGGTTGGGAAACGCATAAAGCCTTTGGCCAGGCCCGACCCGTTACGGTCGTAAAACTTGCCGTCTTCCGCGCGGATAGCGTAATAATCTTTTCCGTCACTGCGCAGGCGCACGCCGACCAGTTGGCTCTGCTCACGCTTGCCGTCCAGCATTTCGCGGGACATCAACACGGAGAATTCATCGCCCTTCTTCAGCTTGCGGAAGTCCATCTGCCACTGCATGGCTTTGATAACAGAACTAATTTCTGCGCTAGTCAAACCGGCATCACGTGCGCTGGAAACAAAACTTGCCCCCACCGTGCCCTTCAGCACGCTGTTAACCCAATCGCCCTGCTGGGTTTCGCTGCTCATTTTGAAACCGTTATCAGTGCGATCGTAAGTGCGCGTTTCACGGCGCGACATTTCCCAGGTCAGACGCTGCAAATCGCCGTCTGCGTTAAGCGTCCAGGAAAGCTGCTGACCAATTTTCATGTTTCGCAGGTCTTTATCAGCGGAAGCGAGCTGGCTGATGTCGCCCATATCGATGCCGTACTGATTCAGAATGCTGCTTAGCGTATCGCCTGTGGAGACGACATATTCATGAACGCCCGCTTCGCCGGAGGTTTTATCATCCAGCTCATCCTGAGGCAGGGTGTCATCTTCGGCGTCCGGGGACTGGTCGAGGGGTTCGCTGGCTTCCGGCAGCAGCGAATGTATTTCGCTTTTTTGAAGTTCGATGGTCTTGATTATCGGACTGGACTGCGGATGGTAAATTGACGGTCGCCATACCGCGACCGCCAGAGTGAGAACCGTAAGCGACCCCAGCATAACGCGATGGGGCCGTGATAAATTGTCAAATGCCATGGCGACAGAGCGGGCTATCTGTTGCACGTATTCACTTCCTCGTTAATCTCCTTTCAGGCAGCTCGCATACTGGTTCGCAAGTCCGGTCATAAACTGCATATAGCTGTTTTTACCCAATGCGACTTCAATTCCCAGAGGATCTAAGGTGCCGGAGCGAACGTTAGTGCCTCTGGCAACGGCGTTAATTACCGCTGGCCTGAATTGTGGCTCAGCAAAAACGCAAACCGCTTTATGCTCAACCAACTGTGTTCTGATTTCATGTAAACGCTGCGCACCAGGCTGTATTTCAGGGTTAACGGTAAAGTGGCCAAGCGGCGTTAAACCGTACTGTTTTTCAAAGTAGCCATAGGCGTCATGAAAAACGAAATACCCTTTTCCTTTCAGCGGTGCCAGCACGGAACCCACCTGTTTATCGGCGTCGGCTAAGCCTGACTCGAAATCTTTCAGGTTGGCGTCAAGTTTGGCTCGATTTTCGGGCATAAGTTCCACTAATTTATCGTGGATTGCAACCGCCGACAGCCGCGCTACTTCTGGGGAGAGCCAAATGTGCAAGTTGTATTCACCGTGATGGTGATCTGCGTCACTCTTTGCGCCATGGCCATGTTCATCGCCGTGCTCATGGTCGTCGTCGTCACCGCCTTTCATGAGCAGCGGTTTCACGCCGGCAAGCGCCGCCAGCTCAAGCTGTTTTTGCTCGGGAAGCTGACGCACAGACTTCTGCATGAAAGCTTCCATTTCTGGCCCAACCCATACAACTAAGTCCGCGCCCTGTAAGCGTTTTACATCGGACGGACGAAGTGCATAGTCGTGCTCAGAGGCGCCATCAGGCAGTAATACTTCTGTGCCAGTCACCCCGTCGGCAATGGCTGAAGCGATAAAGCCCAGAGGCTTGATGGACACCACAACGGCGGCGTTGGTGTTGGTGACGGCAAAGCCCCAGAGGGCAGCGGAAAATGCAGCGAAAAGAAGTGTCTTTTTATGTAACATAATGCAACTTATCATCGTGGAAATCAGAATAATTGTGATATTATAACATCCGCTAACTTATGCAACCCCTGAAATTGTCATGACAAATTTGGTTGAACTGGAAAATATCTCGGTCTCTTTTGGCCAGCGACGCGTGCTGGCTGATATCTCACTTGCGCTAAAGCCCGGCCGTATTCTTACGTTGCTGGGGCCTAACGGTGCCGGTAAATCCACCTTAGTGCGTGTCGTGCTTGGGCTGGTTACACCCGATCAGGGTGTCATCAAGCGCGACCAGCATCTGCGCATTGGCTACGTGCCGCAAAAACTTCATTTGGACGCCACGCTGCCGCTCTCGGTTAGTCGTTTCCTGCGTCTGCGTCCGGGAGTGAAAAAAGCCGACATTCTCCCGGCACTTAAACGCGTGCAGGCTGCTCATTTGATAGATGCGCCAATGCAGAAGCTCTCTGGCGGTGAAAACCAACGCGTTCTGCTGGCGCGAGCGTTGTTGAATGAGCCTCACCTGCTGGTACTGGATGAACCCACCCAGGGCGTGGACGTCAACGGCCAGCTCGCGCTTTATAATCTGATTGACCAGCTTCGCCATGAGCTGAACTGCGCGGTGCTGATGGTTTCTCATGACCTGCACCTCGTCATGGCCAAAACCGATGAGGTGCTGTGCCTGAACCACCATATTTGCTGCTCCGGTACGCCAGAAGTCGTCTCCACCCATCCTGAGTTTATCTCGATGTTTGGGCCCATCGGTGCCGAACAACTGGGCATTTATCGCCACCATCATAACCACCGTCACGATCTGCAGGGTCGCATCGTTCTGCGCAGAGGGAATGGACAGTAATGCTTGAATTATTGTTGCCCGGCTGGCTGGCCGGGATTTTGCTCGCCTGTGCGGCAGGGCCGCTGGGCTCTTTTGTGGTCTGGCGTCGGATGTCTTATTTTGGCGATACGCTGGCTCACGCCTCATTGCTGGGCGTCGCGTTTGGTCTGCTGCTCAATGTGAACCCATTTTATGCCGTTATCGCAGTGACGTTGTTACTTGCTATTGGCCTGGTCTGGCTGGAGAAACGCCCTCACCTCGCCATTGATACTCTGCTGGGTATTATGGCGCACAGCGCCCTGTCGCTCGGTCTGGTGGTGGTCAGCCTGATGTCTAACGTCCGCGTCGATCTCATGGCTTACCTTTTCGGCGATTTACTGTCAGTCACGCCGTCGGACATTATCTCCATTGCCGCTGGCGTGGCCGTCGTGCTTGGCGTACTGGCCTGGCAGTGGCGTAGCCTGCTGGCGATGACCATCAGCCCGGACCTTGCCCACGTGGACGGCGTCAATCTTCAGCGAGTGAAAATGCTGTTGATGCTGGTGACCGCCCTCACCATCGGTGTTGCAATGAAATTCGTCGGGGCGCTCATCATTACCTCACTGCTGATTATACCGGCCGCAACCGCACGACGCTTCGCCCGAACGCCTGAACAAATGGCGGGCTTTGCGGTTCTCATCGGTATGATTGCCGTCACCGGCGGGCTGGCTTTCTCGGCACTTTACGACACTCCGGCAGGTCCATCCGTAGTGCTGGCCGCCGCCGTGCTGTTTATTCTTAGCATGGCTAAAAAGCAGCCGGCTTAAACCTCACGTAGACACGAAAAAGGCGCCCTGAGGCGCCTTTTTTATTGCGGAATATTTACGGCTGAGCCGGAGGCACAATCCCAAAGTGCGTCCAGGCCCGCGGCGTGGCAATACGCCCGCGCGGCGTTCGCTGCAGAAAGCCCTGCTGAATCAGGAACGGCTCCAGCACGTCCTCAATGGTTTCTCGCTCTTCGCCGATAGCGGCGGCAAGGTTATCCAGCCCAACCGGGCCGCCGAGGAACTTGTCGATCACCGCCAGCAACAGCTTGCGGTCCATGTAATCAAACCCTTCGCTATCCACATTCAGCATGTCCAGCGCCTGCGCTGCTACTTCGGCAGTAATCGCCCCGTCATGCTTTACTTCGGCAAAGTCGCGAACGCGGCGAAGTAAGCGGTTGGCAATACGCGGCGTACCGCGAGCGCGGCGGGCAACTTCCAGAGCACCATCATCGCTCATCTCCAGCCCAAGCACGCTGGCGCTGCGCCCGACAATATGCTGCAGGTCGGCCACCTGATAAAACTCCAGCCGCTGCACAATCCCGAAACGGTCGCGCAAGGGCGAAGTCAGGGAGCCCGCGCGGGTGGTCGCGCCAATCAGAGTGAACGGAGGGAGATCGATTTTAATCGAACGTGCAGCCGGGCCTTCGCCAATCATGATATCCAGCTGATAGTCTTCCATCGCCGGATACAGCACCTCTTCCACCACCGGAGAAAGGCGGTGGATCTCATCGATAAACAGTACGTCGTGAGGCTCAAGATTGGTTAGCATTGCCGCCAGATCGCCAGCTTTCTCCAGCACCGGGCCGGAGGTGGTTCGCAAATTCACGCCCATCTCGTTGGCCACGATGTTAGCCAGGGTGGTTTTCCCCAGCCCCGGTGGGCCAAAAATCAGCAGATGATCGAGCGCATCGCCGCGCAGCTTGGCCGCCTGAATGAAGATTTCCATCTGCGAGCGCACGTGCGGCTGCCCGACATACTCTTCGAGCAGCTTCGGGCGAATGGCACGATCGATTAACTCGTCCTGGGTGATATTTCCTGGGGATACCAGGCGGTCTGCTTCAATCATCCTCTACCTCATAGCGCCGCGCGGAGCGCTTCGCGGATCAGGGTTTCGCTGTCGGCACCGGCACGGCCCACTTTGCTGACCATGCGGCTGGCTTCCTGTGGTTTATAGCCCAGAGAAACGAGGGCAGCAACGGCTTCCTGCTCGGCATCGTCGGCCTGGCCGTTATCCGGCGAGGTTAGCACCAGATCGGCTGCAGGGGTAAACAGGTCGCCATGCATACCTTTGAAGCGGTCTTTCATCTCCACAATCAGGCGCTCGGCGGTTTTCTTACCCACGCCCGGCAGCTTGATAAGGGAGCCAATTTCTTCGCGCTCGACGGCATTCACGAACTGCTGAGCCGACATCCCGGAGAGAATAGCCAGCGCCAGTTTTGGCCCCACGCCGTTCACTTTAATCAGCTCGCGAAACAGCGTCCGTTCCTGCTTATTGTTAAACCCGTAAAGCAGCTGAGCGTCTTCACGCACCACGAACTGAGTGAACACCACCGCCTCTTTGCCAATGTCCGGCAGCTCATAGAAGCAGGTCATCGGCATATACACTTCGTAACCCACGCCGTTGGTTTCCAGCAATACCAATGGGGGCTGCTTTTCCAGAACGATGCCTCTGAGTCGACCTATCACAATGTGCTCCTGCGTATTTACGTTGATGCGCGAAAAAGTAACGCTATGATATAAAAAAGGCTGGATAGATATCCAGCCTTAATTATTTTAATCGCCCTCGCGCCAAATTAAGCCGCGATTCGCTCATCTGGACCGAGTTTTGCGTCACATGGCAATGCGTAATGGCTATAGCCAACGCATCCGCCGCATCCGCCTGCGGGTTGGCCGGGAGCTTAAGCAGCGTGCGCACCATGTGCTGCACCTGGCTTTTCTCCGCGCTGCCTATGCCCACCACGGTTTGCTTTACCTGACGTGCCGCGTACTCAAACACCGGTAGATCAGCATTCACCGCTGCGACAATGGCCGCGCCGCGCGCCTGCCCCAGCTTAAGCGCGGAATCCGCATTTTTCGCCATAAACACCTGCTCGATGGCAAAATACTCGGGCTGGAACTGGGTAATGATTTCGCTCACCCCCGCGTAGATAAGCTTCAGACGCGAGGGCAAGTCGGCAACCTGCGTTCGGATACAGCCGCTGCCCAGATAGGTCAACTGCCGCCCGGTCTGGCGGATAACGCCGTAACCGGTGACGCGCGATCCCGGGTCGATGCCGAGAATAATCGCCATCACGCGTCTCCTGAGTACAGGTCAGATATTGGCTGCGCCATTAAAGGGTAGCCGCCACCTCGTCGGAGATCTCACCGTTGTGGTAAACCTCCTGCACGTCGTCACAATCTTCCAGCATGTCGATCAGACGCATCAGCTTAGGCGCGGTATCCGCATCCATGTCTGCTTTGGTGGAAGGGATCATGGAAACTTCTGCGTTGTCCGCCTTCAGGCCCGCTGCTTCCAGCGCATCTTTCACCGCGCCCATCTCTTCCCATGCGGTGTAAACGTCGATAGCGCCGTCGTCGAAGGTTACGACGTCTTCAGCACCCGCTTCCAGCGCAGCTTCCATAATCTGATCTTCGTCACCTGCTTCGAAGGAGATAACCCCTTTCTTGGTGAACAAATAAGCAACGGAGCCGTCGGTGCCCAGATTCCCGCCGCATTTGTTGAACGCATGACGCACTTCGGCAACGGTACGGTTACGGTTGTCGCTCAGGCATTCCACCATCACGGCAGAGCCGCCAGGGCCGTAACCTTCATAAATGATGGTTTCCATGTTCGCATCATCATCGCCGCCCACGCCGCGTGCAATCGCACGGTTCAGGGTGTCGCGCGTCATGTTGTTCGACAGCGCTTTATCGATAGCTGCGCGCAGACGCGGGTTAGACCCTGCATCACCGCCGCCCAGACGGGCAGCCGTTACCAGCTCGCGAATAATTTTGGTGAAAATCTTACCGCGCTTGGCATCCTGTGCCGCTTTGCGGTGTTTCGTGTTGGCCCACTTACTATGACCTGCCATAACAATCTCCAAAAGCGCCTGTATCAGGCGGCATCAATTACAAACTCTTCAATCGCCTGCCGGTTGCTCCATGACTTGGTCATCAGGGCCGCCTCTTCGGCGGGCACCCATTTCCAGGCCAGATGTTCGGTAATCGTAATCTGGCGTTCATGAGGCAGCGCAAGACAGAACCACGATTCCGTATTGCGCGTGATCCCCGGCGCATAGCGATGACGCAAATGAGTAAATATCTCAAACTCCACCCGGCGCTGGCAGTCAACTAACGGCAGCGGCTCATTGAGCACGTCGATAGCGACCTCTTCCTTTACTTCACGCCGGGCGGCATGCAGCGCGCTTTCCCCTTCTTCAAGGCTGCCGGTGACCGACTGCCAAAAATCAGGATCGTCGCGCCGCTGTAACATCAGCACCCGCTTCGTATCTTCTGCGTAAATGACCACCAGAACCGAAACGGGACGCTTATAAGGCATCAGTTTTTCTCTGCCTTTTTGATGACTTCAATCCCCAGCTCGGCAAGCGAAGCCGGGTTAGCGAAGCTTGGCGCTTCGGTCATCAGACAGGCGGCAGCCGTGGTTTTCGGGAAGGCGATAACGTCACGGATGTTGTCGGTGCCGGTCAGCAGCATGGTCAGGCGATCCAGACCAAACGCCAGGCCCGCATGAGGCGGCGTACCGTACTTCAGCGCGTCCAGCAGGAAGCCGAATTTCTCGCGCTGTTCCTGCTCGTTAATGCCCAGAATGCCGAACACGGTCTGCTGCATCTGGCCGTTGTGAATACGCACGGAGCCACCGCCCACTTCGTAGCCGTTGATAACCATGTCGTAGGCGTTGGCAATCGCGGTTTCCGGCTGAGCCGCCAGTTCTTCCGGCGTCATGTCTTTTGGCGCGGTGAACGGGTGGTGCATCGCGGTCAGGCCGCCTTCGCCGTTATCTTCAAACATTGGGAAGTCAACCACCCACAGCGGCGCCCATTTTTTCTCATCGGTTAACTGCAAATCTTTACCGATTTTCAGACGCAGTGCGCCCAGCGCGTCGGCAACCACTTTCTTGCTGTCCGCGCCGAAGAAGATCATGTCGCCGTCGGCTGCGCCGGTACGAGCCAGGATAGCTTCCACGATATCCGCGTTCAGGAACTTGGCGACCGGGCTGGTGATCCCTTCGATGCCTTTCGCACGTTCGTTAACCTTGATGTACGCCAGGCCGCGAGCGCCGTAAATTTCGATGAACTTGCCGTAGTCGTCAATCTGTTTACGGCTGATCTGTGCGCCACCCGGCACACGCAGTGCGGCAACGCGGCCTTTGGCGTCGTTTGCCGGGCCGGAGAAGACCTTAAACTCTATGTCTTTGACCAGGTCAGCCACATCCACCAGCTCCAGCGGATTACGCAGGTCCGGCTTGTCGGAGCCGTAGCGGCGCTCAGCTTCGGCGAAAGTCATCACCGGGAAGTCGCCCAGGTCAACGTTAATGGTGTTGATCCACAGTTTGCGCACCAGGTCTTCCATCACTTCACGCACCTGTGGCGCGGTCATGAAGGACGTTTCAACGTCGATCTGGGTAAATTCTGGCTGACGGTCGGCGCGCAGGTCTTCGTCGCGGAAACATTTCACGATCTGATAGTAGCGGTCAAAGCCGGACATCATCAGCAGCTGTTTGAACAGCTGAGGAGACTGCGGCAGCGCGTAGAATTTACCTTTATGGACGCGGGAAGGCACCAGATAGTCACGTGCACCTTCTGGCGTAGCCTTGGTCAGCATTGGGGTTTCAATATCGAGGAAACCGTGGTCGTCCATAAAGCGGCGCACGAAGCTGGTAATTTTTGCGCGAGTTTTCAGGCGCTGAGCCATTTCTGGACGACGGAGATCCAGGTAACGGTACTTCAGGCGCGCTTCTTCGGTATTAACGTGGTTGGAGTCCAGCGGCAGCACGTCAGAGCGGTTAATGATGGTCAGTTCGGTGGCAAACACTTCCACTTCGCCGGTCGCCATATCTTTATTAACGTTGCGCTCGTCGCGAGCACGCACGGTGCCAACAACCTGAATACAGAACTCATTACGCAGTTCAGAGGCGAGCTGGAACGCTTCCTGACGGTCCGGGTCGAAAAACACCTGCACGATGCCTTCACGATCGCGCATATCAATAAAGATAAGGCTACCGAGGTCGCGGCGACGATTGACCCACCCACTAAGCGTTACTTGCTGTCCCACATGGGATTGATTGAGCTGCCCGCAATATACTGTACGCATGAGATATCCCTTAATCAGCTGCACGCGACCCGCCACCTGCGACGGCAGGCGCTTTGGTGGCAGCTATTTCGACTGTCACAACTGGATGAAAAAAGGGGGCTATTATACTGGAAATAATGGCTGGCGATAACCCCGAAACCGCCGACTGGCGCGAATCGCAGCGCCGGTATTGCAGATTCTCACAAAAATTAACAAAATTTGTAAACTCAGCAACCTGGCTTCCAGCGTAAGGTATTGACCCTTAACCCCAATGTTAACCGGAGTCACAATGACACAACTCAACGCATCTCGTACTGCCCTGGTGGTGATTGACCTGCAGGACGGCATTTTACCGTTTGCCGGTGGCCCCCACAGCGCCAGCGACGTCGTGGCTCGTGCCGCGCGTCTGGCAGAGAAATTCCGCGCCAGCGGTTCGCCGGTGGTGATGGTGCGCGTGGGCTGGTCAGCCGATTACGCAGAAGCCCTGAAACAACCTGTTGATGCCGCACCTCCGGGCCATGCCCTGCCTGAAAACTGGTGGAGCTACCCGGCCGCGCTCGGTAAAAAAGACAGTGACATTGAAGTCACCAAACGCCAGTGGGGAGCGTTTTACGGCACAGACCTCGAGCTACAGCTGCGCCGCCGCGGTATCGACACCCTCGTCCTTTGCGGTATTTCGACCAATATTGGCGTCGAGTCCACCGCACGTAACGCCTGGGAAATGGGGTTCTCGTTGGTTCTGGCTGAGGATGCCTGCAGCGCCGCCAGCGCCGAGCAGCATAATCACAGCCTGAAGTTCATCTTCCCGCGTATCTCCCGCATTCGCAGCACCGACGAGATAATTGCTTCGCTATGATTTATATCGGCCTTCCCCAGTGGCAGCACCCGAAATGGAACCGGCTGGGCATCACTTCGCTGGAGGATTATGCCCGCCACTTCAACTGTGTGGAAGGCAACACCACGCTGTACGCTCTGCCCAAAGCGGAAATCGTACAGCGCTGGCGGGAAATGACGGGCGACAGTTTTCGCTTCTGTTTTAAATTTCCCGCCACCATTTCCCATACCGCCGCCCTTCGCAACTGCGGCGACCTCACCGCCGAGTTTTTCGACCGCATGTCGCCGCTAGCGGGCAGAATAGGCCAATACTGGCTTCAATTGCCGGCCACTTTCGGGCCTGGCGACCTCCCGGCGCTGTGGCATTTTCTGGATGCATTGCCCGCGGAGTTCACCTATGGCGTTGAAGTCCGGCACCCGGCCTTTTTCGACAAAGGTGCGGATGAACAGGCATTGAATCGCGGCCTGCATGACAGGAAAGTGAATCGAGCCATTCTCGACAGCCGCCCGATTCACAGTGCCGTGCCGCACAACGAGGCGGTGCGGGAAGCCCAACGTAAAAAGCCCAAAGTTCCGGTGCATGCCATTGTCACGGCCAGCCATCCTCTGGTGCGATTTATCGGCAGCGACAACATGACGCAAAATGCCGAGCTGTTTGATGTCTGGTTAAAAAAGTTGCCTGAATGGACGGCAAAAACAACGCCATACCTTTTTCTCCACACCCCGGACATTGCCCAGGCGCCGGAGCTGGTTCATACCCTATGGCCCGCGCTGCAGCACGTTTTTCCTGAATTAGGGGCTCCACCCGCCATCCCGCAACAGGCCACACTTTTCTGAGCGCTAGCGACAGCACTCCGCTTGCGAGCTATCATAGCGTGAGCCGTAACTGTTACGACATGGAGTTAATATGGTAAGCGCGCTGTATGCGGTGCTGGCTGCTCTGCTGTTAATTAAGTTTTCGTTCGACGTTGTTCGCCTGCGAATGCAGTACCGGGTTTCCTACGGCGACGGCGGCTTTAGTGAACTCCAAAGCGCCATCCGTATTCACGGTAATGCGGTGGAATATATTCCCATTTCCCTGCTGCTTTTACTGCTGATGGAGATGGACGGCGCCGAAACCTGGATGGTGCATATTTGCGGTATTATGCTGCTGGCCGGACGCCTGCTGCACTACTACGGATACCATCATCGCCTGATCCGCTGGCGCCGTTCCGGCATGAGTGCCACCTGGTGCGCGCTGATGCTAATGGTGCTGGCCAACTTATGGTATATGCCGTGGGAGTTGGTTTTCTCGCTCCATTAACGCAAAATACGCCCCTTTCGAATTTCCGGATTTAACGTTATGTCTGACCGCGATACGCTGTTTTCCGCCCCGATAGCCAAACTGGGCGACTGGACCTTTGATGAACGGGTAGCCGAAGTCTTCCCCGATATGATCCAGCGCTCGGTGCCAGGTTACTCCAATATCATCTCCATGATTGGCATGCTGGCGGAGCGCTTCGTGCAGCCCCACAGCCAGGTTTACGACCTTGGCTGCTCTTTGGGCGCGGCAACATTATCGGTACGACGCAACATTCATCACGATGGCTGCAAAATCATTGCCGTCGACAACTCCCCGGCCATGGTCGAACGCTGCCGCCGCCATCTTGACGCCTTTAAAGCGCAAACGCCCGTCGAAGTCATCGAAGGCGATATTCGCCATATCGCCATCGAAAATGCGTCGATGGTGGTGCTGAACTTCACGCTACAATTCCTCGAGCCCGACGACCGTCAACTGTTGCTGAATAAAATCTGGCAGGGCCTGAGGCCGGGCGGTGCACTGGTGCTTTCGGAGAAATTCAGCTTTGAAGATGCCGAAGTTGGCGAGCTGCTGTTTAACATGCACCACGACTTTAAGCGCGCCAACGGCTACAGCGAACTGGAAATTAGCCAGAAGCGCAGCATGCTGGAAAACGTGATGCTGACCGACTCGGTCGAAACCCACAAAAAACGCCTCAAACAGGCGGGCTTTGAGCACGCCGAACTGTGGTTCCAGTGCTTTAACTTTGGCTCTCTGGTAGCCGTCAAGTCCGGAGAAGTCGCGTGATTGATTTCGGTAATTTTTATCAGCTGATTGCAAAAAACCACCTGGCCCCGTGGCTGGAAACCCTGCCCGCGCAAATTGCCAGCTGGCAGCGTGAATCCCTGCACGGCCAGTTCAAGCACTGGTACAACACAGTGAACTATCTGCCGGAGATGACGCCTCATCGTCTGGACCTCCTGCACAGCGTCACCGCTGAGTCCGCCATGCCGCTGAGCGAAGGCCAGCAGCTTGGCATAGAAAAGCTGCTCCGCAACCTGATGCCCTGGCGCAAAGGCCCCTACTCGCTGTATGGCGTAGATATCGACACCGAATGGCGCTCAGATCTTAAATGGGATCGCGTCTTGCCGCACATTTCGCCGCTTGCCGGGCGGACCATTCTCGACGTGGGCTGCGGCAGCGGCTATCACCTGTGGCGCATGATTGGCGCAGGCGCGCAGCTGGCGGTTGGCATTGACCCGATGCAGCTGTTTATTTGCCAGTTTGAGGCGGTGCGTAAGCTGCTTGGGAACGATCAGCGCGCCCACGTTCTGCCGCTTGGTATTGAGCAACTTCCAGAGCTGAACGCCTTTGATACCGTGTTCTCGATGGGCGTGCTTTACCATCGCCGCTCGCCGCTGGATCACCTCTGGCAGCTGAAGAATCAGCTGGTCAAAGAAGGCGAACTGGTGCTGGAAACGCTGGTGGTGGAAGGCGATGAAAATACGGTATTAGTGCCGGGCGAGCGCTATGCTCAGATGCGCAACGTTTACTACATCCCGTCCGCGCTGGCATTGAAAAACTGGCTGGAGAAATGCGGTTTTGTCGACGTAAAAATTGTCGACCACTGCGTCACCACGCAGGAAGAACAGCGCCGCACGTCGTGGATGATCACCGAATCGCTGGGCGATTTCCTCGACCCAAATGACAGTGGCAAAACCATTGAAGGTTACCCCGCCCCGCTTCGTGCCGTTCTGGTGGCCCGCAAGCCATAGCCCACAAACAAAAAACCCGGCGCTGATTGCCGGGTTTTTTATCTTCGCCATCGCTTAGCGATAAACCTGTGCGGTGCCACTCCACAGGCTGGAGTCTCCAGGCGTGCCCAGGCCAGTAATGTTAATTTTGCTGCCGCCGATTTTCTCGGCCTTTACCTGCAGTCGGTTGATGGCATCATCGGTGCTGCCGGATACGCCACGAATGGACACGACGCCAATTTGCTCCTGTCCTGCCGGGCTGCTGTTAAGCACTTCGGGCAGCGGTGCGGCAAAAGCGGCAGATGCGAAGACGGATGACAGAGCCAGGATGACAGTTGCAGTTATTTTTTTCATTTTTAATTCCCTCTAACATAGATAGTTGTCGGAGAGGATTATTCACCCCAGGGTGTTTTGTAACGTAAGTGGCTGGCAAACGAAGTTAAACAATGTGTACAAAAAGTGAAGGAAAGGTTACGCGACGCATCGCTGGTTACAAAATAAAAAAAGCCCCAGCAATACGCCGGGGATATGGATTTCGCCTTAGCCATTAAATATCATCAATTCAACCAGTTGAAAAATAATACTGTTTGCATAACCAGTATTATTATGGTGCTTTTTAGTTCGTCCTGGGGTATTTTTTCACTATCAGCACCCCACACAGCACCCCAAGAAGGCAATGAATAATGGCTTATTACACTATCGAAAAAAGGCGGCGGCGGGATGGCACCCCCCGCTACCGCTGCACCGTCGGCGTTAAGGCCGGGGGGAAATATCTTCACAGGGAAAGCGAGACATTCACTAAGCAGAGCCTGGCAAAAGCATGGGGTGCCAAACGGGTTGCATACATTGAAGAGAATGGCATACCCGATAGCTCAGCCTCAAGCAAAGAAGTTGTCACCCTGGGCGATGCGATCACAAAATACCTTGAACATCCCGAGGTGCTGATGCAGCGCTCAAAACGTGAAACGCTCGAGCAAATTCTCAAGAGTGATGTTGCAACAGTGGAGCTAAAGAGCATAACGTCAAAAGCCCTCATTGAACACTGCATGTATCGCAAGAGCCTTGGCCGCAGCCCTAAAACTATATCTAACGACATCTCATTCATCGCTTCAGTATTAAACGCTGCAAAGCCACTGTTCGGTATTGAGGTTAACCTCAATGAATTAGAAGAGGCAAAGAACTGGCTCAATCAGCTGCGTATCATTGGCCCTTCACAGCGGCGCAATCGGCGGCCAACGCGCGAGGAATTTCAGAGTATCTTGGTCGGGCTAGAAGAAAAGGCGAAAACTTCCTACAGCGGCGCCCCATTCCACGAAATTTATCTTCTTTCGGTTCTTACTTGTGCGCGCATAGGAGAGCTTTGCAGGATTCGATGGGATGATATAGACGAGACGCAAAAAGCTGTGCTTGTGCGAGACAGGAAGGATCCCCGTAAAAAATTCGGCAACCATATGCTGGTGCCGCTTCTGGGCGAGGCATGGAATTTGATTCAGAAGCAGCCACGAAATGATGAGAGAATTTTTCCTTTCCGAGAGCGGAGTGTTACGCAGACATACAGGCAGGTGCGGGATGAGCTGGGAATTGAGGATTTGCGTTATCACGATCTCCGACGCGAAGGAGCAAGCCGGCTATTTGAAGCTGGGTTCAGCATCGAGGAAGTTGCCCAGGTCACAGGCCATCGATCGCTCAACACCCTATGGCAGGTTTACACCGAGCTGTTCCCCAAAACCCTGCATCAAAAGTTTGATCACCTTCATGGGGTGTCGGGGGTCGGAGGTTCAAATCCTCTCATGCCCACCAAATAAAAATTGAAAACTAGCCTCTTACGGCTGGTTTGTGTGACTTGCTTGATATTCCTAGTTCATATTCATGGCCTAGGGCAATATTAATGACGCAGATATAGGTTGTGATTTCAAATGCAACCTGCTGTTTTATAATGAAATACATCTAAATAGGCATGATAAAAATAGATAAAATCAGTCAATAAAATTCATAGTAAAATCAACGAATAGCAAATGATTTGCAGAATGGTGTTGACTGTAACCTACCCTGTAAATACTGTATACACATACAGTAATTAAGGGACTAAAAATGTTCGTTGAACTCGTCTATGACAAACGCAATGTAGAGGGTTTACCCGGCGCAAAAGAAATCATCCTGGCTGAGCTGACGAGGCGTGTGCATCGCGTCTTTCCCGAAGCTGACGTGCGCGTTAAACCGATGGAATCCAGCTCTGTTAACAGTGACTGCACGAAAAATGAGAAAGAGAAGCTGAGTCGTCTGGTCGAAGAGATGTTCGATGAAGCTGAGTTCTGGCTTGTTAGCGAGTAACTGGCATGGACAACATGATCATATCTGGCGTCAGGATTTACTTTCCGCGACGAGGCGAAAAGCTCCCGGTACCGTCTGCTGATATGCGTACCTTTGCGATTAAAGGTACCACTGGCGATCGTTGCTGTGTTCTTGGGTTCTGGAATGGTAAATGGCGGGTACTGTCTCTTCCTGAGTATGAGAGTTCGGGAAAGGCGATTATGGCGGTAGCCAGGCGAGGGAAACGAGCATCGTGTCAATGATACAATTCAGCGGGAGCAAGCCACTTTCCGAAACTGCGCTTGGTTGTTGAAGTCCACAGTTTCTATGATTAATGTCCTTACTGAGACGATAATCATTTAGGATATTGAACGTATGGATACTATCGAACAGATAAAGGGCTATTACTTTAAAGGGATGCACAATCTGCCTTGTGGGGAATTGGCTTTTTGGATCACAGTAGATGAAGCAGAGAAGCAGCTCGGTGGGATCGATATTGTTGCATTTGCCTTTATTCTTGGTGGATTGAATGTCATTCATGTTCCCGGAAAGCCGCTTACCGCAACGCCGGGAACCAGTTTTTTATCCCTCTATCTCCGACGAATGATTTCTTATCGACTTAATTCCCGCTGGCGTTCTCCAACATGGAAAACATTAGTTGGCGGGGGTTGGGCAAAAACAACAAGCTTGGGTGGACTTATAGGACGCTGGATCCCTTGGGTAGGAGTTGCGATCACTGCATATGATGTAATGATTATCGCCAAAAGAAGTATTCAGCGTTACAACCTGATTGTTCGCCCAGGAGACAAGATATGATTGAACTTGAAAGGGCAGTTTTGCAGTTTGTTAAAACAGAGCTGGGTGATAGCAGCATTCAAGTATCCTCATCGCTTAGCACCGGGAAGCACCAAACTGTACCAGAGGATATACTGGATATGATGGATAAATATTCCGCCAAATTTAACGTTGATTGCAGCAATATTCATTGGCGCAGATATTTTCCTCAGACAGTTTTACCTTTCCTGCCCAACTGTATTTTACCCGAGCGCCTGAAATCAGATCGACACAATCCTGAGCTATTTACGATCGGTATGATGATTGAATCAGCCAAAGCGGGTCGCTGGCTTTACGATTAACAATCATTTAAAACCAGCCTCTTACGGATGTTTTTTGTCCCTGAGTTTTACGTGGGGAACTGTTGGGGAGAAATGGGGGAATTACTGCCGACGAATTACATGCATGGGTTGTCGTCAAATTCCTCCAGTCGGGCATCGTTGATGATGTACGTCACAACGCCAAACACGTCCAAAGGCTCATCATCTGATCCATGATTTTCCCGGGCGCCAGTGTCTAGCCGCTCAAGATATTTGTGCGGGTGGAGCCGCAGCCGGCGCAAACGAAATTCCCCGTCAATTGCGCAGGCAAGAATCGATCCATCACACTGCGTGGCCGCCGTGTCGACAACCAGCAGAGCCCCTTTGATAATCCCGGCGCGCAGGCATGTTTCCGATGCGCGCATGAAGTAAGTTGCAGCTGGCCTGCTGATTAGCTGGCGGTCGAGAGAAATGCGGCTCTCTACATAGTCCTGAGCTGGCGATGGAAAACCCATGATCAAAGCCCTCCGTTAGGGTTGTAAACCATAAATGTCCTGGCTTCACCATCTTCTGTCGATACGTCTTTGAAGGTGCTAACAGAGCTCTCAATCCAGTCGTTCGCTTGTTTCAGGCTCCACCGCCAGTTCACTTTGTTCAACTCTTTCACAAAGTCAGCAGTAGTGACCGTGCGCCGGCCGTTTTCCTCTATCCTCAAAGCCTTCCAAAATGCTCCTTCAATATCATCACGACGTGGCATATTTCACCCCAATAAATACTGTTTATACATACAGTATATTTTGGAATTTTTAGGAATCAACAGTAGAAGAGGCACGATCGGCTAAGGGTCTGGCAGGAGGGAGAATTTATTTTTTTGCTAACAGTGCTTCGAGTTCTTCTATCCGGGTCCCCTGCCGCTTCACGGTCTCGGCTAGTTCATTGAAGCCATTAACAAGTAGCGCGACCACGCCATTGTAGTTAACGCCAAGCATCTTTTCTTCACCGTACTCATACACGCACTCGGGCAGCACCTCGTTAACGTCCTGTGCGATTAAACCCGCCTCCTCTGAATAATAGGAGTGCTCATCTTCTACCAAATTTCCGCGCTTGAGATAGGTATAACCGACCAGGGATGACAGTTTTTCCAGCGGGGTTTCTATGCGTTTGAGATTGGCTTTTAAACGCAGGTCAGACGCACTTACCCAGTTACCCTGGGCCGTGCCGTTTGCATAGAACGTTGACTGGAAGCCACCCACAATGAGAGCCGTCGCGTGGTTATTATCCGCTGCAATAACGGTGCTCATGCCAGAGCCCCAATCCTGGCCCCATTCGACCGATTTCCATACAGTTGAAGCCCCGCCTGTTACCTCCGACTGTATGATTGTTCCGGCGCCCATGCTACGCCAGTTACCCCACGACCCACCCTGAACTCTAGTGGTCGACATCGCCCCAGAAGCCCCTGCTACTACGCCACCAAAAGCCAGTCTCGCTACATCATTTAATTCAGGGAATGAAATTTGTTTTGCAACATTGATATTATCAACCCCGGAAAAAAGCCCATTCTCATCAAATTGAAAATATCTATGCTTTTCCCGGCCATTTGTTACGTGGATTGTCGCTTTTGCCGCTTCACTTTGCACTTCATGATACATGCGTGCCATCGACACAATAGCAGTACCGTCATCGGTCAGCCTGCGGGACTCAAAAACACCGCCATTTTGCACTGCACTGGCTTTTGTATCGAGCCGTAGTCCTCCATGAGTCACTAAATTGCCATCACCCAGACCAAGGTTCATGCGTGCGTGTCCTGCATCGGTTGCACCGGTACTGCCTGACGTCACTGGGATTGGTTTATTAACTCCCCACCCGTCCTGTATCTGGAATAATCCATCATCACCGAGGACTATCCTGTACCCCCCTTTCGGGGAGTATAAAAAAGAATATTTGTCGAACGTTTTTAATAATGAAGCAAAATAGTTAAGTGATGGACCGGTGTATGTACTTCCGTCAGGAAGTTTAACGGTAATTGTCCCTGTTCCGCTGAATACCTGCTGCCAGTTCTGCTTGTCATAGTTCAGGGCCGCTCAGTTGCTACGGTAAATACGGTAAATTTCTACATGGGAGTTATCTACGGGATGTTGGGCTTCGCTAAAGCCAATGGCTACATCAGCGAAAATCCCATGGATGGGATGTCTCCGCTTCGCCGTTCTAAGGTAGAGCCAGACCCGCTTACTCGTGAGGGATTTGTTCGACTTATTGATGCGTGCTCAAATCGGCAGGTTAAAAACTTCTGGTCACTGGCGGTATATACCGGATTGAGGCATGGCGAGATGTGTGGCATTGCATGGGAAGATATCGACCTGAAGGCCGGCACATTGACAGTCAGAAGGAATCATACTCTGACCAAAGAATTCACCCCGCCAAAAACAGACGCTGGAACAGACAGGGTGATCATACTGATTGATGCTGCTCTGGAAGTTTTGCGCGATCAAGCCGAGCTGACGAGATTAGGAAAGCAGCATGAGATTGATGTGGTCTTCAGGGAGTATAAAAAGAAGGAAGTCCACAAATGCACGTTTGTGTTTAACCCATCTTTACACGCTAAGAATGGACGATCTGGTTATCACTATGCAGTCGGTTCAGTAAACCAAAGCTGGGAAGCTGCAATGCGCAGGGCTGGTCTGAGATACCGCAAGGCTTATCAATCCAGGCACACATACGCATGCTGGTCACTTACTGCTGGGGCAAACCCGAACCTCATCGCATCTCAAATGGGACACGCCAATGCCCAGATGGTTTATCAGGTTTACGGGAAGTGGATGACTGATAATGACCGTGAACAACTTGCCATTCTGAACCAGAAATTATCGTCATTTGCCCCATCCATGCCCCACGCAAAAGTGATTTGATTAAATTATTCAGTAAAATCAAATAGCTTAATCAACTAAACCTGCATGTTCATCATATGAGGAGTTAAATTGTAAGATAGAGAAAGAACAGGAAACATCACGTTTAAGACAGAGATTTAGCGCGAGAGTGTTTGGACTGTTGGGAAGTTCACGCAACCTCGCGCTAGTTTTTTGTCCCATCATTGCCCCATGCCATGAAGATGGCGCACGGCATTAGCGCAAGCCAACCCTCACCAGCACCGGTGTTGAGTTGCTTTGTGCTAATTTTTTCCTTGGATGCCCAGCAGGTACAGATGACAAAATGCCCACCTGAGTGGGCTATATTTTAAAGCATCTTTAATTTATGCAAATGATATTTTTGCTAATTAACGGTCCGACTTTTTCCGGAATAGTACTAGCCTTGAAGTAATCAAATTTACTAACATTCCTGCAATGCTCCCAGCAGCTACGCCTATAATCGGATTTTCATTAACTAATTTATAAGAGGATATAAGCCAACTATAAAGACCATAATTTACCACTCCGCCTGCCAGCATTAACGCGAGGTATGATACAAATTCGCTTTGCGGCTTCATGCCAGAGCTATTTTCCTTAAATGTGATCCTTCTATTGAATAGCCATGTCACAATAACTGCGCAGAAAAATGAGAATCCTCGAGCTGCATACGGCCCGAGGAACTCACGCAACATGTAAAGCACCGAGGTATCGATCAAGAAACCGAATACCCCACTAATTCCGAAGAAAAAAAATTCTCTCAGAACTTTTCTCATTTATCTTCTCTGGTATCTGGAAGAGCAATACCAAGGTAGACCAGCCGCTTCATTTCATGACGCCCTCTTGTGACATTATCCAGAACCAAACCGCAAACGAACGACAATGCAGCTGCTATCATGATAGAGGCTGCCAACACAGCCGTTGGCAGCCTGGGAACTAATCCTACTTGAAGATATTCAGTTAATATTGGGAATCCCAACACTAGCGAAACCATTGCCATGATCAAAGCAAAAATTCCAAAGAAAGAAAATGGGCGTTCACTTATATATAGTCGACCAATTGTTTTTAATATCCTCCACCCATCTCGATACGTAGACAATTTACTCACAGATCCTTCTGGACGAGCCCCATACGATGTCATTATCTCACCATATGGCATGCGAAGTTCTAACGCATGAACTGTAAGTTCTGTTTCAATTTCAAAACCATTGGAAAGCGCCGGAAAAGACTTAGCATATCTACGTGTGAATACCCGATATCCTGAAAGCATATCAGTAAAGTTTCCACCGAATATTTTAACAACGCTTTGAGTTAGTAAATAATTACCCCATTGGTGGCCGCGTCTGTATGCCTCTCCAGCAATTTCTTCTTTGGTTTCCCTACACCCGACGACCATATCTAGTCGGTTATCAAGAAGCTTGTCAACAAGAGACTGAACTGCGCTTGCATCATATGTTGCATCCCCATCGACCATCACGTAGATGTCAGCATCAACATCGGCAAACATTCTTCGTACAACATTCCCCTTTCCAGGAAGTTGCACAGAAACTACTTTTGCTCCAGCGCTGGAAGCAACAAGTGCAGTGCGATCACTTGAATTGTTATCAAAAACGTAAACATCAATCTCTGGCATAGCATCACGAAATCCGTGAATTACGGACTCTATCGCCGCCTCTTCATTGTAACAGGGAACGATTAATGCTACATGTTGACCACGATAATACATTACAACCTCGTTAATATGATTTATTTGTTTTTATAGAAAGCATAATAAAAGGAATGCTCGCTGACGTTGCCAGTATTGACCAATATGCGTATCTAAAGTCAGAAGCTACACCAACAAAAAGGTATGCAAGTAGGTATAAGAAACTTGATGCATTTAATGCCAGAAACATATCCCTTGTAAAACATTTTTTGGCAAACAACCCATATATAGAAAACAAAAAAGATGCTAAAAGCCAAAAACCAGGTTTGAAAACAAAACTGTCTTTTAGTAGATTAGTTGTCACCTCAAGAGTTCTGAACATACCTGTTTTTTCAAATTTAAAACCCAGATCATTATCTGCAGTTTGGCCACCTAATATTAAATTAGGATTCCACAATAAAATCATGAAGTTTTCATATCGGTGATGCAGGTATGCACCAGGTTCATTGTAGATTGCAGTAACCCATTTTTTCAATAAGGTTCCATCTGCCCATGCTCCTGATGCCTGAATATCGCTAAGCACAAACTTGCATTCACCCCATGCATATACATCCCATGCTTTTGAGTTGTAGCAAATTGATGTTACTTTATCACTTTCAGAATTAGACCAATTCTCTTTGAAGTAATCTTTACCAGAGAAATGAGATATCCCTCCAATATCAAAGACTATTAATGATTGATAAGCCCTGCCCTTTGCCGCATTAAGAAAACCGTAATTAAATACCGACGTTAATAGAATGGTGCATGCTGGGAATAAGATAAGTATTATCAACCACTTTTTCCAGGATTGAATAGTTATCTTGCTAAAAAGAAGCCATACCAAAGGGAGCAAACCAAAAATTGCATTAAATCGAACCATGGTTCCCGCAGCTAACATTACCCCCGATGCAAGCAGCAGTTTTTTAATTCTTCTGTCCTTTTCATTATCTAAGTAGGAATACAATCCAATAATACCAACAGAAAATAACCACATGACTCCATGAAGTACGTCTTTCCATATGTGACTAAGCGTACCAACGGTGAATGGCATGAAGCCAGCAACTATAACCGCTAAAGAAAGTTTTCTATGCGATTGTGGAATAGATAAAGAAAGAAGAAATAACCCACCCCAGTACAAAATGCACTCAAGTAACAGCATTCCAAATGGGCCTGGTATCCAGTCGTTAACAACTGACCAAATAAAGCTCATGATTGGAGGGTGCCAATCACTGAAAATAAAACTGGTCGCTTGCTGGTATTGATCAATCGCGTCGCTACTGACTATCCCAGGGAAGAAAGCCCGCAAAGTTAATGCTAAGCCAATTGCTGCCAGGACTGCTTGCGGGGTTCTTTTTTTTATGTCGATGGTTGACATTGTCATTGATTTCCGTTGACTTGACATACAGCAGGGCGGGCATTATCACACAGTAAACGCACTCAGGCAAGCATTCATAAGTCAATCGTTTTATTCAAAAAAATGAGTTTTATGTACCCAGACATTAATTTACATGTTAATAAAATGATTTCAGCATAGAAATTAATATAGAACAATAATATCTATTTATGTGATTGGAGGCTCGAAAAGCTTAAAATCTGGTACTTAGGTACAGAACAGTTATTTAGCAAAAAACGTTTTAATACAAATAAGGGCAAGCAAAGCCTTTTTTGTGTCCACATTTCTGCCTCCAGGCATGAAAATGCCCTCACAGTGCCACCAAATTACCTCTAATAAAATACCATCACAACAGAGCATTAGCTTAAGACAAATCGAACCCATTCCCTGCCTGAGTTGTTTTGCGCTAATTTTTTGCCCCATTGGTAAAGATGATAAAAAACCCGCAGAAGCGGGTTTGGCTGAAGTGTTTCGAAAATCGAAATACTTATGCTACATCGGCACCATGAACCAGGTGGCGCAGAGCCTCAAGGCCATTGGCATTATAGCGGAACGCCTCTACCTGCTTGTCTGAGTGTTTCGATTTGTCTAGGAAGAATTTTCCGTACTGCTCAGTCTTCAGGTTGTGCTTGTTAGCCAGGCGACCAATTTTGTTAGCCGTGCACCCAAGCTGATCGGCAATGTCTCCAGCGGTGTAGTAATGCTGCTCAATAACAGGCAAGGGGATCGCATTGAAACCAACGATTGGGTTGATGATGTTAGCTGCTGCGCACTGTCGTGCTTCTGCTGCAAGGTTTGGCATCAAGTCAAAAAGGTTCGTCACTGCCTCTACCGTCATCTTCAGAGTGCGAGCCTGACGGAATTCTACCAGGCCGCTAGCAGATTTAGACGGGAGTGCCTCCCCTGCCTCCAACTGACGCCAGCGTTTTGCCACCTTATGGCGCAGCGGAATGCTGTAGCCCATCATCAGAGTCATGGTGAGATCCTGGTCAAGCCAGTACTCCTGGTATGTACGTCCCCTTTCGTCCTGGTAATCGGCCGAAAAGTCGGCCGATTGAAGATTGAGCGATTCAAACATTTTCCGGCAATCTTCCAGCACATGCTTGTGCTGCTTCCCGGTCAATGTCGCAATCTCACGACTGGACATTTTCGTGACAACAGATCCTGCTTTTGCTACATTCTTAGAAGTCATTCGACATTCCTTATGTGAAAGTTAGGGTTTGTGACATACGCCAGCAGCTGTAACTGCTGGCTTTTTTATTGCCGTATGTCAGAGCAAATTTAAGAAAGAAGAAGCTCTCCCTTCGCGCCGCGAACATAAACATTCCTTGCCTTCGAAACCCTTCTGATCGCGTCAATCTCTCTAATTTCTGGATACATCTTCCTGAGCATGGTTCGCATTACTTCAACCTCGCTTCGTGGGCCAGAAAGATCGAACCCCATTTCTTCCAGTATCGAGACAAGGTGCAGCGTTGGGGATTTCGCATCATCGCCATACATCATGTAAGGCTGCACATTTAAGCTAGGCGTCTGGAAAGGCCTCTTTGGCTGCGGAGGGTTATTAACCCGAAGAGAAAGATTGTTTTCGTACCACCAGGATAACGTGATATCCAATCCTTCTGCCGGCAAGCCGGATAGGATTGGCGATACCGAAACTTCTTTTTCAAGAACATCCAGAACCCAGCGACGAAATTCCTTTGCTTTCGCTGTACGGGCAAACATGGCAATCAAGTGAGCACCGCGAAGTGAAAATGCGCGGGTCATCTGCTCACCGTAAGGGGTGGTCACTTTGACCACCCCTGTCATTTTCTCCGTAAATTCATCAGCATGGCGAGAATAGATACGCTGTACAGCCTTATCATCGGCGTACTGAAGCGCGTAGCCAATTTGGCTCGCAGTCAGCCATGTCTCTGCCATGTTTTCTACGGGCTGAAGATGTATGCCCTGGAAGTTAAGATCTGATTTAGCTACAATATTCATGTCGATATTTCCTTTGCCGGATTTGTTCGATAAGAGGCCCAGGGTGTTAGCGCACTTCTGGGCTTCGCCGTTTTTACTGCACATGCATTTGTCCTCTGAACTTCAAAGCCCATACCAACGCCTGAACAAGTGCGGCGTTTTCAGAAAGCCCCTCTTCATCGGCGATACGCTTAAACTCTTCTTTCACCTTCTGCGGATAGCGCAGGGTTGTCTTTGCTTCGTTCTTTTCCATCTCTTTCCCCTAGAGGCCATATTGCCACCACGGGGCCATAGTGCCACTATTGAATTGATATGGCAATATGGCACCATTGATTTTTTTAAGGGGGGCAAATGTCAGAAAAACAGGTTAAAGACTACGACAAATTCAATGTCAGATTCCCCGATGGTATGAGGGATGCTGTAGCCGAGCGTGCAAAGCGAAATGGCAGATCAATGAATGCAGAGATCATTCAGATTATTGAGGATGCAATTGCAGCTGAAGAAAGCGGCTTCCCGGCTGGCGATGCCAGGGAATTGCGTGCAGTTATCAGGGCAAAGGATGAGTCGATTGATGAATATATTGGAGTTCTAGAGAAAATGACCAGGGTGGTTGATAAGTTGTCAAAATTAGCTTTCCCTGATCATGATGACAAAGACAATAAAAAGCCCACCTAAGTGGTGGTCAACTTATTAAATCTGAAGGGAAGTCATGGACAAATTCAACAGAGAATTGCAGAGAGAACTCCTTAAATGTCTATATGACGCAACCCCGTATCGCATGCCAACAGAAAGGGAAAACCACTTCTGTACAGCATTTGGCGGACAAGCTGAACTAGTTGCAAACTTGCTCTATCTTCGTGATCACGGCCTTATAAATGTCGTAATTAAGCAAGTTTTATCAGGTAGCTACATAGTCGAATTTGAGTCATTAAAGATTAACAGCAAGGGTATCGACTTTGTGCGTGACGATGGTGGTTTATCAGCAATCCTGAATGTAACAACTATCAAGTTCCACCGTGAAGCTGTGGTCGTGATCGAAGATCTCATCGCACTATCAAATATGTCCGCTGAAGAAAAAGAGAAAGCTAAATCTAAGCTTGGAGAGCTATCTTTTGAAGCATTGAAAGCAGTAGTGCAGACAGCAACCACTGTTGGACTATCGGCTTTATTAAAATAGGCCACCTGAGTGGGCTTGCTCTGCTTTCAGGCGGGATCGGTGATTGCTATCATTTCATTGTTGAAAAAAACACTTTGCAAGTGTAATGTCCTACCTCATTTATTTATAAGGATATTGCTAATGGATAAATTCATAAAAATCGGCCACTGGTTTATCCGAGCAATGGGACTTGCATGCCTGCTGATGTTAATAACAGGGGTGTCGTATAGAAATGGATGGCTGGGGATTGATTTATTCATGATAGCCATATGGCTATGGGATGAATACTCTCTATGGAAGAATGGTATTTAGCTCGTTTTAAATACTGCTTCTTCTAGTTTCTTGACCCGTTCATCCAGTCTGTTTCTTTCTCTTCGTTGATACGCGGCCTCAAGCCAAAGGCACTGATCAGCTCGGATTCCCCATCTGTTTCCGGCTGGTGTTACCAATACTTTTCTCTCCGGCTCTGTCACTTCATGCCACGACTCTTTGATGAGAACTTTATTTATATAAGTTTCTCCATCTTCATTAGTCAAAAATTCATCTTTAAATTCATCTGGATGATGAATAACTTCGGCTGGAATAATGTCAAACTGGTCATCCCACTCATCGTAACAAAGTAACCCAAAAATAGTTCCATCTATTCCGCGTTTATCAAATGCCTCCTTCACTTGTTGAGCTATTACACCGAAATGCCACCTCGCGTCATCGCCTTTTTCTTTAATTGCACTCAGCCACTTGAACGCGATTAAAGACACATCACCCCATGCATCTAAAATTACATCTGAATTATCCTCTCCGCATAACCTCTCTGATAAATCACTTACTGTTATAGGCTTTGTTTTTTCTCTTCCATCGGAGGTGTTGATTACTCCTGTGCCAGCATGAACCTCGCTGAATCTATTTACCTGATCACCACAAGGGGTTAAGTTATCATTGCCTGGAGTAATCGCCCTGTTAAACGTCGCAGCCTGCTTTATTTGTAATCTGGTTTCTCCTGCGGCAACAAGTTGAATTTTATTATCACCAGTAACACCCATTGCCATTCCATTTCCATCAGTTGTGGCAAATCCGTAGAACGTACCTAACTGGTCGCCGCGAAAGTTTACTGGAAATAAAGATACTGAAGGATCTACACCAAATCCCGCGGAGCCGTTCTGGAACATTTTCCCGCCAAACGGCGAATAATATCCAAGACCACTAACTTGTCTGACGTTAATTGCAACGTTTGCACCGGCAGCCTGTAGATGTTCGATATACAACCCACTTTGCTCAACAATATTCCCAGCCCCAGAAAGAACCGTATCATTAATATATGCACCAATCCTGTTCTGTATTGTTCCAGAGCCACGATGAGATGGTGTTGAAATTAACCCTCTCATGTTTTCTAAAATTCCAGAACCGTCATAAAAAGTTCTGTCCTGGTAACTATATACGTGATTGTGTGTGTGAGGTCCTTTTAGTACAGTCGTCGCATCAAACGCGCCGTATCCGCCATAGTCCGTTGCTGTATCGATCACAGTCTTATCAGCAAAGGCGTGACAGTTTGTGGGGCCGTTCTGTATTAAACGAGATACAGTAATTGCATCTCGAGCCGCATCACTACCTGCCGGGATTGGAAGATTACCGACTACAAGATTCCCCGTGGCGCTGGCAGTGGAATCACCCGTGATATTCAACCGTTGCATCGCATCGCCACGCTTATCAACGGCGTTTTTTACTAATTCAACACCTCCATCATCCGCCAAATTTGCCCTCAGTGACGCATCTCCAACCGAGACCCACGCACCTTTTCCCACCCCGCCAGTGCTTTGCGGAGTTGAGCCAGCAGGTACGCGCTTTGGTATCTCACCATCCCAGCGGTAGTACTCCCCATCGGTTTCATCCTGAAGAATTTGATTTGGAAGTGTTAGCTCGTTATTTGGTAAAGGCGCACCGAGCTGGAAGCTCTTTAATGTGATATAGCCAAATGCAGAGATAGCTTGCTGCGCAATCCATCTTAGCCCTTCAATCGTGTAATGCTTCACACCAAATCTGTCTGTGTATTGCCACCCCATAGAAGTCACGAACTCATCAATTTTTCCCGCGTTAAATTTAAGATCGCGTGGGGATTCGCTTGGTACTGCGTTATTTGTGGGTTGGGTAGCCATAATTTTTCCAATAAAAAACCCGGCACATGGCCGGGTTGTGTTGTTAACAAATCGAGGGTTATGGGTAAATCAAATCGCTATATTCTGCGACGCTCAGAGAGACGGTGTTATCAGTGTTTGGTTTGATGCTGTTGACAGTCCATAGCTGACTGTCCAGTTCTTCCACGGTCGCAATCAGATAGCGCGACGGGAGCTGCACAGTGTCTCCGTTCCAGATATTGAGCTGTATGCTGGGGATCGCCGCACTGAAGCCGTATTTAGTGTCATGGCGGGATGTTGCCGGATATCGAAGTGTGGGAGTACCAAGGTTGTCTGTCACCAGGACATACATCGAACCGGTAAATGTGATCGGCTCGCTTGTATCAAAATTATTCCCAGTACGGCCAGTGATGTAACCCTGCTGCTGGTTACTGTCATAAATATCAGCTATCTGAACGACGCTACCGACTTGCATAATCCCGTCCTCAAACACTTTGGCGTTCATCTTCACCCGTGAGTAGATCAGACGCTTTGTTTCGCGTAGCGCGCGCTCCCGCGCCTGGTACTCGTTACGGAAGCCGACTATCTCCAGCTTGTTCGGGTTCTCTGCTTCCTGCTCGACAATGGCGCCGCTCAGTACGCGGTAGTTAATGTAGGTCTTGTTGTTCGTGGTCGGATGAACGTAGGACACCTGAACGCCATCGTAGCCACCAGGAAGCGTAGCCTCGTACGTCATTTTGTACTCGTCCGTCTTCATATTCGCCCGATTGAAAACGGCGGCCGGGTGAACAACTTTTTGATCACGGGTAAACGTCAGTACACCATCATCCCAATACGCTATGACAGATGCCGCATTGCAGATTGCCTGTACCCTATCACCGAGCGAGTCGTTTTCATCGTCAAAGGTGTAGTCGAAGTAGCCCAGGCGATTATCTGGCAGACTCTCGGCGATGGAATAAAGACCGTACAGGTCAATACCGCTCACCGACTGCTCACCCATGATTAACCAAGTGTGTGCCACGGCATCTGCAAAGGAGCGCGAAGCTCGCAACGTGTAGTCAACTGACTGCGTGTTCAGGTTGTAGGAAATGGTATGCCGGGTTACCAAAGCATTATATTTACGCTCACGGCTTCCGAGCGCGTTTTCAGTGGCTCTAACGCGTACTCGAACCAGAGTGTCGGTCGGGTGCACGACATTGGCCCTGATATTTACCGCATGAATCTCCTCTACTTTGAGTACGCTTGCATCGCTGGAGTTGTCAGTACGCTGAAAATTGATTGCATACTTACCAAAACCGCCATTCGGTGTGATTTTCGCCGTTCTGTAAAAAACCTCACTGGCTGAGTGGTGCGGCGTTCCCTGGGCAAAGTTAAATGTCTGCTCAGTTCCTGGTATCTGGTTATGCTCATCATCTATCTTCCAGATAACAACCTTCCAAAATGTCGAGTGATCGCCACCCAACTGAGACTGTGTATGTATCCAAAGTTGCGAGGACTCGACGGGTGAGAAGAATGGCCCCACCACAAGTGCTTCGTTGTCGTTCAGGACAAACTTAGTTGTGTTAATCGTCGCGTTGGAAGGTACGTCAGCGGGACCATCAAGTTTATCCATTGTGAATGTGTACCATTTGACTGGATTCACCAAGGAACCGTCATCAGACTCTGATGCACTGATAAGTGTGCCAGCAAATGTGGCGTCTTTTGTTATATCTCCGGTCGGCGTTGGATAAGTTACGCTTATTGTGAAAGTGACAGCGTGCGGAAGAGCAAGACCGATAAAGTATTCAAACTCAGCCTGTTTCACAATTTTCATCGCTATCTGTCCACCGGAGTATGTACCGCTCACAATGGTGTTAGCTGTTGCGCTCTCAACAGGGAAGTTGCTTGCCTCATTCTGTCCTGGAACTTCCTGTCCATCGACATCATCAAAGCCGTAACCTTCTACAATCTCAGGTATCACCTCACCTGGCTGGTAAAACTGAAATGACGCGCCGGCAAGCGACCCCAGACTGGACTCAGAATAACGAACAGATGAATAATCGTAGGTTCCGATACCTACGCACATCCATTCAGTGACGTATTTCAATCCTCCGTCGATATCGCTCTGCCTGACGTATTCAAAAATTGATTCCTGTATCAAATCCGGGAAAGAGCGAACCTGTCCGTAAATATCAGGCTTTGCTTTGTAAACACGAGCGGTGTTGGTCTGGCCCGTCAGGCTGTTGTTCGGGGAGTCGACGCTGTTTCCACCGGTGTTTGCGATAGCAGGCTTTGGTGCCAGAAACGAAAACACCTGACTAACAACTTTGAAGATTGGGCTCAGTATGTCGCCAACGATGCCTTTCGGCTGGTCAAATATCTGGATACAGTCCAGCTCGCTCAGCTCATTAGCAAGATCATCATCGTCACTCAGCTTCACGCCGTTTCGGACGATCATTAGGTCACTGTGGAGGGAGCCATCGTTAGCAGCCAGCCAGTCATAAAAAAGGGTGCCGTTTGGCACCCTGAAGCGTTCTTTTGGCGTTCCCGGGAAACGCTGAAGCTCAATCAACGCCATATTTGAAAAACTCCACTTTGGTAAATGCCCGCTGAATGACCAGTAACGAATCCATGCGCACGCTTCCGTTCTCGCCGCGAGAGTGCAGCGCCTTACGATTCAGAACCAGGCCAACATGAGCCGGTTGCGACCCTCGATACCCGACGAATATTCCGCCTTCTACCGGTTTATCTATCTGGCGCCAGAAAACCACGTCGCCCTGATAGCATGTGAAGAAGTCTTCCTTGGCTTCGTAGTCCGGAGTCTGGTGCAGTTCAATGCCGAGAACGTGGCGGTAATACAGCACCACCAGGCCCCAGCAGTCGACCCTGTCGAACGAGCAAGCCCGGTTAGCCCACGGCGTGCCAATCACCTTACTTATAAAATCAGAGGTACTGCAGACCGGTGTATTCGAGTGGATCATAAAGTCGACCTATATTGTTGTTCAGCGGATTAGTGACAGACAGGGTGACGGATGCCGCTTCAGCGTCGATATCCACCGTTTTGACATATAACTGCCACGACTTGATCGGCACCGATACGTCTCCGCTGTCGAATACCTGTCTCGTGGCCGTGATGGCTGTCAGCCTCGCCGCGCCTTTCCATTTCTTCATCAGCGATTTGATATCTGTAGACAGCCTCCCAAGCTTTACCGTCGCGTCGATCACCGGCGTACCGCTCTGCTGACTTTCTTCAATCTCAAATCGCGCTGGCGTGTAAGTCTGGCCACCAAGCGTCTTCGGGAAGAACTGCTTATCGACCAGGCGGACATAGCCAAATGATGGGTGATAGAAGGTCATGGTGTCGAACAGGCCGCGCGTCGGGCGCTGCTGCTTGTACTCCCTGAAGCTAGGCATTATGGAGCCCTCGGTAGTGATTCTGGATCACGCCCGTCCGGATAACCCGTCACAACGATATCCAACCGGCTATCCCAAGGCTGCGGCAGTTCAACAATGATGTCGTCGAATTCGTCGTCTGCGTTGTAGAGATGATTGGCTATAACCGTTCCAGTCCAAGTAACGGCACTTCCGTCAATACTGGTTTGCACTGGCATCTGTGTGAAATGCAATTCCTGCAGTTGTAGTCCACTCCCACCAAGATTGATATTCATCCTGAACCAGTTCAGGCCACGGTTGAGATAGTTAGGGCTGCGTAACCACTGCTGAAATGCTCGCTCTTGCGCTAGGGTGAAAATCCACGTCAGCGACCAGGTAACCTTCAGGTCATCGGTCTGGCTCTCAAAGATAGCCGGGCCGACCGCTGGCTGATCGGTCTGGAACCCGGTATCGAGCGTCATGTTTTTGCTGGTCTTCTGCGCCAGCGGCAGCCAGTCTGGATAGTCGATAATTGGCATCAGCCCTGCCCCCTCGGAGTGCGTTTAACGTTCATGTTGCTGGTTATGGCATTACTGATCGGGCCGCCATTGTTCAGGTCTGCAACGATGACATCAACGGTCAGACCGCCATTTCCGTCGGTACCTGCCTGTGCATCAACCGAGGATGACGTGTAGTTCTGGATGTTAATTACCACCCCGCCACCGCCCACTGCGGTCATATCCTTGTTGCTTATCACCTTGCCGTTATCACCCGGTATCATGTACTGTTTACCAGTGCTGGCCTGGTAAATCTCAGGCATGCCGCCCTCGCCTACCTGGTACATACCCCCAGCCGTGACAGGACCGCCATTCTTGCGCTTACCGAGCAGATTCGCCCCGACAACCCCAGCGACCGCCCCAAGCCCAATAGCTGCAGCCGTACCCATTGAGGCCACGGATGAAAGTATTGCCGCTGGAGTCCATGCTGCAGCTGTTGTGGCCGCTGCTGCGGTGCTGGTTGCTGTTTGCGTCGCCACTGCAGCTGTTTGAACTGCCGTTACAGTACCAATTGCAGCAGTTTGTGCAGCTTGTCCCATGATCGCAGATTTAACCCACTCGACCCCCATCTGAACGAAGGTATTAACAAGACTGTTGAGTGCATTGCTACCTATAGAACGAAGCGCATCCTCAGCAGACATGCTGCCGGTGATAATTCCTGTCAGGGCATTGGATGCGTTGCCAGCAAAGCTATCAAAGGCGGCTGCGGCAGCTTCGTTTCCTAAGCTCTGCTGGCGCCAGATTTCCCACTGAGCGGCGGTTCTTTCCTGCTCATACTGCTTGTTAGCTGCAGTCATAAGCGCAATACCGCGCTCGGTAATCGCGCCTTTCTCTGTTTCGAACTGTTGAATCAAAGCCAGCTTACGGGCGTTTTCATTCTGAAGTTGCTGAACCGGGTCGATTGAGCCGCGGGCGTCATTGATGGGGCTAACCACGGCATCAGAGCGAATTTTGGCGAGGTTGGACTGGTGCTGCTGCTCGGCTCTCTCTGTGGCCTGATTGAACTCGTCCTGAGTTATTTTCTTAGCATCGAGAGCTGTCTTGAGGTCTTTAGTCTCTTGCGTGTAGCGAGTTGATTCCTGTCGCTCCGGGATAAGCTTCTCTGCTGCTGCCTGGGCTTTAAGTGCGTTGGCTGTATCCCATATTTCTGCTGCGTAATCTCCTGCTTGCTTCTTCTGAGCCTCGGTTGCGCCTTTACCAAGCGAAAGTTGGGCATTCAGGATTGCCTGCTCTCTGTTAAGGTCTTTCGCGGACTCTGCGGCAAGTTGGGATTTGTTTTTGAGGTCATCCAGTTTCTGATTTACTGAATCAGCCTGAGACGCTGATTTTTTACTCTCGCTATTTGCTTCCTTCTGAGCCTTGGTGTTCTTCTCAGTTTGGGCGTAGCGATCCTGCAGTTGTTTTGTAACCGGGTCATTGGCAGCCAGACCAACATCTTCTGCATCATATTGTGCCTGCAACCTTGCTCTGGCCTCGCCCTCAAGTTTTGATAGCGCAAGACGTCGCTCTGCGTTCTGAATCAGCTTCTTAGCTTCTGATGAAGGTTCAGGCTCTGCCGCTTTTCCAGATTCAGAAGCTTTTTTATTTAAGGAGTCAAGGCTCTGCATAGTTGCAGCCATTGCGGCAATGGCCGCCTCGCTTGCATTTGGTATCTTTGTTCTCAGGTTGTTTGCAAGAACATCAAATGCAGCATCAGATTCCTTGGCTTTGGTGTTAAGTTGCTCCTGTATTTCAGCCTGCTGATGTTGTGTTTTATTAAGCTTATCTGTTGCATCGCTAAGGTCCCTTTTCCTTTGACTTAGCGTATAAAACCATTCATTTGCTTTTTGAACATAACCGTTTGTTTGGTCTTGCTCTACACCAAACTTCCTTGCTAATCCTATATACTTTTCGTACTCACGCTGAGCATCCGAGACGGAATCATTAAGATCATCAATTTTTTCTTTCTGTGCAGTTATTGATTTTGCTATGTCAGCCAAAGTCCCCTGCAGTTGAACCTGATTCATTTCTCTCATTTTGGCGATTACGCCATCTAGAGAGTCTGCGAAGTTAATTGACTCTTCTTTAGCCTGCTTAGCCTGCTGCCAGAAATAGAATATCGCAGATGCTGCCAGCATTGCAGCACCGGCAGGGCCGCCAATGAAAGAAAGAGCGCCTTTCAGCAAGGTAGCTGAAGCCGCGTAGACCCTGTTTGCAACCGAAGCCTGTTGCGTGGCCGCTGCAAGTCTTGCTTTTGCAGCGGCTGCCGCGTTATCAGCTGCAACTATATTTTTCTGAATTGCTGCATACTCTGCCTGGTAGGAGACCGCTAGGCCATACTGTTTATTTATTGCTGCCTGAGTTGCCAACTGGCGAGCTTTAGCCTGCTCAGATGCAATAATGGCCTGAGAGTTTTTTATCTCGGCTTGAGCGCTGGCAATCGTAGCCTTGGCGTTATCGTATTCAGCCTTCTGCTGCCTGATTGTTGCTGTAACGCCTGAAACTTTAGCCTGTGCCGCCATCGTTAACGCGCCAACATAACGACTCCCCATGATTGCAGCAACACCGGTTAAAGCCACTCCAAGTACGTCAATGTTCTCACTGATGCTGACAATTGAAGAATTGAACGTTGCAACACCGGATTTTACGGTGGAGTTTTCACCGAAGAATTTCGTGATGTTATTGCCAGCCACTTCTAATGCCTGGCTAATCGTCGTGGTAGTATTAGCGAACTCTTTACCTATCGCATCCCCTTGGGATAGCAATCCTTTTACCACTACATCGGTAGTCAGCTTGCCTTGCGCTGCCAGCTCACGCATCTTACCGACAGTGACACCCATCGAATCAGCAAGAGCAACGATTAATCGGTTCCCCTGCTCATTAACTGAGTTAAACTCCTGGCCCCTTAACGCTCCGGATGCAAGCCCCTGAGAAAGTTGTATAACGGCGTTTTTAGCTTCCTGCGCTGTAGCTCCAGAAACTATGAACCCCTGATTGATTATTGTTGTAAGCTTTGCAAGTTCGCTGGCACTGGCTCCATATGAGCGAGTCGCCCTCTCCAGCCTTGAGTAAAGAGTAGCCGTGGCTTCTAAGCTGCTTCTTGTCTGCTGAGTGATGTTAAAAACAGTTTCAGTGACATCCGCCAGCTGCTGATTAGGCCTGATGGCATTTGATAGCTTATTGTTTAGTGTTGTCCATGCGTCAGCATATTGCGCCACCTGCTGTACAGACAATATTGCCATCAGTGAAGCAGCAACTCGGCTTAAACCTGAAAATGATGAGGCAGTGGAAGATGCTGAGCGACCAGCTTTATCTAGCCCATTTGATAGCCCGGAGGTGGAGCTTCCAAGCGAATCGAGCCCACCTTTTGCTCTTTTGACGGAGTCCATCAGGCCTTTTGTTTCAAGGTCTACTTCGTAATAAATACCGCCTAAATCCTGCGCCATATTTTTCTCCGGGCATAAAAAAACCCGCCGAAGCGGGCTGATCAAATATCAGTATTTGACGACAAACAATCAAGTGATAGCCTGATGTAAATCTCAAAAAGGATAAATGATGACTAAGTTCGATAGAGTATTGCAAAAGGAAATACTGGAGTTATGCGCAATGATGTATCCCTATCCAGCACAGTTTCTGGCATACGTCTTACCTTCAATTGAACCATTGATCAATAGTGAGTTTAAGATTGACAGTGAGAGAAAGATTAAAGCCAATCTCTTCTACCTAAGAGACCATGGCCTGATAGATTTTATTGGTAACCGCGATTCGTACTATTTGTCCATACTCGAAGAAATGACAGCCACTTGTAAAGGTATTGATTTCATAAGAAACGATGGTGGACTTTCTGCCATCCTTAATGTGCAAACTGTTAGGCTTCATCGGGATACTGTTGTGGTTCTTGAAGACTTGATCAATCTTTCTGGAATGAATACGCAAGACAAAGAAAAAGCAAAGTCATTGCTTGGGGAACTTTCTTTAGAAGCGCTGAAATCCGTTGTTCAGGCCGCTATTAATGCTGGACTTAAGGCTATTTCTTAATAAAAAATCCTTGTGCGTGACTACAAGCGAAAAAGCAGATGCATTGTACAAATCCTGAACTACCTACCAAACGGTGTTCCGCAATTCGTGCTGTTATCAACACACCCCCTGTCTCTTACCTTTTCCATTCGATGGTCACGACGCATATTTCCTGATCCATCTACCTTATAGATTGGTGACGATACTCGTGTTGAATTCTTATCTGAAGAATACATCTCATCGCTGGATGCGCAAGATGCCAGCAGGGTCAATGAAATAAGAATAAATATTGCTCTCATGAATAGCATCCTCCTTGGCTAGATTTAAAATCCCATACCAACATATCACTACTGATATTGCGAAAAAATAAACGTTTAATAAACAAACAAAGCTTGTCTTTGCCATTTGCAGACTACCCTTTTCAATCCGATTGTGCCAAATTTCTCGCTTTTTTCGCAAAATAATCATCGACAACGCTATCATATTCTTCTTTCGTGAAACCTTTTTGATCCGGGTATTTGGTGTTGAGCAGCAACTGGAACTCGGTCATGGTCAACTTCATCGCTTCATCTTTCGATATGCCGAAGTGTGAGCGGGCGGCGTTGATGTATTCGATAGCGTGAAATTCTCTCGTCATCTGGCCTGATTCGTTGCGCTGCAGCTTGCGAACTTTCGCCTTTCCAATAATGCCGTGGGTGATAAGCGAGCTGGATATCATCACCATCTCTTCATAAGACATCGCTCCTGGCATCCAGATTAGCTCACCTGTACGACTGCGGCTCGGCACCATTGCGCCGGTCAACGATGCACAGTCATCATCGCAACACGCCTGCAGGATGTTTATTGCCGCGCCAATCGCTTTGTCGGCAAACCCCGGCTTACTGACGTATTCCATCAGCCACGCAGGAACGCTTCCGTAAGCTTCATAGGCGCGAGCAAACAGCGGTGACACTGCGTCATGGTTTAAGTCGTAAAAGTCCTGCACAATCTCTGCTGGCGAGCCTATGCGCGTCATTGCAGCGAATGATGGGCGAAAGAAGTATTCGCGGCGGCCAGCGCCGATAAGGCACTCGCCAATTTCAGTTAAAGGTGTCATTGCTCCCCCATAATCAATATCGAGGGCCCACAGGAACCCTCTGTATTAATTACGCAGTCACGGTGATAGCTGCAGTATCGGTCTTGGCACCGTCCTCAGTAGTCGCAGTGATGGTCACGGTGCCTGCGGCGACGCCAGTCACCAACCCGGTATTGCTCACCGTCGCCTTGGTGGCATCGGAAGATGACCAGGTAACAGCTTTGTTAGTCGCATCAGCCGGTGCGATAGTAGCTGTCAGTTGACGAGTCGCTCCCACAGCGACGGATGCGGTTTTCGGGGCTACGGTGACGCCAGTAACCGGAACGTCATCTGCAACGTCTGTAACCTGGACGGTGGAACCATCAGCCACTTTAAACTCGGTGGACAGAGTCACGATGTCATCAGTGCCGCCGTCATTACTGAGCGCGGTGATAACCATGTAACCCTGAATCTGAATCTGCCCAAAGGTCATGCGTACCCACAGCGTAGGCTGGCGGCCTGCCGTTGCCTCTGCGACGTAATACTTGATGAATTTATACACCCCGTACTGGTCGGAACGGTCGTTTACACGAACCTCGCCCTCAAAGGATAGCGTCAGGTCGTTAGAGGTAACGATATTCTCAACCCAGCCTTTCGTATCGTCAGCTGATGATGTGGTCGTGTTCGGGGACATATCGAACGTCTTTGATGTGCCAGGCATCAGCAGCTTGAAATCTGCCTCCGTAGGCACCGCATCGGCGCAACCATCAGCCACTTCCAGAATGACGGCGCGGCCAAAGAGTTTTGTATTATCGGTCTGACAAATTGCCATGTCTTAGGCCTCTTATGAGCATAAAAAAAGGCCGCACATAGCGACCTGGTTGATTTGGTGTTTGGTTAATCGCTGCCGAATAGGCAGGCGAACATGAGGCGGTAAACGAGCCGCCCCTCAGATGTCTGTATTGGCGCTGGAATGCCGCCGAGGTTGGTTATCTGGCCCAGGCATTTGCTGACCAATGGATTTTGCTTCACGAACTCGATGATGCGGTTAACGGCGTCGTCTGCCTTCTGATACTCGGTCACGCCTTTAGCGGAAATGACATCCACCATGACGAAGTAATCACCGCTGATATCTTTATCGATATTTGAACCGCCAGACGGTCGAAACACGATGTAGCTTTTCGCCAGGCGCTTATCGTTAGGGTCATCAGTCCAGACCAGCAACTGAATGTTGAGCCCTTCGGTCAGGCCGCTATCCATAAAAACATCACGCACTCGCTTGTACATTGGAGGCGTCATAGGCTCAGCTCCTTGTGGATGATTGCGGCCACCTTGTCGGCGTTATCCTTGAATGCCTTCTCAAGGAACTTCGGCTCGCCTGAAGGGTCCCAATAGTTACCGCTGCCGTTAGCTCTTGGCCTGCCCCTGAGCTTACCTGATGCCTCGTGAACGTAAACCGCATAGTTGGCAGAGTATCCTACACGACCGGTTACGCGCGTACCGTTGACCAGCATTTCCTGATACTGCGAGTTAACAAGGTAAGAGGTGTCTATTGGAGTCATGGTCGCCGCATCTGCGCCAATGATGAATAGCGCCGACTTGATAGCCCGGCCAACTTTCCTACCCTGCACTTCACCGAGTAGAGCATCCAGTTTCTGCTTGGCCTGGCTGACGCCTTTCACTTTAACAACCATATCAAGCTCCGGTCAGAATTGCATAGTCATCAACTGTGCGCTCAAAGGTGTCGGCATAGCGGATAACCTGCATCACCTCATCGGCACCGGCACTAAACGGGTCAGCGTCAGTTGACTGGCCTATCAGGATGTAATCGCCGCGCTTTGCCTCCGCGAACTCAGTCCAGAAGGTGTTCTTAACGGTGATTTCAGTCCCGATGCTGCCGATTTTCGCAGACAGGCCGCATTGATAGTCAGCCATGATGGTTTCAGGGTCTGACCAGCCTAACGAGTCGCCATTCTCAGCAAAGCCAAGGTTTCGCCAGATGGTGCACGGAGCTGTGTAGCTCCAGTTAGCAACATTACTCATTCTCTCCACCTCAGAACCTGCGCACCGGTCGCCCGGATTTTCTCGCAGCTCATGAACCACTCGCCGTCAGATTTCACGTAACCGGTAGTCTGCCTTCCGGTATCGGTCATCACCCACACGCGGACGAATTGCTCAGGCATTCTCTGCTTCACGGATATCCACATCAGCGGTCACCACACATACAGCCACCTTTCCCGATCCAGATGCCAGCAAAGGCCTTCTTGGTTGGGTCTGGTGGGATGAGTCCGTTAGCGCATCCGTGCTTATCCAGGCCGCGAAGCAGAGCAGTAGCTCCTGACCAGCGATCACCGAAAGACTGATAACGGAATGACCTTGAGGCACCAGATGGGGCTGACTGACTGGATAAGTACTTATCCCCCTGTCCCAGCCCCATCAGTCCTAATAGGTACATCTGAATAAGCAGCGCGGTGGCTTCAGGATAATGAGCGTCCAGGCACTCCTGAATGCTGTTGGCCTGCTCAACGAGAGCCGATAGGATGAAGTCAGGCAGCTCAATCCCTTGCCCGGTTAGATATTCTTTGGCTTGCTCAAGAGTAACCATGACTCCTCCGGTAAGCTGCCCTGCCGAAACAGGGCGTAAAAAAACCGCTTTCGCGGCGGTTATTCTTCTTGCTTAGGCTTTCGGCCTCGACCAGAAGCCGCTGCCGGTGTGGCCGGGGTTAACTCCCCTGCCGCCTCGCCCTTAATCAGCCGAAGGTGTGGCTGAAGAGCAGGGTGTAGCGTGTCCATATCGACCACGTCACCAACCGCAACGCCATGCCACGGCTTCACGACTTCATACCTAGCCATAAGGCCTCCTTAAGCCAGGTTGGCACCGTAAAGAACACCGGACAGGCCTTCGCCATCGCGCTTAACCTGCAGACCCATAGCAGACATGATCTGGAAGTTGTAGTTCGACTGAGGCATCGGGCGCGGCAGTGGCACAACACCAGTAGCCATACCGACCAGTGGAGTAACCACGTCCTGACGGCGCTGGTAAGCGATGAATTCGTTACCTTTCAGTGCAAAGGTAGGCTTGATAACGCCAACCGGAGCGAACGGAAGAACCGCTTGCTGCACAGTTCCGGTAACCGCACCGTTAACCACGTATGGCTGCATCAGGTTTGCCCAGATTTCTTGAGATACCCACAGCACATCGTAAACAGCTACTTTGTTGTTGCGAGCGGTCTGGCCGAATGCGCCTTTGCCGAAGAAGTTGATCAGCTCAATAGCAGTCGCCTGTGTCAGGTCGATGTTCACACCGCCAGCACCAGAGCCGAGGTTAATCTTCACGGTATTGCGGTGGTTCTTCAGGCCCTGCGCCTTGTATCCCTGCACAGAGATATTGGCGTCACCGTTTAGGGTGAAGTTGACTACCCTCTTGTTGAACTGGCGCATCTTTGCAGTCTGCGAGTCAAGCACCAGGTCAATGCCGACAGTTTGCAGGCCAGCAGCGTGACGCCAGTTGACACCGTAACCGGCAGTGAATACCGGAATCGGGTCGCCGTCGCTGTCGTACTCAGTGTGGTCGAAGGAGTATGGCGGCTGGCCGTCCATACTAATGCTCACGTCATCAGCGATATCGCCGACGAAGTTATACAGCTTGGCGGTCTTGCCGATTGGTAGCACGGTCTGAACGCCCATCAGGTCGTTAACGATTTCCATGCCGACTTCCTGATCGCGCAGCTGGATAATCTGGCGGTCAATCTCAGCCCAGAAGTCACGAGTCAGGCCGCCGACTGCGTTAGCAGCCAGCATTTCATTGGTCATGTAAGATCGGTTGGCGGCAATCATGCCATCGTTCTGAGCATTCCAGATGTTGCGGTTAGCCCACAGCTCTGCCCAATGACCTTGCAGGCGGCTATTAACTGCCAGCGTTTCGGGAGTGAAAAACATGTGTTATGTCCTCTTGTTATTATGCGCTGGCGGCAACGGTGCCGACACGGAAACGAACGCGGATGAAGTCGGTGGAGCTTGCGGCGATAGTCGCCTCATCCTGCGAGTAACCAATCACCGAATCGGTGTCAGCAGTAGCCAGGGTGAATTGCCCGTTGGTGCCGAGCTTGATAGGGCTGTCTTTCTTGTACGCGCCAGGCGCACAAAGCACGGCCAGTTCACGACCTTCTTCGACATAGTTGCCGATAGCGGAATCGCCAGCAGGAACAGCCTCACGAATGTTCAGCCCCTGGTGATATGCCACGTCGATGACATACACACGGCCTTTCAGCGCGGTAGCCTGTGAGAACTGGTTGCTTGCATTGATGGTTGCCAGAGTGCCAGGAAGAAGCGCAGCGGCGGCAATGCGGGTTTCGGTCTTGTACAGAGACTGACCGTCGATATTAACGCGACGATAGCGGCTAGCCATTATTGAGCGCCTCCGAAGTGGGTTTTAGGGTCTGGAGCACCGGCTTCCTGATGGCCTTGAGCTGCGTTAGTACCCAGCGGAGCGGCTGAGCCCAGCGACTTAAACATCGCGTCCAGTGCATCACCGGCCAGCGCGTTAGCAACGATTTCACCGTGAACCTTCGCCACCGCTTCGCGCTTAGTCTTCTCTTCAGCGCGGGAGTTGGCAGTCAGGGTTTCGGCCAGTTGGTTGTGGTTGGTTTGCAAGCCGCTGATGGCCTCTTTAATCGGATTCAGGGCTTCACTGATGTTCGCAGCCAGGCCTTTACCGATTTCAGTGATCAGCTCTTGTTTCTCTTCTGTGGTTAAAGGCATGTCGCCCTCCGTTTTGTGGTTGGTTGCAGGTTTCCCCTGCCATGTGAAAAGTGATTTGAATTTGTTTGCGGCGATTTCCACCCATGACTCCTGGCGAGCCACCGCGCTTCCGGTGTCATCAATGGTGATTTTTCCGCCGTCGCTGGAGTAAGCGAAGACCTCTGCCTTGCCGCCGTTACGCACAATGACGACTTGCGAATCGGTGAAGTCAGCCACCCAGGCATAATCATCCGGGCCGGTGGCAAACTTGTCGCGCACAGCGCGGTCGAGGCGGCTTTCGCGTTCGCGGTAGGATTCACCTACCAGCGCCCCGGAGTTAGTCTTGATTGGCGTTGCCAGGTCAGCGTTAACCATCAGACCCACACCCTGCTCAGGAGTGGCTGCGCCTACTTCATGCAGCAGGATTGCGTCATGATCCATCGAATGAATCTTTGCCACCCAATTAGCACCGAGAGACTTTTGCTGCTCGTTAGCCTCAAGCTCTTCCAGGAATACGGCCACGCTGGTATGAATCGGTGGCACATCCTCGCCACGATGAATTGCCTCTACGCGCTCAAGAAGCTCTCGCCCCTGTTCTGACTGATTGGCAACTACCGTATCGACCCACTTCTCGACGTAGACACGGTTACCGGCCTTCTTGGCGTTGCGGTTCCATGCGCCAATGTGACCCTGATTGATACCCTCAGGGCTGAATGCAGAGACGAACTGACCATTTACCTGAGGATGCCCAAGCGGGGCGAGAGTGCCATCCAGACCCTGATAGTGGGCGTCAATTTCCTCTGCCGGGTACAGGCCGCCGTTCATCACAACGTTGGCAGGAAGCGTATAGCTAGGCAGCACCCAATGCTCGCGCCCGTTGTAAACCTCTTTGCGGATAGACTGATTGTTAACTTTGGTGGTGACGTTTACTTGCATTGCCATGATTAACCCTTAGCCCACTGGTAGCCACGGGCTGATATGTTTTCGAATGCCTCTTTGGCGCGTTTAATTGGCGTGTCAGATACTGGCTTGCCTTCATCGTTGACCAGCACAGAAACCGTGGAGCATTTGCAGTTGATTGAGTTGCCATCCTGCGACCACCACTCTCGCTGCTCGTCTGCGGTGAATAGTTTTGCGTGTCGCGCTGCGTGGCTGTGTCGGGTTGTCGGGCTTAGCGCTGAAATGTGAAGCTGTTTTGTCTTCAGCCCGAATTCATCTTCGGCCTGATCCGCTTCATCCATTCTTGCCTGCCGGAGCGCATTGGTTATCTCGGTGCGAGCCACCCGGTTTGCGCGGCGCTTCTCGATGCCTACTTGCTGAGTTAGTGACTTAGCCACTTCTGACGGCGGCAGCCCACGACCAATGCCATTGGTCAGGATGCGCGACATATCAGCGACGATTCCGGCAGATAGCCCTTTCATCTCTTCGAACTCACGAGCCCTAAGCAGCACCAGGCGGCGCTGATAAACATCACTCAGCAGAATGTCTGCGATGCTGTTCTGTCCGGCTGCATACACATCGGACTGCTGATACAGATTGGCAAACTCCTGAGCCGTGCCGCGCTGATATGACGGCTTAACGTAGCCATCAAAGAACCAGAGATTGAACTCACCGCCCTGGAGCATGATTTGCTCAACTAACGACTGGGCGTTACTGAGAAGCATCGTTAAGAGCCCCTGGTCTAACTGGAAGGTGTATTTCTTGTTTACTGCGGGAGATGCGGGGATGCGGTTTAGTGCGTCGATGTATGCCTGACTGGATTTCTTTACTCGCTTCGCGAATTCATTCATCGCTCCGCGCTCCAGCCTATCTACCCCTGTCGGGTCGGCAAGGTTACCGGGTAGAATCGCCGGTTTAGGTTTCTTCTTCCTCGTCGTCATCTTCCTCACCTAATGGCGCTGGCGAACCTTCGTAACCGGCAGCGGTTCGAATCTCATCGCCAGTGAATGGCTGCTCACCCGCCCCCTGCATGGTGCTGTTGATTTGCGCCATCTTGTATGCGGCATCCAGTTTCTCTGTGTCGGTCTGCGCGTTCAGGTCATCCCAGATAACGGCGCTTTCCGAAACATCGTCTATAACCTTCAGGCCGATGAGCTTCTGCACAAAGTCGCCAATCTCCAGCGACAAGTCTTCGCGTCGAGACTGGCAGCGGGCGTTGAAATATCGCTGATCTTCCATACTGGCTCGCTCACCGGTCTGCATGCCAACCATGATTTTGGTCGGGATGTCGAGTGCGGCGGCGGCGGTCTGTAGGTTGACGTTGTAGGTCGGCTGCGGGTCAGCAACGGATGTAACCAGAGGTGTAACGCTTGCGCCTTGAGTTGTCAGGGTGGTGTCGTTGCCCCGGTTAACCTCAACGGCTACCTCGTCGAATCTGGCCTGAAGCTCATCGACCGGCACTCCATACATTGAGGCGAGGTTATTGAAGTCGATATCCTTCTCGAAGTTGATGTTCAGCTGCCGCGCTGCGTTCTTCAGGAATGACTCACCGGAACCACCCTCAACCTTCTCCAGGCTGACAAAGGCGTTGTAGGCTGGCTCAAGGAAGCCGATAGCATCAGAGGTGTAATCGCCCAGGATGAATACCCGGCTTGGGTGGATGAACACACGGCGAGTTGAGCCATTCGGTAACTGTTCGGTGTACTGCCATTGCTTAGGCTGTCCGTAGGTAGCGGAATTCTCGCTAGTGTCCCACTCTGAAACCGTGAGAGCACCAGCCCATGCGGCTGTAATCTTCTCCAGGCCACGACCTTTTACCGCCTCATCTTTCCACTGCTTTCCGTCCTTGATGTGCAGCAGCAAGCCAGCATAGCGACCTACCAAACGGCGGCGGTCAGCCTCTGCGAATACTCGCCAGAATCGGTGGCTCAGCACCGGCTTTAACTTCCGCTCCCATGCTGTTTCTTTCTTCGCGTCGTCCTGGTTGTCACCCTCAATCACCTGCGGATTAGACTTCCAGCAGTTACCTATAAGCTTCTCTACAGCACCGTGAGCGATGCCGCCGCGACGATATAGCTTGTACAGGTCATTGAATGTTAATTCGTCTTTGAAGCCGTATTCGCACCATGCTGATGCGCGTTTGGCATCAAGCCCCGTTGATGGGGTTAGCAGCATCTCACGGGCACGAGCGAGCCGTGCATCACTGATGGCGTGATTCACTGCGAGTTGTAGGTTTTGGTTCATGCTGTGTCCGTTTGGTAGGGTTTATCTGCCTTGCAGGCGTTTAGGAATCATCATGCCGACCGGTTGAGAGCCGCCCAATTCAGTAAGCGCGTAAACCATCGCGTCAAGCCTGTCTGGTGACTTCTTGGCAGTTGTTGGCACGTATTCCATCAACTGATTCTCCAGCGTGTACAGGTTGCCGTTGTGAGCCACTCTGCCTTGTTCGTACAGGGCAGATATTGGCTCAGCACGAGCGTATTTACCCTTGCTGGCGTGAACTCGGATTATGCGGCCTTTGAACCCAGCGTTGCGGAGAGTCTCCTCTGCCATGTCGCCGCCCTGGTTAGTTTCGATAACTATCGCGTCAGCATCATGTTCCTCATGAGCGAACATGGCTTTCTTAGCCCATCCCGCAGGAGAGTATTTGCCGCTGTAGTCAGCATCGACTGAGAATTGTTTCTTATCACCCGCGCCGTAAGCGCTGGCTACTGCAATGCCTGTCTCATCGCTCTCGTCACTGTTAGTTGCCTGGGGGTCAATTGCCACCACAGTACGAACCTTGTCATGCCTGATTTGCAGCTCATGAGCAGAGCTGATCATCTGCTCATTCCACAGAGCGCCCTCAGCGTTAAATCTGCGTGGCTTCTGCATGTACTGCGCTTCAGCAGTACGACGGTGAGAGAAGAGTGCGGTGCGGTGCGATTCGTTATGCTTGAAAGGCCACAACCAGCCATCAGGCAAGCCGTGGTCTATAGGTATGGCGTGAGTGTTTTCCGGGTACTGTGCGGTGTACGCCTGGCTGTTATCGACAAGCACCGGTAGGTTCAGGTGATGCCACATTTCACCGCTGCCGCCTCGCAGCAAATAGCCGCTCAGGTCGTGATAGTGAATGCGCTGCATAATCACAATTATCGGCGTTGTCTCTATCGCCAGTCGTGATTTGATTGTTTCGTTGAAGCGGTTATTAACGCCGTCCCGGACTGTTTCGCTGTATGCGTCATCAGGCTTTACCGGGTCATCTATAATCAATGCGCCTTGCCAGCCAGACTCCATATGACCGGCACGAAAGCCAGTCACCTGACCAGCTGCTGATGAGGCGTAGACGCCGCCGCCAAAGTCATTCCACCACATAGCCTTGCTGTCAGCGTCATCGCGAAGAGTCATAGGCCACATAGACTGATAAGCCTGTGACTTAATCATGCTGCGTGCGGTAGAGGAATTCAGCAGCGCCAGGTTGTGCGAGTACGACAGGTGCATGAAGCGAGCGCGGTTGTTTAGTGACAACCCTCGACCCATCATGTTAATGGTCGCCAGCTCTGTTTTTGTGTAGCCTGGCGGAACGTTGATTACCAGTCGCTTAATTTCGCCGTCGATAACGCGATCTAATGTCTGCTGTATCACCTTATGGTGAGATGCAACAATCATCTTGCCGCCAGTGCGCTGCTTGAAGAAGTATCGGGAGAAGTAGAGTCCGTCCTCTTCGCACTCTATCTTTCGCGCATAGTTACGCTGCTCAACAGTCGTCATCCTCCAGCATCTCCCGGCGAGCAGCCTTGTATTCATCTTTGGTAAGCGCGGCTACTTCAATCGGACCGCCATTCTTGCCAGTGTGTTCATGAGCAGCTTGCTCTTTAAACGCCTGAACAGAAACGTGCTTGCCTAGCAGCTCAAGGTTCTTAACTTTATCCGGCCACTTAATCTTCTTCAGCAAAGCTGCCGTGCTACCTTCTGATGCCATCTCCATTACATCCATACCTGATAGCGTTGTGCGCCAGACCTTCGGCCAGTCAGCAATTGGCTTTAGTTCACCGGTTGACATGAGGATGTCCAGCACGTCCATTTGGTCTATCTCAACAAGACGATGAAGGACATACGCAGCATTAATAGACAATTCCTCGTTGCGCTTCGCTTTTAGTTCGGCAATTCTGGACTGGATGTCAGGTTTCGTTAAGTTTTCGCAACCTAACGCGCGGGCGGTTTTTTCGCTGTACCCCGCCCGAATAGCCGCCTGTGTGGCGTTTAAATCGATGAGGTACTCGCGACAGAACATTTCTTGTTTGTCGGTGAGTGCCATGTGCATACCTAAGAGGGATTTTAAATGGAAAGATTAATTAAGCGTCACAGTTCATATGATGCAACCTTACTTTCTGATGCGCTCGCATGTTACGCAGCCAATATAGAGGATGCCTACTTACTTGTAGGAGCTAAGCCTGGTAAGGACTATTCAGTGAATGATATTTTCACCTTGGCGATGCGCTACATGGAGTTGAATGGCACAGAAAATATAGGTGGAGTTTTCCACACTGACACAACAGTCTGTGGTCAGCAGTAGTTATTTAGAACAATCATCTGGTTCGTGTTGATACTTCCCCGATCCATTTGATACCAACGCCATTAGAAACTTACATAAAACTCTGTCAAGGCCACCATTCTGATGACCTTTGCAGAACTTTATAATTACCCTGATTCATCCACCGCAGTTCAGGTTGACTGCTAATGAGGGATAACCCGCTTGTGCGGAAACCCGGTGTAACCCGTTACTGATTAACTCCATCCACTCGCATGTAAGGAGCCCGCTATGGCGGCATGGTCTTCGTTGAGATGGAGAGACTGCGACGGGGTGACGCTGTGGTTATGGAAATAAATAAGCCACCCGAAGGTGGCCTTTGGAATGATGATAAAACAGCCAAAGATCGTTAAGAACTTTTCATCCGGTACGGAGAAATGCTCCCGGATTTCATGATGAAGCTTCCGTGCTTTTCATTACAGCTTGCTTCTACTTCAGCATACATTCGATCTTGTAGCTGCTCGACAGTTTCGTTCTCCACAGCTGCAAGAAAATGCATTCCTACGCAATTTTCTAATCCTGGTGCCGAATACTTATAATTCAGCACCCACACAGCAACGTCATTCATTTTTACATCCATACATTTACCTTCTTTTTTTACAACATACTGGAAGATATGTTTGGACTTTAGGGCAACTAATCAACCCACCCACCCTTTCATAAACAAAACTAGATCACGCATTGCTGCCTGATGTAGTCCTGCAGGTAGTTAACCTGACCGGTCACTGTTTCGATTCGCTGTCGGAGAGTGAAATAATCCCGTTTAACGACATCAGTAAGTCCGGATACTGTCACGCAGCACTAACGGCTGACACTAATCGCTCATTAATGTGATGCAAGTCACATTTAATTTGACTTATCTCAAATTCTCACTAAAGTCTCGCAGGAGTTTTTACGGTAAATGGATGAGTAAAATCTTAATCTTCAGCGGGATAAGTGATGTCACCTCCCGCTTATTTTTTCTAAATACAGACCAAAAAACTCCAGTTATTCAAGTCAAGCTGAAACCGGATCGGAATACTTATTGCTGTTTTTTAGCTCTTTGCTTGCTCCAACCAGGATTAATATCACTCGTTCACGAGTAAATAATTTGTCCAACTAAACGGGTTTCGATTTGTTAACGAAGATATGCCACCTTTGCCTCAAGACTAAAGAGCATTTCAAATCATAAACAGCATCGAAAAAAAAACCGCTCGGACAGAGCGGTCTAAAACAAGGCATAAGAGAGCAATACGCGGAAACCGCTAACCAAGCTTAGAAGGTAATTTCACTTTAGATAGGACATTTCAAAAATAATTTATTTATTCCTAAAAACTTTAAAAACAAGTTGATTAGTTCAGGAAACCCCGTACAGTAGCGCGACTTTGTAACGATGATGCTGTTTGCATCCTCTCAGGAATAGAAGGATTTCCTGCTCCTGAGAGTTTTTTTTAAAAGAAAGCAAAAAAATTCACTTTCGTAAGATTTCAAGCAAATCCTTTTCAAACAAACCCGTGCTTTTACACTCAACGGGCTTGACCTTATCGTTTCCATCCGAAGTGACTAAACCCACAACACCTGTAACAACCACGCTCACATTGCTACCTTCTCCTGCACTCCATATCTGGGTCACAATTCTTGATTGCTCCTGTATATTTTGTGTTTGCGGAAGCGCGGAACAGTCCAGATAGGTACTTACTACTCCCTCATCACTACTAACAGCCGCTACTATACCGGTGGTGTTGTCCTGCACCGACGGGTTAAGCCTTTTTTGCTGATAGTAAGCTGTTACTGCATTGAAAAGTTCTTGCGGTTTACGGTTACCAATTTTAACGATCGATGCCGCATCATCCATACCCGGAGCTTTTGTTTGAGTAGAGTCTCCCTGAGCGCCTGGCTTTACTGGCCCATAGACATTTATGCAGCCACTGAGTAGCAGCACAACAGCAGGTATTAGCTTTCTCATAATAGTTAGCGGTAATAAAGTGTCGTGCAGCCTGCCAGACTGATGCACAGGATAGCCAAAAGGAAAAATTTATATCTCATATGTAGATTCCTTAGTGATTAAGTAATGCCTTCATTGATGCTGCCTGGTTCGCACACTGCTGCCGGATATATTCCTGAAGCCCTGCTATTTGCTTGTTGCTGATTTCAATTCGTTCCCGGAGACGGAAATAATCCCGTTCAGCGGCGTCAGCAAGTCCGGGGCTGGCTGCATCATCCATGCCGGGGGGGCTGGCGGCGGTACGCACTGGCTTACAGGTAGCGTTGAGGTGCAGCCGCTTATCACCAGCAGCAACATCGTGCTGCAGCTGCTCAATAGTCTGTTTTGCATCTGCCAGCTCCTGAGTGTATTTCGTATCGAGCGCTGCAACATCGCGCTGCCGAGTCTGCATATCGTTGATTGCCGCGGTAGCTTGGCTCAACTTCGTGTTTGCTGCGTCTCTCTGCTCTTTGTATGCAAGAGCGTTTGAGCGGTAGTGATCGACTGCCCAACAGAGGCTAAACAGGATTGCAGCCACTACAGCACAGCTAATTATCGTTGCGCGGTTCATTTCTGGCTCCAGTTGCAAACCTCGCGCTCCACCTCACGCCGATTCATGAGCCCTTTCCACTGCTTGCCACCGGCATAAGTCCACTGTCGCAGGCCATCACACGCAGCCTGATAATTCCCAGCGTTGAGTTGGAGTAGAAGTGAAGAACGCTCGAATGCTGCCACCCCAACGTTGTAGCTGAAACTGATGAGCGCCGCTTTCTGATATTCGCTAGTCGGCACCTTCACGGAGCGTTCGACGGAGCGTGCGAATGGCTGCAGGTCTTTATCGAGCATCGCTTTGCATTCGGCCTGTGAGTACGTTTTGCTCTTGATAATGTCGGCACCCGTATGGCCGTAGCAAACGGTGAGTATCCCGGCGACGTCGTAATACGGCGTATAGCGAACGCCTTCCAGATCGTTCAGCATCGTACCGGCTATTGCTATTGCGCCAGCACCTGACATGCCGAGTAGTGATTTTCTCAGTGCTGGATTCATGCTTATTCGCCTCGCGCAGCTTTGCGCCTGTCTTCTTTGATTTTGAAATAGAGACTGGTTAACCAGGTAAGAAGCCCAAAGAACAAGCTACCTATTACGCCTATGGCCGCCCACTGCTCCGGGGAATGGCTATCCAGTAGCCTGTTAAACCAAAAGACAGCACCTCCTCCTGAAGTACCGTAGGCAATGCCAGTTGATAGTTTGTCCATGCGATACATCTCTCACCTCCCGCTTACGGGCTGTGCTGTGTGTTATTGAAGGGAAAAGTGAATGCGCATTGCGCTTAGTGTTTTTGGTTTGCGCTCACCCCGTTACCGCTATGCGCTACAGAGGGATGAGGGTTGCTCCGGGATTTGGGATGAACGCAAAACAAAAAGCTACCGATTTTGGGAGGTTTTTATTAAACAACTTTGTTAATAACATCCCGAGTTGGATTTAAAACTGAATGAAAAGGAATGTCTTATGGGCAAGGTTATGTATGTTTTAGCCGCATTGTTTGGCTTGGCCGCTGCTTTAATGTGGTTTCTGTCAACAAGCACAAAAATCCCTGTGTTAGTTGATAGCGAAAATCATTGGGCAGCTGGACTTACTGTGGCAGCAGCAGCATGTGGAGTAATAGGTCTTTTTTCTAAAAAATAAAAACAAAAAGCCACCGGCGTTAACCAGTGGCTTTTAATGATTGGTGATGGCTAAAGTTGCGTTTTGGCTGTCGCCACACAATTCAGCTTTTAGGCTTTTGATGTCCCAGATTCATGAGCGTTGTCATCTTGCTATTCATCACCTCGCTCTTTCGCTATTGCTCCCGAGCATACCTGAAAATATACACTTTCATTTCGCGATTGCAACCCTTTTAGGAAAATATCTCTATTTAAGCTGCTATTTGTGAAAACTCATTCTCCAATTCACGTTTCAATGCATAAAACATTTCTGCATCCAGGATGTTTGAGCACCACACGACTCGCCGACGAGCAGCCTGAACATCCAGGCCTGTGTGGTAGTTAATTAGCCTGGCAATGTCTTGCGGGCATTTGCGCTCGCAGTATTGTTTAATGGCTACATCGCGAACCGGGCTATCACGGTTAATGGTTTTGCAGAGCACCCTTTCCACGAAAGCGGCATCATCTAATTCTTTGGCGAGAGCGATGATGTTGCTTATCGAGGATTGAGGTATTACCAGGTCGCGAGCCCTGCGGTACAGCTCCTCCCCGCGCAGTCCTTCTTCATCATGTAGCATGGTTACCACCCTGCAAATCTGGTCTGACTTATCCTGGCTCCACTGACTCCGAATCATCAGCCTTCCGATCACGTTTACTGCTCCAGCCGGAGAATCATCACCGCGATTAACCCGTCCCCATACCGCCAGCATGTAGTGAACCCATGCCTGTTGCTTTTTGGTGATGGTCTTCTTGGTGTACTTCCAGGTTCTGCGGAGGTGGGATTCGTCGGTGATGGATGGAAGGTGATAAATAGCGTCTACTCGTCTCATGCTCTGCCCTTATCGGCCTTAGCCATATATCTGTCTGCCTGAATCAACGCATTGCATTCCCGCGCCAGAAGAGAGCGGCGCTTAAATCGGAATGGTGGGAATGCTGAGTGCTGGGAGATGATGTTTATTGCTTCGCGGTTGTGAGCTGGTCGTATCATGCGACCTCCGGGTCAGGCTTGTTATCACCCAGGCGATTGATCACCTCACGACGCATCGACTCCAGTCGCAGCCTGCTTTCATCGCTGCACTTCAGCGCTTCGTCTAGCGTCTGAAGCATCTCTCTGTCTTTCTGTCTCTGTTGAGCCAGAGCTATGTTGGTTACGCTGCACATGAGTCCTCCCGTGAGGCTATTAGCTCTTTGGTTTTCTGCTGATACTTCGCCTTGATTGCCTGGCATTCTTCGGTAGTCCAGCGGTGGCGCTTATGGTCAGACTCAATCTCCACCACACACTCTATGCCGATGCGCTCTATTAGCTCCACCCGATACGGCACCAGGTTCCCGCTCTTGTGCTGGTTGCACACAACGCATTGCCGGTGAATATTCCGCTCATCAAATCGGAGTTGAGGTGCCGCAGCAGTCGTCCGGTAATGGCCGGCATCCCACTGAGCAGACGTGGACGTTCCGCACGAGATGCATGGCAAGTCGCGGTCTCTTTCTCTGATGAAGGTGTTTACTGCTTGTTGGGCTTGTTTAATCCAGTAACTGCGGGGCTTTAAGGCGAGCTTTCTGACTTTCAGTTTGTCTTTCTGTTCCTGTTCCTCTCTTCGTCGTTTCTTGTCGGCTGCTTTCTCAGCGTTATCTCTTTCCCGGCTTCGCCGCTCCATCGCGACTACCGTTCCGCAATCTGGAGAGCACCACCACTGGTTGCTGAATTTGGGGTGGAACCATTCGCGGCAGGATTCGTTTTTACAGCGTCGACGTGTCTGCCTCATCTCTCTTCACTCCCTTCTTCCCGGTTTCAATGTACGCATCACTCGCGCACTCGTCGCACACATGCACTTCGTCATCATCAAGCAACCTGGCACAACCAGCACATAACCCAGCCGTTTTGTTGCTGTTGCGTTCGTATGATGTGGTTTCAGATGGGGTTAGCATTCATCCTCCAGGGGTCAAGTAGATGGTTGCTGCGATAAGCGCAACGAAGAAAGCGCCGAGCCATTTACCAATTTGCAGCTCAATTTTTGGCGGTTCGTAATGTATGCGGCTGGAGTGCCTTTTGGGGTATTTGTGCTTGTGTTTATATTTGCTGCGCGGTCTTGGCATAGATTTTCCTCGCTCGCACACGCAGCCACATAACATCAGCCAGGTGAGCGGTGTTGTTGAAAGTCTTTATTTCGGATGGGAGTGGTTCAGTCTTGCGTTTACTGCGGTGTCGGACGTTGAAGATGAGGTTGTCGAGAGCTTTCTGGGTTGGGCTTCGGGTTCGCTTCATGCCGCCTCACTTTGCAGAATCTTTCTGCCGGCCTCGATTAGCTCATTCCGATCGACATAGCTCGTCAGACATACGCCGCGCCTCATCGGGTTCCAGATGAGAAGCATTGAGCCTTTGTTGTTCCCGTTCACCGCTTGCAGGTTGTCAGCGCGAACAAACGAGATGCGGCCGCCAGTGATGATCCGCACCTCGCTAACCGTCTCCAGTGCCAGCCGGAACCAGCCAACAGACATATCAGCCGGGACGAGCATCACCACACCTACAACACCATCAGCTGATGACTTGGCAGCCTGAGCCACCCACGGAGTGATATCGCTGTACGGTGGATTGCACCATACGTAACCGGCATGAAATGCGTCAGACCAGTCACAGGACAGCGCGTCGTCAACTTCGGTCAGGTACCGCGGGTGAAGGTGGTTCTTGTCGCTGGCCGCCACATCACCAGTGAAGCCGAATTCACGGTCTAATCCGGCGTAAATCTCTGGCGGGGTTTGCCATAAATCTCGAATGTCGATCGGGGTGTTGCTTCCGTTATAGTCACTCATGAGTAACGCCCTTCGGTGAATTTAACTCCCTGCCCAACCGCCCAGGCTGTCGTGTACTCAATCAGGCTAGCCATGCGCTTTATGCTCATTTCCGCGCTGCTTTCCCGGATGTTCACGTATTCGCCCTCGATTCCCGGCACCAACTCGGCCTCCTGTTTTGTCGCTACGGCGTGACCGCTGATGAGCAACACCTTCCACTGCTCAGGCTTCAGCTTTTTCCCGCACCAGTTAACCTGCGCGGCGATATCACCCAGCATTGCGTGAAACTTGGCATTTTGGTCGAGGTTGCGTTTGTAGTCGGAAATGCGGATTGTTACGGGTCGGTCTTTGTCGGTCTGTAGGGACTGGATGATGTTTATTGCGTTCTGTCTGATCCGTTCGTCACGAATCATTAGCGTTTGCTTCATCCCATTCTCCTTTAACGGTTATCCCTGCTGCACAAATAAAAAAGGCTGCGATGATGGTCAGCAGCCCGAATGCTATCTCTGAGATGTAAGAGGTCACGCTCTCACTCCTTCAAGCATCTTGTTAATCTGATATCCGCTCCAGTTCTGGCGGCACTCGTCAAATATCGTGTTGCCGGCTGTCGATTTGACGAACTTCAGCCTGCACACGCTTCCGCACTTGTCGGAGGTTTTGTATGGCCCGCGACCGTATTTAGCCGGGTGCGTGGCGTCAGGCGCTACCGTGTAGAGGTAATTGCTGCGGTCTCCGGTGCGGAGAATCTTGCCGGTCTGCCACAGCTTAGAGAACACCGACGAGACAGCTTTAGGCTCCATACCCAGCAACCTGGCCACACTATGCAGTCGGCACTGCGGATTATCTTTGATAGCCATCCATACGCGATATGGCAGAGTGGTTTCTGGTTGGGATGATTGGATGATCATGCGGCCCCCTTATTTTCAATCAGGAACATACCATTGCGGATTTGCTTCGCCTTGCTCTTATCGCCCAGCAGGAATGGCTGTGGCGCTTCCTGAAAACCAGAGCGGATATTTTGAGCATCGTCCATTCCGATAAGAATCGACTCGCATTTGCTCACACCGGTAAGTAGGTATGCCCGGTAGCGTTTTTCAAATTCTTTGGCGCGATAAGGTGTCTCTTCTTCGCTCATGCCAGCAAATTCAATCCAGCCCCCCATATCGGAAATAATTGCGTGGATTATCGGGTCATCGAAAACAACGCTATTTCTGCGTCCGTAGCTACATACAGCCTTGTAACATTTCGTCCAGGCAAGAAGTGATCGCCCATCTTTGTTGCCCTCGATGTGGCGCAGCAGGTCGGCGGGTTTAGGGAAGAATTGCCCGTTGTCAGTATCTCGGGTATGGCCTTGAAACGCCCTGCTGACATCCTCAACTGGGTAGGGCTTGAGTGCATTCCAGTAAATCCCGATCATGACTTCGGATATCTCTTTGCCGTATATCTCGCCGATAGCCGCCATCGACTGAGCGAACTTAGGCTTCTCAGTTTCGTTCATCAGAATGGTGCTCCAGTATCAGATGAGCCAGCCCAGCGCTGGAGGTTGTCCAGGTTTCTGGCTGTCGTTGCGGTGTACTGCCCTGATGCGATTGCGCGGGCGTGGTGGTTATCTGCCAGGTCTCTCAGCTTCTCAACCTGAGCTGCGTCTCTAAGCAGAGTGTCTATGCCATCGTAGACTTTGTTGGATGGGTTTTTACCCATAAGCCAGGTATCGCACTTGGCACCAGTAATGGCTTTGCAAAGCTCATCAACTGTAAACCCCTGCTCAAGCCTCGCCTTAATCCGCTTGCGTCGCTTATCGTCAAGCTTCGCAGTTGGATGGTTATGCTCAGACTGCCAGTGAGAAAACACCGCTCTAACAGGATCGGTTTGCTCAGCGGTTTGTTTGGACTGCTCATCAGATTGGGAATGCTCAATTACACCGCTCACGTCCCCTTTGGGGACTATAGGGGTAATATTGTCTTTCTTGTCTTTTGTAATAGTGTCTTTTGTGTGTCCCTGTTTTGGTGACAGGGCTGTCACTGTTTTGGTGACACTTTTTGTCACTGATTTGGTGACAGTGACACTATCTTGGTGACACTCCGGTACTTCCCACTCAGACAAGTTTTTGTTTGGCCCAATTGCCAGCCCATCTTTTATTAGAACTTTCATGGCGATAAGTTCGTTTTTAGCCTTGTTAACCTTCTGCCTTGGCAGCCTCGTTAACTGGCCTATCTGGCTATCAGCAATCCGATCCGTTTTCTTGTTGAAGCCGTAAGTTTTCCGGCAAACTGCAAAGGCTACCTTGGCCTGATTTCGAGTCAGGTTAGCCCCTATAAGCTCTTCCAGTAGCTCGTTTGCCAGACGGGTGTAGCCATCGTCTGTGTCTGCCACTCTTCGCTCCTGTTGCCCCGGTTCAGGGCCCGGGAATCTGATTAACTCTGCTGTATTCATGAATCCTCCCACCCTGCTTTCTTCATAAACTCGCGATATTCAGCCAGGATAGCTTCAGCCGGTTGCGGGATTGAAACCTCAGTATCTGCATCAGCTATCGCCTGAATGAACGCCATGGCCTTGGCAGAGCTGAATTTCGGCATTGCCGCATTACGGGTCAGCTTCTTCTTGCCGGCCGCTTTCGCCTCGGTCATCTTCTCGGCGGCTACCGTTGATGCCTGAGAACCATGCTCACGCGACAAAGCCACAGCAGTGGTTGCCGATACCTCGCCAGTGCGAACCATCTCAATCAGGGTATCGCCACAGGTGAGTAGCTGCAGGTGATGCTCTACATCTGCAACAGAGCGCTTCACCTTCCTGGCTATCTCAGAAGCTTCCCATCCCTGATTGCTCAGGCGCTGATATGCCGCTGCGCGTTCCAGTGGGGTTAATGGCTTCCCCTGGCTGCTGGTCACCATGAAGGCAATGCGATCAGCATCGGAGCCGATAAAGTCCTTACACTCAAGGCGTGGGATTTCGTGGCCTGCTGCAGTTGCCAGTAGAGCGCCGTGATAACGGTGGTGGCCGTCAATGATTTTTACGCCCTGTTCTGTCACCTGGACGGCAAGAGGCGGCACGTATTCACCTTCAATAAACGCGTCGCGGAATTCCTCAGCGTGAACTTTGTCGATTTCGCGGACGTTAAAACCGGGCTCAACGTAGATTTCATTCAGCGGAACGAGGAAGGTCTTCTTAACCGTGGTACCGGTGCCGTTTTTGTCTTTCGACTTGTAATGCAGTGAGAGAGAACTCATAATTACTCCTGTATGTTGATCCAGTGAAACTTCATACATCAGGCGTCGATGCTGTTGCTGCAGCTCGGCGCTTTTTCTTTTGTCAGATAACTCGCCAGACGGCGCGTTAACTCCGCCATCTCATCGTCTTCAATGCCCCACTCCAGAACAGCCAGAAGCATGCTCATCTTTGGGATGAGGGTTTCTTTCCAGCGGCTGATTTGAGACTCGTTAATCCCCAATGCATCAGCCACGTTTCTCTGTCCGCGTAGTGCTATGCGGTTCAGTATCGAGCTGTTGATTGAGGTTGCCTTCTTGCGGGTGTTTGCAGCTTCCATTTGTAATACTTCCCTTAGTTAATTAGTTACGTGACGAAGCCGTAGCGGTCGCCACATATATTTGTAGTCTTTTGGATTACTGCCCTTCTTCAGGGCTGGATGTGTAAAGAGCGAGGGGTAAATCAGGCTGCTGCTTGTGCAGCCATGTAGCGTTGCGGGTAGAGGATTTGCATCTCACTGATGGTGCCATCAAAGAAACGTGAGATTTTTTCTGCTGTCTCGATGGAAGTCAGTTGCTTACCCCTTTCGATGCGGCTCAGATTTCCAACATCGATATTGGTGGCTACTGAAAGATCGGCCAGCGTCAAACCGCGCTCTACTCGCATTTTTCGTAATGGCGTATCCATAAAAACCTCCATTTAATGCGTAATACGCATATTACAACACAATTTAAATATGCGCAATGCGCTTTGCGTGTGACGCAAAATAACAATTTAATGAGAGCATGGAAACAGGAAAAAGAATCAGGCAGCTTCGCAAAGCGAAGAACATGACAATCCTTGAATTAGCGACATCTGTCGGTAGCGATGTTGGCAATATCTCTCGTCTTGAGCGTGGGGTTCAGGGGTTTACCGAGCAGTTACTAGTTAAGATTTCTGCAGCCCTGGGCGTTAAGGTTGCCGACCTCTTCACTGAAGAAGAATTGGATATTGAGCCGGTCGATAAAACGGTTAATACCGCAGTTAAAAGCTATGTCGTGGTAGTTTTGGATGCTAAGGCGAGCGCTGGAAATGGTGTGACGGTGTTCAATGAAGTGGATGAGACCATCTCCAGCATCATCTATGAAAACGACAAAGCCATGGAGATATTTGGCCACCGCCCAGCTGAGAGCATGCGGGTGATCACCGTCATCGGTGACAGCATGTCAGGAACAATCGAGACCGGTGACAATATCTTTGTTGATATATCTAAAGACTACTTCGACGGTGACGGCATCTACGTCTTTAAGTTCAAAGGCTCACTGATGGTCAAGCGCTTGCAGTTCACTGCTGATGGCCTGTTAGTTCGCTCCGACAACCCGAAATATGCAGACTGGCTGATCAGGGAAGAGAACGAGCAGTATCTCAAGGTATTGGGTCGAGTGATCTACACGCACTCAGTGACACGCTACGTCTAGCCCACAGCCTGGCGAGACGGCGGGCTAAATGCGCCTCAAAAACCAAAGTTGAATGAGTATCACGGCAAGATTTGTAAAGGACAAGCCTAGAGCAAGCCAGGTTAAATCACTTACGCTCTCCATACGGAAACCTCATGACGATTGACAGGGTTCTTTCAATTATAGCAACAACGGTATCATTTATTGCAGTTCCTGCAAGTGGATTTATAAGCTACAGGTACGCAATTTTAGGCGAGCGTCGCAAGGAATTTAACGCTATTGCTGACGATATCAGGCATAAGTTGCGGGAGCACCAAAGGCATTTGGAGCAAAATATCTATCCTTCTGGTTCTTACATTGAAATTTCAGATAAGGACTTTGACTCACTGGTAGACGTATCTTATGCGAAGGACAGAAAAGCGATCCGCGCCTTGTGCGATAAGTATCAAGAGTCTCTTTCGTCCAGCATTAGGTTTAAAGAGAATGGGGATTATGAAGTCTTTGGCTTCGATGGGGCGCTGAGTGCCTTGGTTAAGCTTTTGCCACTGGTTCAAAGGAAATAGCCCAAGCCACGAGACGTTTGAGTAGAGGCCGCAGAGATGCGGTCTTTTTTATTGGATGGAATTACAGGTGTAAAAAAAAATCAGCATAAGCTGATCATTTTATTGAACTTTATGTGCTGCCTGGGTAGTATCCCGCTGTTGAGCGATCATTTTGTGTTCGCCAATAAAGGGAAGCCCCGTGAAAGGTCGAAGTTTCACGGGGCTGAAAAAACATCGGCTAGAATGTTTTCTTGAGATCTCGATTTGGGAGATTAACTCAAGCGGTATCCCCTGTAAAGCATTCGATGCCATCTTTTTAGAAGGTATTCGCATGAAGTACATTTGTTTGTAAGAAGAATCACCGCTATAACCCTATGTTCAGTATTCTTCCTGAAAACCAAGGTCAAACGGGGCGTCATAAATGCCCGGGATGCGCCTTTGAGTTAGCAATGCTGAATAAGGCAATGGGTATTCCTGCATCAAATAACGACTCCATCCTAGAGACACTTCCTGAGAGCCAAGCGGGAACAGTGAGGCACAAGGACGCATTTGCTGCATATCAGTTGGCCTACAAGTACTAATCTCTCAACCCGGCAACCGAGCCGGGTTTTTGTTGACATAAAGCAATCCACTAACTTGCAATATCCCACCTATAGACTAGGATTACTCTGGGATTGACACATATCTCTGTTAGTTGCATTTCTACCATTATGCTCCTTACCGCCCTCCTCTGTGGGCGGTTTTTTTATACCCAACACCCATCACTATTTGCTCAGCATCCAGATAAATAAGCTTATCTGGTAGAACCTTGCAATCCCTGCGGTACTCACCAAGTTTTTTGGCAATGCTTTTATTTGTCACCCTTTCACTAGCAGCTGATAAGTCCATCACAGCCCTGCCGATAGAGAGCATCATTTGCTTCGCTCGCTCTTCGTTAAGCTCCATTTCGACATCTCCGTGATTATTTCGCAAGCAAACCACCCTATCACACAGCCACCGAGATGGCATTTACAAAAATGAATTATCAGTAAATTCATTGTGATAACTAAAAAAACAACTACATAAACAAATTTGCGTTTGACGCATATGCGCATAACGCATACATTAAGTCCATCAGCAGGACGCACTACTCACCAGAGGGTCATTTTGCTGATAGTTCATACGGTAGCCCAGGAGGGCGAGTAAGGCCGGGTGAGTTGGCAACGGAACACGAACCGCATGCAGTGCATCGCATGTACCAGAAAAGGTAGTGATCAGGCAGGTACTTCTCTCGTATGCCTCAGTGCAAATAGACCGGACGTATGAACAACAATCACCAAGACGGTGAATGCTCATTAACAGATAGCCCTGAAGAAGGGCAAATACACCGAAACAGTCTGTTTTGGGGTGTGGCTGGCAGTTGGATATTTGAGGCCATGTAGCCAGCGAAAGTCCTGGATGGACCGCACCACCAAAACACACTGACAGGAGGATGTATGGACTCACAAGCACGTCGCCGCGAACGCCGCGAAGCTAAACAGGCTGAATGGAAAGCTGCTAATCCCCTGTTAGTGGGAGTAAGCGCCAAGCCGCAGCGCCAGGTGTTGACGCTGAACAGAAAGTCTATGAGCCGCGTTGAAAAGGCAGTTGAAACAGAAACCGAATACATGAAGCAGATTGTGGCTGCAGCTTCTGCTTACACAGGTCCGGAGTTTGACACAGGCTGCTGCCTTCCAGAGATATCGCTATATCGGGCGGGCTATCGTAAATCTGAGAGCGTTACCGCTCGTTAATTTGAGGTGACATATGAAAAGCGCATATCCAATGAAAAAGGTTGGTCAGGTTTACGAGTGCGTACTCGATGGCACTCTTCTTGAGATCACTTACGCTTGGAAAGATGGAACATCGATGATGAAGCATTTGAACGGTGATCTCATTGGTCGAGAGGATTGCATCAATGGGCAAAGTATTTTCAAGTTAGTGAAAGATGTCGAACAGATCGCTTAGGCGGCCTTTTTTATTACATACGGTTTAACAGAGGTGAGAGATGCGCATTGATGAGCTTTCAAAACTTCCTCGATCACAGCTTCCTCGCATGTATCGGGTTGTTGAGGTTGACCTTGACGTGCTGAGAAATTGCATTGGCGAAGGTGGTGGCGTGATTTTCGATTGTGACACCGTGGTTAAGCGCAGGGTTCGCCGGGTGCTCAATGAAAAAGGCGGGTGGCGCTGGGCGATGGTTGAAGTGCCGGGTCAGCGCGAATGGGATTATTGCCTTTCAATCGACAAAGAGTATCTGCACGAACTGAACTACGAGCTTGGCTTGCTGAATTAACGCCGGGTATTGCCGAGTAACATCCGCATCAGCTTTCACTGAGAGCTGATTCTGATTCACCCTCGTTGTCATTGTTTGCCCGCCACTGTGCGGGTTTCTTTTTAACTGGAGAAAAGTATGGGAGATATGGGTGATTTCTGGCGAGATTGGAAGCCGGAGCTTAAGGAGCGGCGCAGGAAAGCACGAGACTCGGCTCACGACAGAATAGCCGCCTTCTTTAAGCGCAATGAAGTCGAGTTTGAAGAGGGAAACAATACACTGATATTCAGGACACCGCAGGGAACAGTGGCTTACTACCCGCCATCTCAACGTATGCAGCACAAAAACACCTGGCGAGATTGCAGCCCTACTTACTGCATGAATTACGTCAAGAAACTAAGAGCTGCCTAGTGCGGCTTTTTTATTCGCGTTTATTCATGAGCGCAGTCGCTGATTAATGAACACAACTAAACAGGAGTTACCAGATGAACGCAGAACTCGCTAAGCCATCATTTGAGTGGCTGATTGACAAAGGAAACGAATGGCGCGTAAAGGTTAAAGGATGGAGTAACGGGGTCTCGTAGTGCTGGAATGTGTACCTGCTTATCACTCCAGGCCACGAGCTTTTCACTAAGCCTGAAAACTTCTTCCATGGCCTCCCCTTCCACGGCGGCGCAACATACGACCGGGTCAACACGGTTGACTGGCCTGAGTATAAATATGACTTTCAGAAGTCTATCTCCTTCCGTGAGATTGGCTCAGATTACTCGCATCTGCATGATGATTTCACAGAATGCAGCCCATATGACGGCATTCCGCACACCGTTCTTTCAGATGCCAAAGCACTAATTTCTTACCTGCAGTCACTTTAAAACCAAATCAACAGGAGTACCCACGATGACCTATTCATTCGCGGGATGCGTCGCCGTGGGCGTTATCCAGCAAACCGAAAGCCAGCTTGAAAGATTAACTCGCCAACTCCGCAATATCGGGAAGTGGCTTAAAGACACACTTAACCAACGCGGAGAGCCGTAATCATGACAATCGTACCCGTTAACGGAACCATATACGTCACCCAGGCAAATCGTGATTTTGGCAAGGTGTACGAAAACAGCTTTCCAGACACAAAGGAGGGGCAAAGCGCGGCGTTTAAATGGGCTGGCGTTATCGCGCTTGGCTGGCATAAAACTCAGGACAAGGACTGGAGCAAGAACCATGCCGCATGATCAGGAAGACAAAGACTTTATCGCCCTGCTATCAGGCGAGCTTCAGGAGTCTATCGAGCAGCAAATCAACCTCGCCGCCGAGCGCGGTAACGAGAAAATCAGTTGGGAAGAGTTTTCCGGCAATTTTAACTGAGAGAGAAAACCATGAAATTCGAAAAAGCCATGAGAAAGAAAGCCAGACTACGGTTGGCGCTTACCGGGCCTAGCGGTTCAGGAAAAACCTATAGTGCACTGCTTATCGCCAAGGGAATTGGCGGGAAAATAGCGGTGGTTGATACAGAAAAAGGCAGCGCCTCACTCTACTCTGACGTGGCTGATTTTGACGTGCTGGAGCTTGACCCTCCGTTCAGTCCTGAACGTTTCATTGAAGCTATTAACGCAGCTGAGGATGCCGGTTACGACACGATAATCATCGACAGCATCACCCATGAATGGGGTGGCGTCGGAGGATGTCTCGAGCTGGTAGACACGATTGCCAAGACCAAGTATCGCGGCAATTCATGGTCGGCGTGGAGCGACATTAACCCGCGACATCGCCTGTTCCTGGATGCAATATTGAGAACCAATATGCATGTGATCGCCACCATGCGAAGCAAAACCGAAACAGCGCAGGTTGAAGAAAACGGTCGCAAGAAAGTCGCCAAGTTGGGCATGAAGTCAGAGCAGCGCGACGGCGTTGAGTACGAGTTCACCACCGTACTAGACATTACCCACGAATCGCACCACGCGAACGCAACCAAAGACCGTACAGGTCTGTTCTCAAACGCCGACCCGGTTAAGCTATCGGTAGACACCGGGAAAATGCTTCTGCAGTGGCTTGAGTCTGGCGTTAATCCTAACGAGGAAATTCTCTCTGGCTTCACTAAAGCCGCATCTTCAGCATCCATTGATGAGCTGGAGAAATACTGGAAAAGCGCAGACAGGCGCCTGTTGGGCCACCCAGAGCATGACAAGGCGAAAGAGATTTACGAGATACGGAAGTCTGAACTTCAGCAGGGAAGTGAGGCCGCCTGATGAGCATCATCAAACGCCGTGGAAACCAAATATCACTCGGTCGGCACTGGACAAGCAAGGAAATAAATCAGGCCAGGGATATGGCCGGGAAAGTCCACTCAAAGCACATAGCCAGAATACTCGACCGCTCTTACGAATCACTTCGTCAAATGGCTAAGCGACAGCACATCAGCTTACGCCTGCAATAACTAAAGGACACGAACATGCCATCACCTCAACCCGGGGCGGATAACCCTCGCCTGTGCACTGCCAAAACCAAAGAAGAGGTGATGGCTAACTTCGCCAGATATTGGGGCATGTCACAAGCAGGAGAAATTGAGCCAGAGACGAAACAGCAGCGCATGGAGCGGCAGGCTAATGCTCTAGCGGATGCGTTGCGGCACAGAGACAACTTCAAAACATCGTTCTATCCGGAATGGGAAACCATCGGCCCTCACCTTCCATATGAATACACCGACGACCGCTCTCGCGTCCGCTTTGGTCGCTATGGCGCTCGCATTAGCGACTAAGGAACACATCATGTTCAACCATCAATACAACCCGGATATGACTCCGGGTGACGCATCAGCTCTCCCTAAATGTTGCAAAGCACCCATGCCAACCAAAGCAGAGCTGTTGGCTCGATGCAGCTTTCCAGGCGTGAATCAGAACAAGTATCTGAACAGGATGATCAGGAGCGAGAAATGCAAGGAGCAAGGCAAATGAGCAAAGTAAAAAATTATCTCGATCCTGAATCTTTGGTCTTTGAACGCAAGAAGAATGCGATCGGTGAATTTGTACTTGTTGGTGAAATGGGAGAAGACCTACGCGTCGCGCTACCCGGATCGCTTACTGATTCAGATGCTGCTCAGGTTGTTAGCACGATTAACCGTCTTTACAGCCAGGCGTACGAGCACGGGAAGCAATCAAGGTCACGAGAAATAGCAAATCTATTGGGCATTCAAGGAGCGTCGCGCGATGAGCAATAACACCGAAGCGCTGCCGTCGATTCTCGACATGTGCTGCGGCAGCCGCATGTTCTGGCTCGATAAGCAGGACGAACGCGCCGTATTTAGCGACATTCGCGCAGAGCAACACACGCTGTGCGACGGTCGCAAACTGGTTATCAGCCCGGATGTGATTGCCGACTTCCGCGCGCTGCCGTTCGCCGACAGCTCTTTCCCGGTTGTCGTGTTCGATCCGCCACATCTTGAGCGTGTCGGGGATAACGCCTGGATTGGTAAAAAGTACGGTCGCCTGAACAAAGACACATGGCGCGATGACCTGCGCGCTGGTTTCAGCGAAGCATTCCGGGTACTGCGGCCACACGGCGTTCTCATCTTCAAATGGAACGAAACACAGGTGCCGATTAGCCAGGTGATTGCTCTTACAGACGAGAAGCCGGCCATCTGGCGGCGTACCGGCAAAGCCGACAAAACCCACTGGATTATTTTTGTTAAAGCCGAGGCCAGCAATGACTAAACAACTCGAAGCGCTGATTGCCCGCGCTAAACATATTGTTGAAAACGGTGGCTTACTGGCTCGGGATACATCGTTGCAACTGATAGCGGCGCTGGAGCAGGCGCAGCAGCAGGAGACCAGTCCGTTAGCGGTGAAGCTGCATAAGCGCAGCGTTGGCGAAGTCATGCACATGAGCGGTTTTAGCCGGGATTATGCCGAAGGCTGGTGTGCAGGTAACGACAATGCAATTCATGAAATCCGCGCCGCTGGCGGCACCGTAAGCGAGGGGGAGTAGATGGAAAATCGCTACATCTATCACTACTGTGCAGTGAACGGCAACGTAAGTCTTTCCGGCATAGCTCAACTCACTTTCAGAATCGTTTCTCAGGATGATGTGGAAAGGCTGAAATCTTTGGTTTCTGGTGATGACTTTAAGGCAAACAGCATTGTCAGCCTTTCTTATTTGGGAAGGGAAATCGAGGAGGCTTTATGAATAACCTGAGCAATGAGCACCTGGATTTCATCAGAAAAAAAGCTGCAGGAAGCGCCGACTATGTTTATCGACTTAAAGCACGTGAAGTTGAGTCGATGGCCAGCGAGCTACTCGCATTGCGGGAGGCGGGGAAAGAACCGGTGGCGCTGGGAGATATCCGGCGATATACCGCAGCAAATACGCAGTTTGGCGGGATAGAGTTAAAGCAGGACGGCGTCGGTGATTACGTTCGGTACTCAGATGTCCTCGCAACAGCTATTGCAATGCCGCAGCTGCCTGCTGTGCCTGATGGCTGGGTGGTGGTGCCAACTGAGGCGACGAGCGCAATGCTTAACGCGGCGTGGATATCCCACGGAATTCATCACCCGAGCGCATGGCGAACGATGATAGCCGCAGCACCAAAGCCCGAGCCAGCAGTAAAAAAGTAAATCGGTGTGACGTTTGCCGCGACGGTGCTCGCGGCGGGTGTGGCACCTGTGCATTTAAAGACTTTTAACCCCCGGGTGCAGCCGGGTTACAGTGGAGAAACTCAATGAATACTGTCTTTTTATTGTTGGCTGAATACGGAACGCCGACAATCCCGCTTGCTGATGTGACTGAGAAATATTTCGGTATGAAGCTGGCCACAGCAGAAAAAAAGGCCGCGCTTTGTGAACTGCCGATCGCTACGTTCCGAGCAGCGGATAGCCAGAAAGCTCCGCGCATGATCCATATTCAAGACCTGGCCGATTACATCGACCAGCAGAGGAGAAAGGGGCAAGAATTGTTTGAGAAGATGAAAGCTAACTGAACACAACCACCAGCAAAAAAGAGCCATTTTTAGGTTTTCATAACTTATTAGGGCTTTTTATTTGCCTAGTCCAGCACCCCAACAGCACCCCAAAACGCTGGAATGTATTGATATAGATAAAAAAAGCCCCAGCAATCCGCCGGGGCCTGGTACGAGCAAGCATCATATTGGGCGACATGATGCGCGGTAGAAATCTTTCAGCGCGGCGGGTTTGCGTCCACCAGCGCGTTTTTCATGGCCGCTACTACGTCTGCATCCACGCAGTAGCGATTAAACTCATCGGCTTGTGCATCGGCGCTCATCGACACGCCCGCTTTGCGATAGCGCATTGGAGAAGGCACCGAGCGCCCTGCCGAGCTGTGAAGCTCCTCAATACCGTTGGCAACAAACTTATCGAGGTTGCTCAGACGCACGCCTGCGCCAGCCATAATAATTGGAGCACGGGAATGCTGTTTTAGTTCCCGAAGAAGTGAGATTCCCGTTTCGGCCGTTTGCTGCTGCCCTGAAGTCAGGATCCTTGCTACCCCTAACGCCGCTAGTTGCTCAAACGCCTGCAGCGGATGCTGGCACATATCAAAAGCCCGGTGGAACGTCACGGCCATGCCCTCAGCGGCCTGCATGACTTGCTCCATTCGCGGTAAATCAATATTGCCGTCTACATCAAGCATCCCGATAACAAGCCCGGGGAAACCGAGTTCACGCACAAACGCAATATCTTCAAGCATGGTGGCAAATTCGCCGTCGGTGTAGCAAAAATCACCGCCGCGCGGGCGAATAATCGGGTGCACCGGGATCGATACCTTCTGCCTAACCTGGCGCAGCACGCCAGCGGACGGCGTCAGCCCACCTTCTTTAGGCGCCGAGCAGAGTTCAATTCTGTCCGCGCCGGCCTGTTCTGCAGTAACAGCACAATCTATTCCATAACAGCATATTTCAAGTAAAGCCATTGATTACTCCCGATAAAACCTGCAGTTCGCCGGTTGTGTCCCCGTCACTGAATGATAATCTTAAATGAGGTCCACAAAAAGGTAGCGTACTATGGCATTCAATTTTGATGAATGGATCGACAGGCGTCACAGCGACAGTTCGAAGTGGAATAAATTTGCTGAAAACGTGCTGCCCATGTGGGTTGCTGACATGGATTTTCGCTCCCCGCCCTGCATCCTTGAGGCACTTCAGGCACGCGTCCGACACGGCGTATTTGGCTACGGCAAACGCCCGCATGAACTGATAGATGTCCTGACCGAAAGACTCGCCAGCCGCTATCAGTGGCGCATCAAACCCGAATGGCTGGTCTTTTTGCCTGGCGTTGTTTCCGGCCTGAATCTCTGCGTTCGAGCCTTTACCGCCGCCTCTGAATCGACGATAGCCCCGACGCCGATATACCCGCCGTTTCGTAAAGCATCCGAACTTGCCCGGCGTACGCAGATTAACGCACCGCTCAGGCTCACAGAAAAGCGCTGGACTCTTGAGCTTGAGGCATTAACGGCCGGCATGACCGGCAATGAAAAACTGCTGATGCTGTGTAACCCGCAGAACCCTGGCGGCACGGTTTACCGCCGTCGCGAACTAGAGCAGCATCTGGCCTTTGCGCAGCGACACGAGTTAATTGTCTGTTCCGACGAAATCCACTGCGACTTATTGCTTGAGCCCGGCGTAACGCACATCCCCTTCGCGACTTTAAGTGAAGATGCAGCGCAGCGTTCAGTGACGCTACTATCCCCGTCCAAAACCTTTAATATTGCCGGGCTTGGCGCCTCGGTGGCCGTTATTCCCAACCCTGACCTGCGGCGCAAATTCAAAGCCGCGCGGGCGGGCATTGTGCCGGAAGTGGATATTCTTGCCCTGACGGCGGCGGAGGCTGCATGGCGAGACGGCGAGGCGTGGCTGCAGGCGCTGCTGGTTTATCTGCGCGCAAACCGGGATCGGCTGACGCAGGCCGTGAATGCCACGCCGGGTTTAACGATGATATCGCCGGAAGCCACTTATCTCGGCTGGGTTGATGCCAGCGGATTAGGCGTAGAGAATCCGGCGGCATTCTTTTTCAACGCCGGGCTGGGCTTTTCTCCCGGCATCGATTTTGGCGAGCAACAGTTTATCCGCATCAACTTTGGCTGTACGGCCGCTGTCCTTGCCGAAGCCCTTAGCCGCCTGCAAACTGCGGTGCAGCAGCGCTAATCAGTCACCCTGTTCGCTGGCGACGATCTGCTCAATGCTCCAGGGATGGAATTTGATGGTCACTTTACCGTCGGTGACCGCAAGCGTTGGGTTGGGCAATCTTTCGCGTTCGCCTTTCGGGGCGCTGGTTTTCACCGAAATTCCCGTTTCACGCAGCCCGGCGTCAGACAACAAGTCCAGCGCCCGCGCGTTAAGCGTTTCTGGCTCGCCCGGCAGCACAATCTCAATGTGCTCCCAGCCTTCGTGCGGGTAACGTTTTTCCCCGGGCCAGGGCAGTTCCACAACCGTAAACCGCCAGTGCTCGACGCACACCGGCTCGTCGAGCTTGAATAAGCAGATCGGACGGCCATTGATAATATTTTCACTCAGCAACGTGCCGCATTTTTCCAGCCCTGTACGCCAGCGTTCGGCGGTCACGTTCTGGTGGCAGCGCAAAGAAATGTGATCGGCATCCAGGGGCGCAATCTCCAGCCCAAGTCGGGTGGCAAGTTCTGTTAACGCTTTTGTAAATCTCGGCAGATCTGCCGAAATATCATGCAGTTCATCTACCGTCTGCCAGTGTGCCATGCCGCCATCCTCTTTTTTAGAAACCGCGTAATCTACCCTGTTCCTGGCAGGCCGCCAACTCCCCGCCAGGGCCAAATGCCGATGAATGGTTATTCATTGCGCCGTTAATAATAATTGCACCGCCCGCTAGCGAGGCTTTTGCTGACGTCGGAGCGTAAATAACGTTATACTCACGCCCTGTTTCTTTCCTCATTTTTAGGCGGCCCTTGACGTGGCGGCCCAGTACAAATTGTAAGGTATCCCGGTGAATATTCAGTCTCTTCTCTCAGAAAAAGTCAGCCAGGCGCTGATTGCTGCAGGTGCGCCAGCGGACTGCGAACCGCAGGTTCGTCAGTCAGCAAAAGTCCAGTTCGGCGACTATCAGGCCAATGGCGTGATGTCCGTTGCTAAAACGCTGGGCATGCCGCCGCGACAGGTTGCAGAGAAGGTCATCGCTAACCTCGATCTGACCGGGATCGCCAGCAAAGTTGAGATTGCCGGCCCTGGCTTTATCAACATTTTCCTCGACCCGGCATTTCTGGCGAAAAACATTGATGAGGCCGTGGCGTCCGATCGCGTTGGCGTGAGCGTGTCTGAACCGCAAACTATCGTCGTCGACTACTCTGCGCCAAACGTTGCCAAAGAAATGCACGTGGGCCACATTCGCTCCACCATCATCGGTGACGCGGCCGTGCGCACCCTGGAGTTCCTTGGCCACAAGGTCATCCGTGCCAACCACGTTGGCGACTGGGGCACTCAGTTCGGCATGCTCATCGCGTTCCTGGAAAAACAGCAGCAGGAAAACGCGGGCGAAATGGCGCTGGCCGACCTGGAAGAGTTTTACCGCGCGGCCAAAAAACACTATGACGAAGACGAAGTTTTTGCCGAGCGCGCCCGTGGTTACGTGGTAAAGCTGCAGGGCGGCGATGAATACTGCCGTGAGATGTGGCGCAAGCTGGTCGACATCACCATGACGCAGAACCAGAAAACCTACGAACGCCTCAACGTGACGCTGACCCGCGATGACGTGATGGGCGAAAGCCTCTACAACCCAATGCTGCCTGGCATTGTGGCGGATCTGAAAGAGAAAGGTCTGGCGGTAGAGAGCGAAGGCGCCACCGTGGTGTTCCTGGACGAGTTCAAGAACAAAGACGGCGACCCGATGGGCGTGATCATCCAGAAGAAAGATGGCGGTTACCTCTACACCACCACCGACATCGCCTGTGCCAAATACCGCTATGAAACCCTGCACGCCGACCGCGTGCTCTACTTCATTGACTCTCGCCAGCACCAGCACCTGATGCAGGCATGGACCATCGTGCGTAAAGCTGGCTACGTGCCGGAGTCCGTCACCCTGGAGCACCAGATGTTCGGCATGATGCTGGGCAAAGACGGCAAGCCGTTCAAAACCCGCTCCGGCGGCACCGTGAAGCTGACCGACCTGCTCGATGAGGCAATGGAACGCGCCCGCGGTCTGGTTGCGGCGAAGAACCCGGATATGCCTGCAGACGAACTGGAAAATCTGGCGAAAGCGGTAGGTATTGGTGCGGTGAAGTACGCCGACCTGTCCAAGAGCCGTACCACCGACTACATCTTCGACTGGGACAACATGCTCGCCTTCGAGGGGAACACCGCGCCGTACATGCAGTATGCCTACACACGCGTCCTGTCCGTGTTCCGTAAGGCCGACCTCGACGAAGCCGAACTGCTGAAAGCGAAGGTTGTTATTACCGAAGACCGTGAAGCTCAGCTGGCCGCCCGCCTGCTGCAGTTTGAAGAGACGCTGAATGTGGTTGCCCGCGACGGTACGCCGCATGTGATGTGTGCCTATCTGTACGATGTTGCCGGCCTGTTCTCCGGCTTCTACGAGCACTGCCCGATTCTCAGCGCCGCCGATGAAGCGACCCGCAACAGCCGCCTGAAGCTGGCGTTGCTCACCGCGAAAACGCTGAAGCTGGGTCTGGATACGCTGGGTATCAACACCGTAGAACGTATGTAATTCTTCAGCTATACAAACAAAAACCCGGCCACCGTGCCGGGTTTTCTTTTTTTAAGCGACTCAGTAATAGCCGCGCAGATATTCCGTCATACACAGAATGGCCATCGCCTGGCCGTACGGCATAGAAGTCAGCGGTATCTGGCGGTAAAACTCAAGATTACTGCCCATGCCGGTGCCAAACGACGTTTGCAGCAGCTCCCCTTCCGGCGAGATATTAGCCACAATACCGCGCATCGCCTTTTCTCCGACTGCCGCATAGTCTGCGCTGATGTAGCGCTTTCGCGCCGCCTTGAGAATGCCGTAGGCAAAACCGGCCGTCGCCGAGGCTTCCAGGTAAGAATCGGGGTCATCAAGTAAGGTATGCCAGAGGCCCGTTTCATGCTGGCATTTCGCCAGCGCCTCTATCTGCCGGTTCAGCACCTGCAGCAGATAACGGCGTACCGCGCTGGTTTCAGGCAAATCAAGCAGCTCAAGGAAGTCCGGGATAACAATAGTCAACCAGCTGTTACCCCGTGCCCAACGTGCGTGAGCGAAGTTGTGGCAGCCGTCGTAGCTCCAGCCGTGAAACCACAGCCCGCTCTCCCTGTCCATCAGGTTCTGAACGTGCAGTAAAAACTGGTAGGTCGCCTCCTCCACATACGCTTTGCGCCCAAGCAGCTTGCCGATTTTCGCCAGCGGGAGCACCGTCATCATCAGCGTGTCATCCCACATCTGCCGATGGTTCTCCTCCGCCAGGGTGATGTGCTGCATCCCGCCAAAATCCGTGCGCGGCATCTCATGCATTGCCCATTCGGCCCAGCTTTCAAGCCAGGGCAGATGCGCTGGATTCAGACTTTCTTCATAGCGATACGCCAGCGTCAGAAACGGTGCCATTGTGTTGACGTTTTTGGTGGTCGCCCCTTCGGCAAAACGCGCGGTAAACCAGTCGTCGATGATATCCCGCATCGAGGTATCTCCCGTCTGGCGGTAATACTGCCAGATCCCGTACAGTCCGATCCCGTGCGTCCATTCCCAGCCGGCCCAGCCCTTGGTATCGATCGTCCTGCCATCATCCAGCCGCAGCAAAAACTCACCGCTTGCATCCTGAATATTGACCAGATTATCGGTCACCTTCTCTATCAGCGCTTTCAGTTCGTCCCTGGCAATAAAACGCTCAGGCTGACGTAACAACGGGCTGTGCTTAACGGGCCAAACCTTCATGATATTAACCTCCATGGTATGTTGAATTCGGTGATGCATCGGTCTGAAGCGTTGACGCAGGCGGCTTGTTGCGGTTGAGGTAGCCAATGTTGTTATTGCCCCAAAGGGCTTCGAACGGCATCCCCGCCAGCATTTCTACCGTCGCTCGAGCTTCCGGAGAGCTGGCCTGTGGAATTGCGCTGCCAGACTCACGCATTTTGGCCGTCTCTTCACGCAGCGTACTGTGGGTTTGTAGGTTGAGCCTGAAACGCAGGGAGACAAGGAACCCACAGGTCAGCACCAGCAGCGTGCCCACGCTCAGGATGATCAGAATGGTGTGGCTAACCTCCTCAGGCTGCGTTTTTTGCCCGCTGACAAAGCCAGACATTTGCATCACGATGCCCACCAGCATCACCGCACCTGCCTGCGAAGCTTTACGCGTCAGGGTCATGATCCCGGCAAAAATCCCCTCGCGGCGCTGGCCGGTTATCACCTCATCCACATCGGCAATGTAGGTGTAGGTATTCCAGGGAACATAGTTGATGCCTCCTCGCCCCAGTCCGGCGACGGCTGAAACCAACAGCAGCAGTGCATACACATCGCTAAGCCCCGCATAGTAAAGCAGCGCGTAGGCAAGAGAGCTGATGCCAAACAGCACCACAACCATGCGGTAAGACGGTGCGGGCCCAAAGCGGATGCACAGCGGGATCATCGCTATAACCGCGATAAACTGAAAAATCGCCATGGTGCCGAGCAGATTCGAGGCAAAAGAGACCTCCTGCATCAGTACGAAAACGACGTAGTAAGTGAAGACCGCATTAAAGACATCCTGCGCAATATAGCCGCCAAGATACATGCCCAGATGCTGGCGAAAAATCTTTATCCGCAGCGTAGATCCCAGCTCAACAAACAGGCGGTTGAGGCTTTGCCCGAGGCTTAGCTGCTGCTTCTCCGCTTCCGCCCGAAGCGCGGCTTCCGTCCACGTCTCGCGTGGGCGCTCCCAGGTAAAACACCAGACAAACGTCAGCATCAGCGCGCACAGTACGGAAAACACCAGGCTTGCATAGAAGAAGGAGATGGCGCTGTCTTTACCAAACTGGGTCAACAGTATGCCCGGCAGGAAAGAGGCAAGTATCGCCGACATTTGCGCCATAGAAATCCGCGCGCCCGAAAACTTGGTTTTCTGTTTAAAGTCGTCGGTCATTTCCGGCACCAGCGTTTCATACGGCACCAGAATCATGGTGTAGACGACATCAAAGATCAGATAAGTGACCAGGTAGTACCAGAAATCCATGTTGCCTACCCACATCAACGAATAGCTGAATACGCAGGGAATGCCGAGCAGGATAAAGAACTTCCTTCGTCCGAATCGCTTGCCGAGCCGGGTGGAACCGAAGTTATCGGTAAGAAAGCCCATCAATGGGCTGACCAGCGCATCCAGCACCCTGGCCGCGGCAAAAATAAAGGTGGCCTCAATGGGAGAGAGCCCGCAAAACGTGGTGTAAAAATAGAGCAACCATGCCGCCGTAAGCGCCGTGGTCCCTGCCCCTAAAAAGTCGCCTGAGCCATAGGCCAGGTAATTCGTGAATCCAATCTTCCGTGTTCTCATCGCCGTCAGCCCTTATGGTTTTTCGGAGACTCCCTGATGACTGCTCCTCGCTCCGGGAGTAAATACACGGTTAAAGGTAAAAGCATCGCGCCAGTGATACCTCTGCGTTTCTGCCACCGGCAAACGGAAAATGGCAAAAATACAAAGGGACCCCGGGCATGAGTCACTGATTGATAAAACAAAAGGGTTTAACGCGGAAAACGAGAGGTCGGCCAGCGGATGAATCCCGCTGGCCGGTAAGAGAGAGACTTACTGCACGTAGTTAACGATGACCTGATTACTGCGCACCCGCAGTGGCGGGTACATAGAACCGCCGCCCGGTACTTCCCAGACAAAGCGCAACGGCTGATTTGCATCGGTGTTGGTCAGCCCGCGCGTGGTGCCGTTTGCACCCTCAAGCGGGGTGCAATTCGTCGGCGAACAAAGTTTGACGGTCAGCCCCGCAGGCGTCGGGCCATCCAGCACATAGGTCCAGGCAATCAGCGTCATTCTGCCGCTGACGGGCTGCATCGGTTTCAACGGCCGGGACGAGGCCGTTACGCCCCGGTTACTGAGAGTCACGCCAATCCCGCTGTCCTGCCAGGAGCCCTCACCTAACGCCAGGGCACCAAACGGCACCAGCAGCATCAAAAGTAACGCTTTCATTCTTTATTTCGCTCCGATAGTTGCCGTCATGCGGATATTGCGGTTGTCGGACAGCTCCAGGCTCGAGAGCACAACCAGCTGCGGCAGCGTTCTGCGTAAGAAGCGCGCCAGCAGCGGACGCAGGGCATGGTTCACCAACAGCACCGGTGGTGCACCCAGCATTTCCTGGCGCTGCAACGCATCCTGAGTCTGTTCCAGCAGGCGATCCGCCAGCCCCGGCTCAAGGCCGCCCCCGCCCTGCAGCGCCTGCAGCAGCAGACGCTCAAGAGACGCATCCAGGCCGATAACCTGCACTTCACCGGTGCCAGGGAACCATTGCTGGGTGATAGCCCTGCCCAGCGCCACGCGAACCACGGCGGTGAGCTCATGCGGATCGCTCTGAATAGGCGCATGCTCCGCCAGCGTTTCCAGAATGGTTCGCATATCGCGGATCGGCACTTTCTCTTCAAGCAGGTTTTGCAGCACTTTATGCAGCGTGGTCAGCGTCACCACCGCCGGGATAAGATCTTCCGTCAGCTTAGGCATTTCCTGCGTCACGCGGTCAAGCAGCTGCTGCGCTTCCTGGCGGCCAAACAGCTCTGGCGCAAACTGTCCGATAAGGTGGTTCAGGTGCGTTGCCACCACGGTACTCGCTTCAACCACGGTGAAGCCCTGAATTTGCGCCTGCTCTTTCAGCGCGCTCTCAATCCAGATGGCGGCCAGGCCAAAGGCCGGATCAATGGTCGCCTCGCCCGGTAACGTCCCTGCAGCGGTGCCGGGGTTAATCGCCAGCCAGCGGCCTGGGTAGGCATCCCCGCTGCCAATTTCTACGCCCTTCATCAAAATACGGTAGCGCGCGGGCGGCAGATCCATATTGTCGCGAATATGCACCACCGGCGGCAGGAATCCCATCTCCTGGGCGAATTTTTTACGAATACTGCGAATACGGCCCAGCAGCTCGCCGTCCTGCTGGAAATCCACCATCGGAATCAGACGATAACCCACTTCCATGCCCAGCGGATCTTCCAGCTGCACGTCATTCCAGGTCGCTTCCACGGCCTGATTATTTTCCGGCATCTTCACCGGCTGAGGTGCTTCCGGCTCGGCCATCTGGCGGCCACGCATCCACCAGGCCAGGCCCAGCAGTGCGGCGGTAAACAGCAGGAACACAAAGTTCGGCATACCCGGCACCATCCCGAGCAGCCCCAGCACGCCAGCGGCCAACAGCATCACGCGCGGGTTGTTGAACAGCTGGGTCACCATCTGTTCACCGACATCCTGATCGGTCGCCACGCGGGTAACAATCACGCCCGCAGCGGTGGAAATCACCAGCGCCGGGATCTGGGCGACCAGGCCGTCACCGATGGTCAACAGCGTATAGCTCTGTGCCGCCGCCCCCATCGCCATATCGTGCTGGATAACCCCGACCATCAGGCCGCCCACCACGTTAATCACCATGATGATAAGCCCGGCCACGGCGTCGCCGCGCACGAACTTACTCGCCCCGTCCATTGAACCGTAAAAGTCAGCTTCCTGGGTCACTTCAGAACGGCGTTTTTTCGCTTCCTCTTCACCAATGATCCCGGCGTTCAGATCGGCATCGATAGCCATCTGTTTCCCCGGCATCCCGTCCAGCACAAAACGTGCCCCGACTTCGGCGATACGTCCCGCACCCTTGGTGATAACCATAAAGTTGATGATAACGAGGATGATAAACACCACGATACCGATGGCGAAGTTGCCGCCCACCAGGAAGTGGCCGAAGGCTTCAACCACTTTACCCGCTGCCGCCGCACCGGTATGCCCTTCCAGCAGGATGATACGGGTAGAAGCCACGTTTAGCGCGAGGCGCAGCAAAGTGGTAAACAGCAGAATGGTCGGAAACGCCGCGAAGTCCAGCGTGCGCTGGGTGAACATCGCCACCAGCAGCACCATGATCGACAGCGCGATGTTAAAGGTAAACAGCAGGTCGAGGACAAACGGCGGCAGCGGCAGCACCATCATCGACAGAATCAGCAGGATCAGTACCGGTCCCGCAAGAATTTGCCATTGCCCAGATTTCATGTTGCCCGGCAGGCGCAACATCGCAGCCAGATTAGCCATCGGAGTCCTTCTCGTTTGCAAAGTCCAGCGCCTCAGGCACCGGCAGATTTTCAGGTTTCTTCGGAATTAAGCCGCCCGCCACGCGCCAGCGGCGCAGCTGCCAGACCCAGGCCAGCACTTCCGCCACGGCAGAATAAAGCTGGCCGGGGATCTGCTGCCCAATTTCCGCATGTCGGTACAGCGCACGCGCCAGCGGGGGGGCTTCCAGCATCGGGATGCGGTTTTCATTGCCAATTTCTTTAATGCGCTGAGCGATCAGTCCGGCACCTTTCGCCAGGACTTTAGGCGCGCTCATTTTGTTTTCGTCGTACTGCAGAGCCACCGCATAGTGGGTCGGGTTGGTCACGATAACGTCAGCTTTTGGCACATCGGCCATCATGCGGCGGCGCGCAATCGCTCTTTGCTGCTGGCGAATACGCCCTTTAATGTGCGGATCGCCCTCGTTCTGTTTGTACTCGTCACGAATATCCTGGCGAGTCATGCGTAACTTTTTAATGTGGCTGTAAATCTGGAAGAAGACGTCAAATCCCACCATCGGGATAAGGCCCAGAATCACCAGCAGGGCACAAAGCGCCACCATGTTGAGCGCGCTGGCAAGGGCAGTAACCGGGGACTCACTCATCAGGCGCATCATCGCCGGCCAGTTGTGCCACAAATACCAGGCAGCCACGCAGCCCACCAGCACCGCTTTCAGCAGCGCCTTGAGTAACTCCGCTGCCGTCTGCATAGAAAACATCCGCTTAATACCGGCAATCGGGTTGAGCTTGCCGAGATTAAACTTGATCGACTTGGCGCTAAAGTTCACGCCCCCCAGTAGCATCGGCGCGGCTATCGCGACAATAACCAGGCCGGAGATCAGCGGCAGCAGCGCCATCACGGCAAGCTTAATCAAATGGCTGATCTGATTCACAATCAGGCTGGGGTCGTTGATGATTTTGTGGTCGAAGTGCAGGCCATCAGACAGCATGGCGCCGAGCATCTTGCCCAGCGACGCCCCGCCCATCCAGATAATGCACAGCCCTACCAATAACATCAGCAGGGAAGTCAGTTCACGGGAACGCGGGATCTGCCCCTCTTCACGCGCCTTTTCAAGTCGGTGGGCCGTGGGGGCTTCTGTTTTTTCCTGATCGCTATCTTCAGACACCGCAACAATCTCGTGGCCGCATTTTCAAGGACAGCATGCCAGAGCACGGTTGGGCTAATAGAGGAATTACAAACGTTTTTGTACGTTTATTTTGACGTTAACGGGCGGCCTCCCCCACGCACGCGAGAGCGGCCGCCGCTATTTTAAAAGCCTAAGCTGTCCAGCAAATCATCAACCTGATCCTGACTTGCCACCACGCCGGCGGCGGAAGCATCAAGCTGCGGGCCGTTCAGCAAGCCTTCGTTCACGCGCTTGGCGCGAGCGTCCGGCTCCGGCATGTTTTCCAGCAGCACCATCAACAGCTGGCGCTCGATCTCCTGGATAACGTCCATCATACGCTTGATAACCTGGCCAGTGAGGTCCTGGAAATCCTGCGCCATCATGATTTCCAACAGCTGGGCGTTGGTGAAGCTGGTGTGCTCCGGGACGCCTGACAGGTAGCTGCGGGTGTCAGTCACCAGTTCGCGCGCATCTTTCAGCTCGATCGGATTTTCAAACCATGCATCCCAGCGGCCGCTCAGCGCTTTCGCTTCGCTTTCCAGCTGGTTCTGGTGAGGCTGAGACAGCTCCACGCAGTTCAGGGCGCGCTCGGCGGCCTGCGCGGTCATCTGCACGACATAGTCCAGGCGATCGCGGGCATCAGGAATAGCTTCAGCCGCTTCAGCAATGGCCTGGTCGAGCCCCAGCTCACGCAGGCTGTCGCGCAGCATGCGGGTCAGGCTGCCGATACGTGCAATGATATCGGTTGGTGAATGCTCGTGTATCTCTGTTGCCGGGTTTGTTGATGAGTGCATTTGCGCCTCCTTACATGCCGAGCTTTTCGAAAATTTTGCCCAGTTTCTCTTCCAGTGTTGCCGCAGTGAATGGCTTAACGACGTAGCCGCTTGCCCCGGCCTGTGCGGCTGCAATGATGTTTTCTTTTTTGGCTTCTGCCGTAACCATCAGCACCGGCATCGCTGACATCGCGCCGTCGGCACGAATGGTTTTCAGCAGCTCCAGACCGTCCATGTTCGGCATGTTCCAGTCGGAAATCACAAAGCCGAAACCACCGGCCTGCAGTTTGTTCAGCGCGTCTACGCCGTCTTCCGCTTCTTCAACGTTATTAAAACCCAGCTCTTTAAGCAGGTTACGCACGATGCGGCGCATGGTTGAAAAGTCGTCTACGACCAGAAACTTGAGTTCTTTGTCCGCCATAAAATCCGGGCTCCTTCAGTTAAATACGTATTGCCTGTCCGGCACTAATTTTCGCCAGCATCTGCTGGCTAACCTGGCTTAAATCGACCACTTCGCTGACGCCACCGGAATTGATGGCCTCACGCGGCATGCCGAACACCACACAACTTGCTTCGTTTTGGGCGATGGTCCACGCCCCTGCCTGGTGCATCGCCAGCATCCCGGCGGCACCGTCATTACCCATCCCGGTGAGGATCACGCCCACGGCGTTACGCCCCGCGTGTTTCGCCACCGAATGGAACAGCACATCCACGGCCGGGCGATGCCGGTTCACGGGTGGGCCGTCATGTAATTTGATTTGATAGTTTGCGCCGCTGCGCGCCAGCTCCATGTGCTTATCACCCGGGGCGATATAGGCATGGCCCGGCAGTACGCGCTCGCCGTCTTCGGCCTCTTTAACGCTGATCTGGCACAGCTTGTTCAGCCGCTCGGCAAACGAACGGGTGAAACCCGGCGGCATATGCTGGGTAATCAACAGCGCCGGGCTGGAAAGCGGCAGCGGCTGCAGCACATGGCGAATCGCTTCGGTGCCGCCGGTTGAAGCCCCAATGGCAATCAACTTTTCCGAGCTAAGCAGCGGCCCGGCCTTCAGCGTCGCAGGCACGGCGGTTGGCGCATGTGCGGCAATCTTAGCCCTGGCGGCGGTTCTCACCTTTTCAGCAATCATTTCGCTGTAGGCAAGCATCCCTTCACGAATGCCCAACTGCGGCTTGGTCACGAAGTCGATAGCCCCCAGCTCCAGCGCGCGCAGCGTCACTTCCGACCCTTTGCCGGTCAGCGAAGACACCATCACCACCGGCATGGGCCGCAGGCGCATCAGCTTCTCCAGGAAGTCGAGGCCGTCCATTCGCGGCATTTCGACATCCAGCGTTAACACATCCGGATTGAACTTTTTAATCAGATCGCGCGCCACCAGCGGGTCCGGGGCGGTAGCAACCATTTCCATATCGCTATGACTGTTGATAATTTCCGTCATTATCTGCCGCATCAGCGCAGAGTCATCGACCGATAAGACACGTATTTTCGTCATGTTCTTTCCTTACTCAGGCCATAGACCGTCTGACCACGCAGCCAGAAGTCACGGCTGAGGTTACTGAAGTTCTCCGAATGCCCGGCAAACAGCAGCCCGCCGGGTTTCAGCAGCGGAACAAAGCGCTGCAAAATCGCCTGCTGTGTAGGTTTATCAAAATAAATCATCACATTGCGGCAAAAAATGGCGTCAAATGGCCCCGGTACCGGTGCCTGCTTGTCCAGCAGGTTGATCGGTGCAAAATCAATATGATTCGACAGTTCACTGCGCACCCGGACCAGCCCCTCATGCGGCCCCGTGCCGCGCATGAAATAGCGCTGCATCTGTACCGGCGAAAGCGTTTTCAGCTCTTCCTGGCGATAAACGCCGCTCTGGGCTTTCTCCAGCACCTGGGTGTCGATATCGCTGGCAAAAACCTTCCAGCGTCCCGCGCCGCCCCCCAGCACATCCGCCAGGGTAATGGCGATGGAATAGGGCTCTTCGCCGGTCGAAGCCGCCGCGCTCCAGACTTTATAGTCCCCGCTGCGTTTGCGGGCGTGCTCCGCAAGGATAGGGAAATGGTGTCCTTCGCGAAAAAAAGCGGTCAGGTTAGTGGTCAGCGAGTTGATAAACGCCTGCCATTCGGCGCTGCTGGAGTTGGCTTCCAGCATGCCTAAGTAGCGGCCAAAATCATCCAGACCCAGCAGACGCAGGCGGCGAACCAGACGGTTATAAACCATGTCCCGTTTATGGTCGGCCAGCACGATACCCGCGCGCTGATAGATCAACTGGCATATCCGACGAAAATGCGCGTCGGACAGCGGCAGACGCTGTGTCATCTGTAGCATTAATGACTGTTGCCCGGTGGGCGTCGATGATGTCATAGCGCCTTCTTTATTCCCTTCAAGATGTTACCCATTCTCCGGTCGCGGCGAATTCACTGGCTGCGGGCTCAGCGTCGGCACCGCTCAGATGAAATACCGCCACCACGCCGGAAAGATATTCAGCCTGCCCCGCCAGCGCATCGGTGGCGCTGGCGGCTTCTTCAACCAGCGCGGCGTTTTGCTGCGTGACCTGATCCATCTGGCTGACCGCCTGAGCGACTTGCTCAATCCCACGGCGCTGCTCATCTGACGCCGAGGCAATTTCGCCCATAATGTCGTTCACCTGGGTGACCGAACGGACAATTTCAGCCATCGTTGTCGCCGCCGTATCGACCAGCTTCGATCCCTGCTGCACGCGGTCAACGGACTCTTCAATTAATACTTTGATCTCTTTGGCCGCCTGCGCGCTGCGGCTGGCCAGGTTACGAACTTCCCCGGCAACCACCGCAAAACCACGCCCCTGCTCCCCGGCACGCGCCGCTTCTACCGCCGCGTTCAGCGCGAGGATATTGGTCTGGAACGCAATGCCGTCGATCACGCTGGTAATGTCACTAATTTTCTGCGAACTGCCCGCGATGTCGCGCATGGTGTTTGCCACGTTTGCTGCCTGCTGCCCGCCCTGCTTCGCGGTATCAGCCGCGCTGCGGGAAAGCTGTGCCGCCTGGCGAGCGTTATCGGCGTTCTGCCCGACTGTAGCCGTGAGCTGCTCCATGCTGGCCGCCGTTTCTGCCAGGGAAGCCGCCTGCTGCTCGGTTCGAGCCGACAGGTCGCTGTTGCCTGCGGCAATCTCACCGATACCGGCGTGCATGGAGCGGGTGCCGCTGCGCACCTGGCTGACCGTCTCTTTTAACGCCGTCTGCATATTTTTCAGGCTGGCGAATATCTCCGAGATCTCATTGCGCCCGAAGACCGAAATTGGCTTCGCCAGGTCCCCGGCGGCAATGCTGTCAAAGTGGCTACGGACAATCGCCAGCGGCTGCACAATCATCTTGCGCGACCAGGCCAGGGAGCCGAGCAACAGCACCACGGCGATGATCGTCACCACGGTGAAAATCACCGCGGAGATATGGTAGTTTTTCTGGCTGTCGCCGCTCGCGGTTTGCACAATCTGATTAATGCTCTGCTGCCAGGCATTGAAGTTCGCATCAAAAACGCCCTGCGACTTCTGTACCGGCGCGGTCATAAAGTCGGAAAGCTGGTTGTTCTCAAGCCACGTTGCCTGATGCTGGAGATCGTCTCTGAACGCCGTATAGCTCTCTTTCGTCGAGGCCAGCATTGTCTCAGCCTCGCCCTCTTTCGGCGGGATCTCGAGGAACTGGTTAAACAGCATATCCGCCTGCTTCAGGCTGCTGCGGGCATCCGCCATCAGGCGTTTGATATCGTCCGGTGGATAGCTGAGTGCGGTCAGCGTACCCGCCCGGTTTAAGGCATTGCTGGCCTGCAGTAACGCGGCCCGGCTTTGGGTTAACGCATCGCGTTGCTGATTGCTAACCTCGACCCTTTTCAGGTTCTGGAAATCGTCACGAAAAGCCCAAAAAGACAAGCCATTACTGCCAATCTGCAAAACGCCGCAGACAATCAAAATCAGGAAAAGCGTGGTCGAGATCCGGATACGGTTTAACATCAAAGCTTCCCTCTGCCGGCCAGCAGGCCGGTATTCATCTGATCAGAAAGTTTCCCAGTTATCGTCATCCCCGGCCCGGGCCGGAGTACGCGGGGCATGAACCACAGGGCTTTGCGCTACCGGCGCAGCCGCTGCAGGTTTTTTACTACCCGCATTCCCTTGCAAACGGAACGTCGCGACAGACTGAGTCAGGCGGCTGGCCTGCTCCTCCAGCGCGGCGGCCGCGGCAGCAGACTCTTCCACCAGCGAGGCGTTCTGCTGTGTCACTCTGTCCATCTCAGACACGGCCAGGGCGACCTGGTCAATACCCCGGCTTTGCTCGTCAGAGGCGGAGGCGATTTCCCCCATGATGTCCGTGACCCGCGTCACCGCGTTCACGATGTCGCTCATGGTTTCCCCTGCGCTTTCCACCAGCACGGATCCCGTGTCCACGCGCGAAACGGAATCTTCAATCAGCAATTTAATTTCTTTTGCCGCCTGGGCGCTGCGGCTGGCTAAGTTACGTACTTCCCCGGCGACAACCGCGAAGCCGCGTCCTTGTTCACCCGCACGCGCGGCTTCTACCGCGGCATTCAGCGCCAGGATGTTGGTCTGGAAGGCAATCCCGTCAATCACGCTAATGATGTCGGCAATTTTTTTGGAGGAACCCGCGATGTCATGCATGGTTTTCACCACGCCATCGACAACCTTGCCGCCGCGCTGCGCGGTTTCGGACGCATTCAGCGCCAGCTGAGAGGCCTGACGTGCGTTTTCGGCGTTCTGCTTCACGGTGGCGGTGAGCTGCTCCATGCTGGCGGCGGTTTCTTCCAGGGACGCCGCCTGTTGCTCGGTGCGGGATGAAAGATCGTTATTGCCTGCGGCAATTTCGGTGGTGCCGCTGTAAATGGCATCCGACCCTTCGCGCACGCTGCTGACGGTGGTAATCAGTTCCTGCTGCATGTGCTGCACGCTGGAGGCTAGCTGGGTCAGCTCGTTTTTCCCTTCAACGTTAATTTTTTCCGTCAGGTTACCGGCCGCAATCTCGCGGATATGCCCGATCACCACGTTCAGCGGCTTAAGCAGTATCTGACGCATCCCGACCCAGACCAGCAGAATGACTGCGGCCAGCGCCAGGGCTAAAATGCCAAGCTGCCAGATGGCGAAGGTGTAGCCGTCGCGGCTGTCGACGTACGAGGCTTCGTACATGCGATCGTTCAGCGCCAGGTAGCCGTCGTAGGCTTTTTCCAGCGCATTCTGCATACCCTGGGTCGACTGACCGAAATAGGCATCCATGTTGCCGCTTTCCAGGTAGCCAATCAGCTCCGCCAGCGCCTGATGGTAGGTCTGGTAATCACCGTCGATATCTTTCACCACGGTGTTCATTTCGGCTGAAATAGGCGCAACCTGTTTAAAGTTGTTGTAGTGCTGCTCGGCGCTGGCGAGGGATTTCTTCGCATTGTTCAGCAGATCGGTTTTGGCTGCGCTCTGGCTATTGGCCGGATCCATCATCATGCGCGCGGCAGAGCGGCTAAGGTTAATGCGCGTGTGCAACATCAGGATCCATGCCTGATTTAATTCGGCCTGCTGCACCCGCAGTTCGCGGGAGACTTTGAAGTTATCATTGTTGTTTTTTAACGAATTAAAGAACATTCCACCGGAAATGATTTGCAGCAGCGCGAACACCACCAGCACCATCATCAGCATGGTGACAACGCGAATACGCTTTAACATAGGACGCCCTTTTAACGACTTGTTCCCGAGGTTATCGGCACCGTCAGCGGGAACTTTACGTTAAGTCACAGGGAAATTAACCGGTTGCGCCATGGCAACCGGCTATCTGTCAGCAAGAGGAACGATCAATAGGTTACGGTAATGGTCACCGTGTCGGCATAGTTGTCTGGCGTGTAATTGGTGCTCGGAATAGTGACATAGACCTGGTATTGCTGCGCTCCCCCGTTACCGGTGCTGGACGGCATGTTCAGCGACGTGTTGCCCCACACCGCCCCGGATGTTCCGGTGGCTTGTCTTAGCTGATATGGCACCTGATCGGTATTACTTCCCGTGCCTGACAGCACCCCGGTGCCGCCCGTGTTGCCGTTCGATGGCGTCAGGCCCACGGTGTAAACCGTGCCGGTGGTGCAGGCAATGCCGATGGTGTTATTCGACGCCACATTGCTTTGCATAGCCGCCACCGGCCCGAAGCTAACGTTATTGGCGTAGCTGACGTTGCACTGCTTGCCGACGGTCGCCACCACGTTGAAGGGAAAGTTTGCGACCACGCTGGTGCCACAGCTGGAGGGGGGGGCCAGCAGGCCGGTATTCATTGTGACGGTAGTCATGCCGCTGGTGTAAGTATCCTGATACCCGCCTTGCGCGGCGGATATTTGCGGCAGCGTCATTTGGGCGTAGACCGTCAGGCTGCCGGTGACGGGCGTCAGGTTAAGTAAATTGAGCGGCACCATCGGGTAGGTCGTTCCCGACTGAAACTGGCTCCCCCAAGCCCCCCCGCTTAACGTTCCCTGATAAAGCTCATAGGACAGCGTACTGGCAGGCGGCCCGGCAAAAGACATTTTGTGATTCCCAACGCCGGCCCCGTCAATATTAAAGCAGAGCGTCACCCCGGCCAGCAGATCGCCCAGTTGTTTGGAACAGCTGTAATCGAAGGTCATTGAAGTGTTGGGCGTGCCTGTCGCCAGCGGGTTGATGGTGCCAAAGTTAACGGTTTGCACGTTGCTCACCGAGCATACAACCGCATGGCTAATCCCGGGGGACAGCAAGAGCACCGCCAGCAGCAGTAATTGTTTTAATCTCATGCGGGTCACTCCTGTCTCAAAAGTCCACGCGTACGCTATCGGCACACAACCGGGCCAATAGTCGGCACGCTTTTCTGATTCTCTGGATAGTCGAACGCAGCCACACAAATACCGTTCTCTGTTGTCACCCGGAGCTGATTGTGCAGCTCAAGCGCATCGAAATAGGTCATGCCATCAAACCCGACAATCGAGTCCTGCCCGGTGCCTGACATTAATCTGACCGGGCTGCCTTCGGCGATGGCTTTGCCTTTAGCGTCAACCAGGCTTATCTGGGCGGCGCGAACCGGCTTGATATCAAAATGCACCAGCGTCCCGGAGCGGTCGGCTGGCGTAGCGTTCAGGCTGACGCTGCGGATCCGCATGTTGGCCGGCAGGTTCATCGGATCGATACTGATCAGGTTGTTCTGGTAGCTGTTGAGCGGCGTCACAAGTAGCCGTCCGCTGCTGTCGCTGTTGCCCACCAGGTTATGCTGCAGCTTGACCGGTACATCGGGAATACCGTCCGTAGAAACCACGGCAAACCCGTTGTTGATCTCCCGGGCGGCAAACACGCCGCCGCCCATCATCACCAGCGACCCCGTCGCCCCCGCATAGCCGTAATTATTGTCTGGAATGCTGCGGAAGCCGGTATAGACGCGGCCATAGCGCCCCAGGTAACCCACTTCACCCTGCCCGGTTTGCTGTGAACTTTGCTGGCTGGCGGCCACGTTCCAGCCGACCCCGCCCTCGGACGGTGGATTCTGGCTGGCATTGAGCTGGTAACCCATCTTGTCCCCGGTGCGCTGCACCGTCGCTCCGGCCGTCAGGCTATTGCTGGTACTGACGGTCAGCATCAGGTACACGCTGCGGTCGCGGGTATCATCAATATTCTGGTTAAAGCTGGCGCTTAAGGAGATGTTTTCCGTGATGGGTTTAAACCAGCTGGCGTTGGCGTAGCGAATAGCGCTTTGGTCAGGGTAGCGAAACTGCAGGTAACTCAGACTGAGATTCCCCCCCACGCCAAAGTTATACCCCACCACCGCGCTGCCGCTGAAGGCTGGCGGCGGGGCACCATAGCGTGTGGCAACATCGTGATAGTCGCCGGAGGTGGCCGTGGCGCTGGAGCTAAAGCTGAATCGCCCGCCGGACCAGCGATAGCCGAGTCCATACAAATAGCCATTCTCCCCGGCATCCGAGCTTGCCGCCAGCGCGGTTGAGATAGTCCCGGACTGGCTCCAGGGGATCCAGTCGCTGCTGACGCCCCCGTTGACCAGGCTGTCGCTGGCCTCCATATGGCCCCCTGCGGTCAGGCTGTTGCTGAAGCCCCGCCGCCAGGTGCCGCTGAGCGCGGGTTCGCTGGCGTAGTCGAAGGAGGAATAGCCGTAGTTTTTTCTGACCACGCCCAGCTCAAGGGACCAGTCCGTGAGCCCTTCCCTCAGCAGGAGCTGATCGTTATAAAAAGAGAAGTTCTGCACGCTGGTTCTGCCCAGGGCATCGGTCATCATCACCTGAGCATTCCCTGCGCCGGTGATGTTTGGCAGCGTATTCAACTGGAAACTGCCCGCCGGAACCTCGCCGTTATAGTATTTAACCCCGTTGACATACAGCTCAACGCTGGAGGGCAGCGTGGCCGACCCCAGAAACGCCGGCAGCGGGGTCGTGGGCATATAAGGGTTGAGGCCAAAATCCGTCCCGATTTTCACCCCGGCAATGCGGGTCTGGCGGGACCATGAAAGAGAACTGGTGAGCGTGTCACCGAGTGTAACCGCCAGCATTTTATCGGGAAAAGAGGAGCGCCAGCTGGTGTCCAGGCGGCTAAAAGACTGATTGCTATTCTGTTCCGTGCTGTAGCGGGTAAGCTGGGTCGAGCTCAGGACGCCTGCCGAATTAAACGCCCGGAACTCACTGAATGTGTTGAAATTGCTGTTCTTGCCGCTGTCGCCGTAGAGGTCGTAATTCAGCAACGCCCCAAGGGCATTGTCGGCCTTCGGCGAGGACATATCGGACTGATTGAGCTGGGTGGTTTTCAGATCTAACAGGCTCAGCGGCGCGGTCAACGCCAGGGTTTGTTGCTGCACGTTATAGTCAACTTTGACCTGGGCAATGTCATTCAGGTAATACGGCGGCTGTGCTTTTTCCGGCAGGTGAAATCCCAACTGACGCAGGGCCATCGCGTCGCCGTAGAGTTTTCCCTGCGCGTAGCCAAGATGAACCAGACCCACGGCATTCCCGTTCACCGTCGTGTCCAGATATAAATCCACGCCTACAGGCTGAGCTGTATCATTGCTGGCCGCATTCTGAGGTAAGTCATTATTAGTATTTTGTGCTGCTGTCATGCCTGAGAAAAATAAACCATTAAGCAATACAATATTTACCAAAGAATATGGCCAGTCATAGATTTTGTTCTGTTTTTTGACCATTGATAGTGACTTCAACCTTTCCACTGTGATAAGCATCACTGGCAGACGAAGATATTATCCACCGCATAGTTGAACCGGGAAGAACATAACCTAACAGACCTGGCGTAATCGTTTTTCGCGCGCCATTAGCCTGAATAAATGTCATGGCAGAAAGCTGGGCGTGGCTGTTTCCCTGATTACTCACGTCGACAAAGGTTTTGCCATCGGTTTGCACCAATGCCCATTTCAGTTTTGCGGTGTTTTCAGCCTGCCCCACAGGCTGCAAAAACACCGGGACGGAATAGCGCATAACATACTGAATAGTATTTTTCTGCACTTTGGCAGGCGGCAACTCATCAATAAACAAGCGATAGGCCTGTTCCACCTGATTGGTGGCAGGCGTGGTGCGGATCACGCGGACAAGCTGGCGCTCCCCCGCGGGCAGCGTCACGATGGGAGGGCTAATAACCAGCCCCTGAGAGGTTGACAGCCAGTCGGCATTGCCGCTTTGCTGCCAGTTGAAAACCCGTACCTGCGCGTTGAGCGGCGCAGTCCCTTCATTACTTAACCAGATACCGTCCGCATTTTGTGCGGCGCTCAACGTCAGGTTAACCGGCGATATCTGCAGGCCACCGGCTAGCGCATTTTGTCCCACGGCCAGCGCCAGCAACAGGCATGCGCAGGCCGGGCGTCCGCCTAATTTCATTTTCATCCGTTGCCCTGAAATCAGTAGTTAACGTTGACGGTCACAGTATCCGCATAGCTGTCTGGCGTGTAGTTGGCGCTCGCCGCAGTGGCATAAACCGTATACGAGATAGCCAGCCCGGTGCCCAGGCCCGCCACGCCGTTACCCACCGTCGTTGTGGTGGCGGTGTTACCCCAAACTGGCCCGGTGGCCGAGGTTTGGTTCAGCTGATAAGGGACTTTGTCGGTGTTGGTGGCGAAGTTAAGCACGGACGACATGGCTCCCGAACCGGTGGTGGTGCCACCGTTGGCTGCAGAAGGCGCAAGCCCGATAAAATAGGGCGTTGCCTTGGAGCAGTTCACGGTGAATGTATTACTTTGCGAGGTGTTTACTGCGCTGGCGGCAACCGACCCGAGGTTAATATTCGAGGCTGCCCCCGCCGTTACTGTACAGGACTTTGTAATCGTAATGAGGACCTGAAATGTACCGTTTGCCACCGCCGCATTAGCCGATGGAATAATCGCAAACGCAGTACAAGAGAGAATTAAGCGTGCTGCAGTGGCTGAATTCATATCCTTACCCTCATTCAAATGACTCAATCATACTTCGTGAATACACAACGAAGCGGCACGGGATGATTTAACGCTAGTCTATATTCCGCTTTAATAAAGAAGGCGGACGCCATAACTTGTCTTTTATATAATTCGTCATGAAGCCAAATGGCTGCCCATCAGATATTGTGCATGCTGCATAAAAAATCATTTTGCCCACAAATAACCCCAATCGTTCATTTATCAAGCAAGCAAAACGGTTTCTGGCCGCAACCTTTATGGGCCTGTCGGTAAGAAAAAAATCAGTACGTTACGCCATCACTTAGTTGAAATTTAGTTTAGAGAATGGGAAATAACCAGACCACGTCAAAAAATTCATTCAGAAGGACAATTGACACATTATTATCAATAAAAACAATGCGTTAAATGCAAAACACCTTACATCACTGCAAAGCGAAAAGAATATATCCGTCATTTTGTGACAGTTATCACAAATAATGATTAAGTGCTGCTTAATTAACAATTAACAGAATTTATAAAAAAGAGTTGTATATCGGCGCAGTTTGATTCAATTTATGCTCCGCGCATTTACGGCCCGGAAACAATAATTATATAAGGGTCAGTAAGTTACAAAAAAACACACATTAACTACAGTCAACTACGGGGTTACTAAGTCAGTGGCAAGTTCAAACAAACTCACGCTATTCATCATTTTGTTCATGATAGCGGGGATCTTCACCGGTGCGGCCATCCACGAATACGCCGCCGCCGACGTCATCAAAGGCTACGCCGATAACATCACGCTGTTTACCGATATCTTCCTGCGCCTGATCAAGATGGTGATTGCGCCGTTGGTCTTCAGCACCCTGACGGTCGGTATCATGAAGCTCGGCGAAACCTCCACCATTGGCCGCGTAGGCGGTAAGGCAATGGTCTGGTTTGTCTCTTCTTCCGTGCTGTCTATTCTGGTCGGCCTGTTTATTGTCACCCTGGAGCATCCGGGTGCGGGCATGAACCTGGAAGTGCCAGCCGAAGCCGTGCAGACCGGCCTGGCCGTCAGCGGAATGACGCTGAAAGCCTTTATTTCCCATACCATCCCAACCAGCATTGCCGGGGCGATGTCGGACAACGAGATCCTGCAGATTGTGGTGTTCTCGATGTTCTTTGGTATTGCCGGCGCGTCTTTGGGCGAGAAATTTAACGCCCCGTTGGTGAGCGCGCTGGACGTTGTCTCCCACATCATGCTGAAAGTGACCGGCTACGTGATGTATGTCGCGCCGCTGGCTATCTTCGCCGCCATCTCTTCGGTGATTGCCACCCAGGGTCTGGGCATTCTGCTCAACTACGCTTCGTTTATCGGCGGCTACTATGTGGCTATCGTGCTCACCTGCATCGTGCTGATTAGCGTGGGTTACATGGTGCTGAAGCGCGATGTGTTCCGCCTGCTGGCGATGCTGAAAGATCCCGTTCTGGTGGCCTTTACCACCAGCAGCTCTGAAGCGGCCTATCCGAAAACGCTGGACCAACTGACCCGCTTTGGCTGTTCCCGCAACATCGCTTCGTTTGTGCTGCCGATCGGTTACTCCTTTAACCTGGTAGGGTCGATGGTCTACTGCTCCTTTGCGTCCATGTTTATTGCCCAGGCTTATAACGTGCATCTCTCCTTCTCTGAGATTGCCGTGCTGATGCTGACGCTGATGCTGGCGTCCAAAGGGATTGCCGGCGTGCCGCGCTCCGCGCTGGTTGTGCTGGCGGCAACAATTCCAAGCTTCAATATTCCGGTAGCGGGCATCCTGCTGTTGATGGGGATTGACCACTTCCTGGATATGGGCCGCTCGGCGATCAACGTGCTGGGCAACGGCGTGGCAACCGCGATGCTGTCCAAGAACGAAGGCATGCTGGAAGAAACCGGCACCGTGCCGGTGGAAGAAGTTAAGGCATAAAAAAAGGGCTACCCTCGGGTAGCCCTTATCGCAAGCCGGCGATGTCTGGCAAACGAAGCAATACCAGATTCCACCAATAAATATGCTGGAAAATCACTTTGTGATTTTCGGCTGATAACCACGCAGAGGGAAAAACCACGCTTTTTCCCTCTGTGTAAAACAATAAAAGGGCTACCCTAGGGTAGCCCTTCTTATTTTTAGCAAACCGGATTAAGCGACCGCAGAATCCAGCAGCTCCATCTCTTCGCTGTTCAGCAGCTTCTCAATGTTCACCAGAATCAGCATACGTTCACCCAGCGCGCCCAGGCCCGTCAGGTATTCAGTTGACAGAGTGACAGCGAACTCTGGCGCAGGACGAATCTGATCCGCCGTCAGCGACAGCACGTCGGACACACCGTCAACCACAATCCCGACCACGCGTTTTTCCAGGTTCAGCACGATAACCACGGTATTGTCGTTATATTCCACGCCATCCTGTTCGAACTTCAGGCGCAGGTCGATAATCGGCACGATCACGCCGCGCAGGTTGGTGACGCCTTTAATAAAAGCAGGCGTGTTCGCGATGCGCGTCACCTGATCGTAACCGCGGATCTCCTGCACCTTCAGGATATCAATGCCGTACTCTTCAGCGCCGAGGGTGAACACCAGAAACTCCTGGCCTACGTTTTCCCCGGTCAGTTTTGTCACATTCGTTAGTGCAGTCATTTGCGTACCTATTCTTTTAAGCGGTTAATCAGGCGACGGTTAGCGCCAGACGTTGTTCACGGTTTAGCCCCTGCAGCGCAGAAACATCGACGATCAGCGCCACGCTGCCGTCACCCAAAATGGTGGCTGCAGAAATACCCGGCACCTTGCGGTAGTTGCTTTCCAGGTTTTTCACCACCACCTGATGCTGGCCAATCAGCTGGTCGACCAGCAGTGCGTAGCGGCGTCCGGCACTTTGCAGGATCACAACGATGCCCTGCGTGGCTTCGGTTTTTGCGCCCTGAACGTCAAAGACTTTCCACAGCTCAACCAGCGGCAGATATTCCCCACGCACTTCCAGCACGCGTTCGCCGCCCGCCAGCGGGTGAAGATCTTCTTCCTGCGGCTGCAGGGATTCCATCACCGCGTTCAGCGGCAGGATAAAGACTTCGTCGCTCACTTTAACCGACATGCCATCGAGGATAGCGAGCGTCAGCGGCAGCAGAATGCGAATGGTCGTCCCTGCTCCGGCTTTCGACTGGATTTCGACGTGGCCGCCCATCTCCTGGATGTTACGTTTCACCACGTCCATGCCCACGCCACGGCCAGACACGTCGGTGACTTGCTCGGCGGTGGAGAAGCCCGGCGCGAAGATCAGCATCCCGACTTCGTCGTCGGTCATGCTTTCACTGACCGGCATCCCCTGGGAAATCGCCTTCGCCAGAATACGCTCGCGGTTGAGCCCTGCCCCGTCGTCGGTCACTTCGATACAGATATTGCCGCCCTGATGTTCCGCAGACAGGATCAGGTTCCCGACTTCGGACTTCCCTGCCGCCCGGCGTTTTTCCGGCGACTCGATACCGTGATCAAGGCTGTTGCGTACCAGGTGCGTTAGCGGGTCGATAATGCGTTCAATGAGGCTCTTATCCAGCTCGGTGGAGCTGCCCATCAGCGTCAGTTCCACCTGCTTGTTAAGCTTCCCGGCCAGATCGCGGACCAGACGCGGGAAGCGGCTGAAGACGTATTCCATCGGCATCATGCGGATAGACATCACCGATTCCTGGAGGTCGCGCGCGTTACGCTGCAGCTGCCCCATGCTGGTGATCAAATCCCCGTGGTTGACCGGGTCGAGCTCGTTAGAACGCTGGGCCAGCATGGACTGGGTGATCACCAGTTCACCAACCAGGTTAATCAGTTGGTCAACTTTCTCTACCGCCACGCGGATACTGGTCGATTCAGATGCGCGAGCGGCAGGTTTATCGCGCTCAACGCGCCCTGTCGCAGGGGTCAGCGGCTCAGGCAGGCCCGCTTTTTGCACGGCGACAGCCGTTTGAGCGGGTGCTTCAGGCACCGCCACCGAAGTGGTTTCTGCCACCGCTGGCGCGCTGGCTGCGGTAACCGGCACAAAGCTGATTTGCTCAGGCTCAATCACGAAGCAAAGTACGGCCGTAATATCGTCTTCGCTGACGCTGGTTTCCAGCGTAGCCGTTACGGAAGCGGCGTCTTTGACCACCTCGCTCAGGGTGCCCAGGTTCCCCAGTTCTTCGAGCATCAGGTCACGTTCAGCTTCTTTCAGGCCGTCAATCACCACGCGCAGCCTGCCGCCGTTGTCGGCAGGCGCGGACTCAGGCTGTTCGGTTTCTACCACGGAGAGTTTGGCCGGCGCCGATGGTGCCTCGCCTTTGGCTTCCAGGGCCAGCTGACGCAGTGCTTTGCAGATGTAGTCGAAGCTTGCGGCATCCGGCTCTTCAGAATTTTTATAGGCGTCCAGCTGTTCCTGCATAATATCCTTGGTTTCCAAAAACAGGTTGATGATATCGGTGTTGAGCTGCATCTCACCGCGCCGCGCTTCGTCGAGCAGGTTCTCCATCAGGTGGGTCGTTTCCTGCAGGATGGAGAAGCCAAACGTACCGGCCCCGCCCTTGATGGAGTGGGCCGCACGGAAAATAGCGTTCAACTGTTCAGAATCCGGCGCCTCAGGCACCAAATCCAGGAGATGCTGCTCCATATCGGCCAACAGCTCGTCGGCTTCGTCAAAAAATGTCTGGTAAAAATCGCTAATATCCATGCTCACGCTATCACCTCGTGCCTGGTTGTGGCGCAACTGTGTTATTCGCCGGAGCCGCCGTAGGATCCTGCTGCAGAACGCTGAGAGGCTGGTTCTCGCTCTCGGAGTTCTCATGCATGATGGCGTCTTCGGTCTGTTTATTAAGCACCAGCAAACTGATGCGACGGTTAATGGCGTCCCCGCCTCCACGTTTGGAGAGGCTCATCTGCGAGGACATCCCGATGACGCGCAGCACTTTGCCGTCGTCGAGGCCGCCGGCGACCAGCTCACGGCGGGAAGCATTCGCGCGGTCGGCGGAAAGCTCCCAGTTGCTGTAGCCACGCTCGCCGTTGGCATAAGGCAGGTCATCGGTATGGCCGGACAGACTGATCTTGTTAGGAATACCGTTCAGCACCGGGGCGATTTTGCGCAGGATGTCGCGCATGTAAGGCTCCACTTCCGCACTGCCGTTTTTAAACATCGGGCGGTTCTGGCTGTCGATAATCTGAATACGCAACCCTTCCTGAACCAGGTCGATTTGCAGGTGTGGGCGTAGCGCACGCAGCTTCGGGTCTGACTCAATAAGCTGGTCCAGATCCCCTTTGATACGCTTCAGGCGGTTGGCTTCCATGCGCTTGCGCAGCTCTTCAATGTTGGGCTGTTTTTTCACTTCGCCCTGCTGCTGGGTGACGTCATCGCCCCCGCCCGGAATAGGACTTTCGCTGTCGGCGATACGCTGGCCCCCGGTAATGGCCTGCGCCAGCGGGGTGCGGAAGTAGTCAGCAATTTGCGCCAGCTCTTTCGGGCTGGAGATGGAAATCAGCCACATGACCAGGAAGAAAGCCATCATCGCGGTCATGAAGTCCGCGTAGGCAATTTTCCAGGAGCCGTGGGCCGCCCCGCCGTGTCCCTTGTGCTTGCGGCGCTTTACGACAACGATGGGATGGGCCTGATTCTTCATACTTCTTCTTCCGTCGCGCGCTGCGCGTTCGGGGAACGTACCGCTCTGACGTGCTCTTCCAGTTCAATGAACGATGGGCGCTCGCTGGAGTAAAGCGTTTTACGGCCAAATTCCACCGCGATTGGCGGGGCATAACCGTTGAGGCTGGAGAGTAAAGTGACCTTCACGCACTGCATCATTTTGGTGGTTTCAGCACTTTTTTGGCGCAGCACGCTCGCTAATGGGGAAATAAAACCATAGGCCAGTAAAATACCGAGGAAAGTACCAACCATAGCGTGCGCAATTAATGCGCCTAATTCCGCAGCGGGACGGTCGGCGGATGCCAGAGCGTGCACAACCCCCATTACCGCAGCAACGATACCGAAGGCTGGTAATGAATCCCCCATTAACGCAAGGCTGTTGGCCGGTATTTCCGCTTCGCTTTCATGGGTCTCGATTTCTTCATCCATCAGCGCTTCAATTTCGAATGTATTCATATTTCCGCTGATGATTAAACGCAAATAATCGACAATAAAATCAAGCATCATGGTGTCCGCTAAAATACGCGGATAGCTGGCAAAGATTTCGCTTTCTTTAGGGTTTTCGATGTCTCTTTCGAGTGAAAACATACCCTGCTGACGCGACTTAGCCATCAGACGATAAAGCAATGCCATCAAATCCATATACATGCTTTTGGTATATTTTGAGCGTCGGAAGAGCAGCGGCAGCGCTTTTAAGGTGCCCTTAATCGCCTTGCCGTTATTCCCTACAATGAACGCCCCAATACCCGCCCCACCAATGATCACAAATTCAGCAGGTTGATAAAGTGCGCCAAGGTGGCCGCCGGTCAACATGTAACCGCCGAACACTGTCCCTAAAACAACCAGGTAACCTATTAAAATCAGCACGAGATCATCCTTACGCCGTTGAGTGTAGCGAGGATGCCCAGGAGGCAGGTGCAGCGTCGTGTTTGGGCATAAAAAAAGCAGCGGTAATCACTCACCGCTGCTGGAATACGCAAACACAGAATCTGTTACACAGCCTGTTCCACCTGGTCATCCAGCAGTTGTGGAATAATATCGGCAGCATTCTGGGAAAGTTTACGTCTTTTTACCGCCCTCGATGGCGGCTGGCACAGACTGCAGGCAAAGCTGCCGACCGGCTGATGTGCGTGGGTAATAAAATTGCCCCCACAGCAGTTGCACTGGCTCAGCTGGAGCATGCCGCTCTCAACAAAACGCACCAGCGTCCAGGCGCGAGTCAGCGCCAATAGCGGGCCGTCTGACTGGGAAGGACATTGTTCAAGGTAGAGCCGATAGGCCTTAATCACCGCATCAACGCCGGTGCAGAGCCCACTACGAAGTAAAAACTGCCAGGCATTACAGAACATGGAAGCATGAATATTTTGCTCCCAGGTCATAAACCAATCAGTAGAGAAAGGCAGCATCCCTTTTGGAGGAGGACTTCCACGGAGTTCTTTGTAGAGTTTGATCAGGCGACCACGGCTCAACTGCGTTTCGCTTTCCAGCATTTGCAATCGGGCACCCAGTGTTATCAGCTCCATAGCGAGCTGAATGTCGCGAGCTTCCTGGACAATACTTTTCTCGCTCATTTGTTATGCCCTTTTTTTCTTAGGTGCCTCGGCAGGCGACGACACCTCACTCAATAAACGGGTCGATAACAAAATACCGGTATGAATTTGCTGTAAATCATCCACACGGGAGTCTTGTGTTAAGCGAGTAATTGCCTGACTTTCGCTAAAACGGAACTGACAAACTAATTGGTTAGTTTCTGCCAATTTCACCATCTGGGGCAACGTGAGTTCCCCTAACGTATTTGCCATATCTTCAGCGATACCTAAGCGAAACATAGCCGAAGCTTTGTCCTGACTAATAAGACGCTGTGCAAGCAATAAGTACGACAAATTGATGTCGTAAATATGTTTTAGCAACTCGGAAGTATGCATTTTTTCCATCCCGAATAACCAACTATTATTGTATGCGGCCCAGCCTAAATATGTCGGATGACAGTAACGTGTCAGCGCGAGTAAATTCTCCAGAAACTTACGGTTGTAAGAAGCCGAAGCGCATCTGTCGCGCCATTACTGTTTTCTGAACTATTAGGGGGTTGTTACCGCACCCCGCGATGTCGCCGGGTTGCCCCGGTTAAATTAAAACAATCGTTACGGCCAAAATGCACGGATAAATCTTCAGCCCTGACTCAGCCCCTCCGCATCCCACGTAGAAGCCATTTCCCTGACAGAGCCCGAACGCCTGTTGTCGTTCATCATTTTATTACAAAAAACTAAGATTTTTCCTAATTCGGGCAAACTCTACTCGCAGCCCCTGGCACATACAATGCGGCCACCTGCGATTTTGGAATTTATGTGACGCAGATCACATAAATACATCATCCTTCGGAGTGAAAAGCATCAGAATCGCTTTTCATTTGCTTACTTTTTCATCTGATTAAGAATTTTACCGAAGCCGGCAGACGAATAGTGACACTGAAAGATCACAACTCCATGAGTTGTCATTGCTTTTTATCTGATACTGGCGGCCAGGAATGCCTGAGCGATCACACTTTATGAAAGCCGTTAAGAGTAATCTGCTGTTATTCATAGACTTAAGTGAAATTATAGCGGCATTTTAACCGAGCGTTATGATTTCAAAAGCGTCAGCTACCGAAAGTTATCACTCGATCCAGGTTCTCAAATTAATCCGTTCGTCTGATGGAAAATTTTCACATTTCGTCTACGAAACAATGTTGCAAATTCGTTTCATAAGAATAACTAAACAATTTCTATGAGTGGCTTCACATTTCGTACCGCTGTACGCGTTGCGCCTGAGTCACAAGTGGTGTAAGAAAATGTTAACAATTCACACTAAATGTGGAGGGGTTATATGAGCTATCGTCATGTGCTGGTTGCCGTTGCTATCACGCCTGAAAGCCATCGTCTGGTGCAAAAGGCCGTCTCCATCGTCAAACCCGTCAACGGCAAAATTACGCTGGTCACGCTCGCGTCCGATCCCGAACTGTATAACCAGCTTGCCGCCCCAATGCTGGAAAACCTCCGCGATCTGATGCTGGAAGAAACCCATCTTTTTCTCGCTGAGCTGAAAGAGAAAGCGCAATATCCTGTTGAAAAGGTAATTATTTCCACAGGGGAACTAAGCGAGCACATTCTGGATATCTGTGAAAAACAGGACGTTGATTTGGTGCTTTGCGGTAATCACAATCAGAGTTTCTTTGGCAAGGTTATGTGCTCAGCCAAGGCCGTGGTGGCGTCAAGCCAGGTTGATGTACTGCTGGTCCCGCTTTAATCGCCTCCTCCGACAGAAAGCGGAGCCAGCTCCGCTTTTTCGGCCTCAACTCAACCACCGTTTTGATTATTCCATAGCGACTAATCACGCTTTTTTCTGAAAAATTAACTTTTTATCCTGCATTTTAGCGACTGCCTTCATTAACAAGGAAGACGCTCATGCGCGCGGCAGGATTTTTGGATTGCGCCGGATCTGCGGCTGCGTGGTTTCTGGCTGGAGATGCCTCAACGGAAGGATGCAGACGGCTGTTAACCGTACATTATTGCCAACAGCGCCATCTTTGGCTGCGTCAGGTAAAAAAATCAATTCATTAGCCGTATCAGCGGATCCTGCTGCATTTCCCCTCCTGGATTTGATTATTTTTTATACCGAAGTGTTTTTCTTGCACAACAGCGGCCTGGCTCACAGAACGCCTCTCGAACTCTGCGAGCGCAAATTTTGTTTTAAACCCAGATGACAACATTCCCACCCAGGGGACAGAAACCGCAAACATGACCTCAACACATACAAACAGACAACATTAAAACCACCCCAAAAATCAAAAATGATACACATTAAAAACAATTCACGGACTGAACAAACCTCATTTCTGATATAAAGCAAAACAGGGATAAAAAGAAAAAACCGATAAATATATTTTATATGAAATACAGTATGTTACGAAAAATGAAAAGATGGATAACTTCATGATCTTTTTATCTTAAAGAAAATCAAAAAAAATAAAAATAGCCTGAATTAGGACTTTTCTCATCCGTGATAGCGGCGTATGTTTATTTCACCTCTTCATAAAAGTGCTCATGAAATAAGGATATTTATATGCCCACTGCCAGCATGATCCAGAAACTTAATGCGCAAATTAATCGTGAATTCTATGCCTCCCATCTGTGTCTGCACCTGAGCGCCTGGTGCGCCAAACACAGCCTGACGGGAAGTGCGAATTTTTTACGTAGCCAGGCACAAAACAATGTGACCCACATGATGCGGGTCTTCAATTTTATGAAGCAGTCCGGCGGTATGCCCAGCGTCGGCACAATGTCCCCGCCTGACTGCCACTGCCTGACGCTGGAAGAGCTTTTTCAACAAACGCTGGATGATTACCATCTCCGGCATGAAACGCTGACCGCGCTTAAGGAAGAAGCTAAAGCCGTCAATGCCGGTAGAGTCGTCAGTTTTTTAATGGCGCTAGGCTTAGAACAGGATCGGGAGGGAGAGCGGCTGAAAACGATTCTCGAAGAGGTCCGGGATGCCAACAAGGCAGGCCTGTGCATGAGCCAGACCGACAGGCGCGTACTCAGTTTTGTCGAACGAGACTATCACTGATCGGCCCCGACTCAGATAAAAAGCACCGCAACTGGGCGGTGCTTTTGCTTTCTGGCAGCGGATAAAAACTTCAGTGCGCTTCTTTTTGCTGCGTAAATTTCAGCTCAATCAGTGCGATGGCTTTTTGAATCGCCCGGCGCGTGACCGGATCAACGGCCGCAGGATGGGTAGTAAAATCGATGGTTTTCAGCTGTTCCGCCATCTTGTCGCGAACTTCAACGGGCGCAATCACATCAATCACGTCGAGAATTTGTTTAATCACTAACTGGCACGCCACGACGTCGGAAACCAGTTCCTGATCGGCAGAGAGTTGTTCGGCCATTTTAATCTCCTGTTTTATTTGCGCGACAGTCTACCTGCGCGCCTCTGCACGAGGCAACAGCCCATTCGCTGGAAGAGCGGTGAAGCGGGAGCAAAATGCCCCCGCTGACTCATTTTTCGAACTGCCAGCAGGCCACGCGGTGACCCGGCGAGATCTCCTGCATTCGGGGAGGTCGCTGGTGACATTGGCCCATTGCTCGCGGGCAGCGGGTGGCAAACTTGCAGCCAACGATTTCCCCCGTATCACCGCCGATTTCGCCTTTTAGTCCACCCTGTTCCAGCATCTGAACATGCGGGTCTGCAATGGGAATAGACGCGAGCAGCGCGCGAGTGTAGGGATGAGCGGGCTGGCTATACAGCGTTTCCGCAGGTGCCTCCTCCACCAGAGAACCAAGATACATTACCCCGATGCGGTCAGAAATGTGGCGAACCATAGACAAATCGTGGGCGATAAACAAATACGTCAGCCCAAATGTCTGCTGCAGATCCTGCAAAATATTCACCACCTGTGCCTGCACAGAGACATCGAGGGCCGACAGCGGCTCATCGCAAAGAATAAATTCGGGATTCACCGCCAGCGCCCGGGCAATGCTGATTCGCTGCCGCTGGCCGCCGCTGAACTCATGGGGAAAGCGGTCCAGGTGCTCCTGATTTAATCCCACCTGCCCGAGCAGCTCCAGAGTGCGGGCTTTCCGCCGTGCCGCATCATAACCGTGAATACGCATTGGCTCAGCGATCAGCTGCGCCACCGTCATGCCTGGGTTTAGCGACGAATAGGGATCCTGGAAAACGGCCTGCATCCGGCGGCGGATAGGCTTTAGCTGACGTTCGTTAAGCGCCGCAATATTTTGCCCGTCGAACTCAATTTCGCCGTCGGTCACCTCGAACAGCCGCAATAAGCTTCGCCCTAGCGTCGACTTCCCGCAGCCGGACTCCCCCACCAGGCCATAAGTTTCCCCCGGAAAAACATCGAAGCTCACGCCATCCACGGCTTTTACCGTGGTCCCCGGCCCGAACCAGCCCCGATTAGCGGTGAAATGTTTGTGCAGATTACGCACGCGAATCAAAGGAGTGATGTCAGGCATGAGCGGCCTCTTTTTTCCACAGCCAGCAGTTGACTTCATGGCCGTCGGCGAGCGTGTGTTTGGGTGCTGCCGTGTCGCAAATGGCCATGCGCTGCGGGCAACGAGCGGCGAAAGGACAGCCGGGCGGCGGATTGAGCAGACCCGGCGGGCTACCCTCAATCGGCGACAAGCGCGCTTCGCTGCCGTCAGGGCGAGGCAACGAAGCCAGCAAACCACGCGTGTAGGGATGGGCGGGCCGATAAAAAATCGCCTCAACGCTGCCCTGCTCCATCACCAGCCCACCGTACATCACCACCACCCGGGAACAGACTTGCGCCACCACACCCAGGTCGTGAGTGATCAGTAAGATAGCGGTGTCCGTCTGCTGCTGAAGGTGTTTCAGCAGGCGCAGAATTTGCGCCTGAATGGTCACGTCCAGCGCGGTCGTCGGCTCGTCGGCAATCAGCAATGACGGATGGCACGACAGCGCGATCGCGATCATCACCCGCTGGCGCATTCCGCCGCTAAACTCGTGTGGATACTGGTCATAGCGTTTTTCCGGCTGGCTGATGCCCACCTGCCCTAGCATCGCTATGGCCTTCTCTTTCGCCGCCTTCTTACTCAAACTCTGGTGGCGAATAAGGATCTCGCTCATTTGTCGCCCGATGGTCAGCACCGGATTTAACGCCGTCATCGGATCCTGGAAAATCATCGCGATTTCGCTGCCGCGCAGGTGGCGCATTTGCTCCGCCGTTTTACGCGCCAGGTCTTCTCCCTGAAAACGGATATGGCCTCCCACCACTTTGCCATGGCTGCCCAGCAAATTGATCACCGATTTACAGGTAACGCTTTTGCCGCAGCCGGACTCGCCCACAATACCCACCACTTCCCCCCGCTGCACGCTGAAGGTGACGCCGCGTACCGCCTGTACTTCACCCTCGCGGGTAAAGAAAGAGGTTTTCAGGTTTTCAATTTCCAGCAAATTACGCATCGCGATTTGCCCCCGGCTCAAAAGCGGTACGGAACACATCGCCGAGCACGTTAAAACTCAGCACCGTCAGCAGGATCAGCGCCCCCGGGAACATGGCAAGCCAGGAGGCTTCGCCGATGTAGGACTGAGCGTTATTCAGCATGCTGCCCCAGGAGGCATCCGGCTGCTGCACGCCGAGACCAAGAAAACTCAATGTTGACTCCATTAAAATCGCCGAAGCGATATTCAAAGTGGCCGCCACAATAATCGTCGGCAAAATATTCGGAATAATGTGCCGGGCGATAATCCTCAGCGGATGCTCCCCGGAGGCCCGGGCATAAATCACGTATTCCCGCTCTTTCAGCGTCAACGTTTCTGCCCGCACCAGTCGCGACATATTCATCCAGGTCAGCGCGCTGATAATCAGAATGATGTTAGCGATGCCGGGCTTCAGGTAAGCATTGAGCACCAGCAGCAGGAAAAAAGCCGGGATCGCCATTAAAATGTCCACCAGTCTCATCAGCAGGTTATCAACTTTGCCGCCAAAGTAGCCGCTGACGGTGCCCACCAGCGTGCCAATCAGCGTGGAAAACAGCATGGCTAAAAACCCGACCATCAGGGAGATTTGCCCGCCATAAAGTGCGCGGGTGAAGTAGTCCCGGCCATATTCATCCGTGCCAAACCAGTGGCTGACATCCGGCGGCAGCATCCTTCCCTGAAGCGACATTTGATTAGGGTCCCACGGACTTAAAAAAGCCGATAATGAAGCCAGCGCAAAAATCACCAGTACCGCCAGAGAAAGCTGCGCGGGGCGGCTGCGTTTCAGGCCCTGTTTAACCTGATTCCATCTTCTGCTCATGGTTACCTCAGCGCCTTAATGCGCGGGTCCGCCACGCGATACAGAAGATCGGCCAGCAGATTCCCCACAATCAGCATCAACGCTGAGAGCAGAATAATGGCCATGATCAGCGGGTAGTCGAGGGAGGTGATGGCCTGGATCCCCAGCAGCCCCATCCCCGGCCAGGAAAAGACGCTTTCCGTCACGTAGGCGCCCACCACCAGCTCGCCAAAAGAGAGGCCAAACAGCGTGATCACCGGCAGCAGCACGTTCTTCAGCACATGCCGGAACAGAACAGTGCGCCGGGTTGCCCCGTAGGCCAGCTGGGTTTGCACATAGTCGGCGGACAGCTGGCTAATGGTGTTCGAGCGGATGTAGCGCACATAGCTGGAGAGGTTATAAAACGTCAGCGCGATGCAGGGCAGAATGCCGTGACGAATCACATCGAGCCAGGAGTCCTCCGCGCCGATGGTTCGCATCCCCATGCTCGGCAGCCAGTTCAGCTGCACCGAAAACACGGTAATCAGCAGGATGCCAAACCAGAAGATCGGCACCGAGATCCCGACGTAAGCGAACAGGTTCAGAACATGGTCGAGCCAGCGGTGTTTGTACGCCCCCGCCAGCAGCCCCAGCGGGATCGCCAGCAGGATAGCTAACAACAAGGACGCGCCCATCAGGCCAAGCGTGGCCGGGATACGCTCACCGATCATCGTCAGCACCGGACGGTGGTAAATCAGGGAGTAGCCGAGATCGCCCTGCAGCAGATTTTTCAGCCACAGCAGGTACTGCACCGGCAGCGGCTTATCCAGCCCCATGCTCTGGCGGATGCGTTCGATATCCTCCGGGCTCATGCGCGGGGTGATATACGCCTGCACAGGATCGCCGGGGGCCAGCTTCACCAGTAAAAAAGAGACCAGCGAGATAAAAAGCAGCATCGGGAGCAGCTGCAGTAAGCGCCGGAAAAGAAGGTTATTCATAGTTTCGCCTTCCTCCGCCCGCCCAGCACAAACCGGCCGGGCGGAGGATCACTCATTGTTATTGTTGATAAATTTTCGACAGATCCTGGAACATATACACGGGCTTAGGCTCGGCTTCTTGCGTGCCGCCAAAACGTTTGTCCACCGCCACAACCGCGTTGGTGTAGGCAATCGGGTACCAGGCCATATCGCTGGCGACGGTTTGCTGGATCTGCTTGTAGATAGCCGCGCGCTTCGCCGCATCCGTTTCCGTTGCGCCCTGCTCCCACAGCGCATCAAACGCCGGGTTTTTATAGTGCGCGTAGTTATAGGCTTCGTTGCTCATATACAGCGACTTATAGCCGTCCGGCTCAGCGCCCATGATGTAACCGCCCAGGCTTAGTTCATAGGCCGTGTTTTTCATGTCCTGACTGCGCTGGGACATCGCGTTCGCATCCAGCGGCAGCAGTTCAACGTTGATGCCTATCGCCTTCAGCTGCTGCTGAATGTACAGCCCCATGCTTTCCTGGGTTTTATTGCTGTTGATGTAGGCCAGGCGCAGCTTCACGCCCTCCGGCTGCCCGGACGCTTTGAACAACGCTTTGGCTTTATCGAGATCGAACTTGTACGGTTCCACATCGCTGGTCTGGTAGAGGGTATCCGGGGTCAGAATAGAGGCCGCAGGTTTGGCGTAATCGAGAGAGGTGAACGCCGTTTGCACAAGGTCATCTTTATTCAGCGCGTAGGCGATGGCCTGACGAAGATCTTTGCTCTTCATACTGTCAACGTTCTGGTTGAAAGTCATGTAGGCCAGGCGGCCTTCCGGGTAAATAACAAAATCAAACTTGCCGGTGGCTTTCAGGCGCGAAACATCCTGCGGATCGACCATCTTGAGATTGATCTCACCGTTCTGCAGCGCGAGGTTGGCAGAGTTGGCGTCCTTTGCAAAGCGGTAGGTGACCGAGTCGAGTTTCGGTTTACCGTTCCAGTAATCATCAAACCGCGTCAGGGCGTAGTACTGACCCGCCCGGTACTCTTTGAACTTGAACGGACCGGAGCCGACGGGCGCATCATTGCGGGTGCTCTTTTCCAGATCGCCTGCTTCGCTGCCGAAGATATGCTGTGGGATCGGGAAGATTTGCACCAGCGTACCGGCAAAGGCGGCGCTGACCTGAGGCAGCGTAAATTTAACCGTGAGCGGATCCACTTTGCTCACGCTCAGGGGCTGGTTGCCATAAACAAACATGCTGCGGAAGAAGCTATGCTGCTTTTCATCCAGCAGTTTATTAAAGGTGAACACCACGTCATCGGCGGTAATCGGCTGCCCATCCTGCCATTTCAGGTCAGGCTTGAGTTTCAGCGTCCAGGTGAGGTTGTCGGCTGACGGCGTCAGGCTTTCCGCCAGGCCCCATTCGATCTTGTCGCCGTTGTAGCTGTACAGCGGCGAGTAAAGCGCCTGCATGATGGTTAACGTAGTCCGATCGCTGGCGTACAGCGGGTTCATGGCCAGCGGATCGCCGGAGGTGATGCCGATTATCAGGCTGCCGCCCTGCTGCGATTCTTTTGCCGGGGCGGGGGCCGCCGCGGTCTCTTTTTTAGCGTCATCACAGCCGCTTAAGGCCAGGGCCAGCGCGGCGACCAGCGCCGACAATACCAGAGGTTTACGCATTGCTTCAGAAACTCCTTGCTCAATAAGAGCCCGCATAGTGCGACACTCGCGATCGCTTGTAAATGTTCCTAAAAAGCATAAGCTTAGCCGATTTTTAACTATCCGCACGGTGCCTGACGCCAATGCCTGCGGGGAATATTATTTCCCCCATCTGCGTCACATATTTTTGTTTCCGCGCCTGTTTAAGACGTAAAAAAAGCAGCCCGGAGGCTGCTTTGTCACATGCGTGGTTCTCAGACTGCGTTAAGCCGGAACATTGCCACCGCGTCATGCAGGTGGTGCGCCTGTTTCTCCAGTTCAACGGAAGAGAGCACCGACTTCTGGACCAGATTCACGTTCTGCTGCGTCACGCTGTCCATTTCCCGAACGGCGATCCCGACCTGCCCGATGCCCTGACTTTGCTCGAGGGACGCGCTGGCAATCTCCCCCATGATGTCATTCACCTGCTTCACGGCGCGGAGGATCTCATCCATTGCCTCCCCCGCTTTACGCACCTGCTGCGACCCGGTGTGAATATTACTGACCGAATCGTTGAGCAGGGTTTCAATCTCTTTTGCGGCCCCGGCGCTTCTGCTGGCCAGATTACGTACCTCGCTGGCGACGACCGCAAAGCCTTTGCCCTGCTCTCCCGCTCTTGCCGCCTCCACCGCGGCATTTAGCGCCAGAATGTTGGTCTGGAACGCAATGCTGTTAATCACCGTGGTGATATCGACAATTTTGTTCGCGCTGCTGGCAATCACATCCATGGTCTTCACTACCTGCTTCACCGAATCCCCGCCGTTTACCGCAGTGTTGGTGGCATTCTGCGCGAGGTGGCTGGCGTGATTTGCATTGTCGGCGTTCAGCTTCACCGTGCTGTTCAGCTGCGCCATGCTGGCGCTGGTCTGCTCCAGCGCGGCGGCCTGTTGCTCCGAACGGGATGACAGGTCAGTGTTAACCCCGGACACTTCGGTGGCGTTGGTGCGAATAGCCTCGGCGCTGTCCCGGATGCGGCTCACCGCCCTTTGCCAGTTTTCCTGCATTTTTTGAATCGGCGGCACCATCAGGCCAATACAGTTGCGCCCCAAATCCGGCAGCGTGGCAGCCAGTTCTCCCTGCGCCAGGACGTGCATGTGGTGGCGGATCGTATTAACCGGCTTTACCAGGCAAAACCACAGGTAGCGTTCTGTAAAAATGACGATCGCAATGCTGATAGCAATGGAGATAATCAGCATCCGTTGGGCCGTGTTAATCCACGTGAGCTGATCCGGGCTCAGCGCAAGCTGTTGCTTGAGGTTATGTAATAGCCATAGCGTCGCGCCCGCCACGCAGATCCATGCCAGCGTGGAAAAGATTTGTATCAGCACCACCATCGCGCGAATTTTAATATTGCGAACAATGTTCATTTTTTGGTTCCCCGGTAAAAAATAAAATGCACTTCCTGTGCGGCTTTAGCGACGCGCGTCCTGATTTATTCCCTCGTATACCTGCATAAGTGAAATTAAATCGCGCCGTAGCGCTATTGTCGGCACGGTTCAGCAAAACTTGACGCGTTTTTGATCAAAAAATCGCCGCGTATTTTGTGGGGAATTTACGTTAGGTAAAAAGTTTTTATTTCGTAATTTGAATTAAGGGTTATTTAAAATTCGAAATTTATGGAATTTACGGCCCGCCTAATCGAACAGGCTTTTCTGCCCGCCACGCGTGCTACCATGAAGGCGGTTAAGTATGAGGTATGAATCAACGATGAAGCGCATTTTTCTGGCCGTTACCGCCCTGTTACTGAGCGGATGCACCGTAAGCAAAACACCTGTTCCGCTTAATGCCAATGAGCCTGCCGGTGTTGTTCGCCTCGCCTATAGCCTGCCGCCGCTGCAAACGGCCAAAGTGGATAAATTCCTCGCCCAGTCCACGGCATCGCGTCAGTGCCAGCAATGGGGCTATGCCAGCGCACTCCCTTACGGCAGCGATATCAAGACCTGTACCACCTACAGCGGCACCCTTTGCCTGAACACCCAGGTGGTGCTGGAATACCAGTGCCGCGGCGTGACCGGCCCACAGTATGCGGGCGTCACCAGCAACTGGTAATCTACCGATACTCCTCTATTTTTAGAGACAACTGTACAAAGAGAAGCCTGACGCCAATGTAACCCGTTCCTGACGATAAATATCTCGCGCTGCCGTTTTCCCACGGCGGCTTGACTCTATTTTTTCATCAGGAACTTAACATGCTTCTTCTATTGCTACGCGCCCTGCGCCAGCACCGCTGGTTCACGCTGCTCGGGCTGGCGCTGCTGTTTTCTTCTGTGGGTAACGGCCTGACTTACGTTCTGGTCTTCAGTCAGCTGTTAAACAGTCACGCTACCCCCTCCTGGCTTTCTCTTGCTTACGTCCTCGCCCTTGCGCCCGGCTTACCTGCCAGCTTTGCTGGCGTGTGGTTATTAAAGCGCTGGCCGGCGTTTTCTGTGCTGCTTCTCGGCGAAGTTTTCGGTCTTACAGGTCTGCTTCTGCCGTGCCTTGCGCTGTGGAATGAACACCCAGGCTTGCTGTTGTTAAGCCAGGCCGCCGCCGCTTTTAGCACCGGCCTGACGGTGCCGGCCTTAAGTCAGCTTTTCAAACAAGGTTTATCTAAAGCGCTAATACCCGCCGCCGCAGGCGTTGAAACGCTGGTGTTTGCCGCCAACGTTATCTTCGGCGTGGGGCTTGGGACATTATTATATGGCCACGTCAGCCTCTGGCTGATGCTGCTGCTGGATGCAATCAGTTTCATCGTTGCCATAGGGCTGCTCTGGTACGCCTCGGCGGCCTTTGTTATGAAGGCAAAAGAAGACAGCGCCCCAGACGAAAGCGAGGAGTTTAGCTGGCAGAACGTTACCCCGGTGCAAAAGCGCAGCCTGTTGCTGTTGCCCAGCCTTGCGCTGGTCGGCGCCCCCGTAATGGCTTTGCTCCCGGCGCTGGCTCCTGCGTTGCCGGGTGATAACGCGGCCAATGGCCTGGCGCTGCTGTTTGCCCGTAGCGCTGGGCAACTGCTCGCCCCGCTCCTGCTCAGCGAAAAACAGGTGCGCAACCGGGCGGGTAAAAGCTTCCCGCTAATGCTGGCGCTGCTGCTTTTTACTTTGTGTTATTTCGCCGTGGGTTACTCGGGCACTTTGTGGCTGGCGGTGCCGCTGATCGTTATCGCTCATTTGTTCAGTAACTGGTTCTATCTGGTCGCCACGCTCAACGTGATGGACAGTTTCCCTGGCCCACAGGTCGGCGCCGCTATGGCGGCAACCTGGCGACTGCAGCTCGGCATTACGTTAGTCGTCCCGCTGGTCACGGGAACGATTGCCGGATACTTCCCGGCGCAGTGGGTGCTGCCCGGCAGCGGCATCTGCGGGATTATTATTGCCCTATTGATGCTCGGCGACTTGCGAAAAGTGCGGAATTGTAATTTTATATCGCGGCGGAATCATTCCGCATTTAATTTTAATAATGATGATGACAGCAAGACAGGTGGATAATGGTATTTTATAAAGCAACACTGGCCGGGGCATTAGCTCTGGCTCTGACGGGCTGCGTCACGCCAGCGAAAACCACATCGGCGGTTACCGCCCCGGCTAAACAGTGCCAGGCAGGCGATCAGATGACGCAAACCACGCTCTATTTCGGCATCAGCCGCCCATCCGGCGCGGAAATTACCGCCAATGAATGGCGCAGCTTCGTGGATAAAGACGTGACCCCGCGTTTCCGCGAAGGGCTGACCGAATATGACGCCAAAGGCCAGTGGCTGAATGCTAAGGGTGAAGTGACCCACGAACCGAGCAAGGCGATCATGCTGATTCGCGGCAGCGATGCGGAGAGCAGCAAAAAGGTAGACGAACTGCGCTCTATCTATAAAACTCGCTTTGCGCAGGAATCCGTGATGCGCGTTGACCAGCCGGTCTGCGCCGCGTTCTGATGATTTTGCGTTAAAGAAACGGCGGGGAAACCCGCCGTTTTTATTTTTACAGAACCAGCCCGGCAAACGCCGCGGACAGCAGGCTGACCAGCGTCGCGCCGTACACCAGGCGCAGGCCAAAGCGAGACACCACGTTCCCCTGCTTTTCGTTCAGCCCTTTAATAGCCCCGGCCACAATCCCGATGGAAGCAAAGTTAGCGAAGGACACCAGGAAGACCGACAGGATCCCCAGCCCGCGCGGCGACAGCGTCGCCATGATCTTCTGCAGCTCAATCATCGCCACAAATTCGTTCGCCACCAGTTTGGTCGCCATAATGCCGGCCGCTTTCAGCGCATCCGCCTGAGGAATCCCCACCAGCCAGGCAAACGGATAGAAAACGTAGCCCAGAATTTGCTGGAAGCTCAGACCGAAGACGGTCGCGAACAGCGCATTAATGGCGCTGATAAGCGCGATAAAACCAATCAGCATCGCCAGAATAATCATCGCCACTTTGAAACCTGCGAGGATGTATTCCCCCAGCATTTCAAAGAAGCTTTGGGATTCGTGCAGCTTCTCAAGCTTGATTTCTGGCTCAGCGCCCGGGCGGGTCGGGTTAATGATCGACAGGATAATGAACGTGCTGAACATATTCAGGATCAGCGCCGCAACCACATACTTCGGCTCCAGCATCGTCATGTAGGCCCCGACGATGGACAGCGAAACCGTGGACATCGCCGTTGCGGCCATGGTGAACAGGCGGCGAGAGCTAAGATCGCCCAGCACGCCTTTGTAGGCGATGAAGTTTTCGGACTGTCCCAGAATCAGCGAGCTCACGGCGTTGAATGATTCCAGCTTGCCCATGCCGTTCACTTTAGAAAGCAGCGTACCGACAATGCGAATAATAATAGGCAGAATGCGGAAGTGCTGCAGGATCCCGATCAGCGCCGAGATAAAGATGATCGGGCACAGCACGCCGAGGAAGATAAAGGCCAGGCCCGCTTTGCTCATGCCGCCAAAGACGAAGTCGCTGCCCTGCCCGGCGAAGGTCAGAAGGTGGCCAAAGAAACCGGACACGCCGTTAATCACCCACAAGCCGCTGTCGGAGTGCAGGAAGAAGAACGCCAGCAGGCCTTCAATGACGACAAGTTGTAACAAATAGCGGATGCGGATGGTTTTACGATCGAAGCTCACCAGCCACGCCAGTCCCATGATGACAAAAAGTGCGAGAAGAAAATGAAGAATATTCATGTGCAGTCTAATTTTGAAAGAAACGTATTTAGCCACAGCTCCCGCGTCAGGTAAATGGCGGGCATAAGAATATTTAGCCATAAGTTTTTCCAATGACAATATAGGCTTACTCTTAGCATGGTTACCATTTTGCGCGGCTAAATATGACTAATTCATGATACGTTATTTGGCAATAAAATAGCGAAGCGGAACAAGATTAATTCTCATTATTAATTCATTTTGTCACAAATAAAATAATAGTAACAACCATTCTCATTACACTAATATAATTAACAATTTCTTTGCATTATGGAAAATTAATAATTAAAGTAGCGCCATATTAACGCCCCTCAAAAAATATGGAGCCTGTGATGCTGAAGACGGAAATGATTGAAAAACTGAACGAGCAGATGAACCTTGAACTCTACTCCTCCCTGCTTTACCAGCAGATGAGCGCCTGGTGCAGCTATCACAGCTTCGAAGGGGCTGCCGCGTTCCTGCGCCGCCACGCTCAGGAAGAGATGGAGCACATGCAGCGTCTGTTTGCATATTTAAGTGATACCGGGAGCATGCCGCGTATTAACGCCATTCAGTCCCCGTATTTAGAATACGCTTCACTGGACGAATTATTTAAAGCGACCTACGAGCACGAGCAGTTAATTACGCGTCAGATTAATGCTCTGGTCCATTCCGCAATGACCTCTCAGGATTATCCAACCTTTAATTTCCTGCAGTGGTATGTTGCCGAGCAGCATGAAGAAGAGAAACTGTTTAAATCCGTGCTGGATAAACTCAGCCTGGTGGGCAAAAGCGGCGAAGGCCTTTACTTTGTCGATAAAGAGCTGGCCACGCTGGACGCTCAGGCTTAATTGCCGTTAAGTAGCAGGCCATTGCGGCCTGCTATTTTCATTTTAGTGCAGCGCCCCGCCGTTTCGCTGGCTGTGCCAGTATCCGTATAACGCCAGTGCCGCAGGTTTAATCGCCTCAATGCTCGCCAGAAATGCTTCCGGCGTCAGGCTTTCAAACTTCGCTTCATTTTCTTCCAGCCCATGCAGGGCAATCGCCTCCAGCTCTGGCTGAAGTTCTGCCGGCAGCGCAGGCCAGCTTTCCAGTGACACACCGCGCATGTAGCCGTAGCACCACTCTTCCACGATGGTGATTTCGCGGTTATCCACTTCGCTGGTACCAAACAGAGGCTCAAACTGCCCCGGATACTCCGCCAGGCGTTCGGCAATGTCGTTCATATGCTGGAACACCAGTACGCTAAAGCGCGTCAGCTCTTCTTTGCTTTCCCATTCCGGCTCGACATCGCCGCCCCATACCGCCCGCAGCACGGTAGCTGGTTCGGTCACAGTTGGCCCTGACAGCAGCGCCGTGAGCAGCCCATCCAGCTCGGCTACATCAATCACCGAATGCGCGGTGCCGTACTTCAGCAGAATGTCATCCAGCCAGATAATTTCGTCTTCGTTCAGCGGGCCCTGGGTCATTTTTGGCTTCCTCGTCTCGCGTTTTGAATAAAATTTGGCGTAGTGTACCCGTTCTACGCGCGACGAGTCATTTTCATTCCGCTTTCGTCAGGCATTCCACCAATAATTGGCAGGTTTTTTCGTAGAGCGGGGGATCGTGCTGCAGCGCCTGCCAGACGCTGTTGTGGTCGGCACCCGGCACGGTCAGCAAAGTATGTTTGCCCTGCCCCGACGCCGAATCATAAAGCCGGGGCGGGATCTCCGCCGGGATCACCCGGTCTTCAGCCGCGGCGATGACCAGAACATTACCGCCAAACTCAGTCACGGCCTGCCAGGCGTCACTATCGGCCCAGCTTCGCGGCTGGCGGATAATGGCGGAAAATTAATTCAGGCCCGAAGTTAATCCGGTAAGCCGAAGGGTGATACACGCCCGGCACCATCAGGATAAGGGAACGCAGAGACACGGATTGGCTCAGTTGCAAAGCGTTGTACGCCCCCATGCTGACGCCCATGCAGCCGGTCAGTTGAGAACCTAAATGTTCGGCAACCGCAAGGGCCTGGTCTGTGCGGCTGATTAAAGAAGATTGAGAGAGATCGCCGCCAGTTTCCCCATGCCCGATACAATCAAAAGCCGTGCTGCCAAAACCCAGCTCAGCCATTAAGTGCCGGTACCGAAGGCTCGCCTCGCGGTCTTTTGAACCTCCGTGGATCATCAGGACGTGGCCTTTACTGGCGAAAATGCTGTCAGCCTTGAGCGCGCGGCCCTGGAAAGCGACATCAAATGGGTGTCGGGAGAAAATGTTCATCGTTACCAGATGGAATGCCAGGGAAGGGTTTAGCATGGCATGCTTTTAGCGGAACAGGCAGGATAATTTTCAGAATGGCAAATCGCAGGCAATAAAAAACCACCCGAAGGTGGTTTACACGACACTGCTTATCATTGATTTTATTCTTTTTATTCCCATGGTACCCGGAGCGGGACTTGAACCCGCACAGCCATAAGCCGAGGGATTTTAAATCCCTTGTGTCTACCGATTTCACCATCCGGGCTCGGGAAGAAATTGGAGGCGCGTTCCGGAGTCGAACCGGACTAGACGGATTTGCAATCCGCTACATAACCGCTTTGCTAACGCGCCAAAATCTTTTGCCTTTGCAGGCGGCAACAGAAAGTCTATTACCTGAATTTGGAGCGGGAAACGAGACTCGAACTCGCGACCCCGACCTTGGCAAGGTCGTGCTCTACCAACTGAGCTATTCCCGCTTTTTGTACAAGTGACTGTTGGTGGCTATTAAGCTAATCACTTGATTTTATTATCTTCCGGCAAACCTTGCTGCCTTTCGATGCGTTGCATTCTACTTACCTGACGCAATGAGTCAATGAAATTTTCTAACACCACGAATCGTTTGCTGAATTTTGCGTCGGATAGATCACGGTTCGAGCAAATCACCGCGTGCCGCGGCCAAATATTGGAACATTGACCAGAACGTTAGCACCGCCGCAACGAAGAAAAGCGCGATACCGGTGTACTCAATCCACATGTTTGGCCGCCAAAGCATGCCAATCAGCGCCAACATTTGCGCCATTGTTTTGGTTTTACCGATCCAGGAAACCGCCACACGGCTGCGCTTACCAATCTCCGCCATCCATTCACGCAGCGCGGAAATAATGATCTCGCGGGCGATCATCGTGGCCGCAGGCAAGGTCACCCACCAGGCGTGATAATGCTCTACCACCAGCACCAGCGCCACCACCACCATCACCTTATCGGCAACGGGATCGAGGAATGCGCCGAAGCGGGTGCTTTGATTCCAGCGACGCGCGAGAAAACCGTCAAACCAATCGGTGATAGCCGCCAGCCAAAAAATGAAAGCGCAAAGGAAAGGTGCCCAGTTGAACGGCAGATAAAACGCCAGCACAAAGAACGGGATAAGGATGACACGAAACAGCGTGAGCAGTGTTGGGATATTGAATCGCATAGTGCCAGTTAACTATCTGTCATAAGTGGAAATTGTCTCTATGTTGCTACAGAGCCCTTAATGTTTCAACGAGTAGTAGATCTTTTCTGCCAATGCCTGCGAGATGCCCGGCACTTTTGCTATCTCCTCGATGGAGGCGTTGATTAACGGTTGCAATCCGCCCATATACTTCAGCAGCATCTGACGGCGCTTTGGCCCGATGCCTTCAATCGTCTCCAGCGAACTGGTGCTTTTCACCTTCGCTCGTTTTTTACGGTGGCCGGAGATCGCATGATCGTGTGAATCATCGCGAATGTGTTGGATCACATGCAGCGCCGGAGAATCCGGCGGTAAGGAGAACCCCTCACCTTCCGGCTCAAAGAATAATGTTTCCAGCCCGGCTTTGCGGTCGCTGCCTTTGGCCACGCCCAACAATAAAGGATGGTGTTTATCCCAGGGCACGTCCAGCTCGGCAAACACCGCCTTCGCCTGCCCCAACTGCCCCTTCCCGCCGTCAATCAGAATCACGTCCGGGATTTTGCTTTCTTCTATTGCTTTACCGTAGCGGCGGCGCAGCACCTGATTCATGGCGGCGTAATCGTCCCCCGGCGTAATACCGGTAATATTGTAGCGGCGGTATTCCGCCCGAAGCGGGCCGTTACTGTCGAACACCACGCAGGAAGCGACGGTTTGCTCCCCCATCGTATGGCTGATATCAAAACACTCCATCCGCTTCACTTCCGGAAGTTTTAACACTTCGGCCAGCGCTTTCAGGCGCTGGTGAATGGTGGACTGCTGAGAAAGCTTTGTCACCAGTGCCGTTGCCGCATTGGTACGGGCAAGCTTCAGGTAACGCGCCCGATCGCCGCGAGGTTTAGTCTGCACATTCACTTTACGCCCGGCCAGTTCGCTCAACGAATCCGCCAGCAGAGATTTGTCCGCCAGCGCGAAGTCGAGCAGGATTTCAGACGGCAGCGTGCGCATCTGGCTGCCCTGGAGATAGAACTGCCCGACAAACGTCTCCACCACTTCGCTAAGTTCGGTGCCTGCCGGGACTTTCGGGAAGTAGCTGCGGCTGCCCAATACTTTGCCCTGGCGAATGAACAAGACGTGCACGCAGGCCATACCCGCATCAAAGGAGACACCAATCACGTCCAGATCGTCGCCGGTGTTGGAGACAAACTGTTTTTCGGTAATACGTCGGACCGCCTGAATCTGATCGCGGATCCTCGCGGCCTCTTCAAATTCAAGATTTTTGCTCGCCGCTTCCATGCGGGAAATAAGCTGCGTCAGCACCTGGTCGTCCTTCCCGGCTAAAAACAGGCGAACATAGTCCACCTGCCGGGCATAGTCTTCTTCTGTGACCAGGCCTGAAACACAGGGGCCAAGACAGCGGCCGATTTGATACTGAAGGCAAGGCCGCGAGCGGTTGCGGTACACGCTGTTTTCACACTGGCGAACCGGAAAGACTTTTTGCAGCAGCGCCAGCGTTTCCCGCACCGCATAGCCGTTAGGAAACGGGCCAAAGTATTCTCCCTTCGCGTGCTTCGCGCCGCGGTGCATCGCCAGCCGCGGATGGCTGTCGGCGCTCAGGAAGATAAAGGGATAGGATTTATCGTCTCGCAGCAGCACGTTGTAGCGCGGCTGATAGAGCTTGATGTAGTTGTGCTCCAGCAGCAAAGCCTCGGTTTCCGTGTGGGTCACCGTGACATCAATGTGCTGGATCAACGCCACCAGCGCCTCAGTTTTACGGCTGGCAAGATTCGTGCGGAAATAGCTGGAGAGGCGTTTCTTCAGGTCTTTAGCTTTGCCGACATAGATAACCGTGCCGCCGGCATCGTACATGCGGTAGACGCCGGGCTGGCTGGTTACCGTCTTGAGAAAAGCCCGGGAATCAAAAGGTTCACTCACTGCTGATTAACGTCTCCGCATTGAATAACCCGTGGCGAATCGCCAGGTGCGTCAGCTCCACGTCCCCGCTGATATTCAGTTTACTAAACATGCGGTAGCGGTAACTGTTCACCGTTTTAGGGCTGAGATTAAGCTGCTCAGAGATCTCATTGACCTTCTGGCCTTTAGTGATCATCAGCATAATCTGTAATTCACGCTCAGACAAACTGGCAAAGGGGGATTCTGCCTCGGGTGCAATCTGGCTTAAGGCCATCTGTTGGGCAATGTCGGAGGCGATGTAACGCTGGCCCGCATTAACGGAACGAATGGCATTTACCACGTCCTGAGGCGCTGCGCCTTTACTTAGATACCCTGCCGCACCGGCCTGCATGACTTTGGCTGGCAGCGGGTTCTCAGTGTGGATAGTCAACATGATAACTTTGATATCTGAAGAGTAGCGGGCAATTTTACGGGTGGCTTCCAGGCCACCTATCCCCGGCATATTCATATCCATTAACACGACATCGACCGGGTTACTGCGGCACCATTTGATGGCATCCTCACCGCAGTTCACTTCACCCGAGACTTTGATGCCTTTAATCTCTTCCAGAATGCGTCGTATCCCTGCGCGCACCAGTTCGTGGTCATCAACAAGAAGAACGTTGATCAAAGGGCTATTCTCCAGAAAGGGATAACGCTGCTGATAGCTAATTGGCCATATATTAACGTTTTTCCGGCAACATTAAAATCCAAATTGCGGTCAGCACATTCTGTTAACACTTAAGAAGAATATATCTTTACTTTCAGATCTGTTTCTGCGGCACACCTCAACATTCTAAGCATCGTGTTCAGGCGATTATTCTCTGGTTAAAAAACAGCTAATTATCAAAATGCGACCATCATCAAGAATAAAATCCTTCTTCTCTCTCTTTATTTAACGTTAGTTAAACGAGGGCGAAACAATTTCTTTTAATTCTCATCGCTTCCTGCGGGAATAACCCTGAGCAAGGGTTGTTTATTACCATAAACATTCAGATGCATTCTCATTCGTCGAACATGAATAATTCTGATGAATGTTATGGTATACTCCGCCGCCTTATGAATATCACTGTGCATAATGGCAGCGTACAAACTAAGCATTGAGGAAAGTAAATGAGCACTCCAGATTTTTCCACCGCCGAAAACACCCGTGAACTGGCACAAGAAGTCACCTGTCTGAAGACGCTGTTAACCCTGATGCTGCAGGCTATGGGCCAGGCCGATGCGGGCCGCGTTATCCTGAAAATGGAAAAGCAGATCGCTCAACTGGAAGACCCAACTCAGGCTGAAGTATTCAGCAATACCGTTAAGCAAATTAAACAGGCTTACCGTCAATAAGCCGGGGCGGCTGGCAGAATCCGGGTTCGCCAGCCGTCAGCACCTGACGCAACACTTGCCCTCCAGGTTCAGATAATCCCCATCGCCGCCGCATAGCAGGCTATCTGTGTCTTGTTTGGCGCGTTGAATTTCTTCTGCATATTCTTCTGATGGAAGTTCACCGTGTTCTCAGAAATGGACAGGATAATCGCAATTTCTGCCGACGTTTTCCCTTCGCCGGTCCACTGAAGAATCTCTCTTTCGCGCTTGCTGAGCTTCATGTCAATCATCTCGACCGACGGATCGTCCAGCCGATTTAACGTCGCCATACTCAGCTCGGCAAGGTAGCTCAGCCGCAGCCCAAGTTCATCTTCCGACACAAGTTCCTTGCGAACGCCAGAGCGTGAAACGGAGAGAAAACCCGCCGTACGATTAGGGGCCATCACGCAATGTGTGCGCCCGGTCGCCAGACCGTGATCGCGCGCGGCATCCCAAAGCTCACGAGATTCAGCAAACAGGGCATCGCTCCAGATTATTTCACCCCGCATGAAATTAGACTGTTTCAATACCGGGTCAATGGCAAAATAGTTTTCAGTCACGTACCACTCCAGCCATTTTTGCGGATAAGAACTCTGCAATGATAATTTAGGCCGCGTAAAAGGCACCGGGTGCCGAACACACAGCGAAAAATAATCAAACTCGAGGCGCTGAGTTTGTTGTTGAACTAAAGTTTGTAATTCGCTGGCTTCAGTAATTGACAGGAAAAGTTCGAGCGCTTCCCGTCGCCAGCTAAAAAAGTTACGTTCCAGCATTATATCTGGCGTCTCTCCTGGAGCTAAAAAGTATTTCATTAATAGAATGTAATAAGCTAACACATTTATTAAACTAATTAATGTGATTTATGGTTTTTCCGCCATAATTCTTCGGTTTTTACATATGTCAGGAAAAATTTACTGGAGCTCTGTATGGTTAAATCTTCGTTTTCCCTCCTCTTCGGATCAATGGTCCGGGATCTGGGGCTGGAAATCGCTCAGCCGTCAGTGGCCGTGACGGGTCAAGGTGAGCTCAGTTCCCGTTTTCCTGTGACCGAATTCGCCAACGCCAGCCTGGCGACGGCGGGTTGTGCTCTGAGAGCGCTGCTTGCCCGCCCGGATGCGCCGCTTTATATAGACCAGCGGCTGGCCTCATACTGGTTTTCAAGCAGCCATTTCCCCGTGAACCGCGCTCCTGCCGCGCTGTGGGATGAATTTGCCGGGGATTATGCCACTCGGGACGGCTGGATCCGCCTGCATACCAACGCGCCGCATCATCGCCAGGCAATGGAAAGCATCCTGGGTGTGAGCAAGGATAAATCAGCGCTCGCCCAGCGAGTTACCGCGTGGGGAAAAACTGAGCTTGAAGCGGCGATCGTTGCCGCAGGTGGATGCGCGGCAGCGATGTTAAGCCACGACGAATGGCTGAAGCATCCTCATGGGAAAACCGTTGCGGCAGAGCCATTGTTCTGGCAGCAACGCCATGCCGAAGCCCCTCGCCCTGCATTAGCATTGCCACCAGCCCGCCCGCTGGCAGGCCTCCGCGTGCTGGATCTCACTCGTATTATTGCTGGCCCGGTTGCCACCCGATTTTTGGCCGGTCTTGGGGCGCAGGTGCTGCGCCTTGATCCCCCTGAATGGGAAGAGCCGACGCTGGTTGAGGAAGTTACTCTCGGGAAAAAATGCGCGAGGCTCGACCTCAGATCTGCCGAAGGCAGAGAGCGGTTCAAGGCCCTGCTCGCCGATGCCGATGTGCTGGTGCATGGCTACCGGGCGGATGCTCTGGAAGCCCTGGGTTTTGATGCCGAAACCCGACAGCAGCTCTCTCCCGGTCTGATAGACGTGTCGCTCAACGCCTGGGGATGGCACGGGCCGTGGCGTAACCGCCGTGGTTTCGACAGCCTGGTCCAGATGTCCAGCGGTATCGCCGACGCGGGCATGCACTGGAAAAATACCGGGCGGCCTCACCCGCTCCCCGTTCAGGCACTGGATCACGCCACGGGTTACCTGCTTGCCGCTGCAGTGCTAAAAGGCCTCCAGGTCCGACATGAGCAGCGTCAGGGCTACAGCGCACGCCTGTCGCTCGCCCGAACGGCCGCTTTATTAATGTCTTGCCCGGCAGGAGGTCAATCAGCGCTTGCCGCTATCGGCCCGCATGATTACCAGCCGACGATGGAGTGGTCTGCCTTTGGGCTGGGAAACCGGTTGAAGTTCCCGCTGAGGCTGGCAGGCACGCCGGTTATCTGGGGCACACCACCGGCGGCACTCGGCTCCGCGAAAGCCGCCTGGGGGTGAAACCAGGCCTGCCTCGCGGTTACTGGGTCAAAAATTTCTCCAGAAATTGCCGCGTGCGCGGCTGCTGTGGGCTGGCGAAAAGCGCTTTTGCCGGCCCCTGCTCCACAATCTTGCCCTGATCCATGAATATTGCCCGGTCGGCCACATCCCGGGCGAAGCTCATTTCGTGGGTCACAATGACCATGGTGCGTTTCTCATTCGCCAACTGGCGAATAGTATTCAGCACTTCTCCCACCAGCTCAGGATCGAGCGCCGAAGTCGGTTCATCGAACAAAATAACTTCTGGCCGCATGGCCAACGCACGGGCAATCGCCACCCGCTGCTGCTGCCCGCCTGACAGGCGACGTGGGTAGCTGTTCTCTTTCCCGCTTAAGCCCACCTTCTCCAGCAGCTCGCGCGCCCGGACAATGGCTTCTGCTTTCGGCTCGCCCTTAACGATGACCGGGCCTTCAATAATATTTTCCAGCACCGTGCGGTGTGGGAAAAGATTGAAACTCTGGAACACAAACCCCACCTGCTGGCGCAGCGCACGAATTTTCTCTTTCTGCTTTGCCAGAGACTGTCCGGCATCAATCGTGATATTCCCCACCTGAATCGTGCCGCTGTCCGGCTCTTCCAGCAGGTTAATACTGCGCAATAGCGTGGTTTTTCCTGAGCCACTTGGGCCAATGATCGCCACCACTTCGCCAGGTTTAACGTCCAGATCTATGCCGTGCAGCACCGTCTGCCCGTGGAATTTTTTCACCAGTTTTTTAACGTCAATGGCGCTCATTTCGGCTCCCTGTCCTGGCGATTAAGCTGGTTTTCAAAATAGTTTTGCAGCGTGGAGAGCACCGTCGCCATTACCCAGTAGACCAGGGATGCGGCGAGATACATGGTGAACACTTCCAGCGTGCGGGAGGTGATCAGCTGCGCCTGACGGAACAGCTCCGGCACCTGAATGGTGGCCGCCAGCGAGGTGTCCTTCACCAGGCTGATAAAGCTGTTCCCCAGCGGCGGCAGCGCCACGCGGGCCGACTGCGGCAGAATCGCGCGGCGCAGCGTTTGCCAGCGAGTCATCCCGATACTGGCCGCCGCTTCCCACTGGCCTTTATCAATAGAGGCAATGGCCGCCCGAAGGGTTTCAGAGGCGTAAGCCGCCGTGTTTAACGACAGGCCAATCATCGCCGACGGGATAGGATCCAGCTCAATGCCAAACTGCGGCAGCCCGTAATAAATCATAAACAGCTGAGCGATAAGCGGCGTCCCGCGGAAAATGGAAACATAAAAACGCGACAGCAGCGAAAAAGGCCAAAACGCCGACAGGCGCATCAGCGCCAGCATAAACCCGAGGATCAGGCCAAAAAACATCCCGCCGATACTCAGCTGGAGTGTGAAAACCGCCCCTTTAAGCAGATACGGTGCTGAATCCAGCACCAGTTGCAAACTTTCTTGCATGGTGATTCCTGATGATTAAGACCAGACCCGCGTCTTACAGATGCGGATGGTAGGCAAACAGCGCCGGCGCTCCGCCGGTATGAATAAAGGCAATGGGCCCCTGATCCTTAAATCTTTTTTGCGCCACGCCGTCAATAAGCCCGGCCATCGCTTTGCCGGTGTAGACCGGGTCAAGCAGGATGCCTTCAAGTCTGGCCAGCAGCTTCACCGCTTCCATCCCCTCTTCATTCGGCGTGCCGTAGCCTGGCGCGAAATAGTCATCCCACAGAATAATTTCGCTGGTCGCGCTAACCTCAAGCGACTTCGCCACGGCCTGCTGCAGGGCGACAACTTTGGGTTTTTGCTGCGCCACGGTTCTGGACACAGTGACGCCAATCAGCTCCACGTCCGGCATCAACTGCTCAAGGCCGACCGCCAGACCAGCATGCGTCCCCGCACTGCCGGAGGCAACCACCACGGATGACAGGTTCACGGCGTTCTCACACTGCTGAGCAATTTCCAGCGCGCTTTCAACATACCCTAGCGCACCTAACGCATTAGAGCCGCCGACCGGAATAACATAAGGCCGGAATCCCTGCGCTTCCAGACGCGTAGCCACCGCTTCCAGCTGCTTATCCGGGGCGTTCAGCGCCTCGCACATTTCAACTTCGACATTGAAAAGATCGACCAGCAGACGGTTGCCGTTGGTCAGGTAGTTTTCGGCTTTTGTCCCGATAGGGTTTTCAAGCAGCGCCACGCAATGTAGCCCAAGCTTTGCCGCCACCGCCGCCGTCTGGCGAACGTGGTTAGACTGGATAGCGCCTGCAGTGACCAGCGTATCGGCCCCTTCCCGCAGCGCATCCGCCGCCAAAAATTCAAGCTTGCGCAGCTTGTTGCCGCCCATCGCCATCGGCGTCACGTCATCACGTTTAATATAAATTTCACGGCCAAGATAGTCCGAAAAGCGCGGCAAATATTCCAGCGGCGTCGGTGCGCCAATAAATTCCAGACGAGGAAAACGCGTTAGGTGATGCAGTGACATAGGGCCTCCTGAGCCGATATCGATATCCAGTTTTATTATGCACCAGAGAGACAGTTTCCTTCTCTGGAGTAAATAAAAAAAGGTGCTGAAATCAGCACCTTTTCACTGTGATACCGCGCTACTTAGTGACGTCCGCCCCGAACCATTTATCGGACAGCTTAGCCAGAGATCCGTCTTTCTGCATTTCGGCGATAGCCGCATCGATGGCTTTCAGCAGATCTTCATTGCCTTTACGCACGGCAACGCCCGCTTCCTGACGGGAGAACGCATCGCCCGCTACCGCCAGCGTATTGTTGGTTTTCTTAACCAGATCCAGCGCGGCAAGGCGGTCGACCAGAATCGCGTCAATACGACCCACGCGCAGATCCTGATATTTGGTCGGGTCATCATCATAGGTACGGATGTCTACGCCCGGTACGTTTTCACGCAGCCACTGCTCGTAGTTAGTCCCAAGGCCAACGCCCACTTTTTTGCCCTTCAGGTCGGCGGCGGTTTTAATCCCACCTTCGTTGCCCTTCTTCACCAGTGCCTGAATACCGGAGATGGTGTAAGGGGTAGAGAAGTCGTATTTTTTCTTACGTTCGTCGGAAATGGTGACCTGATTAATCACCACATCAATGCGTTTAGAATCTAAAGACGCCAGCATGCCGTCCCATTTGGTCGGCTTCAGCGCGGCTTTAACCCCCAGGTGCTGAGCCAGTTGCTCGGCAAATTCGACTTCAAAGCCGGTCAGCTTGCCGTCATCGCCCTGGAAGCTGAACGGCGGATAAGTGCCTTCCAGCCCCACCAGCAGCGTGCCGCGCTCTTTGACTTTATTCAGAAGATTTTCTGCCGCGAAGGTTTTCACGCTTGCGCCGGCCACCAGAGCAACGGCCAGGACGCCCATCAGCGCCTGACGCCCGATCATTTTTAATTTCATGTTTACCCCGATTATTTACGTTTTTTGTAGTGTAGCGGGCGGCTTCGGGATATATCAAAACCAGTCCGCTACAACTTATGCAAATTTAGTATATATCGGAGGTTGCGCTAATTTCCTGACTCGGGATCGCATGCCCCTGCACCTGGAATTGCCAATATTTGCGTAACGCAATGCGGTAATTATTGGTGCTGGTGCGGGGCAGCCAGGCGTCCAGCGTCTCGTCCAGCAGGCCTTGCAGCGAGCCGGGAAGCGGGACTTTATGCTCACTCAGATGATTACCCAGGCGGCGCAGACGAACCACGTACTCACGGATCGTGCCGTGGCTCATTTCGGTTTGCTCAAACAGATACTGTTTGAAGCCAATAATATCGAAGTAGTTGTTTTGTTCTTTGCAGTGCAAATCACCGCAAAAACGACACAGCGCCATCCACTCTTTCTGCTCGATAAGCCAGGTGGCCTCATCAATAAGCGTATCAAGTTGAGCAATGGTGGCTTTATTGATAATCACCCCGCTGCGCGTGAGCGTGATGCGGTCGAGCAGCTTACTGCAATGTGCACAATGTGTCTGGGTGTGTTTGAAATCTTTGAGATAGCGGCTTAATGGCCGTCTTTTTGACTGCTGCACCGTCATGATAATTCCCAGGTCGTCAGATAATTGTGCGGCACTCCCTACAACTTACCCAGTTTGGTGCGCAAACGCTTGATCGCCTGGCTATGCAACTGGCTAACCCGTGACTCACCCACATCAAGCACCGCACCAATCTCTTTCAGATTCAGCTCTTCCTGGTAATAAAGCGTCAGCACCAGTTGTTCGCGTTCCGGTAAAGCCTCAATGGCTTCCATTACGCGCTGGCGAAGATTGCTGTCCAGTAATTGCTGTAGCGGGTTTGCCTGCTGGTGTTCCTCGGTGACCAGTTCAATGCTATCGCCATGCTCTTCCCGCCACTCGTCATAAGAGAAGAGCTGGCTGTTATTGGTGTCGAGCAACATCTGGCGATACTCTTCGAGCGGGATGTCCAGCCGCTCCGCGACTTCGGTCTCGGTAGCGTTACGCCCCAGCTCTTGCTCCAGTTGACCAATCGCCTGTGCCACACCGCGAGCGTTACGCCTGACGCTTCGCGGCACCCAATCACGGCTGCGCAACTCATCAAGCATCGCCCCACGGATGCGCTGCACCGCGTAGGTAGTAAATGCCGTTCCCTGCAGGGCATCGTAACGTTCGACTGCGTTCAACAACCCGATGCCGCCTGCCTGTAGCAGATCGTCGAGCTCCACACTCGCCGGCAGACGTACCTGCAGGCGCAATGCTTCGTGACGCACAAGCGGTACATAACGCTGCCACAGCGAGTGTTTATCCATTACACCTTCAGCGGTATACAGTGAATTCACGATAAACAGCCCTGCGTTAGTTGAGTTATCGGCATGATTATCCGTTTCTGCAGGGGTTTTAATCGGATGAATAGTGGGTGAAATGGGGGGTTATTTGGAGGTTATGAAGAAATAACCCTCTGGAATTTTAACCATAATGTAAGGCAAAACATGTTCTGGCTTACTTAAAAGTATCAATTGGTTGTTAAATATTAACGTCACATACTATAGCGAAACCGTAGAAATTAAGCCGGAGAATCTATCCTGCAAAAAAAGGATAAAATCATCTGTTATTCCAGGCCTGATCTCTGGCGGGATTATCATACAGTGATAAATATACGCGTCGTTTCTCTGCGGCAAACTTCCTCCTGCCGTCAGGCGAAGCAGATTACAAGACAGGTCATTTACATGAACATTTTAATTACGGCTATAGGGTCAATGTCTGCGCCAGCCGTGATAAGTGCGCTGAAACGCGCATCCCACACCGTCATCGGGTGTGATATCTACCCCGAGCAATGGGTGTATGCCTCTCGTCTGGTCGACGATTTTGTTCAGGTTCCGCGTGCAACGAATAGCCAGGCCTTTATCGAAAGTATCAATGCGATTTGCGACCAGCATCGCATTGACGCCATCATCCCACTAACCGATGTTGAAGTTGACACGCTTTCTGATGCCTGGGGTGAACTGTGTTCGTCCGCCATGCTGGCGCTAATGGCAGCAGAATCTATCGCGGTTGCCAGGGATAAGCTAACCTGGAGCCAACGATTTTCCCATAACGAGGCGTTTCTCTCGCTGCCTACTGTCGCCCTCTCTGAGTCCCAAACGCTTTCCTTTGGTTTCCCGGTTATCCTTAAACAGAGGAATGGCCGCAGCAGCGAAGGGCTTCGCCGCGTAGAGACCCAGGCCGAACTGATTGAGCTACGTCAGCGGCTGAACGGCAACGACTGGATAGTCCAGCCGTATCTGCCGGGAGATGTTCACGTCATTGATATTGTCCGGCAGCGCGAGACCGGCGAATGGGCGGCCGTTGCACGCAAAGAGCTGTTGCGCACCGCGAACGGCGCCGGATTAACCGTTGAGATTGTCCAGGATGAGGCACTGCTCGCCAAAGCGGCAGAAGTTGCCCGCCTGCTCGACCTGAACGGCTGCATCAATATTGAATTTATGCGCCATTCCACCGGGGATTACCTGATGGACATCAACCCCCGCTTCTCAGCCGGGGTCGAATTTTCGGTCATGGCAGGCTACGACATGATTACCAATCATCTTCACTGTTTCACCCGCCAGCCTATTCAACCCGCAGTTGCCGTACAAAACGCCGTCTTTACGCGCCACTACGTCGCTGAGAAATCATTCACAGGATAGAGATATGAGCCAAATAACAGAGCCTGAAAAGCTCACCACGGCCGAGGACTGGGACCATAAATGGCAGGGTATTTTCGACCATTACCAAAACGATCTTCGCCACGCCTACTATATTGATGCGGTCAGAAAAAGTCGTGAAAAGCGGGTTCTGGAGATTGCTGCCGGTAGCTTTCGCGATATCGTCCAGTTGACGAAGCGTGGCGCAGAGGGCCACGGAATAGACTTTTCGCCGGAATCCGTGAGTCTTGCGAAAAAGCTTTATCCCTCCCTGCAGGATCGTTTTTCCGTGATGAATGCCTTCGAGCTGCAGTACCCGGACAAGCATTTTGACATCAGTTACCACAATGGGTTTTGGGGGCTATTTGCGGATGAGGATATCCAAAAAATGGCGCTTGAGCAGGCTCGTATCACTCGCGGCAGAATGATCGTCACGGTACATAACGCCCATAATCAGTCATTTGCTGATTACTTTAACGTGAAAAAAGGGACCGACTCGCTGTTTAACATCCGCTTCTTTACCGTCGAACAGATGCAGGAAATCCTCGGCAAAGTCGCCCGCAAAGTTACCATTATCCCGGTCGGCAAAGGCAAAAAAACGCACGAAGACTGGCTAATACGCCACGGCCTGCATAATCCACTATTGATTAACGGCATGTTCAAATTGTCCGGCCAGCGCTACCTTGAGCGCAGCGAGCGCTTGATGTGTATCGCCGAGCTATAACGACACCGTCGAAGCAGAAAAAAGGGCCTTGTCGCAAGACAAAGCCCTTTTTTATTCCCGCCAATCACCCAGTCAGGCGGCAACGCTTTGCCCCTGAGCAATCCGCCTGACTGCCGTAATAATACGCTGTTGCTCTTCTCCCTCGAGATCCGGGAATATCGGCAAACACAGCACCTTGTTAGCCAGGTCGTTGGCTACCGGCAGATGCTCCGCGGCGGAGGACGGTAAATGCCGGTACATGGCGAAGGAGCTGATGAGCGGATAGAAATAGCGCCGGGTATAAATCCCCTCTTCTTTTAACGCGTCATAAAGTGCGTCGCGGCTCACCGGGAACCGTTCATCTATCAGCACGGGATAGTAAGCGTGGTTCCACTCGTAATCGCTTCTCTGGGTATAAAACTCAAGGCCAGGAATATCGGCCAGACCTTCACAGTAGCGCTGATAAATGTCGGCCCGGGCGCTTAAGGCGCCGTCAATATGCTGGAGCTGCAGCAGGCCAAACGCCGCCTGCACTTCATTCATTTTCGCGTTAATGCCCGGCGCAATTACCGTGGTTTCGTCGGCAAAACCGAAGTTTTTCAGGTAATCAATGCGTTTTTTGGTTCTGGCATCCGGGCAGATAATCGCCCCGCCTTCGATGGTATTAAACACTTTGGTGGCGTGGAAACTCAGGATAGACAAATCACCGCAGTTCAGGACGCTGCTGCCGTTCTGCTTCACACCAAAGGCGTGGGCCGCGTCGTAAATAACTTTGAGGCCATAGGTGTCGGCGATACGTTGAATTTTATCCACGTCGCAGGGAATACCATAACAGTGCACCGGCATAATGGCCGTCGTTTGCGGGGTGATGAGCGCCTCAATCGCATCGGCGTTAATATTGAACGTCTGTGGGTCAATATCGGCAAAGACCGGCGTCAGGCCATTCCACAAGAGGCTGTGCGATGTCGCCACAAAAGAGTAAGGCGTGGTTATCACTTCGCCGCTCAGCCGCAGCGTCTGGAAAGCGGTCAGCAACGCCAGCGTGCCGTTAGAGAACAGCGAAAGATATTTTACGCCCAGATAATCGGCCAGCGCCTGCTCAAGCTGCTGATGAAATGGCCCGTTGTTGGTCAGGTGCTTGTTCCCCCAGATTTGCTCGAGATAAGGAACAAACTCCTCCAGGGGCGGAAGCAGAGGGCTGGTAACAAAAATATTTTTCATAGTACACCTCGGTGTGAAACCAGTTGGCGCGGCCCGCGCCTTATTCCAATACTGTGAACGTACGGTGCGCTTCACCGGCACAGTAAATTCGCCATGCTTCCCGCAATGCGCGTCCAAATGTACCGGCGACGTTAAAGCCATCTGCGGTTTCCGCCGGCATTCTTTCACGCATTGTCATGCGTATTTCATTCAGTTCAGGGAGTCGGTCGCGCCAGCTCAGCGCCTTCTGGATGTAATCCTCTTCGCCGTAGGCAATAAAGTTTTCCAGCCCATGAATGCGCATAATATCGACGCCCTGTCGGGCAGCCATCGTGGCACCGCACAGCGTCAGCGTTGGCACGCCCATCCAGCAGGCGTGGTTACTGGTGGTGCCGCCAGAGTAGGGAAATGCATCCAGTAAAATGTCGATTTCATTGTGGTAAGCCAGATAATCAAGCAGCGGCGCTCTTTTCTTGAATATCAGGCGCGACGGTGCAATACCCAGCAGCTCGAGTTTCCTCGTCATCTCGGCCACCATTTTTTCATCGTTCATAAAACCGATAACAAATTTGGCGTCCGGAGACTGTGCCAGAATTGAGGCCCACACTCTGAGGACTTCATCGTTGATCTTTTTAGGGCGATTAAAGCTGCCGAAAGTGAGGTAACCGTTTTTAAGCGCCGGGAGAGTTTCGATGTCAGGGCTTTGCGGATCGGGCTCAAAGAACTTACGCATCTCAATAAACATGATGCTTTCGGTCAGCTGCTGTTCAAGATCGGCTGGCTCAGCGAGCGTCGCGGTCACAATGCGGTAATCCATCGTTTTCAAACCGGTTGTGCCAGGGTAGCCAATCCAGGAGATTTGCACCGGTGCGGGGCGAAGCGCAAACGCCGGCAGACGGTTGTCAGAGGTGTGGCCCGAGAGATCAAACAGAATATCAATCCCGTCATGATAAACCTGTTCGGCAAGCTGCTGGTTGCTTAGCTTGTCCACCTGCCGCCATAGCACGGAACCGGCTGCAAAATGTTCAGTGACCTCATCATGAACATAAGAGGTGCTGTACCCCACCAGCTCGAAATGATTTCTGTCCAGCCCATCCCAGAACGGCGCCAGGAAGTGGCTCACGGGATGCTTGCGTAAATCTCCGGAAACAAAGCCCACGCGCAGTTTTTTATCAGGATTCTTTATACCCCGATAAGGCAGTTGCAGATGACAGGCCGCGGCCCATGCTCCTACCGTCTCACCGTATTGCAGATGTTTCTGGTAAAGCTGCTCTGCCGTGACCTTATGGTCGTGGGTCATTGCAAACAGCAGTGCGGTAAAGTAATCAAAATTACTCGGTTCCAGCGCTATCGCTTTGTTAAGAAACCAGGCGGCCTCGTCAAGTTTTTGGCTATCGCTGAGAATCACCCCCATCGTGGCATAGTGAATCGCTTTCACCTCGTCGCAGCGCAACGAAACACGAGAGCATTTTTCCGCCAGGGACATTTCACCCAGCTGATAATATGAGTACGCAAGGCTATGCCAGAAATTGACGTTTTTATCTTCCAGCCTTAACAACCCCTGCAGAAGAAGAATCGCGTAATAATGTTGGTTTGTTTTCTGTAGCCCTGTCGCCAGATCGTAATAAATATCCAGACTGGAGAAATAGTGTCCCATCAGCCGACAAAGCACTTCTTTTGCTTCATCCCAGCGATTGGACAGCACAAGCGTTCGCGAATAACAGCGCAGCGCGGCAATATCCTCCGGGTTCTCTTTCAGCAGCTTCTCAGCACAGGTTTTCGCATCCTGAATCTTTTTCTCACGAATTAAACGGTTAATCCGGTCGTAAGTGTCTTCCGTGTGTTCTGATTCACGCTGGGGTAAGTCATTAACATCTTTGCTAAGCAAGCCACCTCGCGATATGGAAACACTCAGCAGCAGCAAATTGTTCAACAGCGGCAGCAAAAATTGTGTTTTCCCCGTACGTAAAAAAAGCTGGTAGTGCTTTTTCCAGGCAGTCGGAGACCCCGTCAACGCGCCTTTTTTACGTAGCGACATAAAACACTGCCACGCCTCGGCATCCACACCGGCTAAACCGTGTTGCAAATAGCGCCATTCTTCCGGCGTGACAGAAAATTCATCGCCCCAGAGGTTTCTATAAACTTGCGAAGCATTCCCTTCTGGCACGCCGTTTTTCAGCGATAAAATGGGCTGTAGCGTGTCATTTTCAGCCCGATCATACGCGCCTGGAGTACAGCGCCAGTAGAGTCCCGCCGGCTGAGTGAGATACAGATCTTCCAGCACTTTCAGCACTGCCTCGCGCACGTCGGTATTGTCTTCCGGCTTGCGGCAGTTAATGACCAACTGTTCAACGCTCAGGCTGAATGGCCAGGCAGCCCCAAGCAGATCCAGAATGCGTAAAGTGATCGGATTCTCACTACTGGATTGCTGCCCATTCCCGCCAATATGGCCGTTGTATATAGCCCCATTCTCGTTCATTTTGCGGCTAAAGTTTCCCGCCCAATAAAGTGATTCGAGGCACGAACTATCGGGCAATGCCGGGAAGTGTTCTTCGGTTATGGTCGCACTGAGCAGACTAAAGCGTTCGGTACGCGATACCGCAAAATCAAGATATTGTTGGGCGGCAATGCGCTGCTGCCCGGCGACGAGGGCGTGTAGCGTTGCGACCTTTTCACCATAAGCGCGCGGCAGCTCATACTGAGGCACGGCATCGCCAGCGTAGTGCAATCCCAGGTCGCTGACCTGATGGCAAAACTCAGTAAAAGACAAGGCTGCCGTGGTCTGAGAGAGATAACGCAGGGTCAGGGCAAGATCGCTCTCTTTCTCAGCCTCTTCAACCTGGGCTTTAAGTGTCCCTTCCGGTAGCGTCATCGCCAGATAGCTCAGCATGCCTCGCGCAGCATTAACCTGAGACTCAGGATCGGCATTCGCGCCCCGGGCTGCATGGTAGCTAAGCGCCTCACGAATGGCCGTGGTCTCAGGTTCGCCGGTGGAGGGATACCAGTGCAGGCAGACCACGCCAGAGGCAGAAAGATTTTGGCGGCACCAGAGCAAGAGTGCCTCTCGCTCCTGGCGGCCGAGTAAAGAGAAAACACCGCGAATCACGATGTAGTCAAACTGCCCGCCTTCGGTGGCGAGAATATCCCCAAGTCCGGCGGAGAACAGCTCAATATTGCTGAGCCCTAATGCCTGAGTATGGCGCTGCCCTGCGGCAATCAAGCTTTCATCAATATCAATCCCCATCACCTGGCTTTCCGGGTACGCCAGCGCGTGGGCCGTAATACATCCTCCCTCGCCGCACCCTATTTCCAGCACGCGAGCGTGCGCAGGCTCCACCGTAGAAAGATGGTAGACGCAGGCCGCAGACTGAATAGCAACGGGCGAAATACGATGATCCGGGTAATACTGACTCACGTTATGCTTATCCATTATTTTGAAGAAATAAATGCAGACTCAACCGATTAACGCGCTGTACTTTTCCAACAGCGACGCTTTGTATCGACGGTAATCCTCACTCTCAACCCCGGAGTGAGCCAGTATCCAACTAAACGCGTCCTCGCCGTGTGCCGCATCCACCAGCGTATGCGGCTGAGCCCGGCCTATTGCCATTTTATCCAGTGCACTAAGCTCATTTTCGACAGCGGCCAGTGCCACTTGATTGAGAAACCGTTCAGCATTGTTGCGCTGTAAATTGCGATCGATAAACCGGGCCACGGCGGCCAGATATTTCGTCGACAGCTCGCCCCCTTCACAATAGAGACACGCCGCCAGAATCGACGCCCAGAACGGCGCGGTTTCATCCCAGGTCAGCAGTAAATCTTTCACATCTAACTGCCCTTCCATCCCGGCCCACGACTTCCTGACGAGGCTGTTCGCCTCGAGCAGCAGGACAGGCGTGGTCATTTTTTCCAGCGCATGAGATAAAAAGACCAGCCGGCGACTGGCATAATGCACATTCGCTGCCGTTCCCGGAGTCACTGCCTCGCTGCTTAACGAAATAGCCAGCTCAGGCATCGCGTTGCGAAGCCCCGTAATCTGCTGGGCCAGGCCAGCATCACAGTTGTAAATATGGAAATGAACGTTAAGCTCGTCGCGATTGGTGTCGAACAGAGAAAGCAGCAGCGGCAGGCCATGAGCGGTAAAGCCGGCGCCATCGCAAGCGACCAGCACGGTAGTTTTATTGTTATTTACCGGCTCAATTAACCAGCTATAACGGCCAGCGTCAGGCTGCCAGTCAGGCACGTCTAACGGGCTAAAATCGATAAAGGAATCCGGGCGGCCTCCCAGCTTGTAGATAGCCGTGACAACCATCAGCAGCGCCATAGGATCTTCCCCGATAAGCGCCATGTTCTCAGTGAGCTGCTGAATAATGACATAGGCCTGATTAAAATCTTCTTCCATCAGGCAGATGAGCAAGAGAATTTTTAGCGCAACGGGTGACTCACTGAGCTCGGAAAGATTATTGGAAATAAGGAAAACGGCGGAGTTTATTTCATTAATGCGGAACAGGATCTGAACGGCGGCAACAAGATAATTTTTATTCCCGTCAAGCTTAAGCGCTTCAACGATACATTGCGTGATTTTCTCAACATTCTCCGCGTCAACCGCCTGCGACTTTTCTCCAGATGGGCCGCAGAGCGCCACATTTGACAGAATAATCGCCCTCATCATCAGCTTTAACGCTCTGTCTTGCTCGAGATTCAACCCCGTCTGTGCCTGGTTTAATTTATCGTCGAGGGCAGCAAAATCAGGATTGGCAAAATTAAGGACTTCGGTCACCAGCCACGCAGGTAAAGCATCGGCTTCCGGCAGGTGAATCGCCCGGGTAAACAGATCGCGGTAATATTGATGCATTGCCCGAGTGCGGGAGAAACTATTCATAACTGTCCTTTAGGTTGCAATATTTTGCCAGACGGGTGATTGTCTGATGCTAGCACCCGCCCAGTAAGCATAATGCGCTGAACAAAACCGAAATTAACGGCTTAACCTTCATATTAAAAACGCCCTGCGCCTCTCCTTTTGGCAAAAACAAAAAAAGGCTGCTGTTTCCAGCAACCTTTCTTGTAGCGGTCTGCGAAATTAACGCAGCAGGGACAGCATCGCCTGTGGAACCTGGTTTGCCTGAGACAGTACAGAAGTACCAGCCTGCTGCAGGATCTGCGCGCGGCTCATGTTAGATACTTCGGTCGCGTAGTCAGCGTCCTGGATACGGGACTGAGCAGCAGACAGGTTGGTGATGGAGTTGTTCAGGTTGTTGATGGTAGATTCGAAACGGTTCTGAATCGCACCCATGTTAGAACGTGCAGTATCGATTTTCGCGATAGCAGCATCAGCAGCAGAAACAACAGCCTGTGCAGTAGAGTGGTCGGTAATAGCGGTGCTCAGACCACTGCTCAGGCTACCGGAAGATGCGTTGATCAGAGAGTCGCTGCCGATAACGATGGTATCGTTAGAGGTGGTGTTAGCGCCAACCTGAATGTTCAAGCCAGTAGTTACGGAACCGTTCAGCAGGTTTTTGCCGTTGAAAGAAGCGCCGCCTGCGATGCGGTCGATTTCAGACAGACGCTGGGTGATTTCAGTCTGTACGGATGCCAGGTCAGTGGTGCCGTTGGTGTCGTTCGCGGCCTGCAGGGACAGTTCACGGATACGCTGTAAGTTGGTGTTGATCTCGTTCAGGTTACCTTCAGCGGTCTGAACCAGAGAGATACCGTCGTTAGCGTTACGAGCCGCCTGAGTCATACCCTTAACCTGGGAAGTCATACGGTTGGCAATCGCCTGACCAGCAGCATCGTCTTTCGCGCTGTTGATACGCATACCGGAAGACAGACGCTCGATAGCGGTACCCAGGGAAGACTGAGCTTTGCTCAGGTTGTTCTGAGTAGTCAGGGACAGCAGGTTAGTATTGATTACGGACATAGTATTAATTCCTTAAAAATTGGGTTTAGGTTCGGTGCCTAACACTCACGGCGTCTCTCACCGTCAACAAGGTTATCGACGCCCTCTGTGCCAACTTTAGAATTAATGATAAAAAAAAATCAAATGACTGAATTATAAAGAAATTAAATTTACAACCCGCGCTAAACTTAACCTTTCCTGCACTTTTAAACGCGGCTTAGCGCATTCGAGAAAATATATCTTTGCCTCCCTTTACGCCATCGACCACGCTATTAATGTCACCGTCTTTTCCGACAATCGTCATATAAGGCCGATCCACTGCCTGCTATTCGGCTGATTATTTTTTTTCCCCGGCTGTAAACTTTTCATTGAGTCAGCCGATAAGTGAATGAAACTACCAGCGACTTAAAGGAAGACATCAATGGCATCGATTTCAAGCCTCGGGGCAGGTACCAGCCTGAACCTCCAGGATACTTACGATAAGCTTTACACGGCTGAACAAACAAAATTAACCATCTTTGATACACAAACAAAGACTTATCAAGCCCAGTTTAGCGCCTTTGGTCAGTTGAAAACCGCGATTTCCGGACTGGAAACGGCTACCGCTGCGTTAACAGCGAAGGGTTCTCTGGTGTCTACCTCCGTCACCAGTACCAATACCGCTTTTAGCGCGACCACGACCAGTGACGCTATCCTTGCTGACTATACAATTAACGTACAGCAGATGGCGAAGGCTCAGGTGCTCTCAACCGGCAGCATCAGCAGCAACACTGCGCAGCAGGGTGCGACCACCGGCGGTACACGTACGATAACGATTACTCAGCCTGGCACCACTAAGCCACTGAGCGTGACGCTTGCCGACGGCGATACCTCATTAAACGGTATTGCAAAAGCGATTAACGCCGCGGGCGGAAACGTCTCGGCATCCGTGGTTAAAGCTAACGACGGCGACTATCGCCTGATGATTGCTTCCAAGAGCACCGGCACGCAGTCAGATATGACCATCACCGTCACCGGTGATGACCAGCTCCAGGGCGTGATTGGGTACAACTCAACGAGCAAGACCGGGGCTTTAACAGAGCAAACGGCTTCGCAAAATGCTCAGGTGAAAGTGAACGGCGTCATGATTGAGCGTCAGAGCAACACCATCTCTGATGCCATGCCGGGCGTAACGTTGAACCTTAAGGCGAAGAGCACGGCCGATGAAACGCTGAGCGTGGCGCGTACCAGCGATGCCAGCAAGAAAGTGATTAATGACTGGGTTAAAGCCTATAACACCCTTCAGTCAACGATTGCTACCGTGACCAAATATGTAAAAGTTGACCCAGGATCCGCCCAGGATCCAAACAACGGCGCACTCGTCGGGGACAGTACCGTACGCGGTATCCAGGCTGATATCCGTAGCATGCTGACCCAGGTACAGGGCGGCGATTACAGCATTATGGCGCAGTTGGGCATTACCCAGGATCCCGTACTGGCCCCGGATGGCTCCAGCCAGCTAAAAGTCAATGATACCCAATTAACCAAAGCGTTATCCGACAACCCGCAGGGCGTTATTAACTACTTTGTAGGCGACGGGAAAACGACAGGGTTTGCGACACAGCTGGATACCAAACTGAACAATATGCTGAGCACCAGCTCCATTAACGCTGGCGTGATTAAAAATGCGCAGGATGGCCTGACCTCAACATTGAAAACCGTGGCCGATCGTAAACAGGCGATGAGTGACAGCATCGACGAAACCATGGCGCGTTACAAGGCACAGTTTACTTCTCTGGCAAGCCTTGTTAACTCGATGACAAACATGGGGAACTATCTGGCGCAGCAATTCAACAAAAGCTAAGGATTTTGTATGTACAAGAGTTCTGGTGTACAAGCCTATCAACAGGTCGGTCTGGAAAGCGCCGTTATGAGTGCCAGTCCACACCAGCTCGTGGTGATGTTGTTCGATGGGGCACTCAGTGCCCTGGTTCGTGCACGCTTGTTTCTTGAACAGGAACAAATACCGCAAAAAGGCGAGGCGCTCTCAAAAGCCATTAACATTATTGATAATGGCCTGAAAGCCGGCCTGAATATGGATGTCGGAGGAGATTTGCCCGCTAACCTCGCGAATCTTTACGATTACATGGTCAGGCGTCTCCTACACGCTAATTTGCGTAATGACGTAGAGGCCATCGCCGAAGTCGAAAGATTACTTGCAAACATCGCGGATGCATGGAAGCAAATCGGCCCTACTTCCCCTACATTTCAGGATGCTATCTGATGAATGATTTCATCTCATCCCTCAATGGATGGCGTGCCCTGCTCGCCCTCAGTCAAACCATGCTTGACCTTGCCCATAGCGGAAGGTGGGATGAGCTGATTGATCATGAGGTTAAATATGTTCAACTGGTAGAGTCGATTGCCAGCAACCCAATTGCGCAGTCAAGCCAAAGAAGTCAGGAAGAAGCTAAGGCGCTGCTTGATCTGATTCTCGCCAATGAAAATGAGATTAAAGGGCTGCTTAACAGCCGTCTGAGTGAGCTTCGCGACCTGATTGACCAGAGCGGCCGTCAGAAATCACTGAACAACACCTACGGTTTTCTCTCCGGCAACGTGTTAACACCGAGCGATCTGAACCAGTAAACCTGCCGTATTTCGATTCTTATTCCATACTCCAGAGGTCAGCTAAATGACTTCTGGAGCACGGACAAGATGACGAACCCCACCCTGTTACAATTTTTTCACTGGTACACCCCCGGCGACGGAACGCTCTGGTCAGAAGTGGCCGACCGTGCGGCCAGCCTCAGCGACATCGGCATCAACATGGTTTGGCTTCCCCCTGCGTATAAAGGCAGCGCGGGCGGTTATTCGGTTGGCTACGACAGTTACGATCTCTTTGACCTCGGTGAGTTTGACCAGAAAGGTAGCATCGCCACCAAGTACGGGGATAAAGCACAGCTGCTGGCGGCCATAAAAGCCCTGCGGGACAACGGAGTTTCGGTGCTGCTGGACGTTGTCGTGAACCATAAAATGGGCGCCGACGAAAAAGAGCACATCCGCGTCAACCGGGTAAATGCCGATAATCGCAACGAGATCTCGCCCGAGGTTATCGACTGCGAGGCCTGGACCCGCTACACCTTTCCCGCCCGTGCCGGACAATTCTCACAGTTCATCTGGGACTACAAATGCTTCAGCGGCGTCGATCATATTGAAAACCCCGATGAAGACGGCATCTTCAAAATCGTCAATGACTACACCGGCGACGGCTGGAACGACCAGGTGGACGACGAGCTGGGGAATTTCGATTATCTGATGGGCGCCAATATCGACTTCCGCAACCATGCGGTGACCGAAGAGCTTAAATACTGGGCGCGCTGGGTGATGGCCCAGACGCAGTGCAACGGCTTTCGGCTCGATGCCGTCAAACACATCCCGGCCTGGTTTTATAAAGAGTGGATTGAGCACGTCCAGGACGTGACGGAAACGCCGCTGTTTATCGTGGCGGAATACTGGTCCCATGAAGTGGACAAACTGCTGGAATACATCGCCCTGGTAGAGGGCAAAACGATGCTGTTTGATGCCCCTCTACAAATGAAATTCCATGAGGCATCCCGGCTTGGGCGTGACTACGACATGAGCCAGATTTTCACCGGCACGCTGGTTGAGGCCGACCCGTTCCACGCCGTCACGCTGGTGGCTAACCACGACACCCAGCCGCTGCAGGCGCTTGAAGCGCCCGTAGAAGCCTGGTTTAAACCGCTGGCCTATGCGCTAATTCTGCTGCGCGAAAACGGCGTACCGTCGGTGTTCTACCCGGATCTCTTTGGCGCAAGTTACGACGATAAAGGCGGCGACGGGCAGAACTACCACATTGATATGCCGGTCATCGAACAGCTGGATGACCTGATTCACGCCCGGGAGCGCTTTGCCCACGGTGTGCAGACTTTATGGTTCGATCACCCTAACTGCATTGGCTTTAGCCGCAGCGGCACGGCAGAAGCCCCAGGCTGCGTAGTCATCATGTCCAACGGCGATGACGGCGAAAAGCACGTCACCTTGGGGGAAGATTTCGCTGAGAAAAACTGGCGTGATTATCTCGGCAATCGCGAGGAAACGATTCACACCGACGCGGGCGGCAGCGCAACCTTTACCTGTCACGGCGGCAGCGTTAGCGTTTGGGTGCTGGAGGATGTGCTGTGAATTTGACATCTTTTGGGAGATCTCTTTAATCCGGGAGCTGTTCCGTTCACCCGTAGACCTGTTTTCCCTACACGTTTACTGCACGGTGAACGTGTCCGGCTTAAATCGCCTCCGTTTTCTCTCCGACTGGCCAGGGTCCGGGCGTCGGGAACGGCCGGAGGCTGAGAGCGTCGGGAACGCATCTCAGCCGACCCAGGACTGGGAGATAAAACGGAGGTTTGCCGCTCACGCGGTCGATTTATTTCGCCGGGACTCCGGGTTCTCAGGGGAGTAACGGTGACTCCCCTGAGACGTTCACAAGCTCAGAAGCTACATAGGAATGAGGATTAAAGTGAACGGAAGCTTAGCCGTTCCTCCATAGAACTTATTGGTCACTACAAGACAGCCCCAAAAAAGTAAGAGAATGAAATCGCAGCCACAGCGTTGAGCACCAGCCCTCTCACCTCTCTGGAGTGAGAGGCATTCTCCCTTAGCCTTTCGACAGTTGGCTATCTAAAGGATTTTTAGCCAGGAAATCAGCGCATTCCGGCGTCAAACGATCCACACGCTTCAACGTCATCCCGGCGTACTCCAGCGTGTCGCCGTTTAGGCCGATGTCGTAAATCTCACGCTTGACGGTGACATTACGCAGATCGCCAGACAAATGCGTCAGCTTACCCGGAACCCCAATCACCCGCTGCCACTGGCGGCAATCCAGCGTATCGCCCTGGGGCGTGACCACCAGCGAAGCAATCGCCTCCGGGCTAACCAGCTCGCTCTGTGGCCCGCTGGACTGCCAGTAGCCCGCCATACCCGCCGGTGCTTCGGTACGAACGACCTGCTTATAATCTCTGATCTCGGTGCAGCCGCCCAGTGCTACCAGCGCCGCCAATACTAAAAGCTTCTTCATCGTCTATCCTGACTGCGGAGAAAAAATAATTCTGGCATTAAAGCCCAATGCCTGCCAGCAATTCCGCCTGGGGCACAAAAATTGATCCAGATTGTTTTTTCGTCTTTTCAGCCTGTTAAGCCCAAAAGATGGGCGTATGATGGCGCCTTCTTTTGCCCTTCGCGGCACGTTCTTCTGAGTTCAGAGGCGAAAACAATGACCTGGCACTCCTTTAAACACCAATACCTGGTAACCTTCTGGAAACCAATGCCCGCAGTGATCGCGGCCGGGATCCTCTCCACCTATTACTTTGGCATCACCGGTACCTTCTGGGCCGTCACCGGCGAATTCACCCGCTGGGGCGGCCAGCTCCTGCAGCTGATGGGCATTCACGCCGAAGAATGGGGTTACTACAAGCTAATTCACCTCGACGGCAGCCCGCTAACCCGTATCGACGGCATGATGATCATCGGCATGTTTGGCGGCTGTTTCGCCGCGGCCCTGTGGGCCAATAACGTCAAGCTTCGTTTGCCCCAGCACCGCATCCGCATCATTCAGGCCGTGCTCGGCGGGATCATTGCTGGCTTCGGCGCACGACTGGCAATGGGTTGCAACCTCGCGGCGTTCTTTACCGGGATCCCACAGTTTTCGCTGCACGCCTGGTTCTTCGCCCTTGCCACCGCCATCGGCTGCTGGTTTGGCGCGCGCTTCACGCTGCTGCCGATGTTCCGCATTCCGGTCAAACTGCAAAAAGTCTCCGCTGCCTCCCCGCTCACCCAGCAGCCGGATCGCGCTAAGCGCCGTTTCCGTATGGGAATGCTGGTGTTTATCGGCATGCTCGGCTGGGCGGGTTTCACCGCCATAAACCAGCCAAAACTCGGCCTCGCCATGCTGTTTGGCGTCGGCTTTGGCCTGCTTATCGAACGCGCACAGATTTGCTTCACCTCCGCCTTCCGCGACATGTGGATCACCGGCCGAACCCAGATGGCCAAAGCAATTATTCTGGGGATGGGGGTCAGCGCCATTGGCATCTTTAGCTATGTTCAGCTTGGCGTAGAAGCCAAAATCATGTGGGCAGGGCCAAACGCCATCATCGGCGGGCTGTTGTTTGGCTTTGGTATCGTGCTGGCCGGAGGCTGCGAAACGGGCTGGATGTATCGCGCGGTTGAAGGTCAGGTTCACTACTGGTGGGTTGGTCTCGGCAACGTGATTGGCTCTACGCTGCTGGCCTGGTTCTGGGATGATATTTCTCCGGCGCTCGCCACCAGCTGGGATAAAGTCAACCTGCTGAATACCTTTGGGCCACTGGGCGGGCTGCTGGTGACTTACCTGATGCTGCTCGTCGCTTATCTGCTGATTGTCGGCTGGGAAAAACGCTTCTTTCGCCGTAAAAACCAGGCTATCGGCACCACAACAGGAGAAACCGCATGAGTCAGAACATTGACCCGGATTACCGCCTGGACATGGTAGGTGAGCCTTGCCCTTACCCGGCTGTTGCCACGCTGGAGGCGATGCCGCAGCTGAAAAAAGGCGAGATCCTGGAAGTGATCAGCGACTGCCCGCAGTCCATCAATAACATCCCGCTGGACGCCAAAAACCACGGCTACACGGTGTTGGATATTCAGCAGGACGGCCCCACCATTCGCTATCTTATTCAGCGTTAATCATGCAAGGGGCAAAGCTGCCCCTTTTTTCAACAAACCGGCTTCACCCACGCCCCGGAATCCAGCAGGAAACGCTCTGCGCTGGCAATTTTCTGTACCGCCCGGTCTCCGTGTTTAGCCACCAGCATCGCCAGCAAGCACTCGGCAATGCCCATGGCCGAGACTACGGAAGGAAAGAACGACGGGCTGTGCGCGGAGAAATAAAGCGTGCTGGCGGCGTGTTTCGCGAGTGGGGAGAGTGGAGAGTCTGTCAGCGCAACAATTTTGCTTCCGGCCTGCCGCGCCGCGCCCAGCACGTCCAGCGACTCACGCGAGTAAGGGGCAAATCCTATCATCAACACCACATCTTTGGGCGTCAGCTCGCGGGTGAAAATTTCGTAATTGCTCGCCTGGCCGTCGATAAGCGACACGTTCTTATTAAACAGGCGATAGATATAGAACAGCGTGTAGGCCACCGAATAGCTGGCCCGAAAGCCGCACACATAAACATGTTCGGCCGCATCCAGGACATCAACCGCCTGTTCCATTGCCTGCGGATTTTCAGCCTCGGTATGGGATAGATTTGCCGCATGGGCGTCAAACACTTCCTGATAGAGCGACGCCGTGCTGCCCTTATCGACCAGCTTTTCGGCCCTTGCCTGATGGGTTTCAATATTGAGGCCAAGCTCCTGAATAACGGCGGCTTTGAACTCTCCCCAGCCGACATAGCCCAGACGCTGAGCCAGGCGCAGCAGCGTGGCGGGCTTGACGCCAATGCGTGTGGCAAATGCCCGCATCGAAAGCGCAATTAAGTCCTTCATGTTATGCAGGCTCAACTCTGCGGCCCGCTGCAGCTCGGGGGTTAATGTCTCGTAATGTTCTTCTAGCTTTTGTTGCGGGGTCATAGGCTGACAGGACGCTCCCATTTAGACCGGAAATCCCTTCCGGTGTCTTGAAGGTATCGTCCTGATAGTGCAGTGAAATTACTTTTGACGTCAAATAAATAAGGGTATCAGGCAGGGATTAGCGTTAAAACGCTATTTTACTTAACATACTAACGTTGTGAAAACGCGGATGTGCGTCGCTTAACGTGCAGGTAAGACACAAGCTGGATGAATGAAAGAGTCAAAGGCGGGGCAAAAATACAACGCACGGTCAAATACCAGACAAGAGCAAACAAGGCTTGCTCCCGTCTGAAATCAATCAGCCCATGCACTAAACCTGCATGTTCATCACTTCCTGGTAAGCTGCAACCAGCTTGTTGCGCACCTGAATGCCCATCGCCAGTGAAACGGAAGATTTCTGCAAATCCACCATGACATCGTTCAGCGCCACGCCTGGCGTGCCGAGAGCAAATTTTTCCGCCTGGGCACGCGCGGTGTTGGAGGTTTCGCTTATCCGTCCCAAAGCGGCCTGCAGCTCGCCGGCAAAACTTACCGTTGGCGCGGAGGCAGCCGAAGCTGCGGGATTGGTCGCCGACAGCGCGGTCGCCTGAAGTTGTTGCAGTACGCCTTCGATACCCTGAATAGCCATTTTTACGCCCCATGTGTATTAAGCCGAGGAAGATTACCACCTTGTCAATAGGATAAAGGCGTTAAATAGACGTAAAAAATAGAGCTAATTCAGCCATCGAAAATTCCTGAAACGAAAATAATGACACTGCCATCCATATGGAACTTTTGTCGTGTTTGTCGACCCGGGAGTCAGTCTTGTTCACTCATTACTCTAAAAATTCTGTCAACGCTAAGCCGCGAGGTGTGGAATGACCACTGCTGCTCAGGCGCAAACGCCGCAAAACAAGACTCTTGAGTGGTTGAATCGCCTTCGTGCTAATCCCAGAATCCCGCTGATAGTGGGCGGTGCCGCCGCCGTTGCCGTGCTGGTGGCCCTGGTGCTTTGGGCAAAATCTCCCGATTACCGCGTGCTGTACAGCAACCTCGCCGATCAGGACGGAGGCGCGATTGTTACCCAGCTTCAACAAATGAATATTCCCTACCGCTTCTCAGACAACGGTAGCGCCATCATGGTCCCGGCAGACAACGTCTACGATCTGCGTCTGCGCCTGGCTCAGCAGGGCCTGCCTAAGGGCGGTGCCGTCGGCTTCGAGCTTCTGGATCAGGAAAAGTTTGGTATCAGTCAGTTTAGCGAGCAGGTGAACTACCAGCGGGCGCTGGAAGGCGAACTGGCCCGCACCATTGAAACGCTTGGCCCGGTGAAGAATGCCCGCGTGCATCTCGCCATGCCAAAACCATCCCTGTTTGTTCGTGAACAAAAGTCCCCTTCTGCTTCCGTTACCCTTAGCCTCGAACCTGGCCGCGCGCTGGATGAAGGGCAAATTAATGCCGTGGTGCATATGGTTTCCAGCGCCGTGGCTGGTTTACCGCCGGGTAACGTCACGCTGGTCGATCAGGGTGGCCATTTGCTGACGCAGTCCAACAACGCAGGCCGTGACCTTAACGACGCCCAGCTCAAGTACGCGACTGACGTAGAGAGCCGCTACCAGCGCCGCATTGAATCTATCCTTGGCCCGATTGTCGGCAACGGCAACGTGCATGCTCAGGTCACCGCGCAGATCGATTTTGCCAACAAAGAACAAACCGAAGAGCAGTATCACCCTAATAGCGATCCGGCCCAGACCGCGGTCCGCTCTCGCCAGTTGAACCAGACCTCTCAGGTTAACGGTCAGTTCCCGGGCGGCGTGCCGGGCGCGCTTTCCAACCAGCCGGCGCCAGCGAACACGGCACCGATTTCGACGCCGCCGCAGAACAACCAGGCTAACCAGCAGGCCAACAACGGCCAGCAGAACCAGACCAGCACCACCGGTCAGAACGGCAGCAGCAACACTTCGCGTGACGAAACCACCAACTATGAAGTGGACCGCACCATCCGTCACACCAAGCTGAACGTGGGGGATATTCAGCGTCTTTCCGTGGCCGTGGTAGTGAACTACCGCCAGCTTGCCGACGGGAAACCTTTACCGCTCACCGCCGACCAGATGAAGCAGATCGAGAACCTGACCCGTGAAGCGATGGGCTATTCCGAATCCCGCGGCGATACCCTGAACGTGGTCAACTCTCAGTTCACCGCCACCGAAGACGACAGCGGCAGCAGCCTGCCATTCTGGAAGTCTCCGGCCTTCTTCGACATGCTGCTCTCAGCGGGTCGCTGGCTGATTGTGCTGATTGTCGCCTGGCTGATATGGCGGAAAGCGATTCGTCCTCAGCTCACCCGCCGCGCGGAAATTCTGAAAGCCACTAACGAAGCGAAGCAGAGCGCTAAAGCCGAAGAAGAAGCCGTGGCCGTTACGCTAAGCCGCGACGAGCAACAGCAGCAGCGTAAAGCTAACCAGCGCCTGAGCGCCGAAGTCATGAGTCAGCGTATTCGTGATATGTCCGACAACGATCCTCGCGTAGTTGCGCTGGTGATCCGCCAATGGATGAGTACTGAAATATGAGTATTACCGGAACAGAAAAGAGCGCCATCCTGCTGATGACCATTGGCGAAGACCGCGCCGCTGAGGTGTTCAAGCACCTCAGCCCGCGTGAAGTACAGCATTTAAGTGCGGCGATGGCTAACACCCATCAAATTTCAAACAAACTGCTGACCGAAGTGTTGGCCGAGTTTGAACAAGAAGCCGAACAGTTCGCCGCACTGAGCATCAATGCCAACGACTATCTGCGTACCGTATTGATCAAAGCGCTGGGCGAAGAGCGTGCCTCCAGCCTGCTGGAAGATATTCTCGAAACCCGCGATACCACCAGCGGCATCGAAACGCTCAACTTTATGGAGCCGCAGAGCGCCGCCGATCTTATTCGCGACGAACACCCGCAGATCATCGCCACCATCCTGGTTCACCTCAAGCGTGGCCAGGCGGCGGACATTCTGGCGCTGTTCGACGAACGCCTGCGCAACGACGTGATGCTGCGTATCGCCACCTTTGGCGGCGTTCAGCCGGCCGCGCTGGCAGAACTGACCGAAGTGCTGAACAACCTGCTCGACGGCCAGAACCTCAAGCGCAGCAAAATGGGCGGCGTGAGAACGGCAGCGGAAATTATCAACCTGATGAAAACCCAGCAGGAAGAAGCCGTTATTACCGCCGTGCGCGACTTCGACGGCGAACTGGCGCAGAAAATCATCGACGAGATGTTCCTGTTCGAAAACCTCGTGGCCGTGGACGACCGCAGCATTCAGCGTCTTCTGCAGGAAGTGGAGTCCGAATCTCTGCTTATCGCCCTCAAAGGTGCAGAACAGGCGCTGCGCGAGAAGTTCCTGCGCAACATGTCCCAGCGTGCTGCCGACATCCTGCGCGACGACCTTGCCAACCGTGGCCCGGTACGTCTGTCGCAGGTGGAAAACGAACAGAAAGCTATCCTGCTTATCGTGCGTCGCCTGGCGGAAACCGGCGAGATGGTGATCGGCACCAGCGAGGATACCTATGTCTAATACGCTGCCATGGAAACTCTGGACGCCTGAAAACCTCGCCTTCCCTACGCCGGTGTTCGAAGAGATTGTGATGCCGGAAGCGACGGCCGAGCAGGAAGAGCCGGAAAGTGAGCCGGACCTCCAGCAAACGCTGGCGATGATGCAGGCCCAGGCCCGAGAACAGGGCCACAGCGCGGGCTTTGCCGCCGGGCACGATCAGGGCGTGGAAGAAGGCCGTAAAGCGGGCTTCCAGCAAGGCCTTGAGCAAGGCATCAATGAAGCCCGTCAGCAGCAGGCACCGGTTCACGCCCGGATGCAGCAGCTGGTGAGCGAATTCCAGTACACGCTGGATGCGCTGGACAGCGTGATTGCTTCCCGCCTGATGCAAATGGCGCTGGAAGCCGCGCGGCAGGTCATTGGCCAGACGCCTGCCGTAGATAACAACGCGCTGATCAAACAGATTCAGGGCCTGCTGATGCAGGAACCGCTGTTCAGCGGTAAGCCGCAGCTGCGCGTACACCCGGATGACTTACAGCGGGTGGAAGAGATGCTGGGTGCCACGCTAAGCCTGCACGGCTGGCGTTTGCGCGGCGACCCAAGCCTGCACCAGGGCGGCTGCAAAGTCTCCGCCGATGAAGGCGACCTTGACGCCAGCGTGGCCACTCGCTGGCAAGAGCTGTGCCGTCTGGCCGCGCCAGGAGTGCTCTGATGACCGCGCGCCTGACCCGCTGGCTGAACACGCTCGACAATTTTGAAGCGCGGATGGTCGAACTGCCGTCCGTTCGCCGCTACGGCCGCCTGACCCGCGCCACCGGCCTGGTCCTGGAGGCAACTGGCCTGCAGCTGGCGCTGGGCGCGACCTGCATCATTGAACAGCACGATCGCGAAGTCGAATGTGAAGTCGTGGGCTTCAACGGTCACAAACTGTTTCTGATGCCGCTGGAAGAAGTGGAAGGCATTTTGCCTGGCGCCCGGGTTTATGCCCGCTCGGCGACGGCGGAAGGCCTGCACAGCGGTAAAAAACTGCCGCTCGGCCCCGCCCTGCTCGGCCGCGTGCTCGACGGCAGCGGCCGCCCGCTCGACGGACTGCCTTCGCCGGATTCCGACCTGATTGGCGCGCTGGGTGCAGCCCCGTTTAACCCGCTCCAGCGTACCGCGATTGAACATGTTCTTGACGTTGGCGTTCGTCCGATTAATGCCCTGCTGACGGTAGGTCGCGGGCAGCGTATGGGCCTGTTTGCCGGTTCAGGCGTGGGGAAAAGCGTCCTGCTCGGCATGATGGCGCGTTATACCCAGGCTGACGTGATCGTCGTGGGCCTGATTGGCGAGCGTGGCCGCGAAGTAAAAGACTTTATCGAGAACATTCTCGGTGCCGAAGGCCGGGCGCGTTCCGTTGTGATTGCCGCCCCGGCGGACGTTTCTCCGTTGCTGCGTATGCAGGGTGCCGCCTATGCGACAAGAATCGCCGAAGACTTCCGCGATCGCGGCCAGCACGTCCTGCTGATCATGGATTCACTGACACGTTACGCCATGGCCCAGCGTGAAATCGCCCTCGCCATTGGCGAACCTCCGGCGACCAAAGGCTATCCGCCTTCGGTCTTTGCCAAGCTCCCGGCGCTGGTTGAACGTGCGGGGAACGGCATACACGGCGGCGGCTCTATTACCGCGTTTTATACCGTACTCACCGAAGGCGACGATCAGCAGGACCCGATCGCCGACTCCGCGCGAGCCATTCTTGACGGCCACATTGTGCTGTCGCGCCGCCTGGCAGAAGCGGGCCACTATCCGGCCATCGACATCGAAGCTTCTATCAGCCGTGCCATGACATCGTTGATTACCGAGCAGCATTACGCCCGGGTACGTCGTTTCAAACAGTTGTTATCCAGCTTCCAGCGCAACCGTGATTTGGTGAGCGTGGGGGCTTACGCCAAAGGCAGCGATCCGATGCTCGATAAGGCCATTGAACTGTGGCCGCATCTTGAAGCCTTCCTGCAACAAGGCATTTTTGAACGCGCAAACTGGGAAGAAGCCAGCCTCGCACTGGAGACGCTTTTCCCCACGGTTTGATGAGAGGTGACCATGAACCAAAACAGCGCACTGGATACTTTGCGTGAACTCGCCGCCCAGGAAGTGGAAAAAGCGGCGATTCGTTTAGGGGAGATGCGCCGGGGTTGCCAGCAGGCGGAAGAGCAACTCAACATGCTGATTAACTATCAGTTTGAGTACAGCAACAGCCTGAATGACAACATGAGCCAGGGGATTGCCAGCACCCGCTGGCAGAACTACCAGCAGTTTATACGCACGCTGGAAAAAGCCATCGAACAGCACCGCCAGCAGCTGATGCAGTGGTCCAATAAAGTTGATCAGGCATTGGGTGCATGGCAGGAAAAACAAAAGCGCCTGCAGGCATGGCAAACCCTGCAGGACAGAAAGGCAGCGGAGCTGTTGATCGCAGAGAACAGACTCGATCAGAAGCAGATGGACGAATACGCCCAGCGGGCCACATTGAGGAAAGGTGAATGATCACATTGCCAAAAATTCTGTTAAACACCGGGGCCGATACCGCTGCAGCCGGGGATGCAAAAGTCGCGGACGGCAAAGGCTTCGGTGAAGACTTCCTGACGCTGCTGGGCAAAGCTTTGCCGGCAAACGTCGCTTTGGAGGACGGCAAATCGCTGCCTCTGGGCGCGGCGTTAAGCAAAGTTGCCGCGGCCAATGCGGCTAAACGTGAGCCCCAGGACGGCCAGGCAGCTCTCGCTGAACTGCTGAACTCACCGGAGCAACCTGAAGCGCTTTCCACCCTGCTCACTTCCCTCGGCAAAACAGAAACGGGTGATAAGCCAGAGGCGGAGCTGAAAGACGCCAAAACCGATAAGCCTCTGAGCGACGCGGAGCTGCAAACGCTTAGCGCGCTGTTTGCGATGCTGCCTCAGCCCGTGACCGCTGCACAGCCCGCGGCGCTAGCTAAAACAGCTACCGACACGGCATCGCTGTCCGCCCTGACTTCTGCGGCAGGGAATACCGCAGGCAAAAATACCGCGGACAGCCTGCTGCCTGTTGGCGGCAGCGCGAAGAAAACCGCTCCGGCGGGTGCAACGCTTGCAGACAGTAAATCTGTTGCAGCCAATACCCCGGCAGCTGCTCAGCCTCAGGGGGATGACAAAGCCCAACTGGTCGCCAGTAACACGCCTGACAGCCGAGATAACGCTGCTCCGCAGGCAAATAACACCGCCCCAGTTACGGCGCAGTTAACCCCGGCCATCAGCAGCGCCACCGTCGCTACCCCAACCACAACGCACATCGCTACCCCTACGGCACCGATGATCAGCGCCCAGTTAGGAAGCCATGAGTGGCAACAGCAGATTTCTCAGCACGTTACGCTGTTTACCCGCCAGGGCCAGCACAGCGCCGAGCTGAGATTACACCCGGAAGATCTCGGTCAGGTGCAAATTAGTCTAAAACTAGAAGATAACCAGGCGCAGCTGCAGATGATGTCACCGCACAGTCACGTGCGCGCCGCGCTTGAAGCCGCGCTGCCGTCACTGCGTACTGCGCTGGCGGAAAGCGGTATCCAGCTTGGCCAGAGCAACATCAGCAGCGAAAGCTTCGCTCAGCAGCAGTCCGGCCAGCAGCAACAGCAGCAAAGCACCCGCGGCGGGGAACGTTTTTCCCTTAATGGCAATGACGTCGAACCGCTCCCGGTGGCCGATAGCCTGCAGCGTCTGGCCAGCAGCAACGGTGCGGTGGATATCTTCGCCTGAGCCCCGTTAAAGGGTAAACGCCAGAGCTAGCGACAATAAACGTGTGTTTTCCGGGCTTTGACCGCCCGGAGACACGGGATAATTGCTATTCAGCAGTACCGATACAGGAATAAAGCGTTCAATGACTGATACCGCTATCACGAAAGGCCGTAAACGCGCCATCTGGGTGCCGATACTGGTTCTTATTACACTCGCCGCGTGCGCCACCGCAGGCTACAGCTACTGGCGCATGCAGCAAACGCCAGCCACAGCCCAGGCTAAAACGCCTGAGCCGCCGCCTGCGCCAGTGTTCTTCGCTCTGGATACGTTTACCGTCAATCTGGGTGATGCGGATCGCGTGTTGTACATCGGCGTCACGCTGCGTTTGAAAGATGAAGCGACCCGCCAGCGCCTGAGCGAATTCCTGCCGGAAGTCCGCAGCCGTCTGTTGCTGCTGTTCTCTCGCCAAGACGCCAATCAGCTTGCTACCGATGCCGGTAAGCAGAAGCTGGTGGAAGCGATTAAAACTACTCTGGCGCCGCCTCTGGTCGCCGGGCAACCTCAACAGGTAGTCAGCGACGTGCTGTATACCGCCTTTATCTTGCGGTAAGTCCATGGGCGACAGTATTCTTTCTCAGGCCGAAATCGATGCGCTGTTAAACGGCGACAGTGAGAATAACGACGAGCCGAAGGCCGGGGCGCCGGGCGAATCCGATATTCGTCCCTATGACCCGAATACCCAGCGTCGCGTGGTGCGTGAGCGCCTGCAAGCGCTGGAAATTATTAACGAGCGTTTTTCTCGTCAGTTCCGTATGGGGCTGTTTAACCTGCTGCGTCGTAGCCCGGACATCACCGTCGGGGCCATCCGTATCCAGCCGTATCATGAGTTTGCCCGCAACCTGCCGGTACCAACTAACCTGAACCTGATTCACCTGAAACCGCTGCGCGGCACCGGGCTGTTCGTCTTTTCACCCAGCCTGGTGTTTATTGCGGTAGACAACCTGTTTGGCGGGGATGGCCGCTTCCCAACGAAAGTGGAAGGCCGGGAGTTTACCCACACCGAACAGCGCGTGATCAACCGTATGCTGAAGCTGGCGCTGGAATCCTACAGCGACGCGTGGAAGGCGATTTACCCGCTGGACGTGGAATACGTTCGTTCGGAGATGCAGGTTAAATTTACCAACATCACCACGTCGCCTAACGACATCGTGGTTAACACCCCGTTCCACGTCGAAATTGGCAACCTGACCGGGGAGTTCAACATCTGCCTGCCGTTCAGCATGATTGAACCGCTGCGCGAGCTGCTGGTGAACCCTCCGCTGGAGAACTCCCGTCAGGAAGATCAAAGCTGGCGCGACACCCTGGTGCGTCAGGTGCAGCATTCCGAGCTGGAATTGGTGGCGAACTTCGCCGATATCCCGCTGCGGTTATCCCAAATCCTAAAACTGAAACCTGGCGATGTGCTGCCCATCGAAAAGCCAGATCGTATTATCGCGCACGTGGATGGCGTACCGGTCCTGACCAGCCAGTACGGCACCATTAACGGCCAGTATGCCCTGCGCGTCGAACATTTGATCAACCCGATATTGAATTCGCTGAATGAGGAACAGCCCAAATGAGTGATATTAATCAACCGTCCGATGACAATGCAGGCTCAGTGGACGATCTGTGGGCTGATGCGTTAAACGAGCAGAAAAGTTCCGGGAAAAGTACCGCGGATAACGTATTCCGCGCGCTGGAAGGCAATGACATTGCCGGCAACGTGCAGGATATCGACCTGATCATGGACATTCCGGTCAAGCTGACCGTCGAACTGGGCCGTACCCGCATGACCATCAAAGAGCTGCTGCGCCTGACGCAGGGTTCCGTGGTCGCGCTTGACGGACTGGCCGGCGAGCCGCTGGATATTCTGATCAACGGTTACCTGATTGCCCAGGGGGAAGTGGTTGTCGTCGCCGACAAATACGGCGTGCGAATTACCGACATCATCACCCCATCAGAACGTATGCGTCGCCTGAGCCGCTAAATGACAACCCAGGCCACCGTCACTCAGCCCAGCGTCAACGCCAGCTCGCCGCTTGTTCAGGTCAGCGGGGCGTTGGCCGGCATTGTTATTTTTATTCTGGTGGCCGCATGGCTGGCAAAGCGCTTTGGTTTTCACGGGGCGGGCGTCGGCGTAAAGAAGTCGCTGAACATCAGCGCCAGCGTGAGCGTAGGCCCGCGCGAGCGCGTTGTGGTGGTGGACGTCGAAGACGCTCGTCTGGTCCTCGGCGTCACCGCCAGCCAAATCACTCACCTGCACACTCTGCCTCCTGCGCCGGTCACGGATATGGTTGAAAAAGCCCCCGCGCCTGCCGATTTCCAGAAACTGATGAAGAACCTGCTTAAACGTAACGGGAAAGATTGATGAAACGTTTGCTGACGCTCTCGTTACCGGGCCTATTTTTGCTTCTCCCTGCGGCGGCCTTCGCACAATTACCGGGCCTGATAAGCCAGCCCCTCGCCAACGGCGGGCAGAGCTGGTCCTTGCCGGTGCAGACGCTGGTCTTTATTACCTCCCTGACCTTCCTGCCGGCCATTTTGCTGATGATGACCAGCTTTACGCGCATCATCATCGTTTTTGGCCTGCTGCGTAACGCCCTGGGCACACCGTCCGCCCCGCCTAACCAGGTGCTGGTTGGCCTGGCGCTGTTTTTGACCTTTTTTATTATGTCGCCGGTGTTCGACAAAATTTATACCGACGCCTACCAGCCCTTCAGCGAAGACAAGATCTCGATGGAAGTGGCGATGGATAAAGGCGCTCAACCGCTGCGCGAATTTATGCTGCGCCAGACCCGTGAAGCCGATCTGGCGCTGTTTGCACGTCTGGCGAACACTCAGCCGCTGCAGGGACCGGAAGCCGTGCCGATGCGTATTCTGCTGCCTGCCTATGTCACCAGCGAGCTGAAAACCGCGTTCCAGATTGGTTTTACCGTATTTATCCCGTTCCTGATTATCGACCTCGTGATCGCCAGCGTCCTGATGGCGCTCGGGATGATGATGGTTCCCCCCGCGACAATTGCCCTGCCCTTTAAGCTGATGCTTTTCGTGCTGGTCGACGGCTGGCAGCTGTTGGTGGGTTCCTTGGCGCAAAGTTTTTACAGCTAGCGGAGAAAGAAAATGACGCCAGAATCGGTCATGATGATGGGCACCGAAGCGATGAAGGTGGCCCTTGCCCTTGCGGCCCCGCTGCTGCTGGTAGCGCTGATAAGCGGCCTGGTTATCAGCCTGCTGCAGGCGGCCACGCAGATCAACGAAATGACGCTGTCGTTTATTCCAAAAATTCTGGCCGTGTTCGTGACCATCGTCATTGCCGGGCCGTGGATGCTTAACCTGCTGCTGGATTACATGCGTTCCCTGCTGACCAATCTGCCGAACACCATTGGATGATCCACGTTGACAGCACCCAGTGGCTAAACTGGCTAAGCCTCTATTTCTGGCCGCTGCTGCGCGTGCTGGCGCTGATCATGACCGCCCCCATCCTGAGCGAGCGATCGATCCCCAAGCGGGTTAAGCTTGGGCTCGGGCTGATGATCACCTTTATCATCGCGCCTTCCCTGCCCGCAACAGGGGTGACGATCTTTTCTGCCGCGGGTTTCTGGCTGGCAATACAACAAATTCTTATCGGTGTGGCGCTGGGTTTTACGATGCAGTTCGCTTTTGCTGCCGTGCGTACCGCCGGGGAACTTGTGGGCCTGCAAATGGGACTCTCTTTCGCCACCTTCTTCGATCCGGGCAGCCGCCTCAATATGCCGGTTCTGGCCCGCTTTCTTGATATTCTGGCGATGCTGCTGTTCCTGACCTTTAACGGCCATTTATGGCTGATTTCGATGCTGGTCGATACTTTTCATACCCTGCCGATCGGCGGCGAACCGATCAACAGCAACGCGTTTATGGCGCTGACCCGAGCGGGCGGTCTGATCTTTCTCAATGGCCTGATGCTGGCCCTGCCGTTAATCACTTTGTTACTAACGCTTAACATCGCCCTGGGACTGTTAAACCGTATGGCTCCCCAGCTATCGGTATTTGTTATCGGTTTCCCCGTCACCTTATCTATCGGCATGCTTATTTTTATGGTAATGATGCCGCTTATCGCCCCCTTTACCGAACATTTATTCGGCGAGATTTTTGATCTGCTCGCGGATATTGTCAGTGAAATCCCCGCAAATTAATAACCCTGATTTTCATACTGCCTCTCTGAGGATATTCCTAAAAAAATATGTTAATAACATCCGCCAAGATATATCTGGCGCGGAATATAAGTTTTTACCTTGCTCACAATACACAACATTCACTTTACTTTAAGAACATTCCTGGCAAATTATAGGCAACTTTCCGGGATAGTGATTTCGCCTTTTAAATTATTAATAATGGTTACCCATAAATAATTAGAACTGCGGAAAATGCGGCGGATTGGCTTTGCCCTGGGACTGACATTGTCACTCGCGGTACAAAACCAGTACAGCTTTCAATCTGCGCTCCTGATTATTACGGGTATAACGCGCTTAGTGAGGGTTTGCTATGTCAACGATTATTATGGACTTATGCAGCTATACCCGGCTGGGGCTTGTCGGCTACTTAGCCAGCCGCGGGGTTAGAAAACGGCATATTGCAGATGTAGAAACGGTAGAACAGCTGGCACAGGCATGCCAGTCGCAGGCACCCAGCGTGGTGTTTATTAATGAAGACTGTTTTATTCATGACCCGGAAAGCAGTCAGAGAATTAAGCAGATCATAAATCAACATCCAGGGACGCTATTTTTAGTCTTTATGGCGATTGCTAATATTCACTTTGATGAATATCTTCTGGTCAGAGAAAATCTGCTGATCAGCTCGAAATCCATCAAGCCAGAATCTTTAGACGATATTTTAGCGGAATACTTAGCAAAAAATGCACAATGTATTGGACATATTAATTTGCCGACACTTTCTCTTAGTCGCACAGAGTCCAGCATGCTAAAAATGTGGATGTCAGGACAGGGAACGATTCAAATCTCTGATCAAATGAACATCAAGGCAAAAACCGTTTCGTCTCATAAAGGAAATATTAAACGCAAAATCAAGACCCATAACAAGCAGGTGATATATCATGTAGTTCGTCTCACCGACAACGTCACCAACGGTATTTTTGTTAACCTCCGGTAGCTGACTTACTCTGCATCCCTACGCCACTTTGGCCGCAGTATTTAATCTCTGACGCCCGTCAGAGATTAAATACAAGTTAAACGACACTCTTTCCTGTAACAAAACCGCAACCTTTGCTAAAAAAAGCAGAAAAATCTCACTAGACTTACGCCATACAAGTATACATGGAGAGATTTGTTGCTATGGTAGCCGTTATTGTTCTTGGCATTTTTATTATCAGCGTCTTTTACGCCCACTCCCGCGGTGTCGAAAAACAGAAGTTTTCCCGCCAGCTTTTTGACCACTCGACCTTTATGGCCCCGGTCAATATGTTCATGACGCGTTTCTCGCGTCTGCCGCCTGAACAGCCGTATTTCCCGACCAGTGACTTTCCGGAACTGCAAAAGCTGACGGACAACTGGGAAATCATTCGAGAGGAAGCGCTGCGCCTGCAGGGCCACATTAAAGCGGCAGAAAGCCACAACGATGCCGGGTTTAATACGTTCTTCAAGCGGGGCTGGAAGCGTTTTTACCTGAAGTGGTACAGCGATGCACACCCGTCTGCGCATGAGCTTTGCCCGATCACCACAAAGCTGGTCAGCGAAATTCCGTCTGTTAAAGCGGCGATGTTCGCGGAACTCCCTGCAGGTTCTTACCTGGGCAAGCACCGGGATCCGTATGCCGGATCGGTGCGTTACCACCTTGGGCTTGCCACGCCCAACGACGACCGCTGCTTTATTGAAGTCGACCGGCAGCGCCACAGCTGGCGCGATGGCGAAGCGGTAATTTTTGATGAAACCTACGTACACTGGGCGGAAAATAAGAGCGAACAGACCCGTATTATTCTGTTCTGCGATATTGAGCGCCCGATGAAATGGCGCTGGGCGCAGGCCGTTAACCACTGGGTAGGCACCACACTGATGTCAGCCGCCAGCTCGCCAAATAGCGACAGCGACCGCACCGGCGGGCTGAACCGCATCTTCAAGTATGTTCACGCGCTGCGCGACAGCGGGCAAAACCTGAAGAAGAGAAACCGGAAAGTGTATTACGCGATGAAATATTCGGTGATTACGGTGATTTTTGCGGCGATTATTGTGCCTAGCGTGGTGTAAAGATTGCCGCTCCCCGAAAGCGAGGAGACTGTCCAGCGTCCACCTGATAGATTTCCCCCTCTCCCTTCCAGGGAGAGGGCCGGGGTGAGGGTCATACATCCTTTACCCTACTCTTCGCGCTCCACAAAAATGCCGTCCGGGTGGCCTGACTCATTAAAGAACCAGATCCCCAGCGGATAATCCTCCAGCGACACAAGATACATCGTTCCTTCGTTAAATGGCTCCACCGCCAGAACGATCCCCGAACGCCGCGGGCCGCCATCGGTCTTTACGGTCACCCGATCATTGATTTTCATGGTTATTTCCTCCAGAGACATTGCCTGCCATTGTAGATCAAAAACACCTTGAGCGCCCTTACTCCGGGCCACCTGGCGCATTATCTGAAACGGCTATACTTAAGGGTGGTAGTCAGCGAGGGTAAAGTGATGAAGAGCGTGAAAATCAGCGGCAGCGCGGCGCATCAGACAACGGAAGTGGATGTTGACGCACTGCTTGCCGCCATCAACGAAATTAGCGAAAGCGATATCCGGCACGCCAGCAGCGAGGAACACCCGCAGCGAGTGAGCGTGGATGGGCGAGACTGGCATAGCTATAAGGAGCTGGCGGATGCTTTTGAGCTGGATATTCGGGATTTTAGCGTGAATGAAATTAATCGCTAAGAAAAGCATCCCGGCCGGGGAGCCGGGATGAAAACTTGCTGAAGCAAGAAGCACTTGAAATTCGTTACATCAGGAAATCTGATGTGTTGACCACATTACCTTAAATTTTATTGAATACAAGGATATATTCTTTTCAGGAATGTCTATAACTGCACTCATTGACGCAATCAATTTGAGTCCAATGCCTTGTTAAATCGTTTTTTTAAACCTGATGCCCGCATCAAAGGGCCATTTGAGCGCTGAATAAATTAAGATTTATCCTAAACTGAACGTTCTGATTTCGCCTGCCGTACTGGGGCGAATAAAAAATAAACGCGCGTCAGCCTCGCCCACTACGTGACAAAAACATTACGCTTGCTTTAGCGAGCCGCCCCTTCGGTAACCGAATAAAACATCAGCAGGGCTTATATGATATAGCGGCCACGCCCGACGGGAAATCAGTCCTGGGTGCAAACCTGGTTGCGTCCGTTCTGCTTCGCCTTGTACAGCCGCCGGTCGGCAATGGACTGCAAATGCTCAAAATCATAATCGTGGCGCTCATGGGCGCAGCTCACGCCAAACGAGGCGCTGATTTTGAGGGTCTGTCCGGCCTGCAAAAGCAGCTCTTTGGTATTGATGCGGTGCCGAATCCGCTCGGCGACGGCTGCCGCCTCCGGAAGCTTCGTGCCTGGAAGCAGCAGGCAGAACTCTTCCCCGCCCACGCGCCCGGCAACATCCTCTTCCCGAAGGGAGGAAGCAAGCAGCGCGGCGGCATGAGACAACACCTTGTCGCCGGCGTGATGCCCGTAGCGATCGTTAATGCCTTTAAAGAAATCGAGGTCCATCTGGATCACAGAGAACGGTTTTTCCTCGCGTTGGCAGTCCAGCGCCATTCCGTGAGCAATATCGAAGAAGGCGCCGCGGTTGTAGAGCCGGGTCAGGGTATCGTAATTTGCGCGCCAGCTCAGCGTTTGCTGCAGCGTCAACATATTGCTCACCAGCCGCCGAATCACCCGCCATGAGATGAACAACATCAGCGTAAAGAGCAGCCAGAGCAGCGTTAGCACAATGCTGATTCGACCAAATTCTCCCTGCACGCCCTCGCCGAGGGTATGCACTTTAATCAGCACGCCGTCAAAGTTCATCAGCTTCGCCCACGTCACGAAACGGCTGTCCATCCGCAGCTCGCCTTCTTCTCCGCTTTCCATGGAGCGGGTAATCTCAGCCTGCTGTTTGGCGCTAAACACCGGCGTCTGCGGCGCGCTGTTCGCCGCGGTGGCAATGAGCGAGAAATGCCTGTCAAACAGCATCACGGTGCCTTCATAGCGATCGTGAGACAGTTCCTGAAGGAATGCATGCATCCCGCTGACGGGAAAATCCATCGCCAGCACGCCATACCAGCGCTGATTCAGATCCAGCGGTACAGCCGCGGTAATAATCTGCCCATTTGGACTGACTGGGTTATAGGTATGCGTCCACTGCAGGCCACGGCCTGGGTTATTTTGCGGCGACTGAGCGCCAAAATAGGGCTGAGCAATGAGCCGATAATAGAGTGACACAAGGCCCGGATCGTTTTCCGGGGGCGTACTTGAGAGGAAAAAGCCCGCCCGCGAAGCGTAGAACACGCGCCTTTGCAGGTCTCGCTTGTCGTCAGCTAGCTGCATGATATAGCTGAACTCCAGCGCCGCCTCCAGCTCAGGATAAAGCCAGCGCTCATCGCGGTCGAGCACGTGGCTGTGGCTGACAAACTCGTCGGAAACGCCGTTAATCGGCATCCCGCGATTAAGATCCAGCTTTAATTGCCAGTAAGGCTGCGTTCGCTGGACGGCAAAATCCGCCAACGCCTGACGTGAAATATCGGTGGAAATAGGAGACTGCAGCGCATAATGCATGGTGTTGCGGTAAAACAGCAGGCTATCAATGCTGTGCTGCAGCTGCCGGTCCAGCGCGGTGGCAATATTATCGAGGCTGTTACGCTGGTTAGAAATATAGGCGGACTCCAGCACCGCCACTTCACGCCAGGTCAGCAGCGTTGAGCATAGAAACACAACAATAAAACAGAGGTTTACCACCCGCTGCGGTCTTTTATAGCGGCTGATAAACCGCTCAAATGTAGTACCGATCAAGGGGGATCCTCCCTGGCGGACGACCCGGCCGCGGTTATCAGTTCCTTCCGAAAACCCCGGAAGAATGAAGTCTTTACAGATTTTGCCACCGCGACAGGGCTTTGTCGAAGCTGGCCTGCCGAAAAGCGCCTTAGCCGAGGATAAAAAAACCCGGCATAGCCGGGTTCCGTTAAAAAACCAGACACATCACGCCTGCTGATGCTCTCTGGTTTCCGCTGGCGCAAGGTCATCCTCACGAAACGCCTCGCGCTTTACGCCGTATCCGTCGTACCAACGGCACTCCACCATGCCACTGGAATAACCCGTGACAATCATGCGTGGACCGCCGTTCTTACGCCGGACTTCATCGCTGACCACATAAACCATAGCCGCCTCCGGCGTTAGGGGTGAAAACCTCTAAAGGTATAGTCAATGGTCAGCGTTTTTTCCTGACTAAAGCGTTATTTTTTCATCTCGAACTTAGTGTGAAGCGCTCCCGCGAAGGTGATTTATGCCGTTCACCACCAGCAGCACAACACCGCCCGCAATAAAGCCGAGCACCAGGTTGGCAAGCGTCGGACCGGCAAGCTCAACCACGCCGCCAAACTGCCCCATCCATTGCTCAATGCCGTGATGAAGCACGGGCACGCCGTGCACCAGGATACCGCCGCCGACGAGGAACATCGCCAGCGTCCCGACAAACGTGAGGGTTTTCATTAGCCAGGGAGCAAGAATAAGCAGCCCTTTCCCCACCGCCTGTGCCAGCGCCGCACGCTTATCCGCCAGCCAGTATCCGAGATCGTCAATTTTCACAATCATCCCGACCAGGCCGTACACGCCGATAGTCACCAGAATGGCTATTCCTGCCAGGATTAACACCTGATTTAGCAGCGGCGCTTCCGCCACAATGCCAAGCGTGATGGCAACGATTTCCGCCGAAAGAATAAAGTCCGTGCGCACCGCGCCTTTCACCTTATCTTTTTCAAAGGCCAGCGGGTCCTGGGCGGCAACGGCCTCCAGCCTCGCCTGCTTTTCCTCCGCGCTTTCTTTGCGTTTTCTCGCCTGCAGGCTGTGCAGCACTTTTTCCACGCCTTCAAAACATAAAAACGCGCCGCCCACCATCAGCAGCGGCGTAATTGCCCAGGGCGCAAAGGCGCTAATAACCAGTGCCAGAGGCACCAGGATAAGCTTATTTAGAAACGATCCTTTTGCCACGCTCCAGACGACAGGCAGTTCCCGATTCGCGCGCAGGCCAGAAACCTGCTGAGCATTCAGCGAGAGGTCATCGCCCAGGACGCCTGCCGTTTTTTTTGCCGCGAGTTTGCCCATAACTGAAATGTCGTCCAGCAGCGTGGCGATGTCGTCGAGCAAAGTGAGTAAGCTACTTCCAGCCAAAATATCTGTCCTTATTGATGTCGATACCCAAGAGTATGAAGCAAAAAGCGCGCCGCGAAAAATCGCCGCGCTTGTCAATAAAAATTAACATTACATCAACAAGTATAAAGCTCGCTATCCGCCCACTTTTGGCGTTAACTGTCGGCCTGAAATTGGTGTCTGGTGAGGGATTATGCGAGCTCGTTCTGGTCAATTAGTGCCGCTGATAGCGGCGCTGTTTGCGTTGTACATCATCTGGGGTTCAACCTATTTGGCGCTGGCTATCGGGGTAAAAACCTGGCCGCCGTTTATCCTCGCCGGTACGCGCTTTATGCTTGCGGGTTCGCTGCTGATGGGCATTCTCCTGCTTCGCGGCCACAAGCTGCCCAAACTGCGCCCGACGCTTAACGCCGCCCTTATCGGCGTGCTTCTGTTGGCCATCGGCAACGGCTGCGTCACGGTGGCCGAGCACCAGCACGTCCCTTCCGGCATTGCCGCCGTCATGGTCGCCACCGTGCCGCTGTTTACCCTCTGCTTCAGTCGCCTGTTTGGCATTAAAACGCGCAAGCTGGAGTGGCTCGGGATTGCCATTGGCCTCGCGGGTATTGTGTTGCTGAACAGCGGCGGCAATCTCAGCGGTAACCCCTTCGGCGCTGTTTTAATTCTTATTGGCTCCCTGAGCTGGGCGTTTGGGTCTGTTTACGGGTCGCGCATCGAACTGCCCGAAGGCATGATGGCGGGCGCGGTGGAAATGCTGGCAGCCGGGATTGTGGCGCTCAGCCTTGCGGCGCTCACCGGCGAACGGCTGACAACGATGCCGAACACCTCCGGCTGGCTGGCGCTGGGTTATCTCGCGCTGTTTGGCTCGATGATCTCCATCAGCGCCTATATGTACCTGATTCGAAATGTCTCCCCGGCGGTGGCGACCAGTTATGCCTACGTCAACCCGGTGGTGGCCGTGCTGCTGGGCACCACCTTTGCGGGGGAAAGCCTGTCGGCGATTGAATGGCTGGCGCTGGGGATCATTATTTTTGCCGTGGTGCTGGTCACGCTGGGTAAATACCTGTTCCCGGCCAAACCGGTGATTGAGACGTGTGAAGTCGAAAAATAGTTAGTCAGTGGCCAGCCTCTGCTGGCCACTGTCGTGTCGCTGATGAATCCCGGTCACGTTAATTTCCGCGCTACGCCCGCCGCTGCAAATCCACTCTTCTAACCGTTCACACAGCGCCCGATCCTGCATTTTCTCACGGCCACGCAGCGCGCATTCCCAGACAATTAAAACTCGCCAGCCCTGCGCCAGCAAAAGCGCCGTGTCTCGCTTATCCCGCACAACGTTGCGGCCTATTTTTTCCAGCCAGAACTCGGTGCGCGTGGCCGGGACTTTAAACAAATAGCAGTCGTGATGATGCCAGAAACAGCCGTGGGTAAAGATAACGCAGCGGTATTCATCCACCACAAAATCAGGTTTGCCGGGCAGTGCGGCATCCTGCACGCGAAAGCTAAACCCGCACTCTGCCAGCAGTCCAGCCAGACGTTTTTCAATGGCGGTGTCACGCGTGGCAATCGCCCGCATGTTTTTACTGCGTATCGCTTTGCTGTGTACATCCGCCATTTCTTTCTCCGCTTAGCGCTTTTTCACCGCTTGCTTGATCACCGGCTCCAGCAGTTTAGCCACCGCGGCAAACGCGGGAACGACGACGGAGTTGCCAAACTGGCGATAAGCCTGGGTGTCAGACACCGGGATGCGGAACGCTTTCCCTTTCGGCGCTTCAAACCCCATCAGCCTGGCGCACTCGCGCGGCGTCAGGCGACGCGGCCTGTTCACCTGGTTATCAGGATGGTTAAAATCTGCCTCGCCCAGCGCCATGTCCCAGCCGCGATCGACCAGGATCTCCGCGCCATCTTTGAAATAACGAGCCGACAGCGTTCTTGCTACGCTTGCCGGGTTTTTCGGGTCAACCAGGCCGTAACCAAAGCCGTTGCCCTTGGCCTGGTGCTTCTTCGCGTAGTTATAGAGGTATTTCCACAGCGTCGGGGTCAGCACATATTTCGCGTCAACCTCATCGTCCAGCAGCTCGCCAAAGGTCGGGCGACGAGCCGGATAGAATTCGCTCAGTTTCGCCAGCGTCACCGCCGTATCCAGTTTCAAATCGCGGCGCGTGCCGACCAGCACAATGCGTTCCCGGTGCTGCGGCAGGAAATTTTTACCGTCGACAATTTTCGGATCGTCACGCCCGGAAACCGCGGCATCAGCCACGTCGTAACCCAGCTCGTCCAGGGTCTGCATGATAATGCGGAACGTATTGCCTTTATCATGGCTCTTCAGGTTCTTAACGTTCTCCAGCACAAAAACCGGGGGACGTTTGGCGGCAATGATCCGCGCCACGTCGAAGAACAGCGTGCCCTGCGTTTCACAGGCAAAACCGTGCGCGCGCCCAAGGGCGTTTTTCTTCGACACGCCCGCCAGCGAAAACGGCTGGCAGGGGAAACCGGCCAGCAGCACATCATGGTCGGGCAGCGTGGCCTGGATGTGGGCCGTCGCCTGCTCGTCCGTGACGTCGCCACGGTTGCTGAGCGTCACGTCTCGGATATCTTCATTGAACTGGTGCTGCGTCGGGTCGCAGTACCAGTTTGCCTTGTAGGTCCTCACCGCGTATTTATTCCATTCGCTGGTAAACACGCACTGGCCGCCGATGGCCTCAAAGCCGCTGCGGATCCCGCCTATCCCGGCAAACAGGTCGATAAAACGAAAAGCATAGCGCCCGTGATGCGCCGGCGGCGACGGCAGCATACTTTGCAGCATCTGCACTTCCACTTCGGTTAAACCACGAGGCGCAGACTTGCCGTTATACCAGCGGTTCAGGGACTCACGCGTCCAGTCGCCTCCCACCTGACGCAGGCGGAGCGCAACGGTTTTTTGATCGTAGATTTCAAGTAAACGGCTGACCAGCGCATTGTCTTCTTCTTGTTGAGTTTGTTTGTGGCGCTGTGCCTGAAGGGAGAGGTGTTCTGCTATCGCGTCAAGATCGTTCATCGTGAACCAAAAATGGGAAAAGGGAGTGAAACTGTATCACCGATTTGACCCAGAAAAAATGAAAACAGCCCGCAGAATGGACTGCGGGCCGGAAGGATTAAGCCTGTGATTTAAAACGCTGCAGGACCTGCTCGTCCACCTGCAGGTAGTCGCCTTTCAGCTCGGCGCACAGCTTTGCCATATAGCCGACGAGGAAATCCGCATTGTGCCGCGCCAGCGCGCGCCCGGCTTCGGTTTGCATTGACTCCGGCAGGCGCAGAAGCTTTTTCTGGAAATGGTCCACCGAATACTGCGTATCGTCCAGTTCACGGCGATCGGCCAGCGGATCGTCGCTGTCAAACAGCGAACGCCCCAGCGCGCCGGAAACATAAAACACCCGCGCCAGGCCTATCGCGCCCAACGATTCCAGCCTGTCCGCATCCTGCACTACTTTCGCTTCCAGCGTCTGCGGCGCAATAGCCGCGCTGAAACTGTGGGCCCGCACCGCATGGGCTACATCGTCATACAGCTCGCGGGGGAAGTCCGGGAAATGCGTTTCCAGAATACGCAGCGTCTCCTGCGCCGCCTGCGTTGAGGCCAGATGCCGCTCCGGGTGGTTCTTGGGCAGGTTAACGATGTCGTGGAAGTAGCAGGCGGTCAGCACCACCAGCCTGTCCGCCTCCGTCCCTTCCATAATATGCTGGGCGGTTTTCCATACGCGCCGAAAATGCGCCACGTCATGGGCTTTGTCATCCTGCGCCCAGTTCTCAATCAAATAGTTCTCAAACTGCTGCTGCCAGCGGGCAATCGGCATACACGTACTCCCCTTCTCGTGAAAAGCGCCAGTCTGAGTATAACCAGATTTATGACAAGATTATGACTTCCTCGCGGAACACATCCACCACGGCCTGCGCCGTTGCCGCGGTCAGCAGCCTCTCTCGGAAGGATTCATGCATCAGCCGACGGGCTAAAACTGAGAATATCCGCATATGCTGCGCCTGCTCCTGCTCGCTGAGCGTCAGCATAATCACCAGCCGCACCGCCACGCCGTCTCCCCAGTCCAGCGGATCTGCCAGCCGCAGGACGGAAATACTGCTGCGGGAGATCGCGGCAGACTTACAGTGCGGAATGGCGATGGAAAAGCCCAGCGCGGTGGTAAAGACCGCTTCACGCTGCCAGATGGCCTGCTCGGCGAGCGTCGCAGAAAGCGCCCGTCCCTGAACGTCAAGGTTATCCGTCAGCCGTTTAATCACCTCATGCTTGTCATGAAGCTTTTCATCCAGAAACACCAGCGCCGGGCTGAACATGTCCGCTTCCTCGCTTACGGGTTCAGCAGCATACTTTTTGCATTCCAGCGCGTACCAGCGCTGCGCCACCTCATCGGGTGCCGCCAGCACAAACCCGTGTCCGGCGCTCAGCAAGTATGCCCCTGCTCCTGCGGCAAAGAGCGGCTTCGTCGAGGCCAGGCACAATAGCGGCGTCGCAAACGCTCGGGCGAGTATTGCGGTATGGGACGTTTCGCCGCCTGTCGGCATCACAATCCCCCGCAGAAATGGCCCTTGCAGCATGAGCAACTGGCCCGGCGTCAGCACGCCATCACCAATCACCAGCGCGTCTTCATCCAGTTGCGGCAGCCCCAGCCACGGATTGCCGGTCAGTTCGGCCGCAATCCTCAGCCCCAGGTCAAGAACATCCAGCTCCCGCTGGCGGAGATATTCGCTGTCGCTTTGCCGGAAAGGCTCCCGCAGTACGTCCAGCGCTTTTGCCAACGCGGCCAGCGTATTGCGGGCGTCATGCTCGTCCAGCAGGCACTCTTCAACGGTTTCATCCTCCAGCAGCTGACTTTGCGCATCCAGAATCTGCGCCGCTTCATCCGCCTGCTGGCTGATATCGTCCCGTAAACGCATCCGCGCAGCCTGCAGGGCGACAATCAGTCGCTGTTGCTGCAGAGGAAAAGGTTCTTCATCGTGCCGCAGCGCCAGCGCGTGGAGATCGATCTGCTCAACAAAAACGGCCTTTGCCAGCGCCGCCCCCGGACTAACGCCCTTCCCTTGCCAGACAGGGGATGCACTTCGGGAAAGGAACACCGGCAGCGGTTGCTCTTCTTCAACGGCAGCGGCCAGCGGCGAATCACACTGCGCGAACTCATGCCCAATAAAATGGCCGAGCGCCTGCCGGGCCGCCTGCTCGTCTGGCCCCTCTATCAGCAACCGACACTCATCGCCTCCGGCAACATCTGCCCCCACCAGCGCCAGGACGCTCTTGGCATCCCCCTGGCGTGACTTAGTCTGGTTCACTAGCGTCACCGAGGAAACAAAGCGTGAAGCCTGCCGCTCAAGCGCGCTTGCGGGCCTGGCGTGAAGTCCATTCACCAGCGGGCAACGAAATAACAATGTCTGCATAGGGATTGCGCCTTATTCAAATGAGCGAATGAGCCAGGAAACCGGCGTACTTGCTTCGACAGCGCCCGTTGGCGTGGCCGGAATTTCCGCTAGCGTGACCTGCTCCAGCGTGCCGTTTGCTGTCGGAGGAACGTTTTTGAGCGGCGTCAGGCCTGGGTTCCAGCCCCTGAGCACTAACGCCTCTTCGTTTTGCGCTTTTTTCAGGGTGCTGAAATGCAGGGGGCTTTCCCAGCTCAAGACGCTGAAGTGCGGCGGGAAGGATTTCCCGTGGGGGTTGGTGCGAAAACGCGACCAGCCAGAATCCAGGTAGCCCGAAGCCGGGGTACGCCACTGCTCGACGGCCTGCCAGAACGCCGGGCTTTGCCCGTTATCCATCGGCATGACGGCCAGGTGAAACGAGTGATGACCGGGTATTTGCGAGTCAGGAGCAGGCAGCACCATGCCAGATGCCCGTCCAGGCCGCCATTCCAGCGCGGGCCGTCCGAGCCAGCCCACGCTGCGGAACAAGGTAATCGCCAGCGTATCAGGCTGCCCGACAGGAATTTCGTACTCCCGCAGCCCGGCGGTCACCACGCAGACGCCGCGCCGCGCGTGGTGCATCATCACCAGGCTCTGCATCGGCCACAGTGAGGCAGGCGCTTCCGCCCAGTTTTCTTGCTGCCAGATCTCAAGCGCACGAGGGACATTATCACGTTCTATCAGGCCAAAAGGCTGATCGGCAAAATGGGTCGACTGATATAAACCGGTGGGCAGTTCAATCTGCAAACGGTGGTCACGCAGCGTGTTGTTAACGTCAACGACAACATCCAGCCAGGCGCTTTCATGCGGCAGGGAGATGGTCATTACCACGTCCAGCCAGGCATCAAACCGCCTGGCCTCGCGTGCATCGGCATCAGCCGGGGCAGGAATGTGCAGCGTTAGCTGCAGGGTGTCTTTGAGCACGCCGCGCGTCAGCATGGCCTGCTGCAGGCAGCCTTCGCTGTTAATCTTCCAGTCAACCGTCGGCGGCGAATAGTTATAATTGTCCCCCGCGTCTTCGCCATCGACCAGCCGAAGGATGTGCGAGTAGACTTCGCCCGTGCGTTTATCGGTCAGCGTCAGCTCTCCGGCTTTATGCTCCAGCCGCAGCCAGGCGTTTTCCAGGCAGTCAATCTCCCCGGCCGGTTTATCAAACCCGGCGGCTTCCCCTTCCTGCAGGTAAAAGGTCGTGTAGCCACAGGCCGGCAGCGCCTTCGCCTCCAGCAAAATATGGCATTTACGATACCAGGTGGTTGTGGTGCTGTTGGAAAGCTCCTGCACCACCAGCGACATGTCCTGAAGCTCTTCGTGCAGCAGTTGCCAGCGGCACGGATCGCCCTCGCTATCCACGATGCGGAAGTCCTCTTCCGGGGTATAAAGCGTGAGGCTCACCTGCGTATCGCGCCGCGCGGGTAGCGGGTTAAAGACCACGATTTTTTTACCCTGCTGGCTCGCGGTAATCCCTTCCGCAAGCATTTTCATGTTCAGCTCAAACAGCTGCCCGGCACTCTCTTTGCCGGACTGCAAACGCCCCTTAACCATCTGGTTAACGCGGTCTGAATTACAGCCGCCGATGCTGTCGTGGGCGTGAGATTGCATCGCTTCCCGCCAGATGTGCTCCACCGCCTGCTGCGGATAAGGCAGCCCGAGCCGCCAGTTGAGCGCCAGCAAGGGCTCCAGCGTCTGGCTGACAAACTGTTCCAGCGAGGCATTAAGCTGCTTAATGTCCATTCGGGTAGAGAAAATACCGCGATGAATACGCATGTATTTGGGGCTGAGAAGCTCGCCGCGCAAAACAGGCAGGGTGTGCTCGTCGTCCCGCAGTGCGGCGAAGAAATCGCTGAAGCTACTGCGCCTGAAATGGTATTCGCTCTGGCTGGCATTCAGTTTTTCCAGCGCCCCAGGCACCGCATATTCGAACGGCGACTGATCGTTGCCGTTGGGGAGCAGAAGGTGATTCGTGGCGGAAAAACGCCCCTGTTTTTCCAGGATCGGCGGTAATTTTTCAGCCAGTTCCTGCGATGCCGTAGGCAGCCACTTCGCGCAGCCGTAACCCCAGGGAAGCACGGCGGTGAGCACCTGCTGCCCGCCCTGCGCCTGCCAGCAAAATTCGCTGGTCGGCACATCATGCTCGCACCACCCGCGCCAGAGCACTGCGCTGTCAATGGCGAACTCGCTTAGAAACATCGGCAACTGTGCGCTTTGCCCGAAAGAGTCTGGCACATAGCCCACCGGCATGTAGCTCCCCCAGGCTTTACAGTCCGCCAGCCCAAGCAGCAAATTGCGGGTTATCGACTCCGCGCCCACCACCAGGAAGTCACTTTGGGTGTACCACGGGCCAATCAGTATCCGCCCGTCGGCAATCAATTTTTTCAGACGAGCCAGGTGCTCTGGCGCCACCTGTAAAAAATCCTCCAGCATCACCGTTTGGCCATCCAGAATAAACGGCCCCAGCGCTTCGTCCTGTTCCAGCCGGGTGATTAAATCCCGCATAAAATAATAGAGCACGATTTTTGAGTCGTTCTCGGTGAAATACCACTCTCTGTCCCAGTGCGTGTGCTGAATTAAATGCACAGTCTTCATAATGTCACCTTATTAGCGGCTGATGAGGCACATTTAAGGCGGAGTTATCCCCGGCATGAAATACCGTAAAAACGCAGCCCATACGGCCAGAAATAAATGAACCGGGCGGCTAGCGCCCTACTTTAAATTTAGGCACGGCAGCCGAAGGTTTATTTTCAACGACGGTTTCACCCCGAAACACTAATAACGATCCCACGGCAATAATCCCTGCCCCGACGGCAATAGACAGCACATAAATGGGCCATTTATCTACCGCCAGCCAGCCGTAAAAACCCGAAATCGGCGCATGGTTTACCGCACCCAGCCCGACGGCCAGCGCGGCCCCGGTGGCTGAGCCAACCACATTGATGACGATAATTTTGGGGTTTGCCAGCGCGAAAGGAATCGCCCCTTCAGATACGCCAATCAGGCCCATCAGCGTCGAAGCCTTGCCCGCCTCGCGCAGCGAAGCCGGGAAGCGCTTAGCCCAGATGAGCGTTGCAACCCCGAGGCCAATCGGCGGGACGATAATCGCTACCTGCGCGGCGGTGTTGGGGTCGTAAATCCCGGAAGCCAGCAGCGCCATGGCGGTGGTTACCGCCGCCTTATTCACCGGACCACCCAGGTCAAAGCCCACCATTCCGCCCACGACGGCTGCCAGAATGATTTTGTTCGTCCCGGACATCGCCAGCAGCCAGGTTTCCATCCCGTGATTCAGCGCCGCCAGCGGGCCACCGATAATAAAAGCCATCACCATGCAGGTCAGCAGCGTGCCGCCTACGGGCAGGATAAAAATAGGGCCAGCCGAGGCCAGCGCAGCAGGCAGTTTGACCCAGGTTGCCAGCGCCCGCACGATGTATCCCGCAACAAAACCGGCGGCGAGCGCCCCAAGAAACCCGGTTCCCAGGCTGCTGGCCAGTAAGCCGCCCACCATCCCCGGCGCCAGCCCCGGCTTATTGGCGATGGCAAAGCTGATATACCCGGCGACCACCGGCAGCATCAGCGACAGCGCCAGGCCACCAAATCCGTCGAATTTATGCAGCATCTGCACAATGATGCTCGCCGCCTGAGCGTGGCTGGCATCCCAGATATTTTCGATGCCGTAGAGCGAAGCACCGATGCGCGCGATGCCCATGATCACCGCCCCGGCAATGACAAACGGCAGCATCCATGACACCCCGGTCATGATGGCATTTTTGACCTCTTTGCCGGTCGACATCCCCGCCTCAGCCCTGAATTTAGCCATGTGCTATCTCCGCCTCTATCGCCTCAAACACGGCCTCGCCAAACTTGATAGGATCGGCCACGCTGCACTCCAGTTTCATCATGCCGTCAAAACGTTCTTTGCCGGTAATCGCCACATCCGCCGCGAGAATCACCGCGTTGGCCCGGGCAAGATCGTCGGCGGTAATTTCGTTTTCAACGCCCATGCTGCCCTGCGTTTCGACTTTCACTTCATGCCCGCGCTGCTGACCCACCAGGGCCAGGGCCTCCGCAGCCATGTAGGTATGGGCGATGCCCGTAGGGCAAGCTGCAACACAAACGATATACATAACAACTCCTTATCTGGCTGAAGAAAGGCAATAAAAAAAGCACAATGGCTGAAAAGCGCATTGTGCTTTGGGGGCGAACATGGGCCAGCATCGCGGCGTCTCCGGCATCACCGCCGGCGTGAAGACACATCATCAGCTGATGCAGGCTGGAAATACGGCACAGGAACGAAAGTTCATAGCGTTTGCGAACGGCCAGACGGCGCGGACGCAGAGCGGTATGTTCCTTTTTTAAGGACGGAGAATGCGAATAGCGAAGTGAATGATATAGAACGCCGGCGCTGCACCAGAGCCGGGACCAATTTACGGCACAAACATTATCCAGCGAATCAAAATAAACGGCGTCGTCTTTTTCCAGTTCGCTCACGCTATTAAACCAGCAGCTATTATTCAACCAAACGCGCGCCCTGCTGCCGAACATCGGCAACATAGTGCGAACAAACGTTATGATTCGAACAATATAAATGTGCATGGTTTTCCCCATAAATCTTCCCGCAGTGTAGACAGTTCGAAAAATAACAAACGTGACTTTACGCACAGTTATATAAATACGATAAACCCTCTTTTTAATGAGGAATAAATAGTATTGCAGTGCAGAGGAAAATTAAATGATGCCGGGAAAGAGCATGAAATAAATAGGCTGGCTTCAGCGGAAGTTTTACAGCGGGAAGGTATACAGCCTGAGCCACGCAAAAGCAGGTGGCTCATCGGGCAATCTGGTTTCAACGCAGCCGGTTTTCTCTGGCGCGAACAGGATAAGCACGCGGCCTTGTGTACCATGCTATCCAGCCCAGCACCGCCGCGACGGAACCTAACACCAGCAACCCCATCAGCGCCCCGAGGAGTTTACCGCTAAAGGTGCCTAAATCGCCGCTGGTTACCCCACTGACGACCCAAAAATAACGCACCATCGCCCAAACGATGTACAAACAAAAAGCATAGAACAGCCACAGCGCAATTTTACCGCCGGGGCTGCGAGTTGGTTTCGCATCCATAACGTTCGACCTAACTTTCAACTGAAACAAAAACGGGTTGTCGACCGCAGTTCCACTGCCGTCTTAGTGTGATTTTTATCACACTAACGCAGCAGATGAACCGCTATAAGCGTTAAATTTTGTTTCAAATCAAAGCGCGAGGGGCAAAAACCGGCTTTGCCCGCAAGTTTTGATTTAGTTTAAGGAAAATATTAATGGTGACGATATCTCTCGTCTAAACAAGAATCGGGCACAAATCCTCCCCTCACCCCGGCCCTCTCCCCAAAGGGGCGAGGGAGAAAACTGCAGGTCAGAACAATACGTAATCTGTTCCCTCTCCCTTTCTGGAGTGTTCAATTTGTTCCCTCTCCCTTCCAGGGAGAGGGTTAGGGTCAGTAACGAGAACACCGGGTATCAGGGAATGACGGCGATCCCCAGGCCGTTTACAAGTTAGAAAAAAACACAACTAGGGAGTGAGATAAAAAATACCCTTTATTCTCCTCCCTCAATATTCCCTCACTGAAATATAAACGAACACATTTAATTTCCACTCGCGGGTTGACAATAGTACTGCCCATGGGTAGATTTCACGGGCCGAAGTTGCGGCCTTTCCTAACCTGACATAAGAGACTAATGGATACTGAATTTAGTAGCTGCCCGAACATGGCCTTAATGGCGGTTCGGGAAAGTAAACATGAAATCGATTGTGATCACTTCTTCGTTTTGGTGTGTCTCGCCGGAGCCTGATGCTCTCGTGTTGTCCCACCTCGACCAGGGTTTTCACGGTCCCGAGGTGTGTTATGAACTTCAAATCTACCCTTTTTCCAGGTGTCAAAACAGTGACATCAACGCTGCGTGTCCGGCCGCCCCGCGATCGGGTGTTGTCCGCACGCAAAAAACAGTCAAACTCAATTTTCTCTTCGAAAATCAGTGAGTTGAATCAACGCATCACTAACTGGCGTGTCAGTCCTGTCACCGGCCAGCTGGAGCGTCGTTGCAGCTTCTCTGATGGCGAAGACCCTCAAAGTCGACCCTTCGTAGCCTGATTCAGCCGTTACGCCGTAGGTTCGTCTGCGCGCTATGCCGCAGCCCGCTTCCGTGCGCCTCGCTGAGTTACGTCACTGCTGGTACCTGTTTATTCCCTGATGCCTTCTGGCATATTTCTCAGCAGGAATAAACACGTCCCGAGAAAAGAAAATATAAACTTCTCACCTGTTTATTTTTAATAAATAAATAGTGAGAAACCCTGTGCGAAATTAATTTAAAACCGATCGCTCATGCGGCATCGGGCTATTTTCGGTCGCCCTTAATCTGGCGTTTACCTTAAAGAGTCTGCTGCCGTCCGGCGACAGGAGCACCACCATGACTGTACAAACCAAGAACCGTAATAAAAAAAGCACGCTGTCTATGCGTGCCGCCCAGGAAGCCAAAAACGGCATCGCAGAAACCCTGGTCAACCTGAACACCACCCGGGAAGGGCTGCAGGAAGCCCACGCCAGCGCCCGGCTGGAGCGGGATGGCCTGAACGAGGTTGCCCATGACAAACCGCCTCACGCGCTGGTTCAGCTGCTGATGGCATTCAATAACCCGTTTATCTACGTGCTCGGCATTCTCGCCGGGATCAGCTTCTTTACCGATTACTGGCTGCCCACCAGCCACGGCGAAGACGGTGACCTGACGACGGTGATTATCATCGGCACCATGGTAGCACTCAGCGGCCTGGTGCGTTTCTGGCAGGAACACCGCTCGGCGAAGTCTGCCGAGGCGCTGAAAGCGATGGTTCGCACCACCGCCACGGTTGTGCGTCGTGAACACGCAGGGCAAAAAGGAACCCCGCGTGAAATCCCGATGCGCGAACTGGTCGTGGGCGACATCGTGCAGCTCTATGCGGGGGACATGATCCCGGCAGACGTGCGCCTCATTGAGTCCCGGGATCTGTTTATCAGCCAGGCCGTGCTGACCGGTGAAGCGCTGCCGATTGAGAAATACGACACCCTGGGCGACGTGGCGCAAAAGTCCGCGCACGATAAGGCGATCGACAGCGAAAACCTGCTGGATATCCCGAACATCTGCTTTATGGGCACCAATGTGGTCAGCGGTACCGCGCAGGCGGTGGTAGTCGCAACCGGGCCACGGACTTACTTTGGCTCGCTGGCTAAAGCGATTGTCGGCAGCCGCGCACAAACGGCCTTCGACCGCGGCGTGAACAGCGTCAGCTGGTTGCTGATCCGCTTTATGCTGGTGATGGTGCCTGTGGTGTTCCTGATTAACGGCCTGCTGAAAGGCGAATGGTGGGATGCCCTGCTGTTTGCCCTGGCGGTAGCCGTAGGGTTAACGCCTGAAATGCTGCCGATGATCGTCAGCGCCAACCTCGCCAAAGGCGCGGTGGCTATGGCGAAGCGTAAAGTGGTGGTTAAGCGCCTGAACGCTATCCAGAACCTGGGCGCAATGGACGTGCTGTGCACCGACAAAACCGGGACGCTGACGCAGGATAAGATCATCCTCGAGCATCACGTGGGCACCAACGGCCAGAAAAACGAGTCCGTGCTGGGGCTGGCCTGGCTGAACAGCTACCACCAAAGCGGCATCAAAAACCTGATGGATCAGGCAGTCATTTACTTCTCTGACAATGAGCCAAACTTCGTCAAACCGCAGGGCTACAGCAAAGTCGACGAGATGCCGTTTGATTTCGTCCGCCGCCGCCTGTCGATTGTGGTGAAGGACAGCCAGAGCAATCACCTGCTGGTGTGCAAAGGCGCCGTGGAAGAGATGCTGAGCATTGCCACCCACATGGAAGAGAACGGCAAGGTAGTCGCGCTGGATAATCAGCGCCGTGACGCCATGCTGGCAATGACCAATGACTACAACAAAGACGGTTTCCGCGTCCTGGTGGTGGCCACTCGCGATATTCCTAAAGCCGAGGCGAAAAAACAGTACGGCACCGACGATGAGCACGACCTGATTATCCGCGGTTTCCTCACCTTCCTCGATCCACCGAAAGAGAGTGCAGGCCCGGCAATTGCTGCTCTGATGGACATTGGCGTAGCGGTGAAAGTGCTGACCGGCGATAACGCCATCGTCACCACCCGCATCTGCCGCCAGGTCGGGCTGGAGCCGGGTGAGCCGGTACTCGGCCCGCAGATTGAGCAACTGAGCGACGCCTCCCTCCAACAGCTGGTGGAAGAGCGCACCGTGTTTGCCAAGCTGACGCCGCTGCAGAAGTCTCGCGTGCTGAAGGCGCTGCAGGCCAACGGCCATACCGTGGGCTTCCTGGGCGACGGGATTAACGACGCCCCAGCCCTGCGCGATGCCGACGTCGGTATCTCGGTCGACAGCGGCACCGATATTGCCAAGGAATCCGCCGACATCATCCTGCTGGAAAAGAGCCTGATGGTGCTGGAAGAAGGCGTGATCAAAGGCCGCGAGACTTTTGGCAACATCATGAAGTACCTGAACATGACCGCCAGCTCCAACTTCGGCAACGTGTTCTCGGTGCTGGTCGCCAGCGCATTCATCCCGTTCCTGCCGATGCTTGCGATCCAGTTGCTGCTGCAAAACCTGATGTACGACATTTCCCAGCTCGCGCTGCCGTGGGACAAAACGGACAAAGAGTTCCTGAGCAAGCCGCGCAAGTGGGATGCCAAAAACATTGGCCGCTTCATGGTCTGGATTGGCCCGACGTCGTCCATTTTTGACATGACCACCTTCGCGCTGATGTGGTTTGTGTTCAGCGCCAACAGCGAGCACATGCAGACCCTGTTCCAGTCCGGCTGGTTCGTTGAAGGCCTGCTGTCGCAGACGCTGGTGGTGCACATGCTGCGTACCCAGAAAATTCCGTTCATTCAGAGCACTGCCGCCTGGCCGGTACTCATGATGACCGGGCTGATTATGGCGATTGGGATTTACGTACCGTTCTCTCCGCTCGGGCCGTTGGTTGGGCTGCAGGCGCTGCCGTGGCAGTACTTCCCGTGGCTGGTGGCTACCCTGCTCGCCTACTGCTGCGTGGCTCAGGGCATGAAAACGTTCTACATGCGTCGCTTCAAGCAGTGGCACTAATGCTGCGTTAAGTAAGGTAAAAAAGTGCCGCTTCGGCGGCACCTTTCAGGCAAGTAACACAAGCTGGAAAGCATTATGGAAAAGCAACATTCCATTATTTTCCTGATTAAAAATAAGACCATCGCACTGGTTGTCTTATTTTTAATGAAAATAACCCGCACCCTTCGCGTCCACGCCCTGGCCTGGTTCGCCGGAGGGAAAATCAACTATCGACACGCGAAAGCGTTACTAAACCTCGCCAGCGCCATACATCGTTTTTCGATCAGGTTACTGCGTTTTGTTACACCACCCGCCCTGAAGAGGGGGAATTGATTATGTCCGGAACTACTCTGTTAATTAACCTGGCTGGCGCCATCGCTTTGCTGCTCTGGGGCAGCCATATGATTTCAACTGCGCTGCAGCGCGGCTTCGGCACGCCGCTGCGCAACTGGATGGGACGCCACCTCACCAGCCGCTGGACGGCCCTGTTCGCCGGGATCGGCATTACCGGCGTTCTGCAAAGCAGCACCGCGGTAAGCATGATGGCGACGTCGTTCACCGCCGCAGGGACGCTGAGCCTTGCCCCAGCCCTGGCGGTGATGCTCGGCGCTAATATCGGCTCCACGCTGGTGGTGCAGCTGATGAGCTTCGACATGGAAATGGCCATCCCGCTGCTTCTGCTTGCCGGGTTTGTGGTCTTCAAGCTACGCGACCATTCCAACTTTGAGAGCGTGGGCTGCGCCCTGATTGGCCTCGGCCTGATGCTGCTTGCCCTGCATTTACTGAGCGGCACGCTGGCGGAAATCGAAGTCACGCCGGTGTTTCACGCCGTGATGCAGGGGCTGCAGGGCGATATCTTAATCGCCCTGCTGGTGGCCGCGATCCTGACGCTGCTGTGCCACTCCAGCGTGGCGATCATTTTGCTGATCGCTTCCCTCGCGGCTACCGGCGCGATGGGGCCAGAAACAGCGCTGATCCTGGTGATGGGAGCCAATATTGGTGGGGCGTTGCCGCCGGTGCTGAACGCGGGCTCCGCCGTGGCTCGTCGCCTGCCGGTTGGCAACCTGATTGTTCGCCTGGTCGGCTGCGCGCTGGCGCTCTTAATGCTTCCGCTGCTGACGGATCTTGCGCAGAAGTCCGGGTTGAGCACGCCGCAGCTGGTGGTGTGGTTCCACACGGCCTTTAGCGCCGTGCTTGCGCTGTTGTTTATCGGTCTGACCGCGCCGATAGCTCGTTTCCTGGAGCGTTTGTTCCCGGAAGAAGAGCGCGTGGGCGACCCTGGGATGCCGATGTATCTGGACGATGCCGGCCTCGAAGTGGCTTACATCGGCCTGTCTAATTCAGTCCGTGAATCGCTGCGCGCAGCCGACATGCTGACCATCATGCTGGACCGCCTGCTGGTGTTGTTTGTCACCCAGGAAAAGCAGGCCGCCGATGAGATTCGCCAACTTGATCAGTCGGTGGATTTGCTCAGCGCGGCGGTGCGTGCTTACCTGGCCGATATCAGCCATGACGGGCTGAATGACGCGGATGCCGATCGCGCCCAGGAGATCCTGATGTTCATCATCAACTTCGAGCATGCTGGGGACATTCTTTCCAGCAACCTGACCCAGTTAGCTACGCGCCGCGCTCGCCGTGGCGAACTGTTCAGCGACTTTGAATTACACAATATTCGCCTGCTGCACGCGGAGATCCTCACCAGCCTGCGCCTCGGCATCGCCGCGTTTATGCGTGAAGATTTATCCGCTGCCCATCAGCTGGTACAGCGCAAGGAAACCATTCGTCAGCTCGAGGCTTCCGCCAGCCGCGAGCACTTCAAAAAACTGCGAGAGGACAAAAATGCCTGGGCGGAATCCGGCGACATTTTCCAGCGAGTGCTGCGGGACTACCGCCGCGTACATCACCACATCGCGGCCGTGGCCTACCCGGTGATTGACCGTCTGGGCGATAAGTCGCTGCACTTTATCGAAACGCCGCCGGACGCTTAAAAAACAATAACCGCCGCAAGGTGGACGAAGCATCTTTTCAAGGAAAGCAACGTTAAGGTACAGAAAAGTGAGAGTTTTAATTTGCGCAGGTCGGTTTTATGCCGACACCCATACCCTCACCCGCGTGCTGGATTTATATGCCAGCACGCAGACAATGAATGTGCTGATCCACGGGGGACATCAGTCGCTCGGCGGCGCCATTGAAACCTGGGCACGCGGCACCGACGTGCACGTCATTCGCTACCCGGCCAACTGGGCGCTGCACGGCAAATACGCGGAAACCCGCCGCAATCTGTTTATGCTGGAGGACAGCCGCCCCGACGTGCTGCTGGCCTTTCCTGGGGGAGAAGATACGGCGGAGTGCGTGCGAATGGCGCGCAGTTCCGGCGTGAAGGTAATAGAGATTTAATCCACCCGGGCTGCGGCAGGATAATGTTACCGCAGCCCGTTTTTTTAGGCCGTAACAGGGGCCAGGTTTACGTCTTTCAGGAATTCGGTAATACGTGGGTTCTCTCCGCTGCGCAGCGCCTGAGGAGAGTCATCGCAAACGACTCGCCCTTTTTCCATAAACACAATTCTGTCCGACACGCTGAACGCGAAGTTCATCTCGTGGGTGACAATCACCATCGTGATGCCCTCCTCCGCCAGGTTCTCAATCACCTGCAGCACCTCATTCACCTTTTCAGGATCCAACGCCGAGGTAGGCTCATCGAACAGCATAATTTGAGGACGCATCATTAAAGCCCGGGCAATCGCCACCCTTTGTTGCTGCCCGCCGGAAAGCTGGTGTGGGTATTTGTGGGCGTGCTCGAGCATGCCGACTTTGCGCAGCAACACGCAGGCATCGCGCTTCAGCTCTGCATCCGTCGCCAGGCGATGGTAGTGCGGGGCCAGCATCAGGTTTTTCATCACCGTTAAGTGCGGGAACAGGTTAAAGCCCTGAAACACCATGCCGATGTTCAGCCGGTGCGCGGAGTTTTCCAAATACTGCGGCTTCTGGGCCCCGTGTTTTTCCAGGCGAATAAACGGCTGGCCGTTGATCAGGATCTCGCCGTTATCCAACTGCTCGAGGCCGTTCAGCAGACGAATCAGTGTGGTTTTGCCGGAACCTGACGGACCAATGACGGACACCACTTCACCGGGCTTGATGTCCAGGTTCACCGCGCCAAGCACCTCCACGTTGTTGTAGGCCTTGTGCAGCTTGCGGGCCTGCAGCGCGGGAACATTCACTGCCAGAGCCGGGCGAGCAAGCAGCCCGCTTTCCTGCGCCGCCATCGCTTCCAGTTCGGATTCCGGCAGGCGTGCGGTTTTGCGCTGGGTGACATCCAGCCGTTTTTCCAGCAGCTTTAGCAGGAAATCAAAAACGGTCACGATAAACACATAATAGAAAGCCACCGCCGCCATGGTCTCCATCACCAGGAAGTTTTGCGAGTAAAGCCGCTGCCCAACCATCAGGATCTCGGTCAGTGAAATCACCGAAACCAGCGAGCTAAGTTTCACAATGGAGATGTATTCGTTCGCCAGCGACGGCAGCGCCACCCGCAGCGCCTGCGGCACAATGACCAGCCACTGAATGCCGGCGTAGCGCAGCCCCAGGGCATGGGCGGCCTCACGCTGCCCGCGAGGGATAGCCAGCAGGCCACCACGGTGAATCTCGGCAATATAGGCCGTTTCACTCAGCACCAGCGCGATAAGCCCGGCCCAGAACGGGTCGCTTAACAAGGCCGAGCTGCCGGGCAGCGCCTGAGGCAGGTTATAGACAAAAATCAGCAGCACCAGCAGCGGCAGGCTGCGGAACAGCCAGATATAGGCCCGCGCCGGTAAAGAGAGCCAGGGAGACGCCGCCTGTTTGCCCAGCGCCAGAAGAAAGCCAAAGCCAATGCTGATGACCCAGCTCAGCAGGCTCAGCTTAATCACGGTCCAGGTTGCCTGCCAAAAATCGGCATTGCTAAACAGGCTGAATAAATAGTTCCAGTCAAACGACATATCTGTACTCCCCGGCGATAATGATTACAAACTGCTGGCCTGAATTTCGGCTTCGGACGGCTCCGCCAGGTGATACTTTTTCACTAATGCCGAGTACTTGCCGCTCGCTTTAAAGGCTGCAAGGCCGTCGTTCAGCGCTTTTTTCAGCTCCGGGTTGGTTTTACTCACCCCAAGCCCCACCAGCACCGGGTACAGCAGGTCGGTCGAGGTCACCGCCAGTCGCCCTTTCATTTTGTCCACCACCTGACTTGCCACGGCGGCATCGGTCATCTGCACTTCAACCGCGTGGGAAAGCAGCGCCTGGGTTGTCTGCGGGTCAGTTGAGAATTCGCTAACCGTAATCGGCTTCAGCCCCTGCTTCACGCAGTAATCCGCCGACAGCGTGTGCAGTTTTTCCAGCCAGTAAGTGCCCTGCATCGACCCGACTTTATGCCCGCAAAGCTCTTCCGGCTTGGTTGGCTTGAAGCTGGCATTGCTCAGCGTCAGCAGCGACTCGCCGGTTTTCAGGTAAGGCACCATGTCGATCACCTTCTGGCGCTCCGGGGTGATAAACAGCGCGGAAGCAATCAGCTCGAAGCGTTTCGCCTGCAGGCCGGGGATCAGGCTGGTGAAGCGGGTATCCACGTAATTGGGCTGCAGCTTCATCGCTTCGGCCACGCCGTTGATAAATTCAATATCGAAACCCGCCGGGGTTTTGCCGTCGAGGTATTCGTAAGGCGGGAAGGTAATATCGCTCCCCACCGTAAGCTGACCGGGGGTCATCACGGCCGCCTGAGCCCCGCCGCTGAGCAGTAAAGGCAGCGCCGCCGCCATGCAGGAAAATAACGCCTTGCTGTGTGAGGATGTAAACATGCGATGACTCCAGTGCAGGTGGTTAATCATTTTTATGGATGCCCCAACGGCGGCACCTGAAACAACGGATGATTTTCGCGCCGGGAAATGCCTTGCAATATATTCGCCAGGACGATAATCACTCGATGAGCGTTTGCGATGGGGCCATGCTGCAGCAGAAGCGCGTCGGGATAAAGGACGAAAAATATGCCTTACCTCTATAAAAAATTGTTTTAATGCAATGGTTATTTTTTTGCACCAGCGCAGCGCAAGATATTAATTCGCCGAAGAAAAGCCAATAAAGACATATTTCAGGCAGATAATAGCGGCTCAAAATATTCACCCGCACCAAAAAGGTGCGGATTATTTTTCGTCTGCCACTTTTTGGGGATAATTCGTGGCCAATAAAAATAAAAATATTTTTTCAGGGCATAATTTTACCGTTTGTGTCCACCACTGTTACACCTGGCATGAGCCTTGCTGCAAACTGACTGAATAGCCTGAAGCTCTCTTCAAGGCTGCATTGACAATAAAAAAGCGGGGTTAGCGCCATGACACATTTCACGCTCAAGCAGCTCAAGTACTTTGTCACCGTCGTGGAGGCGCAGAGCATCGCTGAAGCCTCAAGGCAGCTGCATATCGCCCAGCCTTCCGTTTCCATTGCCATCAAAAACCTGGAAGACACTTTTGAGCAGCAGTTTTTTATTCGCCACCACGCGCAGGGCGTTTCGCTCACGCCCGGCGGGCTGCGGTTTTATGAAAAAGCTCGCGAGCTGCTGCGGCTTTCATACCAGTTTGAGCAAAATGCCAAAGCGGATAACGACCTGGTTTCCGGCACCATCGCCATCGGCTGCTTCGAGTCCGCGGCCCCGCTTTATCTGCCGAGGCTCATCGCCGGGTTTCGCAAGCTTTATCCTGACATAACCATCCGACTGTACGACGGGGAGCAAAATGAACTGACCCACGGGCTGCACCGCGGGCGCTTCGACCTCGCCTTTATGTACAACCTGGAGTTAGAGAGCACGCTGCATACCGAAAAACTGAACGCCCCGCAGAAGCCTTACGCTCTGCTGCCTGCGGCTCATCCGCTGGCGAAAAAAACCACCGTCACGCTCAAAGAACTCAGCCGCGAACCGATGATCCTGCTGGACGTTATTCCCAGCAAAAGCTACTTCATGAACATTTTCACCGACAAAGGCCTGCACCCGGAGGTGGCCTACAGTTCGCCGTCGATTGAAATGGTGCGCTGCATGGTCGGCCAGGGCATGGGATTTTCGGTGCTGGTCACCCGCCCCTGCACCGACATAACCTATGACGGCCAGCGCGTTAAGCAGGTGGAAATCATTGATGATATGGCGGCCTCTACGCTGGTGATGGCTTATTTACGCAATAACGAGCCGACCCGGCCGACGCGCTTATTTATGGATTACTGCCGCACCTTTGAGCTGATGCCGAAAACCCTGGTCGAAAATTAAAAAGTGGTGTTTCACCGTCTTAAAATACAGGAAATTCATAGCCCATAGCTGGAGGATACTTTATTTATACCTTATCCCTAGATTTATAATATTTTACGGAATGTCTGCCGCTTAATAACCTTGTGCCATCGCGAAGTTGCGCTGAACCTTATTTCCCGAGCATCAAGGAAACAGACATGACCGAAATAAAAACACAGACAGATACCCTTGTGATTGGTGCCGGCCAGGCCGGGATCGCCATGAGCGAGCACCTGACGCGCCTCGGTATTCCCCATCTGGTGCTGGAGAAAAACCGCATCGCCGAAGCCTGGCGCAGCGGCCGCTGGGATTCGCTGGTTGCCAACGGCCCAGCCTGGCACGACCGCTTTCCTGGCCTTGAATTTGACGCCGCCGACCCGGACAGTTTTATCCCCAAAGACGAGGTGGCGAACTACTTCCAAAACTACGCCCGTAAATTTGGAGCGCCGGTAAAAACCGGCGTGGAAGTGAAAAGCGTGACGCGCCATCACGGCAAGCCGGGTTTCACAGTGGAAACCAGCGACGGTATTGTCGAAGCAAAGCATATCGTGGCCGCCACCGGGCCTTTCCAGCGCCCGGTCATCCCGGCTATTGCCCCGGCAGATGACGGGCTAAACCAGATTCATTCCGCCACCTACAAAAACCCGGCTCAGCTACCGGCTGGCGCGGTGCTTGTGGTGGGGGCTGGCTCTTCCGGGGTACAAATCGCCGATGAGCTACAGCGTGCGGGCAAGCAGGTTTACCTTTCCGTGGGTGCTCACGACCGCCCTCCCCGCGCCTACCGCAACCGGGACTTCTGCTGGTGGCTGGGGGTGCTTGGGCTGTGGGATGCGGCGGCCAATCAACCTGGCAAAGAACACGTCACCATTGCGGTGAGTGGCGCTCGCGGCGGCCACACCGTTGATTTCCGGGCACTCGCACACCAGGGCATTCACCTCGTCGGCCTGACCCAGCGCTTCGCCGAGGGGAAAGTCTTTTTTGAAGATAATCTGGCACACAACATCCGCCAGGGGGATGAAAGTTACCTGGCCCTGCTGGACGCTGCCGATGCGTGGATTACCCGCAACGGGAGCGATCTGCCTGAAGAGCCGCAGGCCCGTGTCTTCCCGGCCGATCCGCTTTGCGTCATCCAGCCCACGCTGGAATTGAACCTGGCCGAAGCGGGCATCACCTCGATTATCTGGGCGACCGGATACGCCCCGGACTACGGCTGGCTCAACGTGAATGCTTTTGATGCTCAGGGCAAACCACGCCACCAGCGCGGCGTGTCCAGCGAGCCGGGCGTCTATTTTCTCGGCCTGCCGTGGCTTTCCCGCCGGGGCTCAACGTTTATCTGGGGCGTGTGGCATGACGCGAAATACGTCGCCGACCACATTGAAACCCAGCGCAAGTACAGCCGTTATCTCGACGCTTCCCAGCGCTAACCTTTTTGCCAACAAGGAATTAACCGATGCCCACGCATACCCGTATTCGCATGTTTAACACCAAAGAGACTTACCCTAATCAGTCGCTGAACAACGATCTCTGCCAGGCGGTACGCGCCGGGAACACCGTGTATGTGCGCGGCCAGGTCGGGACGGATTTTGAAGGGAATTTGATTGGGCTGGGTGACCCGCAGGCGCAGGCTGAGCAGGCCATGAAAAACGTTAAGCAACTGCTGGAGGAAGCCGGGAGCGATCTCTCCCACATAGTGAAAACCACGACTTACATTATCGACCCGCGCTACCGCGAGCCGGTGTATCAGGAAGTCGGCAAATGGCTGAGAGGCGTCTTCCCGATCTCCACCGGGCTGGTGGTTTCCGCCCTCGGCCAGCCGCAGTGGCTAATGGAAATCGATGTTATCGCGGTGATCCCGGGCGATACTCAGGGGGAAAAATGACCTTTTCCATCGCCGCACGCTGCCGGGACACCGGCCAGCTTGGCATCGCCATTAGCTCGTCCAGCATCGCGGTCGGCGCTCGCTGCCCGTGGCTGGTGCCGGGCGTCGGCGCGGTGTCGAGCCAGAATATTACCCTGCCCGCGCTGGGCCCGATGGTGCTGTCGAAGCTGGGCGAAGGTGCCACGCCGCAGGAGGCGCTAAAGCTGGTCGCCAGTGAACATCTGCACGGCGACTATCGGCAGGTGACGGTCATCGACAGCAACGGCAAAACCGCCTGCCACAGCGGCATTAATTCACTGGGCATTTACCACGCCGTGGAGGGGGACAACTGCGTGGCGGCGGGCAATATGCTGGCCGATACGTCAGTAATTAACGCCATGATCGAACGCTTCGAACAATGCCCCGGCCCGTTGGCTGACAGGCTAATGACCGCCCTTGAAGCGGCGCTGGAAAAAGGGGGTGAAGCCGGGCCGGTACACTCGGCTGCATTAAAGGTAGTGGACACCGTCGCCTGGCCGGTAGTCGACCTGCGCGTGGACTGGGCGGACGATAACCCGATTGCCGCGCTGCATTCGCTCTGGCTGGCCTATAAACCACAAATGCAGGATTACCTGATCCGTGCACTCGATCCGCGAGAAGCCCCCAGCTATGGTGTGCCAGGCGATGAATAGCCAACTGATTCCTTTATTGCAGAAGTTACTGGCGCGAGACACCACCAGCCGCGAGTCGAACCTGGCGCTGATCGAGGATATTCGCGATTACCTTGCCGAATGGGGCATCAGTGCGGAGCTGTTTCACAGTGAGGACGGGCGTAAAGCCAATCTTTATGCGGTGTTTGGCCCGGCAGGCGGCGGCGGTGTGATGCTCTCCGGCCATACCGACGTGGTGCCGGTGGACGGGCAACAGTGGAGCGTCTCTCCTTTCGACATGACTTACCGGGATGGCCGCTATTATGGGCGCGGGGCAGCGGACATGAAGGGCTTCATCGCCTGCGTGCTGGCCTCCGTCCCGGCGTTTCTTTCACAGCCGCTGAAAATACCGCTGCACCTCGCCTTCTCCTACGACGAAGAGATCGGTTGCCTTGGCGTGCGCAGCCTGGTGGAGCACCTCCGTGCCTCCAAAGAGAAACCCGCGCTGTGTATTGTTGGAGAACCAACCGAAATGCGCCCGGTTTACGGGCACAAAGGGAAAATTGCCATCCGCTGCGAGGTGCACGGCCTGGCCTGCCATTCTGCCTATGCGCCAGAAGGGGTGAACGCCATTGAATATGCCGCCCGGCTTATCGGCAAACTGGGAGACGTTCGCGAGGCGCTGACCCAAAAGACGGATGCCCGCTTTGATCCCCCGTTCAGTACGCTCCAGGTTGGCACCATTCACGGCGGCAGCGCGCTGAACATTGTGCCGCAGGAATGCCAGTTTGATTTTGAGATCCGCTACCTGCCGGCCGTCGAAATCACGGCGGCGATCGCCGACATTCAGGGCTATGCGCAGCAAAAACTGGTGCCCGCCATGCAAAACATCTCCCCGGCAAGCGCCATCCGGTTTACTCCCTTGAGCCACTACCCCGGCCTGCTGACGGATGCCCAGTCAGAATTTGCCCGATGGCTGGCGCAGTGGTGCGACAGCGCTGATTTCAGCACCGTGGCATTTGGCACCGAAGGCGGACTTTTTGACGAAGCCGGGATTGCCACGCTGATTTGTGGCCCCGGTAGCATGGACCAGGGGCACAAGCCCGATGAGTTTGTTGCCGAAGAGCAGCTGCAAAAGTGCATGGCGATGCTGGAAAACCTGCGCCAGTGGATGCGCGCTTGATCGCTGCGTAGCGTCTGCAGGGAAAAACAGATAATTTATGCCAATCAACAGCAAACCAACAGAACATCCCACTTAAATACATCACCATTTAAATCATTAACTCCAGGAAAGGAAAGGGCAGCGGCAAATAACCAGTATAATTCTGGGTTTATTCCTTATCGTTGAGCCATTATTTACTCTTCAGGAGGATGATCGTGGAGGATTAATAGTAATAACCCTCTGCTTTCAGAGCATTTCATTCACAATAAATTAATCTAATTTTTACATAAAGGTTTTGCTGTTTCGCTTATTAAATTCGGGTTGGATGAGGGGCATTTTCTTGTTGGAAACGACCAATTCAGCCCTGGAGTTGGTTGGGATGTCCGGGTTCAAAACACGCTTATTTTTACTTAATAAAAACAGCCAACGCCTGCTGTTATTGTGCAGTGGCTTACTGCTTAGTATGCTGGCCGCACTGATTGTCATCGGCATTTTTAAACCCACGGTAAAGCCGCTGAATGACCGAAGTGATACTGCTGCCCTGCTGGTTTATAGCTGGGAAGATCAGGCCAGCTCGCACCTGACATCCGCGAAAATTTATCATTCGACCGATGCAGGGACCCGCAAGGATATTTTATTGATGGTCTGGAACGTGAAGCCCTGTCTTTTGGCAGGGAAAATGTCCGTCTCAGCGATGCCAAATCAGGCCATGAAATGGGTGCAACGCGAACTTCGGGAATCTCTGCGTACCGCTTTGATCCCCTCTCCCGCTTCCCACTGCATATGCCCGGGAGCCGAAGAACGCCCCGATCTTTATAAGCAAAGCATCGTGGCAGAAACCGGATCGCATGGGCAGACCCACGAGCAAGATATAGAAGACAATCATCAACATGAAGGGCAAATACAACCTTCAGCGGCTAACGTCAGGACTATTTTCTCAGCAGAGAAAGTCGATGCGCGGCATGCAGTCTGAAGTCTAGTAGATGGCCCTATTTTGTGTTTTCAGCCAAGGGTTGTTAGCCTTTACGTAAAATAACGCCCGACAGCGGAATGCTGCGCGCATTCCTGAATCAAAAATGGACGAGAAATGAAAACGTATTTCCCTTCCTGGCTGCAGCAAACCGCTATCCTGCTTTTGTGGGGGCTGGTCTATTATCTGTCCGGGCTTATCTCGCTAAAATTTGACGACCCGAACTCCGCAATAGCGATTGTCTGGTTCCCATCGGGCGTTGCCGTAGCGGCTTTATTGTCTGCCCGCTGGCGTGACTACCCTGCTCTTATCCTTATCTTCGCGGTAGCAAGCATCCTGCAGGACGAAGCCTGGCACAGCCTGCCTCTTTTTTTAACCACGCTGGGTTATTCGCTGCTGGCGATGCCTGCCAACGTGCTTATTGCCTGGCTGGTACGCCGTTTCTCTCGGCCCAATGACGACCTGCACGTCATCCTGCTGTGGATCTGCGCCACCTTTATTGTCAGCCTGTTCGATGCGCTAATCGTCGGCGGAGGCTACGCGTATTTCACCGACCAGCCGATAACAAAGACCATCTGGAATGGATTCGTTGCCGACGTGACCGGGATTTTCTTCGCAACGACCGTCGTCATGGGCTTCGTGAATAAGCGTGGCCTCCAGGCCACTCTTACCTGGTCTTCCCGTCTGACAGGTCTGGCGCTGTTACTGCTGATTTGTGCCGCAACGGTGTTTATTTTCGACTACAGCGGGACCTGGCTCAGAACCGAAGCCGCCGCGCTCTATTTTGCCCTTTCTTGCTTACCGATTGTGCTGACGCTAATGCTTTCCCTGGTCTGGGGGAATCGTGGAGGCTCGATTGGCCTGCTGACACTGGGGGCGATTGTTATCCACTTTACCGACCAGCATCAGGGGCCCTTCTTTCTCCACGGCCTTAGCTTCACCGAATCCCTGCTGCTGGCGCTGAGCTATCTCTCTGCGACCGCCTTACTGGTCGTCTTTGTGCGAGTGTTAAGCCGCTCTACGACGCGTTTCAATCCGGACACTGGCCGACTGGCGGGTAATGGCATACTTTATCGACTGGAGCCTGAAACCGGTATTTTCAACTGGGAAAACGATCTCTCTTCACTCCTGGGTTCAACTTCGCCCCAAGCGTTCGACACCATCGAGCGAGTCCTGGCGCAGGTACATCCCTCAGATCGGGAAAAACTTCGGCAGCATTGGCTCTCCCCTGTTCCGAACAAAAGCAAACCCCTGATATTTCGTATCAAGGTGAATAAGGATGAATGGCTCACGCTGGTTGACAGCGGCGGCGTTGCTATGTCCAACGGCGGGACAAGCATTATTGTCGGAAACTGGCAGGTCAGCCATTACGATCTGGCTATCTAAACACGGACGTGAGCACTTTTTAAGGAGAGACAAACTTGTGATTCAGATTGCGTTGTTACTGTTCGGCGTCGACTTTATGCGCTCAAGGGTTAAATATCTGATCCTGCTGGGGAGTCTTTGGAGCCTGCTCGGACTGGCTATTTTCCTGGACGGTCTGGACGGCGTGACGTATTTCCCGTTGCGCTTTTTTGGCCTGCTTTTGCTGCTGGAAAGTCTGGTAACGCTGAGCATCGCTTCCGGCGGAGTCGGAGCGCAAAAAGCCGTGCTTTACTTTAAGGGGGGGATTTTTTGTTTCGTCTCGCTGCTTATCTTATCCAACCAGCCCTACAGCAATTTGCTGCTGGCCATCGTGTTTGGTTTTGCTTATTTCGTCATTGGCCTGTTCGTTATTTTCTCGGCGTGGATTGTACGTTTCCCCCACTGGAAGGGCACCCTGATCACCGGTTTCGCGCAAATTATGTTCGCCTTTTTTATGTTCAGCCCCTGGCCTACACATTATAAAGCTACGGTATCGTTCTTCCTGGGAACACTGATGATTTTCAGCGGGATCCATACCGTACGTCTTGCACTTCGCGTTGCAAGGCTGCGAGAAGGTATCTCGGTCTTCGACCTTTTAGTGCCTGCAGGAATAGGTGTTGAAGTGAAAAAAGGCACGAATATCAAGCCTAACCTCGCCGAACCCGCGAACGTTGATTTTCGTGAACCGCTAACCGTACATATCTGGACCCCGGAAGGTACAGCCAGCGCGTCAACAATTCCACGGCCGGTCATCAACCGCTATATCGCCGCAGTAGACTCCGAAGGTGTTATATCAACGGGCCACGCCGCGCTTGAAGTCCCACCTGATCTTTACATCAGCCTTTATCCTGCAGAAGATATTGATAGATCGCCAGCCGAGTTTTTGAATACGCTTAAGGCCACACGCGATAATGATGTGCCGGGAACGTATCAGCCTGACTATGCCACTGAATCCGCAGAGTGGTGCCAGTCAGATCGCAAGATCTATTTCCATCATTACAATGGCAAAGCCTTACAGCGTTTCTGGAGTGCCTACAGGCTGACAAAAACTTACAACCTCACCTACCGTAATTGCTCGAGCAGCGTTGCTTACGCTCTTGAAGCGTCGCTGGATGGCGTGCTTTCAAAACATACGCGAAGCTGGTTGTCCATACTCAGAACGCTCGCGATGCCCGAGCTCTGGATAGCCGCGCAGGTGCGTAAACGTGCCACTTCTATGGCCTGGACTCCGGGGCTGGTGATGGATTACGCCAGAGCACTACGCAGCATTGTTCACCCTGTCCCCGAGCCATGGTATCAGCGCGTCACCTTCAAGTGGCGCGACAACAGTAAGGCCGGGGAATAGCCGTTATTAACGGCGGTCAGTGGGTAACAGACTTTGAGAAAAGCTGAATAATCATGATGCCCACGGCAATAAACAACATGCCTGCGATAGCCGGAAGATCGAGTTTTTGTTTATAAAACAGAAATGACATCACCGAAACCAGGAAGATTCCCATCCCCGCCCAGATCGCATAGGCGATACCAATATTCATGGTCTTCACCACTTGGGAGAGGCCATAGAATGAAATTGCGTAGCCCATCACCACCACCACGCTGGGAACCAGACGGCTGAACCCGTCAGAGGCTTTCATCATGGTGGTCGCCAGCGTTTCTGCACATATAGAGATGGCAAGGATAACGTAAGTATTAAGCATATTTTTTCCCGTTGTACAAAATCCTCGGGAGAGTATAGAACTTAATGCGCGGCGGTATTTCAACAACAGGGAAATCGCAGCCGATGCCAGGCGTTACTGTCACACATAAGGTTACCTGTATTGCGGGAGCGAGAGATTGGTCACTGAAATGAAATGCGATAAGTGCTTGAATAATTGGCGGAGAGAGGGGGATTTGAACCCCCGGTAGAGTTACCCCTACTCCGGTTTTCGAGACCGGTCCGTTCAGCCGCTCCGGCATCTCTCCGTTCTGGTGGTTGCCATCATGCCAGGTTATGCGGCATTTTAACAGTCTGGGTTCTTTCGTTTCAGTTCAAACGATGACTTTGCGAGCAAGTAACATGATTAAGTGGCCCTGGAAAGCAACCGATTCAAGCGCCGCCCCCGCGTTACCGTGGGAGCAAGCGTTAGCCATTCCCGTGCTGGCATCACTCAGTGAAACCGAGCAGCAGAAATTAATTGGCCTTGCGGACCGTTTTTTACAGCAAAAACGGCTGGTTCCGCTGCAGGGTTTTGAGCTGGATGATCTGAAGTGCACACGTATTGCACTTCTGTTCTGCCTGCCGGTGCTGGAACTGGGCATTGAATGGCTGGACGGTTTCCACGAAATCTTGCTCTACCCTGCGCCGTTTATTGTGGATGACGAATGGCAGGACGACTTCGGCCTGGTGCACAGCCAGCGGGTGGTGCAATCCGGGCAAAGCTGGCAGCAGGGCCCTATCGTGCTTAACTGGCTGGACGTGCAGGACTCCTTCGATGCCTCCGGCTTTAACCTGATTATTCACGAAGTTGCCCACAAGCTGGACAGCCGCAACGGCGACCGCGCCAGCGGCGTGCCGTTAATTGCTTTGCGGGATGTGGCCGGCTGGGAACACGACCTCCACGCCGCGATGGACAGCATTCAGGATGAAATCGACATGGTGGGCGAAAATGCCGCCAGCATCGACGCCTATGCCGCCACCGATCCAGCTGAATGTTTTGCCGTGCTTTCCGAATATTTCTTCAGCGCGCCGCAGCTTTTCACGCCGCGTTTCGCCTCGCTTTATCAGCGTTTTTGCCAGTTCTATGGGCAGGATCCGCTTCAGCGCCTGATTGAGCGTGAAAACTCCCCCGGCACTGCCGGAAATACGGTGCATTAAATCAGCAACGAGGCGTAAATTTAACCATATGAATTAATACGTTACTTTTACTGTTGACAGGTTTTATGGCCGACGCTAATATTCGCCCCGTTCACACGATTCCTCTGTAGTTCAGTCGGTAGAACGGCGGACTGTTAATCCGTATGTCACTGGTTCGAGTCCAGTCAGAGGAGCCATATTTAAGGGAGCAGACGTTCACTGACGTCTGCTTTCTGCATTTCTATCAGTTGGTTATCCCCTTCTTCAGGTTCACCCTCGTTCACTAAAAACCACCCGAAGCCATACTTATTAGCTGGTAAATATGTTGGTAATGGTAGTTCGATTCCGTTTTTACCAACAAGCGGGGTATGCCGTTATGCTACTTCCTGATACTAAAGTAAAAAACGCCAAACCCCTTGATAAGGAATACAAGCTGACCGATGGCTTTGGTATGTTCCTTCGCGTTAGCCCTAAAGGTTCCAAATACTGGCAAATGCTTACCGCTTCGACGGGAAGCAAAAAATCTTCTCTATAGGTGTCTACCCTGCTGTTTCACTTGCTGATGCAAGGCAGCGCCGTGATGAAGCTAAAAGACTCTTTGCTCAGGGCATTGACCTAATGCAAAGAAACAGGCAGAGGTTAAAGAGCTAAAGGCCAGGCGTGATAAAACACGCTCTTTCAGTGTAGTGACCCTGACCCCAAATATGCTCCCCTGTATGTTTACCTGGCAGGAGGTAAATCCATGATATGAAGTTCTTCTATATGACGCTTGTTCAGGTTTATCTCACACTGATCTTTATATGATTGATAATCACGCGCCGCCTCCCCGATTGAACTTGCCACACCGAGACAAAGATTTTTCTTGTAAGTCATCCAGGCTTTCTGAGAATCTAAAAAATATTTATTATATACGGAGCCAACAGTTTCATCAGAACTATCAGATTTCTCTGTGGGATAATCATAGTTGGATATAATTTTTTTACTGATCTCAGATATCAAAATATCTAACTGATTATCACTCTCTACCCGTTTTTGATAGAGACAATTATATGCATCAGCAATTTCCTTATGCTCTTTAAAACAGGCGTCTCTTTCATTTCCGGTTGACAACGCCGCATAGGAAGGCAAGGAAAACATCATCACCACTATTAATGAAAATATTTTTTCTTTCATTTCAAATACCTTAACCTTTTCCTGTTGCTTTCATATGACATATAAATAGATGATGCTCGGATAAGTTCAATTAGGGCGGACTTTCCTTTTATTGCCGCTCTGAATAATGCTTCAGCATTCTCCACCCCTTGGAAAAATATATCAACCAAAACATCTCTTATCCGTTGTTCAAAACTTTGCCATGCTGGAGCATCAGGTATTCGCCTTGATACCCGGCTATAGACGCCCCTTGTATATTCGAGCTTTTCTCTGTACGCAATTTCAAAGAGCCTGATTTGCTGCTGATGGGTGATTTCTCCCACTAATGGCCCGTACACCTTCACAAACTTACCTGCTAGCCTCCCCTTAAGCCCGGTAGCTCTGGAACAAAGCCTTGCCTTATACTCTTCCAATCCTGCTCCACGCAATGTTGCAAAGACTTCGCCAGTGGAACGATTTCCCATATCATAGCCGCGCCCCAGAGTAACACCGGACGAAACATCAGTCGGCCAGTGAAGTATCCTCGAAAAGTAAGGCGTTCGGTGCTGTCTGAACGGTGCCACAGCGGTAACATAATCAGCGCCCTCCGCATCAAAAGTGATCTGCCCTTCCATTACCCTTAATGGTCCATGCTGGTGTCTTGGTCGCCAGCCCGGAGCAGCATTCTCAAGCGCCACCATAAATGCACTGTCCACTGGATGAACTAATCCAGACGGATGCATGTTCAGCAAACGCTGATACCAACGAATAGCCTCTATGGTTTGCTGACCACACTGCCCATTTATACGTAGATGTCTCCCTGTAGCTTGCTGATAACCAGCATCCAGCATCATTTTCTGGATATTTTTTACATCTTCAGAAGCATTGGTACCGCAGGTCCCGACAGATGAAAATAATCGAGAGGGGTGTAGCAACATAGGCTCGTGATATTTTGACATGACAATCTCCCTAATCATCATAAATCTAACAACTAATTGTAATTACTATCCCTTTACAAGTCCCAAAAGATACATCGAATTAGAATATTGCCCAGGCTAAATTCTTGGGGGTGAGAAATAATCATATAAGGATTAAGCCTAAGCAATCGCTATATACGATTTATGATCCACATCAGCAACTCCCGTTAATTCAATTTTTTCCAATTTCATCACCTTCTAACCTTAACCTTTCTGCCGCCTGAAATTTTGATCTGTTTTCCATTGTAGGCAGCCCGAACTTTTCCGCTCTCTCTGATAAGGCTGCTACGATATATGGTATTAACAGGATACTGGCGACAATATTCCTGCTGGTCAGAGATGAGCATTCGCGTTTCATCATTCATTCCGGCCAGCAGTTCCGCCGTAAACGAGGATTGATCCATTGTTGCCAGCAGTTCCGGGGTCAGTTCATGTTACCGGAAGCTGTATCTCCAGCAACGGGTGATGTTTATGTTCTTGCCCAGGGTTTAAATAAACGGAGTAACTATCACGACACAGCCTCTGAACAGTACCAGGATGCCGACGATTTTCATCAGCATGCATCCCTTAAATTAATCCCCCTGCTTTCCCGTTGCCAGCCGCCGCAATACGCCGTATGTTGAATCCCCTGCTCTGGTCCTGATTTAGCGGCTTTACGCGTTGAGGAAAAATGGAATCACTGTTTGTTTACGGCACGCTTCGTCCCGGGCACGTTAACGTCCACATTATGGAAAACATCGGCGGCGAGTGGCTGCCGGGCTATGTGCGCGGCACTTTCTACCAACGCGGCTGGGGTGCTGCCGCCGACTTCCCCGGCATCGTGCTGGATAAAAATGGCCCGGAGGTTCACGGCTATCTGTTTTTATCCCAAAACCTGAGCGAGCACTGGCCGATGCTGGATGAATTTGAAGACGGATACGACCGGGTAGAAGTCGAGGTCACCACGCCTGATGGCCGCACCGTCACCGCGTGGATTTATGAGTTGCAGCCGAAGCGTTAGACCGGAGACCGAATGCAGGTTCGGCCTCCTTCATTTGGTCGGTTAATTTACGCCGAGCCGCAGCGCTAAATAATCCGGATAAGGATTAAAGTAATTCTGCGTCAGCAGATAGCGATCCGGGTACTCCGCCAGATAATGTTTCAGCAACGTCAGAGGCGCCAGGATCGGCAACAACCCGTCGCGATAATGCAGGATCACATCCCGCAGCTCACCGCGCTGGCGAGTATTCAGCCTGGGACGAAAATACCCCTGAATATGCATCAACACATTGGTGTGATTCTTCCGCGAGGCGGGCGTTTTAAGGATTGCCATCAGCTTCTCACGGTAGGCCACAAAGAAGCTGTCGAGCTCGTCCCACTCATGCAGCGAGGCGACGAAAGGCCCAATCTCGCGGTAGCCCGCCTGATGGTGCGCCAGCAGTTGAAGTTTGTACCGACTATGGAAATCGAGTAACGCGCGGCGGCTCAGGCCGTTAGCCCGCAGCGTGTTCAGTTCATGCAGCGCGAAAACGCGCTCCACAAAGTTCTCCCTCAGCATCGGATCGTGCAGGCGGCCGTCTTCTTCCACCGGCAGCCAGGGGAATGTCTCCAGCAACGCCTGGGTGAACGTCCCCACGCCCTCCTTGCGGCCAGGGTTGCCCTTCACGTCGTACAGCCTGACACGTTCCATCCCGCAGCTCGGCGATTTAGCACAAACGATAAATCCAGCCAGCCCATCCAGACCCGAGACGTAGTTTGTGGCGAAATCAGCCATTTTCTCCGTGACGTCGTCATGCGGCGCCTGGCTAAAACGCATTCTGATCTCCCCTTCGCCCAGTTTCACCAGGCGCAGAGCGGGCCGGGGAACAGGCAGACCAATCGCCATTTCCGGGCAGACCGGTTTGAAGGTCACGCTCTGCGCCAGTTCCTCCATGACAAAGGCCATTCGCTTGTGCCCGCCATCAAATCGCACGGCAGAACCGGTTAAACAGCCGCTGATCCCAATCACAGGTTTGGTGCTCATCGCTTTATCCTCTCTGACTAAATTTTTCGGGTGAAGAACAGCGTGACTGTGCCTACGGTAACCCCGAATTTTTTCATCTCGGTTTTATTGAAGATATGTTTGTCGTCCTGGAGGTACATCCAGTCGTCAAAGTGCAGCAGCCAGGTGCTGCCGTTGGCTTTAACATTCATGCTGTAGCGCCAGTTAAAAGCGTTGCCTGCGGCCTGGCCCGTCGCCACGCCGTCGATATCCCCGGCAGTACCCTCGAAGCGTTCCGCGCTGACGCGACGAATGCGCCACACCCGCTGCTGCTGTTCCCCATCGTCATAGAGGAAATGTTCATTCAGCGTCAGGGTGTCCCCCACCACATTGCCGTCGACCTCAACGTGAAAGCGGCGCAGCTGTTTCCCGCTGCGATCCTGCACCATGCCCCACGCCTCAGTTTTGCCCTGGAAATAATGGAAGATGTCTAGCGTAGGCTGCTGGTGACGATAATCAGTAATCTCGGTGCTACAGCCAGCCAACAGCATCAGCATCCCCAGAGTGAGTAACAGTATGCGTTTCATTTTTCACCTCCGGTCAGCTGCTGGCGCAGCTCAGGGTATTGCGTTCGGGGTCCCAGCCAGATGGCCAGAAAGCGCGTACTGAAATCAGCAGTCTGGCGCGGCCCTAGTGGCGTAAAGCTTTTTTGCGCCGCAGAGGCGCGATACCAGAACTGGCCCTGCCCGTCAGTCAGGACAAAAGCCAGCTGCGCATCTGTGGTGACATCCGGCCAAAGCGTTTGCAGCATCCGCAGCCAGGCCTCACTTCGCGGTTCGCTCGCCAGGATACCCTGCGCCTGCCACTGCTCGCGGGTGGCATCCACCAGCGCCTGGCGGTCGATATCGCGCTCATAGGTAATGATCAACGCCTGATCTTGCTTCAGCCCCTGATAGCGCCCATCCGGCGTGCGCAGCTGAGAGGTATAGACGGTAAATGGCCCCCAGGTCAGGGTCGCGTCTCCCACTTTACGCCAGCTAAGCCAGTCGGCAGCGTGGGCCGCTGACGAAAGCGCGCTCAGACACAGCAGCAGACAAACTTGCAGATAGCGTTTCATACCCGCTCTGCGGTCAGCTGCACCACGCTGATGGTGCGGGCGTTGAATCCGGCCTCACAGTAGCCGAAGTAATAAAGCCACATCCGGCGGAAGCGGGCGTCAAACCCCAGCGCCTCAATCTCCTGCCAGGCATGAATAAAACGCTGCCGCCAGTGCGCCAGCGTGCGGGCATAATCGGGGCCCATATCAAACAAGTTACGCACCACAAAGTCGGTGTGGCGGGTCATCAGGTCGCTCATCACCGTCACGCTGGGTAAGAAACCACCGGGAAATATGTAGCGCTGGATAAAGTCGACGCTTTTGCTGTAGTCCCGGTAGCGCTGGTCCTGAATGGTGATGGCCTGAATCGCCATTTTTCCTCCCGGGCGCAGGCGTGCCTGGCAGGTGCGAAAGAACGCGGGCAGATAGCGCTGCCCTACTGCCTCGATCATCTCTATCGAAACCAGCTTGTCATATTGCCCGGTCAAATCCCGATAATCGCAAAGCAGCACTTCGACTCTGTCCTGCAGTCCCGCACGAGCGATGCGTGCCTTCGCCCAGTCGTATTGCTCCTGGGACAGCGTGGTGGTGGTAACCCGGCAGCCATAGTGAGACGCGGCGTACTCCGCCATCGCCCCCCAGCCGGTGCCAATCTCCAGCAGATGATCGCTTGCCTTTAACGTCAGCTGTTCACACAGGCGCGCCATTTTTGCACGCTGGGCTTGAACCAGATCCTGCTCCTCAGAGGCAAACAGCGCGCTGGAGTAGAGCAGTTCTTGATCGAGAAATAGCGAATAAAAGGTATTGCCCAAATCATAATGTGCGGCGATGTTTTCCCGCGCCTGCTCCCGGTGATTACGCCGCGTCCAGTGGTGAAAACGCTCCACGGGTTTACCCAGCAGGCGGAAACCGTTTTCCAGCCGCCCTAAAACACGCCCGTTTAGCGCCAGAATTTGCAGTAACGGGGTTAACTCTTCGGTCTCCCAGTCACCGTCCATCCAGGCTTCGGCGGCCGCCAGGCTCCCGCCGGTGAGTACTCGCCAGTAAACTCTCGGGGAGATAACCTGTACCCCGGCGCTAAGTGAGGCGGCTGCATCACCAAAATGGAAGGTCTGCGATCCTTCACGCACGGTGACAGACCCTTGCTCTATACCGCTCAACAAGCGAAACAACAGCCAGCGTGCGATACGGACGCTGCGCGGCACATCAGGTTCAAGCGCAAAGGCGGGACTGGTCATGAACGTTCACTCCTGCTGGCCGGATGATTGTAAACAGGCACACGTTTGAGCCACAGCCGCAGCGCTTGCCAGTAAATGGCGACCGCAGTTTTTAACGTCATCGCCGGGAAACGCAGCAGGATGGACGTCAGATTTTTGCGCGTCAGGGCCTGACGGCGCAGCAACAGCGTGGCATCAAACACTTTAGAGGCCTGATGATTTTCAATATGCATGTGCAGCGTTTTGCCGGGGGGGTTAAAACGCCAGTGGTACACCATGTCCATCGGGTTAAACGGCGAAACGTGGAAGGCTTTTTCAATCGGACGTGACGTCTGTCCATCCACGGCGTAGTAATGGCGCTCGTTCCAGGGAGTATTACGCACCTCGGCAAGCACCCAGCGCAGGGTGTTATCGCCGTCATAGCAGTAGTAAAAATTGACCGGGTTAAAGTGGAAACCGTAGTAACGCAGCTGGGTCAGCAGCATAACTCGCCCTGCAGGCTGCTCCCCCGTCAGGTCTTTCACCCGCGCAAGGACTTTCTCTTTGAGCGGTGCGCCCAGCGGGTAATCCACATCGTGAAAAGCGGCTGCGGCGAAGCGGTTACGGCGGATGCCAATCCCCGGCAGCGCATCAAGCTCGTCTAAATCAAGCCAGGCCATGAACACACGATAGGTAAAGTGGTGCGTTTTAGGCTGAAGGCGGCGGTGGCGCAAGATCCCCTCATAAAGGCAACTGTTCATCTTATTGCCCTCCTCTGGCCGCAATGCCTTGCACCACATCCAGCGCACTGTGCACGCCATCTTCATGAAAACCGTTGTACCAGTAGGCACCACAGAACCAGCTTCGCTGGTGGCCGTTAATCTCGCCGCGACGCGACTGCGCACGCCAGCTTTGAGGGTTAAAGAGCGGGTGCTCATAAACAAACCGCTGCCAGACGAAGCGGGAATCGATGGGCGTTTCCGGGTTAAGCGTCACGCAAAACAGCGGCGCTTCTTTCGGCAACCCCTGCAGAATGTTCATGTTGTAAGTGACGCAGGCGCTGGCCTGCTCCTGCGAACTCAAGCGATAGTTCCAGCTTGCCCAGGCGCGTTCGCGCTCCGGCAGCCAGCGGCGATCGCTGTGTAACACCACCTCGTTACGCTGCCAGCCAATATCGCCCAACACTTCGTGCTCGGCCTGAGTGGGGTGCTCAATCATCGCCAGCGCCTGAGCCGAGTGGCAGGCAAAAATCACCTGATCGAACGCCTGGCTTGCGTGTTCCAGTTGGATGTTAACGCCGTCATGATGACGGACAACGCACTGCACCGGCGAGTTGAGATGCACGGTCAGCCTTTCACCCAGCTGTGCCAGCATCGCCCGGATGTATTCCCGAGAACCACCGGGTACCACGTACCACTGGGGACGCTGAGTAATATCCAGCAGGCCATGGTGCTCAAAGAAGCGCAGAAACAGCGCCAGAGGAAAACGGCGCATCTCTTCCAGCGAAGAGGACCAGATAGCGGCTCCCATTGGCAAAATGTAGTGACGTGCAAAAAAGGCGCTGAATTGCTGCTGAGCAAGGAAGTCCTGCAACGTCGCCAGGGGATCAATCTCTCCCGCCAGCGCGGCTTTTGCCTGCCGGTTAAAACGGACAATCTCTTTTAGCAGTCCCCAAAATGCCGGATTAATCAGGTTGCGACGCTGGGCGAACAGCGAGCTCAATGTGTGGCCGTTATATTCCAGCCCGTTTTGCGGGTTATGCACCGAAAAACTCATCTGCGTTTTTTGCCCACGGATGCCAAGCTCGCTCAACAGGCCCATAAACCGCGGATAAGTCCTGTCGTTATAGACAATAAACCCGGTGTCTATGGCATAGGTTCCCTGCGGAGTAGCAACATCCACGGTGGCAGTGTGGCCTCCCACGCTGGAGCCCGCCTCAAAGAGGGTAACCTGATGATGTCCGGCGAGCCGCCAGGCGCAGGTCAGCCCGGCAATACCGCCGCCGATAATAGCGATGTTCATGCGCGAACCATCCTACGCAAAAAGAGGCGCTGTAGGCCTACGGGTAACCCCGCCAGCAGGCGCATCATCAGGCCAAATCCGGTCGGGAAAGCGATTTCATCGCGGCCTTTAGCCAGGCCACGGCGAATCGCCCTCACCGCAGCATCAACGCTTACCCGGCCAGGCATGGAAAAATCGTTTTTTTGGGTTAACGGTGTGTCCACAAAGCCCGGTGAAACCACCGTGACGGCAATCCCTTTCGGCTCCCAGTCCAGGCGCAGGCTATTGGCAAACCAGGTCAGCGCGGCTTTCGAAGCGCCATAGGCTTCTGCCCGTGGAAAAGGCAACCAGTGGGCCATCGAGCTGACCAGCACGACGCGGTTGCCGGAAACAAGCCGAGGCTGAAGCGCGGCCAGGCAGTTGACCGGCCCAAGAAAATTGGTCGCCATCACCCGCTCAACCAGCGCGGCATCCACCTGGCCGCGATCCAGATACTCACAGGTTCCCGCGCAAAGGATAACCAGATCCGCCCGGCAGTCGGCCAGCGCTTCGCGGCTGGCATCCCGGTCGGTCATATCGAACTGGCGTACCGCGATGTTTGAGCTGTGCAGCTGCAAGGTTGCCAGCCGCGCCGCATCTCTGCCACAGGCAATGACGCGATGGCCCTCATCGGCCCAGGATTTTGCCAGCCCGGCGCCGATGCCGGAGCTTGCGCCCGTAATAAGGACAGTCATCATGGGCGCACCCTTCTTTTCACGCTGCGAACCGCCCAACCCAGCAGGGGCAGATGTTCGTACAGCATTTCTCCGGCATCGTAGTAGTCGCGCTGACGAATAATCAGGTCGTTCTTGAGATCAACCACCGAACAGCCAGGCAAGGACAGCCCTTTTCCACCGGCGACCTTCGGGTGAGACCAGTGCATTGTCCAACCGACGGCAAAACGCGCCTCATCACATAGCGGGGGATCAATAGCAAAGCGGCAGTACGCCACGCTGGCCAGCAGGTGGGCGAAGTAGCGCTGGATCTCAGGCAACCCGCGATGCTCGCCAAACGGATCGATGAGTATGGCCTCGGAGGCGTAAAGCCCGGCCAGCGCCGAGGGCGACTGCTTGTCCAGCCCGGCGTAATAATCAACAAAGCGATGAATGGCGGTTGGCGTTGTGCCCATGAGTTTCACCCTCGCGGTGAAGCACCTGACGTTATCGTATAATTAAAACTTGCACAAATACTTAGATTTGTCCAAGTTTTGATTGTGATATTTTCAAAAAGATAACAATTTCAATTAATTACAAACAGGCAAGCGATGCAGTAGATTTTCATTTTTTGATAGCACAGCTCGGCCCACCGCGTTTTCAGCGGGCCGCTGGAGGAGGATATTGTGGAGGGAAAAACGGGCCTAGAGGGGAATGACCTCGAGCGTAGCGCCCTGCTGCTGCCAGAGTTCAAGCTGCTTTTTACGTGTCGCCGTCAGCTTACCGGAGGTGACCAGCAGCCATTTTCGATCGGGAAAGATTTCCAGGGCAAGGACGGCAGGCGGAACGGGAAGCACGTCGATGCGGTGTCCCTGGCCGGTTCGCCTGAGCGCCTCCAGCCAGATTTCGCAGGGGTCACTCAGATGCCAGCCGGTAATCAGGCAGTTGTCACCGGGCGCTCTTTTATCCCCTTCAAGGCAAAACGAGGTGTAGGCGATAATGATGCCGTCGAGAATTTCGCGCAGGGTCATGATGGCCGGTACGTTAGCCGAGACTTTACTGCGCAGCGGGCGCAACACTTCCGTCACCAGTTCCGCGCGCGGATATTCCCGGCCTGCATCGTAGAGAAGCTGGCGAAGAGATTCGATTTTCCCCTCATTCAGCCGCTGCAACATACTCTCCTGCAGGCCAAGCCAGTTGTTCGCCCGGCGCGTTTCAGGCCGGGCCAGCAGCGGTTTAACCTGGCTGACCGGCACCCCTTTTTTCACCCAGTCGAGAATGTTAAGCGCCTGCTGGATATCTTCGTCGCTGTACTGCCGATGACCGCCATCAGTTCGCATCGGCTTGAGCAGGCCGTAACGACGCTGCCAGGCACGGAGCGTGGTGGCGTTTATCCCGCAGAGCCGGGCAAATTCGCCGATGGAGTAAGACATGAAGAGCACCTGATAACCATCAATACTCACAATATACTACGAATTATACCGGGCTGAATGAAGCGCGAAGCGTTTGCACTTTATTTTCAATGCCCAACGGAAAAACATTTGCCCCGTTACCGGCTTTGTCCCCGCCAGGAGAAACCCTGCCTGGCAAATGTCTGGCGGGGCGCCGCCCGACTAAACGGCTGATTAACTTAAATCGTGCAGTCCTTTATCCAGCGCGGCACTCAGCATCATTTCTTCGAAGTTCACCGCCAGCCCGCCACGCTGCGGGGTGCAGCACATCACGCCTACCCTGCATGCGTCGAATCCGGGGAAATGCGCCAGTCTCAGCAGCGGCCAGCTTTTGCCGTCAACGGAATACTGCAGCCGCAGGCTGTCCCCTTTTCGGGTCAGGCGCATCCAGAACAGATTTGCTTGACCGGGAAAGACGCCGGTTGCCCAGTCGGAGTGGCCCTGCGTCAGCACGCTGCCAATGGCAGGCGCGTCGTCGTTAAACTCGATGCCCGCTTTTAGCCAGTGGGATTCATCCCCCAGCAGCATGATGCCGGCCTGGTCGTAGAGTGCGCTAAATTCAGCTTTGACCTTCACCTGGAAAGTAAAATCCCCCCGCACGTTGCAGCCATAAAAATGGCCGGAGAAACGCTCAAACCCGTACCATGTTTTGCGCCAGAAGTCGGTTTGTTCATCGGTGACAACCGTCAGCCCGCCGTCGCCTTCTTGCCAGACTTTTGGCTCATTAATCCAGTAAAAATCCTCGCTCATAGCATGACCTTTTCCCTGTTTTATTTAGCGCCAGCCCAACTCTGGTGCAACGTGCTTCAGAATAGATTCGATGACGTGCGCGTTATAATCCACGCCCAGTTGGTTTGGCACGGTTAACAGCAGCGTGTCGGCTTCAGCAATCGCTTCATCCTGCGCCAGTTGCTTAATGAGCAGTTCCGGTTCAGCGGCATAGCTGCGGCCGAAAATGGCCCGGGTTTGTGGCTCGATGTAGCCAACCTGATCGCCTTCTTTGCCGCTGCCGCCGAAGTAGTTGCGGTCGCGCTGGTCCATTAACGCGAAGATGCTGCGGCTGACGGAAACGCGTGGCTCACGCGTATGGCCCGCCTCTTTCCACGCGGCCCGATAAGCACGGATTTGCTTCGCCTGCTGGATATGAAACGGCTCGCCGGATTCATCGGTTTTCAGCGTGGAGCTTTGCAGGTTCATCCCTAACTTCGCGGCCCACTCCGAAGTCGCGTTGGAGCTGGCTCCCCACCAGATTCGCTCCCGCAGCCCGGCAGAAAACGGCTCCAGACGCAGCAACCCCGGCGGATTAGGAAACATCGGCTGCGGGTTAGGTTCGGCAAAACCGTCCCCTTTCAGCGCCTCGAGGAACACTTCGGTATGACGGCGCGCCATATCGGCTTCGGTCTCTCCTTCGCCCGGCACATAGCCAAAATATCGCCAGCCGTCGATCACCTGCTCCGGCGAGCCACGGCTAATTCCAAGCTGCAGGCGGCCCCCGGATATCAAGTCCGCCGCCCCCGCGTCCTCCACCATGTAAAGCGGATTTTCATAGCGCATATCGATCACGCCGGTGCCGATTTCAATGCGTTTGGTTTTTGCCCCGATGGCCGCCAGCAGCGGGAAAGGCGAGCTTAGCTGACGAGCAAAATGGTGCACGCGGAAGTAAGCGCCGTCCGCGCCAAGCTCTTCTGCAGCAACGGCAAGATCGATGGACTGCAGCAGCGTATCCGCCGCAGAGTGCGTGCCGGACTGGGCGGCAGGCGACCAGTGGCCAAACGAGAGAAAGCCAATCTTTTTCATCGGATATCATCCTTAGACTCGTAGGTAACCGGCCTACAGTGACAAAATTCCCGCCCCGAGTGCCAGCAAAATATTGCGATACCGCACTAAACGGATCGTCGCTTTCAGCAAGGTCAGACACAGCGCCCGGCGATTGTAATCAAAAAGTAAATGTCGTATAACAGGCACCTCCGAGGGGTGTCCTGTATGGGCTGAGATGGCGTAAGCCGAACCCTTTGAACCTGATCTGGGTCATGCCAGCGAAGGGACGGTCGGCAATCACAGCTCTGTTATTGTCTGTTCATACCTCTGCGCGCCCGGATCTCCACTTACCCAGGAGGTCCCATGTACACCCCACTTTTCGAAAACGGTCTTTACGGACGACTGCGCGAGCAGGCCGGCCAGCACTGGCAGGATTACGTCGATCACCCTTTTCTGCAGCAGCTTGCTGTCGGCACGCTGCCTGAAGCCGCATTCAAGCGCTATCTGACCCAGGATTATCTTTTCCTGATTCATTTTGCCCGCGCCTACGCCCTGCTGGTCAGCAAACTTCGCACGCTGCCAGAAATGCGCACCGCGACCGCATCGCTGAATGCCATTGTCTCCGAGCTGCCGCTCCATGTGGCTTACTGTCGAAGCTGGGGCCTGGACGAAGCGCAAATAGTGGCCGAGGCGGAAGCGCCAGAAACCATGAATTACACCCGTTACGTGCTGGATATTGGCCATTCAGGCGACGCGCTCGATCTGCTGGCTGCGCTGCTGCCCTGCGTGGCCGGATATGCAGAAATCGGCCTTGGCCTGCTGCATAGCCCCGACACGGTGATGGCAGGCAATCCCTACGCGAACTGGATCCGTAACTATGGCGATGAAGGCTACCTCACCGGCGTGCGGGCCGCTGTGCAGTTGCTCGAAAACGTAGGCCACCAGCGTGGCGCGGAAAGCCGTTTCTCAGAGCTATCACAGATTTTTACCACCGCGACGCAGCTTGAATCCGCGTTCTGGCAGATGGGGCTGAATGCCTCATGACCGACAGCGCGACTTCGCCGGGCATTCAGGTGCGCGATCTCAGCCTGCGCTTTGGCCAGCAGACCATTTTTGAGCGGCTGAATTTTGATATTCCCGGCAGCAGCTTCGTTGCCCTGCTGGGCGCGAGCGGGGCCGGTAAAACCAGCCTGCTAAAGATTATCGCCGGGCTGGCGCAGGCCAGTGGCGGAAGCGTGACCTGCAGCGACGGTCTGCCGGTTGCCGGGCGTATCGCCTGGATGGGGCAGAAAGATTTGCTCTACCCGTGGCTCAACATTGAGCAGAACGTGGCCCTCGGAGCTCGCCTGCGTGGTGAGGCGGTCGACAGACAATGGACGGAACATTTGATTGAGCAGGTCGGGCTGGCTGGCTATGCCAAAGCCCTGCCAGCTTCGCTATCGGGCGGGATGAGGCAACGTGCCGCCATCGCCAGGACGCTTTACGAAAAGCGCCCGATAGTGCTGATGGATGAGCCGTTTTCGGCGCTGGATGCCATCACCCGCACGGCCATTCAGGACCTGGCGGCCAGGCTGCTGGCAAAAAATACCGTGCTGCTGATCACTCACGATCCGATGGAAGCCTGTCGGCTCAGCCACCGCCTGCTGGTGCTCTCCCGCTGGCCTGCGGGCATCGACGATACGCATGTTATTGCCGGGCAGCCGCCCCGCGTGCCGGACGATGTAGATCTACTCCAAAGCCAGGCCGGGCTGCTGCAACAGTTGATCAGGGCCGCCGAATGAAGCTGACTTCAGACACCCCTGCTACACGCCTGCGCCGCGGGCTGACCGTCTTTGCCGGGCTGCTGCTACTTTGGTATCTGCTTGCCCTCGGCAATATTCCCGCCTTTCTTTTGCCCTCTCCCGCTTCGGTGGCACAGGCGTTATGGGATGGCCGCGATTATCTCGCCTGGCACACGCTGGTCACCGCCTCGGAGATTATCAGCGGGCTAATTCTGGGCGTACTTCTCGGTGCAGGCCTGGCGCTAGGCATGATGTTTTCCCCCCGCCTCCAGCGCTGGCTGATGCCGCTGGTACTCACCAGTCAGGCAATCCCGGTGTTTGCCCTCGCACCGCTGCTGGTGCTGTGGTTCGGCTTTGGCATGAGCGCCAAAGTGGCGATGGCGGTGCTGGTGATTTTCTTCCCGGTGGTGTCGTCGTTCTTTGACGGACTGCGCCGGGTGAATAACGACTATCTGGATCTGGCCCGCACGATGGGGGCTTCACGCTGGGCGCAGCTGAGGCACGTCCGGTTGATGGCGGCGCTGCCTGCTTTTGGCTCGGGGCTGCGCATGGCCGCCGCCGTCGCCCCCATCGGGGCAATTATTGGCGAATGGGTGGGCTCTGCCGAAGGGCTGGGCTACGTCATGCTGAACGCCAACGCCCGCATGCAAACCGACGTCTGCTTTGCCGCGCTGTTTATTTTAGTCCTGATGACCGTCCTGCTTTGGCTGGCGGTCGATGCCCTGCTGCGGCGGCTGATTGTCTGGTCGCCTGAAAACAACGAATAACCGCCTTAATTAAGGAATTAAGAAGATGAAAAAAACGCTGTGTGGCCTGCTGCTCACCGCCGCCTTTGCCGCTCAGGCCTCCGCCGCTGAAAAGCTGACCCTGGTGCTGGACTGGTACATTAACCCCGATCACGCGCCCATTATGGTGGCCGAACAAATTGGCGCTTTTAAGGCCGAAGGGCTGGACGTGAAGATCATCCCGCCGTCTGACCCGGCGTTGCCGCCGCGCCTGGTTGCCGCCGGGCAGGCCGATCTGGCCATTACCTACCAACCACAGCTGCATTTCTTTGCCGATCAGGGGCTGCCGCTGGTGCGCGTCGGGACGCTGATTAACACCCCGCTGAATACGGTGATGACGCTGGATCAGACCATCAAATCACCAGCGGATCTTAAAGGCAAAAAAATCGGCTATTCCGTCAGCGGTATCGAGCAGGCGACGCTTGCCACCCTGCTTGAGCATGAGCACGTCAAACCGGAAGAGATGAAGCTCATCAACGTCAACTTCCAGCTCACCAGCGCTCTGCTGGCGGGCCAGGTGGATGCGGTGATCGGCGGCTACCGCAATATCGAAGCGATCGAGCTGAAGCTTCAGGGTAAACCCCCGGTGGTGTTTAACGTCGAGGACTACGGCGTCCCCGCCTACGATGAGCTGATTTTTGTGGCGAATCGTAAAACGGCGAATGAACCGAAGATCAAAAAATTCTTCGCCGCGCTGAAAAAAGGCAACGAGTACCTGCAGGCACATCCGCAGGAAACCTGGCAGGCCTTTGCCAAAGCCCATGCGGAGCTGAATACCGAGCTGAATAAGCAGGCCTGGCAGGCAAGCCTGCCGCTGTTTGCAACTGACCCGGCTAAACTCGACCGCGCCCGCTACCAGGCCTACGAACAGTTCCTGTTTGATAACAAGCTGATCAAGAAAATCACCCCGGTGGATGACTACGCCGTAGAGCTGCACTAGGCCAGGTTGCCCGGTTGCCTGCCAACGGGCAGCCGGACTTCAGTCAGTCGAACCAGGCATCAATCGGATCGTAATACCGTGCCCAGGCTTTAGGCCCTTCTGCCATTTCGGCATCGGTGAGTAAGGCATACTCCAGCTTCTCGCGCAGGCTCGCCTCGTCCATATCAATGCCGATGAAAACAATCTCCTGGCGCGCATCGCCAATACCGTCTTCCCAGTGCTTTAAAATGTGCCGGAGGCTGTCGGCATCCTGCGGCCACTGTTCACGGGGAATGCTGGCCCACCACATCCCTGCCAGCCCCTGGCGCATCACGCCGCCCGCGTGGGACCAGGATCCGGCATGCTGAGGGCGACTTGCCAGCCAGAAAAAGCCTTTGGAGCGAATAACGCCTTTCAGACCGCCGTCGGTCACCATCTGGAAACGCGCCGGGTGGAAGGGACGCCGGGCACGAAAAACAAAATTACGAATGCCGTATTCTTCGGTTTCCGGCGTATGTTCGCCGCGCAGCTCTTTTAGCCAGCCCGGCGCCTGAGCGGCGGCATCGAAGTCAAACAGCCCGGTATCCAGAACCTGGTCAAGGCTAACCTGGCTAAACGCCGAAGTGATGATTTTTGCGCGTGGGTTAAGGGAATGCAGCACGGACATCAGGCGGCGTTTCTCCGCGTCGCCAATAAGATCCGTTTTGTTGAGTACAAGCACGTCGCAAAATTCTATCTGGTCAATCAGCAGGTCGACCACGGTGCGCTCGTCCCCTTCGCCCATGGACTCGCCGCGAGACTGAATGCTGTCGTAGGATTCATAATCCCGAAGGAAGTTAAAGCCGTCCACCACCGTCACCATGGTGTCGAGCCGGGCGATATCGGACAGGCTTTCCCCCTTGTCGTCCACAAAGGTGAACGTTTCCGCCACGGGCAGCGGTTCAGAAATACCGGTAGATTCGATGACCAGGTTATCGAAACGCCCTTCCCGGGCAAGCTGGCTGATTTCCACCAGCAGATCTTCACGCAGGGTGCAGCAAATGCAGCCGTTGCTCATCTCCACCAGCTTTTCATCGGTGCGCGTCAGGCTTGAACCGCCTTCACGCACCAGCGCAGCGTCAATATTCACCTCGGACATATCGTTGACGATCACCGCCACCCGCCGCCCTTCCCGGTTATTTAAAATATGATTCAGCAGAGTGGTTTTACCGGCACCCAAAAAACCGGACAGCACGGTAACGGGCAGTTTCTTTGGCCGATTGTGGGCCTGTGTTAACGATGACATTGCAACTCCTTACTGACTGCGCAGCTATTATTGATATGTTATAACATAACAATAATGAGTGGCGTTGTCATGCCGGAGATAAAAACCGTGCGTAGAAATGAAAAAAGCCAGCTAACGCTGGCTTTGAGAAGGAAAGCTGAATTACTGCAGGCGGAACACCCGCACCAGGTCACGCAGCTGCTTCGCCTGGTCATTCAGAGATGCCGCGGCGGCAACCGATTCTTCCACCAGCGCGGAGTTTTGCTGGGTGGTGGAATCAATCATGCCAATGGCGCTGTTGATCTGGGAAATGCCATCCGTTTGCTCCTGGCTGGCCTGTTTGATCTCCCCGAGGATGGTGTTCATTTCCTGCACGTTTTCGATCATACCGGCAATCTGGGCATTCGCTTTTTCCACCAGCCCCATGCCCTCGCGAGTCTGGGTGGTTGAGTTCTCAATCAGGCTTCTGATCTCGCTCGCAGATGAAGCACTTTTTTGCGCCAGCTGGCGAACTTCCCCGGCAACCACGGCAAAACCACGGCCATGCTCCCCGGCACGAGCCGCTTCCACCGCCGCATTCAGCGCCAGAATGTTAGTCTGGAACGCGATGGAGTCGATGAGGTTAATGATGTCCGACATACGGTTGGAGGTTTCATTAATCACGCGCATTTTACTGGTGACCTGAGACATCATCTGGCCGTTGTTTTTCACCACCGTTGCGGCTTCGGAAGAGAGCTTGGTTGCCTCGTTGGTGTGGTCAAAGGTGTTTTTCACCGTGGAGGTGATCTGCTCCATGGAAGCCGCCGTTTCCTCTACGGAGCTGGCCTGCTCTTCGGTGCGAGCCGCAAGATCCTGGTTCCCGGCGACAATTTGCGCGGCGGCAGAAGAGATAGTTTCCGATCCCTGCTGAACCTGATGGACAATCTCTTGCAGGCGGACTTTCATGCTCATCAGCGCCTGCAGCAGTTCGCCTGTTTCATCTTTATGGGTAACCGTGATGCTGCCCGTAAGATCGCCTTCGGCAATCGCCCCGGCAAATTCAACGGCGCGAACCAGCGGGCGAGTAATAGAGCGCACCACAAACATACCGATGAGGCTACCCAGGGCGATACTCAGCAAAGTCAGAAGCACAGTGACCAGCCGGTTAGAGTGGTAATCTTTATCAACCTGCTGGCCAGCAGCGGACATTTTTTGATTCTGGATAACGATAAGCTCTTGCACCTTATCTTTATATTTTTCCTGAATCTGGATGGTGGTGGCCATCATTTCCTGCAGCGCGGCGGCGCGATCGTTTTGTTGCACCGCCTGTAAAATACGGAAACGCGAGTCCAGATACTGTTTACGAATATCGGCCAGCTCCCGCAGCGCTTTTTGTGACGCAGCGTCGGTACTGGATTTGTTCAGGTCCGCCAGCAGCGCTGTAATATGCGCACTGATCTCCGCAAGGTGTTTTTCCGACTTCTGACGAAATACACCGGCTTCATCCAGCAGCATCAGCTGCTGCGTATTCACGAACTCCTGGAAACTATCAATCAGATCGTTGGCTTTAACGGTCGTCGGGTAATCATCGTTAACAATGGTTTGAATGCCGGTATTTGCTCTGCTCAGGCTAAGTAAAGAAAGCCCTGAGCTGAAGACCATCAGCACAATAAAAATAGCAATAGTCAGCGTTAACTTGCTGCGAATTTTTACATCATGTAGTGACATTTTTTCTCCCTTGAGAAGCGTATTTTTATGAATGCGCAAAATCCTCTGCCGCCTAAACAACAGAGAATAAATAGCACAAAGGGATGGAAGCACCTCGTACAGGCTTATCGGATATATTCAGATTAACTTTATGAATTTGATCGGTTTTTTCTTATGGTCAGGCCAGATAGATAGCTGAAAGCTATTAATTGATTTGCGATTGATCGATGATTTGCGATAAGGAACGTTTTTTTATTCTATTTTTAGGGGAGACATACTTTGCCAAACACTATTTTTTTAAATACAGCAAGCGCGAGGTAAACATAAATTCACCCCGCGCCGGTTTATTTAATTATTTAATATTTCATTAACAATACTGAATTACCCTTTTCAGGGCAGGGAAATATCAGATTTGATAATCGATGGCGGGTTCTTCTGGCTCCAGCGCCAGGCGCTTAATTTCCTCGACCGACAGCTCAGGGTTACACAGCTCAATAAAGCGCCAGACATAGTTCCGCTGCAGTTGCCCACGGCGGATCCCGAGCCAGACGGTGTTCGCGTCAAACAGGTGGCGAGTGTCCAGCCGCACCAGGCTCCCTTCTTCCCCACTGGCCTGGTCGGCCACCAGCCCAATACCCAGGCCGAGTTCAACGTAGGTTTTAACCACGTCGGAATCCTGCGCGCTAAGCACAACATCAGCCGTTAAACCACGCCGGGCAAACGCTTCGTCTATACGAGAACGCCCGGTGATACCCTGCCGGTAAGTGATCAGCGGCCAGCGACTGATATCGTCCAGCGTGAGCGGGCTGGTATGAATTAACGGATGTCCCTGCGGAACCAGCAGGCTGTGATACCAGCGGAACCACGGGTAGGCCACCACCAGAGGATCGGTGCTCAGACGTTCGCTGGCGATGCCAATATCCGCCGCGCCGCTGTGCAGCAGCGATTCGATTTCCTGAGGCGTGCCCTGAATCAGCTCGAGGCGAACTTCAGGGAATAAGGCGCGGAAGGCTTTGATCACCACCGGTAGGCTATAGCGAGCCTGTGTGTGGGTGGTGGCGATAGTCAGGACACCGCTGGTGTCGTTGGTAAAAAGATCCGCCAGGCGACGCACGTTGCTGGCTTCGTTGAGAATACGTTCGGCAATCACCAACAGGGCTTTACCCGGTTCGGTCATACCTAATAACCGTTTGCCGCGGCGGATGAATATTTCAATCCCCAGCTCTTCTTCCAGCTCGCGAATATGGCGGCTGACGCCAGACTGAGAGGTGAAAAGCATATTGGCGACTTCGGTGAGATTGTAGTCCCGTCGCGCCGCCTCGCGGATTATTTTTAGTTGCTGGAAATTCACATCGCCCCCGGGATCGTGACTGTTCTTTACACCATTGTTAAAGTCACAGCCCCGGCGGGACAAATAATAAAAACCAGCAACCTATTCCATTTAGTAATAAGCGGAGTTAGACCACCAGCATCAGTTCGCGATTTTCCAGCGCCGGGCGGGTGACCAGAGACATAAGAATTTCTTTTACCGCCTGGGCCTGAGGTGAAAGCGGTAAACGTGCGGACAGGTTCAGCGACAGCGGTAAATTTAACGACGGGCTGGTAATGCGTGCCATCCAGCCACCGGCTGAATCGGCAAGTGAACGCGCGGCGGATTCCGGCAGCACGGTCACGCCCATACCGCTGGCAATAGCCGCAGTTAAGGTCGAAATAGATTCGATCTCGCCGATAATTTTTGCCGTCAGGCGGCGCAGGGAGAAAGCCTCATCCACGCGCTTGCGAACCGCGCTGTAGTCGCGGGGCAGGAAAAGATTCATGGCGGCAACGTCCGACAAATCAACGCTGTTACCCGGGCAGTCACGGGTGCCCACGAGGAACAAATCCTCTTTGAGCAGCGGCTGGCTGGTCAGCCCCGCCGTTGGCGTGCGGTCATACAGCACGGCCATATCAAGCTGTCCGCTGAGCAGTTTGTCATTCAGCTGTGAACCGCTATTCTCATGCAAATACACCTGCACATCCGGCAGTTCGGCACGCACGGCCTGCAGCAGCGGCATGGTAATAGAGGACGCCGCCATCCCCGGCGCAAGACCAATCGAGACGAGGCCTTGCATAGTCTGGCCCACGTTATTCACCGCCAGCTGAGCCTGCTCACACTGGCGCAGAATCGTCCGCGCGTGGGCATACAAAATCTTCCCGGCTTCCGTCGGCGTGACGCCGCGTTTGGTGCGGATCAACAGCTGCTGATCCAGCTCCCCTTCCAGAGTGGCAACCTGCTGGCTGAGCGCCGGCTGTGCGATGTGCAGTACTTCTGCGGCCTGAGTCAGGCTGCCAATATCAACAATTTTTACGAAGTACTTCAGTCGTCTTAAATTCATTTTGCCCCCTATTACGGAATGCCAGTGCCAGTCATGGCAGTGATGTCGTAAAGGGTTTTGCAATATGCTTGCCACATTTTTCGTTTACGGCACAAACGAGATAACAGGCTGGATAATAAGAGAAACTGATAAAGCCCCCACGAGGATTAACGAAACAGGAGGCTTGCTTATGCCCCATAAGAGGTACAAATGCACCGCGATGGTGCATTTCAGGAAAAAACTGCGTGCCGGTGATAAGCCGGCACGATGAATCACACGCCGGCCCACCACAGGCGAATTTTCATTCCCCAGTAGCTCGTCCAGCCGCTGGTAGTGGACACGACCTGGCCTTTATCGACGATGACGAATGCCGGCGTGACGCCAATTTGCCAGCTGCGGGAAATGGCGCCATCGGCATCATTGACCACCGGGAACTGGACGCCTTTACGCGCCAGCCAGCGGGAAACCTCGCGTTCATTACCTGAGCGTAGCGCAATGGTTATCACGTTCTGCCCTTCAGCCTGCAGCTTCGCCACGTCCGGCGTGGTAAAACGGCAAACTGCGCACCAGCTGGCCCAGAAATAGACCAGCAGCGGGCGTTCCGCGCTCAGCGCGCCGAGCGTGACATCCTGCCCGTCCAGCGTGTGCAGCGGCGTGGCATCAAAAGCCACTGGGGACTGGGGCGCACGCCACCAGTCCATCACCAGCATCACCCCCGCCAGCAAAATCAGCAGAATTAAGCCTTCCCGCAGCCAGCGCCGCAGCTTACTTGCCATGGGCAGCCGCCAGTTTTTCTTTTACTACCTCTTCCAGCGTTTCCCACGGAACCGCCCCAGGGATCATTTCATCGCCAATAATGGTGGCTGGTGTGCCCTGCACGCCCACGATACGCGCTAGCTGAAGGTTGGTGCTTAAGGTTTCCATGCTTTTTTCATCCGGGGTGACCGGCGTTGCCCCGCTCTTTTCAACCGCAGCCGCAATGCTCGCCGCATCGTGATAGCCCTTCTTCTGCATCAGTTTTTCATGCAGTGCCAGGAACTGATCTGGATGCTGGCGCCAGGTCGTCAGGACAGTACGCGCCGACAGCACGGAGCTTTCCCCTTTAAACGGCAACGGCTTCACGATCACCGCCACATCCGGGTATTTCTCCACAATTTTTTCCAGCATCGGATCGAGCTGTTTGCAGTACGGGCAGTTGTAATCGGTGAAGTTCACGAGGGTTAACACGGGCTTTTTAGCACCAAATCGCGGACTGGCCGGATCGTTAAACAACGCCTGTTCAATCAGCACTTCCAGCTGCTTTTGTTGATCGGCGGAAAACGGCGCGGGGACTTCTTTTGCCGCCAGCGCCAGGCCGGAGAACAGCGAGAGGATTAGAATAAAAGCGTATTTCATGGTTTCGCTCCTTTGGCATCATCCAGGGTTGTCAGCACCGAATCGCGGGAGAGCAGCGTCGGCAGCACTTTGCCTTCCGGCAGGCCTGGGCCATAAATTTGGTTGAACGGCACGGCAACCTGGCCGCGGCTTCTCAAAAAGTCAGTGATTTGCTGGGACGGCAGCGTCCAGTCGCCGCGCAGGGCAACCACATCCGGTGCCTGTAGTGCAGCCTGCACGTCCTCTTTGCTGAGCACGTTGTATTTGTTGGCTTTACAGGTAATGCACCAGTCAGCGGTGACATCAATAAAAACGCGCTTATGCTGCGCCAGCGCGTCCTGAATCGCCTGCTCGCTGAGCGGCTGCCAGGCGATATTTTCCTGCGCTGGTTTGCTAGTCGAAACACCGAAATGCACCAGCAGCAGGCTTGCCAGCCAAATCGCCGAACCTAACATCAGCAGGCCAAGCACGCGGCGCAGCCAGGTCATCCACTTGCCCGGGCGGGGCAAACGCATCGCCAGACCGGGACGGAGCGCTATCAGCAGCCACGGCAGACTCATCCCCAGCCCTAAGGCCAGGAACAGCCCCCACAGCACCGGGTAAGAAGCCGTGAGCGCCACCGCCACCGCCGTGCCGAGGAAAGGCGCGCTACACGGCGTCGCCAGCAGCGTGGCGAAAGCGCCCTGCCAGAAATGCCCGGCCATGCCATTGCCGCCCTGCGTTGCCAGCCGGGTGTTCATATTGGAAGAGAGCCTGAATTCAAACAGGCCGAACAGGTTCGCGCTGAACACCAGCATCACCAGCGCCATAAAACCGATGAACCACGGGTTCTGGAACTGAATGCCCCAGCCCAGCGCCTGGTTGGTCAGCCGCAGGACGGTCATCAGCAGCGCCAGCGCCATAAATGAAGCGATGATCCCCGCCACCGAGGCTAAAAACTGGCGGCGCACCAGGCCCCGGTCTTTTTGCTGCACCAGCAGAATAGAGCCCAGCTTCATGCCCAGTACCGGGAGTACGCACGGCATCAGGTTAAGGATTAGGCCGCCCACCAGCGCCATCAGCACGACCTGCCAAAGCGGGAAGGCATCATTTCCCCCTGCCGCGGCGGGTGCTGAACCAATGGTGAGCGTGTTTTGCTGAGCAATGCCGTTGTCGGCCAGCACCAGGGTGACTGATTTCCCTCGCAAATCTGGCGCACCTTCTCCCCAACTGTCGCTGACCGGTACGGTGGCCTGCAGCGAGTCGCCGTCGATGCGGAACGCAGGCTTACCAAGATCGGCCTCTTCCGGCGGGTCAAGATAAAGGCCCGGACTTGTCCAGCCTCCGGCACGCACGGCATTAATTACCAGGCTTCCCGGACGATAATCGGCTTTGAGCGAGTCGGTCAATCCGCTTTCAACCGGCACCTGCCCCATCGCCTGAGCGAAATCATGGGCAAACTGAGCATTTGCCGCGGAAGGCGTGACGCTAAAGGAATAATCGGTCAGCAGGCAGACGTTGCTGCAGGTAGAAAGCGTCAGCACGCCGCGGATAGTCGCCGGCACCGGGCCGTGAAACACCATCGGAATGGTGACCCGATCGTGGTAGCCCTGGGTCGTGATCCCGGCGACGTCAAAACGCGCAGGCGTCGGCCAGAACCACTCTACTTTGGGCATCTCACCCTGCCAGGCAATAGCTGGCGCAACGCCGCCTTCCCCTGGGGATCGCCAGTAGGTTTTCCATCCTTTTTCGAGCTTCACGTCCAGTAAAAGACGCGTTTCTTTACTGCCCGAGGTATCTGCGCGCAGCCTGACGCTGGCGTGATCGTTATCCGGCGATTGCAGCCAGCCTGACTCTGCTGCCCAGGACACGGGCAACCAAAGCATGAGCAGGCACAGCAGCGCCTGCCTGAAGCGAATAAACATGTTTTTTCTCCATAAATGATTAACTAACTGTCGGAAACAGCCGGTCTGTCATTCACGGAAGACGCAGAAACGAAGATGTACCCTGAGGGTGGGAGGTGAAGTCGCTCTTGGAGCTGAAAACGGCATTCGCGTGGAACGCACGGGCGCCAGTAAGGAAAGCAGCAGGCAAAGTGCGAACAACGCCCCATCAAACAAGACTGGCGGCACGCTCAATAATGATTTAGTGCTAAGTTCGCACGGCGTGACCGGCGAGTCAGCGTCAGCCTGCGGGTTATCCGCCTGGGCAGCAACGGCGCTGGCCGCGGTTTCCATCTGCAACGCGTGCAGGCCCGCCATGCGCTGCGCGGTACAAACCAGTACCACAACACATGCCAGGCAAAGAAACCAAATCCCTATACGCCGCTGTTTTACCATCAGGTCCTCACTGTTTAACCCGGCTTATCTTAGCGGCTGGCGAAAGATTGGCAATCTTTGTGCTGTAAAGTTATGTCTGAGCCTGTTTTCTGGCAATTTTTGCTTGTTTTATCGGCAAACGATACAAAAGACGCTTTGGAGGCTTTGACAAGGCCGTGTGGCCTCGCTAATATGCGGCCCGTTCACACGATTCCTCTGTAGTTCAGTCGGTAGAACGGCGGACTGTTAATCCGTATGTCACTGGTTCGAGTCCAGTCAGAGGAGCCATATTTAAGAAGCCCGCTTAAGGAAACTTAAGCGGGCTTTTTGCTTTTGATTTTTCACAAAGTTTTCTTTCCTTCACAAAATTCATTTTTCCTCTGCATCAGCCGTTCACTTTTTAAATTAGTCGGCTACTATTCAGTTATACAGTACGCTTTTCACGCACCCCAGCCCCGCCGCGTTATAAAATATTTACCCCACATGCAGGCCGTTATGTTAGTAAATTTTCGCGGAGAATTGCAGCATATTGCAGGGAACTGCATTGAACGAGCAGGCTTCTTAATCGATATAAAAGAAAAGCCCCCGCAAATGCAGGGGCTTAATTTTCTTTATTTTTATTTTTTGTAATGTAAAATTACAAGTGCTTACAATCTTGTGCATCGGGAAATCGGTGTACTAGATAATAATCTGTGAACATTTCCCTTGGTGTTGCTCAGGTCTTTGACCGCCTGACCCGCTTGCGTGTTGGCGCGGCCGGTCAGGATTTTTTTAAGTTTAGAGAAGGCCTTAGGCAAAAAAAAGCTGTCTTTAAGTACAGGGGACCTCCACATACAGGGATACGCGATGTGTTCTGCAATTGAATTTTTTATAAGTAATCATAATGATTTACACCCCGGTCTCGCCCGGGAATTGTATGCGTTACGCAAAAAAACATTTCACGAACGGCTCGAATGGAAAGTGGAATGTGAAGATAATCAGGAAAGAGATCAATTCGATAACGCAAATACAACTTATTTAATGGGCATGTTGGAAGGTAAATTATTTTGCGGCGCACGCTTTATTGATGCCAAACATCCGACAATGACAGATGAAATATTTTATCAATATTTTAATAACATTAGTTTACCAAAAGATATTCCATGCTGTGAAATTACCCGATTATTCCTCGACAAAGATCGTCGTGACGAAGGTAATTTACGCACCCTACCCGCCAGTAAAGCATTATTTCTGGCGATGATTATGTATTGCATGAAAAATGGCTATCCCGGTATGCACGCGGTGACAAGTCGGGGAATGTACGCCATTTTCCGTCAGGCCAACTGGAAAGTTGATGTGCTGCAGAAGGGGCTCTCAGAAAAGGGCGAAGCGGTTTATTATATTTACATGCCTGCTAATCAACAGGTTATAGAAGATATTATTAATAAAGATAAAAACAGCGCATGGTTGCGTGAGACGCTCACCCAGCTCAATAACCTGTAAGCTCGTCGGTCAGGCATCCAGATCCAACAACCTGAGTTCGATACTTAGTTTAACCGCGTGACGCGCATTGTTAACGCCAAGCTTTTTCATGGCATTGCCCATGTGGAATTTCACCGTGCGCTCGGTAATGGACAAGATAGTCGCAATCTCGCCATAGGTTTTTCCGGTATAGACCCATTGCAAAATTTGCTGCTCACGCGGTGACAAGAAAACATTCTTTTTCTGCCGAATATCGCTGTATAAATTCAGCATTTTTTGGTGCAGCTTGATAAAGAAAGCGATCGCCGCCTCACGGTTTTCAGTGAGGTTAACATCTGAAGGCTGATGGCTAATCAGCGAAAGCACCGCAAGATTGTTCACATAGTCGTGGAGCGGATAAGTATGCCCCTGCACAATATTGTGCAGTGAACCTTCGTCAAAAATACGCTTCAGCGTATACCCGGAAGAGACCATCATCCCGCTGTCCCATGAAAAATCCTCCAGGGTGCTGAGAGACCGGACAATCACTGGGTCAATAAATTGATATTTATTCTCGAGATAAATGTTAAACCATTGCGGATTGTTATTAATAATACGCATTTGGGAAGGGTCTTTCTTATTCATCACAGCATACGCGTAGGTCGTATGTTTGTAATCCAGAATAAATTCATCAAGTTCGCGCTGAATTAATGAATTTACTTTGCTGTCATTATAATACGTGTCCTTCACAACCATCGCCGTCCGTAGAATTAAGAGAACAAAGTATAGATCATTTCCCTTCGCTTGCCACACCTCAATGCCACCGATTTGATGAATAAACGCAGGAATGGCCTAATATCCATTCCTGCGTCAGCCAGGAAAAGTTAAATCAAGTTATTATCACGCCTTAGATTTCGGTCAGGATCTGACTGAAATCGAGGCGCGACTTTGGCAGTCCAGCGTTAAAGTCCTCCACGCTGCGATAGCCCAGCGCCACCATCACCACGCTGGTCAGGCCCTTCTCGCGCAGGCCAAACTCTGCGTCCAGCGCGGCAGCATCAAAACCTTCAATCGGCACGGCATCAATGTTCAGGGTGGAAACGCCCAGCAGCAGCGTACCGAGGTTGAGGTAAACCTGTTTCTCCATCCAGTGCTGCGCATCTTTCAGGTCAAACCGGTGTTTATTGGCATAGAAAGAGCGGCCTTTGTGCTGCCCTTCTTTGGCCTGTTCCGTGGCAAAGCGCCCATCATCCTGCTCTTTTTGCAGCAATGTTTGCAGGTGCGCATCGTCATAAACTGTTTTGGCGCAGAACACCACGACATGTGAAGCATTCAGCACTTTAGGCTCGTTTGCCGCGTAAGGCCCGGTGGTCGCTTTGGCAATACGCGCCTTGCCTTCATCACTGCTTACCAGCAAGAAATGCCACGGCTGCGAGTTGGTGCTCGACGGGCTCAGTCGCAGCAGATTTTTGATTTTATCCACGTCTTCAGCGGCAATTTTTTTAGACGCATCAAAAGCTTTCGTGGCATAGCGCCGGGAGGCAGCATCAACAATGTTCATTATTTTTCCTGAATAAGTCGTTGTGTTTTGCAGCGGCCAGCCTGGCCGCCGCGAGTAAAGTGTTAAACGGCAACTTCGTCCAGCGGAACCAGCTTCAGCGGTTCCGCCAGCAGGGCGTCCATTTGTTTCACAAAGGCCTGGAAGTGAGGCAGCGTATTGTGCAGGTCGAGCGCCTGCTGCCCGCGCCATGACTCGCGAACGTAAAACGTATCCGGCTCTTGCTGAAGCTGAAACAGGGTGTAGTCGAGGCAGCCAGGCTCCAGGCGGCTCGGCGCAACCAGCGCCTTCAGCGCGGCTTTCAGGTTATCCCGCTGGCCGGCTTTCGCCTTCAGCATGGCAATAATCGTCAACGTTTCTGCCGTTGCCATATCAGAATCCCTCCAGCACAATTTTACCCACCGCACGCCCGGTTTCCAGCAGCGCATGGGCGCGGCGAAGGTTGCCCGCGTTGATTGTGCCATAGTGTTCGCCGAGCGTAGTTCTTAACACGCCCTGGTCGATAAGCGTGGCCACGCGCGTCAGCAGATTATGCTGCTCAATAATATCGCTGGTGACGAACATCGAACGGGTGAACATAAACTCCCAGTGCAGCGAAATGCTTTTGGCCTTCAAGGCGCGAACGTCCAGCGCGGTCGGATCATCAATTAGCGCAAATTTCCCCTGCGGGATGAGCGCCTCAATCAGCTGGGCATAATGTTGTTCGGTATTGGTCAGGCTGGCAACGTGCGTAACGTGCTTCACGCCAATACGCTGTAATTCTTCCGTCAGAGGCTGGCTGTGGTCGATAACGTGGTGGGCGCCGAGTTCGTTCACCCACTTTTGGCTTTCCGGGCGAGAGGCGGTGCCAATCACGGTGGCTTTTGTCAGCCTGCGGGCAAGCTGGGTCAGAATTGAGCCCACGCCGCCGGCCGCGCCCACAATCAACAGCACGGCATCTTCACTGCCGTTTTCCTGAATACCCAGGCGGTCGAAAAGCATTTCCCACGCGGTAATTGCCGTCAGCGGTAATGCGGCAGCAGCGGCATTTGCCACGGACTGAGGCTTAAGTGCCGCAATGCGTTCGTCCACCAGCTGAAACTCACTGTTGCTGCCCGGGCGAGTCAGCGCCCCGGCGTACCACACGGTATCGCCACGCTTGAACAGCGTGACGGCTTCACCCACTTCCACAACGGTACCCACGGCGTCCCAGCCCAGTACGCGAGGGGTTTCGCTACTAAAGCCACTGCGAACTTTGGTATCAACGGGGTTCACGGAAATGGCGTTCACCGCCACCAGAATGTCGTGCCCCTGAGCAACGGGCTTCGGCAGCGTGATGTCCTGCAGCGCATCAATATTGCTGCCGTCTTTTGCGGCGCGTGTAATAGCAATAGCTTTCATAGCAGCTCCAATAAGGTAATGGGTTCATCAATTGAGTAAAATCATGGTACAAGGAGCGCGTCAGGTGAAAAACCGGCGTCAGGAAACAACACTTATACTCGGAGAGTGAAAATGCTCAGGCTGGAAGACCTTGCGCTGTTTGTCAGGGCGGCGGCGTTAAACAGTTTTAGCGATACCGCCAGGGAAGCCGGGCTGCAGCCAGCCCAGGTCAGCACCGCCATTAAGCGCCTGGAGCAGAACCTCAATATTCGCCTGTTCGCCCGCTCAACGCGCAGCCTGCGCCTGACGCCCGAAGGTGAAGCCTGGCTGCCATACGCCCAGCAGGTGCTGCAGACGCTGGATGCCGGGTATGAGCAGATCCAGCCCCCCAGCGACGAAGTACGCGGCACGCTGCAAATCGCCGTCCCTTCGGATCTTGGGCGAAATCTCCTGTTGGATGTTTTTCAGCAATTTCGCAGCACTTACCCGGCGCTAAGCCTGAAACTTCTGTTTTCCGATCGAATCACCGACGTGTTTAAAGATCCGGTGGATGTGGCTTTTCGCTACGGTAATAACGATGATGCGTCTTACATCGCCCTGCCGGTCGCGCCAGAAAACCGCCGCGTGCTGGTTGCATCTCCCGCCTATCTGGCACGCTATGGCGAACCCCAAACCCTTGCCGACCTGGCCCAGCACAATGCGCTGACGTTTGTGCTTCGCGGGCGGGTGCACAATAGCTGGTCGTTCAGCCTGCGCGGCAAAATGCAGCAGGTGGCGGTGAAAGGTTCAATGATGAGCGATGATGCGGAAGTCATTCACCGGCTGGCGGTAAAAGGGGAAGGTATGACCTACAAATCCTGGCTGGATGTCAGCGAGGATGTGCAGGCAGGCCGTTTAAAGCTGCTGCTGCCGCAGTATGAAGGGGACAGCATTCCACTGAATCTGATTTGCCCGCACCGTAAGCAACTGTCGACCACGGTGCGGCTGCTGCACGAAGCGGTCAAGGCGCGCTGCGAAAACGCGATGCGCACCCTGCCCGCTATCGAAACTTAAAACGTGACCCAGTCATCTCCTGCCGTGGTGGCTGATGCGGCTTTTGCCTGAGGTTTGACTTTCGTTTCCACCACGGCGTGTTCTTCGCGCCCGGACAGACGGAAACGCGCCACCGCTTTTTGCAGCATTTCAGTCTGGCCTTCGAGCGCCGCCGCCGCCGCCGAGATCTGCTCCACCAGCGCGGCGTTTTGCTGCGTCACGCTGTCCATTTCGCTGACCGCCACGCTCACCTGAGAAATACCTTTGCTTTGCTCGTCCGTTGCCGAGGCAATCTGCTTCATAATTTGCGTGGTGTCAGACACCGCCTTCAGCACCTCTTTCATGGTGTTGCCTGCCTCGTTGACCAGCGCCGCGCCGCTGTTCACCCGGTTTACCGAGTCGGCAATCAGCGTTTCAATCTCTTTCGCCGCGCCCGCACTGCGGCTGGCCAGGTTGCGCACTTCCCCCGCTACCACGGCAAAACCTCTGCCCTGTTCACCCGCGCGGGCGGCCTCAACGGCAGCGTTTAGCGCCAGAATGTTGGTCTGGAAGGCAATGCTGTTGATGACGCTGGTGATCTCACTGATTTTGCGGGAACTGTCGGAGATCCCTTCCATCGTGACCACCACATCGCCCACCAGCTTGCCGCTGCGGCTGGCGGTTTGTGAAGCTTTTTCCGCAATGCTGCTGGCCTGGCGCGCATTCTCGGCGTTGAATTTAACCGTGGCCGTGAGCTGCTCCATGCTGGCGGCGGTTTCTTCCAGCGCGGCGGCCTGTTCTTCGGTGCGTGAAGAGAGATCGTTATTGCCGGAAGAGATCTCCGCCGAGCCACGATAAATGTTCTCCGTGCCGCTGCGAATCGCGCTCACCGCATCACGCAGGCTGCCCTGCATCTCGGCCAGCAGCGGGAACAGTTTGCCGACGCAGTTCCGCCCAAAGTCCTCCACCGGATGGCTGAGGTCGCCTTTCGCAATGACCGAGAAATGATCCCGAATGCGGTCCAGCGGTTTCACCAGCAGGTTCACCAGATAACGATCGGTAAACAGCAGGATCAGCAGCCCAATCACAATCGCCACCAGCACGGTGATTTTCATCAGGCGAGTCAGAGAGTCCACGGCAACCCGCGTCCGGTCCAGTCGTTCTTCGGCCACGGCGGTAAACTTGCTGCTGCTGGCTCCGAAGGCACGGCTGAGCGGCGGCGTGACCTGGGTGGCCTGCTGGCGATAATCCGACGCGCTTCCCTGCTGGGCAAGCTGCATCTGTACCGCCACGCCGTTATCTAAAAGCTGCTGCCATTTTTCGATCACGTCGGCGGAAACGGCCGGATCCATTGGCCCAGGCGAAACGCTCTTCAGACGCTCAAGTTCGCTTTTCATGTTATCCAGCGCTTCCTGCACGGGCTTAAAATCGGCAGCTTCCCCCGCCGCCTTCGCCTCCATCACCCGCGAAAGACGCGTAATAAAGCGAAAATACTGGTCGTTGCCTTTGCTGAGTATCGTCATCTGCGACACCAGCTGATGGTCAACGGCGTTGCCGTCCCCCAGCTTCGCCAGCGAATAAACGGTAAACACGCCCACGGCTGACCACAGCAGGCAGAACAGCCCCAGCACGGTGAGCAGTACCCGGCGTACGGTAAAATTCTTTAACATTCCCATGTCGTTCCCCTCATCGTTATTGTCGTTATCCCATCAAGCTCGGGTATCAATGGGGTTATCGGCAGCCTCTGCGCGGGTATTCATTTTTTTGTGATGAATTTTTTATGAGGCTCGCAACTCTTCCCGTCTTCCGCTTCCGTTCTGCGCCCGGCGTGACATACTGAGACACTAACCCGGCGAGAACCGGTAAAGGAGAATCAATGAATAATAACGTTGTATGCCAGGGGCTGACGCCTGCTGAAGCCCTGGACAAGCTGGAAGCATTGTACGAAAGTTCGGTAACCGCCCTTCGCGATGCGATTGCCCTCTACACCCAACATGGCACGCTGCCGGACGTAGACGCGCGTTCCGACGGGCTGTTTGTCTACCCCGAACTGCGGGTGAGCTGGGACGGCGTTCCCCGTGGCCCGAAAAATACCCGCTCCTATGCCCGCTTTACCCACTCCGGCAGCTACACCACCACGGTGACCCGTCCCGCGCTGTTTAAGAGCTACCTGCACGAACAGTTGAACCTGCTGAGTGAAGACTACGGCGTGCACATTGAGGTTGGCCCTTCTCAGCATGAGATCCCTTACCCATACGTGATTGACGGCCTGAACCTCGACCGCACGATGAGCGCCGGACTGACGCGCCATTTCCCAACCACCGAGCTGTCACAGATTGGCGATGAAACTGCCGACGGCCTGTTCCACCCGACGGAAGCCTGGCCGCTGTCGCACTTTGACGCCCGCCGCGTGGATTTCTCGCTGGCTCGCCTGCGCCACTACACCGGCACGCCGGTGGAGCACTTCCAGCCCTTCGTGCTGTTCACCAACTACACCCGCTATGTGGACGAGTTTGTCCGCTGGGGCTGCCAGCAAATCCTCGACCCGGACAGCCCGTATATCGCCCTGTCCTGCGCCGGAGGCACCTGGCTGACCGCCGAAACCGAAGCCCCGGAAGAGGCGATTTCCGACCTGGCGTGGAAGAAACACCAGATGCCAGCCTGGCACCTGATCGATAAAAACGGCAGCGGCATTACGCTGATTAACATCGGCGTAGGCCCGTCCAACGCCAAAACCATCTGCGACCACCTCGCGGTGCTGCGCCCGGATGCCTGGCTGATGATTGGCCACTGCGGCGGCCTACGTGAAAGCCAGCAAATTGGCGACTACGTGCTGGCTCACGCCTACCTGCGTGACGATCACGTACTGGATGCTGTGCTGCCGCCGGATATTCCTATTCCAAGCATCGCGGAGGTGCAGCGCGCCCTTTATGACGCCACCAAGCAGGTCAGCGGCATGCCGGGCGAAGAAGTGAAACAGCGCCTGCGCACCGGCACGGTGGTCACCACCGATGACCGCAACTGGGAGCTTCGCTATTCAGCTTCTGCGCTGCGCTTCAACCTCAGCCGCGCGGTGGCTATCGATATGGAAAGTGCGACGATTGCCGCACAGGGTTATCGCTTCCGGGTGCCTTACGGCACGCTGCTGTGCGTTTCAGACAAACCCTTGCACGGCGAAATCAAGCTGCCGGGCCAGGCCAACCGTTTCTATGAAGGGGCGATTTCCGAGCACCTGCAGATTGGCATTCGGGCCATTGATTTGTTGCGTGCCGAAGGTGAAAAGCTGCACTCGCGCAAGCTGCGTACCTTCAACGAACCTCCGTTCCGTTAATAAAAAGAATAAGGAAGCTGGATGCAACACACTTCATCACTCGGCGCACTGCGGGCGCTGCTCCGGGAGCGCGAGCTGGATGGGATCATCGTGCCGCGCGCCGATGCCCATCAAAGCGAATACTGTGCGCCTTATGACAATAAACTCGAGTTTATCAGCGGCTTTACCGGTTCCGCCGGGCTGGCGCTAGTGCTTGCTGACCGCGCCCTGCTGTTTGTGGACGGGCGCTACCAGGTTCAGGCTCGCCATCAGGTGAATCTGGCAGAGTTCGAGATTCATCATCTGCACGACGAGCCGCTGCACCTTTGGCTCCGCGATAATCTTCCGGCAGGTAAACGCATCGCCTTCGAACCGCTGCTGATGGTCAACAGCCAGTACGAAAGCCTGCGTACCAGCGGCTGCGATCTGGTGGCGTTAGATGACGATCCGCTTGATGCAATCTGGCCCGATCGCCCAGCAGCACCCTGCGGGGAAATCATCGCCATGCCGGATGAAATCAGTGGCGAAAGCGCTGCGTCAAAGCGTGAGCGGATCGCCCAGGTGCTGAGCGCAGCCGGGGCGGATTATCTGGCGCTGACGCAGCCGGACAATATCGCCTGGCTGCTGAACGTACGTGGCTCGGATATTCCAATGAGCCCGGTGCCGCACTCCTTCGCACTGTTGAGCGCCAGGGGTGACATTGAATGGTTTGTAGCGGAAGAAAAACTGCGGAAGCTGGATAAAGCCTGGCTCAACGGCATCACGCTCCGCCCGATGAGTGAATTCCTTGCCCGCTGCCAGCAGTTGGCAACCGGGAAACATACCCTCATCGACGCGGACTCTGCGCCGGTCGCCGTGCGCTTTGCCGTGGAGCAAGGCGGAGGCAGGGTGCTGTGGGCGCCGGATCCTGTCACGCTAATCAAAGCCAATAAGAACGAAACCGAACTGGCAGGCTACCGCGACAGCCACATCGAAGACGGCGTGGCCTGGGTGAATTTCCTTGCCTGGCTGACCCGAGAAGTGCCGCGCCGCGAAGCCGCAGGTAACCCGGTCACCGAGCTGGAGGCGCAGGAAAAACAGCTGAGCTTCCGCCAGCAGGGCTCCACCTTTACCGAGCAAAGCTTTAGCACCATTTCTGCCGCGGGCAGCAACGCCGCGATGTGCCACTACCACTCTTCGCCGGAAACGAATTTCGCCCTTACCGCCGCGCAGTTTTACCTCAATGATTCCGGCGGGCAGTATATCAACGGCACGACGGACGCCACCCGTACGCTCAGCTTTGGCGAGCTGGATGCGACCCGCCGCCTGCACTACACCGCCGTGCTGAAAGGCTTCCTGGCGCTGATCTCGCTGCAGTTCCCACAGGGGACTCAGGGCCACCAGCTCGATGCCTTTGCCCGCCGCCCGCTCTGGGAACTGGGGCTGGATTACGATCACGGCACCGGGCACGGCGTTGGCCACCGACTGATGATCCACGAAAATCCGCACCGCATGGCGAAGAAAGTGAACCCATGGCCGATGCTGCCGGGCAACATCCTCACCATCGAACCGGGTTATTACCTGGCGGACAGCCACGGGATCCGCATCGAAAACCAGGTCGAGGTCATTGCCTCCCGGCCTGGCTTCTGCAAATTCTCGTCGCTGACGCTGATCCCTATCGATCTGTCCGCCGTTGACGTTGATTTGCTCAGCCCGCAGGACATCGCCTGGCTTGACGACTACCACCAGCAGGTGCGGGAAATGCTCTCCCCGCGGGTGAACGAAGAGGTGCGTCATTGGCTTGAAGCCGCCACGCAGCCCGTTAGCCCGCTGTGCAAGCAGTAACCTTTCAAGGCCGCGTTTGCGGCCTTTTTCATTGATTTGCTGGATTAATCGGCAGTTAAACGCATTTCACCAAAACAGCCTTTGACAACCCGGACTCACGCCGTTAGTATTCGCCCCGTTCACACGATTCCTCTGTAGTTCAGTCGGTAGAACGGCGGACTGTTAATCCGTATGTCACTGGTTCGAGTCCAGTCAGAGGAGCCATATTTAAGAAGCCTGCTTAGGAAACTAAGCGGGCTTTTTGCTTTTCTGAGCTGACAAAATCTGGAACAAAAAAGCCCGCTTAATGCATATTAAGCGAGCTTCTTCTTCTCTAACGCAACCTTCCCTTACTCCCAGGCACGCTCGGCCTTGGTGGCGTCAAACACCGGCGGTGGCCTGCGGAAGCGGCGGGTGAGGAAGGCCAGATACAGAATACCGACCGCCGCCCACACTAGCCCCAGCGTCAGGGACGTCACTTCCAGATTCACCCACAGCACCGCCACCGTCGCCGCGCCAATCAGCGGCAGAATGAGGTAATGCAGCTTCTCGCGCCAGGTTTTGTTGCGGCCTTCACGACGCCAGAAGTGGTTAAACACCGACAGATTCACGAAGGTAAAGGCCACCAGCGCACCGAAGTTGATCAGCGCCGTCGCCGTCACCAGGTCAAAGAACAGCGCGGACAGGGCCACGATCCCGACCATGATCACGTTCAGCGCCGGGGTGCGCCATTTCGGGTGTACGTAGCCGAAGTATTTTTCCGGGAAGACGTTGTCGCGGCCCATCACATAAAGCAGACGCGAAACGCTGGCGTGGGAGGCCAGCCCGGATGCCAAAGTGTTAACGAAGGTGGTGCAGAGGAAAATCGACTGGAACAGCTTGCCGCCAACGTACAGCGCAATCTCAGGCAGCGCTGCGTCCGGGTTTTTAAAGCGGCTGATGTCCGGGAAGAACAGCTGCATAAAGAACGAGGCAACGATAAAGATGATGCCGCCGTAGGCCGCAGTCAGGAAAATAGCTTTCGGGATGGTGCGCGCCGCATCGGGCGTCTCTTCCGACAGCGTGGTCACCGCATCGAAGCCGAGGAACGAGAAGCAGACTATCGTCGCGCCGGTAATCACCGGGATCAGGTGCGCATTTTCGCTGATAAACGGCTGCAGCGACCAGACGGTGCCCACGCCTTCGCCTTTGTGCAGCCCCTGCACCACCAGAATGATAAACACCACCATAATGGCGATTTGGACCAGCACAAACAGAGTGTTGAAGTTCGCCACCAGATTGACGCTCTTCAGGTTGGCCGCCGTCAGGATGCAGACAAAACCGACCACCCAGATCCACGGCGGGACTTCCGGGAACAGCGCCGAAAGGTAGATTTTTGCCAGCAGGACGTTAATCATCGGCAGGAACAGATAATCCAGTAACGATGACCAGCCCACCATAAAGCCTACGTGCGGACTAATGGCCTTTTGGGCGTAGGTATAAGCTGACCCGGCCTGCGGGAACTGGCGCACCAGTTTGCCGTAGCTGATGGCGGTAAACAGCACGCCCGCCAGCGCAAGCAGGTAGGATGCCGGGACGTGGCCGTCGCTGATGCCGGACACAATCCCGAAGGTATCAAACACCGACATCGGCGTGAGATAGGCCAGGCCCATCACCACCACCTGCCAGAGTTTCAGAGATTTACGCAGCTGCGGTTTTCCCGCCTGCGAAACAATATCTGCGGAAGAGTTAGTCGCCATGACGATGTCCCCCCACGCGAATACAGGTTTGCGAAACGTTGTTCGTTCGGGCAAACCTGCTTAGCCTGGGGGTTAATCCTAACTGTCGGGGAACGGCAATGGGGTTCACGCTGGCCACTGGCCCGTCGTTGTCAATACGGCAGCAGCGTTCGCCCTCGCCGTGCGGATATTTAAACATTTGCATCTGCATCATTTCATTTCCTCGTCGTACACATTGTCGTTAACTGAAGACCCGTTGCCGCCCGCGCTCCATTACGCGACTTCGGGAAATGGCAGGTTGCCCTGCAAAACGTCCGGCCTGGCTCCGCTCAGTCCGTATGATGCTACTTATTTATTCGCGTGCCCGGACACGTAAGCTCTGCCGGGCAGGCGCCACACTCAGGCGTTTTTCAGCATCCACTCAATTTCAGTTTCTGTGATTAAACGCTCAAACTGCACCAGCTCATCGTGCTTGCACGCATGGAAAACGTGGCTGAAACGCTCGCCCAGCAGGTCGCGCAGACGATCGTTCTGGGTGAATTCCCACAGCGCGTCGCTCTGGCGGATCGGGAACGGCAGCCCTTCCTGCTCCAGCCCGTTGCCCTCTACCTCTTCCTGCAGCGGCAGGTCGTTATCCAGCCCATGTAAAATCCCGGCCAGAATAGTCGCCATCACCAGATACGGGTTGGCATCCGCCCCCGCCACGCGATACTCCACGCGATGGTTGTCTCTGTCGCCACAAGGAATACGCAGCGCCACGGTGCGGTTGTTATGCCCCCACGACGCCTGAGTCGGGACGTACATCCCCGGCTGGAAACGACGCCATGAATTCACGTTCGGGGCCAGCAGCGCCATAGAAGAAGGCATCAGTTGGATCATGCCCGCCAGCGCGCGCTTCAGCAGCGCTGAGTCTTCGCCGTCGGCGTCCGCCAGCACGTTTTCACCTTTGTTATTCAGCACGCTGATGTGGATATGCATCCCGCTGCCCGCATGCTCTTCATACGGCTTCGCCATAAAAGTGGCGTGCATCTTATGCTTCTCGGCGACAGTTCGCACCAGACGTTTTAACGCCAGCGCATCATCGCAGGCATCCAGCACGTTATCGGTGTGGTGCAGGTTGATTTCGAACTGCCCCGGCGAGGCTTCCGCCACCGCGCCATCGGCGGGGATCAGCTGCAGGCGGGCCAGGTCGTCGATGTCGGTCAGCACGTCGGCGAAGTGGTTAAGGTTATCGACGGAGTAGACCTGGCTTTGGGTATTGCGATCGTCGGTGCCCGGCGCGCAGGGCGGCTGCAGGTAGCCTTCGGCGTCGCGCTGGCGGTCAATTAAATAGAACTCCAGCTCTACCGCTACCACGGGGAATAGACCACGCTGGCGCAGCTGCTGCCAGAGTCGGTTCAGCACGTTCCGCGGCTCAACGTCAAAGGGAGCGCCATCTTCATCCAGCATGGTCAGCATCATCTGGCCGATAAATTCCGGGTCAGCCGCCGAAGGGGTCAGCGTGCCCAGCACCGGCACGCAGCGGCGGTCCGGCTCGCCCAGCTCCTGCCCCAGCCCGGCCTCTTCTACTACGTTCCCGAGAATATCCATGGCAAACACGGACGCCGGGAAGTAACAGCCCTTCTCTACCTTACGCAGCCCGGCCACCGGAATACGTTTCCCCCGGAAGCAGCCGTTCAGGTCAGTGAGCAGGACATCGACATATTGGGTATTGGGATAACGTTCAAGGAAGGTATTCACTTCGCGTGCAAACGCGCTACTTCGTCTCTCTTCGGAATGCTGAACAAAATTCTCAACTTCTACGATATTGGTTTCCATGATTCACCGCCGTTGCGTTGGATGCCGGTCGCTGATGTCGACCGTTAAATATAATGTCCACTTATCGACAATGGTGTGAAACAAAATGTTTGTCAAATGTTAATTTAAGTTTGCAAGACAGTTAAACCGCTGCTAAGTTGAGAAAATATTGAACGGAAATGGCCAACATGGAATCGTTTGGAAATAATTTAGTCCAGAATGTGAGGTTGATCATGGTCGATATATTTGACAAGCCATTAATCGGCGTTGTGATGTGCAGAAACAGGCTTAAGGGTCATCTGACCCAAACATTGCAAGAAAAGTACCTGAACGCGGTATTGAATGCAGGCGGCTTGCCCATTGCCCTGCCCCACGCGCTGGCAGAGCCGGAACTGCTGGAAGCGCTGCTGCCAAAACTGGACGGGATCTTCCTGCCGGGCAGCCCCAGCAACGTGCAGCCGCACCTCTATGGTGAAAACGGCGATGAGCCTGACGCCGACCCCGGGCGTGATGAACTGAGCATGGCGCTTATCGCCGCCGGGCTCAAAAGGCGCATTCCCATTTTCGCCATCTGCCGGGGTTTACAGGAACTTGTTGTCGCCACCGGCGGGACTCTGTATCGTCGCCTGAGCGATCGTCCCGAGTTTCTGGAGCACCGTGAAGATCCGGAACTCCCGGTGGAGCAGCAGTATGCCCCATCACACGAAGTCCAGGTTCATGAGGGAGGATTGCTTTCGCAGTTGATACCGGGCTGCAACACGTTTTGGGTGAATTCATTACATGGCCAGGGAGCGAAAACGCTGGGTCCGCTGCTGCGCGTCGAGGCGCGTTCACAGGATGGTCTGGTGGAGGCCGCGAGCGTTCACGATCATCCTTTTGCCCTCGGGGTTCAGTGGCATCCGGAATGGAACAGTAGCGAATATGCACTATCGCGTTTGTTGCTTGAGGGTTTTATCACCGCCAGTCAGAACCACCTCGCTGAAAAGCAGCGGCTCTGACCACTACCGTTAAGGAAATGCCATTATGAGCGATGACGGCCTGGCGCCGGGTAAACGTTTGTCAGCGATCCGCCAGCAACTGGGTCTCTCTCAACGTCGTGCCGCCGAACTGTCTGGATTAACGCATAGCGCCATCAGCACCATAGAACAGGACAAAGTCAGTCCTGCTATCAGTACGCTGCAGAAGCTGCTGAAAGTCTACGGGCTGTCGCTCTCCGAGTTCTTCGCGGAACCGGAAAAACCTGATGAGCCGCAGGTCGTGATTAATTACGACGATCTGATTGAAATAGGCAGTCAGGGTGTTTCAATGAAATTAATACACAATGGGAATCCTAACCGTACGCTGGCGATGATCATTGAGACCTATCAGCCGGGAACCACCACCGGCGAGAGGATCAAACACCAGGGTGAGGAGACAGGCACGATACTGGAAGGTGAAGTGGTTTTGACCGTAAACGGCCAGACCTGGCACCTGGTTGCGGGGCAAAGCTATGCCATTAATACCGGCATGCCGCACAGCTTCAGCAACACCTCGGCAGGCATCTGCCGCATTATCAGCGCCCATACCCCCACCACGTTCTAATTATTTTCAGGCCTGAGTAATCAGGCCTTATTTCAAAACCTTTTTTAACAGGACTTATTTCCTGGGGCTTTTTGCAGCCCAAATTTGCCTGAAGAACCCAGTAAGGCCATTTATCCGATTGAATAAAAGGAGTCATCATGGACTTTCAGCATCTTAATTACTGGCAGGAGAAAGCCAAAAATACCTCGCCGGAAACGCGCTTGTTTATTAACGGCGAATATTGCGCGGCACAGGACGGCGAAACATTTAGTACCGTCGATCCTTTTGCCCAGCGTGACCTTGCCGAAGTGGCGCGAGGCAAAAAAGCGGACGTCGATATTGCGGTGAAGGTCGCCCGCGATGTCTTTAATCGCGGCGACTGGGCGCAGGCTTCCCCGGCCAAACGCAAAGCCGTGCTCGGCAGGCTGGCAGATTTAATGGAGCAGCATCGCGAGGAGCTGGCGCTGCTGGAAACGCTCGACACCGGCAAGCCTATTCGCCATAGCCTGCGCGATGATATTCCGGGCAGCGCCCGCGCTATTCGCTGGTACGCCGAGGCCATCGACAAAGTCTACGGCGAAGTAGCCACCACCGGCGTCAACGAACTGGCGCTGATTGTGCGCGAACCCATTGGCGTAATTGCCGCCGTTGTGCCGTGGAACTTCCCGCTGCTGCTGGCCTGCTGGAAGCTAGGCCCGGCGCTGGCGGCGGGCAACAGCGTGATCCTTAAACCTTCTGAAAAATCACCGCTGTCGGCAATCCGTCTTGCGGCGCTGGCTAAAGAAGCTGGCCTGCCGGACGGCGTGTTTAACGTCGTGACCGGGTTTGGTCACGAAGCGGGCCAGGCGTTGGCTCAGCACCCGGACGTGGACGTGATTACCTTCACCGGCTCCACCCGCACCGGTAAACAGCTGCTGAAAGATGCGGGCGACAGCAACATGAAACGCGTCTGGCTCGAAGCCGGCGGGAAAAGCGCCAATATCGTTTTTGCCGACTGCCCGGATCTGCACAAAGCCGCGGCAACCACCGCCGCCGGTATTTTCTATAACCAGGGCCAGGTTTGCATCGCCGGGACTCGCCTGCTGCTGGAAGAGAGCATCGCCGACGAGTTTATTGCTCTACTGAAAGAGCAGGCAAAAAACTGGCAGCCCGGCAACCCGCTCGACCCGGAAACCACCATGGGGACGCTGATCGACTGCGCCCACGCCGACAACGTTCACGGCTTTATTCGCGACGGGGAAAACCAGGGCAAGCTGGCGCTCGACGGGCGGAACAACGCTCACCCGGCGGCTATCGGCCCGACGATTTTTACCGATACGGCGGCGGATGCGCGTGTGGGCCGGGAAGAGATCTTCGGCCCGGTGCTCGTCGTCACCCGTTTCACCTCCGAATCCCAGGCGCTCGCCCTTGCCAACGACAGCGATTATGGCCTCGGTGCTGCCGTGTGGACCCGGGATCTCTCCCGCGCCCACCGCATGAGCCGCAGCCTTAAAGCCGGTTCCGTTTTCGTCAATAACTACAACGACGGCGATATGACCGTCCCGTTCGGCGGCTACAAGCAGAGCGGCAACGGCCGCGATAAATCCCTGCATGCCCTTGAGAAATTTAGCGAACTGAAAACCATCTGGATTGCCCTGGAGCCTTCATCATGACTGAACATACCACCAGCTATTATGCGGCCAGCGCCAACCACTATGAGCCGTTCCCACAGCTGAATGAATCCGTGACCTGCGACGTGTGCGTGGTTGGCGGCGGCTATACCGGCCTTTCGTCTGCGCTGCACCTGTCTGAAATGGGTTATGACGTGGTGCTGCTGGAGTCTGCACGCATCGGCTTTGGTGCCAGCGGGCGCAACGGCGGGCAACTGGTGAACTCCTACAGCCGCGACATCGACGTGATTGAGCGCCGCTATGGCCCGGAAGCGGCCAAAATGCTCGGCAGTATGATGTTCGAAGGCGGGGAAATTATTCGCGAGCGCATCAAGCGCTACCAGATTGACTGCGATTATCGTCCGGGCGGCCTGTTTGTGGCGATGAACCATAAGCAAATGGAAACCCTCGAAGAGCAAAAGGCCAACTGGGAGCGCTACGGCAACACCCAGCTTGAACTGCTGGACGCCAGCGAACTGAAGCGGGAAGTGAACAGCGACCGCTACGTCGGCGCTCTGCTCGACCACAGCGGCGGCCATATTCACCCGCTCAACCTGGCCATTGGCGAGGCTAATGCAATTCGCCTGAACGGTGGGCGCATTTTCGAACAGTCCCCGGTGACCCACATTGAGCACGCCAGCCCGGCCATCGTCAGCACGGAGAAAGGCAAGGTCACGGCGAAGTACGTGATCGTCGCCGGGAACGCTTATCTCGGCAATAAACTCGAACCTGAACTGGCGAAGCGCAGCATGCCGTGCGGCACGCAGGTGCTGACCACCGAGCCGCTGGGAGAAGATCTCGCCCGCTCGCTGATCCCCAAAAATTACTGTGTGGAAGATTGTAACTACCTGCTGGATTACTACCGCCTGACCGCCGATAACCGCCTGCTGTACGGCGGCGGCGTGGTGTACGGCGCCCGTGACCCGGCGGATATTGAACGCCTGGTGATGCCCAACCTGCTGAAAACCTTCCCACAGCTGAAAGGCGTGAAGATTGACTACAGCTGGACCGGGAACTTCCTGCTGACCCTGTCTCGCCTGCCGCAGGTGGGCCGTCTGGATAAGAATATTTACTACAGTCAGGGCTGCAGCGGGCACGGTGTGACCTATACCCACCTGGCCGGCCGCCTGATTGCAGAGCTCCTGCGCGGCGATGCGGAGCGCTTCAATGCCTTCGCCAACCTGCCGCATTACCCGTTCCCGGGTGGCCGCACGTTCCGCATCCCGTTTACCGCGATGGGCGCGGCTTACTACAGTCTTCGCGATCGCCTTGGGGTTTAATTTGCCTTCGCTATTGCGCTAAAGGTTCAGCGACGCTGGGTCTGACGAGCAATAATCCGACGCACGGAGCGATCCCCTCCGTGCGTTTTTTTATTAGCGGCCCACCGTTTTATAGCCATCAAAACTTCACGTTGCCGCAGGTTAATGAAAGAAAAAAATAAGCTGGCTGATATTAATTTACAGTCAATAACACCCGGATATTACCAGCCAGAATTTTTGAAAGTCTTCATCAATAATGCCAGCTGTTCATTGCCCGGACGGCAACCTAACATGCAACGCATCAACCGAAACCTTGTTTAATTATTCACAATGAGAGATTTATTATGATGCGTAAACTGATTAATTCCGCCCTTGCCCTTACCGTATTGACCGCCCTTAGCGGCACGGCTTTAGCCGCCACCGAAGTCCAGTCAACCACCGCCGGCCAGCGCATGGGCTATATTTCAGTCACCGGTGCCACAACGCTTGACGAGGCTGTTAACAAACTTGCCGATAAAGCCAGCCAGGCCGGGGCAACCGCATTTAAAGTCACGTCGGCAGGCGGAAATAATAAACTTTACGCTACGGCAATATTATTCAAATAAAAGAAAAGCTCGCAACGCGCGAGCTTTTCTTTTTCTTACTGATTATTACAGTCGCCCTGTTTCCGTGGCGGCTGAATTTATTTGTACCGGCATCCCCGAGCGGCGATTAAGTGCTTCACTCACCACAGCCGTATTTACACCTGAAGCCTGAGTTTCGCTGCGCAATAAGGTGGTCATCGGCAGCGGCACTTTCTTGTCGGACTCAAACTCCGCACGGTTGCGCGACAGCGGCTCGTGAACTTCCAGCCAGCGCTTGCCGTCCGGCTCGGCGGTCACCTTCACCGGCTGGTCGATGAGCTGAACGCGGGTCCCGACCGGCACATTATCGAACAGGAATTTGATGTCGTCGTTGCGCAAGCGGATGCAGCCCTGGCTGACGCGCAGGCCGATGCCAAAGTTGGCATTGGTGCCGTGGATGGCGTACAGCTTGCCGATGTAAATGGCGTACAGGCCCATCGGGTTATCCGGCCCCGGCGGCACAAAAGCCGGCAGCGTTTTGCCCTCTTTGGCGTATTCGCGACGGGTATTCGGGGTTGGCGTCCAGGCCGGGGCATCCTGTTTGCGCTCGACGCGGGTCACCCAGTTGCGCGGCGTTTCGCGCCCCGCCTGGCCAATACCTATCGGCAGGATTTCTACGGTGTTAGTGTCCTTCGGATAATAATAAAGGCGCATTTCCGCCACGTTCACCACAATCCCTTCCCGCATGGTATCCGGCAAAATCACCTGCTGCGGAATAACCAGCTGCGTACCGACTTTGGGCAGGAACGGATCGACGCCTGGGTTGGCCTCCAGCATATTGCTGAAGCCCTGCCCGTACTGAGCGGCAAAGTGTTCCAGCGGCTCTTTGTTCCCTTCCGGCACGGTAATCGTCAGGGGCGCACCCACCAGGCGGCTGCCTTCCGGCGGTAAAGGATAGGTCACGGCCATCGCGCTCTGCGTGACCGCCGCCAGAACAAATGCCAGCGTGGAGAAACGAATCATAATTTCCCTGTTAGTTAACATGATGTGAATGCATTAAGCATAACCGTCCTGAGACAATTCTGTAAGGATTGCGCGTTAATATGTCTACTAATTATACAGCCGGGTTGCGACCGCGGACCGCAGAGGGCATGATGTCCTCTTGTTTTTTAAAGGAGACGTTATGCAGGAATTGATATCCGCCCTCGAGCAATACGGCATTCAACCCAGCCACACCACTTCCCTGATCGTTATTTTCGGCATCATTTTTCTTACCGCGCTGGTGGTGCATTTTATTCTGCACGGCATAGTGCTGCGTGCCTTTGAGAAGCGCGCACAGTCCAGCGCCAGCCTCTCTTTGCAGATAATCACCCAGAACAAGCTGTTCCAGCGGCTGGCGTTTCTGCTGCAGGGCATCATCGTTAACGTTCAGGCGGTGCTGTGGCTGCAAAAAGGCAGCGACGCGGCCACCATTCTGACCACCTGCGCCCAGCTATGGGTCATGCTCTACGCGCTGATGTCCTTTTTCTCGCTGCTGGACGTGATCTTCGGCCTGTCGGGGAAATTCGCCTTTGCTTCTCAGCTACCGCTGAAAGGCATTTTCCAGGGCGTGAAGCTGCTGGCCGCGATTGTTGTCGGCATCATGATGGTGTCGCTGCTTATCGGGAAATCCCCGGCAATATTGATAAGCGGTCTCGGTGCGATGGCCGCCGTGCTGATGTTGGTGTTTAAAGATCCGATTCTCGGCCTGGTCGCTGGCATTCAGCTTTCTGCCAACAGCATGCTGAAAATGGGCGACTGGCTGGAAATGCCGAAATACGGCGCGGACGGGGCGGTGATCGACATCGGCCTGACGACGGTGAAAGTGCAAAACTGGGACAACACCATTACCACCATCCCAACCTATGCGCTGGTGTCCGACGCGTTTAAAAACTGGAGCGGGATGTCGGCCTCAGGCGGGCGCCGCATCAAGCGCAGCGTGAACATTGACACCACCAGCATTCGTTTTCTATCGCAGGACGAGCAGGAGAAGCTCCTTAAAGCGAAACTGCTGCAGCCGTATATGGCGGAGCGCGGGAAAGAGATCAGCGAATACAACCAGCAGCACGCCGACGACTCGGTGCTGAACCAGCGCCAGATGACCAACGTCGGCACCTTCCGGGCCTATCTGAATGAGTACCTGCGCAACCATCCGCGCATTCGAAAAGACATGACGCTGATGGTGCGCCAGCTTGCTCCTGAAAGCGAAGGATTGCCGGTAGAGATTTATGCCTTCACCAACACCGTGGCCTGGGCCGAGTATGAAAGCATTCAGGCCGACATTTTCGACCATATTTTTGCCGTGGTGGACGAGTTTGGCCTGCGTATTCACCAGACACCAACCGGCAACGACATGCGGGCCATTGCCGGGGCTTTCGAACGCTAAACGGTGCTTTCTTCCTGAACCGAAAGTGGTTCTTTCGGCGGTCGCGGGTATTTTTTCAGCCAGCGGCCGCTGACCATTCGCCAGTAGAAGCAGGCGCCGCGCACCGCCCAGTCGCCGAACATCCCCAGCCAGACGCCCACCACGCCCATGCCCAATACAATCCCCAGCGTGTAACCGGCGATAACGCGGCAACCCCACATCCCCGCCATCGACACCCACATGGCAAAACGTGCGTCACGGGCGCCCTTCAGCCCGGCAGGCAGCACCCAGGACGCGGCCCAGATTGGCATAAAGGCGGCGTTCATCCACAGCAGGACTTTAACGACTTCTTTGACGTCATCTTCGCTGGTGTAGAACGAAGCGAATAACCCGGCGAACGGCGCGGTTCCCCAGGCAATGATCGTCAGGCCAATGGTGGCGAGCCAGAACGTATGGCGCAGCTGGCGCTCGGCCTGGCCGATTTGCCCTTTCCCTAACCGTCTGCCGACGATGATCGTTGACGCCGACCCGAGGGCGTTACCCGGCAGGTTAATCAGCGAGGCCACCGAGAAAGCAATAAAGTTACCGGCAATCACGTTGGTCCCCATCCCGGCAACGAACATCTGCGTCAGCAGCTTACCGCCGTTGAACAGCACCGACTCGACGCTCGCCGGAATGCCGATGCCGAGCACTTCCCACAAAATGCCCCAGTTGAGCGGCGTAAAATAACTTTTCAGCGAGATACGCAGCGCCGGGTTAAAGCCAATCATCAGCACGAAGATAATGCCCGCCGCACCGATGTAGCGGGAAATCGTCAGCCCCAGTCCCGCGCCAACAAAGCCCAGCCCGCCCCAGCCAAAGATGCCGTAGATAAGAATGCTGCTGATGATGATGTTGAGGATGTTCATGCCGCCGTTAATCAGCAGCGGGATTTTGGTGTTCCCCGCCCCGCGCAGGGCGCCGCTACCGATAAGCGCTATAGCTGCCGCCGGGTAGCTCCAGACGGTGGTTTGCAGGTAAGAAAGTGCGAGAGCTTTAACTTCCGGCGTGGCGCTCCCGGCAATGACATCGATAATGTGCGTGCCCGCCAGATGAATGCCTGCGGCCATGATAAAAGAAACTATGGTCATCAGCACCAGAGACTGCCGGGCCGCCGCCCTCGCCCGCTCCGGATCCAGCCTGCCAAAGCTGAACGCCACCACCACAGTGGTGCCGAGATCGATAGCGGCGAAGAACGCCATGATAACCATGTTAAAACTGTCGGCGAGCCCTACGCCCGCCATCGCCTCTTTCCCTAACCAACTGACGAGGAAGGTACTCAACACCCCCATCAGCAATACGCAGGTGTTTTCGAGGAAGATTGGCACCGCCAGCGGCGTTATCTCACGCCAGAACAGCACCCGATAACTCTTACGTTTGGCGTACCACGGCGTTTTCGCCACGCTCTGGCGAAGGACTGCATGTAAGTTCAAGCGAGGACCTGCAAGGAAAGATAAAACGGCATTTCAAATAATGGGCGACAAATCGTTATCCTGCAAAGGATTTTTTTGTCTCTGATTGCCTGAAAAGGCAACAAGATGTTGATAGTTTCCGCAAACGCACCACAGGGTGAGATTTTGCCTTTGACAAGCCCCGGAGCCGCCGCTAATATTCGCCCCGTTCACACGATTCCTCTGTAGTTCAGTCGGTAGAACGGCGGACTGTTAATCCGTATGTCACTGGTTCGAGTCCAGTCAGAGGAGCCATATTTGAGAAGCCCGCTTAAGGAAACTTAAGCGGGCTTTTTGCTGTTGGTGGTTGAGGCAAAGGCGTTACTTCCCACAGCCGAGCTCGATGAATAATCCGTTGTTGTCGATGAAAAAGCCATATCGATAGACTTTGTTATTCAGCGTATAGGACGTTTGGTAGATGTAGCCACGGGTAAGCGGAACCTTTATGCAAGTATCTGGATAAATGAGGTGTTTGTAGTCAGCAACAGCAAGATTTTTAAAGTCGTCACCTTGTAATGAAGAAATTGAATAGCGACTTAGTACATCGGATTTATCAACGGTAAAACAGAGATTGCCGTTAATAATGTCATAGCTTCGCCACTCGCCTACACCTAGATTTTCACCCACACAGCCAGTAAGCAAAGAACAAGCAGAAACAAATGCAACAACATGCTTCATAAAGGAAATCTCCCCAATATTTTCTTGTACCGTGAAAACAGTGAAACCGTCGGCTCCGCCGGGTTAAGGTGGCGAAGATTAGTGATGTCGTTCAGGTGGTTGTGTAAGTATCCCGGCAAAGGTGTTACTTCCCACAGCCGAGCTCGATGATTTGCCTGTCATTATCAATAAAAAAACTGTACTGATAGTTTGCTTTATTCATCGTGTAGGATGCCTGGTAAATATATCCCGGTGTTAGTTCTATGTTTATGCATGTATTCGGATAAGTAAGATTATCGAGATCGGTTACGGCAAGGACTTTATATTCGCCACCCTGAGTCGAAGAAAGCACATAGCGAGTCAACACGTCCGATTTGTCCACGGTGAAACAAATGTGGTTTCCGTCAATATAAAGACTCTTCCAATCTCCAACCCCCAAACCTTCGCCGACGCAGCCAGACAACGCGGTACACAAAAATATTAACTTGAATAAGCGATTCATTAAGGAAATCTCCCCAGTATTTTCTTGTACCGTGACAACAGTGAAACCGTCGGCTCTGCCGGGTTAAAGTGGCGAAGATTGTAGATATTAGAATTGCCTTTAAATCCGTGCGTCTTCAATAGCCAGTAATCGCTTACAATGCAGGCTTGTTGCTCCAGGCCGTAATCAAGCAGTGTCGGTTTATCGAGATCATAGGTGTAGTCAGCGGCCCAGGAGAAAGCTCCGCGAGTGCGCACCCACATCTCTCGCTGATGCTGCCAGACATGCATCATTTCATGCATGAAGAGATGACGTGCATCGATGGGATTACGTTGAGGTGCGGAGAAATCAGGCTCATAAACGCCCTCCTGAAACCATATTTCTCCATTAGGTGTCATAGCGAAGCTGTTTTTTTGCATATTAAATGGCAAATAGCTCCCACGATGAATCCATACCTTGTAATATTCAATAGCGTTACCGTAGAGTGTTCTGGCGAGCTTAATTTCCCCGAGTGTCAGCAATCTCAAGCCGACTTGCTTTATTCCTTTAGACATATAACCCTCCTTTTGGAAGGGTTTATGTTACCATCGGATTAAAATCATACAATTATTTAGTTTATGAATGAATTTCGATAATGTAATCATGCGGGAAATAGTATGTGGCCGATATACCTCTGAGTCTTAGTAGATTTTCATTAATATTTTTCTTCTTTAAAATTCATCCCCGGCCAGAGAAGCCAAACTGTGAAGCCCATTCAAGCGTTTTTTCCTTTACTGCATGAACTTATTTATTCCAGATCTTTTAAATCCATTTATTAAATAGCTTTAAGGCAAAATCTGTTCTTTTGGTATAACCAATGCTTAGGCGCAATAAAACCCTCGCCACCCGCAAAACGCCGGCGGCGGATCCTTGCTATAAATCCAACACCCACTCCTCTCCCCCAAGCACCTTGCCGTTGACCTGGATCTCAATCCGCTGCACGCCGGAGTAATACTGGCGGGTGGTGATTTTCTTCACCGCGTGTTTTTTCTCTATCGTTACCGAGCCGTTGGCCGGGAGTTCGAACGCGCGAAGCTTGAAAACCTTCGTGGCGGTGCTGCCGTTGGCTTTCATAAAGTGGAGCACGTAGTCCACCACGATATTTTGCGGGGTGCTGCTGGTTGAGCGGAGGCTGACTTTAAATGCCAGGTATTCGCCCAACGCAATCGCTTTTTGTTTGAGGGAGAATGCATCCAGCGCGACGTCCGCGCCGTGCTGCACGCCAATAAGCGCCAGCGCATCCGGGTGACCATTCTTAATTAAGGTGCGCAGCGAGTGGCGGGTTATCCAGGCGACTTTCTTTACGTCGTCACCGCCGGACTGTTTCGCCTGCTGCTGCCAGTTTTGCAAAAGCTGAATCACGTAGTCCGGGTGGTCTTTGGTGATGTCGTTCAGATGGTTGGCGACGCTTTTTCTGACGTAAAGCTCCGGGTCGAACTTCAGGGCGTCCAGAATGGCTCCGGTTCCCGCCGGGTCTTCGATAAACAGATGCAGTTTTTCGCCCCACGGCACGCGCGGGCGTGTGCCTTCTGAGGCCCAGCGGCGGATGTCCACGCTTTCGTCCTGCGCACATTTAAGCAGAAACCGCATGGTCGCGTTGGGATCCTGCTTGATAAAAGGCCTCACCGCCCATTCGGCGGTAAAGCAGGCTGTCACCACTTTCAGGGCTTCGAGGGAAAGTGCCGGGTGGTTCAGGCCATAGACCTGAATAAACTCCGCAAAAGGCCAGACGGCAAAGCCGCGCAGCTTGTTCTCTTTTAGTACCGAAACCACCACAGCCAATGCTGCCGGGTAGTCCTGCGGCAGTTCCGCCGCCAGCGCGTCGCGTATCACCTGGACTCTGGCCTTCATTTCCAGCTTATCGAGGTTTTCCGCTTGGTTTAAAAACGCTTCGGCGTTAAAGGCGGGATGATGCCGCGCGATTAAGCTCGCGATGTCCTGCAAAAGCCCATGATTAAAAGCATGTTTAAACGCGTTCTGATTTTCTACGGGCTCACTCACTGCACTACTCCATGGCGGATAACGTATTGCCGGAGTCTATCACTGTTTTTTCTTTGCTTTTTAGCCGTTTGCTACAAAAAACTGCTAACTAATTCGCCCAGGGTTCGTCAGCACCTGACGGAATTTTTCTATGTCGCAAATCACGTATTCATGGGCCACTTTCTGAATGTACTGCTCTTCTATCAGCTGGTTGATCACCCGGCGGTAGGTTCTCTCGGAGCAGCCAAACCGTTCAGCCTCGCGGGATACCTGTGAGAAGTCCACCAGCGGCTTGCTCTGCTGATGGCGTTCATACAGGTCGGCCACGATGTTAAACACCAGCGGCTGCAGGAAACGCTCCATGGTTCTCGCCATCCCGCGCTGGTAGCTGGTGGAAAGCAGCTGGCTGAGCCAGACGCCGACTTCCGCGTGGCTGGTCAGAATGGTGTCCATCATCGCCAGCGGGATGACTTTGACCGTCATGGTATCGTGAGCGACGACCGAGAACTGGCTCGGCGTGTGGGTCAGATATTCTATTTCGCCGATGATAGTGTCGCTGACAAAGCGCTGCCCGAGACTGAACGCTTTCCCGTTTTCGGCGTTGTAATGCATGGTGTACTCGCCAAGCGTGATCCAGTAGAGCGCTTTGATCTCTTCGCCCTGGCGCAGAATAAATTCATCGGGGCCGATCTCTTTGCTTTTCAGCGGCGCGGCGTACACGGCATCGCGTAGGATCTGGTGCCCGCGCTGAGCGAATTTCTGAATAATATTCATGGTGTTGTCGCTCTCCGGCAGGCTGCCTCGCAGCTAAATAACGTCAAGTATTGCCTGTTTCGCCAGAATCTGCGGCGAAAAAGGCGGCTGAGATTAACTATCGCCCCTCGGTATTGTCAATACTCCGCGTTTTACTCCCCCCTCGCCAGCCCTGGCGTGTCACTTTTCTTGCAAAGGCAAAAATCAAATTTGTGATCGCCGTCGGCCTGGTCGGACATTTGCCTTTTTCTGCAAGCTACGGGGTTTCTATCGTAATGGCATGAAACCAGCCAGGAGATCGTCTGATGACGCCACATATTAACGCCAACCCCGGCGACTTTGCCGAAACCGTGATCATGCCCGGCGACCCGCTGCGCGCGCAGTACATTGCGCAGACGTATTTAACCGATGCAAAGCGCGTGTGCGATACCCGCAATATGTTTGGCTTTACCGGCTACTACAAAGGCAAGCGACTTTCCGTGATGGCTCACGGGATGGGCATTCCGTCCGTTTCCATATACGCCCATGAATTGATCAACGCCTTTGGTGTGAAACAGCTTATTCGTATCGGCACCTGCGGCGCGGTGGATGAAAGCGTGGATATGCGCCATGTGATTGTCGCCACCGGCGCGGGAACGTCTTCTTCGGTAAACCGCGACCGGTTTGGCGGCTACGACTACGCGGCCGTGCCGGACTTTGACCTGCTGCGCCGCTGCTGGACGGCGGCCGAGCAACACAATATTCCGACCCGATTCGGCAACACTTTTACCAACGACCTGCTGTACGACAAACCCGAAGGCATGCTCCCCGCCCTCAAAAAGATGAACATCCTTGCGGTGGAAATGGAAACCTCGGCGCTGTTCACCATCGCCGCGCAGTACCGCGCCAAAGCCCTGAGCCTGCTGACCGCCTGCGTAAGCAGCGTCACGGGGGCAGAGCCGACGGCAGAAGAACTACAAAACACGTTAGACAACATGATTGAGCTCGCTTTAGAAACCGCACTTCTCTGCGATTGATTTCTCCCATAAGGGTTCTTCGATGACAAACTCTACACATCAGCCGGCCTCGGGCGGCATAAAAGTTGAAGCAAACGGCGTGAATGCCGTCCCGGAAGCTGAGCGCTACGGCAAACCCGCCGGGCTGTTTCCGATCTGGTTCTCCTGGAACGTCTCTATTCTGGGGATGACCTACGGCATTTACGTTTACTCACTTGGCCTGAGCGTCTGGCAGTCAATCACCGCCGGGATTATCGGCTACCTGCTTTCCTGCTGCCTGGTCGGCGTGCTGGCGGTGGGCGGGCCAAGAACCGGTCTGCCTACGCTGACCCAGACCCGCTTCTGCTTCGGCTATCACGGCAATAAATTCCCGACGCTGTTCGCCTATATCTCCAACATGGGCTGGAAAATCACCATTATTACCCTTGCCTCGTCCACCGGCGCGGCGCTGTTCGCCAGGCTCTGGCCTGCGGCCTTTGCGCTGGCGGATGGCAAACCTACGCTGGTGTGTATTCTCGGCTGGTTCATCGTCAGCCTGGCGCTGACCATGTCGGTCGCCATTTATGGTCACCAGCTGATCATGAAGGTGGAGAAATACATCGCCTGGCTGACCGGGTTTATGAGCATCATCTTTATCTTCCTGATGCTGCCGCATATTCACTGGGAAAAGCTGGGCCAGAGCGCGGCGCACGGCGACCTGTTGACCTACATCGGCGGCGTGGTGATGGCGATGACGATGGTGGGCCTTGGCTTCCTGAACTACGGCGGCGACTTCGCGCGCTATTTGCCGAAGAAAACTCAGGCCTCGAAGGTTATTTTCTGGACGACGACGGGTATTTCTCTGCCGGTGAGCATCCTGCTGGTGCTGGGCGCATTCCTTGCCGACAGCAACCCGGACCTGAGCGCAGCGGCGGCGCAGTCGCCTATTGCCTCGCTGACTAACCTGCTGCCGTTCTGGTTCTACGTGCCGTTCTCCATCGTGATTATTGTTTCGCTGCTGGCGGCGGCAATTACCGGCGTATACAGTTCAGGTCTTGCCCTGCTGGCGCTTGGTATTCCTGCCAGCCGCGCCACGACGACAACTCTGAACGCGGCTATCATCGGCTTCGGCGCGTTCTACCTGATGTTTATTTCCGATTCGTTCCTGGCGACCTTCCAGTCGTTCCTGGCCTCTATTTCGGTGGTGATCGGCTCTGCCGGGGCGATTCAGCTGATCGACTTCCTGCGCCAGAAGCGCCTGGGCTGGGATGTGGCGATGGCGAATAAAGCGGGTTTTGGTGGCCGCGATGGCCGCTGGACGGCAATGCTTTCACTGGGTATCGCGACCTTTGTGGGGCTGGGCACAATTACTTCCGGTGACCCGTACATCGCGCACGTGGTGGGCTTCCTGCTGACGGAAGAAACCCGCCACAGCGTCTTTGCGACGGCGAATCTGGGCGTTATTGTCTCGATGCTGACCGGGGGCGTATTGTATTCGCTGCTGACCTTCGGCCTGAAGATTGAGCTGCCGGGCATTTCGTCTGCACAAGCGGCTTCAACCGTGCAGGGTAAAACCCAAAAAGCGCTGTAAGCCTAAAAGCAGGCCCGCTAAGCGGGTCTGTTATTTTCCCACTCCTGCAAAAAATCTATCAGCGCACGTACCTTCGCCGGGACATGCCGCGTATTGGGGTAAACCGCATAAATCCCCTGCGACGGGAAACGGTATTCCGGCAGCACATGCTGAAGTTCATCGCGCCCTATCGCACTACGCACCAGCCATTCGGGCAATAAACCTACGCCGCAACCCTGAACCACAAAAGCCATGAGCGCCGCCGCCGTGTCGGTCATAAAGCGGGCCGGCCCGGTGATCGTTAACTCCCTCGTTTCCTGGTCAGGCCCAATGACCTGCCATTCTCTGGGGGTTGGCAGCCGACGATGAATGACCCATTCCGCTTCGGCCAGCGCCTCCAGGCTGCCAATCGGGTTACGCTCAAGCCACTGCGGCGCGGCAACCGCCACAATCTCGAACCGCTCTATCAGCGCCGCGCGGTAGGACGAATCCGCCAGCTTGCCCAGGCGAATAGCCACGTCAAACTGCCCGGAGATGAGATTAGCCGGGGCAGATGAAGATTCGTGCCGGATGGTCAGCCCCGGATGCAGCCTGCCAAAGGCACTTAGCGCCGGGATAACCTTTGCCTGGCCGTATTCCGGCGTGGTCGAAATACTCAGTTCGCCAGAAAATCCGCCGTGATGCCCCTGCACATCTTCCACCAGCGCTTCGCTCTCCCTTAACAGCTGCAGAGCGCGCTGGTAAAACACTTCCCCCGCCTGGGTTAACGCCACGCGCCGCGTGGAGCGTACAAGCAGCGAAACGCCAAGTTCCGCCTCAAGCTGACGAACGTTAAAGCTGATCGCCGCTTTCGTTTGCTGAATGGACTGCGCTGCCGCGGTAAATCCCCCGGCCTCCACCACCGCAACAAACTGCGCCACCCGCTGCAAGTTGAGCATGCCAATTCGCCTGATTATCAAATTATTTTTGACAGTGTATCAGCCGAAACGGGATTTATCCGTCTCGCGGAACCTGCTGAAATCGCCTTTTCTTTTTCACGAGAGCCGCCATGCCTTATCGCTACAGGGTTGCCGCCGTTTATCTGCTCGGTTTTTTTCTCGACTTAATCACTATGTTTATCTCCAACGTCGCCTGGCCTGAAATGGGGAGGGAGTTTCACGCGCCGGTCACCGAGCTGGCGTGGATAAGCCACGGCTATCTTTGCGGCCTGACGCTGGTTATCCCCTGCAGCGCGTGGCTGACGCAGCGGCTGGGTGCAAAGCGCCTGTTTATACTTTCTCTCGCGCTTTTTACGTTGGGTACGCTGGCCTCCGGCCTTGCTTCTGGCCTGAATGCATTGGTCGCCGCACGTATTTTGCAGGGCGTGGGCGGCGGGCTGCTCATCCCTGTTGGCCAGGCCCTGACCTGGCAGCTTTTTGCGGTGCACGAGCGGGCAAAGCTTTCCTCGGCCATTATGCTGGTCGCGCTGCTGGCTCCGGCGCTTTCGCCAACCGCAGGTGGATTGCTGGTGGAATTTTTTGGCTGGCGCTGGATATTTCTCTCCAGCCTGCCGCTGGCGCTGCTGACACTAGTTCTGGCGGGATTTTGGCTAAAACCTGCAGAGCAACAAACTGCCCGCAGGCCGCTGGACGTTAAAGGGCTAATGCTGGGATCGGCGGGGCTATTCGCTATTTTGCTGGGCGTCACGCAGGCCGGAAACCCGGCGGCTCATGGCGCGGCATTAGTGTGGCTCATCGCTGGTATGCTTATTCTTTGGCTTTTTATTCGCCGGAATGGCAAACATCCGACCCCGCTGTTCAGCCTGCCGCTGCTGGCAGATCCTCTGCTGCGTTACGCCATGCTGGTTTACCAGTGCATTCCGGGGATTTTTATGGGCACCAGCCTGGTCAGCATTGTCTATCTGCAAACGCAGTTGGGCCTGTCTGCCACCCAGACCGGAATGTTGATGCTGCCGTGGGCGATGGCCTCTTTTGTCGCGATTTCATTTACCGGCAAGATGTTTAATCGCCTCGGCCCTCGCCCGCTGATCGCCGCCGGGGGCATATTTCAGGCCGCAGGGATTTTGCTGCTCACACAAATCAACTCCGGCGAGCAAGCCTCGTGGCTGGTAGCCGCTTACGCGTTGATGGGCCTGGGGGGAAGTCTTTCCAGCAGCACAGCGCAGAGCACCGCTTTTATCGCCATCCCTTCGGAGGCTATGCCGGAAGCGAGCGCACTGTGGAATATTAATCGCCAGTTAAGCTTTTGCTTTGGCGTGGCGCTACTGAGCCTGCTGTTGACTGTTTTACAGGCGCTGATGCCCGCCCCTCGCGCTTATTTTTTCACTTTTAGCCTTGCCGCCGCCGGGACGCTTGCCCCGCTGGTTTACGCCTGGCGGCTCAACAATCAGCAGATTAAAAATCAACTGACCCAAAAGGAACTCTGAGCAATGAATATCTGGTTTGAAGAAGTGATTGAAGCCCATGTTGCCATTGAGCAATGGCTTGGTGCGGGCAAGGGGGAGCTGGAAGCGCTGCTGGCATGCTTTACTCACGACTATTCAATGGTCGCGCTGAGCGGCGCAAGGCTGGATTATCCGGCACTTTGCAGCTTTTTCCGTACCAGCGGCGGCAGCCGCGAAGGGCTGGCGATTGAGGTCGATAGCCTCCAGTTACTGGACGAATGGCCGCAGGGTGCCGCCGTGCTTTACCGCGAAACGCAAACGCTTAACGGCTCCAGCACCGTGCGCTGGTCTACGGTTATTTTCCGCCGCGAGGGCGAGAAAGTGTTATGGCGACATTTACAGGAAACGGCGCAGGCTTAAGCCGGAGCGGGCGGTGAAAACCGCCCCATCAGTCCTAAAGCGCGATGTTGAAATGCGTCCCGTCCGGCAGCTCGATATCCAGCTTAACCTTACCCCCCCTCCGCCTCAACGTAACGATTCGGAAATGCATAATAACGTTCAGCGAGTTGCAGCCTCACTGGAAACGGACTCGTAAACTTGCTCAGGTGAAAGGTGGATGAGAAAGCCCCATCCACCCTGGCTGACTAATTATGATTTACGGCTGGCAATAATGTCGTCGGCCACGTTACGCGGCGCTTCGGCATAATGATGGAACTCCATGCTGTAGGTCGCCCTGCCCTGAGACATTGAGCGCAGCGTGGTGGAATAACCAAACATTTCTGCCAGCGGGACATCGGCCCGAATAATCTGGCTGCCAAAGCGTTCTTCCATGCCCTGCACCATGCCGCGGCGGGAAGAGAGGTCGCCCATAATGTTACCGGCGTAGTCTTCCGGCGTTTCCACTTCGACGTGCATAATAGGCTCCAGAATAACCGGATCCGCTTTGCGCACGGCGTCCTTGAAACCGAAGATCGCCGCCATCCTGAACGCCATTTCCGAAGAGTCGACGTCATGGTAAGAGCCGAAGGTCAGCGTGGCTTTGACGTCCACCACAGGGTAACCGGCGAGCACACCTGTATTCATCGCCTCACGCAGACCTTTTTCCACAGAAGGAATGAACTCGCGTGGTACTACGCCCCCTTTGGTGGCATCTTCAAACACAAATCCTTTGCCCGGCTCAAGCGGTTCGAGCGTCAGCACTACATGTCCATACTGGCCTTTACCGCCTGACTGCCGCACAAATTTCCCTTCCACGTCTTTCGCCGTTTTACGGATCGTTTCGCGGTAGGTGACCTGTGGCCGGCCAATGTTCGCTTCCACGCCAAACTCACGTTTCATGCGGTCGACGATGATTTCCAGGTGAAGCTCGCCCATGCCGGAGATGATCGTCTGGCCGGATTCTTCGTCCGTATGCAGGCGGAAAGAGGGATCTTCCGCCGCTAAACGCTGCAGCGCGATACCCATTTTCTCCTGGTCGGCCTTGGTCTTCGGCTCGATAGCGAGGGAAATCACCGGCTCAGGGAACTCCATTCGCTCAAGCGTGATCGCCGCATTCGGGTCGGTTAACGTATCGCCAGTGGTGACGTCTTTCAGCCCTACGCAGGCGGCGATATCCCCGGCACGCAGCTCATCCACCTCGTGGCGGTCGTTCGCATGCATCTGCACAATACGTCCGATACGCTCCTTTTTGCCTTTCACCGGGTTGTAAACCGAATCGCCTTTTTTCAGCACGCCGGAATAAACACGGATAAAGGTCAGTTGCCCAACATACGGGTCGGTCATCAGCTTGAAAGCGAGCGCCGAGAAGGGTTCATCATCACTGGGATGGCGTTCCGCGTGCTCCCCCTTTTCATCCACGCCGTCAATGGCAGGAATGTCGAGCGGAGACGGCATCAGCTCTACCACCGCATCCAGCATGCGCTGCACACCTTTGTTTTTAAACGCGCTGCCGCACAGCATCGGCTGAATTTCCCCGGAAATGGTGCGCTTGCGCAGGCCGGTAATAATTTCCGCTTCGCTCAGATCGCCGGTTTCCAGGTATTTATCCATTAGCTCATCGTCAGCTTCCGCCGCCGCAGAGACCATTTTTTCGCGCCACAGTTGTGCAGTCTGCAGCAAATCCTGCGGCACAGGCCCATAGCTGAACGTCATGCCCTGGGTCGCATCGTCCCAAATAATGGCGCGCATTTTGATGAGATCCACCACGCCAGTGAAGCTGTCTTCTGCCCCGACCGGGATGACGATGGGAACAGGATTGGCTTTCAGGCGGTCAATCATCATCTGCACCACACGGAAGAAATCAGCGCCCGGGCGGTCCATTTTGTTAACGAAGGCCAGCCGCGGCACGCGGTATTTATTTGCCTGCCGCCAAACGGTTTCTGACTGCGGCTGCACGCCGCCCACTGAGTCGTAAACCATTACCGCGCCGTCCAGCACACGCATGGATCGCTCCACCTCAATGGTGAAGTCCACGTGTCCCGGCGTGTCTATGATGTTGATACGGTGCGGTTCAAAACCGCGATCCATACCCGGCCAGAAGCAGCTCACCGCGGCGGACGTAATGGTAATACCGCGCTCTTGCTCCTGAGCCATCCAGTCTGTCGTTGCTGCGCCATCGTGAACTTCACCCAGTTTGTGACTCATGCCGGTGTAAAACAAAATACGTTCGGTCGTGGTTGTTTTACCGGCATCAATATGGGCTGAAATACCAATGTTGCGATAGCGTTCGAGAGGGATGGGTCGGGGCATGATGTGTCCTTAGTCTTGTTGACTGTTAAGCGACGGCCACTATGGCCGCCAGAGTTGTTCGCCATCAGCATAGTACAATTGTACGAGTATATTCGAACAATTTGAGCTATCGTTAATATCAATACATTCGAAGGGCATCAAGTTTGCTATCAAGTTTGCTATAGTAGCCGGCCGCCGTGCCGCCACCGCCTACAGGAAGAGTATGATCGCCAACCATCCGGAACGAGAACAAATCCGCCTTGAAAATGTGCTTTTTGCGCTGGGCAACCCTTTGCGGATGGGGATCGTCAGATCGCTTGCCGGGGGGGAAGAGCTTACCTGTGGCGCTTTAATTCAGGATGTGGCGAAGTCGACCATGACCCACCACTGGCGAGTTCTGCGCGATAGCGGCGTAATCTGGCAGCGCCCTCAGGGACGTGAAAATTTGATTTCGTTGAGGCGTGAAGATCTGGATGCTCGGTTCCCCGGACTGCTGGAAACCCTACTCCGGGTGATGGTGAACGAGGCATAAAAAAACCGCCCTGAAGGCGGTTTTTTCATCGCTGAAGTTATTCAGACTTGGTGTCAGCCACTTTCTGCTCGCCCATCACTTTCAGCTTCTTAGAGATCTCGCGACGCTCTTTAGACAGCTCGGCGTTTTTGATGATGTAGTCATCCACGCGGTCTTCGTAGTCGGTTTTCATGCTGGCAATGATGCCCTGCACCGCTTCGATGCTCATGCCTGGCTTGATGTAGTCGCTCAGGTTATCAAGCAGCAGCACGCGCTTTTGGTTGTCACGGATCTTTTTCTCTACGTCCTGAATTTCACGCTGCAGTTTGTTTTTACGACGGAACAGACGAACAAACTCCAGAACGTCCTGGAAGGTAGGTTTGATATTTTCCATTTTTACACCCCTGCTAAATTGGTACTCGGATTCGTTAAGACAACCGCCATAACCTTAGTAGTAGCGGTTGACGATTACAATTTTTTGTCAGTCTCACTAACGGGCTTGCCCTATCTTAACCTCAATTTCTGCTGAATCGAAACAAGCATTGTCATTTCTGTGCTTTACGCGCGCTATTTGCGCAGTGCGCGGCAAATGAGGTGCGACAGCAGCTCAAGCTGACGGGCCAGTTCAAGGCTAAGCCAGACGTAGCCGTGAATAGGCGTTTCCTGCAGCTGACTGCCCTTGCCCTCCTCCATCAACTGGCGAAGTTCAAAAACGATCTCATTCAGTTTCTCGGTGTTGGCTGAGATGGGCGAAGGGTTCCCTTCATACAGCGCCGTTGCAATGGCCGACAGTGTGCGCTGCGTCATTTGCTGCGTGTCGCGCAGCGTATGAGCGTTGATCATCACAAAATGGCTTTCCCGCGTCGCCCAATAGGCGTTGATTTGCAGCTCAAGGGTGCAGACCATGTTGCGATTAATGGTCTGAATCGCCTCAAAGACTGACTTCTGAATACGGGTTTCCTTACCCGCGGGGCCAATCAGGGCGCGCATCTTGACCACGTCATTCAGGATTTTCTGCAACGGTTTTTCCAGCCGTGGGCGCTCCACAAGGTTTGGCGAGAACCCCGCAGTGTAGATTTTGCTAAACGCCTGCACGAAGGTCGCCATCTGGATACGCCAGTGAATAAACGCCCGCTGTGGGTAAACGCTGGTAAACAGCATGGCCAGAAGCGAGCCGAAGATAACGTCGCCGCTGCGCCACAGAGCAACTTCCATATCCCCCGGCGGCGCCCCAACAACCACGGAGAGCGTGATGCCGATAAGCAACGCCTGGTAGGGACGTTTACCCAGCGCCAGATAGCCGCACAGGAACATCGCCAGCCCGCACCAGATGATCATCAGCGGTAAGGAAATAAGCTCCAGCTTAAGGGCTATCAGTCCGATGGCCGCGCCAAAAATGGTGCCACCGATACGCTGGAAGGCGCGCGGAACCACGTTCCCCCAAAAGGAAATGGGGCCCATTACCACCACCAGTGTGATAAGCGGCCAGGTGCCTTCGGGGATGTTCAGCAGGCGAACCAGAACAAATGTCAGCACAAAAGCAAGAGCGATACGTATGCCGTGGGCAACGCGATAGTTGCGGTAAATACGGATCTCAAACGGGGTCAGTGATTTGTCGGGGCGCACACCCGGCTCTCCGAAAATAAAAAAGAAATTGTACCCGTTTTTCTCACAAAGAAATCATGTTGCCAGGTGCGGCGGGGCTTTTACGCGGAATATTTCACATTTCTTTGCTGAATATCAGAAATGTGCGGCAGGCTGCCGCCCGGATTCAAGCCAGCTAGCGCAGCCAGGGCGTAACGGTCACGCCAACCAGCAGCCCTTCAGGACTGAGCATACGTGACACCGTTTGCCCCCAGGGCTCGATACGGTTATCCACCAGCATCTGATACCCGGCCTGCTTTAGCACCGCTGTCGCCTGCCCGACATCTTCTACTTCAAATTCGACCCAGCTTTGGGGCGCGACAATGTGCTCGGGCCAACCGTCCACGCCGAAGCAGGACTGTGCCGCCTGAGCGAGCGGCCAGAGCGCAAAATGTTTCACGCCATCCAGCTCACCGTATTCCGTTGCCAGATAGTCCTCGTTGCCTTCCATCGCTTTTAGCGGCAGACCGAGCACCTGCTGATAAAACCCGGCACTTGCCGCCACGTCGCGCGTAACGGGGCCATACCCGGCGATGAATAACACATTTAATCCTGCGATAGCTTCCGTCATGGCGAGCTCCTGTCAGACTTTAGCGACCGGAATATACATATCAATTTCCCATACGCCGGACGCCGAGCCGTCGTTGAGATAGATTTCGTAACAGGGTTTGCCAGTTAACTGATAGTCACCATCAGCCTCTACCTGGTCAAAGAAGGTTTCCCAGGCTTCCTGGAATGCTTCGTTTTTTACGATGGCATGCCCGATGGCGTAAGTATCTGCCTCAATAGCCGTGATGATAACGCCTTCGCTGTTTTCCGGTAGTTTGAACTCTTCAGGTACGCCCAGCACCGTGTCCACGCGGAGCTTTTCTGGCGGAACAACATCGGGGTCATCATAGTAAATGGCCAGCCAGTCGCCATGGAGGCTGTGGGTTTTCGCCCACATGGCCAGTTGGCCAAACCCTTGCGGAACCGTGGTTTCCCACGGCCCGACCAGATGAAAACCGGCCACTTTACGCGCCGGAACATGCTGAACTTTGAATGTCATACTGCCTCCACGCTGATGAATAAATACACTGTACATTTATACACTATATTTTTTAAAGGTGGGGCACAAGCTGCCAGATTTGGGAGCAACCTCGCAGGAAATGGCGACAAAAAACCGCGCAAATTGCGCGGTTCATCAACAAGACAAAGGGTTAAAGCTTGTGGCTGATAAAGTCGCCGAGACGCGAAAACAGCCCGCCCTTCTCCACCGGCGTGAGGTTCACTAGCGGCCAGTGGGAGATGAGCCTGTCACCATCAAACAGCTGGATCTCGCCCACCTGCGTATTGGCTGCCAGCGGCGCCTCCATATCCTGCTTGCTCAGCACATACTTTGCTTTGATGTTTGGCACTTCCGATTTAGGCAGCGCGAGGAAGACGTCCTGATCCGGGCCCACATTGATATTGGCCTTGTCGCCGTACCAGATGTGCTCGCTGCCGATAGGTTTGCCTTTTTGCAAGACCTGCACGGTGTCGAAATTATCCTGCCCCCAGTGCAGCAGCTTGCGGGCCTGCTCTTCACGCCCTTTTGAGCTAAGGCCGCCCATAATCACCGCAATCAGGCGGCGCTGGCCCAGCACGCTGGAGGCAATAATGTTAAACCCTGCCGTTTCGGTATGCCCCGTTTTCAGGCCATCCACATTCAGGGATTTATCCCACAACAGGCCGTTGCGGTTTTGCTGGGTAATCCCGTTCCAGGTGAGACTGCGCTCGCTGTACATATGGTAGAACTGGGGTTCACCGTGGATAATAGCGCGGGACAGCACGGCAAGATCATAGGCGGAGCTGTGCTGCCCCGGCGCGTCCAGGCCATGCACGGTTTCAAAATGAGTATCGTGCAGGCCAAGCTGGTCGACGTAGTGGTTCATCATGGCGACAAACTGCTTTTGTCCCCCGGCAACATAATCTGCCAGCGCAACGCAGGCATCGTTGCCGGAATCAATAATCAACCCGCGGCTGAGATCGCGCACGGTCACCCGGTCTCCTGGCTTAATGAACATCAGCGATGACCCGTCAAACACCGGGTTACCTTTTGCCCAGGCATCTTTCCCCACTGTGACGACGTCGTCCGGGGTAATACGTTTACTGTCGATTGCGCGGTCAACGACATAGCCGGTCATCAGTTTTGTCAGGCTGGCCGGGTTACGCTGGACGTGTTCATTGCCTGCGGTCAGCACCTGCCCGGTGGTGTAATCCATCAGTACCCATGCGCCGGCTTCTACCTGAGGCGGCTGCGGCTGATGGGGGAAAATATCATCAGCATAGGCAGCATTGACGGAAAGGGACAAAAAGCTCAGGGCAACAAGCAGGCGGGTTTTCAACGGATTTTCCTCAAAGACTTAATTTACAGCGGCTCGTTTTACGGGAGTTCTTGTTAATTTGCTTCTTTAAATTGCAAGAAAATATGACATTTCATATTTAGCAATAATAATGAATGATATTTGTACTAAATATATTCCCCCGGACATCACACTGCGTTTATTCCGATATTCCATGTTTGCGTGACATTCTGATTGTGGCAGCGCTGATTCATTTTTACTCTGACCGAAGAATACACGCATAAAGGTCATCGTATGGTGGAAAGTAAACGCTGGTCTCCAGAGCTGGAGGGGCTGCGAGGGCTGGCCTCGTTTTGGGTTTTGCTCGGCCACATTTGCCTGCTGGTGCAGTGCCGCATTCCTCTTCTTTATGATCCTGGGATGGGGGTCGATTTATTTATTTTGCTGTCAGGGTATTTGATGGCAAAAAATTATCAGGAGCGTCGGGAAAAAGAGCCGTGGAATAGCCCGGATACCTTTCGCAAATTCTGGCTACGCCGCTTCTTTCGCATCGCCCCGCTCTATTATTTGCTGCTGGTCGTGGCGCTGATTTTTGGCAGCTGGTTCGGCGAAATGCGCGATATTATCGCCAGCGCCTGGCCGACAACCGCCACCGCAAGCAGCCGCTATGCCGACCACTCCGCAATGAATATTTTCAGCCATCTGACGTTTATTTTTGGCCTCTTACCGGCCTGGTCCTTCCGCACCGTGTTGCCAGACTGGAGCATTGGGCTGGAGATGCAGTTTTATCTGCTGTTCCCGTTCATTATGCTGCTGGTGATGCGCTACGGGTTTACGGTTAGCGCGACGCTGCTGATGGTGGTTTGCCTGGCGGCCCGCTGGCTCTTCCCGGACTACTTCAACGCCTTTCCTATGCCGTCGATGATCCTGATAAAACTGCCGCTGTTTATCGCCGGAATGCTGATATCCCACGCGGTAATGCAAAAAAACCTGCGCTATTGCGCGCTGGCGCTGCTCGCCCCGGTCATTGCCTGGCAGATGCATATCGCCGAAACCCATCTGCGGCTGGTGGCAGAGTGCATGATGATTACCGGCATGACGCTGCTGCTCTGGCAGCCTGACAAAGAAAATCGTCTGCGCCGAATCACGGCGGCGCCTCGCAAGCTGCTCACCTGTCGGTTTAGCCTGTTTCTGGGGGATGTCTCTTATTCGGTGTACCTGCTACACCTGATGATTGTCCTCCCCACCATCGGCCTGCTCGTCCGCTACACCGGTTTTGCCCATCAGCCTTCGCTGATGCGTTTCCTGATAGTCACGGCCATCGCGCTGCCCACCGTCTGGCTGATTGCCGTTGCGCTTTACCACAAGGTTGAAAAACGCGGCATCGCGCTGGGTAAACAGTTGCTTAGCGGGGCGAAAATGAAGTCCGAAAGGTCCGTATCTTAAACGCGCTTTTCCTTCTGATGCGCCGGCAGATGGTTTACCATTGAGTCTGATGATAACTAGCTCAATGGTAACCTCTGTGTCCGATTCTGCCTCACTTGCTACCTTTCTGTTTCACGATTACGAAACCTTCGGCAAAAGCCCTTCGCTGGACAGACCGGTCCAGTTTGCCGCGATTCGCACCGACAGCGAATTTAACGTTATTGGCGAACCGGAAGTGTTTTACTGCAAGCCTGCGGATGACTACCTGCCCCAGCCTGAAGCCGTGATGATCACCGGCATAACGCCCCAGCAGGCGCTGGCGCACGGCGAGAACGAAGCGGCCTTCGCGAAGCGTATTCACGACATCTTCACGGTGCCAAAGACCTGCGTGGTGGGCTACAACAACGTGCGCTTCGACGATGAAGTGACGCGGAATATTTTTTACCGTAATTTTTACGATCCGTATGCCTGGAGCTGGCAGAACGACAATTCCCGCTGGGATTTGCTCGACGTGATGCGCGCCTGTTACGCCCTGCGTCCCGAAGGCATTGTCTGGCCGGAAAATGAGGACGGGCTGCCGAGCTTCCGCCTTGAGCACCTGACCAAAGCCAACGGCATTGAACACGCTAACGCACACGATGCGATGTCAGACGTTTACGCCACCATCGCGATGGCTCAGCTAGTGAAAACCCGCCAGCCGCGCCTGTTTGAGTATCTCTACAGCCATCGCTCAAAGCAGAAGTTACAGACGCTGATTGATATCCCGCAGATGAAGCCGCTGGTCCATGTATCCGGCATGTTCGGCGCCCAGCGCGGCAATACCAGTTGGATAGCGCCGCTGGCCTGGCACCCGGACAACCGCAATGCGGTGATAATGGTCGACCTGGCCGGGGATATCTCGCCGCTGCTGGCGCTGGATGCCGCCACCCTGCGTGAACGCCTGTACACACCCAAAGCCGAACTGGGTGATAACGCAGCGGTGCCGATCAAGCTGGTGCATCTGAATAAATGTCCGGTGCTGGCCGTCGCCAACACCCTGCGCCCGGAAGATGCTGCACGCCTCGGCATTAACCGCCAGCAATGCCTTGATAACCTGAAAGTACTGCGCGAACACCCGGAAGTGCGTGAGAAGGTGGTGGCGCTGTTTGCCGAAGCCGAGCCGTATGTGCCTTCCGATAACGTCGATGCCCAGCTTTACAACGGCTTCTTTAGTGACGCCGACCGTGCCGCAATGCGCATCGTGCTGCAAACCGACCCGCAGAATCTGCCGGCGCTGGATATCACCTTTGCCGATAAGCGCATTGAGAAGCTGTTGTTCAACTACCGCGCGCGCAACTGGCCGGGCACGTTAAGCGAAGATGAGCAGAACCGCTGGCTGCAGTATCGCCGGGACGTGCTTTCCCAGGAAGCTCTGCAGGCCTATGCTCTTGAGCTGGAAGCGCTGTATAACCAGCATGAAGGGGATAAAGAGAAAATGGCGCTGCTGAAATCGTTATTTGAATATGCCCAGTACCTGGTCGGTTAACCCTTTTGACAGATAAAAAAATGGCTCCCTTTGGGAGCCATTTTTATTGCTTCGAAACTGATTAAGCGATGTCTTCGTTGTACTGAGGCACCGGGTTACGGAAACTGCGGGTCACGCAGGCCACGTAAATCAGGCCGATCGCACCCCAAATCAGGCCGAGAATCATCGAGCTTTGTTCCAGGTTAATCCACAGCGCACCCACGGTCAGGGCACCAATCGTCGGCAGAACCAGGAAGTTCAGGTGATCTTTGAACGTCTTGTTGCGCTTTTCGCGGATCCAGAACTGCGAGATAACCGACAGGTTAACGAAGGTAAAGGCAACCAGTGCACCGAAGTTAATCAGCGCGGTGGCGGTAACCAGGTCAAAGTCGATAGCCATCAGCGCAACTGCGCCCACCAGCAGCACGTTGAACGCCGGGGTACGCCATTTCGGATGAATATACCCAAAGAAGCGGTTCGGGAACACGCCGTCACGACCCATCACGTACATCAGGCGGGAAACGCCAGTGTGCGCGGCCATACCGGAAGCCAGTACGGTAATGGTGGAGAAGATCAGCGCGCCAACCTGGAAGGCTTTACCCGCCACAAACAGCATGATTTCCGGCTGAGACGCATCCGGATCCTTGAAGCGAGAGATATCCGGGAAGTACAGTTGCAGGAAATAGGTGGAGACGATGAAGATCAGGCCACCAATCAGCGCGGTCAGGAAGATAGCGCGCGGAATCACACGCTCGGCGTTCTTGGTCTCTTCAGACAGGTTGCTGATGCCGTCAAACCCGGTAAACGAGAAGCACAGGATTGTCGCGCCGGTAATCATCGGCACAATATGCGCGTTCTCGGACCAGAACGGCTTGCTGCTTGTCAGCGTACCCGCACCTTCACCGCCCGCAACGCCGTACACCACCATTCCCATGATTACCGCAATCAGCAGAATCTGCAGGATAACGATGATGCTGTTGAAGTTGGCGACAGTTTTAACGCTGCGCAGGTTAGAAACGGTCATAAAGCCGACCAGCACGACCACGAAGATCCAGGACGGCACCTCAGGCACCAGCGCTTCAAAGTAGATTTTTGCCAGCAGGATGTTAATCATCGGCGCGAACAGGTAGTCCAGCAGCGACGACCAGCCCACCATAAAACCGACCAGCGGGTTAATGGATTTTTGGGCGTAGGTATAAGCGGAACCCGCAGACGGGAAACGACGCACCAGCTTGCCATAGCTCAGCGCGGTGAACAGGATCGCCACCAGAGCAAAGGCATAAGCCGTCGGCACATGGCCATCGGTCATCCCGGAAACAATACCGAAAGTATCAAACAAGGTCATCGGCTGCATGTAGGCAAGGCCCATCATGACTACCGGTACCAGCGTCAGGGTCTTACGCAGACCTGGGCGGGTGTTTGCACCTGCGGTGACGTTAAGCGACATGGTTGTTTCCCTCAGTGGAGAAAGCCTGCGCAAAAGCAAAAATCTGCCCCATCTTAATTTCCTCGGCGACACGACTGTCGTTTTTTAAAAGCTAGTATCTATCCGGTACGAAGCCCGGCCTCTTGGTTTTTTTGGCAAATGCCGTTTGTCTGACTTAATTGATTGCAAAAAAATAACCGACGTCTCTTAAACGTCGGTTAGTTTTCTCTTTTGCAGGCCGCGTATTTTGCACCATACGAAGGCACAATGACAAGATGTTAAAGCCATCTTTGGCAATTTCTTTTTCAGCGCCTGGCGGAAGTAAAAACTCCCACATCCAGCACGGCAGAAGAAGATAATCCCGTTCCGGCACATCGCTGCCATAACGCACTGCCTGACTGCCATTCAACATAGCCAGGTTAGTAAAATTCCGCCAGTCAAAAAGGCACTATTTTTCTACTGGCATATACACCTGGGCGATATGCGGGTCGGCGACGATTTTTTCTCGCCACCATTCGCTGGCAAGCCCGGCCGTTTGCTCATTCCAGCCAATCCAAACCGGTACATAAGGCACCTGCCCCGCAACCTGTTTTTCCACCAGCGCACCACTCTCAATATAGCGCTGCGCCATATAGCGCGGCATATACCCGCAGCCAATGCCGCTGATTTGCAGCTCGAGCTTGGTTTTGAAATCAAACACGGTGATCGCCTCCTGCTCTTCAAGCAAATGCAGCGCTCGGGCGGACTCGATTCTGGAGGTGTCTCCGACGACCACCGCCCGGGACTGCTTAACCAGCCGTCTGGGCAGTGGCTCCTCCGCTTTCGCCAGCGAATGATGTGGGGCGACAACAAAGACGATCTCCAGCCGGCCCAGAAGCGTAAAGCCAAAACCGCTCAGCGAAGGCGGCTCGCTCATCGCCCCGACAATAATGTCCGCCCGCCCTTCCGTGAGCGCCTCCCACGAGCCGCCAAGCACATCGTTGATAAATTTTAGCCGCGTTACGCTGTAGCTTTGATAGAACGCCTCGATTAAGGGCGTCAGCAGGGAAAAGGGAAAGGCATTGTCCACGCCGATGGTGAGTTCGTGTTCCCAGCCCTGCTGGAGTTTGATCGCCTGCTTTTCCAGCTCGCGTACCGAATGCAGAATTTCCCTGCCTTTTTCCAGCAGGAGCTGGCCGGTTCGCGTAAAGCGCGCCCGGTGGCCGCTGCGGTCGAGGATTTGAATATTGAGGTCGCTTTCCAGCTTTTGCACGCTGTAGCTCAGCGCCGAAGGGGTTTTAAAGAGCTTTGCCGCCGCCGCAGCAAAACTCCCCTCTTTATCCAGCGCATCGAGAATGATCAGGACCTCCAGCAAAGGTTTCATACTCACTCCCGGGTGTGCGGCTGAATTTACTGCATAGGCATAAGCAGCGGATTAGGATATTGATAGTCGAAGCCTAGCTCATTACAGATGCGGCTGCCGTCAATCAGCTTACCGTGGCCGGTTGCCGTGTCTTTACGGAACGACGGGGCCTCAAGGCCAATTTGCCGCGCCATAAGCGAATAGAATTCTTCCCGCGTTGGGTGGGCCGGAGCACAAAGATTATAGACTCGCCCGCCTTTAGGTGCCTGAAGCAGCAGCGTGATGGCCGAAATCACATCTTCCAGATGCACGAGATTTACGCCGTGCTGCCCGTTTGCCACGTCCCTTTTCCCCGCTAAAAAACGCCCAGGATGGCGTTCCGGCCCCACCAGCCCCGCGAGGCGGAGGATATCCACGGACGTCCCCGGGAGTTTGTGCAGCCAGTCTTCCAGCTCTTTAAGCACTTTCCCGCTGGCGGTGACAGGTTTAAGCGGGGACGTCTCTTTTACGCTACCCTCGCCTTCCCCATACACGGAGGTCGAGCTGGTAAAAATAATGCGCGGCACGGAATGCGCCAGCGCGCTGTCGACTATTTCCTGCACCGCCTGCAGATAAAAATCATCGCCTTCTCCAGTGCGACGGGCGGGCAGCGTCACCACTAACGCGTCAACGTTCAGCAGCGCTTCCAGGTCTTCACTGTCGCAAACCAGTTCCGGCTGCAGATTCAGCTGATAACTTTCGATCCCGCACATGCGAGCTGCTTCTACGCCATCCTGCGTGGTTTTGCTGCCGGTGACCTGATAACCACGCGCTGACAATGAGAGCGCCAGCGGCATACCCAACCACCCCAACCCGACTATTGCGACCCTTTTCATGCCTTGTCTCCTGACCTTGCAGCATTATCTTCTGAAGAGTGAATTTAGCTCTCCGTTAAGGCTACGCCACCCGGGCAGAACTGACAATTCCCTCAGCCTTACAGAATATTAATCAGCGAGGAAAAAACCCCTTGCGCTCGGTGCGTCATCTGGTTTACGTTAATTGGCACATAATGAATAGTCATTCATACGAGAATTTTATGACACGCGCTCAGTTTAAAAACCACCATCATCACCATCACCCTGACTAGTCTTTCAGGCGATTGGTGCTGGGAGACGAAAAGATCTTCCAGTGGTGCGTGAACGCGAGAAAAAGCCCCCGGAAGATATCTTCCGGGGGCTTTTTTATTGGGCGTCAGACAGGAATTGATAAGGGGTAACTACCGATGACCGACAACAACCGTTTACGCATAGCTATGCAGAAATCTGGCCGTCTTAGCGATGATTCACGCGAATTACTCGCCCGCTGCGGCATAAAAATTAACCTGCACACCCAACGCCTGATTGCGCTGGCCGAAAACATGCCCATCGACATTCTGCGCGTGCGTGATGACGACATTCCAGGGCTGGTGATGGACGGCGTCGTGGACCTCGGTATCATCGGTGAAAACGTGCTCGAAGAAGAGCTGCTGACGCGCCGCGCCCAGGGCGAAGATCCGCGTTATTACACGCTGCGTCGCTTGGACTTTGGCGGCTGCCGCCTGTCGTTGGCCACCGCCGTAGACGAGCCGTGGGATGGCCCGGCCAGCCTCAACAACAAACGCATTGCGACCTCTTACCCGCACCTGCTGAAGCGTTACCTCGACCAGAAAGGCGTGCAGTTTAAATCCTGCCTGCTGAACGGCTCGGTGGAAGTGGCCCCGCGCGCCGGTCTGGCCGATGCCATCTGCGACCTGGTGTCTACCGGCGCAACCCTTGAAGCCAACGGGCTGCGTGAAGTCGAAGTTATCTACCGTTCCAAAGCCTGCCTGATCCAGCGTGACGGCGAAATGCCGGCAGCCAAGCAGCAGCTGATCGACAAACTGCTGACCCGTATCCAGGGCGTGATTCAGGCTCGCGAGTCCAAATACATCATGATGCACGCGCCAACCGAGCGCCTGGATGAAGTGATTGCCCTGCTGCCAGGCGCCGAGCGTCCAACCATTTTGCCGCTGGCCGGCGATCAGCAGCGCGTGGCGATGCACATGGTGAGCAGCGAAACGCTGTTCTGGGAAACCATGGAAAAACTGAAAGCGCTGGGTGCCAGTTCCATTCTGGTGCTGCCGATTGAGAAGATGATGGAGTGATGTGATGAGCAACTTCAACACGCTGATTAACTGGAACGACTGCGACGAAGGCGCGCGACGCGCGCTGCTAATGCGCCCGGCTATCTCCGCTTCGGACAGCATCACTCGCACCGTGGCGGAAATCCTGAACAACGTTAAAAGCAACGGCGATGCCGCCCTGCGTGAATACAGCGCGAAGTTCGATAAAACTGAAGTGAAGCAGCTGCAGGTCACTCAGCAGCAAATCGATGAAGCCGTCGCGAGACTCGGCAGCGAGATTAAAGAGGCGATGGCCGTGGCCGTCGCTAACATCGAAAAATTCCACCTCGCGCAGCAGCTTGCCCCGGTGGATGTGGAAACCATGCCCGGCGTGCGTTGCCAGCAGGTGACTCGCCCTGTAGCCTCCGTGGGCCTGTACATTCCCGGTGGATCCGCCCCGCTGTTCTCCACCGTGCTGATGCTGGCCACGCCTGCCCGCATTGCTGGCTGCAAAAAAGTCGTCCTTTGCTCCCCGCCGCCAATTGCCGATGAGATTCTCTACGCGGCCCAGCTTTGCGGCGTACAGGAAGTGTTTCAGGTCGGCGGCGCCCAGGCTATTGCCGCGCTGGCGCTAGGCACAGAAAGCATTCCGAAAGTGGACAAGATTTTTGGGCCTGGCAACGCCTTCGTCACCGAAGCAAAGCGCCAGGTCAGTCAGCGTCTCGACGGCGCAGCTATTGATATGCCTGCTGGCCCATCGGAAGTGCTGGTGATCGCCGACAGCGGCGCCACGCCTGATTTTGTCGCCTCCGACCTGCTTTCTCAGGCGGAACACGGCCCGGATTCTCAGGTGGTTCTGCTGACCCCGGACAGCACCATGGCCCTGGCCGTTGCCGATGCCGTTGAGCGCCAGCTTGCCGCCCTGCCGCGCGCAGAAACCGCACGCAAAGCGCTGGAAAGCAGTCGCTTAATTGTTGCCCGTGATTTAGCGCAGTGCATTGAGATTTCCAACCAATACGGTCCAGAGCATCTGATCATTCAGACCCGCAACGCCCGTGAACTGGTGGACGATATTACCAGCGCAGGCTCGGTATTTCTGGGCGACTGGTCGCCGGAATCCGCCGGGGATTATGCCTCCGGGACAAACCACGTCCTGCCGACCTACGGTTACACCTCCACCTGCTCAAGCCTCGGGCTGGCGGACTTCCAGAAGCGCATGACCGTGCAGGAGCTGTCTCCGCAGGGTTTTGCTTCTCTGGCAAAAACCATTGAAACCCTGGCCGCCGCCGAGCAGCTGACCGCCCACAAAAACGCCGTTACCCTCCGCGTCGCCGCCCTGAAGGAGCAAGCATGAGCCTCGAAGAGTTAGCCCGCGCCAACGTTCGCGCCCTGACCCCATATCAGTCTGCCCGCCGCCTGGGCGGGAACGGCGACGTCTGGCTGAACGCCAACGAATACCCAACGCCGGTAGAGTTCCAGTTAACCGCGCAGACGCTGAACCGCTACCCGGAGTGCCAGCCAAAGCAGGTCATCGCCAACTATGCCAGCTACGCAGGCGTGAAGCCTGAGCAGGTTTTGGTGAGCCGCGGCGCGGATGAAGGTATCGAACTGCTGATTCGCGCGTTCTGCGAACCGGGCAAAGACGCGATTCTCTATTGCCCGCCGACCTACGGCATGTACACCGTCAGTGCCGAAGCCTTTGGCGTAGAGTGCCGCACCGTGGCCACGCTGGATAACTGGCAACTGGATCTTCCGGCGATTGCAGAGAACCTCGACGGCGTAAAAGTTGTTTATGTTTGCAGCCCAAACAACCCAACCGGCCAGTTGATTAATCCGCAGGATCTGCGCGCGCTGCTGGAAATGACCCGCGATAAAGCGCTGGTCGTTGCCGATGAAGCCTATATCGAGTTTTGCCCCCAGGCGACGCTGGCAGGCTGGCTTCAGGAATATCCCAACCTGGTCGTACTGCGGACGCTCTCCAAAGCATTTGCGCTTGCAGGCCTGCGCTGCGGATTTACGCTGGCGAATGAGGAAGTGATCAACCTGCTGCTAAAAGTCATCGCCCCTTACCCGCTTTCTACACCGGTAGCTGACATCGCCGCCCAGGCGCTAAGCCCGCAGGGCATCAACGCGATGCGTGAGCGCGTGGCCGAAGTGCTGCTTAATCGCCAGTATCTGATCAATGAGCTGAAAAGCGTCCCTTGCGTTGAGCAGGTTTTCGACAGCGAAACCAACTACGTCATCGCCAGAATGACCGCCTCCAGCGCAGTCTTTAAATCACTGTGGGATCAGGGCATTATCTTACGTGACCAGAATAAACAACCGACGTTAAGCGGCTGCCTGCGCATCAGCATCGGCACGCGAGAAGAGTGCCAGCGCGCCATTGAGGCGCTGCGTCAGCAACCCGGCCTGCAGGCCACGGAGAGCAAATGAGCCAGAAAGTACTTTTTATTGACCGCGACGGGACCCTGATTTCCGAGCCACCGAGCGATTACCAGGTCGACCGCATGGAGAAACTCGCCTTTGAGCCTGCGGTGATCCCGGCTCTGCTGCAGCTGCAAAAGGCGGGTTACCGTCTGGTGATGATCACCAACCAGGACGGCCTGGGTACCGCCAGCTTCCCTCAGGCCGATTTCGACGGCCCGCACAACCTGATGATGCAGGTGCTGACCTCACAGGACATTCTTTTTGATGAGGTGCTGATTTGCCCTCACCTGCCAGCGGACAACTGCGACTGCCGCAAGCCGAAGCTGGCGCTGGTCACTGGCTACCTGCAGGACGGCGTGCTGGATAAAGCCAATAGTTACGTGATTGGCGACCGCGCCACGGACATTGAGCTGGCCGCAAACATGGGCATTCAGGGCCTGCGCTACAACAGCGATGGCCTGGACTGGAAGCAAATCGCCGAGAAACTCACTAAGCGCGATCGCTACGCCCACGTGGAGCGCAACACCAAAGAAACGCAGATTGACGTGAAGGTGTGGCTGGATCGTGAAGGCGGCAGCAAGATCGCCACCGGCGTCGGTTTCTTTGATCACATGCTGGACCAGATCTGCACCCACGGCGGCTTCCGCATGGAGATCGCGGTGAAAGGCGATTTATACATCGACGATCACCACACCGTGGAAGATACCGGTCTGGCGCTGGGCGAAGCGCTGAAGCTGGCGCTGGGCGACAAACGTGGCATCACCCGCTTTGGCTTTGTGCTGCCGATGGACGAATGCCTCGCCCGCTGCGCGCTGGATATCTCCGGCCGCCCGCACCTCGAATATAAAGCCGAGTTCAACTACCAGCGCGTGGGCGATCTCAGCACCGAAATGGTGGAACACTTCTTCCGCTCGCTCTCTTACACCATGGGCGTGACGCTGCACCTGAAGACCAAAGGCAAGAACGATCACCACCGCGTGGAGAGCCTGTTTAAAGTCTTTGGCCGCACCCTGCGCCAGGCGATTCGCGTAGAGGGCGATACGCTCCCCTCCTCGAAAGGAGTGCTCTGATGAACGTGGTGATCCTCGACACGGGCTGCGCCAACCTGCATTCGGTGAAATCGGCCATTCAGCGCCACGGCTATGAGCCGCTGGTCAGCCGTGACCCGGACGTGGTGCTGCGCGCCGATAAGCTTTTTCTGCCGGGCGTAGGCACCGCGCAGGCGGCCATGAACCAAATCATCGAGCGCGATTTGGTGGAGTTGATTAAAGCCTGTACCCAGCCCGTGCTGGGTATTTGCCTGGGAATGCAGCTTCTCGGCAGCCGCAGTGACGAAAGCCACGGCGTGGAAATGCTGGGCATTATCGACCAGCCGGTATTGCAGATGAAAGACTTCGGCCTGCCGCTGCCGCACATGGGCTGGAACCGTGTTTACCCGAAGGCGGGCGACCGCCTGTTCCGCGGCATTGAAGACGGGGCGTATTTCTACTTCGTTCACAGCTACGCGATGCCGGTCTGCGAAAACACCATCGCCCAGGCAAACTACGGTGAAGCCTTCACCGCGGCGGTGCAAAAAGATAATTTCTGGGGCGTTCAGTTCCACCCCGAACGTTCCGGTGCGGCTGGGGCTCAGCTGCTGAAAAACTTTCTGGAGATGTAGACGATGATCATTCCGGCTCTTGATTTAATTGACGGCAACGTGGTGCGTCTCCATCAGGGAGATTACGGCCAGCAGCGTGACTACGGCAGCGATCCGCTTCCGCGTTTACAGGATTATCAGGCTCAGGGTGCGGAAGTGCTGCACCTCGTTGACCTGACCGGGGCTAAAGATCCGGCGGCCCGCCAAATTCCTCTGCTGCAAAAACTGCTGGCTGGCGTGAGCGTGCCGGTTCAGGTTGGCGGCGGTGTGCGTACCGAGCAGGACGTTGAGGCCCTGCTGGATGCGGGTGCCGCTCGCGTGGTGGTTGGCTCCACCGCGGTGAAATCTCCGGCGCTGGTACAAAGCTGGTTTAAACGCTTTGGCGCCGATGCTCTGGTGCTGGCGCTGGACGTGCGCATTGATGCCGAAGGTAACAAACAGGTTGCGGTGAGCGGCTGGCAGGAAACCTCCGGCACCACGCTGGAACAGCTTGTCGATGAGTTCCTGCCGTTTGGCCTCAAGCATGTGCTGTGCACCGACATCTCTCGCGATGGCACGCTGGCAGGCTCAAACGTCGAACTTTATCAGGAAGTGTGCGCGCGCTTTCCGCAGGTCGCCTTTCAGGCTTCAGGCGGTATTGGCGGGCTGGATGATATTGCCGCCCTGCGCAACAGCGGCGTGAAAGGCGTGATTGTTGGGCGCGCGCTTCTGGAAGGTAAATTTAACGTGAAGGAGGCGATTTCATGCTGGCAAAACGGATAATCCCTTGCCTGGACGTGCGTGACGGCCAGGTCGTGAAAGGCGTGCAATTCCGTAATCACGAAATCATCGGCGACATCGTGCCGCTGGCGCAGCGCTATGCTCAGGAAGGCGCAGACGAACTGGTGTTTTATGATATCACCGCCTCGAGCGATGGCCGCGTGGTAGACAAAAGCTGGGTGACTCGCGTGGCGGAAGTGATCGATATTCCTTTCTGCGTGGCGGGCGGGATTAAATCCGTTGAGGATGCCGCGCAAATCCTGTCGTTCGGGGCGGATAAGATTTCCATTAACTCCCCTGCCCTGGCCGATCCTGAGCTTATCACTCGCCTGGCGGACCGCTTCGGCGTGCAGTGCATCGTGGTCGGCATTGATACCTGGTTTGACGCAGAAACCGGCAAATACAACGTGAATCAGTACACCGGCGACGAAAGCCGTACCCGCGTAACAAAGTGGGAAACGCTGGATTGGGTGCAGGAAGTGCAGAAGCGCGGCGCCGGGGAAATCGTCCTGAATATGATGAACCAGGATGGCGTGCGTAACGGCTATGACCTGACGCAACTGAATAAAGTGCGTGAAGTGTGTCACGTGCCGCTTATCGCCTCCGGTGGCGCAGGCACCATGGAACACTTCCATGAGGCCTTCCGCGATGCGGACGTTGACGGCGCTCTGGCAGCTTCCGTGTTCCATAAGCAAATTATCAATATTGGTGAACTGAAGGCGTTTCTGGTTCAGCAAGGCGTGGAGATTCGAGTGTGTTAACAGAACAACAGCTAGCCCAGCTGGACTGGGAAAAAACCGATGGCCTGATGCCGGTTATCGTTCAGCACGCGGTGTCCGGTGAAGTCCTGATGCTCGGCTATATGAACCAGGACGCGCTGGCAAAAACCCAGGAAAGCGGCAAAGTGACCTTCTTCTCGCGCACCAAACAGCGCCTGTGGACTAAAGGTGAAACGTCAGGCCATTTCCTGAACGTGGTACGTATTGCGCCAGACTGCGATAACGACACGCTGCTGGTGCTGGTGAACCCCATCGGCCCAACCTGCCACCTCGGCACCTCAAGCTGCTTTGGGGATACTCACCACGACTGGCTTTTCCTGTTTGAACTTGAACAGTTGCTGGCCTCGCGGAAAACTGCCGATCCCGCCAGTTCCTATACCGCCAAACTGTACGCCAGCGGCACCAAGCGTATTGCGCAGAAAGTGGGCGAAGAAGGCGTGGAAACCGCGCTGGCAGCAACCGTGAACGATCGTCACGAACTGACCAACGAAGCTTCTGACTTGATGTATCACCTGCTGGTGCTGCTGCAGGATCAGGATTTGGACTTGAGTACGGTGATTGAGAATTTACGGGCCCGGCATAAATAAGCCCTGGAACAGATGTCAAAAAGGCCGCTAATGCGGCCTTTTTGTTTTTTTAGCAAGCTTAGGCTGCTGATTTATAGTTACGCAGCGCGTTTCGCCCCAGGACATAGCCCGAGCCGACAATAATGCCCAACAAGGCGGCAAGCACCAGCGTCAGGCCTTTTTTCGGGCTGTCTTTACGCACCGGCAAAGTTGCCTTCATGACATACCGAAACGCATAGGTCGTTTCCGGCGTCGATTTTAATTCACTCACCGCAAGGAGCGACTGACGGGCGTTAAAATATGAGTTATCTAAAGGCAGCGGACGGGACGCTTCGTTCTTGATCATCGAAGAAAGCGCCTCGCTTCCCAGAACAAACAGCGTATCTTCAGACATTGTTTCAGCCTGTGAAACGGCAGGCTTAGTAATATTAGATTGCTGAGCCACCAACAGCGCCTGGTTCAGCTCATCCAGACGCTTTTGCTGTTTCTCCTTAGCAACTTTTTCTTTTGTGGCGAGCAGGTCTTTTAAATCGCTTATTTTTGCGTCAACGGAAGTTTTAAGGTCATCATCCAGCTCAGCGACAGTCCGCTTATTAATCTGCTGGAGATAAGTATTCAGTGTTGTCTGCGCCTGCTCAGCAGAACTCGCCACATAGCTAATCTTGAGCGGCAGCGGTTGATCCTTTCCGGCGGGTTCTATGGTCAGTTTTTCTGGTATTTGCTGATTGGCCAACTGCTCAGAGAGGGCCGAAATGGCAGAGTTGAATCGCCCAAAATAACGCTGTTGGATCTCGGCCAGCGAGGGCACAGCCTCTGGAGACTGGGCATTAAGAACGCTCATGGCATTGCTGTAGTTCGAAATCTGACCGGTATCCGGGAGCGTAACTATCGCCTCAGAAGTCCATTTTTCTGTTGCAAAAATGAGATAAGCAATAGCGATTAAGATGGCTAAAATCATTGCTGCCGCAATGGCGATTTTGCCTCGCCATAGCTGGATAAGAAGATCAATTAAATCAATATTTTCCTGTTGATTGCTGGTGTGTTCTTTCGCCACATTTAAGTCAGCTCGATTCATAATTGCCTTTGAAAAAATAATGAGAACAGCTTCGTATATTCATCAGATTTATAGTATAGAAAGATTGTAGGCAAAAGACCTTAATGATTTGTAAGGAAAAGATCGGAATTTGCTGAAAAATCAGCACAGAGACCGAATGCCAAAAAATCACAAAAATAAGCTGTGTGATATTTGACCAGATCTCAAATGTAAAAAAGGCCCTCGAAGGGCCTTTTATCTGAACGTGAAAAGATCAGTCAAGCCACTCGGTGTGGAAGACGCCCTCTTTGTCCGTGCGCTTATAGGTATGCGCCCCGAAATAGTCACGCTGCGCCTGAATCAGGTTAGCCGGCAGCACTGCTGCACGGTAGCTGTCGTAGTAGGCAATGGCTGCGGAGAAGGTCGGCGTCGGGATACCGTTCTGTACCGCGTAAGAAATCACATCACGCAGAGCCTGCTGGTAATCGTCGGCAATCTTCTTGAAGTAAGGGGCCAACAGCAGGTTCGCAATAGCTGGCGTTTCAGCATAGGCATCGGTGATTTTCTGCAGGAACTGAGCACGAATGATGCAGCCCGCACGGAAAATCTTCGCAATTTCACCGTAGTTCAGATCCCAGTTATTCTCTTCAGACGCGGCACGCAGCTGGGAGAAGCCCTGAGCATAAGATACGATTTTGCCCAGGTACAGTGCGCGACGAACTTTCTCGCTGAACTCAGCTTTGTCACCGGTGAAGGGCTTGGCCTGCGGGCCACTCAGCACTTTAGACGCCGCTACACGCTGCTCTTTCAGGGAAGAGATATAACGCGCGAACACGGATTCGGTAATCAGAGACAGCGGCTCGCCGAGATCCAGAGAGCTCTGGCTGGTCCATTTCCCGGTACCTTTGTTGGCCGCTTCATCCAGGATCACATCGACAAGATATTTACCCTCTTCATCTTTTTTAGTAAAGATGTCCTTGGTGATGTCGATCAGGTAGCTGCTCAGCTCGCCTTTGTTCCACTCGGTGAAGGTTTCAGCCAGCTCTTCGTTGGAGAGATCCAGGCCATGCTTCAGCAGGGAGTAGGCCTCTGCAATCAGCTGCATGTCACCGTATTCGATGCCGTTATGAACCATTTTAACGTAGTGGCCAGCGCCATCAGGACCGATGTACGTTACGCAAGGCTCGCCGTCTTCCGCAACCGCAGCAATTTTGGTCAGGATTGGCGCAACCAGCTCGTAAGCGTCTTTCTGGCCGCCAGGCATGATAGATGGGCCTTTCAGGGCGCCCTCTTCACCGCCGGAAACACCGGTCCCGATGAAGTTAAAGCCTTCAGCAGACAGGTCACGGTTACGACGAATAGTGTCCTGGAAGAAAGTGTTCCCGCCATCAATAATGATGTCGCCCTTATCGAGGTAAGGCTTCAGGGAGTCGATGGCAGCATCGGTACCTGCGCCCGCTTGCACCATCAAAAGAATGCGACGTGGTGTTTCGAGGGACTCAACGAACTCTTTTACGGTGTAGTAAGGAACAAGTTTCTTGCCCGGGTTCTCTGCGACAACTTCTTCAGTCTTCTCACGGGAGCGGTTGAATACGGAAACGGTATAACCACGGCTTTCGATGTTCAGCGCCAGGTTGCGCCCCATCACGGCCATACCCACAACGCCGATCTGCTGCTTGGACATTACATACTCCTGTCAGGTGTGCTCACCGCGCCCTACACGCGGCTCTAAATGTGGCTTTGATGTTAACTCACTCTGCGAAAAATAGGTAAACTTTGCTGCGTGAAGTCGCACGTAGTGCACTATCAGACCAGATTCTGCTCAATGGCTATCATTCGTAACCGTTCGGATTCGTTTTCTGCCAATGCCATGAATCCCTGACCATATCATCAAGATTTCTGGTTGCTGACCAGTTCAGCTCTTTTAAAGCGAGACTTGGGTCTGACCAACATTCAGCGATATCTCCAGGCCTGCGTCCGGCAAAAACATAGGGGATAGGTCGCTCAATAACGCGTTCATAAGCTTCAATCAGGTCAAGTACAGAGTAGCCAATACCCGTCCCCAGATTGTATGTTTTACAGCCACCGGTCTCCATATGCTGTAATGCCGCAATGTGCCCTTCGGCTAAATCCATTACGTGGATATAATCTCGCACGCCGGTTCCATCTTTAGTCAGGAAATCATTACCGTAGACCGAGACTTGTTGCAACTTACCCACCGCAACCTGGCTAATGTAAGGCACCAAATTATTTGGAATACCATTAGGATCTTCGCCAATAAGTCCGGACTTGTGAGCCCCAACAGGATTGAAATATCTTAATATTGTAATGTCGAAATCAGGAGTAGCTTTTGCTATATCTTGCAAAATCTGTTCAACCATCAACTTAGACGTTCCGTAAGGATTGGTTGTACCACCAATTTTTGAACATTCAGATAATGGAACAGATTCCGGTTGGCCATATACTGTCGCTGAAGAGCTAAAAATGAATTTCTTAACATTGAAGTTATTCATTTCTTCGAGCAATACTATGCTTCCTGACACATTATTATCATAATAGCTAAGCGGCTCACGCACAGACTCACCAACAGATTTAAGCCCAGCGAAGTGAATAACACTATCAATTTTATGGCCACAAAATATTTTTTTTAGTAACTCGCGATCACGCACGTCACCGTCATAATTGACAAAATCAGCACCTGTTATTTTTTTAACACGACGCAAGGACTCAGAAGAAGAATTGTAAAAATTATCTAACACAACAACTTCATAGCCTTGCTCAAGAAGGCACAGGACCGTATGCGAACCGATATAACCAGCCCCACCCGTTATCAATACTGCCATTTTGTTGCCTCAGATTTTAATATAAAAAAACAAATCTAGCTCATGCTTTTTTTGGCTATTTATAGCAATCATATAAAAAGCCAAATTTTGGACTGGCTAGTTTTTCTTTGATTCCGTTTTATCAAAGAAAATTTTCATCCATTGATCAGTGATAAAGTCAATCGAGAAATTATCTTCAATGTGTTTTCTATTTCTACATTTAATATCAGCTCTACTATTCGGTGGAAGATTCATGATCTCATGAATCTTTTTGGCGAGAGCTTTAGAATCAGAAATAGGGACCACAAACCGTTCATCGCCTATAACCTCAGCTACACCACCAGAGTTAGTACCCACGACGAGACATTCAGATGACATTGCTTCAGCCGCAACCAACCCAAAACCTTCCCATTTAGATGAAGAGACAAATATGTCACATGCGGAGTAATATTGTGACACATCATTGAGACTTCCCAGCAAGGAAACACGTGATGCAACATCTAACTCATGAATAATCCGCTCAATATCTACGCGGAGTTCTCCATCGCCAATGATAACAAGCTTATAGTTTACAGGCAGTATTTTAAAAGCATGAAGGAGATTAGGGTAATCTTTTGCGTCAGTCAGTCTTCCAACCGCAAGAATAAGTTTTTCATCAGTAAGAATAGAGAGTTGGTCGCGCAGATGTTCATGAGCGTTATTATCAAATTTAAACTCATCCGTGTTCACACCGTTATAAACAGCAATGGACTTAAGAGCAGAAAAAGCCTTTTTTTTAATAAACTCATCCAAAGCCTCTTTACTGACATTTGTTGTAACATCGCAAAGAAAATCTGTCATACGATAAGTCAGCATTCTAATTTTACCACCCTCATTTTTGCTATGGGCAGTGCAAACTAGTTTAAACTTATTTCTACAGAACAAGCGAGTTATTCTTGCCATAATATTCGCGTGAAACATATGGCTATGAACAATGTCAGGAGCGAAATCTTTAATTATTTTGGCAAGCCTAAACACAGCAGCAATAAATCCAAGCGGACTTTTGTTCATTCCAAGATTTATTATATTGATACCAGTGCGAGGTGTAACTTCAACAGGTCCGGTAAGGCTAACAATTTCAACTTCATTGTTTTTTTCAAGATACTTGTCAGCAAGCAATGAAACTTGTTTTTCCGCACCACCTATGCCCAGCCCGGTAATAACCAACATTATTTTCTTATTCATGATCAGTAAGTCGCTTCTAATGTTTTACTAAATTTTTCGTGTGCCAGAGATTCGACATAACCTTTATCAAACAAACTTATAAACCTTAGGTCCATTGTGGTGAAGTTAATGGGTGCCTGAGCATTTCTGAAATAAGACGAAAGATTAATTGCCAGCATGAAGAAAACAAAAATAGATAAAAATAATGTATTGTACGTACGTATCGCGAACATGCGCCTGTGCGACGTCGGTGATATGATGCAAAAAACATATATCGCCAGGAAAAAGAATATAAAACTCACACGAGCAAGGAATGTTATGCTGCCGCTAAAAAAATGAACAACGGCACCAAGGAAAACCAACCTTGTCAAGAGTCTGATATTTTCGTGGCGGTCAATGGTTTTTCTATAACAGAAATAGATAACAATAAAGACAAGGTCAATTATGTTAAGCCATCCGATAGTCAAACTAATTGGATGCATTTCCATGTAGATGGAAATTTTTCTAAAAATAAGGTTAAATCCCGACAATTCATTGATTATCGCGGTACCTAAAAACATGAACGCAACAGCACCACCGATAAAAAACAAAGTACTGATCATAAATTTACCATGCTCTCTAATGGACGCTAGCATTACGGCAGGGATAATGATCAAGGAAGAAACGTGAAACAAAGACCCTAAAATTGAAAGCATAATGAACTTTCTAAAATTGTGATCTTCGTTATAATTAAGCACTGCATAAAAAACAATAATACAGGCTAAAAACTGCCTCAACTGCTCAAGTATTAAATTATAGCCGAATAACAATAATAGACAGCACCAAAATAATGGTTTATTAACCTGATAAGCCGCAAGTACCCTCGATAACAAACCAAAACAAATGAAATACCAGACAAGAATGACAAGTCCAAAATTGTTATTGAAAATGAACAACATTGCCTTGAATGATAAAACAAATCCTGGTTCAAAGGATATGTATGGATTATTCTCATATAAAATCTTTAAATAGTATATACTCCAGTCTACTCCATTTAAATAATATGCTGAGAATAATAAACTAAACATAATACAACAAAGAACACTCAGCATCGCTTTGGAGCGGTAGTTAAATTTCTCCCAGATCAACGAGAGCAATAGCATTGGAGTAGAAAGAAGCAAAACAAACATTTTATTTTTTTACCCTTTCATAAAGATAAATCAATAAATTAATGGGGTTCATCACTTTAAGAATCCGATATTTTTTACCTTTTGATACGCAGTACAGATTGAACTTGTGATGAAGATAACTAAGACAATTTCCGCTATCCCACCTTCTGGAGTTAACTTTCATTAAATCGCTTAAAAGTATTTTCCCGATGGCAGAAGTTCCCGATGAGGTAACTTGATTTGCGTGAATGCGATATAAAACGCTCGTGTACTCGAAAAACAATACGTTGATATTATTGTCGATAAACTTTAGCCATAGAGGTAAATCTTCTAATAACTTAAAATGTGTATCAAACCCTGAAAAGTGCTTCTTATTTATGAATGCACCGGGCGCCACATTATTAAAATGGATCATCGACAATTTGGCTTTCAGCCATGAAGGTTTTAATTGAATGACATCTTTGGTCCATGCCAATGGATAACGCTGTGGTTTTTCTACATGCAGACCAAACGTTTCAAAATAAGTAAATACTGCTCCTAATCTCTCAGTATTCTTGAGCCTCTCAAGTCTGGAAACAAAATTTTGGATGGCATCGGGCAAAAGCAGATCGTCAGAGCCAAGACACTTAATCCAGTCCCCTTTAATACTAGGTAATGCATTATTAAAGTTGGTAGTTATGCCATTATTTTTTTCACTTGGAATAAGCGTGCAATCAACACCAGGATGTGTTGTTTTCTTTTCCTCACACCAATCGCTAATAATGTTTACACTATTGTCTGTTGAACAATCATCTACAATAATAATTTCAATTTTTTTATATGATTGGTTGATACATGACTCTAGCGTTTCACGTATATAATTTTCAGCATTGAATGATGCAATGATAATTGAAATAAGTGGATTTTTCATGCTTACCTAAAAAATAGCTTTAATATAATAAGTTGCAGTCTTGATTTACGACTTAAGATGAATTCATATTTTCTTTGCGCATTGATAACCTGCAAAGTAGACTCTTTCAATGCGTTTCGCCAGGCTATTCGGGCATCCTTAGAGAATTGTTTATGCCAGCTTAGATAACGTCTAAAAACTCCCCACTGGGTACTAATAATTAACGTATATGCCGCAGCATCAAATTTATCTTCACAACATATTTTAGGTTCTTTTAAAATCTGTTGAAGAATAAATGCGTTATGGATAACCTTATAATAATTTTCGTTTACACGACGAGTTGTTGACTGCATGTTGTTGACAAAAAAATATTTCGCGTCAGAGAAGGTTATTTTTTTTGCTAAGCCGAATGAAATACGACTGACGATTTCGTCGTTATTTAATAAGTTAACATGATTATTGTTATATTTATTATAAATATTATATGCCTGTAAAATTATTTCTTTTTTGTAAATACCAAATGCATGTATCCCCCAGATAGAAATACTGTTCGCCAGAGCATCCTTACCGCATACAGATTTTTTATCAGTATAATATGAAAACTTGCCGGAAATCTCTGAGCCAAGCTCGTTAACATAGCATAAATCAAATAGAGAAATATCAACTTCTGGACAATTGATAAAAGATTGCATTGCCAATTCGAGTGAATTATTTGCAAGTCCATCATCGCAATCAACAATAGCAACATAATCTCCAGTTGCTGCCATGATTCCGTTTTCTCTGGCTCTTGCGGCTCCCATATTACTCTGTTGCAATAAATTTATTTTAAAATTTTCAGAATGAAAATTCTTGGCTAAATGCACCGTATTATCAATAGAACCATCATCAACAATAACTACCTCAAAATCACTTATTGTCTGTTGTTCAAATTGCTTTAAGATTTTTATAATATTTTTTTCTTCATTGTACGCAGGTACAATTACACTGAGCGGGTTACTTTGATGCGATTTCATTACTTATAACCCTCTTCATGTGCCATAGGTATATTATCATTGTCGCGATCAAATAGAATGAATAGGTTATACAATAAGAAATACTTACGCCTTCAAGCCCAAAGGGAACGATTAAAAACTTGACTAATAATGGAAACAATATAGAAAATGATATTTCCAGGACTGCATTAATTTTAAAATAGCCTTTAGCCAAAAGAATGGTAGCAAAGAGCCAGCTCGATATTCTTAAAAAATCACCAATATTTTGGAATAGAAATAAACTTTTAGCCGTAGAAAAGTCTTTCGTGAATAAAATGCTAATAATCAAATCTTTCAATAAAAAGATACTTATCGCCATCACGAAAGCAAGCGGAATAACAATCACAACCCCGGATTTTAAAACTGAAATATAGTCTTTGAATGTCTTTGCTGCTGCTGTTTTAGGAAAATAATATACAGTCAATGCTGTTGTGAGAACGGCAAGATAAGCTTCTGATATTTTGGATACTGCCTGCCAATTCCCTGCATCTTCAATTGAAAAATTATTCGTCAATATCGTTCTGACAACAATAAGCGATATCGGTCCCGTTAAGGCACCAATGACCCCCATCAGAAAATACTTTCTCATCTCAGATAAATGATGTTTCGGTACCTGACCTAGCCAATATACTAACCTAAACCATGGTCTTTTTATAATAATAGTCAGAAGCAGGATGCCCGCAATAGCATTATTCAAAGCTGCGGCGAGCAGGGCTCCCTTGAGTCCCATGAAATAAACTAGTGCGGTCATTGACAAAAGTGCTGCAGCAATTGCAAGCACATTAGCAAGAAAGAATCGGTTGTATTCACCTAAGCCATTAAGTACACCGAGAAATAAATTGTTGATTATATTTAATGGCAATACCATTAATGCCACTATAATCAGCCAATAGAGCTCTTTACTCTGGAATAGTAAATTCGAAATATTTCCAGAAAAAAGAACACCAACGGTGATAATAAAGCAACAGGCTATTATTGAAAGTTTGATTGATGCACGCCAGTAGGGTTGGGCTTTATCATAATCGCTTTTATTCTCGGCTGAGTAACGATTTACCCCCTGGGATACCTGTGAAGAAATAAAGCCATTAACAAAAGTAACAAAGTTCTGTAACTGTCCAAGGTTAGCAATGCCAGCAGGACCCGTATATATTGCAACTACTTTTGATATGAGTAAACCGCAAATCAAACGAAAACATGTTACAACGCCACTAAGAATAGTAACTTTGGCAAAATTCATTTTTTCCATTTTACATCACTTTTAATACAGGTTTAGCACTGGTTATTTATCTCTTGTATTTCATCATTAGATAATGAATAAGAAATATAGACAGTGTGACGTTACCCACTAAACGCTAGCTTCAGTACTCTGCTTGAAAAATAAAAAGCGTATGCTATTCGCAGAAACGTGTGGCGTTGTAAAAGAAAAGGCTGTCACCAAAAGCATGTACAGCCAATCGCGTTATAATTATTGATATTTAGACGGAAAATGAATTAATGGTTCTAATAATGAAGTCCACATCACTGTCGGATAGATTAGGATCCATTGGCAAGGACAGAACCTGACGATGAATGCTCTCAGTTATTGGCAGCTCTAAATGACTGTACTGTTTATAAGCTTGCTGATGATGAGGAGGAATCGGATAATGAATTAATGTTTGAATCCCATTCTCAGTCAGATATTGTTGTAATGCTTCTCTATGTTTAGTCTGTATTACAAACAAGTGCCAAACATGTTCTTCATCAACGGATAGTGTTGGTAATTGAACATGAGAATTTTTTATCTCATTTAAATATTTATTGGCTATTTTTCTTCTTAATTCAGTCTCTTTATCAAGATAAGGCAGCTTAACACGCAGCATTGCTGCCTGTATTTCATCAAGGCGACTGTTGTAACCAATATAAATATTCTCATATTTTTTATGAGAGCCATAATTGCGCAGCGCTTTTAGTACACTAACCAACTCATCGCTATTCGTGGTGATAATACCTGCATCACCAAGTGCGCCTAAATTTTTCCCTGGGTAAAGGCTAAATCCTGACGCATCCCCCCACGCCCCCGCCTTCTTTCCACCGATAGAAGCACCATGTGACTGAGCACAGTCCTCTAACACCAGCAGATTATTCTCTTCGGCGAACCTCATGATTTCTGGCATAGGCGAAATTTGACCATATAAATGTACTGGTAAAATGGCTTTTACCCCATCATCCCAGGATTTAGATAGTCCATCATAGGTCATATTAAATGTACTACTATCCGGCTCAACCAGCACAGGAATTAGATTATTCTGCGTGATCGCCATTATAGAAGCTATATAAGTGTTCGCCGGGACCATGACCTTGTCATTATCTTTTAGCTTACCGAGTTCTTTCCATGCACGAAGAACCAAAATAAGGGCATCAAGACCGTTGGCAACGCCAATTGCATATTTTACATTACAATACTCTGCAAACTCAGACTCAAAAGCAGATAGCTCTTCGCCCTGTATATACCAGCCAGATTGAATAACACGTTCACAGGCTGACAATAATTCCTTTTCATATTTGTTATTGATTTGTTTAAGGTTTAGAAAATTAATCATTTTTTAATCCAATTTTTTGATGATCTTTGCAGGATTGCCAACCACTACTACATTATCTGGCACATCTTTTGTTACCACTGCTCCAGCGCCGACCATGCTATTCTCACCGATTGTGATTCCAGGCAAAATGGTAGCATTAGCACCTATTGATGCATTTTTTTTGATATGTATTTCTGGGTATTTTTCTAAATGAACCTGCGAGCGAGGAAATTTATCATTTGTAAATACAACACAAGGACCGATAAAGACATTATCTTCAATTGTAGTCCCATCCCAAATATATACACCAGATTTAACCGTAACATTATTGCCAATAGACACGTTGTTTTCTATAAGAGCATTAGCACATATATTACAATTTTCACCAATTTTTGCATTTTTCAGAATAACAACAAACTGCCAAACACGCGTACCTGTACCTATATTTTCACTCTGCACATCGCTGAGAGGATGAATATACATTTACGCCACCGTATTTTTGAACTGTTCATAATTCCGTATATAATCGGACTCATCATATACATCACTCGCTAAAACCATGAGAATGCAGTCTGGTGAATAGTCATACATTTCATGCCATATCATTGGCTCAATTAACAGGCCACAAGCTGGACTATCCAATAAAACATTAACCTTCTCTTTACCATCGTCTAAAAGGAATCGGCAGGAACCTTTTACAGGTATTGCTACCTGCGTTAATTCCTTATGGGCATGGAAGCCTCGTCTGATTCCTTCAAGTGTGTCAAACATATAATAGACGCGTTTAATTGGAAAAGGTATGTTTTTGGCTTCTTCGAGCGCGACAAGAGAACCACGCTCATCGCCGTGAATTTGTAATGGAATAAAATCGATTTTCATAAGATTTCTTATTTCAAAAGTTTTAATAAATACTGGCCATAATGATTTTTTTTCAGAAGCTCTCCCCTGGCACTTAATTCTTTATCGTCCATCCAGCCATTGCGCCAGGCAATCTCTTCAGGGCAAGCAACCATCATGCCCTGCCTCTTCTGAACGGTTTCAACAAAGCTACCGGCTTCAATTAGACTGTCATGTGTGCCAGTATCAAGCCACGCAAAACCGCGGCCAAGCTGTTCAACATTTAATTGCCCGCGCTTGAGATACTCATCATTTATTGCGGTTATCTCTAATTCTCCCCGCTCGGAGGGTTTTACATTTTTTGCGATTTCAATGACCGCGTTATCGTAGAAGTAAAGCCCGGTCACCGCCCAATGAGATTTCGGCTGGGAGGGTTTTTCTTCTATGGAAATAGCTTTGTTGTTTTCATCAAATTCGACCACGCCAAAGCGCTCAGGATCCATAACCTGATAACCAAAAACGGTTGCGCCTGTTTCACGCTGCGCCACGGCTTTTAATTTAGGGCTAAAACCTTGTCCAAAGAAAATATTATCGCCGAGCACAAGGCAAACCGAATCGTTGCCGATAAACTTCTCGCCAATAATAAATGCCTGCGCTAAGCCATCCGGTGTAGGCTGGACTTCATACGTCAGGTTAATGCCCAAGGCGCTGCCATCACCCAATAATCTAATGAAACTGTCTTGATCTTCCGGCGTGGTGATAATCAGGATGTCGCGAATTCCCGCCAGCATTAACACTGACAGCGGGTAATAAATCATCGGCTTATCATAAATCGGGAGTAGTTGCTTAGAGACGCCCATCGTTATTGGATACAAACGAGTGCCGGATCCTCCGGCCAGAATGATACCTTTCATTATTCCAATCCTAAGCGTTCACGTTGATAGCTGCCATCCTGGACGCGCTGGCACCATTTCTGATTTGCCAGATACCATTCCACCGTTTTACGGATCCCACTTTCGAAGGTTTCCTGTGGTTTCCAGCCCAGCTCAAGGCCAATTTTCTCGGCATCGATCGCGTAACGGCGATCGTGCCCCGGGCGATCGGCCACATAGGTGATCTGCTCGCGGTAGGAGCCTTCCTTTGGAACGATTTCATCCAGCAGACAGCAAATAGTTTCTACCACATCAAGGTTTTGCTTCTCGTTGTGGCCACCAATATTGTAGGTTTCGCCAATCTTACCCTGGGTCACCACAGTATACAGCGCCCGCGCGTGGTCTTCGACGTAAAGCCAGTCACGAATCTGGTCGCCTTTACCGTAAATCGGCAGCGGCTTACCTTCCAGCGCATTCAGAATAACCAGCGGGATCAATTTCTCAGGGAAATGATATGGGCCATAATTATTAGAACAGTTAGTAACGATAGTTGGCAGGCCATAGGTACGCAGCCAGGCGCGGACCAGGTGGTCGCTGGAGGCTTTAGAGGCAGAATATGGGCTGCTTGGCGCATAGGCTGTTGTTTCAGTAAACAGGGGTAATGTCTCGCCCTGCTCTACTTCATCTGGATGGGGAAGATCGCCATAAACTTCATCAGTGGAAATATGATGGAAGCGGAACGCTGCTTTTTTCTCGCCGCTCAGTTTAGACCAGTAGCGACGTGCGGCTTCCAGCAGGACATAAGTCCCAATAATGTTTGTTTCAACAAATGCCGCCGGGCCGGTAATAGAACGATCGACGTGACTTTCCGCTGCCAGGTGCATTACAGCATCGGGCTGATGCTGAGTAAAAATACGTTCGATTGCTGCGCTATCACAAATATCTGCTTGTTCGAAACAATAACGCTCATCAGCACTGACACTGGTTAGAGATTCAAGGTTACCAGCATAAGTTAACTTATCAACATTAACGACATGACTCTGCGTGTTTTTAATAATATGACGTACAACGGCAGACCCAATAAAGCCCGCTCCACCAGTGATTAGAATTTTCATTTCGACTCTACACTAATTACGTTTATGACTAAGACAAAATAAATTGCTTGTATGCATCTTTATAACTATTGAATTCAAATTTTTCTTTATCCTGCTGTGCATTAACAAGATAAACTTCATAATTATTTAGTATCTCCAGTAATTTTTCTTCTATATCTTTTTCATTATTAGATACTAATAATCCATTTTTTTTTATAACTTCATAGCAACCACCAACATCGCTTAGAAGCAAAGGTAAACCTGCGGTGTGTGCTTCTAATGCAGACATCGGGAGGCCTTCACTATCTGAAATAAGTGCAAAAACATCATACTCAGAATAATTACTGAAGTTTTTAACCTCACCTAAAAATTTGATGTTATTAAATTTCTCGTATTTTGCTGCTAACGCAGCCAGCCGATCGCCGGCACCCGCCACATCTAATTTAATATCCGGGTGTTTCGCAACAACCGACAGCAGAAGGTCGGGACGTTTTGGATGCGTTAGTCTTCCAACAAAGATTATTTTCTTTTCGTTGCTCTGTTTAATTCTGCTTTGCATTTTTGGCACAGAGTTGGTTAGATTAATTATCTTATTTTCATTAATACCAATTATATCCCTGGCCTTATCAGAGTCACTTTTTGAGACACACCAAACAGCGTCAGTTAAAACAGAAAGATACTTCTCAATCTTAATAAAGAGTGACTTTAATGTCCCACCATTATAGATACATGACCATCCATGAGATACATAAATGCATTTAAATCTGACAAACAGCTTTGCCATCCGACTGAAAATCCCGGCATTAGCTGAGCTTGCTATCATTACAGATATTTTTTCTTTTCTAATATATTTCAATAACCGAATATAACCTAAAAAGCTAAAGTGTTTTTTCAATTCAGGTAAAATAAAAACTTTATCGAAGTTCCCTTGCTCCGTTAACCATCCATGCTCTGATGTTATCAAATGAATTGAGGCATCATTTTTAATTAACTTCATCATCTCATTGGTCCAGCTTTGAGCTCCACCTATTTCAGATTTTGTAACAATAAACGCAATATTATTCATATATGATATAAGCTTCGGCAATTAGATGATATGACACAAACTCATGAGGAATGTCGAGAATGGTTGAATAAGCTTTTGATAAGAACACGCTACCGCCCCTGGCTCAACAGCTACCAGTGCACTGCAAACATGGGAGATCTCGTACCTTCCGGTACTGCGTATCAGAAATCGCCACGATTCTATATTTCACACAGCGATTCTCAAGGAAAAATTTTGGTCTATACAGAACAACCAAAAAATGATAACCCTATGAAAATCTTAAACTTCATTGTTTATTTATAAAGCAAAACGGCGGCTCAACGTTCAAAGCCTGCCTAAGACTGAACGCCATGCCACCGTTTACCCCGCTCTCCTCCATGACAGCGACTTAAAACAGAACTTATGCCTTAGCTAGCAGCTTCTGAATGCTTTCTCGAAACTTCTGGCCTTCCTTGTGGTTGCGCAGCCCGTACTGGACGAACGCCTGCATATAGCCCATTTTCTTACCACAGTCGTAGCTCTCGCCGGTCATCTGCATCACTTCAACCGGCTGAGTTTCATTCAATACCGCGATGGCATCCGTGAGCTGAATACGTCCCCATGCACCCGGTTCTGTTTTTTCCAGCAACGGCCAAATATCAGCCGAAAGCACATAACGTCCAACGGCTGCAAGATCGGAGTCCAGCGTTTGCGGCTGGTCAGGTTTTTCAACAAACTCGACCATGCGGCTCACCTGCCCTTCATTCTGCAGCGGTTCTTTCGTAGTGATCACAGAATATGCCGCCAGATCTTCATTTGGCATGTGCTTAGCAAGAACCTGAGTTCGCCCCGTTTCATTGAAGCGAGCCACCATTGCAGCCAGGTTATAGCGCAGCGGGTCGGCAGTAGCACCATCAAGCACAACATCCGGCAGTACCACAACAAAAGGATTGTTACCCACGATAGGCTGTGCGCAAAGTATAGAGTGCCCCAGCCCAAGCGGTTGGGCCTGACGAACGTTCATGATGGTAACGCCTGGCGGGCAAATAGACTGGACTTCGGCCAGCAGCTGACGCTTAACGCGCTGCTCAAGCAGGGCTTCCAGCTCGTATGAGGTGTCGAAGTGGTTTTCAACAGCATTCTTGGAAGAGTGGGTTACCAGCACGATTTCTTTGATACCAGCGGCAACAATTTCGTCGACAATGTACTGGATCATCGGCTTATCAACGATAGGCAGCATCTCTTTAGGAATCGCCTTAGTGGCAGGCAGCATATGCATGCCCAAACCGGCTACCGGGATAACTGCTTTTAAATTAGTCATTCTTAGTCCCACCTCTAAATGGTTGGAAGATTATAGTCTTTTCGTGCTCTGATGCCAGCATGAATTTATTAAACGAATGATTCATGCTAGCGCCATAGAAGTGTCAACGAAATATGTCAATGCCGCTATTTCAGCCTTCGTTGACTCAGAATTGTCGTAAAAGGGGTTGCATTATTATTTACTTACTTTTGAGAGCGCAAAATTAAGATTCTCACCGTTGACGTGCAGCTGATCGATCCGGTCTATGTCTACCGAGCTTTGCCCCCTTTCATTTACTGCGTGAATATTCGCCAGCGACAGCAGCGTGCCGTCTTTGGCCATGAACTTGCCGCGCACATCCTTGCGGAGGTCGAAGTTCAGCTTCAGGGCTGGTCCTGCCGTAGAAAGCTGCATTACGTTGATATTTCGCATGAAAAGGTGCTGAGGTTTGTTATGAAACTCAAGCGAGGCGCGCTTGAGTGTGATGTTATTCAGTGCCACAAAGGAGGTTGCGTTCCCGGATGAGATCTGAATGCCGCGCAGAGGGCTACTCAGTTCGCTATTATCGAGTTTAATATCGCTTAACTTAAAGTTTTGCGGAATAGACAGGTAATTTCCCTTAATGACGCCATAACCAATCAGCATCCCGGCGCTGTTAACCATATCCACATCGTCAATGACAAAGTTATCGCAGCCATATATTGCCACGGTTGCGTTATCAATCCCTGCCGTGCGGCTAAAGCTCGGATTAATATTGCGCGCCTTTACGTTACGTATAAGGAAATGCTTCCCATTCTCAACATGAACTAATTGCCGGCAGTTGCTGCCGGTAATGTTGGCCACAACGAAGTTTTTTACCGCCTGATCTTCGGGATAATTATTGTCATATGTGCTGCCCGCCAGCCCAATACCTATTCCCCAGTTAATCTTTCCATTAGTACAGTTAATGTTGTCAATAACGTGGTCGGAAATCAGCAGGTCGTGGTCGTTGATCGCCACATTCCACTCAATGGCATCCCCTTGCAGATGGCTGAAGTGGCCGTTGGTGATACGCACATTCTCCATCCGGTTGTGAAACCCCTGCCGCAGGATGGCGTAGTTGGCATCATGTACCGTGATGTTGTCGATAGTCAGATTGCGCATAGTCCGGTTATCTTTCCCGCCAATGTAAATCTGCGCCACATTGACAAACCCGCTCATATCTATGCCCTTGATCGTACAGTCGGATCCCCTCACATCCAGCGTGATGTTGTTAAATCGCCCTTTTCCCTCCCCGACTATCTGGCAGTTATCCTGCAGTACAAATCGCCCTTTGCCATTCCCTTTCAGCCCACCAGCCACATGAAGCGTTTTCCCCTGCGGCATAAAAATGGCGGTATTCATGCTGTCACAGACAACGTCTGCCGGGACTTCAACCACATCCGCTGCGGCAAACGCCTTGTTAAACGCGGCGATCCAATCGGCCTGGTAGAAATCTTTGATGTTTACCTGTGTTCCCCGGCCAATGGCGTTTACCGTGCCGGGAATAAGGGATGTCGCCGCTAACGCAGAGCCTGCGGCGAGCAGTTTGCGGCGAGACGCAGAGAAAGGAAGATGCTTCAGTGAATTGCTTTTCGACATAAGTCCTCAGCATAAGATTCGGTGATTTATAGCGTCTGAAGCTGACGGGCAAGCTGCTGGTAGATAACCTGCTGATTGAACTGGCCGGCGACTTTCTCTCTTGCCCGAGCCAGTATTAACTGCAGGTCACTTTCTGGCACAGAAGCCGCAACCTGTAGCTTATCGGCGAGCGCAAAAGCATCCTTTTCCGGCACCAGCCAGCCCGACTCATCGGCGTCGATAAGCTCAGGAATACCGCTATGAACGGTAGACACTACCGGAATGCCAACGGCCATCGCCTCCATCAGCGCCACGGGGATGCCTTCCATATCCCCGTCTTCGCCGGTCACCGAAGGAAGCAAGAACAGGTCGGCCTGGTCCAGCATCGCCTTCACTTCATGGCTCGGCTTAAAACCGGGCATAAAGACCACGTCCTCCAGCTGCAATTGCTCAATCAGCGTCTTCAGACGACGCTCCCAGGGGCCAATGCCTAAAATGTTGTAGCGAAATGCCACGCCGCGCGCTTTCAGCAGGCGACAGGCTTCAATGGCAAAATGTAACCCTTTTTTTTCCGTCAGCCGCGCCACCGAGATAATCTCCAGCGTCGCCCCCGGCGTTTTCATGGGTCTTAAAGAAAACTTGTCCATATCCACGCCCATCCTTGAGACCGCAATTTTGCTCTCCGGGCAGCCCATGTTTTTCAGGCGGCTGGCCCAGAGATTGCTTATGGGTAGCATTAAGTCCCCGCGCTCAAACAGCTGCCTGTATTCCGGCGTATAGTGAGCCAGCGCATCCCGGTGCGAGATATCAATCCCGTGAAACACGGTGGCAATTTTGCCGTTGAGCACGCCAAGCTCCTTCAGCTTGGCGGCCGTAACGCCCGCCGGGCCAAAGTGAGCAATAAAAACGTCGGCCTCAAGCGGCTGTTTCTGCCGGCCACAAATCGAGGACAGGATCAGATTGCGGGCTTCATCGCCATAGCGCGTGCGGTTAAGCGCTCGCCATGTGCTGCCTCGCAAAGTCCCCCGCAGCGTATTCCACGCCCGGTTTTTCAGCTTCGCGGCTTTACCTTCTGGCTCGTCGAGCAGCCAGACGGTTTTTTCCGAAAGCCCATAGCTTTTAAACGCCGCGTGGGTATTGGTCATGTCGCCCTTTTGCAGGGCAACAATCTCAACCTCGTGGCCCATGTCGATAAAAGCGGTTATCTGATTCAGCACAAAAGTTTCCGACGCCAGGGGAAACTTCAGCAGGAAGAAACCGACCTTCATTTCTCCTCCTTAACTCGCTCAAGCACCGAGCGCACCATGTTCATGCCGTTAGCACGCTCAGCGCTCACTGCCGCCGTAAGACGTTGGTTAATCGCGGGCAATTGCCCCAAAACATTCGCCACTACGCCCTGCAAAGAGCCGTCCAGCAACTGGCGAATATCAATAGCCATTTCTGGCATCCCCAGTTGCTGCATGATGCCCGCAGATTTGTGCTCGTAGTTGATGGCGATAGCCGGCGTGCCGAAGTTCATCGAAATAATGGCCGAGTGGAGACGCGTGCCCACCGTGAGCTCGCAGGCAGCAAAAATTTTGCCCATTTCCAGGTCGTTCAGCTCGTCCATCACGACGTGGTAGTCATCGGGTTGGGTGATGTACTGGCGGATATTGAGCGCCACCATGCGGTCGTCTTTGTTATAGCTGTCGATGCCGGTGCAGGTGGAAAGCGCCAGGACCTGATAGCCCTGTTCAATCGTGCGATTTACCACTTCGGCAAAGGCCTTCTCGTAGGCTTCCTGGGTGGTGCCGAGGCGTTTATCAAACGGCGCCAGTTCGCGGAGCGTAATCGCCACGGTTCTCTTTCTCTCGACCACGCCCAGCCAGTGCTTAACCGCATAACCCGGCACAAAATCCTCTTCATGCTGCGCCACCAGCCACGCCGTATCGACGCCCTGTTCCACCTTGCTGGTGTCGATTTGACTTTGCTTCATCAACGCCAGACTTACGGTTTCGCGCAGAATCAGGGATTTAGCGTGCCCAAAGACGTAGTTCGCCAGTTGGTTAAACTGCGGCTCCTGGAACGGGCCCACGCTGTGGCCAACCATATAAACCGGCTTGCGGGCCATGAAGCTGCACAGCGCGTGCTCAAACTGCGTGACGCCATAAAGATCGACAAAGAAAGAGCCGCCCACCTGAATAATCGCGTCGTATTCCTGCAGCGATTTCACAAAATCAATAAACCCCTGTGGGATGGCGATGTTACGCAGCCGCCCGGTGTTGCTTGCTTTCGCTACCAGCACATGGTGCTGATATTTACGGCGCAGGACTTTTTTGACCCGCCCGACCAGCCCGGCGGCGTTGTTATACCGCTTCATCTGCTTGTAGAGCCCGTCACCCAGCACCGGGCGCCCCAGCAGCCAGGCAGAACTGACCGGGTAGCGGCTCATCACATCCACATGAATGCTGTCATCAAGCGTCGTGATGGCGTCAATCAACCCGCGCAAAATGGCGCTATCACCGCGGTTGCCGCAAGTATGGTTGCCAAGAATAAGTAATTTCATATCGACCTCTAACTTTATGACAAAGGGGAAAATGTGGTTTCCCCTCTTTGTTGTTCTTAGCCAGCGCGGAGCAGCGCTTTCAGGCGTTCGCTGCGGCAAAACTGCCGCTTCAGTTCAACGATCAGCGCATTGCGGGACAAAATAATCATCACGATAAACGCCGCCGCTCCCGCGACGACCTGTGCCGCCAGCAACATCGCCAGAGGCAAATGCCCGGTCAGCGCGATGCCTAGCCCGGCGCTGACAATCAGCGTTGGGAGTGAGAGATAAAAAGGCAGCCAGATGCTGAGGATGTATTCCCGATAGCTGGAGCCCAGCACGGGTTTAATCATGATGAAATAGCTGAACACGGTGTTCACAACCTGAACCAGCAGGAAACCGAGCGTCACGCCGAGTGCGCCGCCGAGCTGGCCGCCGACAATAATCGCCGGAATAAACAGGCAGGTTTTAAACACGTTGAATTTGAAGCTGATGTCCACGCGCGCTTTGGCCATCAGCAGCGAACCGATGGGATTCCCGATGGAACGCAGCAGGCCAACAACGCACAACAGCTGCAGGATGGGCGTGATGAACTGCCACTTCTCCCCAAACACCAGCGGGACGAAGTTATTGGAGACCACCATCAGCCCCAGCAGCGCCGGAAAATTAATGATGCCCACAATCGACAGCAGCTTGTAAAAATTCACCCGGAGCTTCGCCGTGTCGTCCTGAATTTTGGCAAACGCCGGAAACAGCACGCGCGTGATGATCGGGTTGAGTTTCATCGGCGGCACGACGGCCACGTTATAAGCCAGGTTATAGCCGCCGGCGACCCCAGCCCCGAGAATACGCGCCAGTACCAGCGTGGAAAGGTTGGTATTGACGTAGTTGATCACGCTGTCGGCGGTCAGCCAGGCGCCAAACTTCAGGTTGGAATTCACTGACTTCAGGGAGAAGTGGAAGCCAGGGCGGTAAATCTTGCGGCCAAAGAAGCCAAACAGTGAGGTACGAACGACGGTATTAACCAGGTAACCGATGATTGCCGTGATGGCAAACGGGTAGTACATCGCCGCCGTCACGGTGACGCTGAACCCCACCAGCACGGACACCGTCTCAATCGAGCCGATTTTTGAAAACTCCAGCTCCTTTTGCATCAGGGCGCGAAACTGCTGCCCGTGAGGGATGACAATAAAAGCAAAGGCCAGCGTTTTAATCAGCGGCGACAGGTCCGGGTTATGCAGCACGGCGGCAATCACATCGCTCAGTAAAAACACCGCGATGCACACCAGCACGCCCAGCCCGACATTCAGCCAGTAGAGCGTGGTCAACTCCAGCTGGCTTATCTCTTTGCGCTGAATAATCGAGTTGGCGATACCAAAATCAGACAGCGTATCGGCCAGGGCGATGATCACCAGCGACACCGTCAGCAGACCAAACTGGTGGTTATCAATAGTTCTGGCCAGAATCGTCATCTGCGCCAGCCCTAAACCAATAATGATCACCGTTGCAATCGCGGACCACTTCGCCCCGCTGATGGTTTTTTCTCTCAGGCTCATGTTGGATTCCGGTCAGTATGCCGCTTTGTGAACAAAGCCTTTGAAAACGGTCAGGAAGACAATCTTGATGTCGAACCACAGGCTCCACTCGCGAATGTATTCCAGGTCGAACTCCACGCGTTTCTCCATCTTGTCGAGCGTATCCGTTTCCCCGCGCCAGCCGTTAATTTGCGCCCAGCCGGTAATGCCCGGTTTGACCTTGTGGCGCAGCATGTAGCCTTCTATTAACGCGCGATATTGCTCGTTATGGGCCACGGCATGGGGACGAGGGCCGACGATGGACATACCGCCCAGCAGCACGTTGATAAACTGCGGCAGTTCGTCGAGGGAGGTGCGGCGCAGAAAGCTGCCTACCGGCGTGATGCGCGAATCCCCTTTCGTGGCCTGCACAACCACCGCGTCGTTTTCCATCACCTTCATAGAGCGGAATTTCCACACTTTGATTGGCTTGCCGTCCATGCCGTAGCGCGTCTGGCGGAAAATAACCGGCCCGGGCGAAGTCAGCTTCACCGCCAGGCTAATGCAAAGCAGAACAGGGGAAATGAGCAGCAGGATAAAAGAGGAGAGCACGATATCTTCCAGCCGTTTGAGTACGCTGTTAAAGCCACTCAAAGGCGTTTCAAACAGGGGCACAACCGGCACGCCGTTGACCTCTTCGGTGCGGGCATTAAGGATATTAAAGGTGAAAACATCGGGGATCAGCAGTACCGAACAGGTGGTATCCGCCAGCTCACTCACCAGCTTTTTAATGCGCGACTCGTGGCTCATTTCCATCGCAATATAGACTTTATCAATTTGGCCGCTACGGGCGTCCGCCACCAGCGTATTGAAGTTGCCAATATAGCTAACCAGGGCACCTGCAGGCGGCTCATCGTCATACACGCCAAGCACGTTGAAGCCGAGCCACGGTTCATTCTTGAAGCTCTGCGCCAGCATCTGTCCGACCGGCAAAGAGCCCGCAATGGCAACGCGTCGCGTATTAAAACCTTTATTACGCAGCCAGCCTGCGGCAAAACGGATCCATGACCGGCAGATAACCATCCCCACACCGGCCAAGGCATACCAGGCCAGATAAACCCAGAAAGAGCCATCAAAATCGCTGTTAAACGCCAGCAGACCGGCGCTGAAAACCACGCTCAGCGTCCAGTTTTGCAGCAACAGGAATAGCTCGCTGGACATTTTCACCCCGCGCCATGAACGGTAAAAATCCGTCATCCCACCGATCATCTGGAACACAACGAGGGTTAATAAAGCCATCAGCAAATGCATATAGAGAAAAGGCAAAGCGTTAGCCTTGCAAACCATCCATAGCCCGGCAAACATGATGCTGATGTCAGAAAAACGTTGCACCATAGAGATCAACGATGCGTTGGTTTTTGGCAGCTCGCGCTTTTTTAGATTTGTCATCGTTTTACCTTTGAAAGTTGTCGCATCGGTGTTTTCCCCCTCACCCCAGCCCTCTTCCCACGGGGGAGAGGGAGAAAAGCTGGCACCTGACTATTTCTCCACTGGAGAGTGAGAGAAAAGCTGGCACTTGATATTCCCTCTCCCTTCCAGGGAGAGGGTCAGGGTGAGGGTTAAACACCTCAATACGGCAGATTATTGGTTCAGCAGAGCCATAATTTCCTGCGTTCGCGCCTGCATCAGCGCCTCGTTTCCGCGGGACTCCACGTTCAGGCGCACCACAGGCTCGGTGTTAGAGCTGCGCAGGTTGAAGCGCCAGTCGCCAAACGCCATGCTGATGCCGTCCGTGTGGTCAATCTCTGCCGCGTGCGGGCCGAAATGCGCGCGTACACGTTCAATCGCCTCTGCCGGCGCTTCCAGCTTGCTGTTGATTTCACCGCTGGCCGGCCACGCCGCCATCCGGTCCGCTACCAGCTCGCCCAGCGTTTTGCCCTTCAGGCACAGTAATTCGGTCACCAGCAGCCACGGGATCATCCCGCTGTCGCAATAGGCAAAATCGCGGAAATAGTGATGGGCGCTCATCTCCCCGCCGTAAATGGCATCCTCTTCACGCATCCGCTCTTTGATAAACGCATGCCCGGTTTTCGACATCACCGGCTGGCCGCCCGCACGCTCAACGATATCGACCGTGTTCCAGGACAGCCGCGGGTCGTGAATGATTTTTGCCCCAGGCTGTTTCTCAAGAAACGCCGCCGCCAGCAGGCCCACGATGTAGTACCCTTCGATAAACTGCCCTTTCTCGTCGAACAGGAAGCAGCGGTCAAAGTCCCCGTCAAACGCGATGCCCATATCCGCCCCGTGCGCAATCACCGCGTCGCGCGTATCGGCGCGGCACTCCGGCAACAGCGGGTTAGGAATACCGTTCGGGAAATTGCCGTCCGGCGTGTTGTGCACCTTCACAAACGTCAGCGGGACATTAAGTGCCTTAAAGCGGGCTTCGATGGCGTCCACAATCGGGCCGGCCGCGCCGTTACCGGAGTTCACCACCAGCTTCAGCGGCTTGATGTGGCTGACGTTGATGTAGGAGAAAAGATGGTCGAGATAAGCGTCTACCACCGACACTTTCTGATAGCTGCCGCGCGCCGCCTCATCCACCGGCGGGAAGTCGTTGGCTTCCGCCAGGCGCTGTACGTCCCGCAGGCCGGTGTCACCGCTGATGGGGCGTGCGCCCTGGCGCACCAGCTTCATGCCGTTGTAGTCCATCGGGTTGTGGCTGGCGGTCACTTCGATGCCGCCGTCCACGTCCAGATGCCAGGTGGCAAAGTAAATCTCTTCGGTGCCGGACAGGCCGATATCCAGCACGTCCACGCCCGCATCCTGCAGGCCACGCGCCAGCGCCTGTTTCAGCGATTCGCTGGTCAGACGCACGTCGCCGCCCAGCACGATAGTTTTTGGCTTCAGGTACTCGCCGTAGGCGCGGCCGATGCGCCAGGCGATGTCTTCATTTAGCTCGTCGCCCAGGCGGCCGCGGATGTCGTAGGCTTTAAAACAGGTCAGTTGCTGCATGATTTCGCTCCTTCGGGCAACAGTTACCCAACCCACGGGTCTTTGGCCCGTGGAGCTTGTTTTTTAGTCAGGGATTAAATACGTCCGTAGCGATCCTGGAAGCGGACGATGTCGTCTTCTTCCAGATAGGTACCGGAGCGAACCTCAATCAGGTCGAGGGGAATTTTGCCGGGGTTTTCCAGGCAGTGGGTCATGCCGAGCGGAATGTAGATAGACTCGTTTTCACCCAGCAGCTTAATCTCATCCCCCAGAGTGACTTTGGCGGTGCCCGCCACCACAATCCAGTGTTCGGCGCGGTGGTGGTGCATTTGCAGCGAGAGCCCTTCGCCAGGCTTAACGGTGATGCGCTTCACCTGGTAACGCTCCCCGGCGTCGATGGAGTCGTATTTCCCCCACGGGCGGTAAACTTCCCGGTGGTTATGGTGCTCGTGGCGGCCATCACCTTTGATGCGCTCCACCACTTTCTTCACGTTCTGTACGTGGTCACGGTCGGCAATCAGCACCGCATCTTTGGTTTGCACCACGACCAGGTCTTTCACCCCCACGGTAGTGACCAGGCCGGATTCGGCATAGATGTAGCTGTTTTCGGTTTCGTGACTGATGACATCGCCGTGATGTACGTTCCCTTCCGGGCTCTTGGCGCTGATTTCCCACAGCGAGGACCACGAGCCCACATCGCTCCAGCCGGCGTCCATCGGCACCACTACCGCATCGGCGGTTTTTTCCATTACCGCATAGTCGATAGACTCATCCGGGCAGGCCAGGAACGCCTGCTCATCCACGCGAACGAAATCCAGATCCGGGTCAACGCCCGCCATGGCTTTTTCGCAGGCGGCCAGAATGTCGGGGCGGAACTTCGCCAGCTCTTCCAGATAGCGGCCCGCGCGGAACAGGAACATGCCGCTGTTCCAGTAGTATTCGCCGCAGGCGACATAGGCCTGGGCGGTGGAGAGATCGGGTTTTTCGACAAACTGCGCGACGCTAAACGCCAGGGCATCGGCGCCGTTTTCCGGCGTCGTCACTGCGCCACGGCGAATATAGCCGTAGCCCGTTTCCGGCAGGTCGGGGACGATCCCGAAGGTCACCAGCTTGCCTGCTTCCGCATAAGGCATAGCGCAGCGCACCGCCTCGCGGAAAGCTTCTTCATTCTGGATGACGTGATCGGCGGCGAGAATCAGCATCAGCGGGTCCTGCTGCGGCTGGTTACGCAGCGCGGCCAGGGCGGCCAGCGCAATGGCTGGCGCGGTGTTGCGCCCGGCCGGTTCCAGCACGATATTTTCGGTCAGTTTACTTAGCTGGCGCAGCTGCTCGGCGACAATAAAGCGGTGTTCCTCATTGCAAATCACCACCGGGCTTTCGCACTCTACCCCGTTCAGGCGATTGATGGTGGTTTGCAGCATGGTCAGTTCCCCTTTCAGGCAGAGGAACTGCTTGGGGTACAGCACGCGGGACAGCGGCCAGAGACGGCTCCCGTTTCCGCCCGCCATGATCACCGGATAGAGTTGTGACTGACTCATCATTTATCCCCGAATGTCAGCAATAAATTGGCTTAACACGTTCTCTTTTTCGAGCGTGCGTTCGGCATATTCACGTGCCGTCGTGTTGTGTTGTGGCAGCTGCAGACAGCGTTCAATGCCCGCCGCCAGCGCATCGGCGGATTCAGGCATCACGCAAACCGCAATGCCCGGATACGCTTCGCAAAGCTGGCCCAGCTCTGTTTCAGGCTCGGCGGTAATCACCGCATTGCCGCCGACGGCCAGGATATTGGTGAGTTTTGACGGCAGGACGGCGTCCGCCGCTCCCCGGCGCTGGATAACCAGATGACAATCGGCCAGGCAGAGCAGCGCGGGCAGCGCGTCGTAAGACTGAAGCGGGTGGAACACCACGTTACTCAGCCCGTGAACGTGCACCAGTTTTTCGAGCCTCTCTTTACCGCCGCCCTGGCCCACAATCACGAACAGATACGGGCTCTCAGAGAAGCGGCTCGCCACTTCAATCACCGTTTCCAGCCCCTGTTTTTCGCCGATGTTGCCGGAGTAAAGAATGATTTTTTTATCTTCCGGCAGGTTGAGCGCCTGGCGCACGGCCTGGATTTGCGCCGGATCAACATCACGGAAACGCGCCACTTCCGACCAGTTAGGGAAAAAAATCACCCGCTGTGGATCGACGCCTTTCTCGGTAGCCTTGTTCATCATCGAGCGAGAAATGGTGGAGACGTTATCAACGTTGTGCAGCCCGCTTTTTTCAAAGCGCTGGGCCAGGCGAGCAATTTTTCCCAGTGTCTTTCCGGCCATACCGAGGCCGAGCATCGCGTCCACCTCGTAGTCCTGAATGTGCAGCAGCGTGCGCGCCCCGCTCAGTTTTGCCAGCAGGCGCATCCCCGGCACGCAAAACAGCGTCGGCACCACGCCAATGACCCGGTCTGGCTTCCAGTTGCGTTGCGCCAGAAGCGGAAAAAATGAACTCAGCGCGAAGCTGCCCAGGTGAATCAGGCGTTTCAGCGTCGAAGGCTGCTTCGGCACATACAGCGGGCAGCGCCAGACGGTCGCTTTCCCCGGCTCTTTTTTGTATTTCCACGCCGAGTAGTCCGGGTGCACGCGCCAGACCGGATAATAAGGCGGCGCGGTGATCACCCGCACCTCATGGCCCCGGCTGGTCATCCACTCCACCATTTCACCGGTGTACTTGCCGATGCCGGTCAGCTCCGGGGAATAGTTAATGCCGTAGACCAGAATTTTCATAAGCCCGGTACCTTCCCTTTGCCCTGGGTGATGAAGTAAGCACGGCTGTTGTCGTGCACGTCTTCCCGCTTGAGCAGCGCTTCCGGCGTCAGCCAGCAGTACGCTTTGTGCTGCTCAGCAGGCAGGTTCAGCTGTTTGTCGTCCACCCGCAGGCGGAAACCCAGCACCACGTAATGGGTCGAGAAATCCTTCCCGGAGAAGTTATCGCCGTAGAAATGCTGCCAGACGCCGTAAAACTCCCCGTCCAGCAGAGTGAACGATTTGCCCAGCTCAGCCTCGGTGAGACGAATAAAAGCATTCGCCAGCGTTTCGTTCTTCAGCACCCTTCCCCCCGGCACAAACCAAAAGCCCTTCGCAGGGCGATTGGTCCGCAAACCCAGCAGGAATTCGCCCGCCTGGTTTTCGACGATAAGGTCGATGGAGATCAGCGGCGTGGCGCTCACTACGGTGGCAAAATCTTCCGCGCTCAAAAACATGCTTACCCCCGGAACCGCTGCTGGTTTTCGAGGAACCACTGGTAAGTGCTGGCGAGGCCCGCCTCCAGGGAAATCTCGTGATACCAGCCGAGGCGATGCAGGCGGGATACATCCAGCAGCTTGCGCGGCGTGCCGTCAGGTTTGGTGGCGTCAAACACCACGCGCCCACGGTAGCCGGTCACTTTGGCCAGCGTCTGCGCCAGTTCACGGATAGTGCAGTCCACGCCGGTGCCGACGTTAATGTGCGACAGCATCGGGTCGGTATTCTCCTGCCACACTTCCCGATCCAGCTCCATCACGTGAATGCTGGCTGCCGCCATGTCGTCGACGTGTAAGAACTCACGCATCGGCGTGCCGCTGCCCCATACCACCACGTCCGGGGCATTCTCCTGGGTGGCCTCATGGAAGCGGCGCAGCAGGGCCGGAATAACGTGAGAGTTGCTAGGGTGGAAGTTGTCGTTCGGCCCGTACAGATTGGTCGGCATCACCGAGCGGTAATCCCGCCCGTACTGGCGGTTGTAGGACTCGCACAGCTTGATCCCGGCAATCTTGGCAATCGCATACGGCTCGTTCGTGGCTTCAAGCGTGCCCTGCAGCAGCTCGCTTTCGGCCATCGGCTGCTTCGCCATCTTCGGGTAAATACAGGATGAGCCGAGGAACAACAGTTTGTTCACGCCGTGCGTGTGCGCGGCATGAATAATGTTGCTTTCGATCATCATGTTCTCGTAGATAAACTCTGCCGGGAACGTGTTATTGGCGACGATACCGCCCACTTTTGCCGCCGCCAGGTAAACCTGGTCGATTTTCTCGCTGGCGAAGAAGGCATTAACGTCCCCAGCGTCCAGCAGATTCAGCTCATCGCGCCCGCGCAGCACCAGCTCAACGTCATCGCGCTGCCCGAGCTGGCGGACGATGGCCGAGCCGACCATCCCACGGTGACCGGCAACAAAGATACGTTTTTTATTCATGCTCAGGACTCCAGCGCGATGGCGACCTCATAACCATGGGACTTCAGCAGAGAGTGTTTCTTCGCCGCTTCAAGGTCTTTGGCTACCATTTCACCAACCATCTCCTGCAGGGTAATTTCCGGCTTCCAGCCAAGCGTTTCATGCGCTTTGGTTGGGTCGCCCAGCAGGGTTTCCACTTCCGCAGGACGGAAGTAACGCGGATCAACGGAGACGATAACGTCGCCTGGTTTCACGCCCGGTGCGTCGTGACCCGTGACGGAAACCACAATGCCTTTCTCTTCCACGCCCTGACCTTCAAAGCGCAGTTTGATGCCGAGCTGAGCCGCCGCCATTTCTACGAACTGACGCACGGAGTACTGCACGCCGGTGGCGATCACGAAGTCTTCCGGTTTTTCCTGCTGCAGCATCATCCACTGCATTTTCACGTAGTCTTTGGCGTGGCCCCAGTCGCGCAGGGAATCCATGTTGCCGAGGTACAGGCACTTCTCCAGGCCCTGAGCGATGTTGGCAATCGCGCGGGTAATTTTGCGAGTGACGAAGGTTTCGCCGCGACGCGGAGATTCGTGGTTGAACAGAATGCCGTTACAGGCATACATGCCGTAGGATTCACGGTAGTTGACGGTGATCCAGTAGGCGTAAAGCTTGGCGACTGCGTAGGGGGAACGCGGGTAGAAAGGTGTGGTTTCTTTCTGTGGGATCTCCTGCACCAGGCCGTACAGCTCTGAAGTGGATGCCTGGTAGAAGCGCGTTTTCTTTTCGAGGCCGAGGAAGCGAATGGCTTCGAGCAGGCGCAGGGTGCCCATCGCATCCACGTCCGCGGTGTATTCCGGTGACTCAAAAGAAACCGCGACGTGGCTCATCGCGCCCAGGTTGTAGACTTCATCCGGCTGCACTTCGGACAAAATACGGGTCAGGTTGGAGGTGTCGGTCAGGTCGCCATAGTGCAGATGGAATTTTGGGTTACCCGCGTGCGGATCCTGATAAATGTGGTCCACACGTTCGGTATTGAAAGAAGAGGCGCGGCGCTTGATACCGTGGACTTCATAGCCTTTTTCCAGCAGGAATTCCGCCAGGTAAGAGCCGTCTTGTCCGGTGACACCCGTAATGAGAGCTACTTTAGTCATGATAATTTATCCTCTGTGAACATTTTTATTGGCCCTTACCCCTCACTCCCTGTCTCTCCGCAGAGGGAGATAAACAGTCACAAACAGAGCAAGGGTGAAAGCATTACGCGCGGTCGCGTATTTTTACTGCCGGGTTTCCCCGGCAAACGGCATTCGCCGGTAATGATTTATAAACGCTGCTCCGGGCTCCCACGACACAGCCATCGCCTATCGTGACGCCCGGGGAAACAAATACATCCGTTGCCAGCCAGCATTTTTCGCCGATAACAATCGGTGACTGGGTAATATCGAAATGCTGACTCATATAATCGTGACTGCCGGTGCACAAATAACATTTTTGCGACACCACGGAATTTGCGCCGATGCTAATTTCACCGAGGGTATAGAGCACGGCATCATCGCCAACCCAGGCATAATCTCCGAGCGTTAACTTCCATGGGTAGGTAATTTTCGCCGAGGGGCGAATAACAACATTCCTGCCTACCTTCGCCCCAAAAACACGTAATAAAAAGGCACGCCACGGATATAAAACTTGCGGAGACCAGGCAAATAGAGTGGCCTGAACCGCCCACCACAACTGTACTTTAATGCCGCTCGCGCCGCGAAATCCCCTCGGTACACTGAAGCCGCTTAAATTCTGCATAATATTTCCTGTGAGCTTTAAGCTTTGTTATAAAGCGCTTTTGCTTTGCCGGTTGTTTTTAACCTGAGTCGGAAAGAGAGTTCGGCAACAAAGCCCGGCACGCGTAATATTTTTCGCTGAACATGTCTCGCATCACGGCACAATTCAATATTGTTAGAGGTAGACACGCCGCCCATTGAAAATTCAGACACCAGCCCTTTGATACGCTTAAAGGCATAGCCGTTTTTATACATTTTTGCCGCCAGCGCGTAATCGGATGAGACTTTATATTGCAGATCGTAGGGATATTTACGCAGTCCAGAGAGCGGGAAAAAGATAGCCTGATGGCTGGCCGGCAGGCTGTGGTAGATATACCAGCCCCGCTTGGCGCTGCGGCGAATTTTATTACCATCACCAAAGTCCAGCAGCGCGTCACCAATCACCATCGCGTCATCGCGCTCGCCTAAGGCTGCCAGCTGATAAATCACCTCGGCAATCTCAGGGTGGAAAGCATCGCCGGAGTTCAGAAAGAGCGCATAGCGCCCCTGCGCCATGGCGATGCCTTTGTTCATCGCGTCGTAAATGCCGCTGTCTTTCTCACTGACAAAGCGCAGGTTGTACTGGCCCTGCAGGCCAGCAAGAAACTCAGCCGTGCCGTCTGGAGAGTTGCCGTCCACCACAATCCATTCGAACTCGATGCCTTTGGCCTGTGCCAGGTGCGCCAGCGATTGCCAGGTCTTCACGACCCCGGCATGGTTACGCCATGCCACTGTAATAACACTTAATAACATTATTGCGCACCTCCTGGCAGCGAATGCTTAATTGCTTTACGCAAAATAAATGGGCAAACAATTAAAAATGCATATTCCGGGCTAAAAATAGAACCGGTAAAGAACAAAGATACAGGCATAAACAACCAAAGCTGAACACGATAATTCTCATTATTGCCAAAGGCAATGCGCATCATTTTCATGACTCGCCACATATAGCCAGCGGTCATTAATACTGCAAACCATGAGAAATAAATAATCAGCAGATACAGTCCATTGTCCACGGTTTTCCCTACATCCGCACCGTTAAATATTCCGAATGATGCGACATATTCATAGAGAGAACCAAACCGTACTACGCCATCAACATTTGCCAGAGAGTAGCCAACCATCGCCAATGGACCAATAATACGGTAATACGATGACGACCCTTCGGTTCCCAAATCACCAACACGGGTTGCGATATAAGGGAAAGCGAATACCAAACCGATTAAAAAAACAGCCAGTGAAATAATTGCCAATGGCAACTTCTTTTTAATGGCGCTTTTATTAAGATATTGAAACGCCCACTCCAGCAGATAAAACAAAATAAACGTCATTACCCCGGAGAAAGATCCTGACAGGATTATCCCTAAAAGAATCATAACATCAGTTTTCGGCGTTTTGATACCAAACTGTTTGATGCTGAGCCAAATTGAGATTAATGCCAGGGCGAAGAAAGCGGGCTCGAAATAGAGCGCCGTAGTGCGCCGTCCACCAAAGCTAATAAAGTTGAGCACGTAACTGTTGCTGTAGATGAGAAACTTTGAAATTTTCTCAATCAGGCTACTGCCGCCGGTCAGAATAATCTGAGCCATTTCCGCCGCCGCCAGCGCCACAATAATGCCCACCACGGCATAGAAAAACCGTAATATCTTGCGGTGATTGCGCTGAGAAATAGTTTTGAATCGGCAGCTCCATGTCATGCCCAATATCAGCACAATATAGACAAACAGCATCATCGAGGTGACATACTTGGCCGGGTCGAGCGACTGGCCAAAAATGTAGTTAAATGCCGTCAGTCCCGCCCCCACACCCAACGCAATCATCAATTTTTTAAGGTTGATGCGCTCGATATACAGAAACAAAATCGCCGGCAGGAAGGTCACGATGGTTATCGGGAAGCTCTCCCCCAGCGAGGCGAGCTTAATGTTCACCACCAGATAGATGAACGGCAGCAGCAGATAGCTACAGACCCTGATAGAACGAGACATATTCCTCCAGCATCTGCTTGCCGCTATAGGCCGTGCGGCTGGCTGCACGGAACGTCGCTAAATCGGTCGCGAAAACCTGCTCTGCCAGCTGCGTTTTTTTAAGCTGCACCAGCGCCAGAACGTGTTCCGGGGTGAAGGTTTTGCCCCCCACTTTACGCAGAACTTCATCCGCGGCCTCGCTGCTCGTCGCCACCACCGGCACGCCGATAGACAGCGCCTCGCATAGGATCAGCGGATAGTTATCCACGCGGGAACTGAACACCAGGCTGTCCATCGTGTTCAGCTCGCTCATCAGCGCGCGCTTGTCGGTCATGTAGCCGTGGTTCACCACGTTAGCGCCTTCAAACGGCGAGAACTTGCCGAAGGTATGCAGCTCAATTTTGTCGCCCAGAGCCATCATTGCCTGTACCAGTTTCTGGTTGGTTTTGCCGTCATAGCGCAGATCGTGGGCCACAATAGCCACGCGGGGCTTCACCGTCGCGACGCCGCTTTCAGGCAGCTCCGCCAGAATCGCCTCGGTGGCGACGTCGATACCGTTATTGATGATGCTGCAGCGCCCGGCACCATAGAGCTGATTAAAAGCTTCGGCGACGTGCTGGCTGGGGGAGATAAACTTGCAGCCCAGCGCCAGCATATCCCGGAACAGCTGGCGCTTGCCCGCCACCTGCTGGTGCGCCTTATCCACTTTGACCGGCGGATAGTTGTTCAGCGTCGGGCATTTAACACAGCCGGTTTTCCAGCCTTCGCAGCCGTCCAGAAAGGCGCAGCGCCCGGTAATGCTCCAGTGATCGTGCAGCGTCCAGACGAAGGTAACATCCGGCTTGTGCGCCTTCACCCGCTGGCAAAACGACACCATTTCGTCCAGGTTCAGCCAATAGCTGTGCACCACATGGAAGTGCAGCACAACCGGCTGTGGGCTGCGAGTGACCCGACGGTAAAGCTTATTCAGATTGCCGAATGGATCGCGGTTCAGAAAACGGAACAGCGCGATATTGGCAACCGACACCAGGCGAGGCGTGTGTTTCTCAACGTCGGGATAAATGTCGTGGCTGGCGCTTTTCTTACCGCCTTTGCCATAGCCATAGATAAAACGTGAGGACAGCCCGGCCAGACGTGCACGCTGGTGCAGATCGAGCGCCACGCCCGCCGCACCACCTTCGGCCAGGCGGACATTAAATTGCATGATGTTCATTGGATCACCTTCACCCGAGCTTTTTCACCGACCACCAGCGCATTGTCCGGCACGCTGTCCAGCACCACGCTGCCCGCGCCTACCGTCACGTTATTGCCGAGGGTGATATCGCCCACAATGATTACGTTAGCGCCCAGCTCAACGCCGTTGCCAATCACCGGGCAGGCGAGACTGTTCCCCCGGTTACCAATGGTGACGCCGTGGCGGATGGTGAAATCATCCCCGACGACGACGAACTTATTGATAACCACCGCATAGCCGTGATGAATAGTGAACCGGCGGCCAATGGTGGCTCCCGCCTGAATTTCATAGCCAAACAGGCATTCGGTAATGAATCGGTAGGCCAGCAGCACGGGCGCAGCCCAAAGGTTGTTGATGACGTTTTTCTTGCGCCACACCGAGCAAAAGTGGGCTACGCGATAGGCCAGCACCATGCAGCACGGGCGCAGGCTCCAGCTATTGGCACGAATATCCTCCAGCACGCTTACCTCCCCCGCAGACTATCGGCCAGGCGCTTGCCGTTGCGCACCGTCAGCAGAGCTAACAGGGTGCGCCACGACATGCGCTTATTGCGGATTTGGTAGAGCGTATACAGCTGATATTTCTTGCTGGCCCGGTCGAACTTGGCTTTGTGCTTGCGGTAAAAGTGGAAATAACCGGCAAATTTCTTGGGGGATTTGGTTATCTGCATTTCGCCGTGATTAACGTGCAGAATTTGGGTCGCCTCTTCCACCTTCCAAGGCTGGCCGAACGCCACCACCATGCGCAGGAAGATGTCGTAATCCTGCGCCGCCTTCAGCTCGGTATCAAACAGGCTGCTTTTAAAGCGTTCGGCGTAGGTAAAGACCTGATTGCCGATGATATTGCGCTTGTAGAACAGCTTCAGGGAATACGGCGACTTCGGGTACAGCGGCAGGCTGGTCGGCTGCGAGTAGACCTGCCCTTCACACAAATAGTCGTTGGCATATAAAAACGCGTGGGTGACCAACTGATTCTGGTGGGACAGAAACACCGACAGCCGGTTCGGCGTCCATTCGTCATCATCATCAATGCCGGTGATAAAGCGCCCTTGCGCCAGCCCAATGGCCTGGTTACGTACCGCACAGGCACCGCTGTTCATGTCGTTGTGAATGTAACGCACCCGAGGATCGCCGAGGTCTGCAACAAACTGCTCCAGCTGCTGGAAGCTGGCGGAGCAGTCATCGACGATGATCATTTCCCAGTGGTCATAATCCTGCCGCAGCACCGAGTTGATGGCGCGAATGGCCAACTGCTGGCGGTTCCACGTCGGCATATATATAGAGATAAGCGGGCGAGTTGCGCTGCTGTTCATGGCTATCACCTTATTTAGCATCCGACTTATATTCGTATTCGTAATACCCGTAATCCTGGTAGCCCGTGGCCCGGCGGAAAATCGAGTTAAGGATCACGCCGCGCACGGCAATGCCGTTCTGCTCAAAGCGGCTCAGGCTGGTTTCCACTTCTTTCAGCGTGTTCACCGCGTAGCGAGCCACCATCAGCGTGGTGCCCGCATGGCGCCCCACAATTGCCGCATCGGTGACGGCCAGAATCGGCGGCGTATCTATCAGCACCAGGTCATAATTTTCACTGGCCCACTTCACCAACTGAGAGAAGCGCTCGTTCATCAACAGCTCGGACGGGTTAGCCGGGACCTGCCCACGTGGGATAAGGTCAAAGTTCGGCACGGAGGTTTTCTGCGCGCAGCGGGTAATATCCCCCTGCCCTGACAGCACATCGGACAGCCCGTTAACGTTGGTGGTCCCCAGCAGTTCGTGGGTATAGCCTTTGCGCATGTCGCAGTCCATCAGCAGCACGCGCTTGTTGGTCTGGCTGATCACCGCCGCGAGGTTGGCGCACACAAAGGTTTTACCGATAGACGGGCTAACGCCGGTGAGCATCAGGACGTTGTTGGGGGCCTGCATCATGGCGAAATGCAGGCTGGTGCGCAGGCTGCGAATGGCTTCAATGGCCAGGTCGGTCGGGTTACCCACCGCCAGCAACTGGCTCTGTTTGAAGCGCTTAGTGCCTTTGACGTTGCGCAGGTTGGCCTGGTCGCGGGTTTTCTGCCATTCGGAGAGCGGAATGCTCGCATACACGCTGAGCCCCGCCTCTTCCAGCACGGTCGGGCTTTCAATGCCGCCGTTAAACAGCGAGCGCAGCAGCACCCCGATCACAGACACAATCAGGCCCAGAATGATGCTGCCCAGCACCACCAGCACGCGCTGAGGTTTAACCATGCCAGGCTGCGTAATCGCCGGGTCGACGATGCGCACATCACCCACCGTACTGGCTTCGGTGATTTTCAGCTCTTGCTGCTTGTTCAACAGCTGCATATAAACCTGCTGCCCGGACTCCACATCGCGGGTCAGGCGAACAATTTCCTGCTGGGTTTTGGGCATCGCGGCGATGCTGTTGGTCAGGCGAGCTTTCTGATCTTCCAGCGTTCGGCGCTGCTCCAGCAACGTGCGGTAGGACGGGTGGGCTTTGGTGTACAGCTTGGAGATTTCAGCTTCTTTGAAGGTCAGCTGATTCAGCTGAGCGTCGATGTTGACCACGGAATCCAGCAGCGATTTCGCCTCCAGAGAAAGATCCACCGAATCCTGGCGCTGACGATAGGCATTCAGTTTGTTCTCTGCGGCATCCAGATTGCGACGCACTTCAGGCAACTGCTCGGCCAGGAACTTCAGGCTTTTGGCGGCCTCTTCAGATTTACGCTGCACGTTCTGCGCCAGGTAGTTGCGGGTGATACTGTCGAGAATGGTGCGGATCTGATCTTTATCCTCCCCGGTGTAGGACAAACTAAGCACGCCGGTATCTTTGCCGTTTTCAGTCACCGTCAGGTTGCCCAGCAGCTGGTTGATCATCCCCAGCGTGGAATACTTCACCACCGTGAAATTGTCACCAGGCTGCGCCTGGATACCCTCCACCTGCATCGTGACGCCCGATTTACTCAGCAGCTTGCCCACTTCCCCTTTGGCGCTAAAGCCATTGTCGCTGGTCAGCTGATACTGTTTATCGCTCAGCACTTCCACGGTAAAGGTGTCTTTGTTCATCGCTGCCGGCAGCGTAAACGTGGTGACATTCACCGTGTCGTTCTGGTGCCCCTGCAGGCGGTCCCAGCCGGCGCCGAACAGCCAGAAGGTATTCTTAGTCACCGAGATGTCCAGATTCAGGTCATCAACGGTTTTCCCCAGCACCATGCGGGACTGGATCAGCTGAATTTCTGCGGCAGACGCCGGTGGCTTATTGCTGAGCGCGGAGCTGATGTCGTTCACCAGCGTGTTACCGGCATTTTGTTCGATTTGCACCAGCGCGTCGGCCTTGTAGACCGGCGTGGCAAACAGGGCATAAACCGCGGCCAGCACGGCAAACAGCCCCGTAATGCCGATCACCCACCAGCGAGCCTCCAGCACGGTGCCAAACAAACGGCCAATATCAATTTCGTCATTGCCCTCGGTCGGGGCGCTCGAACGGCGTACTTTCTCTGTCATTGTTATCCCTGATGAGCGTTGAGTGCGTTAGCCCACTTTTGGGCAGAAAGGTCGAGCATGCTGTAGACCGCTTCGAAGGCGTCACGGCTTTTACGATAGGGGTCAGGAATTTCTCTGCCGGCATCCCAGTGGCCAAACAGCATCACTTTGCCGCGCATTTCGGGTGCCATTTCGCACAGCGTGGTGATGTGGCGTTTTTCCATCGCCAGAATCAGATCGTGCTCCCGGCATAGACGCCCCGAAACCTGGCGGGCTAAATGCCCCTCAAGCGAAAGGTTGTGCCGCCCGGCAACCTCAACAGCACCGGCGTCAGCGCCCTTGCCGACCAGCGCCCCCAGCCCGGCTGAGCTGACGCTAAGCTCCGGGTGGTAACGTTTGAGCAGCCGTTCAGCCATGGGGGAACGGCAGATGTTCCCCACGCAAACCACAAGTATTTTGTTGAACATAGCGCGTTACCAGGTGTGAATATCTTTGGCGGTATCGGTCATGTAACGCACGCCGCTGATGGTTGGCAGAAGCTGGTTGATCAGGCGATTCCAGCGAGAAACTGGGGCGGTAGTGACGTACACCACGTCATACGGCTGGAGCTGGAACTCGGTGCCCATCACCAGCGAAGTCGCATCGGACATATCGAGCTGATAAATGTTGGCAATCTTGCCGTTTTGCTGCGTCTGGCCTTTGAGCGGACGGATCACGAAGATGCCGCTGGCGTTGGACGAGGTGAGATCGATACCTTCGGCCTGGCCAAGCGCCTCGGTAAGCGTCATGCCGCTGAAGTCCATTTTGAGGGTGGTTTGCTTCTTCACTTCCCCCATCACAAACACTTTCAGATCGTCATTACGCGGCACAAACAGAATGTCGCCGGGGTAGAGCAAATGGTTTTGGCTGAGGTCGCCGTTTTGCATCAGCGCCTGCAGAGAAATGCGTTTTTCCTGCCCGTTATGGGTCAGAACGACGTTACGCCAGTCGGCTACTTCGGTTAAACCGCCTGCGGCATTGATCGCGTCAAGGATAGTCAACGGCACGTTAGTGATGGGCTGCTGGCCGGATTTATTGACCTGCCCGGAGATATAGGCTTTTTGCGAGCGGAAGGCAGCGATATTAACGTCCACCTGCGGCTGGGCAATGTACTGCGCAAGACGGCTGGTAATATCGCTGCGAATTTCTGTCAGCGTTTTGCCGGTCACGCTGATTTTGCCCACATACGGATAGAACATGGTGCCATCGGGCTGTACCCAGTTACCGGTGTCGCTTGAACTGCGATATTGCCCCGCTGGCGTGGTGAGTTCCGGATGATCCCAGACCGTGACGTTTAATACATCCCCCGGCCCGACGCGGTACTGGTAATTGGCGATATCTTTATCCAGCCCGGCATTCGGCTGGGCAACCACTGGACGAGGCCTCAGTTGCTCCACCAGTCGCGGCGTTAAAGGATAAACGTTGACCATTCGGTCAAGGTCGAAATCGGCATCCTGTTGTTTGATGACGTCTTTTCCCGACGTAGACATATTGCTGCCGGGAAATATCGTGCAGCCGCTCATCAGGGTGACTGACACCAATAATGGCATCAACTTCAGTTTGTATTTTATCATTGAATATTTATCACTATGGCAGAGTAATTATCCTGAGCGAATAAAACAGGCAAGCAATTAACCGTGAGAACGAAGTGCAGAATTGAACATATTCAGAGAATGAGAAAACTGGCATTATTCCTAAAATAAGCTTATTCCCCGACATTCTGATGACGCCATCACTTGCTGTTATCTGGCCGCATCCGGGCATGCTACCGCCCCTGGCTCACAGTCACCAACCCACTGAAAAAGGTAAATAATCCTAATAACCTGAGATTCTCTAATATCCGAAAGATATTGAAAAAAATGAATCAGGTCTTATGACAATGCTGGGACAAACTATTACTAAACGAGTAATCACACATTCATTGCTAATCATCGCCAAAGATTGTTGCAGCTTAAAACTCAGCAGGCAAGGAGACAAAAGGCTGGAGGCGGACTTTTAAGAATAATATGAACCACGCAATAATAACATTTTAGGATTTTCTTTATATTGACAATAAAAATAATAAGGCAATATCTGGAAAAATATGCAGAACTATCTCATAGCGGTGTATTCATATATAAAATATATAACTCAAATGCTTCTTTAAATATTATCCGCAATAATTTGCCGGGCATTCATTTAATGCTGAAAATTCTATTAGTCATTACGGATTATTCTCAGACAAACATTGCTTTTTGTCCGACAATTATCCATCATTTCCGTGTGGCATTTGCCCGTAAGTTAAAGGCTATAAACCCCGTATGGAATGGATTGCCGACCCCTCAGTCTGGGCCGGGTTAGTTACCCTGGTCGTTTTAGAACTGGTTCTGGGCATTGATAACCTCGTTTTTATTGCCATCCTCGCCGAAAAGCTGCCTCCTAAACTGCGCGATCGTGCCCGCGTCACGGGCTTACTGCTGGCGATGGTTATGCGCCTGCTGCTGCTGGCCTCCATTTCGTGGCTGGTGACGCTTACCCGACCGCTATTCACCCTTCACGACCTTAGCTTTAGCGCCAGGGATCTGATCATGCTGTTGGGCGGTATGTTCCTGCTGTTTAAGGCCACGATGGAGCTGAATGAGCGGCTGGAGGGCAAAGACAGCGAGCATCACACGCAAAAACGGGGGGCCAAATTCTGGCCCGTTGTGGCGCAAATCGTCATCCTTGACGCCGTGTTTTCCCTTGATTCGGTAGTCACCGCCGTTGGCATGGTCGACCATCTGGCGGTCATGATGGTCGCGGTTATCATCGCCATCGGGCTGATGGTGCTGGCCAGCAAGTCGCTGACTCGGTTTGTGAACAGCCACCCGACCATCGTGATTTTGTGCCTGAGTTTCCTGCTGATGATTGGCTTTAGCCTGGTGGCCGACGGCTTTGGCTATCAAATCCCGAAAGGCTATCTCTATGCCGCCATCGGATTCTCGGTGATGATTGAATCACTCAATCAGCTGGCGATATTTAACCGCCGACGTTTTCTTTCCGCAAATCAGTCGCTGCGGGAGCGCACCGCCGAAGCCGTGCTGCGGCTGTTGAACGGTAAGAAAGAAGAAGCGGAACTGGATGCCCAGACCGCCTCACTTATAGCCGACAGCGGCATTAACAGCGATGTTTTTAACCCGCAGGAAACGCGGATGATCGAGCGCGTGCTGCACCTGAACCAGCGCAGCGTCAGCAGTATCATGACCTCCCGCCACGACGTCGAGCATCTGGACATTACCGCCCCGGAAGCCGAGGTTCGCGAACTTCTGAATAAAAACCAGCACACGCGCATCGTGGTCACGGACAATGACGATGACATCCTCGGCGTGGTGCACGTTATCGATTTATTGCAGCAGTCGCTGCACGGCGAAGCGCTGAATATTGCGCCGTTGATTCGTCAGCCGCTGGTTTTCCCGGAGGCATTACCGCTGCTGCAGGCGTTAGAACAGTTCCGTAACGCGCGCACCCATTTTGCTTTTGTCGTCGATGAGTTTGGCTCGGTGGAAGGCATTGTCACCCTGAGCGACGTGATGGAAACCATCGCCGGTAATCTGCCGAACGAAGTGGAAGAGATAGATGCCCGCCACGATATCCAGAAAAATCAGGACGGCAGCTGGACGGCTAACGGCCACATGCCGCTGGACGACCTGGTGCAGTACATCGCCCTTCCCCTGGATGAGAAACGGGAATACCACACCATTGCCGGGTTGCTGATGGAGCATTTGCAGCATATTCCAGCCGAAGGCGAGAGCGTTGAGGTGGGGAATTATTTGCTCAAAACGCTGGAGGTGGTGAATCACAGGGTCAACAAAGTGCAAATCATCCCGCTCGAACAAGACGATAATCTGCTGGATTATGAGGTATAAAAAAACCGGCGAGAGCCGGTTTTTTTGTCGTTAAAGCTTATTCAGTAACTGCTGCGCGTCTTTCGCCTTGTCGCTCTCTTTATGCTTATCCAGCCAGTCATTGAGCCGACGCTTAGCTTCATCCTGCAGCTGCTTACGCAGCACCTGGTCAACCTGCAGCGTGTAATTCAGCTGCTGCCACGGGCCATAAACCCGGAGCGGAACGGCCGTGTTTTTTAGCACTTCAATCAGTTTACTGTCGCTGCCCTGCCAGCCGCCGCCGACTTTAATTGCAAAGTTGGTGTCGCAGACCTCTTTCACCAGATCCATCGTGCCTTCGCCGGTCAGGGACAATACGCTGGACTCACCGACCATCTTCGTCATCGTCAGAAGCCCGTTATCCAGCGACGCAGACGTGGAGAAGTGATCAAGCTCGGTGACGTTCTGAACATTCTGCTGCGCATCCACGCCCTCATTGTTCCGACTGACCGCCTGCTGAATCAGCTGCTGGAAGTTCATCCCCTCGAGGCGGGAATGGGCCAGCTCAAGCTGGGCGTCTCCCTGCCAGTTACTGCGGAAATCCTCCGCATCAAGGCGTTCACCGCTGAAATCACCCGTCATAGAAAACTGCCCGGTTAACGCAATCGGGTAATCAAACGCGGTCAGAATTTTGCCTATCTCAATATTTTTCACCTGCGGCTTGAAGGCAAGCTCAGGCGTCTTGCCGCTGGCATCCAGGAAGCCCGGCAGCGAGAGCGTGCCCTGCCCCAGCTTGCCGTTGAGCTGGTTAATACTGAGTTTACCCTCCTGATTCACCAGCGCGGTCTGCACATCGCTGAACGCCAGGCCGCGCCAGCGCACTTCACCAGCCTTGATATTCAGTACGGCATTAAAATTACGCAGGCTGTGGTAGTTGGTTTCACCCTGTTGTTCGGCAATCACCGGGCCCGGGCGGGACGGTTGCTGAGCCTGCTGGGCCTGTTGGTTAATCAAGGTATCCGCAACGGGCGCATTGGCCACCAGTTTGTCGAGATTGAGCAGGCGAGATTGCAGATCCACCGTCCACTGCGGTTTATCCTGCATCGCCACGCTGACATTGCCCTGTAAATCACTGTCGTTGGCCGTGAGCTGCATATTTGACAGCGAAAGCTGGCTGCCCGTGTTTTTCCAGCCCAGTTGAAGCGAACCCGAGCCGCCGATGCCGCCAGCCGGAAGGTCGGCGCCCTGCAGCTGGTAGTCAATTTGGCTTAACGTGGCGTTGATTTGCTGCGGATAGTCATGGAGATCGACATCTGCGGTGACCGAAAGCGTTAAATCCCGCTGGTCACGGTTGATTTGGCTGCTGAGTTCAATATGCGCCTGGCGCTTATCATCCTGCGTCATTTGCAGGTTAATATTGCGGACGGTGACCTGCTCGTCATTGATATGCTGGAAGACCAGCACGCTGTCGACGACCTTAAGCTTCGCAACATCAAAGGACCAGCCACGCCCGGTATCCGGTTCACTAATGGTGTCTTTTGGCCCTACCGGCGCGTTAGCCGAAAGCTTCGCTTCAGCCTGCGGCGTCATCTGAATCACCGCGCTTTTCAGCATGACCTGGCGAACCTGAAGCTGGTGAGAAAGCAGCGGAATCAGCGCTACATCCAGACGCATATTTTCCGCGCTAACCATTGGCAAACTGGCACCCGGCGCAGTCAGCGACATGCGGCCAGACAAAATACTCAGCTCCGGCCAGACATGCCAGCGCAGCGGCCCTTCCAGCTTAAGGTGATAGCCGCTGCGGGCCTCAACCTGACGAACCATATAACCACGGAAGTCGTTAGGGTTAACCAACAACACGAGTGAGGTCAGGCCGGCTATCAGCACAACCAGCAGAATCATCAACGTGGTTAATAGTCGTCTCATAACATTCTCCATATCATTCGCCAGAGGGCGAACAACTCACTGCAATTCAGTCTTTATCGATACGACTTGCTACCGCACCCTGCTGGTCGCGGTACTTGGCATCCTGGCGGCGATTATAAGGGCGAGCGGCTGGCCCGGAGAGGGGTTCAAAGCTCAGCGCGCCAATCATCATGCCCGGACGCAGCGCCAGCGGCAGCTTCCCTGAATTGTAGAATTCAAGCACGATACAGCCATGCCAGCCCGGATCGATGCGGTGGGCGGTAACGTGTACCATCAGGCCCAGGCGCGCTAACGAGGAACGCCCATCCAGCCAGCCCACAAGGTCGTCCGGCAGCGTGACAGATTCCAGCGTTACAGCCAGCGCCAGTTCACCGGGATGTAGAAAGAAAGCTTCACCTTCTTCCAGCACAATCTCATCACTCATCACGCGCTCTAACGCTTCGGTGACTTCATCTTTAGGGCCGCTGAGATCGATAAAAGGTGCGGTATGCCCGCTAAACGTGCGGAATTTATTGCCGAGGCGCACATCCACGGTGGCACCGTTAATGCGTTCAACCGGAGGACGGGGGGTAATCGCTAAACGGCCATCATCCAGCCAGGCTTCGATATCACGATCGCAAAGGCGCATCGCAGATTCTCCTTATCAATCTCAGTTTACACACACTGCCACAGAGCGTCGACGATAGCCAATTGGCAATGGATGAGGGATTCAACGTAAAAGCGAGCGGCTTACGCGCGCCCGCAAAGGTCTTTATTCAAAGAACTGACTGATTTTGGCTTTCAGAATATCGATTGCGATGCGGTTCTTGCCCCCGCGCGGCACGATAATATCGGCGTATTGTTTGGAAGGCTCAATAAATTGCAGGAACATTGGGCGTACCGTTTTTTGATACTGCGCCATCACGGAGTCCATTGAACGGCCGCGCTCGTTAACGTCGCGCTTCATACGGCGCATCAGGCAGATATCCAGCGGTGTATCAACAAAAATAGAGAAGTTCATTTCCTGGCGCAGGCGCGCATCGGTCAGCAGCAGGATGCCTTCCAGAATGATCACCTTCTTCGGGACCAAATGCACGGTCTGGTCGGTGCGGGTGTGCTCCACGTAGCTATAAACCGGCAGTTCGATAGCTTTGCCGGACTTCAACGTCTGCAAATGCTGGAAAAGCAGGTTGTGGTCCATTGCGCTGGGGTGATCGTAGTTGGTTTTAACACGCTCTTCCATCGACAGATGGCTTTGATCTTTGTAGTAACTGTCTTCTGGAATGACACCAATGTGTTCATCGCCGACTTGCTCGCGCAGTTCACGATACAACGTGCTGGCAATGAGGCTTTTCCCTGAAGCCGATGCGCCGGCTATCCCGATGATGACGCATTGATGAGACTGATCGGTCATATTATTTACGGCCTGAATACGAAAAGTGTTGGAAGGACGACGCGGAGGCGTCAAACGCCGCAATTATAGGGACAACCGCCTTTTGATACCAGTCTCTTACCCCCTGCAATCGTGAAATTACGCGGCAAAGGGCCAACAAAGTGACAAAGGCATGACAGCGCACCATCGCCAGGCAACGGGTAAAGTGGAATTATTTAATTACGTGATTTGACTACGCAATTTCTGACACTCTGTAGGTAAATTCTGACAACCGAGCATAGGAATTGTAAATTGTTTGTACTAGCATAAACCGATTCTTTATTTATATGCATCCGGGCATGACTCCTGGCGGCAGTGTCCAAGCGGATTTGCGGTAATGATTAGAAAAAACAGACAAACAGAAGCCGCCGTCCATTCACTGATACTGCTGGCTGGCTTGGGGTTACTCAGCTTTGTTTTCACCCTCTATTCCCTTGAGCTGACGTTAAAAGGCACCGATCTGGTGCCTATCTGGTTTACCACCTCGGTGATGATGGCGGCATTTTTCCGTTCTCCTTTCCGTCAATGGCCGTTCATTGCCGCCGTCTGTGCACTGGGCAGCATGGCAGCCAGCGCCGCCGTTTTTTCATTTAGCGGTCTGAATATCTCGTTAACCGCAATAAACCTGTTTGAGGCGCTGCTGGGCGCACTTTTGTTACGCCGCTTTTTGCCGCGGAAAAACCCCTTACAAAACCTCAATAACTGGTCACGACTTGCCGTGTGCAGTGCGGTAATCCCTCCGCTGGTCGGCGGCCTGCTGGTGACGCTATTGCCGATACCGGTTGACTCCTCTTCGCTGAAAACCTTCTTTATATGGGTGCTGTCTGAATCCATCGGGGCGCTGGCGCTGATGCCGGCAGGGCTGCTGTTTAAACCTTATTATTTGCTTCGTCACCGCAAAGCGGCCCTGCTGTTCGAAACAGTGGCAACCTTCGCCGTCACGCTGGCACTCAGCTATTTTTCATTAATTTATCTGCCCTGGCCGTTCACTTTTATCATCGTCATTCTGATGTGGAGCGCCATTCGGCTGCCGCGTCTGGAAGCCTTTATTATTTTCCTTGCCACGCTGATGATGGTCTCGGCGATGATAGCCATCGGCAAGCTCCCGATGTTAACGCCCCACCCGCGCGTGCTGGAATATGCGCCGTGGCTGCCGTTTCTGCTGATTCTGCTACCGGCAAACGTCATCACAATGGTGATGTACTCCTCCCGCACAGAGCGTAAACACATCACCGAAAGCGAAACGCGCTTTCGTAACGCCATGGAATACTCGGCTATTGGCATGGCGCTGGTCTCTACCGAGGGCAAATGGCTGCAGGTCAATAAGTCATTATGTAAGTTCCTCGGCTATTCCAGCGAAGAGCTGAGCGATCTCACCTTCCAGCAAATTACCTGGCCCGAAGATTTGAATCTCGATCTTCAGCACCTGAGCAAGCTTGAGGCCGGGCACATCAATAGCTATTCAATGGAAAAGCGCTATTACACCAGCGCGGGCAATGTCGTGTGGGCCATGCTCACGGCGTCCGTTGTGCGTCATACCGACGGCACGCCGCTCTACTACATCGCCCAGATTGAAGACATCAACGACCTGAAGCATACCGAGTGGATCAACAAGCGGCTGATGGAGCGGATTACGCTTGCCAATGAAGCCGGCGGCATCGGCATCTGGGAGTGGGATCTGACCAACGATGTCATCAGCTGGGATAAGCGGATGTTTGAGCTTTACGACGTGCCGCCGCATACCAAACCCACCTACCAGCTCTGGCTGAACAGGCTGGTGAAAGAAGATCTCGCCCACTCGGAAACCGTTATTCGCGAGTCGTTAAAAAATCGCCTGCCGTTTAAGCTTGAATTTCGTATCCATGTCAAAGACGGTATCCGCCATATCCGCTCCCTGGCTAACCGCGTGCTGAATAAGAACGGCGACGTGGAACGGCTGCTGGGCATCAATATGGACATGACCGAAGTTAAGCAGCTCAACGAAGCGCTGTACCAGGAAAAAGAGCGGCTGCACATCACGCTGGACTCGATAGGCGAAGCGGTAATTTGCACCGACGTCGACATGAATGTCTCCTTTATGAACCCGATTGCCGAGAAGCTCAGCGGCTGGGCGCAGGAGGCGGCCATCGGCCAGCACATTCTGGCGATTCTGCGCATCACCTTCGGCGATAACGGCCCGGTGATGGAAAACATACACAGCGGCGATTTTTCCCGGAGCGCTATAGAGCAGGATGTCGTGCTGCATTGCCGCAACGGCGGTAGCTACGACATCCACTACACCATTACGCCGCTGACCACGCTGGACGGCCAAAGCATTGGCTCCGTGCTGGTTATCCAGGATGTGACTGAGTCCCGGAAAATGCTCAAACAGCTGAGCTACAGCGCCTCGCACGATAGCCTGACGCACCTGGCCAACCGGGTAAGCTTTGAGAATCACCTGAAGCGCTTACTGCAGGGTGCGGTTGAACACCGCCAGCGCCATGCCCTGGTGTTCATTGACCTCGACCGTTTTAAAGCCGTAAACGACTCCGCGGGCCATGCCGCAGGTGATGCTTTGCTGCGGGAGCTGGCGGCGATGATGCTGAGTATGCTGCGCACGGGGGATTTCCTTGCTCGCCTCGGCGGCGACGAATTTGGTTTGCTGCTGCCAGATTGTTCCACTGAAAACGCACGTTATATTTCTGAGCGCATCATTCGCAGTATCAACGACTACCACTTTATGTGGGATGGTCGTCTGCACCGCATCGGCGCCAGCGCCGGGATCACGCACATTGACGGCGATAATGCTATCGCGTCTGAAGTGCTCTCCCAGGCCGATATCGCCTGCTACGCCTCGAAGAACAACGGCCGCGGCCAGGTCACGGTTTATGAACCGCATCGCCACTACATGGAGCAAGGGCGAGACACCATGCCCCTCGACGAGCAGTGGCAGGTGATCAAAGACAATCCCATGCTGATGATAGCGATGGCGATTGCGCCGCCGCGCATCCCGGAATCGACCTGTTTCTATCTCCTGACCCTGCGCTTCTGGGGCAACGAAGGGGACGTTATCAATGAACCCGCATTCCGCTCAGGCCTCGCCGACCCGGCACTTCACCATGCGCTGGATCGCCGCGTATTTAGCGAATTTTTTGACAAGTATGCCGCTCAGGTCGCTATGAAAGGTTTTGGCGTCGCGCTGCCCGTTTCCGGTGCGGGCCTGGTCAGCGACACCTTCGTCAATGAGCTGCTGGAACAGCTTTCCTCCCGCACAATGCCGGCCCGTCTGCTGCACCTGACGATTCAAAGCAGCGACTTGCTCGCCGAACCACAGCGCGCTTATGCCAACCTGAAACGGCTGCGCAAAGCCGGTTGCCGCATGGTGCTGAGCCACGTTGGGCGCGATCTGGAACTGTTTAATACCCTGAGCCATCATCTGTTCGACTACGTGATGTTAGACCCGGACCTGATTCTCAACGTGCACTGTAATCTGATGGACGAAATGATGGTGACGATTGTGCATGGTCACGCCCAACGCATGGCGCTGCAAACTATCGCCGGTCCGGCGGATATGCCTCTGGTAATGGATACGCTGTCGGGCATTGGCATTGATTTAATCTATGGGGAAACCATCGCCCAGCCGCAGCCGCTGGAGCTGCTGCTGACGAATAGTTACTTTGGCATTAACTGACCGGCCCCACCCCAATAAAAAAACCCCTGTCCGGTTGACCGATTCAGGGGTTTTTATTTAGCGTCTGCCAGCCAGAACTGGCTTAGTCACCGCTGAGTTCAGCTCGTGACCTTCATCCTGACTTTAATTGGGCATATCGCAGGGAGCATTTTTCCATACGATATCGCAAATATCATCGCTAGGATTAAAGCCTGTAGGCGCCTTGAGCAAAATGGAACGAATGGTATCCATGTCATAATGTCCACAGGCGTCGTTCATGTCGGTGAGATAAACGTTAAGCTCCTCCCATGAAAGCTTCACTTCACTGGCGGCCATGATTCGTGGGTGCTGCGTCGTCATCACATTGTCACCAATGAGGAGTTCCTCAAAGAGCTTCTCACCTGGTCTCAATCCGGTGGTTTTAATCTCAATATCACCCTCCGGATTCGAATCATCACGTAAGGTAAAGCCACTTAAAGAAACCATACGCTCTGCCAGGTCGATGATTTTTACCGGATCGCCCATATCGAGGACAAAAACGTCTCCGCCGTTGCCCATCGCACCAGCCTGTATAACCAGCTGCGCGGCCTCTGGAATCGTCATGAAGTAGCGAATAATGTCCGGGTGTGTCAACGTAATTGGCCCCCCTTTAGCTATCTGCTTTTCAAAGAGTGGCACAACAGAACCAGAAGACCCCAGCACATTACCAAATCTCACCATGCTAAAGCAGGTACCTGACTGCTGTACCGCCAATGCCTGCAGCACAAGCTCCGCCATGCGTTTTGTTGCCCCCATCGTGTTGGTCGGGCGAACAGCTTTATCCGTAGAGATCAATACAAATTTCGGGACACCGCAGCGGATTGCTGCCTGTGCACAGGCCAGCGTACCAAAGACGTTATTTCTGACGCCATCTGCAACGTTATACTCGACTAAAGGAACGTGTTTATAAGCCGCGGCGTGGTAGATAGTTTCGATACCGAAACTCCCGATAACCCGCTCCAGATGAGCCTGGTTTTGCACATTACCCAGCACAGGATAGAGTTTGATCGTCAATCCCTTGCTCTTGATCATCTCAGATAATTCGCGCTCGATAGCGTAAAGCGAAAACTCAGAGATCTCATAGAGAACTAACGCTTTCGGCCCGTTCAGAATAATCTGGCGACAAAGTTCTGAGCCGATGGATCCACCCGCCCCTGTCACCATGACCGACTTATCCTGGATATTCCGGGCAATTAACTCAGGTACAGGCGCCACGGGGTCACGTCCTAAAAGGTCGGTAATAGAGACTTTTTTCAGCGTAGCAATGCTGGCTTTCCCTTCCACCAGGTCAACCATCCCGGGAATAGAAAGCACCTCACAGGGGAGACCTTCCAGCTTTTTCATCACTTCGCTTTTACGGGAGCGGCTCAAGCTTGGCATGGCCAACAAGATTTTTTGGACCTCGTACTTCTCGACTAACCAGGCGAGCTTTTCAGGCGAGTAAACCGTCACACCATGCATAACGGTTTTTTGTAGACGAGGATTATCGTCAACAAAAGCAATCGGGTAATACTCAGACGCCTGGCTTAAGGCAGGCAGTAACTGGCAGCCTGATGCACCTGCACCGTAGATAATGACCTTGGTTCCCAGTTTTAATCCATGGTTGACCAGCATTCTTAACGCCAGCCTGGAGCCTGTAACCAACAGTAAACCAAAGGAAAAATAGATAAATGGGATGGTGCGAGGCAAATAGATATTTGTATAAAATGCGGTCACGATAAGCAAGATGGACGACGCCACCATACCCACCGCAACCGAGACCAAAACTTTAGCCGTAATATATCGAATAACAGCACGATAGAGGCCAAGTCTGACAAAGAAGCCTAGCGTGACCAGAATAATCGACAGAATCAGTAACCAGTGCGGCCCACTTGTCAGAGGTGTCAGGGCATCAATACGCACCCAGAAAGAGAACCAGAAAGCACACAACAGCAGCACAACATCAATTGCCAGCGTAATAATTCTTTTTACCGGTCTTGGTAAAGCAAGCAGAAACGTAAGCATATTTGCAATAGAACAGGACACCTGTCCACCAACCTGTTGTTATAAAGTGAAATTTTTACTGAGCACTCGCTGATACAACTAAATATATATCAGTGGTGCCCGTAACCCTGCTTTATGGCTGTTAGCCCTTATCCTTTACGCCAGCTCCGCAGCGCCACGCGACAATCACAACCGGAGCCCAGGCTATCGCTAATCCTACCACTCCTGTAATGGCACCCGCTGCAATCAACATGGCAAAAGGGGTTAACCAGATAAGATTGACGCACAGCGCACCAAGAGTAACGGGCTTATGGCTACTATATTTTCTTGCAAGTATCTGGTAGCCATGGCTTGCGTGAGCTTCGTACACCTTTTTGCCTGCCAGCAAACGGCGCAGTAACGTTAAGGTAGCATCTACGATAAAAACGCCAAGTAAACACATCTCGGCAAGGAAAAGTTTGCTATCAAGCAGGCCAATATGAAGAGCCAGTAAGCCGATGGTTATTCCCAGAAAGCCACTTCCGGCATCGCCCATGAAAATTTTTGCGTTCGGGAAATTCCAGAAGATAAAACCGAGCGCGGCAGCCCCCAGCAGCAAAACGCTAAGCGATGCGTCTGACCCCAAAGCATCAGGCACAGCAATCCAGACAATCAGCAGAGATGAAAGGGAAAAAACAATCGCCTCCATGCTCGCCAGCCCATTAATGCCATCCATAAAGTTATAAAGATTCAGCATCCATACCAGATAGACTAATCCGAAAACCATCCCAATCCATCCGGCAGAGAAGGTGTAGCCGAAAAGCTCGATCGCAGGAAAGTTTCCAAGAAAGAAAAGCCCTGCTGCGGCGGCCAGGAAGTGCATCAGTAATCGCCAGCGAGCCGCAATGTGCCCATGGTCGTCAAGAAAACCGACCACCGCGGTAATTCCGCCGGCAACAATCAGCGAGAACATCGTCGAGTATGAAATGAGCTGAAGGAGGGACAGCGCAATCAACCCAACCATAAGACTGATAACAATGGCCACACCGCCACCACGAGGCGTCGGTATAGAGTGAGAGCTACGTTGATTCGGTATATCAATAACGTTGTTTTTTAACGCATAGGCTCGTAGGCACCAGGTCAGAATAAATGAGAGAATAAAAACGACTACGGCCACAATTAATGCCTGCATTACTGAGCGTCCTTTGAATAATATTTTGCTGCTTTTTCCATCGTTTCGGAAAGCGTAACGGGTTGCTGCCAACCCAACAGCTCGGAGGCGTAGGAGGCATCAATATCCAATGAGCCATAGAGCTGCTCATAAATGCTTTGCTTCCCTGTTAGCATCAGTAAAACCTTCAATATAGCCGCTGGAAACCAAAAGACACGAGGAGATTTGTTCATTCCACCCGCGAATGATCGAACAATATCTTCCGTGGTGGGTTTATCTTTATCGGCGAGAACAAAAAGCTGATTTTTTGAACGAGGATCGTTCAGGCAAGTGGCAATAAAGCTGACAACGTTTTCCAGAGAAACCATGCTTCGCTTGTTTTTTATTCCTTTGAAAGGAAGTGGCAGCCCACTGGCAACCAGTTTTAACAAACGCCGAATATTGCCCGGTGCATTTTCGCCACAGATAAGCGCCGGGCGAATCACCGTAATCGCCATTGGGCCTGAAGAAAATGCTTCGTTCAGCTTTTGCTCAGCTTCAAATTTAGAAATCGCATAATCTGAGACAGGCTTAGGTATTGATTTTTCGTTAAATGGCGTATGAGTAGTGGCATTGCCATTTACGCCAATAGAACTGATGAAAATAAAATGGTTGACCCCTGCATTTAACGCGTCGTGAGCAAGCTTTAAGGTTGCGTCACAGTTAACCTGCCGAAACGCCGAGAGTTTATCCGCAGCTGAATCTTTTAAGATATGAGCCCGACCGGCGGTATGCACGACGGCATCACACCCTTCAAGCACCGGGGACCAGTCCGTTGTTGCCGAAATATCGCCGATATCAACCAGTCCAGCAGTATTCTGCGAGCCACGACGAGTTGTGCCGACGACTTCATACCCCAATTCCCTGAGCGTTGTAACCAAGCGACTCCCCACGAAACCCGTGGCCCCTGTAACTAAAACTCTCACATTCGACCCTTATAATCCGTTCATCTGAATTAAAAATGAAACTCATTCAGTAATATTAATTTAAATATAAAATTCAGACACCACTTTTATATCGGGATTTTCTTACTAATAAAGGTCGGTTACAAGTTCAAATATCGTAGCATATAATCCTGTGAGTCAGTCTGGCGTCCAGCCGTCGCTATACCAGATGTGTAACAGCGCGTAGGAGCGCCAGGGCTGCCAGCGCTCGGCGTAGCGGCGGATTTGTGCAGGCGTCATATCAGGAAAGCGCTGTTTAATCAGGTAATCGTCCGGCAGGAAAACGTCGCTGGCCTGCCAGCCGCGCAGGGCGAAATAGTTGGCTGTCCAGCGCCCGATACCGGGCAATGCTATCAGGGTTTTTATTCCCTGCTCCAAATCATCGGGTAGCTGCAGCGGAAACTGCCCTTTCACCACCTCTCCGGCAAGATGCACAATAGCCTCAGCACGCTTAAGCGACATGCCTAAAGATTTCAGCTGTTGAACATCGCAGTTTGCCAGCGTCCTGGCATCCGGAAACAGATACCAGCCCTCGTGACTTTCAAGCTTCCCTCCGAAGGTCTTTGCCACTTTGCCGGTCAATTTTGCCGCCATCGCCACGCTAACCAGTTGCCCAAGAATGGCCCGAATGGCCTGTTCGAACGGGTCCATACATCCCGGCAGACGCAGGCCGGGCCGGGCTGCCGCCAACGTGCCCAGGCTGCTTAATACCTGCTGCGGATCCTTGTCCAAATCCAGTAAGTTCTTCACGCGCTGTAAAACTTCGTCTGCCACAGGCTGCAGGCCGTCGCTTAGCGTCACATTGAGGCAAAGATTTTTCTCGTCTGGTTCAAGCGTCACCAGCCCGGCATATTCTCCCAGCGCGAAGCTGCGCTGATAGCGACTGGCGGTAACAACTTCCACGCCCTCCACGGCACGTCCCCGTAAAAAACCAAGGATCCAGGACCAGTCATAGGGCGGTTGATAGCTAAGGGTGTACATAAATAATCCTGAAGAGAATGAGGGCATTAGGCAGACAACACTGCTTATTTAGCATACCGCCAAATGCCGATTTCTGCCTTGCTTTCATATTCAGTTGCCCACGGACCGGCATTCCGCTAAAGTCGCCCCCCTTCTCACTGGCATGGGGATAATCAACGAAAATGAAAATCGGTTTTGACTACGGGACGGCGAACTGCTCGGTCGCCATTACGCGCGACGGAAAACCACAGCTGCTGGAGATGGAGAACGGCTCATCGCTGCTGCCTTCTATGCTCTGTGCACCGACGCGTGAAGCGGTGAGCGAGTGGCTCTTCCGTCACCACGAAGTTCCGGCTACGGGAAGCGAGACCCAGGCACTGCTGCGCCGTGCGGTGAGCTACAACCGCGAAGAAGACATTGATGTGCTGCCCGGCAGCGTAAAATTTGGCTTAAGTTCTCTTGCCCAGTACATGGAAGATCCGGAAGAGGTTTACTTCGTTAAATCGCCAAAGTCCTTCCTCGGCGCCACCGGCCTGAAACCGCAGCAGGTCGCGCTGTTTGAAGATCTGGTCTGCGCGATGATGCTGCACATCCGCAAACAGGCGGAAAACCAGCTGGAAGGGACCATCGACCAGGCCGTGATTGGCAGGCCGATTAACTTCCAGGGACTGGGCGGGGAAGATGCTAACCAGCAGGCTCAGGGGATTCTGGAACGCGCCGCGCACCGCGCTGGCTTCCGCGACGTGGTGTTTCAGTTTGAACCCGTAGCCGCGGGGCTGGATTTTGAAGCCACGCTACAGGAAGAAAAGCAGGTGCTGGTGGTCGACATTGGCGGCGGCACCACCGACTGCTCGGTACTGCTGATGGGGCCTGACTGGCACCAGCGCCGCGACCGTGAACAAAGCCTTCTGGGCCACAGCGGCTGCCGCGTGGGCGGTAACGATCTGGATATTATGCTGGCATTTAAACAGCTGGCTCCGCTGCTTGGTATGGGCGGCCAGACGGAAAAAGGCATCGCGCTGCCGGTATTACCCTGGTGGAACGCCGTCGCGATTAACGATGTCCCGGCTCAGAATGACTTCTACAGCGCGGCTAACGGCCGCTCGCTCAATGAGCTGGTGCGGGACGCGCGCGAGCCGGAAAAGGTGGCGTATCTGCAGAAAGTCTGGCGTCAGCGTCTGAGCTATCGCCTTGTCAGGGCGGCAGAAGAGAGCAAGATTGCGCTCTCCAACAGCCAGCAGGTTTCAGCATTGCTGCCGTTTATTGCCAAAGACGTAGGCTGCGACATCAGCCAGCAAGCGCTGGAAACCGCTATCAGCCAGCCGCTACAGCGCATCATGGAACAGGTCACGCTGGCGATGGACAACAGCCAGGCTAAACCTGAGGTTATTTACCTGACCGGCGGCAGCGCTCGTTCTCCGCTGCTGCGCCATGCGCTCGCCCAGCAGTTGCCTGATATTCCGATTGCCGGAGGGGATGACTTTGGCTCGGTGACGCAGGGGCTTGCCCGTTGGTCAGACGTGGTTTTCAGATAATCACGTTCAAACATACCGCTCAAACCGCAGGCCTCCTGCGGTTTTTTTATATCTGGAAACGCCGGTCGCTTTCTGGAAACTCCAGATGCAGCGAAAGTTTACCGCCCAGCGCCTCAACGTAGCGCTTCAGCGTGAGCACTTTGAGATCGTTACCGCGTTGTTCAATCGCGGCGATTGCCGGCTGGGAAACCCCCATTTTTTGCGCCACTTGTTTTTGAGAAAGTCCCTGCTGCTCACGTACCAGCTGCAATCCCGTTTCCAGAATTAAGACTTCGGTCATTGCGCGGATCTCGGCCTGCTCTTCCGCCGAAAACCCCGCCATCACTTCAGTTAACGTTTTCATTTTCATCTTCCAGTTCTGCCAGGTGATGCGCAAACTGCGCATCGGCCACTTTTATCTGCGCCTGATAAAAACGCGTATCGTTTGATTGGTCTCCACCACACAGCACAACGGCTCTGCGATGCGGGTCAAAAGCAAAAAAGATCCGATATGGCTTGACGCGCCATAGCAAACGTAATGCCTTCATATTGGGATAGCGAGATCCCTTTACCGTGTCCGCCTGCGGGCGGCTTAAAGCCGGCCTCCAGAACTCAATATTGCCGAAGGCCGCCCCAAGTCGTTTGCGGAGCTCTACGGGCTGGGCCTGATACCAAAAGTAGAAAGAGTCGGTAAATATCGCGCGCCAGATCATCACTCACCTCATAAACTATAGGTTATATTTAAAATATAAACCACAGCTTATTTCTCGCTTCGTGATATGACTACTCCTGGGACTGAAACTTGCGTGACGCCTCGGAAAACGTTTTGGGAAAAACAGTTTTATTTGGCCACGAAAACATCACTTACTTACTATATGTTGCTAATCTGACAGTACTTCATATTTCCTCCATCATTACGGGGCTATTGATTACTAAACTAGTCACATTAAGCCTAATCGTTTCAGAAAGAGAACACGTCATCTATGAAAGGCACGCAGACTTCTCGCTGGTTGTGGATTACAGCCTTTATTCTGGTGGTGATTGCCGCCGTCTGGTTCTGGCGCAGCCACAATACATCTTCGGGGACTCAGCCCCAGGCTAAATCAGGCCAGACATCCGCCCAGGGCGGCCGACGCGGAATGCGCGGCGGTGCGCTGGCCCCGGTTCAGGCTGCAACGGCAACCAGTGAAGCCGTGCCGCATTACTTAACCGGCTTGGGCACTATCACCGCGGCCAATACCGTGACGGTGCGCAGCCGCGTTGACGGGCAACTTCTGGCCATTCATTTCCAGGAAGGCCAGCAGGTAAAAGCCGGTGATTTGCTGGCAGAAATTGACCCGAGCCAGTTCAAAGTCGCCCTGGCTCAGGCCCAGGGGCAGTTGGCTAAGGATCAGGCCACCCTGGCAAATGCTCGCCGCGACCTCGCCCGCTACCAACAGCTGGTAAAAACCAACTTAGTCTCCCGCCAGGACCTCGATACTCAGCTGTCGCTTGTGGAATCCACACTCGGCACGGTTAAGGCCGATGAAGCCAGCGTTGCCAGCGCTCAGTTGCAGCTTAACTGGAGTCGCGTCACCGCCCCTATCGACGGCCGGGTTGGCCTGAAGCAGGTCGATATTGGCAACCAGATCTCCACCAGCGACACCAACGGTATTGTCGTGCTGACGCAAACGCACCCGATTGACCTGGTGTTCACCCTGCCGGAAAACGACATCGCCACGGTGATTAAAGCGCAGAAAGCCGGCGAAACGCTGAGCGTTGAAGCCTGGGACCGCACCAACAGCGCAAAACTCAGCAGCGGTAAACTGCTGAGCCTTGATAACCAAATCGATACCACCACCGGTACCATCAAGCTGAAAGCGCGCTTTGATAATCTGGATGACGCTCTGTTCCCAAATCAGTTTGTGAACGCCCGTATGCTGGTGGACACCCAGCAAAATGCCGTGGTGATCCCAGCCGGTGCGTTGCAAATGGGCAATGAAGGCCACTTCGTCTGGGTACTGAACGGCGATAACAAAGTCAGTAAACACCTGGTTACGCCGGGAATTCAGGACAGTCAGAAAGTCGTGATTAGCGCCGGCGTTTCCGCAGGCGATCGCGTGGTGACCGACGGTATTGACCGCCTGACGGAAGGCGCGCAGGTTGAGGTTGTCGAACCGCACAGCGCGGCCGACGATAACGCCAAACCTGCCGCCCAGGCAAAATCCGGCCACAAACACAACGGAGCACGCTCCTGATGCAGGTGTTACCTCCAGGCTCCACGGGCGGCCCTTCCCGCCTGTTTATTCTTCGTCCAGTTGCCACCACGCTATTGATGGTGGCTATCCTGCTGGCGGGGATTATTGGCTATCGCTTTCTCCCGGTATCAGCGCTACCGGAGGTGGACTACCCTACCATTCAGGTGGTCACGCTCTATCCCGGCGCCAGCCCGGATGTCATTACTTCGGCGATCACTGCCCCACTCGAACGCCAGTTTGGGCAGATGTCCGGCCTGAAGCAGATGTCATCGCAAAGCGCCGGAGGGGCGTCGGTTATCACCCTTCAGTTCCAGCTGACGCTGGCGCTTGACGTTGCCGAGCAGGAAGTGCAGGCGGCCATCAACGCCGCGACAAACCTCCTGCCCACTGACCTGCCAAACCCGCCGGTTTACAGCAAGGTCAACCCGGCGGATCCGCCTATCATGACGCTTGCCGTGACCTCAACCGCCCTGCCGATGACGCAGGTGGAAGATATGGTGGAAACCCGCGTAGCCCAGAAAATCTCCCAGGTTTCTGGCGTAGGTCTGGTTACGCTGGCGGGCGGCCAGCGCCCCGCCGTTCGCGTTAAATTGAACGCTCCGGCGATTGCCGCACTCGGCCTGACCAGCGAAACCATTCGCACCGCCATCACCAATGCCAACGTCAACTCTGCCAAAGGCAGCCTTGACGGCCCGGAGCGCGCCGTCACGCTCTCCGCCAACGACCAGATGAAGTCGGCCCAGGAATACCGGGATTTAATCATCGCTTATCAGAACGGCGCGCCAATCCGCCTCGGGGATATTGCCACCGTTGAGCAAGGGGCAGAGAACAGCTGGCTCGGCGCCTGGGCAAACAAGCAGCAGGCCATAGTGATGAACGTCCAGCGCCAGCCTGGGGCCAACATCATTGAGACGGCAGACAGCATCCGTCAGATGCTGCCGACGCTGACTCAAAGCCTGCCGAAGTCGGTTGAAGTAAAACTGCTCAGCGACCGTACCACCAACATTCGCGCCTCCGTGACAGACACCCAGCACGAGCTGATGCTGGCCATTGCGCTGGTGGTGATGATCATTTACCTGTTCCTGCGCAACGTGCCGGCCACCATCATTCCTGCCGTCGCCGTGCCGCTGTCGCTGGTCGGCACATTTGCGGTGATGGTATTCCTTGATTTCTCCATCAATAACCTGACGCTGATGGCGCTGACCATCGCCACCGGGTTCGTGGTGGATGATGCCATCGTGGTGATAGAGAACATTTCTCGCTACATCGAAAAAGGCGAGAAGCCGTTGGCCGCCGCGTTAAAAGGCGCCGGGGAAATCGGCTTTACTATTATTTCCCTGACCTTCTCGCTGATTGCGGTACTCATCCCCCTGCTGTTTATGGGTGATATCGTGGGCCGTCTTTTCCGCGAGTTTGCCGTGACGCTGGCAATTTCTATTTTAATCTCCGCCGTGGTTTCGCTGACGCTTACCCCGATGATGTGCGCCAGAATGCTGAGCCACGAATCATTGCGTAAGCAGAACCGTTTCTCCCGCGCCAGCGAGAAGATGTTTGATAACATCATTGCCGCCTATGGCCGCCTGCTAAGCAAAGTGCTGAATCATCCGTGGCTGACGTTGAGCGTTGCTTTTGGCACGCTGGCGTTGACCATTGTGCTGTGGATCTTTATCCCCAAAGGCTTCTTCCCGATTCAGGATAACGGCATTATCCAGGGCACGCTGCAGGCTCCGCAGTCGGTCTCCTTCGCCAGCATGGCCCAGCGTCAGCAGCAGGTCGCGGACGTGATACTGAAAGATCCGGCGGTGGAAAGCCTGACGTCGTTTGTCGGCGTAGACGGCACCAACCCTTCGTTAAACAGCGCCCGCCTGCAAATTAACCTTAAGCCGCTCAGCGACCGTGATGACCGCATCCCGACGGTGATTGACAGATTGCAGCTGAATGTCGCCAGCGTCCCGGGCGTGCAGCTTTATCTGCAGCCGATCCAGGATCTGACTATCGACACCACAGTGAGCCGCACCCAGTACCAGTTCACCCTGCAGGCGACCTCGCTGGACGAACTGAGCACCTGGGTGCCGCAGCTGGAAGACAAGCTTAAAACGCTGCCTCAGCTCGCGGATATCAGCAGTGACTGGCAGGATCAGGGGCTGATGGCCTACGTCAACGTTGACCGCGACAGCGCCAGCCGCCTCGGCATCAACATGTCATCGGTGACCAGCGCCCTGTATAACGCCTTCGGCCAGCGCCTTATTTCAACCATTTACACCCAGGCCAACCAGTATCGCGTGGTACTCGAACATGACACTAGCACCACGCCAGGGCTGAGCGCGCTCGACAACATTCGCCTCACCAGCAGCACCGGCGGCAGCATTCCATTAAGCGCGATTGCGAAGGTGGAGCAGCGCTTTGCCCCGCTGTCGATCAATCACCTCGACCAGTTCCCGTCCACCACGTTCTCCTTTAACGTGCCGGAAGGGCAATCGCTGGGCGACGCGGTGAACGCCATCACCTCGGCGGAAAAAGAGCTGGCGATGCCATCCGATATCACGACGCAGTTCCAGGGCAGCACCCTCGCCTTCCAGGCCGCGCTGGGCAGCACCATCTGGCTGATTATTGCTTCGGTCGTGGCGATGTACATCGTGCTTGGCGTGCTGTATGAAAGCTTTATCCATCCGATCACTATCCTGTCGACGCTGCCCACGGCGGGCGTTGGCGCGCTGCTCGCATTGATGCTGGCGGGGGCCGAACTGGACGTTATCGCTATTATCGGCATCATTCTGCTCATTGGTATCGTGAAGAAGAATGCGATCATGATGATCGACTTTGCGCTGGCCGCCGAGCGTGAACAGGGCATGGCCCCGTACGAAGCGATTTACCAGGCCTGTCTGCTGCGTTTCCGTCCGATTCTGATGACCACGCTCGCCGCGCTGCTGGGTGCACTCCCGCTGATGCTTTCAACCGGCGTTGGCGCAGAACTTCGCCGCCCGCTGGGTATTGGCATGGTGGGTGGCCTGCTGCTCAGCCAGGTGCTGACGCTGTTTACCACGCCGGTGATTTACCTGCTGTTCGACCGCCTGTCGCACTACACGCGCCGTCGTTTCGGCCGACAGCATGAGGAGGCGTAAGTGAAGTTTTTTGCCCTCTTCATTTACCGACCGGTGGCGACGATTTTATTGACCGTCGCCATTACCCTGTGCGGCGTGCTGGGCTTCCGCCTGTTGCCGGTTGCCCCGCTGCCGCAGGTCGATTTTCCGGTGATCATGGTCAGCGCCTCGCTGCCGGGCGCGTCGCCGGAAACCATGGCGTCGTCCGTGGCCACGCCGCTGGAGCGTTCCCTGAGCCGCATTTCCGGGGTCAACGAAATGACCTCGTCCAGTTCGCTGGGCAGCACCCGCATCATTCTGGAATTTAATTTCGACCGTGACATCAACGGTGCCGCGCGGGACGTGCAGGCGGCGATTAACGCTGCCCAAAGCCTGCTGCCAAGCGGGATGCCGGGGCGGCCAACTTACCGCAAGGCCAACCCGTCCGACGCGCCGATCATGATCCTGACGCTCACCTCCGATACGCTATCGCAGGGTGAACTGTATGATTTTGCCTCCACGCAGCTCGCGCAAACCGTCTCACAAATCGACGGCGTGGGCGACGTGGACGTCGGCGGAAGCTCTCTGCCCGCGGTGCGCGTGGACCTCAACCCACAGGCGCTGTTTAACCAGGGCGTGTCGCTGGATGCCGTCCGGACTGCAATAAGCAATGCCAACGTTCGCCGTCCCCTTGGTTCGGTAGAAGACAGTACAAGCCGCTGGCAAATTCAGACCAACGACGAGCTAAAAAAAGCGGCAAACTATATGCCGCTTATCGTGCATTACAATAACGGTTCGGCCGTACGGCTTCAGGATGTCGCCAACGTCACCGACAGCGTACAGGACGTGCGTAACGCCGGGATGACCAACGCCAAACCAGCCATTTTGCTGATGATTCGCAAGTCGCAGGAAGCGAACATCATCGAAACCGTGGACCGCATCCGCGCCAAAATACCCGAACTACGAGAAACCATTCCGGCTTCTATCGACCTGCAGGTAGCCCAGGACCGGTCGCCAACCATTCGCGCCTCGCTGGCCGAGGTAGAACAATCGCTGGTGATCTCCGTGTCGCTGGTGATTCTGGTGGTGTTTCTGTTCCTTCGCTCAGGGCGAGCCACTTTTATTCCGGCTGTGGCCGTGCCGGTGTCGCTGATCGGGACTTTTGCCGCCATGTATCTGTGCGGCTTCAGCCTCAATAACCTGTCGCTTATGGCGCTGACCATCGCCACAGGTTTTGTGGTCGATGACGCCATCGTGGTACTGGAAAACATTTCCCGTCATTTGGAAGCGGGCGTGAAGCCCATGCAAGCGGCGCTCCAGGGCGTGCGGGAAGTGGGCTTTACCGTGTTGTCCATGAGTCTGTCGCTGGTGGCGGTCTTCCTGCCGCTGCTGTTGATGGGCGGTCTGCCGGGGCGCCTATTCCGCGAGTTTGCGGTCACACTTTCGGTCGCTATCGGGATTTCGCTGGTGGTGTCGCTCACGCTCACGCCGATGATGTGTGGCTGGCTCCTGAAGAACCGTCCGCCGGAAAAGAGAAACAAAAACCGTGGATTTGGTCGCCTGCTGATTGCCATGCAGGGCGGTTACGCCCGGTCGTTGAAATGGGTGCTAAACCATACGCGGCTGGTGGGCATGGTGCTGCTGGGGACGATAGCCCTGAGCGTCTGGCTCTACATTGCGATCCCAAAAACCTTCTTCCCGGAACAGGACACCGGCAGGCTGATGGGCAATATTCAGGCCGATCAGAGCATCTCTTTCCAGGCCATGCGCGGTAAGCTGCAGGACTTTATGAAGATCATTCGTGAAGATCCGGCGGTGGATAACGTCACCGGCTTTACCGGCGGCTCTCGGGTTAACAGCGGCATGATGTTTATCTCACTTAAGCCATTGAGCGAACGCCAGGAAACCGCCCAGCAGGTGATTGACCGACTGCGCGGCAAGCTTGCAAAAGAGCCCGGCGCCAACCTCTATTTAATGGCGGTGCAGGATATTCGCGTTGGTGGCCGTCAGGCGAACGCCAGCTACCAGTACACGCTGCTTTCCGATGAGTTAAGCGCCCTGCGAGAGTGGGAGCCGAAAATCCGTAAAGCGCTGGCGGCGCTGCCGGAACTGGCTGACGTTAACTCCGACCAGCAGGATAACGGCTCGGAGATGGACCTGATTTACGACCGTGAAACCATGTCGCGTCTGGGGATCAGCGTCTCGGATGCCAACAATTTGCTCAACAACGCCTTTGGTCAGCGCCAGATTTCCACCATCTACCAGCCGTTGAACCAGTATAAGGTGGTCATGGAGGTCGACCCGCGCTACACCCAGGACATCAGCTCGCTCAACCAGATGTTTGTGATTAACAGCGAAGGGAAGTCGATCCCCCTGTCCTACTTTGCCAAATGGCAGCCAGCGAACGCCCCGCTGTCGGTTAACCATCAGGGGTTGTCCGCCGCATCAACCATCTCGTTCAACCTGCCTGACGGGGTATCGCTTTCTGAAGCCAGCGACGCCATCGACAGAACCATGACCTCGCTGGGCGTACCCACTACCGTGCGCGGCAGCTACGCCGGGACGGCACAGGTGTTCCAGCAGACGATGAACTCGCAGGTGATTCTGATTCTGGCAGCCATTGCCACGGTGTATATCGTGCTGGGTATATTGTACGAAAGCTACGTTCACCCGCTGACCATCCTCTCGACGCTGCCTTCTGCGGGCGTCGGGGCGCTGCTGGCGCTGGAACTTTTCGGCGCCCCCTTCAGCCTGATTGCGCTAATCGGTATCATGCTGCTGATAGGTATCGTGAAAAAGAACGCCATTATGATGGTGGACTTCGCAATAGAGGCGCAGCGTAAGGGCGATTTAAGGCCGGAAGAGGCGATTTTCCAGGCCTGCCTGCTGCGCTTCCGCCCTATTATGATGACCACGCTGGCCGCGCTGTTTGGCGCGCTACCGCTGGTGCTAACCAGCGGGGATGGCGCAGAACTTCGTCAGCCGCTGGGGATCACCATCGTAGGCGGGCTGGTGATGAGCCAGCTGTTGACGCTTTACACCACGCCGGTGGTTTACCTGTTCTTTGACCGACTGAGATTGCGCTTTAGCCGCAAACCCCGTGAAAGTAAGGCTCTGTCCGTATGACTGATTTGCCCACCGCCGTTCGCTGGCAGTTATGGATTGTCGCTTTTGGCTTCTTTATGCAGGCGCTGGACACCACGATTGTGAACACCGCGCTTCCCTCGATGGCGCACAGTCTGGGCGTAAGCCCGCTGCACATGCACTCGGTGGTGGTGGCCTACGTGTTAACGGTTGCGGTCATGCTCCCGGCAAGCGGCTGGCTGGCGGACAGAGTGGGCGTGCGCAATATCTTCTTCACGGCGATAATTCTTTTTACCCTCGGGTCCCTGTTTTGCTCCAACGCCTCAACGCTCAACGAGCTTGTTCTCGCCCGCGTCGTGCAGGGCATTGGCGGGGCCATGATGGTACCGGTGGGGCGCCTCACGGTGATGAAAATCGTGCCGCGGGCGCAATATATGGCGGCGATGACCTTCGTGACGATCCCAGGCCAGGTAGGCCCCCTGCTCGGCCCTGCGCTGGGCGGCGTGCTGGTGGAGTACGCCTCCTGGCACTGGATTTTCCTGATAAACATTCCTGTCGGCATTGTCGGGGCCATCGCTACCCTGTGGCTGATGCCCAACTACACCATGCAAACCCGTCGCTTTGATATTTCCGGCTTCCTGCTGCTGGCGTTTGGGATGGCGGCGTTGACCATTGCGCTGGACGGACAAAAAGGCCTGGGCATTTCCAGTGAAACGCTCGGGTTGCTGATCCTTGGCGGGGTTATCGCCATTCTGCTTTACCTGTGGCATGCGCGGGACAACGAAAACGCGCTGTTCAATCTCAATCTGTTCAACACGAAAACCTTTTCGCTTGGCCTGCTGGGCAGCCTGTGCGGGCGCATCGGCAGCGGCATGTTGCCGTTTATGACGCCGGTGTTTCTGCAGATTGGGATGGGTTTCTCGCCATTCCATGCCGGGCTGATGATGGTCCCAATGGTGCTTGGCAGCATGGGCATGAAGCGTATCGTTGTGCAGGTCGTCAACCGCTTCGGCTACCGCAACGTGCTGGTCGTCGCCACGCTCGGCCTGGCGCTGATCACGCTGATGTTTATGGGGACGGCCCTGATGGGCTGGTTCTGGCTGCTGCCGGTCGTCCTGTTTGTACAGGGCATGGTCAACTCCATGCGCTTCTCTTCCATGAATACGCTGACGCTAAAAGATCTGCCGGATGACCTCGCCAGCGGCGGCAACAGCATGCTCTCAATGGTCATGCAGCTTTCCATGAGTATCGGCGTGACCGTCGCGGGCCTGCTGCTGGGCATGTTTGGCCACCAGCAGCTTCCGGTGGGTGGGGAACAGGCTCACAGCATCTTTATGTACACCTATTTCTGCATGGCGCTGGTCATCGCCCTTCCGGCATTGCTGTTTACCCGCGTCCCAAATGACCGTTCAGAAAACACGGTCATCAGCCGCCGTAAAAGGAGCGAAACATGAAACTTTACCGCTCCGGGATCACCGGGAAATTATTCCTCGCCATATTCTCCACCTGCCTGCTGGTGCTGGCCATCATGCACTGGGGCGTGAGGTTAAGCTTTGAGCGTGGCTTTATCGACTACATCAAACGCGGCAATACTCAGCGCATTGAGATGCTGAGTGATGCCCTGGGCGAACAGTATGCGCTGCACGGCAACTGGCGCTTCCTGCGGCACAACGACAGGTTTGTGTTTCAGATTTTACGTTCGTTTGAGCGCGAAGGGGATGAAGCTCACGGCATGCCGCCGCAGGGCTGGCGCACTAAGTTTTGGGTGGTCGATCAAAACTATCAGGTTCTGGTTGGCCCGCGAGAGAAGCTCCCTCCAGACGGGATGCGCAAACCGATTAACGTCAATGGCCAGGACGTTGGCTGGGTGATTGCCTCCCCCATTGAGCGTCTGACCCGCAATACCGACATTAACTTCGATCGCCAGCAGCGGCGCACAAGTTGGATCATCGTCGCCCTGTCCAGTTTGCTGGCGGCAGCGGCCACCTTCCTGCTTGCCCGTGGCCTTCTGGCCCCGGTGAAACGCCTGGTTGAAGGTACGCACAAGCTGGCCGCCGGAGATTTTTCCACCCGGGTCGCGGTCGGCAGCCAGGATGAGCTGGGGCGGCTGGCACAGGACTTTAACCAGCTTGCCAGCACCCTGGAAAAAAACCATAAAATGCGCCGGGCTTACATGGCGGATATTTCTCACGAGCTGCGCACCCCGCTTGCCGTTTTGCGCGGTGAGCTAGAGGCAATTCAGGACGGCGTGCGTCAGTTTACGCCGGAGTCCGTCACGTCACTGCAGATGGAAGTCGCCACCCTGACCAAGCTCGTTGACGACCTGCACCAGCTTTCCATGTCCGATGAAGGCGCGCTGGCCTACCAGAAAAAATCGCTGGATATCATTGCGCTGCTGGAAGTGGTTGCCGGGGCATTTCGATCCCGTTTTGAGTCACGCGGGCTGACAATACGCCTTGCGCTACCGGAAACCGCGACTATTTTCGGTGACGGAGACCGCCTGATGCAGCTGTTCAACAATCTTCTGGAAAACAGCCTCCGCTACACCGACAGCGGTGGGCAACTTGTGATCGGCGGTAAAATTGTGAATCAGCAGTTTGTGATGAGCTTTGACGACAGCGAACCCGGCGTCTCAGACGAGCAGCTAGGCCAGCTGTTTGACCGTTTTTACCGTGCGGAAGGCTCCCGTAACCGCGCCAGCGGCGGCTCAGGGCTGGGCCTGTCTATCTGCCAGAATATTGTGACCGCCCATGGCGGAACGCTAACCGCCTCCCATTCACGCTTTGGCGGCGTTAGTATTACCGTTGAACTTCCTCTGGAAACAGAAACGTCGAGGACACTATGACCGAGCTACCGATTGACGACAGTACGCCCCGTATTTTGATCGTAGAAGATGAACCTAAGCTTGGGCAGTTGCTCATCGACTATCTCCGCGCGGCAAGCTATGCCCCTACTCTGCTGAACCACGGCGACCAGGTGCTGCCGTATGTTCGCCACACGCCGCCGGATCTCATTCTGCTGGATTTGATGCTGCCCGGCACAGACGGCCTGACGCTGTGCAAAGAGATTAGACGTTTCTCCGAAGTCCCCATCGTCATGGTGACCGCCAAAATAGAAGAAATTGACCGTCTGCTGGGGCTGGAAATTGGCGCCGACGACTATATTTGCAAGCCTTACAGCCCGCGCGAAGTCGTCGCCCGCGTGAAAACAATTCTCCGCCGCTGCAAGCGTCAGCTTGCCATTTCCGCCGGGTCGGAAGAAAGTCCGCTGGTGATTGATGAAGGCCGTTTCCAGGCTATCTGGCGCGGTAAACTGCTGGATCTCACCCCCGCCGAGTTCCGCCTGCTAAAAACCCTGTCCCACGAGCCGGGGAAGGTGTTCTCCCGCGAAATGCTGCTGAACCATCTGTATGACGACTACCGCGTGGTCACCGACCGCACCATCGACAGTCACATAAAAAACCTGCGCCGCAAGCTTGAAGCGCTGGATACCGATCAGTCGTTTATTCGCGCCGTTTACGGGGTGGGTTATCGCTGGGAGGCGGACGCCGGGCGAGTAATTTAAACTCATATCCGGGACGACTACTTTTAGTAGACTGCTCAGAGAACCCAAAAAACTCTAAGATAGAACACAGGCCGGTCAACATTGACCGGCGTCTTCCCTGCAAGGAGGTTGTCGTGGAAAAGTATGTTTTCTATAGCCGGGATATTGCTTTCAATATCTACCCGAAGGCATCTCTTGGTGTGGAAGAGAAAAAAGAGTTGGCTGCTGATGGATTTAAAAAAATTGGCTTCGAGATACTGGCGACGGATGAAGCCGCCGCGCTCGACAAGTTCATCGCGCATTTCAAAGAAAATACCGAAGCACTGAAAGAGTACACGGAGAATATTGCCTTCGCGTCGCTCCTTTTTGTCGGTATCCCGCTCATCGCCTGAATCCGCAAGACGGTTTACTCCCCAGCCTCACGGCGCTACAATTCCCGCCCTTAAATTGTGGTAATCCACTCGACTTTAGCCGCTTCACCAGATGGAGCGGTTCTGACCTGATATCAGAACGAGAACTTCATGTTTAAACCGGAACTCCTCTCCCCGGCGGGAACGTTGAAAAATATGCGTTACGCTTTCGCCTACGGTGCAGACGCCGTCTACGCTGGCCAGCCGCGCTATTCACTGCGCGTGCGCAATAACGAATTCAACCACGAAAACCTCCAGCTAGGGATCAACGAAGCCCACGCGCTGGGTAAAAAATTCTACGTGGTGGTGAACATTGCCCCGCATAACGCCAAGCTCAAAACCTTTATTCGCGACCTTAAGCCGGTTATCGACATGGGCCCGGATGCGCTGATCATGTCCGATCCAGGGCTAATCATGATGGTGCGCGAGGCGTTCCCGGAAATGGACGTTCACCTCTCCGTGCAGGCTAACGCCGTTAACTGGGCGACAGTGAAGTTCTGGAAGCAAATGGGGCTGACGCGCGTGATTCTTTCCCGCGAGCTGTCGCTGGAAGAAATCGCCGAAATTCGCGAACAGGTTCCAGAAATGGAGCTGGAGATCTTCGTCCACGGCGCGCTGTGCATGGCGTATTCGGGCCGCTGCCTGCTCTCCGGCTATATCAACAAGCGAGATCCTAACCAGGGAACCTGCACCAACGCCTGCCGCTGGGAATATAAGGTTCAGGAAGGCAAAGAAGACGACATCGGCAATATCGTCCACGTGCACGAGCCAATTCCGGTGCAAAACGTTGAGCCTACGCTTGGCGTCGGCGCCCCAACGGACAAAGTGTTTATGGTGGAAGAAGCCAAACGTCCAGGCGAATACATGACCGCTTTCGAAGACGAGCACGGCACCTACATCATGAACTCGAAAGATCTGCGCGCCATTGAGCACGTGGAGCGCCTGACAAAAATGGGCGTGCACTCGCTGAAAATCGAAGGCCGTACTAAGTCCTACTACTACTGCGCACGTACCGCGCAGGTGTATCGTCGCGCCATTGACGACGCCGCAGCGGGCAAGCCGTTCGACCCTACGCTGCTGCAAACGCTGGAAGGCCTGGCCCACCGTGGCTATACCGAAGGATTCCTGCGCCGACATACCCACGACAGCCATCAGAATTACGAGTACGGGCACTCCATTTCCGAGAGCCAGCAGTTTGTGGGCGAGTTTACCGGCGAACGCCGGGGTGATCTGGCGGCCGTGGCGGTGAAAAACAAATTCCTGCTGGGCGACAGTCTGGAAATGATGACCCCGCAGGGGAATATCACCTTTACGCTGGAAACGCTGGAAAACGGCAAATCCCAGCCGATAGACGTGGCTCCAGGCGACGGTCATACCGTATGGATGCCTGTACCTCAGGAGATAGCGCTGGATTATGCTCTACTGATGCGCAATCTCTCTGGTCAGACAACCCGTAAACCGCACGCAAACTAGTGAATTAGGGTTATTTTTCGCGCTAAGAGCATTCTTAGAAACCGATCACATACGGTTACACAAGATAACGTTATTATCCGCAAGCTGAAAAACATAACCCATAAATGCTAGCTGTACCAGGAACCACCTCCTTGGCCTGCGCAATCTCCCTTGCGCAGGCTTTCTTTTTTCCGCTGATTCAGCCAGTTCTTACTCCCCCGCGCCCACTTTGCTCTACACTTTGATAATGCTCACTTTTCTGAGGTAAGTCATGGAGAGATCCCCGCATTCATTTTTGATTCTGAACGGTAAAGGCGCCGGTAACCCACAGCTGCGCGAGGCCGTGCATACGCTGCGTGAGGAAGGTTACACCTTGCATATCAGGGTGACCTGGGAAAAAGGTGATGCCGAACGTTACATTGACGAAGCCCTGAACCTCGGCGTAGACACCGTGGTTGCCGGCGGCGGTGACGGCACAATCAATGAGATTGCCACCTGCCTCGCGAAGCTTTCTGCGGGCAGCCGCCCGGCATTGGGCATTCTCCCGCTGGGGACAGCCAACGACTTTGCCACCAGCGTCGGTATTCCTGAGGACTTTGAAAAAGCGCTGCGCCTCGCGCTGTTTGGCAAAGCCGCCAATATCGACCTGGTGCAGGTCAACGATGAAGCCTTCTTCATCAACATGGCGACCGGCGGATTTGGCACACGCATCACCACCGAAACGCCGGAAAAACTCAAAGCAGCGCTTGGCGGCGTCTCATACTTTATTCACGGTTTAATGCGCATGGACATGCTCAAGCCGGATCGCTGCGACATTCGCGGAGAAGGCTTTAGCTGGCAGGGCGACGCATTAGTGATCGGCATCGGTAACGGTTGCCAGGCCGGCGGCGGGCAACAGCTTTGCCCGGAGGCGTTGATCAACGACGGGCTGCTTGATCTACGGATTTTCACCGGTGAAGACCTGCTTCCTGCGCTGTTGACTACGCTCACGCGCCCGGATGAAAACCCAAACATTATTGAAGGGAAATCGGCCTGGTTTGAGATTTCGGCCCCGCACGATATTACCTTTAACCTGGACGGGGAACCGCTGAGCGGACGGCATTTTCGCATTGAAGTGCATCCGAATGCGCTGGCCTGTCGTTTACCGCCTAATTGCCCGCTATTGGGGTAAGCCAGCACGGTGAAGCCTTTTCGCCTCTCCCTTCCAGGGAGAGGGTTAGGGTGAAGGTAATAATGCCACAGTATAAAAATCCGCATAAAAAAGCCCTCATAAAAGAGGGCCTTATAATCTTACTTAACAGAGCTTAAGCGATGGTCACTTTCTCATTCAGGTAAACATCCTGCACGGCGTTGATCAGCCTCACGCCGTCGACCATTGATTTCTTGAACGCTTTGCGCCCCAGAATCAGCCCCATACCGCCCGCACGTTTGTTGATCACCGCCGTACGCACCGCATCTGCCAGGTCAGTTTCACCGCCTGCGGCACCGCCGGAGTTGATAAGGCCGGCGCGGCCCATATAGCAGTTAGCCAGCTGGTAGCGCACCAGGTCGATAGGGTTGTCGGTGGTCAGCTTGCTGTAAACTTTTTCGTCGGTATAGCCAAAGTTTACCGCTTTATAGCCGCCGTTATTCTCCGCCATTTTTTGCTTTACGATATCGGCCCCGATAGTCGCCGCCAGGTGGTTAGCCTGCCCGGTTAAGTCGGCGCTGACGTGATAATCCACCCCGTCTTTTTTAAATGCGGAGTTACGCAGATAGGCCCAAAGCACGGTGACCAGGCCAAGTTCATGCGCACGCTCAAAGGCGGCGGAGATCTCTTCAATCTGGCGGCGGGATTCCGGTGAACCAAAGTAAATCGTGGCCCCGACAGCAACGGCGCCCATGTTGAAGGCCTGCTCTACGCTGGCGTACAGCGTCTGGTCGTAGGTGGTCGGGTAGCTCAACGTCTCATTGTGATTAAGCTTCACCAGGAACGGAATGCGGTGGGCATAGCGGCGTGAAACCGAGGCCAGTACGCCATAGGTAGAAGCCACGCAGTTACAGCCTGCCTCGATGGCCAGTTCAACGATGTTTTTCGGATCGAAGTAGAGCGGGTTCGCGGCGAAAGAAGCCCCCGCCGAGTGTTCAACGCCCTGATCGACGGGAAGAATAGAGAGGTAGCCAGTCCCAGCCAGACGCCCGGTGTTGTACAGCGTCTGCATGTTTCGCAGCACCGCAGGCGGGCGATTGTTGTCTACCATCACCCTGTCAACGTAGTCCGAGCCGGGCAGATAAAGCTGGTCTGCCGGAATAGTCATACAACGATGCTGTAACAAGCCGTCGGCATCTTTGCCAAGCAACTGCGCAATATCAGTCATAATACGCTCCCGTAAAGGCAGCGAGCCCCCTGCCCGCTGCGCATGAAGAATCCTGTTCTGCCGGGTCGAAAAAACCGGCCGCACTAATCCTGGTACCGACGGCGGGGATTTGCCAGTTCAAGCGCACTTTTGCCTCCTTTCCAGGAGTAAAGCCAGGTGGCCACCCCGGCTATTTTTGCAAAGGCGATCATAGAATCGACGCAAAGGTATTTAAAAGGTATTATTAATTGGTATGGTTAAGGCACACCCTACACCTGTCATGAAGGTCCTGAGCATGAAACGTACAACGATTAGCCTTTCGTTCATGATGTTTATGGAATGGTTTATCTGGGGCGCCTGGTTTGTGCCCCTGTGGCTGTTCCTCAACAAAAGTGGTTTTACCGCCGGTGAAATCGGCTGGTCCTACGCCTGCACCGCCATCGCTGCTATTCTGTCTCCTATTCTGGTCGGCTCGCTGACCGACCGCTTCTTTGCCGCACAAAAAGTACTGGCGCTGCTGATGTTTGTCGGCGCCGGGCTGATGTATCTGGCCGCCCAGCAAACGGAGTTTGTCTATTTCTTCCCGCTGCTGCTGGCTTACTCGCTCACCTATATGCCAACCATCGCGCTGACCAACAGCATCGCGTTTTCCAACGTCGACGACGTGGAGCGTGATTTCCCGCGTATTCGTGTGATGGGCACCATCGGCTGGATTGCCTCCGGGATCGTGTGTGGCTTCCTGCCGCAGATAATGGGCTTTAGCGATATCTCGCCAACCAACGTGCCGCTGCTGATCACCGCCATCAGCTCGGTTATGTTAGGCGTATTCGCTTTGTTCCTGCCGAACACGCCGCCGAAAAGCACCGGCAAGCTCAGCCTGAAGGTGATGCTGGGCCTGGACGCGCTGGTGCTGCTGAAGGACAAAAACTTCCTGGTCTTCTTCTTCTGTTCCTTCCTGTTTGCGATGCCGCTGGCGTTCTACTACATCTTCGCCAACGGCTATCTGACCGAAGTCGGGATGCACAACGCCACGGGCTGGATGACGCTTGGCCAGTTCTCGGAAATCTTCTTTATGCTGGCGCTGCCGTTCTTCACTAAGCGCTTTGGTATTAAAAAGGTTCTGCTGCTGGGCCTGATCACCGCCGCCATCCGCTACGGCTTCTTTGTGTACGGCGACGCATCGCACCTGTTCACTTACGGCCTGCTGTTCCTCGGCATTCTGCTGCACGGCGTGAGCTACGACTTCTACTACGTCACCGCCTACATTTACGTAGACAAGAAATCCCCGGTGTACATGCGCACCGCGGCGCAGGGGCTGATCACCCTTTGCTGCCAGGGCTTCGGCAGCCTGCTCGGCTACAGCCTTGGCGGCAAAATGATGGAAAAAATGTTTGCTTACTCCTCACCGGTGAACGGTCAGACCTTTAACTGGGCGGGGATGTGGGGCTTTGGCGCAATAATGATTGCCGTCATCGCCGTGCTGTTCATGGTCTTCTTCCGCGAGTCGGACAAAGAGATTGCTGCCATCGCCGTTGCCGGTGATGAATCTGAAAAAGTATTAAAGGAAGCGTAACAATGGAAAATCGTATTCTGGGAGCCTTTTACGGCCAGATGTTAGGTGATGCGATGGGGATGCCGTCCGAACTGTGGCCGCGCTCGCGGGTGAAGGCCTACTTCGGCTGGATAGACAAGTTCCTGCCGGGTCCGGCAGAAAACAACGCCGCCTGTTATTTTGCCCGCGCTAAGTTTACCGATGACACCTCAATGGCGCTGGCGCTGGCGGACGCCATCATCGAGCACCACGGGGTTATCAACCCGGACGCCATTGGCCGCCATATTCTGGCGTGGGCAGAAGGGTTCGACGCGTTTAACAAAAACGTGCTCGGCCCGACGTCGAAAATAGCCCTGAATGCGATTAAACAAGGCACGCTGGTAAGCGAGCTGGAAAACAACGGCGTAACCAACGGGGCGGCGATGCGTGCCTCCCCGCTTGGCTGCCTGCTGCCCACGGCCAGTCTCGATGAGTTTGTGGACGAGGTCGCGCTAGCTTCGAGCCCGACGCACAAATCAGATCTGGCCATTGCCGGGGCAGTCGTTATTGCCTGGGCCATTTCCCGCGCTATCGACGGCGCAAGCTGGGCCACAATTTGCGATGAGATGCCCTCCATCGCCCGCCACGCGCAGGAAAAACGCATCACGACATTTAGCGCGTCCCTCGCGGCACGCCTGGAATTAGCGCTGAGCGTGGCAAGAAAAGCGCGCGGCACCGAATCCGCCATGGAAGAGATTTACCAGCTGGTCGGCACCGGTACCAGCACCGTTGAGTCGGTACCGGCGGCGATTGCGATGGTCGAGCTGGCGAAAACCGACCCTAACCGCTGCGCCATCCTGTGCGCCAATCTCGGCGGAGACACCGACACCATCGGCGCTATGGCCACCGCTATCTGCGGCGCGCTGAACGGCGTGGAAAGCATCGACCCGGCGCTGAAACAGGAGCTGGATGAAGAGAACCAGCTCGACTTCACGCGCTACAGCCGCATCTTTATGGCCTATCGCCAGCAAAGAGAGGCCAGCCATGAAGCCAAATGAACTGCTGAGCAAACTGCCCCAGCTGCAGGCTCAACGCCCGGTTTGCGTGCTCGGTTCGGCGGTGATTGACGTCATCGCCGACGCCTACGCCCTCCCGTGGCGCGGCTGCGATATCGAACTGCATCAGCAGGGCGTGAACATTGGCGGCTGCGCGCTGAACATCGCCATCACGCTTTCGCGCCTCGGCATTGACTCGCAGAACGCGCTGCCAATTGGCCAGGGCACTTGGGCCGACATTATTCGCAACAGCCTGGAAAAACAGCACATCCGCAGCGAGATCCACACCGATACGGGAGACAATGGCTGGTGCCTGGCACTGGTCGAACCCGACGGCGAACGCACCTTTATGTCGTTTCGCGGCGTCGAGCATCAGTGGAATCAGGCCTGGCTTGACGGCCTGACCATCCCGCCAGGTAGCCTGCTCTCGCTCTCTGGCTACCAGCTTGCCGGGCCGTGTGCGGAACTGCTCGTTGGCTGGCTGGAGTCGCTGCAGGAAATTACCCCGTTCATCGACTTTGGCCCGCGTATCGCAGATATCCCGCAGCCGCTGCTGGCGCGGATTATGGCCTGCAAACCGATTGTTTCGCTCAACCGTCAGGAAGCGGCGATTGTTGCCGAATGGCTTGAAGTGGAAGCGGAAAATATTGAAGCGATTTGCCGTGCATGGCTCACCCGCTACGGCAGCCCGCTAATCGTTCGTTTAGATAAGGACGGCGCGTGGTTTGCGGCCGGCGATAACATAGGGATCGCTGCGCCCTTCCCGACTACCGTCGTGGATACCATCGGCGCGGGCGACAGCCATGCGGGCGGCACAATTGCGGGCCTGGCGGCAGGCTGGAGCCTGGAAGAAGCAGTCAGCCTCGGGAATGCGGTAGCCAGCTACGTGGTCGGCCACCGGGGCGGGGACTGCGCGCCAAAACTCGCGCAGCTCGAGCAAACCTTACTCCTCGCAGACGAAAACGTATAAGTCGCTGCGGCAATGGCTGATGCTGTACTCGATGGGCCGGTTGTGCGGGTCGAACGCCACCTGTTTGATGACCAAAACCGGCACCGGCGTTTCCAGTTTGATGTGTGACTGGAATTCGCTGTCCGGCATTCTGGCGCTGACCCGGCTGCGGGTGCGCTGCGGAATAATGTTCTGGCTGCGGAAGTAGTCGTACAGCGAAACGCCAATCTCATCCGGGTCGGCAATCAGCCCGGTCGGCACGTAAGACTCTTCGATAGACACCGCATCTTCATCCACGTAGCGAATGCGCTTGAGCAGGAAAACCTCGCTTTCCGCCGGGATCGCGAGTTGTTCAGCCACGTCTGCCGGGCATTTCACCACGCGTTTGTTCACCCACAGCGTATTTGGCTTTTTACCCCGAAGCACAACCTGCTGCGAAAAGCCCCTGGCCTCTTTCAGCGAATACTCAAACGTCGCATTAATTTGCGTCCCGTAGCCGCGCGAACGCGTCACCACGCCGTCATCTTCCAGCGCCTGCATCGCCTTGCGCACGGTAATGCGTGACACCCCCGTGAGCTGGCTGAGATCGCGCTCCCCCGGCAGGATATTGCCCTGCGGCAACAGGCCCGCGCGCACGGCGTTTTTCACCGTTTCGGCAAACTTGAGGTACAGAGGAGCGTTATCCGGAGCGGAAAAGCGCTGTTTGAGCTGTTCAACTAACTGGTGATGAGCCTGTTCCATGGTACGCAATTGTCCGGCAGGGAAGATGAAGCCAGTATAGTACCACTGGTATTACGCTGGCTAAAAACTTCTCTTTTAACCGACAGTTACCACCATTCGTGAAAATGATGTACCGGGCCGATACCGTGCCCGACCTCCAGCGAATCCGCCTGAGCCAGCGCCTTCGACAACCAGATTTTTGCGGCAGCCACGGTTTGCGCCCAGTCGTCATGGCGGGGGCGGAGCGCAGCCAGCGCGGCAGATAAAGTGCAGCCAGTGCCGTGGGTGTTTTTTGTTTGCACGCGCGGCGCGGTAAAGCGCTGGACATCGTGGCTAGTAAATAGCCAGTCCGGGCTTTCTGCGTCGTCGAGGTGCCCGCCTTTCATCAGCACGGCCTCGCAGCCCATTGCCAGCAGCGCTTCACCCTGTTCGCGCATCTCTTTTTCACTGCGCGCGTGGGGCGCATCCAGCAGCGCTGCCGCTTCCGGGAGATTGGGCGTGATCAGCGCGACATGCGGCAATAGCTTCCGACGTAAGCTTTCTACCGCCGATGGGGCCAGCAGCGGATCGCCGCTTTTCGCCAGCATCACCGTGTCCAGCACCACGTTTGGTACCTTATAGAACGCCAGTCGCTCTGCGACGGCTTCAACGATATCGGCCTCTGCCAGCATGCCAATTTTTGTGGTGTCGATGCGCACGTCGCTCAAGACAGAATCTAACTGCGCCGCCACAAACTCAGGCTCAATACGATAAACGGACTGCACGCCACGGGTATTCTGCGCCACCAGCGCAGTGATCACGCTTGTGCCGTAAGCGCCAAGCGCGGAGAAAGTTTTCAGATCGGCCTGGATCCCCGCGCCACCGCTTGGATCGGTTCCGGCAATAGTTAATGCGTTGATGCGTTTCATGCCAGCCCCTCCGCGTTAAGCAGATAAAGGGCGTCGAGGAAGGCTGGGGTAAAACTGCCCGGCCCACGGCTGGCGGCGATGGCCTGCTCGCCGGCAAGCGACATAAAGCGGCAGGCGCCGGCGACATTGTCCAGCCTGTCTCCCGGTAAAGCACAGCACGCAGCAACCACGGCGGAAAGCGCGCAGCCGGTGCCGACCACACGCGTCATGAGTTCTCCCCCGCCGGTCACGGCAAACGTTCGTTCGCCATCGGTGACGTAATCAGTTTCTCCGGTTACGGCAACCACTGCACCGGTTTCGCGCGCCAGCTTTTGCGCCGCCGGGATCGCCGAAAGTGCATCATCGGTGCTGTCTACGCCACGGCCTCCGGCCTGCTCCCCTGCCAACGCCATGATTTCAGACGCATTACCGCGAATGGCGGCGGGTTTCAGTTGAATAATTTCGCGAGCGAAGCGCGTGCGGAAAGCCAAACCACCCACGGCGACCGGGTCTAGTGCCCACGGCGTTTCGGCGCTATTGGCGGCGTGAATAGCAGCCAGCATCGCCGTCGCGCGTTCTGAAGTCAGGGTGCCAATGTTGATCAGCAGCGCGCTGGCAAGCCCGCTAAATTGTGCCGCTTCTTCGGCTTCAATCACCATCGCCGGGGCAGCCCCAAGCGCCAGCAGCACGTTAGCGGTAAAGGTTTGCACTACGTCATTGGTCATGCAGTGAACCAGCGGCGAATGCTGACGGAGGTGGTGTAAAACAGAGGCGGCGGTTGCGCCGGGTAGCAGGTCAGGTTGCATAACGGTAAGGCTCCTGTCCGGCGTGAAAGAAGGGACGCCGGACAGGCATCTGACTTCCCTACGCTGGCATTATCCAGATCAGGTGGTACGGGTATTTCTCAGCCTTCACAAAGAAGGGCACCCCGAGTCATTTACAGCAATATGTTGTGATTAATGCAGGTCATTAATCCGTGCAGAGGATGGTAATGCCAGCGGGAAGTCTTGTAAACGGCAAAAACGGTCATCATCCCGTCGAATTTAGCCGCTCCACGCCCTTCTGCCATCAAGCGGCCCGCGAGTAACTGCACTTTCAAACGTAAGCGCCTTACCCCTTTTCACCCCGATTGTAACAGCGGTGTGAGCAGCCTGGCACCAGCGCAAATGATGAATGTGAACGGCCTGTTTTATCGCTTTTAAACACTCTCCACTAAGAATTTTCTTATGATTTAGATCAAGGATTGCATTGTCACATTTCGGGATAGTTCATCGCCGTTATTAGTGCACTCAATAATGCATTGGAACGTTCAATTTATTTATGGTGAGAGAAAAATGAAATCCTTTAACTTTGGTCAATCAATGGCTTTGGTGTTTGGTATTTTGGTCCTTTCGACTTCAGCCAGGGCTGATGTGGTAAGCGACTTCTATAATAATATGGTGAATAAATCTATTACCTGGCAGGAAGCAAAGGCCAGTTTTGAAAGTATGGATGCGTCGCAGCAGCAGGCTGTACGGGATTACGATCGCGCCCATCAGACAAACTATACCAGCGATTTTGTGAGTGGGACGGTGACGACCCCGCATATGGACTGGAATCATTCAGAGCCCGTTCCGCCGCATCTCGATGCTCCCCACTCAATCGTCGCCAGCACGCTTACCCCTTCAACGGCGATAATTATGGATCCGGTTGTACCGTCCACAGCCGATAAAAGTTCACACCTGGACAGCCCGGAGACAGATGCCGACCACCAGGCAGCCAAAGATAAAGCGATGATCGAATATGTCCAGTCTCAGGTTAAAAACGGCGCTGATGGTAAAAACGGAACAAATGGTATTAATGGCAAAAATGGCCTGATAACCGCCGAAACGAAACTTGATACGGCAACGCAGGCACGCGTATCCACTAACGCTAACAATATTTCTTTAAATACGGAACATGCAGAAAATAATACCCGCCTGATTCAGGCCAACAGCCTATCGATAGCCAAATTAAATAATGCATTTTCTGCATTAAAAGATGAAGTTAACAATAATCAAAAAGAGGCCAACGCGGGTATCTCTGGCGCGATGGCAATGAGCAATATACCGCAGGTGATGAATAATCAAACCGTGGCTATAGGGGCAGGGATTGGCGGCTATGAAGGTGAAAATGCTTTAGCCGTGGGCGCCTCTACACGTATCGGAAATGCTGTTGTTGTGAAAGCCACCGTCAGTGATGATACAGAAAACAATATGGGTTACGGCGCGGGGTTATCTGTAGGCTGGTAAGTTTTCCCAGGCAACATTTACTTCGTTAAAACCACTGCTATGCTCTATTTCAGCGCCTTTTCAAAGGCGCATTTTGGGCAGTCGGGGCTTTGGCCCGGCAGGGAATGAGCAAAAAAACACAGTGGTCAGATAACAATATGAAATATATTATTTTACTCATCATTATTATTTCAGTGGTCTATGTGCATTATCGCGGCAAGATTCGCTTTCGTTTCTGGCGGCAGCTGTCGGACCATTCCACGTTTACCGCCCCGCTTAACGGTTTTATGTATCTTTTCTCCAGGGTGCCGAATACGCCCTATTTAACACCGGAAACCTTTCCCGAGCTGACAACGCTGCGGGAAAACTGGGAAGTGATTCGCGACGAAGGTATGCATCTGCAACAAATGGAGCAGATAAAAGCCGCGGATAAATTTAACGACGCCGGTTTCAACTCCTTCTTTAAAACAGGCTGGAAGCGCTTTTACCTGAAATGGTATGAAAACGCCCACCCGTCGGCCAGCATACTGTGCCCGAAAACCACCGAACTGCTGCGCACCATTCCTTCCATCAAAGCTGCGATGTTCGCCACCCTGCCCGACGGCAGCCGCCTGCCGAGGCACCGGGATCCGTACGCCGGTTCGCTGCGTTTTCACCTTGGACTTGCGACCCCGAATGACGATCGCTGCTTTATTGAAGTGGACGGGAAGCGCTATAGCTGGCGGGACGGTGAAGGCGTGCTGTTCGATGAAACCTATATTCACTACGCGGAAAACACCAGCGGCGAAAATCGCCTGATTCTGTTCTGCGACGTGGAAAGACCGATGCGCTACCGCTGGGCTCAGGCGGTTAACCACTGGCTGGGGCGCAACCTGATGAGCGCCGCGTCGGCACCTAACGATGAAAACGACCGCATCGGTGGGATCAACCGCGCTTTCCGATACATCTATCAGATTCGTATCGTCGGCAAGAAGTTAAAAAGCTGGAATAAAACGGTGTATTACATCGTGAAATGGATCCTGTTTGGCGGGATTGCCGTGCTTATCTGGCGGGCGTTTTAGTTCACTTCCGCGAAATAAACGAGCCTTTGCAGTAATAGCCAGGGCTCGTTATTCGTTATCCGTAATCAGGCCAGTGACGCAATCTGGTTTTTCGCATCGGCGAGTGCGGCGCTTTTCGCTTCGTCGCCACGGCTCAGGTTTTCTGCGCGAATAATGGTCACATCGGTCAGGCCAATGAAGCCCAGTACCGCTTTCAAATAGGATTCCTGATGCTCCAGGAATGCCGCCGGGCTGTCGCCGGTGTACTGGCCGCCGCGCGAAGAAGCGATAAACACTTTTTTGCCTTTTGGCAGCAGGCCTTCCGGGCCGTTGGCGCCGTACTGGAAGGTGCGTCCAGCCACACAAACTCGGTCGATCCACGCCTTAAGCTGGGATGGAATAGAAAAGTTGTACATCGGCACGCCAATGACAATCACGTCTGCGGCGAACAGGTCGTCAATAAACGCCCCACCGGCCGCGAGATCTGCGCCCAGCTCAGCGTCGGTCACTTCCGCGCCCTGGAAAGCGGCAATGTGCTTGTCGGACAGGTGCTGAGCCGGGGACTGCACCAGGTCGCGGTAAATCACGGTGGCACCGGGGTGCAGCGTTTTCTGGCGGGCAACAATCTCCGCCGACAGCTGGCGGCTGACGGAATAACCGCCCAGAACACTGGTATCAATATGCAGGATAGTCGACATCGTTTTAGCCTCTGAAATGGAGTCTGATTTAGGGGATAAGCGCGTTAAGAGTTTTTTTAGAGCCGTTAACATAGGTGTGCTCAATCTTTAAGATTCGCGGAACATGGCAGCCACTATGCCACCGCCTCTCTCACCCGAATAGCCGTTATATTTCGATGCAATCCATCGCCATGTCCGATACATCATCGCCAATGACAAACCCATGCCGAAGGGCTATATTGCGCTTCTTCCTTAACAGCCAGGCAGGAACCACAATGCTGGACGGTATTTCGCTGGACCAACTTCGCACGTTTATTGCCGCCGTCGACGAAGGCAGCTTCTCTGCGGCTGCTCGCAAGATGTACCGCGCCCAGTCGGTGATCAGCGATTTGATTAAGGGGCTGGAAGCCCAGATCGGCGTGCAGCTGTTCGACCGTTCCGGCCGCTATCCAAAGCTAACGCCAGAAGGTGAAGTGCTGCTGATCGACGCCCGCTGCATTGTTTCTGGCGTCGATTTTATGAAGGCGAGAGCGCGCGGTATGTCGTTGGGGCTGGAATCTGAACTTTCGGTGGTGGTGGACGTTTTCTTCCCGCTGGAGGCGATGACTTCGGCGGCCAAAGCCTTCCGCGAACAGTTTCCCGGCACGCCGCTGCGTCTGTTTGTAGAGGCGCTGGGTGGGGGCTACAAACCGGTGCTTAACGGCAGCGCGGGGATTGGTATTCTGGGCTCACTGCCGGATATGCCGGCCTCGCTGACCGGGGAGCGTCTGACCGGCGTTTCGCTGGTGATGGTAGCCGCGCCCGATCACCCGCTGGCGCAGTTCGAAGGCATCATCCCAAAGTCCGAACTGACCAAACACGTTCAGCTGGTGCTGACCGACCGCTCGGAGCTTTCCAAAGGGAAAGAGTTTGGCGTAATGTCACCTTCCACCTGGCGGCTGGGCGATCTGCTGGCCAAACACGCCTTTTTGCTCGATGGCCTCGGCTGGGGCAGCATGCCGTCACACGTTGTCGAACGAGATATTCGCGAGGGGCGGCTGGTGCGGCTGAACATTGAGGATGTTCCGCCGGCAGGGCTCGCACTGCCGATGTTTGGCGTCTACCCGATTGCCTCCCCGCCCGGCCCGGCCGGACGCTGGCTGCTTGAACGGCTTAAAAACCTCTGCCCGGCAAAACTGGCCGCCAGTTCGCCCAAAACTAGCGGCGAGTAAGCAACCGGTGAGTCACCCTCTCCTCACCGGAAACGGCCTGAAACCCGGCGGCTTCATAAAAGCGAAAGGCGTGTTCGGGAGCATGGGTGTTATAAAAATCAAACCAGTGGTCTCCGCCGGCAACCAGGGCCTGCAGCAGTTGCTGCCCCGCTCCTTTTCCCCGCCAGGCCGGGCTAAGGTACAGGTGTCGAATACGCCCCGCGCGTTCGTCTGCTGAAAACGGGTCGCGATTAAGCCCGCCAATGCCGACCAGTTCCTCACGGGCAAAGACACCCAGTAGTTTTTCTCCGGGCAAGTCAAAACGGTTTTCTCCGCTAAGCCAGTTGGCTTCAAGCCGGCGCAGCATATTGTACTGTTCCTCAACGCTTTGCGCTTTGAGTGAGGCAAAGCCTTTGTTATCCGGCATCACCAACATTATCCGCAGCACGGTTATCCCTCCCATTAATCCCACTGCTAGTCGCTATCAATATCCAGCAGGTTATTTAAAGCATGAGCCCGCAGCTCGTTAACTTTACTGATGCTTTTCTCCGGCGAGGAGCGAATCACATCGCGCGGATCGTTAATCAGCACGCGGCCATGGCTGTCGACTAAGAATTGCAGATCGTCGATGTGCAATTCATGATTTTTCAGCTTGTTAATAATGGCGTTACAGTCGGCCAGGACGTTTTGATTGAATTTCTTATCGTCCGGCAGGCTTTTCTTATTATTCACGATATCTTCGGAATCAAAAGCGTTGTGAATGTAGTCTTTCTCCACGCCCACGTGACCGCCATGTTTAATCAATGCATGAGCGTCCACCACGGGAAAACCGAGATGCTTAAGCTGTTTGGTCGTTTCCAGCTCTTTTAAAGCGTACCGCTCCGCTGAAATGGTGCCAGTGGTGCCGGGTCTGAACAGGCACAGGCACTTGCGCGGATCCTGTCGTGAGTGAAAAACATCTTTTTGACTGCCTGCGCCAATTTTCTGCCCCAGCGACGGTACATCCTGAAACGCCGTGGCCGGTGTCTGTACATTAGACGTATGAAAGTGCCGCCCCTGGGCTGCATTGTTTGAAACGCTATACACGATGGACTCTCCTGTGTGGTTCAACACCACGGTTCAGTAAAGCCCTTGAGTGGCCAAAGCAGACGACAGGTTCCCGTCAGCCTCGCCCTGGCATCTTTCGTAACCAGAAAAATTCCCGCGTCCCCATTCCAAACGCTATGAGATCGATTATCATTCCCTTCCTAAATTTTCCCGTTCTGAAGGTCATCCATGTTCACAGTGTTTACCGCCAAAGCTCGCTGGCTGCTCGCCGCCGTTGCCCTGCTGAGCTTCGCCACCCAGGCCGCCCCGATTGTTGTTACCGACGTAGCGGGCCGGGAAGTGACGCTGCCCCATACGGCAAAGCGCGTGATGCTGGCCGATGCGCGCGCCCTGCTGGCGCTGAATATTATTCACCCGAAGGATCCGCTGGAAAACATCATCGCCTGGGATAACTCGCTGAAGACCAAAGCGCCCGATCTGGCGGACGCCTATGCGCGAAAATTCCCCCAGGTAAGCAAAATCACGATGTTTGAAAATCCGTACTACACGGATTTCAGCGTTGAAAAAGCGGTCACCTTACAGCCGGATCTGATTATTTTTGACATCGGCGTGCTGGCCAAACTGAAGAACAGCGGCGTGCTGAGCCAGCTGGAAAAAGTGGGTATTCCGGTGCTGATTATCGACTTCCGCCAGCAGCCGCTGACCAACACTTTGCCCAGCATTGAGTTACTCGGCAAAGTGTTTGATGAGCAGAAAAACGCAGACGCCTTTATTCAGTACTACCAGCAGAGGATGAACCTGGTGCGCGAGCGCGTGGCGACGCTGAAACCTGAGCAGCGCCCGAGCGTGTTTATTGAACGCGCGGCGGGCATTCGCGGCGACGAATGTTGCCAGACTTTCGGCAAGGGCAGCTACGGCCAGTTTATTGATACCGCCGGTGGCAACAATATTGGCAGCAAGCTGTTCCCTGAAATGAGCGGCCAGGTGAATACCGAGCAGGTGATCACCAGCAACCCGGACTTTTACCTGATGACGGGTGCCGACTGGAACCGCGGCAACCGTTCGCCAAAAGCCGTGCCGCTGGGCTATATGGCCGATAAAGCCGTGGCCGAACAGAAGCTCAAAGGGCTGATGAACCGGACCGGCATTAACGTGCTCACGGCGGTGAAAGAGAAGCGCGTGATGGCGATTTACCATCAATTCTACGACTCTCCGCTGAACTATATTGCGGTGGAAACCATCGCTAAGTTCCTGCACCCGGATTTGTTCAAAGACATCGATCCACAGGCCGACATCGAGCAAGCTCACAAGCAGTTCACCGCCCTGGATTACAGCGGCGTGTTCTGGGTTACCCCTTAACAGCCTGAATTCCCGGTCTGTTCATCTGTACTGCCGAGCGGTCATCCAACCACTCGGTTTTTTTTGCTTACTTTTCGCCTTATCCCGAATTATTCCGCAACAAAACTATTTACTTGAAAATAATTATCATTAAGATTGTCATTTCCAAAAAAACTCATAACGACAAACCCATAATTCTATAGGAATGATGATGCGCCCCCTTTTTCGTGTCTCTCTCCTGGCAAGCGCGATAGCATTTGCGCTGCCAGCGCTCGCCGCTGATAACACACAAACAGATAAAGCTCCCGCAGATAAAAAAGCTGACGACATTACCGTCGTCGGCAACTGGCTCGATAACCCAGACACCAGCACCGTGCTGCTTAACCACCCCGGCGCACGCTCGATCGTTACAGATCAGCAGCTTCGTGAGCAAGGTTCAGAGACGCTAGCCGATGCGCTAAAAGGCATTCCGGGCGTGCAGGTGCGTGACAGCAACGGCACCGGCGGCAGCGACATTTCCCTTAACGTTGGCGTGCGCGGCCTGACTTCTCGCCTGTCCCCACGTTCAACCATCCTGATGGACGGCGTGCCGCTCGCGGTTGCCCCTTACGGCCAGCCACAGCTTTCCATGGCGCCGCTGGGCATGGGCAACATTCAGTCCGTTGACGTGGTTCGAGGCGGCGGCGCAGTGCGTTATGGGCCGCAAAACGTTGGCGGCGTGATTAACTTTGTTACTCGCGACATTCCGAAAGAGTTTGGCGGCACCGTCAGCGCGCAGACCCAGGGCGCCAGCCACGGTGGCCTGAAAACGCTGACCAGCGCGTCCGTGGGCGGCACGGCGGATAACGGCTTTGGTGCAGAACTGCTCTACTCCGGCCTGCACGGCCAGGGCTACCGTGAAAGCAACGACAATACCGACATCGACGATTTCATGCTGAAGACCAAGTACAACTTCACCGATCGCGATGAGCTGCAGGCTAACTTCCACTATTACGAAGCCCAGTCAGGTATGCCAGGCGGCCTGACGACCGCACAGTATGCAAAAGATCCGTTCCAGTCGGACCGCCGCTGGGACAGCTTTGAAGGCCGCCGCAAGGATATGTCCTTCAAATATAAGCACACAGAAGACGATAAAAAGCTGGAAGTCCTGACCTACTTTACCGACAGCTACCGCAGCAGCGATCTGGAGTATTTCAAGGGCAACAAACGTACCCTGAACTCAGCGCCTCGCAACTACTCCACCTGGGCGATTGAGCCAACCTATTCTCAGCTGTTCCGCTTCTGGGATATGTCTCATGAAGTCACCCTGGGCTACCGCTACCTGAACGAAACGTCGGACGAGAAAGGTTACCGCACGCCAAAAGCGTATGATCCTGCGACAACCTTCACCAAACCGGACATGACCGAGTACTACCAGCACAGCTCGGGCGGTACTGCAGCGAACGCTTTCTATATTGATGATGCCATCAACGTCAGCGACTGGACGATTACGCCGGGTCTGCGCTATGAAAGCATCAAAACGCACACCAGCGACTCCTTCCAGAACATCGATCGCGAGAAGACCTACAGCCAGCCGCTGCCTTCTATCAGCGTGATGTACCATATGTCTGATGCCTGGAAACTGTTCGCCAACGCCAGCACCTCCTTCGGCAGTATGCAGTACTTCCAGCTGACCCGCGGCGGCAGCGGCAATCAGCCGGCAGCCGGCCTGACCCCGGAAAAAGCGCATACCTATGAGTTCGGTACCCGTTATGACGACACCGCGCTGAAGGCTGAAGCGACGCTGTTCTACATCGACTTCGACGATCAGCTGCAGTACATCAACAACATTGTGGGCTGGACGAACCTCGGTGCAACCAAACACCAGGGCCTTGAACTGGCGCTAAATTACGATCTAAGCGAAGTCGACCGCGCACTGGACGGCGTGAGCGTTTACACCACGTACACCTACACCAAAGCCACCAGTGACAAAGGGGACTTCGCCGGGAAAGATCTGCCGTTCTACTCTCGCCAGGTGTACACCGTGGGCACCCGCTACGCGACCGGTAACTGGGTATGGAATCTGGACAGTTTTGCACAGTCTAAACAGAGCTCTCCGGGTACCGGGCCGAACTACATCACCGACGAAAGCGCGGACGGGCAGTTTGGTAATATCGCAGGCTATATGGTGTGGAATATGCGCGGCGAGTACGACTTTGGGCCGTCGCTGTCTCACCTGAAGCTGGGTGCCGGGATTAAAAACCTGTTCGATCAGCGTTATTACACGCGTTCGAATGACAATAACTCCGGGAAATACGTAGGTGAGCCGCGTACCTACTTCGTACAGGCTTCGATGGCGTTCTGATAACGACCCTCACCCTAACCCTCTCCCTAAAAGGGAGAGGGGATAAAACGGTATTTCTCCCCTGCCTTCTGGGGAGAGAGAGGGGAAAATTACGCCAGATCCCCGCCGTTACTGGCAATCACCTTCTTATACCAGTAGAACGACTTCTTCGGCGTGCGCGCCAGCGTTCCCTGCCCTTCATCATCACGATCGACATACACAAAGCCGTAGCGTTTGCTCATCTCACCGGTTGACGCTGACACCAGGTCAATGCAGCCCCACGAGGTGTAGCCCATGACCGGAATACCGTCCTCAATTGCCTCACCCATAGCTTTAATGTGTTCCCGCAGATAGCTGATGCGGTACTCATCATTGATTTCCCCGTCGGCATTCACCTCGTCCTTCGCGCCCAGCCCGTTCTCTACCAGGAACAGCGGTTTCTGGTAGCGGTCGTACATCATGTTCATGGTGATACGCAGGCCGAGCGGGTCGATGCCCCAGCCCCACTGGCTGAAAGTAATGTGCGGATTCTTGAGCGATTTAATGATGTTAGCCGGGTTGGTATTCCCCTCGTTCATGTCTGCCGAAGCGCAGCGCGAGGCGTAATAGCTGAAGGAGACAAAATCGACGGTGTTCTTCAGGATCTCGTCGTCGCCAGGCTCGGTGACAATCTCAATCCCTTTCTCACGGAACATTCGTGCCGCGTAAGCGGGATAAGCGCCGCGCGCCTGCACGTCAATAAAGAACAGATTCTCGCGGTCTTTCTCGAGCGCCGCCCAAACGTCCTCCGGCTTGCAGCTGTACGGGTAGAAGTTCCCCCCCGCCAGCATGCAACCAACCTGATTTACCGGGTTAACCTGATGGGCGATTTTAGTGACCAGCGCGCTGGCCACCAGCTCGTGGTGCGCGGCCTGGTACATCACCTGCTCTTTGTTATCGCCAGCTTCAAAGACCAGCCCCGCGCCAGAGAACGGGCTGTGCAACATGATGTTGATTTCATTGAAGGTAAGCCAGTATTTCACCAGGCCGTCAAACGCCTCAAAGCAGGTGCGCGCGTAGCGGCTGAAAAACTCCACCATTTTACGGTTGCGCCATGAGCCGTATTCCTGCACCAGGTGCATCGGCACATCGAAGTGACACAGCGTTACCAGCGGTTCGATGTTGTATTTCTTGCACTCGGCAAACAGGTCGCGGTAGAACGCGATCCCTTCCGGGTTCGGCGTCGTTTCATCCCCTTTGGGGAAGATACGGCTCCACGCAATGGAGGTTCGGAAAACGGTGAAGCCCATTTCTGCCAGCAGCGCGATGTCGTCTTTATAGCGATGGTAAAAATCTATGGCCTCGTGGCTCGGGTAAAATTCATCGTCGCGCAGCGCAAACCGCTTTTCCACCCCGAGCTTTACCCCAAGGCGGTTGTCGCCATGGGGGATCATATCGACGGTGCTTAACCCCTTGCCGCCGGCCTGGTACGCGCCCTCAGCCTGATTAGCCGCGATAGCGCCGCCCCACAAAAATCCTTTTGGAAAAACTGTCTCAGCCATGCTTACCTCTGCTTAAAGTGTTTTTACTGCATTATCTGGTCGTACAAACGCCGTGCTGCTGCCCTGCTCTTTGGCTTTCGGCTCCTCGACGGGAATATCGTCAAAGCCGAGAATAAGCGTAGTAATAAACGACAGCACCACGGCCAGAATCATCACCGCCCCCACCCAAACGATGCTCATCGGGTTGGCAGGATCGAAGAACTGCACGCTGGTGAACAGCCCCGGTGAAGCCATGGAATGGCTGGCGAGCCCGCCAATACCGGCGACGGCACCGCAAATAAAACCGCTGATAAGGCAGGCAACCAGCGGGCGTTTCAGCCGCACCGCGACGCCGTAAAGCGCAGGCTCTGAAATGCCAGCCACGATTGCTGAGGCTGCGGCAGCAAGCGCCGTCTGACGCAGTTCAGGGTTTTTCGTTCGCCAGGCGACGGCCAAAGACGACCCGCCGAGGGACAGGTTAGCGCCAATTTCCGACGGCATAACCATGCCTTCTTTGCCTGTTTCGGCGATGGTCTGGATAATCGTTGGCGTAAACACGCGGTGCATGCCGGTCATCACCAGCAGCGGCCAGATAGCCCCCATGATGGCGACGGAAAGCCAGCCCAGATAACCGTGAACGGTGTACACCAGCGAGGAGATCCCGCTGCCAATCCAGATACCTAACGGCCCAATCAGTAAAATCGCTATCGGCGCGGAAACCAGCACAATCAGCATCGGCTTGAGGAAGTTTTTGGTCACCGCTGGCGTAATGCGATCCACGCCTTTTTCGATGTACGACAGCAGCCAGGTCATCACCAGCGCGGGGATCACGGTGTAGGTGTATTTCACGGCGGTGACGGGTATGCCCATAAAATCAACCGCCTGCCCCTGGGCCGCCTTCGCCATCAGGTCAATAAAGGCCGGATGTACCAGCACCCCGGCGATAGCAATCGCCAGCGACATGTTGGTTTTAAATTTCACGGCGGCAGAAGCCGCCACCATCACCGGCAGGAAAAAGAAAGCGCCGTCGCCGATGAGGTTAAGAATGGTAAGCGTCAAGGAGGTCGTTTCAAATACTCCGGTCATCGCGAGGATCATCGCCAGCAGCTTCACCATCGAGCCGCCGATAATCGCCGGGATAAGCGGCGACATGGTGCCAATCAGCGCATCCAGGATGCCCGCGCCGATGCGTTTCAGGGTCAGTTTGCCCTTTGCCGCCTGCGGCCTGTCGCCAGCCCCTTCGGGGAGATGTTTCAGCACTTCAGCGTAGGCCTGAGACACCGTGTTACCGATAATGACCTGACATTGCTGGTCGTTTTTCACCACGCCCAGCACGCCGGAAATGGCCTTCAGCCGGGCAATGTCCACCCTTGCATCGTCCTGTAATACAAAGCGCAGCCGCGTCATGCAATGGGTTACCGCCACCACGTTTTCCGCGCCGCCTAAAGCCTCAACAATCTGTCGGGATACTGCCTCGTACTTGTTAGCCATGAGGTGAAACTCTCTTGTTATGATTTTGTAGGTAACCGGTTCCACATAATCATGTGTAGTTGAAAATTAGATAACAATGATTATTTTTATTGAGATCGATTTTTGTGATTTACATCGAAATACAGGCTACGCTGCGCCCTGGCCGCGAAAAGTGTAAAATGGTCAGAAATGACGAACTTACGAGAAGCCTTTATGTCGACGATGCAGGAAGTGGCGAAAAAAGCAGGCGTATCAAAGGCGACCGTTTCGCGCGTGTTGTCGGGCAAGGGCTACGTGAGCGAGGCCACTAAAACGCAGGTGTACCAGGCCATTCAGGAAACGGGATATCGCCCTAATCTGCTGGCACGCAATCTGGCGACCAGCAAATCAGGCTACATCGGCCTGGTGGTGACCAACACGTTGTACAGCGGGAACTATTTTAGCGAACTGCTTTCCCAGGCTGCGCTAAAGCTCGAAGCCAGCGGGCGGCAGCTGATTTTGGTCGACGGCAAACACAGCGCTCAGGAAGAGCAGGCTGCCGTGCAGTTTCTGCTCGATTTGCACTGCGACGCGGTGATCATTTACCCGCGTTTTTTAAGCGTGGATGAGATGGATGCGCTGATTGAGCAGCATAAGCAGCCGATCATGGTGATGAACCGCAAGCTGCGTAAACACCAGAGCCACTGCATTTGCTGCGATCACAAAGGCTCCAGCTTCAAGGCCACGCGCTACCTGATTGACCAGGGCCATCGGGATATCGCCTTTATCACCGGCGTCCTCGACTCCCCCACGGCGAGAGAGCGTCTGTCTGGCTACCGCGAAGCGCTGGAGCAGGCCGGGCTGCCGGTCCGGGACGAGCTTATCGCCACCGGAAAATGGACGCCTGCCAGCGGGTCGGCGGCGGTAGAAACGCTGCTCTCAGCGAAACTAGATTTTAGCGCCCTGGTCGCCAGCAACGATGACATGGCCATCGGCGCTATCAGCAGACTCGGCCAGTCGGGCCTGTCGGTGCCGCGCGATGTGTCGGTTATTGGCTTTGATAATGTCCCGACCGGGGCTTTTCTCACCCCGCCGCTGTCGAGCGTGAAAGAGCCGGTGAGCGAGATGATCCATGAAGTGATTAACCGCCTGACGGCGATGCTGGACGGCGGCTATTTCTCACGGGATAACTTGTACAGTTCTGAGATGATCGTGCGCGATTCTGTGACGAAAGGACCGTATTTTCAGCCAAAATAGGGTAAAAGAAAAAGGAGCGAATTTCGCTCCTTTTCTGTCATTACGCTCGGCGGCCAAACACCGCTTCTACGGCAAAGGCAGCGATTTGCCCATCCTGCTCTTTTGTCGCACCCGACACGCCAATCGCGCCAATAACCGCGCCCTCCGCGTTGCGCAGCGGGATACCGCCGTCAATGCCCACCAGCCCACCGTTGCTGTTCTCCAGCGAATACGCCGGACCGTTCGGGTGCAAATTAGCGCCGACATCTTCGCTATTGGCCTGGAACAGCACCGCCGTACGCGCTTTGCGAATGGCGATATCAATGGTGGCCAGGAATGTCCCGTCCATGCGGGCAAAGGCCGTTAGGTGGCCGCCGCTGTCCAGCACCACCACGGAAACAGGAGGAAAGCTGTGGGCCTCCACCGCCGTTTTGACGCCGGCGATCAGCGCTTCTGCAAGCACTAAACTGACTGTCACGATGAAAACCTCAATGTGCTAACGGCGGATGTTTTTTGGCGTCAATAACCGCCCAGGTGTGGATCAGCAGGCCAAATACCGCCAGAATTGCCCCAACCCAGCCGGTGGACTCCCAGCCAAAGCCTGCGGAAATGGTCACCCCACCAAGCCAGGCGCCTAACGCGTTGGCAATGTTGAACGCCGAGTGGTTCATCGCCGCCGCCATAGTTTGCGCGTCGCCGGCCACGTCCATCAGGCGAATTTGCAGCACCGAAGAAAGCGACACCATTGTGCCCACCAGCATCACGGTGACCGCGCCCAGCCACGGATAGTGCGAGGTGTAAACGTAAGCGCTGAGCACCAGAATCGCCCAAATCAGCAGCAGGCGAACGGTTTTCTCCAGCCCGCGATCCGCCAGGCGGCCGCCGACGATATTGCCGACAATCATGCCCAGGCCGAACATCGACAGGATCACCGGGATCATGCCTACCGACTGGTGCGCCAGCTCCAGCATCGTTGGCTTAACGTAGCTGAAGACGGAGAACATTCCGCCGCTGCCAATCGCGCCGATAGCCAGCGTCAGCAGCACCTGCTTGCGGGTCAACGCGGTCAGCTCACGCAGAGGGCTGGCGTCTTTATCCCCGGCATGCCACGGTACCCAGATCCACACCAGAATCAGCGTCAGCACGGCAAGCCCGCCCACGATAGCAAACGCGCTGCGCCAGCCGAATAGCTGCCCAATGGCCGCCACGGCGGGCACGCCCAGTAAGTTGGCTATCGTCAGGCCGAGCAGCACCATCGACACCGCCTGCGCCCGCTTCGAACGCTCCACAAGGCTTGCCGCCAGCAAAGCCGCGACGCCAAAGAACGTGCCGTGCGGGAAACCGGCCAGGAAGCGCGCCAGCATCATGGAGTAATAGCCTGGTGCAAAAGCGCTCAACAGGTTGCCAACGGCAAACATCGCCATCAGGGCAATCAGAAAGTCACGCCTCGCCATGCGGGCACCCAGCACCGCCAGCAGCGGAGCGCCAACCACCACGCCCAGCGCATAAATGCTGATCAGGTGGCCTGCAGAAGGAATAGAAACGTGCAGCCCGTTTGCGGCATCGGGTAGCAGTCCCATGATGACGAATTCGCCGGTACCGATGGCGAAGCCGCCCATGCCGAGCGCGAACAGCGCTTTTAGCAGCCCCGCTCGCGACAGGGAAACCGTCTCGGCCCCCTGTTCCAGGGTTTGTTCATTCAGTGATGACATAGTTTTTTTGACTTGTGCAGGTGAACAACAAAATACGCCCCGGCGCGATTCAGCGGGGCGCGGGAGAGAACTAAAGCGATGTTTTCCGGTGCGGAGGTGCCATAAATTCGGCCCCCAGCGGGGTGCTAATATGCCTGGCTAAAATGTGATCAATATCGCATTTGTCTTCGGCGGTCAACGTCCAGCCGGACACGTCTTCCACCCCGTTGAGCTGTTCAGGACGACGAGCGCCCCACAGCGCAATGGTTGGGCCGGCATCCAGCACCCAGCGCAGTGCCAGGGCCATCACGCTCTTGCCGTAACGCTCTGCAGCAAACGCTTTCAATGTTTCGACTGCGCCCAGATACTGCGCAAAGCGCGGCGGCTGGAATTTCGGATCAAAGCTGCGCAGGTCGCCTTCGCCAAACGCGGTTTCCGGCGTCATGCGACCGGACAGCAAGCCCCGGCAAATCGCGCCGTAGGCCAGCACCACCATCTGATGGTATTTCGCATAGGGCAGAAGGTCCGTTTCTGTCGCGCAGCGTTCAAACAGGTTGAGCGGTGGCTGCATGGTTGCCAGCGGCGCGGCGCTGCGGAATCTGTCCATTTGCGCTGGGGAATAGTTGCTGACGCCGAGGGCGCGGAATTTCCCCTGCTGATGCAGCGTTTCCAGCACGCGCGCGGTTTCGTCTATCGCCACTAAATCGTCCGGCCAGTGTACCTGGTACAGGTCGATATAATCCGTTTGCAGGCGGCGAAGCGAATCTTCAATTTCCTGACGAATGCGCTGCGGCGTGGAATAACGCGTCACCCGCCCGGCGTCGTCCCAGTCCAGCGCCACTTTGGTGGCAATAATCGCCTTGTCCCGGCGGCCCACCAGCGCTTTGCCCACCACCTCTTCGGAATGCCCAAAGCCGTACACCGGCGCGGTATCAATAAGGTTGATGCCGCGCTCCAGCGCCTCGTGCAGCGTCGCTATCGACTGCCCGTCGTGGCTGCCGCCCCACATGCTGCCGCCAATGGCCCACGTGCCCAGGCCGATACGGCTGACGGGCTCAGAGATGCCCGCGATGTGAATTGTTTCGATTGCCATGATTTACCCCTGTCTGTTCTGTGAACCAATTGTAACTCATGTTAAGTTGAATTAATTTCATCGAACCCTTGATGACAGAGGCCCCTTTTATGCCGGTTCCGGTCCGTGGCGAACTCGCCGATCTCAACGTTTTTTTGACCATCTGCCGCCGGAAAAGCTTCCGCCTCGCCGCCTCTGAGCTGGGCGTGTCTACCTCTGCGCTAAGCCACACGATGCGCGGTCTGGAGGAGCGACTTGGGGTGCGCCTGCTCAACCGCACCAGCCGCTCCGTTGTGCCTACCGACGCCGGTGAAGCGCTGCTTGGGCATCTGGAAACGGGGTTTTCCCATATCCGTATGGCGCTTGATGAGCTGGATCATTACCGCGAATCCCCGGTCGGACGGCTGCGGATCAATATCCCGCGAGACGCCGCCCAGCTGCTGTTTGCGCCCGTACTGGCAAAATTTATGGCGATGTACCCCCGGCTGCAGATGGAGATTACCGTCGATAACACGCTGGTTGATATTATCGGCAGCGGCTACGACGCCGGGATTCGCTACGGGGAGAGCGTCCCTAAAGACATGATTGCGATGCCCGTGACGCGTAAGCTTAGGTGGATTGTGGTGGCCTCACCGCAGTATTTAACCTCTACCGCGCACCTCCCACTGAACCACCCGGACGATCTCTTTCAGCACCAGTGCATCCGGATGCGGCTCGGCAACGGCACGCTGTATAAATGGGAGCTTAACCGGGGCAAAGAGGCGCTGGCGCTGGATGTACCCGGCTCGCTGATCCTCAATGAAAGCGAAATGATCATTGATACCGCCCTGAACGGCTTCGGGCTGGCTTATTGCCTGAATGTGCGAGTGCGGCCGTTGCTGGAAAGCGGGCAGCTGGTGCAGGTTATTCCGGAGTGGGTGTGTGAAGATGAACCTATGGTGATGTATTACCCCAGCCGCAGGCAGCTCCATCCCGGCTTGCGGAGACTTATCGAGATGATGCGGGAGGCCACGCTGTACTGATTTTTATCGGGTAGAAGAAACAACGACTAGTTATGAAGCGGGTGAGAGGCGCTCACCCGCCCAACGTCTTATTCCGCTTTCGCTGGCTTCAGGCGCTGAGTCAGACCACGCAGGAAGTAGCGCAGGAACTGATCGCCGCACTCGCGGTAGTTTTTATGATCCGGGTTACGCATCATGGCGGTAATTTCCGGCATAGAAATGCGGAACTGCTGGGCGGTCAGGATCTCCAGCACGTCGTCAGACTTCAGCTCAAAGGCGATACGCAGCTTTTTCAGAATAATGTTGTTGGTCATCCGACGCTCAAGCTTCGGCTCCGGCTTGCTTTCGTCTTTGCCGCGTTTGAAGTAGATCAAACCGTTAAGAAAGTTCGCCATGATCAGATCCGGGCAGGCTTTAAAGCCTTCTTCGTCTTCTTTCTTTAACCACGGAGCAATCTGTTCCGCAGGGACGTCGGTGCCGGTCAGGGCAAGGATCTTAACGATTCCATCGTTATTCAGGTTCAGCATGTAGCGAACGCTAAGCAGTACGTCATTATTCAACATGGGGCAATCTCAGGGCTCAAAAGCGGGCAGTATATAGAGAAGCGAACGCGTTGTAACAAAAACCGCGCGGATTTGTCCGCCGGAGCTAAATTTACCGGCGGTGAATTGGCACTCTTCAGGCTTAAGGGTAGACTCAATGGGCTAACTTTCATCCTAAAAGGCAATCATTTGATCCTACGACTTTGGCAAGAATCCGATCGTCCCTTCTTACGCACCCTTTACCTTCACGCCCGCCGCAAAGCCTGGCCCTGGCTCGACGGCAGCGCCTGGCAGCTCGAAGACTTTGACAGCGCCACTCAGGATGAACGCATCTGGGTAGCCGAAGATAACGGCCACCGCATCGGCTTCGCTTCCGTCTGGGTGCAGGATAACTTCCTGCATAACCTGTTCGTCAGCCCGGAACATCAGGGAACGGGCGCGGGAAAGGCGCTGCTGAAGAAAGTGCAGAGTGAATTTACCGCTACGGGTTCGCTAAAGTGCCTGGCGAGAAATGAACACGCGATTGAGTTTTATCGGCGTAACGGCTGGCATATTGAGGCTCCGGGAGAGGGGCCGGACGGTGAATACTATTTGATGCATTTTGTGTTGAGGTAGCTCCCTCACCCCGGCCCTCTCCCAGAGGGAGAGGGGAAACAAGAAACGGAGCTACGGCTAAGTTTTTACACCGCTCTGAAGGCGATCTCGCTAGGGATCACGTCTCCGTTCCAGTAGAGCTGGGCCGCCACGCGCCCCGCCAGGTCGCGGTACAGCGTAGTGATGTCGCTTTCCGGGCGATTAATGACCGTCGGCTTACCGGCGTCGAGGTCTTCACGCAGGGTAATGTGCAGCGGCAACTGCCCCAGCAGCGTGGTGTGATACTGCTGCGCCAGCTTCTCCGCGCCGCCGGTGCCGAAAATCGGCTCCTGGTGACCGCAGTTGCTGCAGATATGAATACTCATATTCTCGACAATGCCAACCACTGGCACCTCAACTTTCTCGAACATCACGATCCCTTTACGGGCGTCGATCAGCGCGATGTCCTGCGGCGTGGTCACGACCATCGCCCCGGTAACCGGAATGTTTTGCGCCAGCGTCAGCTGAATGTCACCGGTGCCCGGCGGCATATCGATCACCAGGTAGTCCAGATCCGGCCACAGGGTTTCCTGCAGCATTTGCATCAGCGCTTTGCTGGCCATCGGGCCGCGCCACACCATGGCATTTTCGTCGGTGACGAGGTAACCGATCGAGTTAGTTGCCAGGCCGTGCGCCACGATCGGCGCCATGTGCTTGCCGTCCGGGGACGTTGGGCGCTCGTGTTCAGCTCCCAGCATGGTTGGGATCGACGGGCCGTAAATATCGGCATCCAGAATGCCGACTTTGGCCCCTTCGGCCGCCAGCGCCAGCGCCATGTTTACCGCGGTGGTTGATTTCCCCACCCCGCCTTTGCCGGAGCTGACGGCAATAATATTTTTAACGCCGTTAATGCCGGGCTGGTTTTTCACTCGCTTCAGCGTGGCGATGTGATGGCCTAGCTTCCAGTCTACTGCTTTCGCGCCGGTGATCCGCAGCAGGTCTGAACTGCAGGTCTCTTTCAGGGCGTCAAATCCGCTTTGCCAGGCGAACGGCATCTGCAGCTCAACGTGCAGCGTGTCGTCAAGCATGGCGACATGGTGCAGCGTTTTCAGCGCGGTGAGGTTGTGTTTCAAGGTAGGGTGCTGAAAATTAGCCAGGGTCCCGGCAACCATCGCGCGTAGCTGTTCCGGGGACTTGCTGGACGGGGATTGCGAATTCATCCCGACTCCTTATGTTTTTATCGGACATTGCAATCCGCTAAGCATACCAGAAACCACACCACCGATTCATATACGGTTATTGCGGGCTTTGGGGTTACTAAACAATTGCCAATCCGGTAATATCAAGTCCCCTTTTTTAAAATCAGAAGATGCAATTCCCACTATGACTCAACCCGCGAAGAAAATATTGGTAACGTGCGCCCTGCCGTACGCAAACGGCTCAATCCACCTCGGTCACATGCTGGAGCATATTCAGGCTGATGTCTGGGTCCGTTACCAACGAATGCGCGGCAACGAGGTTAACTTCATCTGCGCAGACGACGCCCACGGCACGCCTATCATGCTGAAAGCGCAGCAGCTGGGTATCACCCCAGAGCAGATGATTGCCGAAATGAGTCAGGAGCATCAGACTGATTTTGCAGGCTTTAACATCAGCTATGATAACTATCATTCCACCCACAGCGACGAAAACCGCGAGCTGTCGGAGCTGATTTATGGCCGCCTGAAAGAGAACGGTTTTATTAAAAACCGCACTATCTTTCAGCTCTACGATCCGGAAAAAGGCATGTTCCTGCCGGACCGTTTTGTCAAAGGCACCTGCCCGAAATGTAAAGCCCCGGATCAGTACGGCGATAACTGCGAAGTGTGCGGCTCCACCTACAGCCCAACTGAGCTTATCGATCCAAAATCCGTGGTGTCCGGCGCGACGCCTGAAATGCGTGATTCCGAGCACTTCTTCTTCGACCTGCCCTCCTTCAGCGAAATGCTGCAGGCGTGGACCCGCAGCGGCGCGCTGCAGGAGCAGGTGGCGAACAAGATGCAGGAGTGGTTCGAATCTGGCCTGCAGCAGTGGGACATCTCCCGCGATGCACCATACTTCGGCTTCGAAATTCCGAACGCACCGGGCAAATATTTCTACGTCTGGCTGGATGCGCCAATCGGCTACATGGGCTCCTTTAAGAACCTGTGCGACAAGCGCGGCGACACCACCAGCTTCGACGAATACTGGAAGAAAGATTCTACGACCGAGCTGTATCATTTCATCGGCAAAGACATCGTGTACTTCCACAGCCTGTTCTGGCCGGCCATGCTCGAAGGCAGCAACTTCCGCAAGCCAACTAACCTGTTTGTTCACGGCTATGTGACGGTTAACGGCGCGAAGATGTCCAAGTCTCGCGGCACCTTTATCAAAGCCAGCACCTGGCTGAACCACTTTGACGCCGACAGCCTGCGCTACTACTACACCGCGAAGCTCTCTTCCCGCATCGACGATATCGACCTGAACCTGGAAGACTTCGTGCAGCGCGTGAACAGCGACATCGTCAACAAAGTGGTTAACCTGGCGTCCCGTAACGCCGGCTTCATCGCCAAGCGTTTTGACGGCGTGCTGGCCGCAGAGATTGCCGATGCAGAGCTGTATCAAACCTTCACCGACGCGGCAGAAAGCATCGGCGAAGCGTGGGACAGCCGCGAATTCGGCCGTGCTATTCGCGAAATCATGGCGCTGGCGGACATTGCTAACCGCTACGTGGACGAGCAGGCTCCGTGGGTGGTGGCTAAGCAGGAAGGTCGCGATGCCGATCTGCAGGCCATTTGCTCTATGGGCATCAACCTGTTCCGTGTGCTAATGACCTACCTGAAGCCGGTTCTGCCGTCGCTCACCGAGCGTACAGAAGCCTTCCTGAATGCTGAACTGAGCTGGGACAGCATCGCTACGCCGCTGCTGAACCACAAGGTAAACAGCTTCAAGGCGCTGTATAACCGCATCGAAACCAAACAGGTGGAAGCCCTGGTGGAAGCGTCTAAAGAAGAAGTGAAAGCGCTGAATGCGGCGCCGGTAACCGGCCCGCTGGCTGACGATCCGATTCAGGAGACCATCACCTTTGATGACTTCGCGAAAGTGGATATGCGTATTGCGCTGATTGAGAAAGCAGAATTCGTGGACGGCTCCGACAAGCTGCTGCGCCTGACGCTGGATCTCGGCGGCGAAAAACGCAACGTCTTCTCCGGCATTCGTCCCGCTTACCCGGATCCGTCTAAGCTGGAAGGTCGCCTGACCGTGATGGTGGCCAACCTCGCTCCACGTAAGATGCGCTTTGGCGTGTCTGAGGGGATGGTGATGGCTGCAGGTCCTGGCGGGAAAGATATCTTCCTGCTGAGCCCGGACAGCGGTGCTCAGCCCGGCATGGCGGTTAAGTAACCGAGAAAAAACCCCGGAAATCCGGGGTTTTTTCTTATTAGGCGTCTCTTGCCTGCCCGACAGTTTTACCCTTCAGGAACAACACCATCAGGCCAAGCCAAACCACCCCGCCAAGCAGGTTAAACAGGCTGAACAGACCGTTGCCGCCGAACTGGTAGGCGTGCTTGCTCAGCTCAATACCGACGGTAAAGATCAGCATTTGCAGCATGCCCATCGCCGCCGACACCGTGCCTTTACTCATCTCGCTGGCAAACAACGTCAGGCGCACCAGGCCCGCATTCGCCAGGCCGATGCCAAAGGCGTACAGACTCAGGCCAGCGGTCATCCACAAATAAGCATGAGAAGAAACCACCGTAGCCACTGCCGCCACAATCAGGCCCGGCACAATCCACCAGCCGCCCATGATGATCAGGCTGCGCACGCTGCGCCGGGACGTCAGTTTGGCCAGAACCAGGTTACCGAGGATCAGCGCGCCAAAGATGGGTACCTGCAGCAGACCGTATTCATAAGTGCTGAGATTCTCCCCGCTGATGATGATCACCGGCGACTGAGCAATCCACGCCAGCAGCGGCAGGCTTACAAAGCCCGTAGCCAGCGCGCCCGAGACAAAACGCAGGTTTTTCAGCACCAGCTTGTAGTCATGCCCAAGTTCTTTCAGCGAAAGCTTTTCGCCAAGACGCGTCGCGGTTTCCGGCATCGCCTTGTGCAGCCCAAAGAAAGAGATAGCGGCCAGCAGCGCAAACAGCACGAACATCGTTTCCCACGGAGCGACGTGGATCCACGCTGCACCCACCAGCGGCCCAAGCAGCGGCGCGATGAGCGCCACGTTAGCCATCAGCGCGGTTATCTTGATGCAAACCGACTCTTCGAACGACTCCTGAATAGCGGCGTAGCCCACCGCGCCAATAAAGCACAGGCTGACGCCCTGCAGGAAACGCAGGAAGGTGAACTGCTGAATATCCTGGGCCAGCAGCGTTGCAAGGCAGGTGACAATAAACCAGACTACGCCGGTCAGCATCACCGGGCGGCGGCCAATACGGTCAGACAGCGGCCCGAGCAGCCACTGCAGGAACATCCCGCCCGCCAGGTAAGCCGTCATTGAGGTCGGCACCCATTCCACGCCCGCCTGGAACTGATCCACCACGGCCAGCATGCCCGGCTGGATCATGTCATTGCCGATGTAAGTTGAGAATTCGTAGAGCACCAGGCAGAGCGGGAACAGCAGCGCCTGACGGCCTAACGTTTTGTTAGCTATCGTATTATGTTGCATTAGGAACTCAGAAGATAAAGAAACGCGCAGAGTGTATTCAATTGCCCGTACCAGCGGTAGTCAGCGGCTGACAAATAGCACGGGGTGTAAAGCCGCGCACATCATACCTCAATTCTATTAAGGATTTCTTAATCTGTGATGAATATTCTGCTGCCATGCATTTAAGGTCAGTACGGTCTTCGCCAACTACAAGATGAAATGTTTTCCTAAACCAACGGTAAATAAGACAAAACTGCTTTACCGACTACCGTCCCGCTTCTATCTTTTCCAGCTTTGCATCCTGATAATACTGGCTGCCGTTTTTAGCTGGCTTTCCCGGAATGAAGAGCTGGATCGCTGGCTGACCGGGTTCTGGTTTGATGCCGCCAGCCACAGTTTTCCGCTGCAAAACGATCGGCGGCTGGATTTGCTCAACCACCGCCTGTTAAAGGACCTGGTGATTGCAGGCGGGGTTATCGCGCTGCTATGGGGACTCTGGCGTCGTCAGCCACGGCTGGTCGTAGTGGCGTTGCTCATCGGGCTTGAGGCATTAACGGTCGGCGTCCTGAAAGGGTTTAGCCACCACTCCTGCCCGTGGAGCCTGGTGGAGTACGGCGGGAATGCCGCCTCGTACCCGCTTTTCAGCCCCGCTCCGGCAGACAGCGGGCCAGGAAGATGTTTTCCCGGCGGCCATGCTTCCAGCGGCTTTGGCGTTATGGCGCTGTTTTTTTTGTTTTACCGTGAACGCCCGCGTCTGGCGTGGTTTTTCCTCGGCCTTGGCGTTTTTCTCGGCCTGGGAATGGGGTACGGCCAGGTGATGCGCGGCGCGCACTTTTTCAGCCACAACCTGTGGGCAGGTTGGTGGGTATGGTTAACCCAGGTGGTGCTTTACGGCGCGATATCCACCTGGTCAGTTAAAGCACAGGACAAGTCATAATGGAAACGCTCAACCAGAATCTGTTTTTGCTCATAAATGCCACCCCGTCATCACCGGAGTGGATGATAAAACTGGCGATCTTCTTCGCCCGGGATCTGATCAGCATCGTCCCGCTGCTGATCGTCGCGCTCTGGCTGTGGGGCCAGCGTAAGCAAATGCCGGCCCAGCGCAAGGTGGTGATCAAAACCGGCATGGCGCTGGTGATTAGCGTGGCGCTGTCGTGGATCATCGGTCATGCGTTCCCGCACCCTCGCCCCTTTGTGGTCGGGCTGGGCTACAACTTCCTGCATCATGCGCCGGATGATTCTTTCCCGAGCGACCACGGCACGGTAATCTTCACCTTCGCCCTGGCATTTTTGTGCTGGCACCGCATCTGGTCGGGCGTGATGCTGTTTGCGATCGGCTGCGCGATTGCCTGGTCCCGCGTCTATCTCGGCGTGCACTGGCCGCTGGACATGCTCGGCGGCCTGCTGGTCGGCATGAGCGCCTGTCTGCTGTCGCAGATCGTCTGGAACCTGCGCGGGCCGCAAATCCACCAGCGTCTGCATCAGATTTACCGCTACTGTTTCGCGCTCCCCATCCGTAAAGGCTGGGTGCGTGACTAAGCTGTGCGCCACAGGTAATATGCATTAACTAAAGCCCTGCCTTAGCGGGGCTTTTTAATGTTCAGAGGCCGCTATGGAAACCCGCCGTGAAGAGCGTATTAACCGCCTGCTACAGGCGCTGAAGCGCAGCGATAAAATTCATCTCAAAGAAGCCGCTCAGCTGTTGGGCGTCTCCGAAATGACCATCCGCCGCGACATTAACAGCGAACCGGGTCAGGTTGTTCTGCTGGGGGGATACGTGGTGCTGGAGCCTCGCAGCGCCGGGGCCAGCTACTATCTGCTTAGCGATGAAAAAACGCGCCAGGTTGAAGAGAAACGCCACGCCGCCAGGCTCGCCGCGCAGCGTGTTCGCCCGCGCCAGACCGTGTTCTTCGACTGCGGCACCACCACGCCTTACATTATTGACGCCCTTGACGACGATCTGCCTTTCACTGGCCTGTGCTATTCCCTCAACACTTTTCTGGCGCTGCAGGAGAAGCCGAACTGCCGGGTGATTTTAAGCGGCGGCGAGTTTCACGCCAGCAATGCGATTTTCAATCCGATTAACTTCCAGGAGTGCCTGGGGAATATCTGCCCGGATATCGCCTTTTTATCCGCGGCCGGCGTCCACCTGCGCTACGGCGCAACCTGCTTTAATTTGAATGAGCTGGCGGTGAAGCATTGGGCGCTGAGCATGGCCCAGCGTAATATTCTGGTGGTGGATGACACCAAGTTTGGCAAGGTTCGCGCCGCCTGCATGGGGCCGCTGACAGCGTTTGATACGATTATTACCAACCGGCCTCCCGCCGCGGAGTTTATAGACTATGCCGCGGCGGAAAACCTGACGCTAACGTGGTAGGCGCTTAAGAGAACCAGCTCCCGAACCAGCCGTGGAGCTTCATCAGCACAAAGTCCCACATGCGGCTGAAGAAGCCGCCCTCTTCAACCGGCTCCATCACCAGCAGCGGGCGCTGCTCAATGGATTTGCCGTTCAGCAGGAAGTCGATGGTACCGACGGCCTGGCCTTTCTTCAGCGGCGCGGTTAGCTGAGGTTCATTCAGGGTAAAGCTGGCTTTCAGGTTTTTCAGCTGGCCACGGGGAATAGTCACCGAGCCGCCCTCGCCTGCCCCCAGATTGACTTCGCTCTTATCGCCAAACCAGACACGCTGGGTCACAAAAGTCGCGTCAGGTTTGATTGGCGTTACGGTTTCGAAGAAGCGGAAACCCCAGGTCAGCAGCTTTTCGCTCTCGTTGAAGCGAATGCGGTCAGTTTTTGTCCCCAGCACCACGGAAATCAGGCGCATATCGCCGGAGGTTGCCGACGCGACAAGATTATAGCCCGCGCCCACCGTGGTGCCGGTTTTCATGCCGTCAACGTTCAGGTTGGAACTCCACAGCAGGCGGTTGCGGTTCGGCTGCTTGATATTGTTAAAGGTGAACTCTTTCTCTTTGTGTACCGCGTACTCGTCCGGCACGTCGTGGATCAGCGCCTGGCCCAGCAGCGCCATGTCGCGCGCGGTGCTGTACTGCCCCGGAGCATCCAGGCCGTGAACAGTTTTAAAGGTGGTGTTGGTGAGCTTGAGCTTCTGCGCGTAGTTGTTCATCAGGCTGACAAACGAGTCCTGGCTGCCCGCCACATAGTCGGCAATCGCAATGCTGGCGTCGTTCCCGGACTGAATAATGACGCCTTTGTTCAGATCTTCCACCGAGACTTTATCGCCGGGTTTCAGGAACATCAGCGAAGAGCCGCGCAGCACCGGGTTACCGGTGGCCCAGGCATCTTTCCCGATAGTCACCATATCCGTCAGGTGAATCTTGCCTGCTTTCAGCGCCTGCCCTACCACGTAGCTGGTCATCAGCTTAGTCAGACTTGCCGGATCGAGCTTTTCGTCGGCATTTCCTTCCGCCAGCACCTTCCCGCTGGCGTAATCCATCAAAATCCAGGCTCTGCCATCGACCTGGGGCGCATCTGCGGTCTGCTCAGCGCTTAGCGCAGGAGCCGCCATCAGCAGCAGGGTTGTCCCTGCGACTAAACCACGTAGTGTTGCAGGCATTTGCAAGATCGTCATAAAACCACCTGAGTATCCATTCTTAAAAAATTCACGGTGCGCACCGCCACCCAAAAGTCAGGGTGTGAGTAATAACGCACGAATCCACTTAAAGAAACATAGAGTTGGTAAAGTTTTTTAAGTTTATTCGATATCTGCGCGAGTTGCCGCCGTCACGCCATTTTTTTTAGCTTCGGTTGACAAACAGTGGTGTTTTCGTGACCGGAGCCTGGCATACTCGATGTCCACCTGCAAAAAAAGGAACCACCATGATTACCGTTTGGGGCAGAGATAACTCCACCAATGTGAAGAAAGTGCTGTGGTGTCTGGAAGAGCTGCAACTGCCGTACCGCTCCGTGCCCGCGGGCGGGAAATTTGGCCTGACGCACGACGCTGAATACCTGGCGATGAACCCGAATGGCCTGGTGCCGTGCATTCACGACGACGCACACGGGCTGACGCTGTGGGAATCCAACACCATCGTGCGCTACCTGGCGGCTGAATATGGTCGCGATTCGCTGTGGGTAAATGCCCCGGCGGAACGTGCCAAAGGTGAAAAATGGATGGACTGGTCCGCTACGGCGGTCGCTGGCCCCTACCGTGGGGTGTACGCCAGCCTGGTCAGAACCCCGCCGGAAGCGCGCGATCGGAAGCTGATTGAGCAAAGCATTGTGGCCTGCAACAAGCTGTTTGCGATTGCAGATGCGGAACTGGCTAAACAGCCCTGGCTGGGTGGCGAAGCCTTTGGCCTGGGCGACCTCGCCTTCGGCCCGCAAATCTACAGCCTGCTCAACCTTGATATTCCGTGGGATGCGGTGCCAAATCTTCAACGCTGGTATCAGCAACTGACCCAGCGCCCGGCGTTCAAGAAAATTGTGATGATCCCGCTGACCTGATTTAGTCTTCGGCCGGACTGATTTTTAGCAACTCGCCATCAGATTCGTCGGTCAGGACATACAGATAGCCGTCCGGGCCGACGCGCACATCGCGAATACGCTTTTTACGATCCCCCAGCAGCCGCTGTTCGGTCGTCACCTTGTCGCCGTCCAGCGTTAGCTCAATCAGATTCTTTTCTTTGAGTGCGCCGATAAACAACTTGCCTTTCCACTGCGGGAAGGTGTCAGCCGAATAAAACGCCATGCCGCTTATGGCAGGAGAGACTTTCCAGTAATGAATCGGCTGCTCGGTGCCTTCAACTTCCCCTCCTTTGGCTTCGGGGATCTTAAACCCGCTGTAATTAATGCCCCAGGTCGCCAGCGGCCAGCCGTAGTTTTTCCCGGCTGCCGGGATATTGATTTCATCGCCACCTTTCGGCCCGTGCTCGTTTAGCCACAGCTCCCCGTTGGCCGGATTAATGGCTAATCCCTGCGGGTTACGGTGCCCGTAAGACCAAATTTCAGGCCGGACGCCTGGTTTGCCTATAAACGGGTTATCCTGCGGGACGGAACCATCGGCATTAAGCCGCACCACTTTGCCCTGCAGCTTATCGAGATCCTGAGCCGTAGCGCGCTCGTTGTTTTCCCCCAGCGCGATAAACACATGGCCTTGCCCGTCAAACGCCATGCGTCCGCCGAAATGGTTGCCGGTGGAGAGTTTTGGCGTCTGGCGGAACACAACCTTAAAGTTTTCCAGCCGCTTCAGATCCCGGCTTAACGTTCCATACCCGACGGCAGTACCGGCTTTATTGTCGCTGCCGCCTTCGGCAAAGCTAAGCCACACGCGGCGGCTACTGGCAAAGTCCGGGGCCAGCACAACATCCAGCAAACCGCCCTGTCCGTGGGCCCAGACAACGGGCACGCCGCCGAGCGGCGCGGACAGTCCCTTGCCCTGCCGCCACAGATGCAGCTCCCCGCCACGCAGGGTAATCAACATGCCCTGGTTATCCGGTAAAAAGTCCAGCGCCCACGGGTGGGGCAGGTTGGTTTGCAGGACTTCAACGTTGGTTTTGGCAGCCAGGGCATAAGAGGCAGAGAAAAGTAGCGCGGCGGCAATAAGCGTGCGGGACGGGAACGGCGGCATGGCAATCTCCTGGTTTTGGCTATTCCTTAAGGGTAGCCGCCGGAGATAATCGACTGCCTGGTTTTACATAACATTAAGAACGGGGAGCCTGGCAGACTCCCCGCGCTCGGGTCAGGCTTCAATGGCCTTTCCGCGTTCTGCCAGTGCATTCAGGCTACGGGTGAGCTGCATCAGGCTGGTTTCAAGCTTTGCCGCATCAACCGCGATGTATTGCGGGCAGTCTTTACGCCCGCTCATCAGGCAAAGTGCGGCGGATGAACACGCCTCAACGGCATGGCGAAAATCATCTTTTTCATCGTCGGCCAGGCTCGCCTGCAGCACAAAGGCAGCATCGCGGCTCCGGTGGCAGACATCCAGCAAGCGGGTCCGCAGCTGTTCGCTTTCGCTGATAGACATATACCCTTTGGCCTTTCTCAACGCCAGGTAGGCGGCGATCTCCCCCTTCGCGACCTGCAGCTTTTGCAGCAGGTCGTGTTTGAGCGTACGTCCGGACATAGCGCATCCTCCTCGTGGGTTACCCATTAACCCACAGAGTAAGTATGGTCAAGGGGTGGGGATTCGCAGCGAATATCTTTCGCATTTGATGCTATTTATCGGGCAAGCCGGGGTATGCGGTGGGTAAACCGAAGCGGAATAAATCACGTCTAACGCAAACTGCAATTCTCCAGTACAAATTCCCGCCCAACCTCTGTAGAATCCCTGCCCTAATCTTTCTAATAATTGAACACTTTTTAAGCTATGAGCAATGTGACCCAACAACCCCGTATCGGGTTTGTCTCCCTCGGCTGCCCGAAAAACCTCGTGGACTCCGAACGCATCCTGACTGAACTGCGCACCGAAGGCTATGACGTGGTGCCAAGCTATGACGACGCCGACATGGTCATCGTCAACACCTGCGGCTTCATCGACAGCGCCGTCCAGGAATCGCTGGAGGCCATCGGCGAAGCGCTGAATGAAAACGGTAAGGTGATTGTCACCGGTTGCCTGGGTGCAAAAGAAGATCAGATCCGCGAAGTGCATCCGAAGGTACTGGAAATCACCGGCCCACACAGCTACGAGCAGGTTCTGCAGCACGTTCACCATTACGTGCCCAAACCGCAGCACAACCCGTTCCTGAGCCTGGTGCCGGAACAGGGCGTGAAGCTGACGCCGCGTCACTACGCGTATCTGAAAATTTCCGAAGGCTGCAACCATCGCTGCACCTTCTGCATTATTCCGTCCATGCGTGGCGATCTGGACAGCCGCCCAATCGGCGACGTGCTGGCAGAGGCAAAACGTTTGGTTGAAGCAGGCGTGAAAGAGCTGCTGGTGATCTCCCAGGATACCTCCGCTTACGGCGTGGACGTTAAGCACCGCACCGGGTTCTGGAACGGCGCTCCGGTCAAAACCAGCATGGTTAGCCTGTGTGAACAGTTGGCTAAGCTGGGCGTCTGGACTCGCCTGCACTACGTTTACCCGTATCCACACGTTGACGATGTGATCCCGCTGATGGCGGAAGGCAAGATTCTGCCGTACCTCGACATCCCGCTGCAGCACGCCAGCCCGCGTATTCTGAAGCTGATGAAGCGCCCAGGTTCTGCGGATCGTCAGCTGCAGCGCATCAAGCAGTGGCGTGAAATCTGCCCGGATCTGACCCTGCGCTCGACCTTTATCGTCGGCTTCCCGGGTGAAACCGAAGAAGACTTCGAGATGCTGCTCGACTTCCTGAAAGAAGCGCGCCTGGATCGCGTGGGCTGCTTCAAATACAGCCCGGTTGACGGCGCAACCGCTAACGAGCTGCCTGACCAGGTGCCGGAAGAAGTGAAAGAGGAGCGCTGGAACCGCTTTATGCAGCTGCAGCAGAAAATCTCTGCCGAGCGCCTGCAGGAAAAAGTGGGCCGCGAGATTCTGGTCATGGTGGATGAAGTGGACGAAGAAGGCGCCATCGGCCGCAGCATGGCGGATGCCCCAGAAATCGACGGCGCGGTTTATCTGAATGGCGAAACCAAGCTGAAACCAGGCGACGTTGTCCGTGTGAAAGTTGTAAACGCGGATGAGTACGATCTGTGGGGTTCAGTGGTTTAGTTTGCCCGTCCTGCATAACAAAGGGCTCTTTGTGAGATCGGTGAATATCCCGTTCACTTCCAACCCTGTTTTATATGTAACCCGGCATAGGTGAACGTCTTAGGGGAGTCACCGTCACTCCCCTAAGAACCCGGACTCCCGGCCAAATAAATCGACCGCTGAAGCGGCAGACCTCCGTTTTATCTCCCAGTCCTGGGTCGGCTGAGATGCGTTCCCGACGCTCTCAGCCTCCGGCCGTTCCCGACGTCCGGACCCTGGCCAGTCGGAGAGAAAACGCAGGCGATTTAAGCCGGAACCGTGCCTCGCTTTAAACCCGCAGCCACACGGAACGTTAACGTTGCTGCAAGTCCTACAAGCCACTCCCTTATTCCCGGCTCTCATCGCCCCCGGCTATGACCCAACTCAGGCGGGGTTGAGCTGTCGGGAACAGCGAAAGAGAGCGATCGTCGGGAACGAATCGCGAACGACCCCGAATGTTTGGGTGATAGCCGGTGGGTTTACCGCTTCAGCGGCGATGAGCTCGCCGGGCGCCGGGGGTTGTCAGGGGGCATGGCGTAATGCCCCCTGACACGTTCACCGTTTCAGTAGCTACATGTAAAGATGGACTTGAAGTGAACGGAACCTTATCCAGCCCTTCAGAAAGAGTTTTTTTAAATACGAAATCACCATTGAACACACGCCTAAAACGTATAGCTCATCCCCACCGTTAACTCCCGCAGGTTATTTTTATTCACCATTGGGCTGTCGCTGATAGTACTCGGATAAAAACGCTGGGTGAACTGCGCCCAGATGTTCCAGAGCGGCGTCCAGGCGTAGTTCATTGCCAGCTGCGCGTAAGGCACTATGCTGCCCTGTGGCCGCCATGCCGCAAGGCCCGTTTTTGCCGACTCTTTCTCTGAAACGCCATAGTAATAGCGCGTGTTTTGCGCATTCGAGAAGTCCATTCCCGCTTCCGGCACCAGCGTGAAATTGCCCCACTGCGCCATTGCAATATAGGCCGTATTCGCCGTTAGGCCGTTGCTGACGCCCAGCGTGTCGCCCGCAATTGTCGCGCTGAACGCGCCTATCGGCGTGGTGTATTGCATCGTCATGCCGCCCATCATCGTGCTATGGCGATTATTCAGCCCCCGCAGCGCGGGCGTCTGCCCGGTATCTGCCTGATACAGGGTATCGTAGTAATAGACTTTAGCGCGCAGCAGCAGCGTGTCGGTATTGATGAAGTTATAGCCCGCTTCGGTGCCGTCGAGGTACCAGGTTTTGCCGTCGTAGCCGACGTAGGGCAGCGCCCAGCGAAGCTGGTGCCGGGTTTGGTAAGGGGTTTGATACAGGCCCCCCTGCGCGCCAAGCGACCAGTTGGCCGCCGGGCAGGCAGTGGCAATCAGCAACGGGCTTAGCAGAAGTGCCCCGGTTATTTTTCTCATTTCTTCACTCCAGGGCAACGAATCTACTGCCTCAGCTTAGCCTTTAATTTTCGGATCCAGCGCGTCCCGCAGTCCATCCCCCAGCAAGTTGAACGCCAGCACGGTCAAAAAGATGGCAAGACTCGGGAAAATAGCCACATGCGGGGCAATCACCATATCCGCCCTCGCCTCGTTCAACATAGCGCCCCACTCCGGCGTAGGTGGCTGAGCCCCCAGGCCGAGAAATGACAGACTTGCGGCGGAAATAATCGAGGTCCCGATGCGCATCGTGAAATACACCACAATCGACGAAACGGTTCCCGGCAGAATATGCCGGAAGATGATAGTCGCATCCGGGGCACCAATGCTACGAGCAGACTCAATAAAAGTTTGCTGTTTCAGCACCAGCGTGTTGCCGCGCACCAGGCGGGCAAAGGCCGGAATACTGAAAATCGCCACCGCAATAATCACGTTGGTCATGCCGCTGCCCATCACCGCCACCACCGCAATTGCCAGCAAAATACCGGGGAAAGCGAACAGCACGTCGCAGATTCGCATGATAATGCGGTCCCACCACCCTTCGTAATAGCCCGCCAGCAGGCCAAAGAAGGTACCGATTAGCGCGCCGATAAGCACCGAAAAGACGCCAGCGGCCAGCGAGATTTGCGCCCCGACCAGCACACGACTAAAAATATCCCGCCCGAGCGAATCAACGCCAAACCAGTGCAGCATCGACGGCCCGTCGTTCAGCCTGTCGTAATCGAAATAGTTTTCCGCATCAAAGGGAGCAATCCACGGTGCTATGAGCGCAATCACTATCAGCAAAAGCACAAACAGCCCGGCAGTCATCGCCACGGGCTGCTGGCGAAAACGCCGCAGAAACTCGCTCCACGGGGTACGAATTTGCCCGGCACGTACCACGGGCATCGCGTTGACTATGGCCTGGCGTCGCCAGTTTAAAAGCCGCATCCTTATTTGTACCTGATGGCCGGGTTGATGGCGGCATACAGCAGATCCACCACTAAGTTGATCACAATAAACTCCAGCGAAAACAGCAGAACCTCGGCCTGAATAACCGGGTAATCACGCATCTCCACTGAATCCACCAGCAGACGCCCTAATCCCGGCCAGTTAAACACTTTTTCCACCACAATAGACCCACCGAGCAGGAAGCCGAACTGCAACCCCATCATGGTGATCACCGGGATCATGGCGTTACGCAGGCCGTGTTTTACCACGATCAGCGTTTCGCTCACGCCTTTCGCCCTGGCGGTACGCATGTAATCTTCGTGCAGCACCTCCACAAACGACGCGCGGGTGAATCTCGCCATGACCGCCGCCACTGCCGCCCCAAGGGTAATGGACGGCAGAATGTAGTGCTGCCAGCTGTCGGCCCCCACCGTAGGCAGCCAGCCCAGCTCAACCGAGAAAACCTGCATCAGCAGCATTCCCAGCGCGAAGGCCGGGAATGAAATGCCGGACACGGCAATCGTCATGCTCAGGCGATCCGGCCAGCGGTTGCGCCAGACGGCGGCCACAATGCCGGTCACCAGGCCAAACAGCGTCGCCCATGCCATGCTGGTCAGCGTCAGCCACAGCGTGGGCATAAAGCGGCTGGCAATCTCTTCAGACACAGGGCGGCGCGAAACCAGCGAGGTGCCAAAGTCCCCCTGCACGACGTGCGTGATGTAATGCAGGAACTGCCGCCACAGCGGTTGATCCAATCCCAGCTGTTTGCGAACAAGTTCGATGACCGTGGCATCCGCTTCCGGCCCGGCAATCAGCCGCGCCGGGTCGCCGGGCAGCAGATGCACGAACAGGAATACCAGCACCGCCACGATGAACAGCGTCGGGATCAGGCCCAAAAGGCGTTTGAGGAAATAGTTAAACATCGCAGCCCCTCACTCTAACCCTCTCCCTGAGGGGAGAGGGAATCAAGAGACAAGGCACCAACAGGCTTAGCTTTCCCCCCTCTCCCTTTTAGGGAGAGGGCCGGGGTGAGGGTCATTATCACGCTACTTCAAATCCGCATTATCAAAACTAAACCCGGTATCCGGCATCACATAGAAGCCGGTGAGATTTTTGCTGTGGGCAGAAACCAGTTTTTCCACCACCAGCGGCACCCACGGAGACTCTTTCCAGATCGTATCCTGCGCGTCTTTGTACAGCTTCGCCTTCTCTTCCGGTTGAGTAGTTTTCAGCGCATCGGCCAGGTCTTTGTCCACCTGCGGATTGCTGTAAAACGCGGTGTTAAACAGCGTTGGTGGCCAGTTCTGGGAAGCAAACAGCGGCGACAGCGCCCAGTCAGCTTCACCGGTTGACGCCGACCAGCCGGTGTAGAACATTCTCACGCCGCTCTCTTTCTGCCCTTTTGCTTCCACTTCGGCAGCACGCTGCCCGGCGTCCATCGCCGTCACTTTCACCTTGATACCCACCTGCGCCAACTGCTGCTGGGTAAACTGCAGCACTTTCTGCGCGGTACTGTGGTTGTGCGAGGACCAAAGCGTGGTTTCAAAGCCGTTCGGGAAGCCCGCTTCTTTCAGCAGCGCTTTGGCTTTGGCTGGGTCATAAGGCCAGGGTTTGAATTTCTCGGCATAGGCAAGCGACGGCGGCACCACGCCTTCTGCTGGCGTAGCGAAGCCGGAGAACGCCACTTTCACCAGCGCCTGGCGGTTAATCGCATAGTTGATGGCTTCGCGGACTTTCGGGTTATCAAACGGTTTTTGGGTGACGTTCATGCTGATGTAGCGCTGCATGATCGACGGCGAGGCAACCAGCTCAAGCTTGCTGTTTTTCTCCAGCACGCCCGCCTGCTCGTAAGGGATCGGGAACGCGAACTGCGCCTCGCCGGTTTGCAGCATCGCCGCACGGGTATTGTTATCCACGACCGGGCGCCAGGTAATGCTGTCCAGCTTCGGCAGGCCTTGCTGCCAGTAACCGGCGAATTTCTTCACCTTCACAAAATCGGTCTGGTTCCAGGTATCCAGCTGATACGGGCCGGTACCTACCGGATGGAAGCCGATATCTTTGCCGTATTTTTGCAGCGCAGCCGGGGAGATCATCGCCGTCGCCGGGTGGGCCAGAATATTGATGAACGCCGAGAACGGCTCTTTTAAGGTGATTTTCACCGTGGAAGGATCGACCACCTCCGTTTTGGCAATGGTTTTATACAGGTTGTAGCGCTTGAGGTGGTTGTCCGGGTTGCTGGCGCGATCGAGGTTCGCTTTTACCGCCTCGGCATTGAAGTCAGTACCGTCCTGGAACTTCACGCCAGTGCGCAGCTTGATGGTGTACACCAGGCCGTCGTCAGACACTTTGTAGCTTTCTGCCAGCACGTTCTGCAGCTTCATGTCTTTATCAAGCCCGAACAGCCCCTGATAGAACGATTTGGCCACCGCCTGGGACAGTGTGTCATTCGCATCGTAAGGATCGAGCGTGGTGAAGTTTGAGGCCACCGCTACGACGACATCTTTAGCAGCGAAAGCGGGCGTGGCGATAACGGCGGAGGCAAGTCCCGCCGCCAGCAGCCATTTTTGCGTTGTGTTAGCTGTCATTATTGTTTTCCTTTATAGGCGATTTTCACTGCTGCCGATGGGGTGGCGGGCGACAAAATGCCCCGGCCCCACCGCAACCAGCGGTGCTACGTGCGGTTCATCCCCCAGGCTGCGTGTGGCGCTGGGGATCTCATCAGACACTAAAACAGGCTTGCGTCCCTTGCGGGTTGGGTCAGCCACCGGTACCGCCGCCATAAGTTTGCGGGTGTACGGATGCTGCGGGTTTTCAAACACGGCGCGGCGCGGGCCAATTTCAACAATCTGGCCCAGATACATCACCGCCACGCGATGGCTGATGCGTTCCACGACGGCCATGTCGTGGGAAATAAACAGAAAAGCGATGCCAAATTCGCGCTGCAGGTCGAGCAGCAGGTTAACGATTTGCGCCCGAATCGACACATCCAGCGCCGAGACGGACTCGTCGGCAATCACCACCTTCGGGTTCAGCGCCAGCGCGCGGGCAATACAAACCCTCTGCCGCTGGCCGCCGGAGAACTCATGCGGGTAACGCCACGCGTGCTCAGGCTGTAAACCGACTCGCTCAAGCAGCCAGGCGACGCGCTGCTGGGCCTCTTCTTTAGGCATCGCATGGTGCACCAGTAGCGGCTCCATAATGGAGTAGCCGAAGGTCTGGCGCGGATCCAGCGAGGCATACGGATCCTGGAAAATAAACTGAATGTCTTTGCGAACGTGCTGCAGCTCGCCGTTAGGCAAATTGTCAATACGCTGACCGTTAAAGGTGATGGTGCCGCCCTGGGTTTCCACCAGCCGCAGCAGCGAGCGCCCGGTGGTCGATTTACCACAGCCGGACTCGCCCACCAGCGCCAGCGTTTCGCCGGGCAATAAATCAAAACTCACCTTTTCAACGGCATGCACCTGGCGCGTCACCCGGTTGAATATTCCGCTACGCAGCGGGAAGCGGGTCACCAGATCGCGAACTTCAAGCACCGGCTTCGCGCCGGGAGGAATCGTATCCTGCTCGGTTTCGGGCTCTTGCTGATTCGGTTGGCCTGGGACAATCAACGGGAATTTGCGCGGTAAATCGCTGCCGTTCATGGCGCCAAGCCTTGGCACGGCAGCCAGCAAAGCCTGGGTGTAGGCGTGCTGCGGGTTCTGGAATATTTGCTCCACGGTACCGGTTTCAACCGCTTCCCCCCGGTACATCACCAGCACCCTGTCGGCGATGTCCGCCACCACGCCCATATCGTGGGTGATGAAAATGACGCCCATCTGCATTTCATCCTGCAGAACGCGAATAAGCTGCAGGATTTGTGCCTGAATAGTCACGTCGAGGGCAGTTGTCGGCTCATCGGCGATCAATACGGCCGGGCGGCAGGAGAGCGCCATAGCAATCATCACTCGCTGGCGCATCCCCCCGGAAAGCTGGTGCGGATAGCGGTTCAGGATGGCCTGTGCTTCAGGAATACGCACGCGTTCTAACATGCGCTTTGCTTCCGCCAGCGCCGCACGTCCATCAAGCTTTTGATGTAAACGGATGGACTCAGCGATTTGTTCGCCCACGGTGAACACCGGATTAAGCGAGGTCATCGGCTCCTGGAAAATCATGGCCACATCCGCCCCGCGCACGCGACGCATCTGGGCGTTGCTCAGCTCGGGCAGGTTCAGCACCTCTTTATTACGCCGACGCAGCAGCAGCTTGTCGCAGCTAACCTGCCCGCCGCCCTGCTCCAGCAGGCGCATCAGCGCCATCGCCGTGACCGACTTCCCGGAACCAGACTCGCCCACGATAGCCAGCGTTTCGCCCCGGTTAAGGGTCAACGACAGGTGGCGTACCGCGTCGGCAACCTGCTGCTGTTGGCGAAAGCGAATATTGAGGTCGCTAACGGCAAGCACCTGCTCGTCCGGTAGCTCATGACTGTGCGGCATTAACTCTCCTGGTCACGATAAATTCCTACGTTCGGGGCATCGCCGACAAAGCCAAAGCCACGGTACATTCCTTCGCTGTTAAACGGCAGCGCGACGTTCCCCTGATTGTCGATGGCAATCATGCCGCCGCTGCCGCCCAGCGCGGGCAGTTTCTCCATCACCACGCGGTCAACGGCCTGCTGCAGACTTAGTCCGGCATACTCCATCAGGGCCGCAATATCGTAGGCCGCCAGCGTGCGGATAAAAACTTCGCCCGTGCCGGTGCAGGACACGGCCACATTGGCGTTGTTGGCATAGCAGCCCGCGCCGACTAAGGGAGAATCCCCTACCCGGCCCGGCAGTTTATTGGTCATTCCGCCGGTGGACGTTGCCGCCGCCAGATTCCCCAGTTTATCCAGCGCCACTGCGCCTACCGTGCCAAATTTTTTATCGGCATCAATCGGCTCAGCCCCGTCATGATCCAGCAGAGTCTGTTGACTTTCACGGGCGCGCAGCAGCTGCTGATAGCGTTCTTCGGTCGAAAAGAGCGTGGCTTCGACCGGCTCAAGCCCATTCTGCGCGGCAAAACGCTCCGCCCCTTCGCCAATCATCAGCACGTGCGGGCTGTTTTCCAGCACTAATCTTGCCGCCAGGATCGGGTTGCGAATATGGCTCACGCCCGCCACCGCCCCGGCATTCAGGCTGTTGCCATCCATCACGCAGGCGTCCAGCTCATGTGTACCTTCACTGGTGAACACAGATCCTATCCCGGCGTTGAACAGCGGGCATTCTTCGAGCAGGCGCACCGCCTCGGTCACCGCGTCCAGCGCGCTGCCGCCGCGTTCAAGGATCTGCTGCCCGGCTTCAACAATGTCGGAGAGTGCGCTAATAAACTGCAGCTCTTTTTCCGGCGTCAGGTGGGCGCGGGTCAGGGCTCCGGCCCCGCCATGAATAGCGATAACGGCTTTGGTCATTCGGCATTGCCTGTAGAAAGTGATATCCGGCAGCGTTTTTTCTATAAATATCAGAATCGTTGCCAAACATTGATACGATTTTTGAATATAGAAAGACGTAAAAGTGTTGTAAAGAAAATTGACTTTACTCTATAAGCCTTTTGCCGCCCTGGCGGGAAGGAGAAATAGCGGCCAATTAAACCAAAGCCGCTATTTCTGTGGTAATAACAAAATCTTAGAACTTCGCGCTGATCCCCACGTTGTAGCTGGTCTGGTTCCCGTCGCTTAAGCCTGCCGTTTGTGCCACCGCCGCGAATGCGGACACGGTATTTGAAAGCGGCATATCTGCCCCGACGGCGATATCGGCCCAGTTTTTATCCAGCTGTTCACCGCTGCGGCTGAAGGTCAGCGCCGTGGATTTTAGGCCGCCGTTCGCCCGATAACTGTCATCGCCGAACTGATGGCGATAGCTTGCCTGCGCCCAGGGATTAATGACGCCCAGCTTCGTGTCCACGCGCCAGCCCGCGCTGCCGATTTGCGAATGGCCGTTCTGGTCGCCAAAGCGCATAGCCGTGCTGCTGCTGCCATTTTCGCTGTAGCCGTTTACGTGGCTGTAATCCCAGGCGTACTGCAGCACCGGCCCCGTGGTTAGCCAGGCCGTGACGGGGATATCGTAGCCAGCCGTCAATCGCGCGCCATACAGCCTGCCGTCGGTGTCGCCTTTTTCCGTGCGGGTAAGCTGCCCCAGGGTGATATCGCGCTGAATATTGGTGAAGTCGGCAGAGAGATAATGCACGTCCCCGTTCAGCCAGGCCTGGCCCGCGCGAAGCTGGCCAAAGAGCGCCGCCTGAAAACCTCGGGTATCGTAGCGGTAGCCGTCGTCCGGGCGCTGATTGTCCAGCGAACCGGCGATCAGCCCGCCCAGCACCACGTTTTCGTTCAGCTGATAGTCGAGACCGACCGTCAGGTTATTGGTGTTACCTTTGCCGTCGCCGGTTTCGCTATTGCCGCTGTACCGCTGATACCCGCCGCTGTAGCCGCCAAATACGCCCAGTGAACCTGTGGCGTTATCGCCCTGCCGCAACTGCTGATAGCGGCTGTCGAGCGTTGCCCGGCTGCCGCGCACCATCGCCTGCGTGCCCTGGTTCAGGCGAGTGACCTGGACGGGCGCGACGATAATCGACTCAATGTACTCGGCAATGATGCTGTGAACCTGCGGGCTCGGGTGGAAATGATCGGCAAACAGATAATCCTGCGCGGCGTTAAATCCCGGCGTGGAGCTGGTGCAGTCGGTCGCCGCCACGCCCGGCGGGCAGGCCATCCCGGCGCTGTTTGTCAGACCGAAGGCCTCAGGATTAGCCAGAATCTCCTGGAAGACACCGTTGATATCCGCCCGGGCGATATTCCCCCCATGCTGCAGCAGGGCCTGATCTTCGGCGCTGTTGTAGAACGTGGTAAGCAAAGCGGCCTGCTGCACGGCCCGATCGTAGGCGGCTATCAGCTGCGCGGCTACCCCTTGCTGAACGAGCGGATTGGCACTGACAACGGAAGCCGCCGCCTGCAGTGCCTGATGAATCGCCTGCTGACGACTCGCCAGGTCAGGCGTTTGTGCCGCATCCAAAGACGCATAGGCAGCCTGAATCGCAGGCGTGGCCGCCGCCCCAAGCCCGGCGCTGAGTACCAGTTCCATTAGCGTTGGCGTGGCGCCGATATTCGGAACGTTCGGCACCACCACCAGCCCGGCGCCCGCATCAAGCAAAGCCCCCACCTGAGCGGCGGCGTTGGCCGCGCTATTGGCCGCTATCCCCTGCGCCAGCGCAGGCTGAGTGGCGGCCGCGGCAAGATCGTTGCCACCGATCCAGTGAATATATAAGCCGTTGCCATCCGCCCGCCCACCGGTCTGGCTCAGGTAGCGCTGAACCTGGCTTTGCGTATTATCGGCCGGATTAAGCGCGGGCACAGCGGTGCCCCCGCCTGCGGCATAGTTGCTCCCACCTTCGCGGGAAGGCGTCAGCGTCAGGCCATAATGTGCGGCGAGCTGCTCGTCATAGAGCTTGTTCTGGCTGCTGTTCCAGGTCCAGCGCCCGTTGTTGCCGGTATCGCTGAGGCTGTCGCCAAAAACGGTGAGGGAATCAAAGGCAAATGCAGATGAGGTGAAGCCCACAGCGGCGGCCAGCATACTGAATTTGAATGCTTTTTGTTTGCTTATCATCAGTTCTTCCTTGCAAGGTTTTTTATTAGCCACAATGACTATAGCCAATGGCGATTGACACGCAGGCCGAGCGTAAAGAAGAAACGTGACAACGTGATGTAACGCATGTCCGACCACTGACGAAAGGTTTTTGCTGATCCCAGACATGCCGTCAGGCGGCGTTTTCTGCCATACTAAGGCCTTATTTTGCCCCTGCCCCAGGAGTCATGAATGGAATTTACCGCCGGGCTGATCCCGCTTGAAACCGCACTTGAACAGATGCTGTCCCGTATTCATCCGTTGTCTGAAACAGAAACCCTGCCGCTGCTGCTGGCCACGGGCCGCGTCACGGCGTCCCCGGTGGTCTCGCCGCTGGATGTCCCCGGTTTCGATAACTCAGCGATGGACGGCTACGCGGTGCGGCTGGCGGATATCAAAGCCGGGGGCGCACTGCCCGTCGCCGGGAAAGCCTTCGCCGGACAACCGTTTAGCGGTGAATGGCCTGCAGGCACCTGCGTGCGCATCATGACCGGCGCGCCGATCCCTGTCGGAGCTGAAGCCGTTGTGATGCAGGAAGAGACGGAAGTCACCGAAAGCGGCGTGCGTTTTAACGCTCCGGTGAAGAACGGCCAGAATATTCGCCGTCGCGGTGAGGATATCCATCAGGGCGCCAGCGTGCTGGCCGCAGGCGTGAAATTAACCGCCGCCGAACTGCCGCTGATTGCCTCGCTGGGCATCCCGGAAGTGAAGGTCTTTCGCAAAGTGCGTGCGGCGGTGTTCTCCACCGGCGATGAACTCCAACTTCCGGGCCAGCCGCTGGCCGAAGGCCAAATCTACGATACCAACCGCCTGGCGGTGCACGTCATGCTGGAGCAGCTGGGCTGCGAAGTGATCGACCTCGGCATCGTTCGGGATGACCAGGCGGCCCTTCGCGCGGTGTTTAACGAAGCGGACAGCCGGGCAGATGTGGTCATCAGCAGCGGCGGTGTTTCCGTGGGCGAAGCCGATTACACCAAACAAATCCTCGAAGAACTGGGCGAAGTCGGCTTCTGGAAGCTGGCGATTAAACCGGGCAAACCGTTTGCCTTTGGACGCCTGAAAAACAGCTGGTTCTGCGGTCTGCCGGGCAACCCGGTTTCCGCCGCTCTGACGTTCTACCAGCTAGTGCAGCCGCTGCTGGCGAAGCTGAGCGGGCAAATCGCCAGCCCTCTGCCGCCGCGCATGCGCGTTCGCAACGTCGGCAAGCTGAAGAAATCCCCTGGCCGCCTCGACTTCCAGCGCGGCATTCTTCGCCGCAATGAGCAAGGCGACCTGGAAGTGTTAAGCACCGGGCATCAGGGATCGCATATTTTCAGCTCCTTCAGCCAGGCCAACTGTTTTGTGGTGCTGGAGCGCGAACGCGGCAACGTAGAGGCCGGGGAATGGGTTGAGGTCGAACCGTTTAATCCGCTGTTCGGAGGCTGAAATGGTCGAGCTTAGCGATGAGGAGATGCTGCGCTACAACCGCCAGATTGTGCTGCGCGGCTTTGACTTTGACGGCCAGGAAAAGCTTAAGGCTTCGCGAGTGCTCATCGTCGGGCTGGGCGGGCTGGGCTGCGCGGCGGCACAGTATCTGGCGGCCGCGGGCGTGGGCCAGCTCACGCTGCTCGATTTCGACACCGTTTCGCTCTCAAATCTCCAGCGGCAAACGCTGCACAGCGATGCCACAATTGGCAAACCGAAGGTGGATTCCGCGCGGGATTCACTGGCGGCGATTAATCCGCATATCCAACTCGACACCGTCAATGCGATGCTCGAATACCCTCAGCTTTCCGGGTTAATCGCCCGCCACGATGTGGTGCTGGACTGCACGGATAACGTGGCTATACGCAACCAGCTCAATCGCGGCTGCCATCAGCATAAGATCCCGCTGGTGTCCGGGGCGGCCATTCGCATGGAGGGCCAGATTAGCGTCTTCACGTATCAGGATAACGAGCCCTGCTACCGCTGCCTGAGCCGTCTGTTTGGCGAAAGTACGCTGAGCTGCGTTGAGGCTGGCGTTATGGCCCCGCTGGTCGGGATTATCGGCTCGCTGGAAGCCATGGAGGCCATCAAGCTGCTGGCAAACTACGGCACCCCAGCGCGCGGGAAAATCGTGCTTTACGATGCGATGACCTGTCAGTTCAGAGAGATGAAGCTGGCACGTAACCCGCAGTGTGAAGTGTGCGGGTAGAAACGAAAACGGGGATATCATTATCCCCGTTATTTTTAGACCGCCAGATCGGTGAGCATCACCTTGGCAATTTCGAAGTAAATCAGCAGCCCGGTTCCGTCGATTAAGGTGGTGATAAACGGCGCCGACACCACGGCCGGATCGATATTCACCTTACGAAGCAGCATCGGAATAATCGAAGAAACAATCGCGCTCCAGACGGTGATGGCGATGAGCGTCAGGCTGACCACCATCATCACTTCCATACCCACGCCCAGCATCCAGGCCCGAATAAACCCGGCGGTGCCAATGGTTAAGGCAATGAGCACCGAGGCCGAGATCTCCTTGCGCAAAATAGCGCCCAAATCCTTTAGCCCCACTTCGCCGAGCGCCATCGCCCTGACCAGCGTCGAGGTAATTTGTGTGCCGGTATTGCCGCCGGTGCCAATCAGCAACGGGATAAAGAACGCCAGCGCAATCGCCGCCTCAAGCTGATCTTCAAACGATTTAATCACCGAGCTGGTGTAAGCCTCGGCCACAAACAGCAGCAGCAGCCAGACCGATCTTTTGCGCCACAGCGTAAAGACGCTACTTTGCAGATAGGGCGTTTCCAGCGGCGACGACGCGCCCTGCAGCTGGCTGTCCAGCGTGTTTTCGTCCTCAAGCAGCTGAGCGATTTCCTGCGGGCCCAGCACGCCTTTCAGCTTGCCGTAGCTCAAAACAGGGATGTAGTTAGCGCCCGCCTTTTTAATATCCACGCAGGCTTCATGCCGCGTTTTTTCCGGCGTTAATGAGAACGCCACGGGCCGCATCAGATCACTGAGTAGCGCCTCTTTGTCGGCCTGCAGCAGTGATTTTACCGGCACGAGGCCAAACAAATGAGCATCGTCGTCCACCACAAATATCTGCGACGGGATCTGCTCATTTTTAATGCCCGAACAGAACAACGCCTGCGCATCCTGCACCGAAGTGCCCGGCGGTAAAGCGATGTAATCCTGGCTCAGGTAAGCCAGCACGGTGTTTTGTGAGTCTGAGGATGGCAGTTTGACGGACACGGCCAGTGAAGCGCGGGTGTGCGCTGAGGTATTAGTTGAAAAGGTCATGATTTTTCCCCGGTTACTGTTTTAAAAATAAACAGTCCTCATCCTGGGGCGAAGCAAGATATGAGAGTGCTGACGCTATCTCCATGTCTCGGTTTTAGCACTGCACAACGTATCCCCTAAAGCGGGGGAAGTTACCTGGGGTTATACCTTCGCTCGATATAACCTGTCCTAATCTTGGGCGTCTCTCGACGTCGTCAGATCAGCAACCTATGTTTGTACAGGAGCCTCGCCTAACGAGATACTGCAAGTCTTCCGCGGCCTATAGTAGGGATTTAAACTTCGGGCGCAAGGCAAAGAACCTGCGCTGTTTAGGGTTTATTTATGCTTTTTTTCTGCTCAGTCGTAGAGTTTATCGCTGGTCACCGCCGGTCGACCCTTCCCCGCTCCCACGCGCCGCACTGACGCCTGCACCTTTAGCGTACCGCCCAACAGAATATTCACCACCGGCGCTTCCGGGCGCATCAGGCGCTGCTGCAGCAGTTGAACCGCCTCCTCACCCAGCTCGTCCCTGGGAACATGAACCGAGGTTAAAGGCACGTCATGGATTTCGGCCAGGTTAAAGCCATCGATGCTCATTACTGACATATCCTGCGGCACGCGCAGCCCTGCTTTTTGCAGAGCACTAACGGCACCTGCCGCCATAAAATCGCCGCCGACTAACAGCGCGCTCGGCCAGGCCGGCCGCGGCGTAACGGCCAGATAGTCGCTGATTAAGGCCTCGCTCTCTTTGGCACCGAAGCTTTGGGCGACTAACAAATGCCGGGTCTCATCAAACGACAAATTACGGCTGTCCCACGCATCCCGAATCCCGGCCAGGCGCTGTTCCATGGTGTAGCGACGCAGGCACATTACCGTCAGTACGCCTTTATGCCCCATGTCGAACAGATAATTTGCGGCAAAGCGGCCGGTCATCAGGTGATCCGGCGCCACGCCTGAAAGACGCATTTTGCGATCCTGGCAGTTGATCAGCACGCAAGGCTTGCCCAGATCCGCCGCCAGATCGTGGATGTGCGGATCATCAATCCCCAGCAGAATGGCCGCTTCGGTTTCCGCCTCGTTCATCTTGCTGAGAAACAGTCCGGTATCGCTGTCATTCTCTTCCAGCGCGCAGAAGCGCAGCCTGGCGTCGTGAGGCACCAGCGCCTTGCCGATGCCCTGCATCACCCGGTAGTAGAAGACGTCCAGCCGCTCATCAAACGCCCGACGGGGCGCAAAAACCACCAGGCTGTTGACCAATAATCTGCCCGCGGCAATGCCCTGTAATACCCCCTTAGCTTTGGCGCAGGCCAGTACCCGCTGGCGGGCCGACTCGCTGGTATTCCCCTTACCCGCCAGCACGCGGGAAACGGTGCTTATCGACAGCCCCGTTTGCGCGGCAATTTCGGTGATTTTTAGCGTTTTACTCATTTTGTGATCGACGCCCGTTTGTGAAATGAAAAAATTTTCATGACTGCGAGTACGCCATAGTGCCGGAGATTTAGCGTTATTTCTTCGCGTCGGATCGAGATAGTGAAAATATTTGCAAAAATTGCGCTATTGGTTGGCTGATAACTCAATTACGCTCCATTTTGTTAACCAATAAGGTTCTCACTGAAAGTGAAAATAAAATTAAAAATATAAAAATCAAATAATTAAATTACACCCATCGCCAAAAATAGTGGCATACCAATTCTACTAATTACCCTACAAGGTGGAGTGAACTATGAGTCATGGCATCGACCAACCGATAACCGCCGTTAAGGCAGGACGCGTTTTCCGACATTTGCGCTGGTGGGTTCTGGTTCTGTTCTTACTTGGCGTCACCGTGAATTACATCACGCGTAATGCGCTGGGGATCCTGGCGCCTGAACTGAAAACCTCCCTCGGCATTACTACCGAACAATATTCCTGGATAGTCGGTGCTTTTCAGCTGGCCTATACCCTGTTCCAGCCTCTCTGCGGCTGGCTGATCGACGTGATTGGCCTGAAGATCGGCTTTCTGATCTGCGCCAGCATCTGGGCGGTGATGTGCATGCTGCATGCCGGCGCCGGGAGCTGGTTACAGCTGGCTATTTTGCGCTTCATGATGGGCGGCGCGGAGGCCGCAGCCACGCCCGCCAACGCCAAAACGCTGGGTGAATGGTTCCCGAAAAAAGAGCGACCGATTGCCGCAGGCTGGGCCGGGGTGGGCTTTTCCATCGGCGCAATGCTGGCTCCGCCGATTATCTATTTTGCCCACAGTTTTTTTGGCTGGCAGGGTGCCTTTATGTTCAGCGGCGCGCTGGCGCTAGGGTGGGTTGTGCTGTGGTGGCTGTTTTACCACAACCCGGAACAGCACCCGAACCTGAGCAAGGAAGAACTGGCGTTCATCAAGCAGGACAACGAGCCGCCCGCCGTGAAACTGCCGTTTTTCACCGCCCTGAAAACCGTCTCCAAAAATAAACGCTTTTACGGCATCGCCATTCCAGCTTTTATGGCGGAACCCGCCTGGGCGGTCCTGAGCTTTTGGGTTCCGCTTTACCTGGCCAACGAACGCGGAATGGATCTCAAACAGATTGCTATGTTCGCCTGGCTGCCGTTCCTCGCTGCCGATATCGGCAGCATTGCCAGCGGCTATCTGACCAAAGTTTACGTCCGTATTTTTGGCTGCTCGCGCACCAATTCCGTGGTGGCGAGTTCGGTAACCGGCGCGTTCCTGATGCTTTCTCTGGCGCTGGTCGCCGTCACCAAAGATCCCTGGATTGCCATCCTGCTTATCTCCATCGGCGGCTTCGGGCACCAGATTATCTCCTGCATGCTCAGCGCGCTGGTGGTGGACTCTTTTGATAAAGGCCAGATGGCCACCGTCAACGGCATGCGCGGTTCGGCGGCCTGGATTGCCAGCTTTATCTTCTCTCTGATCATCGGCGTGACCGCCGACAAGATTGGCTTCAACCCGCTGTTTATCGCCATGGGCTTTTTTGATCTGATCGGCGCGGTGTTCCTGGTGGCATTTATCGCCGAACGCCGCGCAAAACGCACCTGAATGGATGGTCTCTCATGAAAACACTTAAGAACTGGACGCTCGCAAAACAAGATGACAGCCAGGTTATCCTGACCCTCGACGGCAAGCATTCGCTGCACCTGTATGTGCTGGAAGATAAGCTGTTTCGCGTGCTGATTAAACGTCAACAGGGCCTGGCGCTGGACCGCACCTGGAGCATCGCCCCGCAGCAGGATGTCCCGTGGGAGGGGCGCGACCGCGAAAGCCACGCCGGGTTTACCCTGCCCGGCTTCACGCTGGAACAGCAATCGGATAGGCTCATTATCAGTAGCGAAAGCCTGCGCGTGACCGTGCGCCAGCCGCTTTATCTGGAGTGGGAATACAAATCCGCCCAGGGCGAATGGCTGCCTCTCGCCTGCGATCGCCCCACCAGCGCCTACCAGCTTAACGCTCACGGCGATGGCGTGGCCCACTATCAGCGGCGCTTTGCCGGGGAGCGCTTTTACGGGCTGGGTGAAAAAGCCGGGCCGCTTAACCGCACCGGCAGGCGCTATGAGATGCGTAATCTGGACGCAATGGGCTATAACGCGGTGTCGACCGACCCGCTTTACAAGCATATTCCCTTCACTATTACGCGCCGGGACGACGTCAGCTTTGGCCTGTTCTATGACAACCTGAGCAGCTGCTGGCTGGATCTGGGCAACGAGATAGACAACTATCATCTGGCCTATCGCCGCTGGCAGGCAGAAGCCGGCGATCTGGACTATTACCTGTTTCTCGGCCCGCGCGTGCTGGACGTCACCAAGGCCTTCGTGCGCCTGACCGGGAAAACCTTCTTCGGGCCAAAATGGAGCCTCGGCTACAGCGGCTCAACGATGCATTACACCGACGCACCCGACGCCCAAAATCAGCTGATGAACTTCATTCGGCTGAGCCAGCAGCACGCGATTCCGTGCGACTCATTCCAGCTTTCGTCGGGCTACACCTCCATCAATAACAAACGCTACGTGTTTAACTGGAATTATGAAAAGGTGCCGCAGCCGAAGGTGATGAGCCAGGCGTTTATGGCGGCCGGGATCCGCCTTGCGGCCAACATCAAGCCTTGTCTGCTGCAGGATCATCCGCGTTATGAGGAGGTTGCCAAAGACGGGCTGTTTATCAAAGATTCGGAATCCGATGCGCCGGAACACTCCAGCTTCTGGGACGATGAAGGCTCTCATCTGGACTTCACCAACCCGGCCACGGTGAAGTGGTGGCAGGCTGGCGTCACCACACAGCTGCTGGAAATGGGCATTGGCTCCACCTGGAACGACAACAACGAATACGAAGTGTGGGACGGGGAAGCGCGCTGTCACGGCTTTGGCCAGCCGATAGCCATCAAACATATTCGCCCGGTCATGCCGCTGCTGATGATGCGCGCTTCGATGGAGGCTCAGCAGAAATTTTCCCCGGAAAAACGCCCATATCTGATTTCCCGTTCCGGTTGCGCCGGGATGCAGCGCTACGTCCAGACGTGGAGCGGCGACAACCGCACCAGCTGGGATACGCTGCGTTACAACACGCGGATGGGCGTCGGCATGAGCCTGTCCGGCCTGTTTAACGTCGGGCATGACGTTGGCGGTTTTTCGGGCGACAAACCTGACGCCGAGCTTTTCGTGCGCTGGGTTCAGAACGGCGTGATGCACCCGCGCTTCACCATCCATTCGTGGAATGATGACCACACCGTGAACGAACCCTGGATGTATCCGGCGGTGACTCCGGCCATCCGCAGCGCCATTGAGCTGCGTTATCGCCTGCTGCCCTATTTCTACACGCTGCTTTGGCAGGCACACTCGGATGATGAACCCATGCTGAGGCCGACGTTCCTCGACCATGAACATGACGTGAAGACGTTTGATGAATGCGATGAGTTCCTGCTGGGCCGGGATCTTCTGGTGGCAAGCGTGGTGGAGCCAGGACAACGCGAACGTACTTTATGGCTGCCGGCCAATGAGCACGGCTGGTACGACTATTATTCCGGCCAGTGGTTTAGCGGCGGCCAGACCATCACCCTGCCCGCCCCGCTTGAGCGTTTGCCATTGCTGGTTCGCGCCGGTGCGGCTCTGCCTCACAGCGAACGCATCAGCTACGTTTCCCCGCAGGACGATACCGTCCGTGAGCTAAAAATTTACCCGCTGCAGGGCACCGGGACGTCCCACGGCGTGTTGTTTGAGGATGACGGAGAATCCTGGGGCTATAAAGAAGGCAACGCGCTCTGGCTTAGCTGGGAAATAACCTGCTCAGCCAACGAGATTAACGTGGCCTTTAGCCGCAAGGGGGATTATTTGCCCGCGTGGCGCGAGATTAAGCTGTCTTTGCCTGAGGGAGAAAGACGTCGATTGCTGGTGAACGGCGTGGAATGCGAGGTATGGGGGCTGTAATTGCCCCTCACCCCGGCCCTCTCCCCAAAGGGGCGAGGGGGAAAACAACAGGGCAGAACAGTACACAATCTATTCCCTCTCCCTTTTAGGGAGAGGGTAAAATTACCCATCGATCCCTTTGCTACGCAGGTAATCTTCGTAGCCGCCGGTGAAGTCAATCACGCGCTCTGGGGTAATTTCCAGCACGCGGGTTGCCAGCGAGCTAACAAACTCACGGTCGTGGGAAACGAAGATCAGCGTCCCCTGGTACATTTCCAGCGCCATGTTCAGCGACTCGATGGATTCCATATCCAGGTGGTTCGTTGGTTCATCCATGATCAGGATGTTTGGTTTTTCCATCATCAGCTTGCCGAACAGCATACGGCCCTTCTCGCCCCCGGAAAGGACTTTGGCCGGCTTCTTGATGTCGTCCTGGCTGAACAGTAGACGACCCAGGATGCTGCGCACCGCCTGTTCGTCGTCGCCTTCCTGCTTCCACTGGCTCATCCAGTCAAAGACGGTCAGATCGTTTTCGAACTCGTATTCATGATCCTGGGCGTAGTAGCCAATCTGAGCATTTTCAGACCACTTCACGCTGCCGTTTTCCGGGGTCAGCTCGCCGACCAGGGTTTTCAGCATGGTAGATTTACCCACGCCGTTGGCACCCAAAATGGCAATCTTCTCGCCCACTTCCAGCAGCAGGTTGAAGTTTTTAAACAGCGGGCCGTTCTCAAACCCTTTGGTCACGGCTTCAACTTCAAGGGCGTTACGGAACAGTTTCTTATCCTGCTCGAAGCGGATGAACGGGTTCTGACGGCTGGACGCCTTAACTTCATCCAGCTTGATTTTATCAATCTGACGGGCACGGGAGGTGGCCTGGCGAGATTTGGAGGCGTTGGCGCTAAAGCGGCTAACGAAGGATTGCAGGTCTGCAATCTGCGCTTTCTTCTTCGCGTTGTCCGCCAGCAGGCGCTCGCGAGCCTGAGTTGCCGCCGTCATGTACTCGTCGTAGTTGCCAGGGTAAACGCGCAGCTCGCCGTAGTCCAGGTCAGCCATATGGGTGCAGACCATATTCAGGAAGTGACGGTCGTGCGAGATAATGATCATGGTGCTGTCGCGTTCGTTCAGCGTCTGCTCCAGCCAACGGATGGTGTCGATGTCCAGGTTGTTCGTTGGTTCGTCGAGCAGCAGGATGTCCGGGTTAGAGAACAGCGCCTGCGCCAGCAGCACGCGCAGCTTCCAGCCTGGAGCAACTTCGCTCATCGGGCCGTAGTGCTGCTCCAGCGGAATGCCCACGCCAAGCAGCAATTCACCGGCACGCGCTTCTGCGGTGTAGCCGTCCATCTCGCCGTATTTCACTTCGAGGTCGGCAACTTTGTAACCGTCTTCTTCGCTCATCTCAGGCAGGGCATAAATGCGGTCGCGTTCCTGCTTCACTTCCCACAGCTCGCCGTGGCCCATGATAACGGTGTCGAGTACGGTGAATTTTTCGAAGGCGAACTGATCCTGACGCAGCTTACCGATACGCTCGTTTGGGTCGAGAGAAACGTTGCCAAGCGTTGGCTCTAAGTCCCCGCCGAGGATTTTCATGAACGTGGATTTGCCGCTTCCGTTCGCGCCAATCAGGCCGTAACGGTTGCCGCCGCCAAATTTAACGGAGATATTTTCGAACAGCGGTTTGCTGCCAAACTGCATGGTAACGTTGCTGGATACAAGCACTGGTATGTCCTGGAGAAATAAGTTGTCGAGATTTTGGAATGTGATTTCGGCCACATTATGCCATAACTATGATAAAGGGTCGCCCCGCATCTTCACCGTACAATAGTTAATCAGTGTGAAAAAATTGTGATTTCATCCACATCTGATTTCCCAGATGAATGTAATGCACATATAATGCGCGGCTGAATCGTCCATGAACACTCACTAGCTGGCCCGTCTGGCATAACACTCGCATAACATGAATATGAAATTACGCTCGCTTTTACTGGCTTTTGTGGCTGTCGCGTCTTTCTCTGCTTCCGCCGTGACTTATCCGTTACCGACTAACGGCAGCCGCCTGGTTGGTGAAAACCAGGTTATTACTATTCCTGAAGGCAGCACCGCGCCGCTGGAAGAGTATGCCGCACAGTACCAGATGGGTCTGTCTAACATGCTGGAAGCTAACCCAGGCATTGACCCGTACCTGCCAAAAGCCGGCACCATTCTGAACATCCCTCAGCAGCTGATCCTGCCGGACACCGTGCATGAAGGGATTGTGATCAACAGTGCCGAAATGCGCCTCTACTATTACCCGAAAGGCACCAACACGGTGATCGTGCTGCCAATCGGTATCGGCCAGCTGGGGAAAGATACCCCGATCAACTGGACCACCAAGGTAGAGCGTAAGAAAAATGGCCCAACCTGGACCCCGACGGCGAAAATGCATGCGGAATACGCCGCTGCCGGTACGCCGCTGCCAGCCGTTGTTCCCGCTGGCCCGGACAACCCAATGGGCCTGTACGCGCTGTACATCGGTAACCTGTATGCGATTCACGGCACCAACGCCAACTTCGGTATCGGTCTGCGCGTAAGCCACGGCTGCGTGCGTCTGCGTAACGAAGACATCAAGTTTCTGTTCGACAACGTGCCGGTTGGCACCCGCGTTCAATTCATTGATGAGCCGGTAAAAGCCACCACCGAGCCAGACGGCAGCCGCTACATCGAAGTTCACAACCCGCTTTCCACCACTGAAGCGCAGTTCAACTCCGATGAAATCGTGCCGATTAAACTGACCAGCAGCGTTCAGCAGGTGACCGCTCAGTCCGACGTTGACACCACCGTTGTTGACCAGGCGATTCAGAACCGTTCCGGGATGCCGGTTCGTCTGAACTAAGTCCAGCAGTTTGCAAAATAGCGGCCTCCGGGCCGCTTTTTTATTGCCCGAAATCCGCCCGACAACCTTCACGCAGGGAATGTTTGTTATGCTGATAATTCATGATGTGATGGATAGCACAATTTTGAGTTTAATTGTATGATGAATGCGTTTCTTAAAGGGTAACCTCCATGCGCAACTCGTTCACGATAATCTGGCAGTATCTTCGCGCTTTTGTCTTAATTTACCTGTGTTTATACGCCGGTATTTTTGTCGCCTCTTTACTGCCTATCGTCATTCCCGGCAGCATTATCGGCATGCTGATTTTGTTTGTGCTGCTGTCGCTGCAGATCCTGCCGGCGAAGTGGGTAAAACCCAGCTGCCATTTGCTGATTCGCTATATGGCCCTTCTGTTCGTCCCTATTGGCGTGGGCGTGATGCAGTATTACGACGTGCTGAAAGCCCAGTTTGGCCCGGTGGTGGTGTCCTGTTTGATCAGCACGCTGGTGGTGCTGGTTATCGTGAGCTGGAGCTCACATCTGGTACACGGTGAAAGAAAAGTGATTGGTGAAGGCGAGGCAGAGAAAAAATGATGCACTTTATATGGTGGTCTTTACCGTTAACGCTGGTGGTGTTTTTTGCCGCCCGCAAGCTGGCCGCCCGGTTGAAATCCCCGCTGCTGAACCCGCTGCTGGTTTGCATGGTGGTGATCATTCCTTTTTTGCTGCTGACCGGCATTCCTTACGACCACTATTTTAAAGGCAGCGAAGTGCTCAACGACCTGCTGCAGCCCGCCGTTGTAGCCCTGGCCTTCCCGCTCTATGAGCAAATACACCAGATTCGCGCCCGCTGGAAATCCATTATTACCATCTGCTTTATTGGCAGCATGGTGGCGATGTCCACCGGCACATCTATCGCGTTATTGATGGGGGCGTCCCCGGAAATTGCCGCTTCGGTCCTGCCAAAATCCGTCACCACGCCGATTGCAATGGCGGTTGGCGGCGGCATTGGGGGTATCCCGGCTATCAGCGCCGTCTGCGTTATCTTCGTCGGTATTCTTGGCGCGGTGTTTGGCCACACGCTGCTGAACATGATGCGCATCAATACCAAAGCCTCACGCGGGCTGGCAATGGGTACCGCTTCCCACGCGCTGGGCACCGCTCGCTGTGCGGAACTGGACTTCCAGGAAGGGGCTTTTAGCTCGCTGGCGCTGGTGATTTGCGGGGTCATGACGTCGCTTATCGCTCCGTTTTTATTCCCGGTACTGCTGAAGCTTTTCGGCTAAAGCTTGCGAGAGATCGCGCACTTTCAGATTTGTTTTCATAAGTTGCATAAACAATTAGAACTAGATCACATATTTGGCCGGTACAGATCCGTAAACTACGTTTCCGTTACCTTTGATGAGGCTTTAACATGCGTTCACGTTTTGATGCCGCCGTTGTGCAACTCCCCGCCGCGCTGCAAACCGCTTTGCAACCCCTGCTTGCCGACGACCACTTCCCGGCTATGTTTACCGCAGCCGAAGTTGAAGCGCTAAAACATCAAACCGGGCTGGGTGACCAAGACCTGGTTTTCGCTCTGTTGCCGCTGGCCGCAGCCTGTGCCCGCGCAGACCTCTCTCATTTTAACGTCGGCGCCGTCGCGCGAGGCGTCAGCGGGAATCTCTATTTTGGCGGCAACATGGAGTTTCTGGGTGCCACCATGCAGCAAACCGTGCACGCCGAACAAAGCGCCATTACCCACGCGTGGATGCGCGGCGAAAAAGGCCTGGTTGATATCACCGTCAACTACACGCCCTGCGGTCACTGCCGTCAGTTTATGAATGAACTGAACAGCGGCACCGCGCTGGGTATTCATCTGCCTGGCCGCATGCCTTCCACTCTGGGTGAATATCTGCCGGATGCCTTTGGCCCGCGCGACCTGGACATCAAAACGCTACTGCTGGATGAAGAAAACCACGGTTTTGCGCTGAAAGGGGATGCCCTGACCCAGGCGGCAATAACCGCGGCTAACCGCAGTCATGCGCCTTACAGTCAAGCCCCGGCAGGCGTTGCGCTGGAAATGGTCGACGGGAAAATCTTCACCGGATGCTATGCGGAAAACGCTGCGTTTAACCCTTCCCTTCCGCCGCTGCAGGCCGCGCTGAACCTGCTTTCTCTGAATGGTTACGACTACCCACAAATTAAGCGCGCCGTGCTGGCAGAAAAAATCGATGCCCCGCTGCTGCAGTGGGATGCCACCTCCGCCACGCTGAAAGCACTGGGCTGTGAAGCCGTTGAGCGTGTTATTATTGCTCAATAATTCTCCGTTGCGGGTGTACCCACACTCGCATTGTTGAAATTTGCCCCAACTGAACCCGCGTTTCTTGCTCTTGAGGGCCGGGTAAAGTAGCCTTGGATGAAATTTCACCCCGCGAATGAGTCTGCAAGTCCATGTTGAAGCGCGTGTTTTACAGCCTGCTTATTGTTATCGGCTTAATGCTGGCGGCTGCGCTCGGGCTCGACCGCTGGATCAGCTGGAAAACCGCCCCCTACGTCTACGATGAACTGCAGGATCTGCCCTATCGCCAGGTGGGTGTGGTGCTCGGCACCGCCAAGTATTACCGCACCGGCGTCATCAATCAGTATTACCTGTACCGTATTCAGGGCGCGCTGAACGCCTACAACAGCGGCAAGGTGAACTACCTGCTGCTCAGCGGCGATAACGCGCAGCAAAGCTACAACGAGCCGATGACCATGCGCAAAGACCTGATCGCAGGCGGCGTTGATCCGGCGGATATCGTGCTGGATTACGCAGGCTTCCGCACGCTGGACTCGATTGTCCGCACCCGTAAAGTCTTTGATACCAACGATTTCATCATTATCACCCAGCGCTTCCACTGCGAGCGTGCGCTGTTTATCGCCCTGCATATGGGGATTCAGGCGCAGTGCTACGCGGTACCTTCCCCAAAAAACATGCTGACCGTGCGTACCCGCGAATTTGCCGCTCGCCTGGGGGCATTAGCGGATCTCTATCTCTTCAAGCGTGAGCCGCGTTTTCTCGGCCCGTTAGTGCCTATTCCGTCGCAGCAGGAAGTCCCGGAAGACGCGCAGGCCTATCCGGCCGTTACGCCGGAGCAACTGCTGGAAATCCAGAAAAAAGAGAAGAAGTGAGATAAACTATTGCGGTCATTTTGATAGCGCCTCTTCCGTCGTCGCCTTTCCTAATTCCTCAACTGCTGCATTCTTATTCCCTTGAATCCGACATCTGAGTTCGCCCTTATGCCTTTCACCCCATATTATTTTGGCGGAGCGCAATATCTCCATCTCAATAAGTGAGAAACTTTAATTCTCAACCTTTAACTCATAAACAAAATGAATTAAGACCAAAAACCTTTCTTTCGTAGGCCATTTAGGTGAATGTTGAATAATATGCATTCCCGCGGAGTGTATTACATGGAATTCACTTCCCCTACCTTAGTCCTCATAAAAATAGAGAAAATGAAATTTACAAACAGCTTATTTAGAACCGCAGGCAAAATACCTTTATTAAGATCGCATGACTGGCCCTTTGGAAAAATAGAGGTCGTGCTTGCCTATAACTTTAAAAAACGCCGACCTCATGAATATGCTTACCTGAAGTCAAAATATAAAGACATGCTTGAGCTGGTAGGTCGAGAGTCTGAGAGCGAAGAAAAAAAGTATATTTATAACAACTTCCACTATCTTCAGTCCGTGACGGAAAATGACCGCATAGATATTTTTGCTCACGCCAGTGAACATATGCTTGGTCACTACAGCCCCGAGGCGCTGGCGGATGATTTGAAAAAAATGTCTCTACGCCGCGTGGGCGTGATCAAATTTCAGGCTTGCTATATTGGAAAGGGTAACTGGCTGGAAAGAGCGCGAGATATCTTCATCAGTAAGGGAATCAGTTTTGCTTACATGGCAGCCCCCACCAACCGTATAGTATGGAATAATCCGTTCACTAAATATGTAAAAGGTGATCGAGAATTAGCCTATAAAGTGGTTAAAGGTAATATTAATAAACAGTTTCCTGGTACAAGATATACAGGATAAATTATTTACCTTCATTTGTGCCACCTGTGGGTAAGATGAACGGCAGTATCAGGGTGTTAAAGCCATTAACACTCAGATATCAGGGGCGCAGCTTATGCCAGAAAATCGAAGCCGCGCCCGGTCAAAATACGGTTACCGCAGAAATTACTTCTTACGCGCGTACTTCAGGGAGTCCAGCGCCACGGCGAAGATGATAATGCCGCCCTTGATGATGTACTGCCAGTAAGGGTTCACGCCGATATAGGTCAGGCCGTAGTTAATAACCGTAAAGATAATTACCCCGGTCACCACGCCCAGCACCGTCCCTACCCCGCCGCTGAACGACACGCCGCCCACCACGCACGCCGCAATCGCATCCAGCTCGTACATAAAGCCGAGGTTGTTGGTGGCCGAGCCGATACGTCCCGCTTCCAGCATCCCGCCAAAGGCATAGAACACGCCGGACAGGGCATAAATCATGATCAGGTTCAGCGCCACGTTAACGCCGGAGACTTTCGCCGCTTCCGGGTTGCCGCCGATAGCGAAGATGTTTTTCCCGAAGCGGGTTTTGTTCCACAGCACCCACACAAACAGCACCGCAAACAAGGCGTAGAACGTAATGTACGACAGGCGGAAGCTACCCAGCGCGATAAAGCCCTGCGTGAAGGTAGAGAAGTGGGAGTCAAACCCGGAAATCGGCGACGCGCCCACGAAGTCGTAATACAGGGAGTTGATCCCGTACACGATGATCATGGTGCCCAGGGTAGTGATAAACGGCGTCACGTTCAGGTAAGCGATAATAATCCCGTTCACCAGGCCAATCACCGCGCCCACGGCGCAGACAATCAACAGCACCAGCGGAATCGGCATGGTGTGCATGTCCGGGAACACCTTGTTGACGTTATCCATTGATTGCAACAGCGTAGCCGCCACAACCGCCGCCAGCCCCACCTGTCGCCCTGCGGACAGGTCAGTCCCCTGGGTGACAATCAGCCCGGCCACACCGAGCGCGATGATAATACGCACCGAAGACTGGGTGAGGATGTTACTCAGGTTAAGCAGGCTTAAGAACGTCGGATCCTGGAAAATAATGATCGCCAGCAACACCAGCAGCACCACGTAGATGCCGCCCTCTTTTAGATAAGTTAGAAAACTCTTCTTATTTAACGCACTCATTTTTAATAGCCCCTAAATCATCACAGGTGCACAGACGCAAGACGTAAAATTTCGTTCTGCGTTGTTGTTTTGGTGTCTACAATTCCGGCCACGAGCCCGTTGCTCATCACCAGAATACGGTCTGTAATCCCTAACAATTCCGGCATCTCGGACGAAATGATAATGATCCCTTTCCCTTTTTTGGCAAGCTCAGCAATCAGCTGATAAATCTCAAACTTGGCGCCCACATCAATGCCGCGCGTCGGTTCATCCAGCATCAGGATTTCCGGCTGGGTCAGCAGCCAGCGGCCAATGATCACCTTCTGCTGGTTACCGCCGGACAGCGAGCCGATAGAAGTGCGGTGCCCTGGGGTTTTCACGCGCATGGAGTCGATAACCCACTGGGTATCGCTTTTCATACGGGAGTTATCCAGCAGGCCGACCTTATTTTTGTAGTTACGAATATTGGAAATGAGTGAGTTAAAACCGATATCCAGGTAGGCGTAAATCCCGGTTGAGCGACGCTCTTCGGTCACCAGCGCAAAACCGTGATTAATCGCTTCGTTCGCGCTGCTGTTGTTGATTTTTTTGCCGTGAAGCTTGATGGTACCGCCAGATTTCTCGCGGATACCAAACAGCGTTTCTACAATGTCGGTACGCTTCGCGCCGACGAGGCCCGCAATGCCGAGGATTTCACCTTTATGCAGATCAAAGGAGATATCACGAATCGACGGCTGGCGCAGCGAGGTCAGGTTGCGGACTTCAAGGATCACTTCGCCCGGCACGTTGGATTTGTCCGGGAAGCGCTGGTTCAGAGAGCGGCCGACCATCATGGCGATGATTTTGTCCATATCCAGCCCTTCCAGCGGCTGGGTGGCAATCCACTGCCCGTCGCGCAAAATCGTAATTTCATCGCACAGCTGGAATATTTCTTCCATTTTATGGGAGATATAAACAATCCCGCAGCCGCGATCTTTTAATTTGCGAATAATTTTAAAGAGATGATTAACTTCTTTTTCCGTCAGCGAGGACGTTGGCTCATCCATAATAACGATTTTGGCGTTATAGGAAAAAGCCTTGGCGATTTCAATCATCTGCATTTGAGAAACGGACAGCGTACCGACGCGGGCTCGCGGGTCGATATCAATATCCAGCTCATCAAATATCTCTTTGGTGTCGCGGTACATTTTATCCTGATCGACAAACACGCCTTTGGTCGGGTAGCGCCCAAGCCACATGTTGTCCATCACGGTGCGCTGCAGAACCAAGTTAAGCTCCTGATGCACCATAGAAATACCGTTTTCCAGCGCCTCTTTCGTGCTGCTGAAATTCACCTCTTTTCCCTGGAAAAGGATACTGCCGGAATCTTTGCTGTAGATCCCAAAAAGGCATTTCAATAATGTCGATTTGCCCGCACCGTTTTCACCCATCAGGGCGTGAATAGAGTGTGGCCGTACTTTTAAATTAACATTATCCAGTGCCTTAACGCCGGGGAAGGATTTATTAATGCCGGTCATTTCCAGCAAAAATTCCGTCGGCGTAGCTGAGTTATTGTCGACCATAATTATACCTGTGTCGCTGAGTAACCTGCCTAAAGCCGGGCGCAGGTATCTGCGCCCGTATACAACTAAAAAACGTTACCCTAAATAATTCGAGTTGCAGGCAGGCAACAAGCTCGATAATCCCCAGGCGCTTACATCAAGTAAGCAACTGGGGTGAGCGAGTGCAGTTCACGCCCCTGCGGCTCGAAGGATGATGGGTATTTATTTGCCGATGAACTGTGCGAGATTATCTTTATCCACGCCTACGTAAGGTACGCGTACGATTTTGTTCTCGATCTTCCAGTTGGTGCCTTCAGCGGCTGGCTTACCGTCGGCCAGGTTTTTCGCCAGGTCGAAGGTCGCTTTAGCCTGGTTGTTGGCATCGTTCAGCACGGTCCCGGCCATCGCACCGGATTTCACCAGTGCCAGCGCTTCCGGCAGGGCATCTACGCCAAACACTGGAATAGACGATTTGTTGTGGGCTTTCAGCGCTTCTACCGCACCCATTGCCATTGCGTCGTTGTTAGCAATAACCACTTCGATTTTGTTAGCGTTCGGGCCAGAGAGCCACGCGTCCATTTTGTCTTTAGCCTGAGCGGTATCCCACATCGCGGTATCCAGCTGCAGCTGCTGAGTTTTCAGGCCTTTGTCGTTCAGCTCTTTGATAACGTAGGTGGTACGTGCTTCGGCATCCGGGTGACCTGGTTCGCCTTTCAGCAGCACGAACTGGATCTGGCCGTCTTTGTTCAGGTCCCAGGCCGGGTTAGCCGCCCAGTGTTTAGCAATCAGGTCGCCCTGGATGATACCGGACTCTTTAGAGTCGGTGCCGACGTAGTAAGCTTTGTCGTAGCTATCCAACGCTTTGCGGGAAGGTTCTTTGTTGAAGAACACCACCGGCACGTTTTGCGCGCGCGCTTTTTCGATAACGGTGCCCGCGGCGGCCGGGTCAACCAGGTTGATGGCCAGCGCTTTCACGCCTTTTGCCAGCAGAACGTCGATCTGGTCGTTCTGTTTGGACTGGTCGTTCTGGGAGTCGTTCATCAGCAGCTGTACGTCAGGTGACGCTTTCGCATCTTTCTCGATAGCTTTACGAACCACTGACATGAAGTTGTCGTCATATTTATAAATCGTCACGCCAATACGGTCAGCGGCGTTCGCTGCGGCACCAAACAACATGCAGGACATCACGGCGGACAGAGTCAAAACCTTCTTATTCATGGTATCTCCGGTTTTTATTTTGCAGGGTAGTTCGCGTTCGAAACCAGGCAGGACAGTAATGTTATAAAAAAGTTACTGAATGCCGAAGTTATCCTAAAAAATGTGCACTTCCGTGTTCGGTAACAATCCAATACTGCGTTTTTATGAGCGTTAATGGCCTTATCACGACGCTAAAAATGAGCAGTCACCGTTACATCGTGTTTCAGCTGATAAAACGCTGACATAATAGTCAGCGCAATGTTAATTAACTGTGAATTTACTCACAGATTGAAACCGGTTACATCTAACTCTTTGACAGCGGAGTGATCGACGCCACATTTTGCTTTATCGCCACCGAATGACGACGGACTAAAGTCGGCATAAAACAGTGCGTTACATCACGATCCAGCTGGCCTGCTGCGCCCTGTAACGCCAGTTCGGTAGCTAAACGCGCCATCGAAACCACCGGATAGCGCACGGTTGTCAGCTGCGGGTCGGTGTAACGGGCAATGGGAATATCGTCGAAGCCGATGATAGATACATGCTGCGGCACGGCAATGCCGTTGTCTTTCAGCGCCGTTAGCGCGCCAGCGGCCATGCTGTCGTTATAGGAAAAGACCGCGCTAAGCTGCAGATTGCGCCCAAGCAGTTCAACCATCGCCGCTTCCCCGCCCTGCATATCCGGCGTGCCCATGCCGACCCAGCCCTCCGGCGGCACGATCCCCTGCTCCGCCAGCGCCTGCAGCCAGCCCTGATGCCGCTGGTCGTTATCCTCAATTTGATGGCTGGAGGCCAGGTACCCGATGCGCGAATGCCCCTGGTTCAGCAGCATCCGCGTAGCCATCACCGCGCCGCTGACGTTGTCCAGACAAACACAGCGGTGAGCGTAGCCGGGCACCAGGCGATTGATCAGCACCATGCCGGGAACCTGCTCCAGAAAAGTAGCCAGTTCCTCGTCGCTCAGCGCCTTGGCGTGCACAATCAGGGCGCTGCAGCGCTGGCGGATCAGCACTTCAATGGCATGACGCTCTTTGTCTTCCTGGTGGTAGCTGTTGCCGATCAGCAAATATTTATTGTGCTGCTGGGCAACCACATCCACGGCTTTGACCAGCGCCCCGAAGAAGGGATCGGAGACGTCCATCACCACCACGCCGATGGTGTCGCTCACTTGAGTAGCCAGCGCTTGCGCGTTGGCGTTTGGACGGTAGCCCAGCTCAGCAACCGCCTGCATGACGTTTTCGCGCGTTTCCGGGCTGACCAGCGCGCTGTTATTTAATACTCGGGATACTGTCGCTACTGAAACCCCGGCGATACGGGCAACGTCACGAATGGTAATCGGCGTTGGGGGAGTCGGTCTCATAGGTGCACCCTGTTTTAGGCAAGGTGGCTATTTTGCGGCGAGTGGGGGGCGGTTCGGCGTGAAGTCGATCACAGTGATGAAAGCGGTTACATACAATTCGTTAACCTTTGTGACGAATATCATTATCTCTGTGCTTTGTGTAAGGCGGTCCCTGAAGCACGGGCGGTTAGCTGCCGCCACAGCCATTCCACCGGTCCCTGGCGGAAATAGCGCAGCCATAACACCGACAGCAGAATGTTCGCCGCCCACACCGCAGGCACAAAAGCCAGCAGCGACAAACGGTCAAATTTCATATAGAAACCAAAGCGATAGAACAAGGTTGTGCAGAGAATGGTTTGCAGCAGGTAGTTGGTCAGCGCCATCCGACCGACGCAGGCAATCCAGCCCACCAGCCGGAAACGGGACAGCTGCGGCCAGAAGCCCCAGGCCAACGCAGCATAGCCAATCGCCTGAAACGGAGCGCTCAGCTCACGTGGGGCCTGTAACAGCAACGCACACCAGCGGAAATCCCACTTCAGGTGCCACTGGGCTAAAATTGCCGGCAGGTTAATCGCCATGCCGATGACGATCAAAATGGCACCGGTTCGCCGGTAATGCTTCAGGCTAAACTCCCCTTTCAGCCAGCCGCTGCGCATCAGTGCCGCGCCAATCAGCATCATGCCCGCCAGTTGCCAGCCGTATTGCGCCCCCAGCGCCACCAGGTTCGAAGAGAGCAAATCGGCGCGGTTGCTGATAGCTTCCACGCCGCCACCGAGCTTCCACCACTGCTCATATTGCAGGTTGGCCGCATCCGGCACCCAGGAGCGATTAATGCCGTCACCTGAAATGACGCCCAGCAGCAACAGGACGCCAATACCGATGAGGTACAGCACGACGCCGGTATTAAACAGCTGCTTTTGCCCCGTCGCGTCACGAATCAGCCGCCAGCACACCAGCCCGGTCAGGCCGTATGCCAGCAGAATGTCGCCATCCCACAGCAGCAGCGCATGCATAAACCCCAGCAGCACTAACAGCGTCAACCGCGACTGGATCCAACGTGAGCCGCGAGCCAGCAGCATTTGCAGGCCAGCCCCAAAAAGCAGCGCAAAAAGCGTGAGGAATTTAACTTCGGCAAACAGGTCCATCACCGCCCAGGTCCAGGCATCGCGGGAGGTTATCTCGCCATACCAGGCCGGGTTGAGATAAGCCGCCTTCGGCAGGCCAAAGGCGACAATATTGAGCAGCAGAATGCCCAGAATGGCGGTACCGCGGACGAAGTCCAGGGTGACATTTCTCTCCACGGATACCTGCCTGGGGGGGATTAATTGTGGCGTACTGCGCGCAGGAACTCCTGACGCGTATTCTGGCTCGACTTAAACAAGCCGCCGAGCGAGGTGGTGGTGGTCGCGCTGGTGGCGTCTTTTACCCCACGCGCTTTCACGCAGTAATGCACCGCATCAATGGACACCGCCACGTTGTTGGTGCCCAGCAGCGTTTGCAGTGCAATCAGGATCTGCTGGGTCAGGCGTTCCTGAACCTGCGGGCGCTGAGCAAAGAACTGCACGATGCGGTTAATTTTAGACAAGCCGATGACGGTATCTTTCGGGATATACGCCACGGTGGCTTTCCCGTCGATGGTCACGAAGTGGTGCTCGCAGGTGCTGGTCAGGGTGATATCACGCACGGTGACCATTTCATCCACCTTCATTTTGTTTTCAATGACGGTGATTTTCGGGAAATTGGCGTAGTCCAGGCCGGAGAAAATCTCATCGACATACATTTTGGCGATGCGATGCGGAGTTTCCATCAGGCTGTCGTCACTCAAATCGAGATTAAGCAGCTGCATGATTTCCGTCATGTGGGCGGCAATCTGGCTTTTACGGGTTTCATTATCCAGTTCACGTAACGGCGGACGCAGCGGCGTTTCCAGACCGCGCGCAACCAGCGCCTCATGAACCAGGGCGGCTTCTTTCGAGAGTGATGACATGCTGTTTTCTCCTGCAGGTGTGGCTGACCTCTGCCCTTCATGGGGCAAAGTGTCCGCTTATTGTGCGGCAGCACGTGCTTAGAATCCAGTAGTGCCGGGCATAATTATTGAAATCGAAAATACCGTTCATTGCCTGAGCGGGCGAGAACAATACCGTTGCGGCCATAATGCGGGATGGCTAGACTCAGGTGAAGTGAAAGTTGTTCATAAGTCTTGAAAATAGATAAGGATCCTCTGGATGGAATTACTGGAAGAGCACCGATGTTTCGAAGGCTGGCAGCAGCGCTGGCGCCACGCGTCCACCCTACTTAACTGCCCAATGACGTTCAGTATTTTTCTCCCACCGCCGGCAAGCGCCTCTCCGCCGCCGGTGGTTTACTGGCTTTCCGGGCTAACCTGCAACGACGAAAACTTCACGACCAAAGCGGGCGCGCAGCGCGTAGCGGCCGAGCTTGGTATTGTTCTGGTGATGCCGGACACCAGCCCCCGTGGCGAAGAAGTCCCTAACGACGCAGGCTATGACCTGGGCCAGGGCGCGGGCTTTTACCTCAACGCGACTCAGCAGCCGTGGGCCACGCACTTCCGCATGTACGATTATCTGCGTGACGAACTGCCGCAGCTGATTGCAGAGAACTTTAGCGTCAGCGAAAAAGCGTCGATCTTTGGCCATTCCATGGGCGGACACGGTGCGCTGATCATGGCGCTGAAAAACCCTGGCCGCTTCCGCTCAGTTTCTGCCTTTGCGCCTATCGTTAACCCGACCCGAGTGCCGTGGGGGCAAAAAGCCTTTAGAGCCTATTTGGGTGAAGATGAATCCTTGTGGCAAGAGTGGGACAGCTGCTGCCTGCTGGGTAAAGCCTCGCCGTCGGCACAGCTGCCAATGCTTATCGATCAAGGGGATAACGATCAGTTCCTCGCCGACCAGCTAAGGCCGGAAGAATTTGAGAAAGTCGCGCAGGAGAAAGGCTGGCCGCTGACGCTGCGCATACAGCCGGGCTGCGACCACAGCTACTACTTCATCGCGACGTTTGTAGAGGATCATCTTCGTTTTCATGCGGAGTATTTGCGGGGATAGGGCGTTGCCTGTCACCTGGCCGCTGTCTCTTAGTCACAAAGTCGCGCTATGAAGGATCGGCTATAGTTCCGTTCACTTCCAGTCCTGCTTTATCTGTAGCGCCATCACCGGTGAACGTCTTAGGGGAGTCACCGTCACTCCCCTAAGAACCCGGACTCCCGGCCAAATAAATCGACCGCTGAAGCGGCAAACCTCCGTTTTATCTCCCAGTCCTGGGTCGGCTGAGATGCGTTCCCGACGCTCTCAGCCTCCGGCCGTTCCCGACGGCCGGACCCTGGCCAGTCGGAGAGAAAACGGAGGCGATTTAAGCCGGAACCGTGCCTCGCTTTAAACCCGCAGCCACTCTGAACGTTTGGATAGCTGTAAGTCTCACAGCCACGCCCTTGTTCCCGGCTCTCAGCGCCCCCGGGTATGACCCAACTCTGGCGGGGTTGAGCTGTCGGGAACAGCGAAAGAGCGCGATCGTCGGGAACGAATCGCGAACGACCCCGAATGTTTGGGTGATAGCCGGTGGGTTTACCGCTTCAGCGGCGATGAGCTCGCCGGGCACCGGGGGTTGTCAGGGGGCATGGCGTAATGCCCCCTGACACGTTCACCGTACTCTGAGCGTAGAGGGAAAACAAATCTACAGGTGAACGGAAAAACGACAGGGCAAAAGATCTCTCCCTGAAGATTTAGAAAGAAAAATATAGTCACCGCCCTGGACAGCGGAATTTAAAGAAACATTGCCGCCGTTCCAGGGACGGGTATCCACAACTTAGAAACTATAATCCAGCGCCATAAAGTAGCGGCGACCGTCTTCGTTATAGCTGTAGATATCACGATTCAGATCTTTGTCGCCGAGGTTCAGAACCCCTGCTCGCACCTTCACGTTCTTGGTCGCTTTCCAGGCTCCGCCGGTGTTCCACACGATGTAGCCGCCGGGCGTTTTATCCGTTGCAGAAACCGCACGCTGCTTGCCGGTGTAGTTCGCCGACACATAGAACGACCAGTCCTCCAGCGGCGCCCAGTCAACGGTGCCGTTGGCGGTGTGGAACGACTGCTGCTGCAGCGGCTTATTGCCGCCGTTGCTTAGGTCGCGTCCGTCGTTATAGGTGTAGTTCAGCGACAGCTTCCACTGGTCGTTAAACGGTATTTTTAGCTCGGTTTCTACGCCGCGGATGCGAGCTTTGTTCACGTTGTAATAGCGGAAGATCGGGTTACCGCTCTTATCAAAGCCCACAAAGTTTGAGTAAGACGGTGCCACGCTGCGGTTCGCGGTACGCTGAATATCAATCATATCCTCAACGTTGTTCTGGAAAGCGGTCACGCTGCCGCTCACGCCGTCCAGAATGCCTTCGTCCCCGGCGTAATACAGCCCCAGCTCAAAACTTTCGCTGGTTTCCGGCTTCAGGTCAGGGCTGCCGACAATCTGGCAGGCGCCACGGCAGGATTTACTGGTCCAGTCCGGGCTAAGCTGCAGCAGAGACGGCGCTTTGAAGGCCGTAGCCCAGCCGCCTTTGACGGTGACGGTATCGGTCGCGTTATAAACGAGATAGGCCCGCGGGCTCCAGTGGTCGCCGTAGGTTTCATGGTCATCCATACGAATGCCGGTGGTCAGCGCCAGCGGCTCAAAGATGCGCCATTCGTCTTCAATAAACAGGGCGTACTGGCTGGCCGAGGTTTGCGAGCTATTACCGCCGGTAATATTCACCGGATCGCTCAGCTTGTCATGTCGCCACTCCCCGCCGAAGGTCAGGAACTGGTTGATGTCGCTGAGCGGCAGCACCAGCTTGCCGTCCAGGCTGTTGTTGCGTGAAGTGATTGCCCCGCTGTTGCCTGGATTCAGGTTATCGATTTTGTCGCCATAGAAACGCAGTTCGGTATTGCCGAAGCCCCAGCGGCCGTTATGCCCGAGGGAGTAATCCTGACGTTCGATGCGATTCTTATCGAGCGAGTCAGATTCCCTGTCCTGACGGTCAAAGCCGTAGCCCACGGTGACATCCTGATTTTCAGCCGGCGTCCAGGCAAACTCGGTGCTGGCATTGCGGGAAGTGAAGCCTTCAATCTGCGGCGTCAGGCCGCTGGCGTTGGTCGTTGACGCCTGTTGGCCGTCCTTCTGGCGCTTGCCCAGGCTGCCATAGACTTTTACGCCCAGCACGTCGTCAATCAGCGGGCCGCTGGTGAAAAAGTTGCCGTTATAGGTGTCGCCGCGATCGCGGTGTTCTTGCACCGTGGAATCTACGGTGAAGGTGCCGTGCCAGGCTTTACCAACTTTACGGGTGATGATGTTCACCACGCCGCCGAGGGCGTCGGAACCATACAGGGAGGACATCGGCCCGCGCACCACTTCGATGCGCTCGATGGCATCCGCCGGGATCCAGTTCAGATCGAAGTCGTTATGGCGAAATACCGCATTACGGGAGTTGACTCGTTTACCGTCCACCAGAATCAGGGTGTAGCTGCTGTCCAGGCCTCGCAGGCTGACGCCCCGGCGGTTATCCCCTTCGTTGGTCAGCTGGACGCCAGGCACGTTCTGCAGCACATCCTTCAGATTGTTAACCGGTTTTTTTTGCAGTTCGTCCCGGGTGATAACGCTGATACTGGCGGGCGCATCTTTGAGGTTTTGCTCGGTGGCAGACGCGGTGACAACGAGGGTTTCTTCGCGATCGTCGGCGATGACGGGAAAAGCCAGACCAAGTACAGACGCACAAAGTCCTCCCCGGACAATGGGATTCAACCTTAACATTTCTTTCTCTCCATGAGGTGAATTACAAACGAAACAACCGTTTAGCGCTCACATTGCACTATGCGCCAGCGGCTACATTGGCCGCCGGCTGCATACTGTGTTCCTTAGTATTTCTGAAATGCGTTGTTATACGGTGGGCGTTTCCACCAGGCCGTCGATCAGCACCTGGGCAACGCCCTGTGAGCAGCGTTCAATGCGCCCCTTCACGCCGTAAACCTGGGCCAGACTGCGCGGAGTAATCACTTCCTCCGGCTCGCCGCTGGCAACCAGTTTGCCGTCGCGCAGCATGAGAACGTGCTCGCTATGGCGTAAAGCAATATTGATGTCGTGCACCACCACAACGGTGACGATATTACGCTCGCGGGTTTCGCGGGCGACCAGATCCATAACGTGGAACTGGTAATTTAAATCCAGCGCGCTCAGCGGTTCGTCGAGCAGCAGCAGGGACGGACGGCGAATCAAAGACTGCGCCAGGCCCACCAGCTGTTTTTGCCCGCCGGAAAGCTGGTCGAGGTAGCTCAGCGCCAGGTGCGAGATCCCCAGCTGTTTCAGCAGTTGCATGACCTGCGCTTCGCTTTCAGCGCTGTGGCGGCCACCGGACGCGCGCTGCGCCACGATAATGGACTCCAGCACGTGGAGATGGACGCCCTGCGGCAGCGACTGCGGCAGATAAACCACTTTTTCGGCGCGTTTGGCGAACGGCAAAGCCATTAAGTCTTCACCATCTAGATACAGCTGCCCTTCCGCGCGATTCAGCCCCGCCAGCGAACGCAGCAGCGTCGATTTCCCGCAGCCGTTCGGCCCCAGCAGCACGGTGATTTTGCCCCGCGGCAGCGTTGGCACGCTCAGGTTTTCGATGATTTGACGCTTCGGGTAACCGGCGTTGAATGCATCAATCTTTAAGCCCTGCATCACACGTTCCCCTTATGGCGCAGAATAATACTCAGGAAGAACGGCACGCCCACCAGAGAGGTGACAATCCCCACCGGAATAATGACGCCAGGGATAATGTTTTTAGAGGCAACCGACGCCAGCGACAGCACCAGAGCACCGACCAGCACGCTGCCCGGGAGATAGAAACGATGATCTTCGCCAAACAGCATACGGGCGATGTGCGGTGCCACCAGGCCGATAAAACCAATGGGGCCGACAAACGCCACGGACAGCGCGGACAAAATACTGATGCGCAGCAACGTGCCTAAACGCAGACGCTTTACGTCGATGCCAAAACTGACAGCACGATCTTCGCCTAAGCGCAGCGCGGTAAGCTTCCAGGAACTCAGCATAGAAATCGGCATGATGATGGCGAAGGCCAGCAGCAGCACGCCGAGCTTGTCCCAGGAGGCTCGCGCCAGGCTGCCCATCGTCCAGAACACCAGCCCCTGCAGCGTGTCTTCGCTGGCGATAAACTGCAGCATCGACACCAGGGCGTTAAAGGTGAACACCAGCGCGATACCAAACAGCACCACGCCGGAACTTGCCACGCGGGTCCAGCGGGTAATGGCGTCCAGCATCAGCGCGGCAAACAGTGCAAATACGAAGGCGTTGGCGGAGATAAACCACTGATCGGGCACCCCAGGAATACCGATGCCGAGGATAATCGCCAACGCGGCACCAAAGGCCGCGGCGGAGGAAACGCCGAGGGTAAACGGGCTGGCTAGCGGGTTATTGAGGATGGTTTGCATCTCCGCCCCCGCCAGGCCCAGCGCCATACCGACCAGCAGCGCCATCAGCGCATAAGGCAGACGAATGTCCCACACGATCACCCGAGTACCGGCGTTAGCGCTGGCCGGGTCAATCAGAGTCTGCCACAGCGTATCCAGCGGCAGCCCGGACGGACCAAGGGTAAAGTCCAGCAGCAGCGAGGCGAAAATCGCAATAACCAACGCCCCCATCAGCAAATAGCGGTGACGTAGCACCTGCTGGTATCGCCCCATAATGGTGGCAGGCTGCGCCTCGTTTGGCATTGGATCGGTGGTGGCACTCATTAAGTCTTACCTTCGTTACTTCTTAAGATCGGTCCAGTACGTTCCCGTTGGCTCGACCGCCAGGAACTGTTTATAAAGTTGCTGCATTGTCTGTTCCGGGTTCACCTCAGCAAACTGCTGTGGATGGAACCAGGTTGCCATCGCCTGAATCGCGAGGATGTTGTACGGCGAATTGTAGAAATTGTGCCATACGCCATAGGCGCGCCCTTCTTTGACCGCCGTTAACTGGTCAATACCTTTACGCTCCAGCACGCTCTTGAGGCTGGCCTGCGCTTCGGCTTGAGTAGCCTGAGCGCCAAGCACTACGCCCGGAGAGGTTGAGCCAGGTGCTTTACCGCCGCTGGCAATATAAACCTGCGGGTCAGCGGCAAGCACTTTTTCCAGGTTTACGGTGCCCAGCGCGCCCGGCAGCAGATTTTTGGCAATGTTCGTGCCGCCCGCCAGGTCGATGAAGTCGCCCATGTTACCCTTGCCCGCCGAACCACAGCACTCTTCCATGGCCGCCGCACGCAGTTCTATGAACACGGATGGCTTGTCTTTTTCCGCCATCTTGCCGGTGACGTCGGTAATTTTTTTCAGGTTTGCTTCATAAAAGGCGATGTAATCATCGGCCTGTTTCTCGCGATGCAACACTTTGCCCAGCACGCGCATGCTCGGCAAGGTATTTTTCAGCGGCGAGGTACGAAAATCAACGAAGACCACCGGGACGCCCGCTTTTTCAAGCTGTGAGACCAGCTCGCTGTGGCGGCCAGGGCCGTGACCAGACAGGCCAAAAATCGCCACGTCTGGGTGTAAAGTCAGCACTTTTTCCGGGCTGACGCTGTCGGCGGTGGTACTGCCAATCAGCGGAATGTCATCAATTTTCGGGAATTTCGCTTTATATTCCGCGTAAGTCTGCGTATCTAACTTACGGAAATCGCCCTGCCAGCCGACGATACGGTCAATCGGTTTTTGCCCTTCCAGCAGCGCCAGAGCATAAAACAGCCGCCCTTCCCCCAGCAAAATGCGGTCAACCTTCTGCGGGATGGTTACTTCACGCCCGACGATATCGGTCACCGTCGCGGCCAGTGCGGCAGGCAAACCAGCGGCGGTTAATGCCAGGGCCAGACAAATATTCTTGAATTTAATCATACGCTTCACGCTAACACTCCTTCGTTCCTTAAAGAATGGCGTTAACGATAAAGCAAATGATAATGGTTATCAATTTAATTGTTCTCTACTATAACCTGGCGGAATTATTGCTGGCGAGAGCGAAATAAAAAAGGGCGTGATGATCACGCCCTCTAAAGAGTAACTTATTGTTGCTAAGGCTTATTTCTCACGAAATTTCGGGAATTCCATTTCGCTGTAGCGCACAAAGCGGCTGCCCTTCGTTATCTTGTAGCCAAACCAGATAGCCAGGAACAGCGGGATGCCGATATAGGTCGCCGCCACGCCGCCCCAGTCAATGGTATCCGACAGGAACGCTTCGTAGTTCTGGCCCAGCGTGATGATCAGGCACAGCACGAACGCGAAGATCGGCCCAATCGGGAAGAAGCCCGAGCGGTACGGCAGGTCGTTAATGTCGTTGCCCTGCAGCACGTAGCCGCGACGGAAGCGATAGTGGCTGATGGCAATCCCGAGCCAGGCGATAAAGCCGGTCATCCCCGAGGTATTCAGCAGCCAGAGGTAAACGGTCTGGTTGCCAAACATAGAAGTCAGGAAGCACAGCGCGGCAATAACGGTGGTCGCATACAGCGCGTTACGCGGCACGCCACCTTTGGACAGCTTCGAGAAAATACGCGGCGCTTTGCCGTCGCAGGCCAGGGTGTAAAGCATGCGCGTGGAAGCGTACATCCCGGAGTTACCCGCAGACAGCACCGCCGTCAGGATAACGGCGTTCATCACCGCCGCCGCAGACAGCAGGCCCGCGTGCTGGAACACCAGAGTGAACGGACTGACGCTGATGTCTTTCACGTCATTGCGCAGCAGGCTTGGATCGGTATAAGGAATGATCAGGCTGACAATCAGAATCGCGAACACGTAGAACAGCAGGATACGCCAGAACACCTGGCGCACGGCGCGAGGAATGTTTTTCTCCGGGTCAGCGGATTCACCGGCGGCAATCCCGATAAGCTCGGTGCCCTGGAAAGAGAAGCCGACGATCATCGCCACGCCGATCATTGCGGCAAAGCCCCCGGCAAACGGCGCGTCGCCGGTTGTCCAGTTGCTCCAGCCTACCGGCTGCTCCCCTTTGAAAATACCCACGATCATCATCACACCCACAATGATGAAGATGATGACGGTGGTCACTTTTATCAGCGAGAACCAGTATTCCGCTTCGCCAAAGCCCTTCACGGAGATCCAGTTCAGCAGGAACATAATGCCCAGGAACAGCGCGCTCCAGATCCAGCCAGGGGTGTCCGGGAACCAGTAATTCATCACCAGCTGTGCGGCCACGAGGTCAACGGCGATGGTTACCGCCCAGTTGTACCAATAGTTCCAGCCGAGCGCGAAGCCGAAGCCGTCTTCGACATATTTCTGGCCGTAGGTCGCGAAAGAACCGGACACCGGCATAAACGCCGCCAGCTCGCCGAGGCTGGTCATCAGGAAGTACACCATCAGGCCAATCAGCATATAAGAGAGCAGCGCCCCGCCCGGTCCTGCCTGAGAAATTGTTGCCCCAGAGGCAACGAAAAGCCCCGTGCCGATGGATCCGCCGATGGCGATCATCGTCAGGTGGCGCGCCTTTAATTCGCGGCGTAAGCCAGGCGCTTCTGTCGTTTTATCTTGTGAAACCATAGGAAATTGTTGCCTATCCAAAAAATGAGGCAAGATTGTAACAAAACGTCTTTGTTCAGATAGCAGAAATCCCGGGTTATAAGAGAGCTTCATGATCGCCCGGCGATTATTAGCGAGGCACTTATCAGGCCGATAAGTTGAGGGGAATTAAAAAACCGCCGGCGCGCTCAGTTGCCCGGCGGTCAAAGATTAACCCAGCCCGCGCACGGACGAAATAAACTGCTGCAGTTCCTGAGTCCGGGGATTGGCGAAGAACGACTTGCTTTCCCCCTGCTCCCACACTTTGCCCTGGTGCATAAACACCACGCGGTCGCCGACTTCCCGGGCAAAGTTCATTTCGTGAGTGACCAGAATCAGCGTCATGCCTTCTGCCGCCAGCTGCTCCAGTACTTTCAGCACTTCGCCCACCAGTTCCGGATCAAGCGCCGAGGTGATTTCATCGCACAGCAAGACTTTTGGGTTCATTGCCAGCGCGCGGGCAATGGCCACGCGCTGCTGCTGGCCGCCGGACAGGTTAGCCGGGTAGTAATCCACCCGCTCGCCCAGGCCGACTTTATTGAGCATCTCCAGCCCCAACTCGCGGCATTCGGCGGCGCTTTTATTCAGCACCCGGCGCGGCGCCAGCATCACGTTTTCCAGCGCGGTCATGTGCGGGAATAGGTTAAAGTTCTGAAACACCATACCCACGGAACGGCTGATTTCACGCGCCTGCGACTCCCGGTCGGTAATGGTCATGCCGCCCAGCTTAATGCTGCCGTCCTGGTAGCCTTCCAGCCCGTTCATGCAGCGCAGCAGCGTACTTTTGCCGGAGCCGCTGCGGCCGATGATCGACACCACTTCGCCCATGTCGATATCCAGGCTAACGCCTTTCAGCACGTGATTGTCGCCATAATATTTCTGTACATCATTAATGGTGATGAGCGGCATTAAATTTTTTCTCCAGGTAGCGGCTGTAGCGCGACAGCGGATAGCAAAGTAAGAAATAGCCGAGCGCCACCAGGGCAAAGACTTTAAACGGCTCAAACGTGACGTTGTTCAGCATGGTGCCGGCTTTAGTTAGCTCGACAAAACCGATGATCGAGGCCAGGGCCGTGCCCTTAATGACCTGCACCGAAAACCCAACCGTGGGTGCCACGGCGATACGCATCGCCTGTGGGGCAATGACCCGGCACAGCGTCTGCCCGAAGCTCAAACCGAGGCAGCGGCAGGCTTCCCACTGGCCTTTAGGCAAAGCACGAATGCTGCCGTACCAGATATCCAGCAAAAACGCGCTGGTAAACAGCGTCAGAGCAAGCGTGGCCGCCGTCCAGGGGCTGACATCAATGCCAAACAGCGCAATGCCGAAGAAAGCGAGGAACAACTGCATCAGCAGCGGCGTGCCCTGAAACAGCGCGACGTAGGCGCTGATGAAGCGTTTGGGCCATTTCCAGCGGCTCATGCGCAGCAGCAATAAAGGCAGCGTCACCAGAGTGCCGCAGAAAAAAGCAATCAGCGACAGCAGCACCGTCCAGCGGGCCGCCAGCAGCAGGTTGCGCACGATATCCCAGTCGGTAAACGTCATCATCCGACATCACTCCCCAACCATTTCCGCCCTGCCGCCAGCAGCAGTTGACGCATAATTAACGACAGCAACAGGTACATTAAGGTCGTCACCAGATAGACCTCGAAGCTGAGGAAGGTACGCGACTGAATGAGGCTGGCCGCAAAGGTCAGATCTTCACAGGACACCTGGGACACCACGGAAGAGCCCAGCATCACAATGATGCACTGGCTGACCAGCGACGGATAAATACGCTTCAGCGACGGCGGCAGCACCACGCGTAAAAAGGTCTGGCTACGGCTTAATCCCAGCACGCGAGCCGCTTCCCACTGCCCTTTCGGCGTCACCTGAATACCTGCGCGAATAATCTCGGTGCTGTAAGCCCCTAAATTAATCAGCATCGCGATAAGCGCCGCTTCCCCGGCGTTGAGCTTTAACCCCAGCGCAGGGAGCCCAAAGACAATAAAGAACAGCTGCACAACGAACGGCGTGTTGCGAATCAGTTCCACGTATCCGCCCCACGCCAGGCTTAACAGCCCTGGCTTTCCGCTGCGAATGGCCGCCCCGGTAATGCCGATAGCCACGCCACCGACCGTCGCCATAAAAGTGAGCCCCAGCGTCACCCACAGGCCGGACAATAACTCCGGCCAGTAAGGCAGCAGACCGGCAAAATCAAGTTGCGTGGTCATCCCCGGCACCTCAAGCGCCGAGGTTGGCAGGCAGCGGCGCCTGCATCCATTTCTGCGACAAGGTGTTCAGGGTATTGTCCTTCAGCGCCTCACCAATCAGCTCGTCCACCTTCGCTTTCAGCGCAGGTTCATTCTTTTTCAGCCCGATGTAGCAAGGGGAATCCTTGAGCATAAATTTGCTGACCGGCGCTTTGGCTGGGCTCTGGCGGGCAATCGCCGCCACAACGAGGTTACCGGTGGCGATGTACTGCACCTGGCCTGAAAGATAGGCGGAGATGGTAGTGTTATTGTCTTCGTAGCGCTTCACGTCGGCGTCTTTCGGCGCGAGGTCGGTTAATACCATGTCCTCTACTGCGCCACGGGTCACGCCAATGGTTTTCCCACTAAGCGCTTTAGCATCTGTCACTGCGCCATCTTTCGGCCCGAACACGCCAAGGAAGAACGGGGCGTAAGCGCGGCTAAAATCGATGACTTTTTCACGTTCAGCGTTCTTGCCGAGGCTGGAAATGACCAGGTCAACTTTGTCCGTCTGCAGATATGGCACGCGGTTCGCGCTGGTGACCGGCACCAGCTGTAGCTTGACCTTCAGACCTTTTGCCAGGTAAGCCGCCATATCAATGTCGTAACCCTGAGGTTTCAGGTCAGCGTTCACTGAACCAAAAGGCGGGAAATCCTGCGGAACCGCTACGCGCAGCACGCCGCGTTTTTCGATATCCTGCAGCTGATCGGCCATTACCGCCCCAGCCTGAGCCAGCAGCACCGTTGCGCCAACTAAAGAGAACAACCATTTTTTCATCGTCATGTGCAGCCTCGTCGCCTGATTGAAACAAAAGATTCTTTGAATTCAATTCTGCAACTAATGTGCCAACGACGATGAATCGCGAAGATCGCTGCTACATTGCGGTGAAAAAGAAGTTAACGAGCGGGAGGTTGCCTCGCAGCCACACCCCAATCAGGTGCAGCTGCAAGATTTTGGTGCATTATGCTTCGCAGTAGCGCAGAAAACGCAGCAGCGCGTTAGAGATATGCTTCTGGCGATGGTGGATCCGGTACAGCGTCCGCACCAGACGAGGGAGGGGAATAGCCACTTCAACCAATGAGCCGCTCTCCAGCTGCTCGGCAATCACCCGGCGAGACAGGCAGCTGATGCCCAGCCCGTGGCGCACCGCATGTTTGATCGCCTCGGAATTGCCCAGCTCCATACCCAACTGAAACTCTGGCAGATGCGAAAGCAGTAAATAGTCGACGATTTCGCGGGTGCCTGAGCCGCGCTCACGCAGGATCCACGGCTGCTTTGCCAGGCTTTCCAGCGTTACCGCCTGGTGCACCAGCGGGTTGCCCGGCGAAGCAAAGACCACCAGCTCATCGTCGAGCCACGGCTCGGTCACCAGCTCCGCCATATGACAAGGCCCTTCAATCAGGCCAATATCGACGCGAAAATCCGCCACCGCGTTGATCACGTCCTGGCTGTTGCCGACGCTAAGCTCCAGCGGCAGCTTCGGGAAGTCGCGGCGATAGCGGGCAATCATTTCCGGCAGAATATAGTTGCCAATGGTGCTGCTGGCATACACGCGGATCGCGCCGTTATCTTCCCGAAACAGCTGTTCTATTTCACCGGCCTGTTCCAGCAGCCCGACAACTCGCGGGTAGAGCAGCCTGCCGTGTTCATTTACCACGAGGCGCTTCCCCACTCGGTCAAAGAGCTGAACCCCAAGCTGACCTTCAAGATCGGCAAGCGCGGCGCTAACCGCCGACTGAGAGAGGGACAGCATCTGGGAAGCTTGCGTGGTCGAACCGCTTTTAAGCACTTCAGCAAAGACTTCCAGCTGCCGCAGCGTGATATGCATAAGAGAGATTTCCTGTGGTGGCAGCCGTCGCTTACCACTTATAAAGATTAATTATAAATATATAATCAATTTTATTTTTATGCCAGCCAGGCGTAGCCTTTTCCCTAAGACAGAGGAGAAGGTTATGACAGTACTCACCGTACAAGCTCGCCGCCACACGCTGTGGCATTTTTTACCGGGGCTGGCGCTTTCCGCCGCCATTACCGGCCTGGCGTTATGGCTTGGCAACATTCCCGCGGTGGCCGGCGTCGGCCTTAGCGCCCTGACGCTCGCCATCCTGTGCGGCATGATAATCGGCAACACCGTGTATCCCAAAATCTGGCAGCAGTGCGACGGCGGCGTGCTGTTCGCCAAGCAGCACCTTCTGCGCCTCGGCATTATTCTGTATGGCTTCCGCCTGACGTTTTCGCAGATTGCCGACGTTGGCGTCAGCGGCCTGGTGATTGACGCCCTGACGCTGTGCAGCACCTTCGCCCTCGCCTGCTGGCTCGGCCAGAAAGTGTTTGGCCTGGACAGACAAACCAGCTGGCTGATTGGTGCGGGCAGCAGTATTTGCGGCGCGGCGGCGGTACTTGCCACCGAACCCGTGGTGAAAGCCGAAGCCAGTAAAGTCACCGTGGCCGTCGCCACCGTGGTTATCTTCGGGACGCTGGCTATCTTTATCTACCCGATGATTTACCCGTTCGTCAGCCACTGGTTTACGCCGGAAGCCTTTGGGATTTACACCGGGTCAACGATGCATGAAGTTGCCCAGGTTGTTGCCGCAGGGCACGCCATTAGCCCGGAAACGGAAAATGCGGCGGTGATTGCCAAAATGCTCCGCGTGATGATGCTCGCCCCGTTCCTGATTTTCCTGGCAGCCCGCGTTAAATCTCTGGCACCGGCTGGCTCGGCGCAAACCGGTAAAATCACCATCCCGTGGTTTGCAATACTCTTTATCGTGGTGGCGATCTTCAACTCCTTCCACTTCCTGCCACAGGCGCTGGTGAATGTGCTGGTCACGCTGGATACCTTCCTGCTGGCAGTGGCGATGGCGGCTCTGGGCCTGACGACCCACGTTAGTGCCCTGAAAAAAGCCGGGGTTCGCCCGCTGCTTATGGCGCTGGTGCTGTTCATCTGGCTGATTGTCGGCGGCGCGGCCATTAACCTGGCAATTCATCACCTGTTAGCATAATTCAATACGGAAAAAAGCCTCCTGACCCGCTATCATGACGGACTACCGATAGCGGGTTTTGCCCGTCAAGAAACAGGAGAAGACAGATGAAGTTTATTGGAGCGCACGTTAGCGCCTCGGGTGGCCTGGAAAACGCCGCCATTCGCGCCCACGAACTGGAAGCCACCGCTTTTGCCCTGTTCACCAAGAATCAACGCCAGTGGCGCGCCGCGCCGCTGACCAGCGAAGTTATCGACAACTTTAAGAGCGCCTGCGAAAAATACCATTATGGCCCAGGCCAAATCCTCCCCCACGACAGCTACCTGATAAACCTCGGCCACCCGGTTGAAGATGCGCTGGAAAAATCCCGCGAGGCGTTTATCGACGAAATGGTGCGCTGCCAGCAGCTGGGGCTGACGCTATTGAATTTCCATCCGGGCAGCCACCTGAAGCAGATTCCGGAAGAGGAATGCCTGAAGCGCATTGCGGAGTCGATTAACATTGCGCTGGAGAAGTCCGAAGGCGTGACCGCAGTCATCGAAAACACCGCTGGCCAGGGCAGTAACCTTGGTTTCCGCTTCGAGCATCTCGCGGCGATTATTGACGGCGTGGAAGATAAATCCCGCGTTGGCGTCTGCATCGATACCTGCCACGCCTTTGCCGCCGGGTACGATCTGCGCACAGAAGCTGACTGCGACAAAACCTTTAGTGAGTTCGAACGTATCGTCGGGTTCAAATACCTGCGCGGGATGCACCTCAACGATGCCAAAAGCGAGTTTGGCAGCCGCGTTGACCGCCACAACAGCCTCGGCCTCGGGAATATCGGCCACACGCCGTTTAGCTGGATCATGCGTGACGCCCGTTTCGATGGTATTCCGCTAATTCTGGAAACTACCAACCCGGATATCTGGGCCGAAGAGATCGCCTGGCTTAAAGCACAGCAGCACGAGGAAGCGACGGCTTAGAAAGAAAAACGCCCCGCATTAGCGAGGCGTTTTTTAGCTGAGCGGAAGACTAAGCGACCTTCGCCGCCAGCTCCGTTTCAGGACGTTTGAGGAAGGCGTAGGACAGGCCCGCCACCAGCGTACCGGCGACAATCGCCAGCAGGTAACCCAGCACCGGAGTAATCGCGCCAGGGATCAGCAGGACAAACAGGCCGCCGTGCGGGGCCATCAGTTTCGCGCCAACCGCCATGGACAGCGCACCCGTCAGCGCCCCGCCGATGATGCAGCAAGGCAGCACGCGCATCGGGTCACGGGCGGCAAACGGAATCGCCCCTTCGGTAATAAAGCACAGCCCGAGCACCAGCGCCGCTTTGCCCCCTTCCTGCTGCGCCTTATCAAACTTACGGCGAGCCACCAGCGTAGCCAGGCCCAGCGCCAGCGGTGGTACCATGCCCGCGGCCATGATCGCCGCCATTGGTGCGTAGGTCTGGGTACTGAGCAAGCCGACGCCAAAAGCGTAAGCCGCTTTGTTCACCGGGCCGCCCATATCGGTACACATCATGCCACCCAGAATCGCGCCCAGCAGAACCGCGTTCGCGGTGCCCATGGTTTGCAGCCAGTGGGTCAGGCCCGCCAGGATTTTAGCCACCGGGGTGCCAATCAGGTAGATCATTGCCAGGCCAACAACCAGGCTTGAGAACAGCGGAATGATCAGGATCGGCTTCAGTGCTTCCATGCTTGGTGGTAGCTTCAGCTTCGAGCTAATCAGCTTCGCGATATAACCCGCCAGGAAACCGGCGATGATGCCGCCGATAAAGCCCGAACCGGTGCTAACGGCCAGCATGCCGCCGATAAGACCCGGCGTCAGGCCAGGACGGTCCGCAATCGAGAAGGCAATATACCCCGCCAAAACCGGGACCATCAGCGCAAACGCAGAGCCACCACCAATTTGCATCAGCGCCGCGGCAAGCGTACCAGGTTCCTTAAAGGCAGTGATACCGAAGGCAAAGGAGAGCGCAATACACAGGCCGCCCGCAACCACCATCGGCAGCATGTAAGACACCCCCGTAAGCAGATGGCGATACACTCCGGCGCTTTCTTTTTTGCCGGATTCCTGAGCCGCGCTGGCTTTACCTGCGGCTTCGTAAGGTTTGGCCTCGACCAGCGCCTTATCCAGCTCCTGAGCCGTTTTCTTCAGCGCCAGGCCTGTAGACGTGCGGTACATCGGCTTCCCGGCAAATTTAGCCAGATCCACTTCAATATCCGCCGCCACAATCACCAGATCCGCCTCGGCCACTTCTTCAGGGGTAATCGCGTTCCCTGCGCCAACGGAACCACGGGTTTCAACCTTCACCCACCAGCCGCGTTTTTTCGCTTCGGTTTCGATGGCTTCCGCCGCCATAAAAGTGTGCGCCACGCCGGTCGGGCAGGCCGTGACGGCGACGATACGCTTCGGCCCTTTTGCTGGGGCGGTTGCAACAGCTGTCGGGGCGGTGTACGTATGAGCCTTACCTTTCGCTTCGTTCAGGAACAATTCCGGGTGCTGCACCGCGCGATCGATATCGCCCAGGAACACCTTTTTGCCGTTCAGTGAAGTATCAGCGGGAATGGCGTTGCCAACGACAATCGCCAGTTCGGCATCGTTCGGGTTATCAATAATGTCGAGGTGCGCTTTTGGCGCTGCGGCACCGAGCAGCGTCTTCGCGAGATACGCGCGCGCCTGCCCAAGTCCCGGTTCAATAATTAACAGCGTTTTCATTGCCTGTCTCCTGCTGTCAGTGGAAAGGTTTCAGGTCGACACGAGCCATCATGGCGGCCAGCTGTGTACGATCGGTAATGCCTACGTTGCTCTGGCTGACGGCCAGGGCCGCAACGGCGGTAGCAAGGCGCAGCGTGTGTTCGCTGGACTCGCGCATCAGCAGGCCATAAATCAGGCCGCCAACCATGGAATCTCCTGCGCCAACGGTACTAACAACTTCACAGGTGGGTGGTTTGGCAATCCATTCCCCTGAAGCGTTAACCCACAGCGCGCCTTCCGCGCCTAGAGAAATCACCACATGCGCAATCCCCTGCTCACGGAGCGCATGCGCCGCCTCAATCACATCCTTCAATTCAGGCAGCTTGCGACCGGCCCAAATTTCCAGCTCGCGACGGTTCGGTTTGACCAGCCACGGTGCCGCCTTCAAACCGGCAACCAGCGCTTCGCGGCTGCTGTCGAAAATGATGCACGGACACTGGCTGCGCAAACGGGTCATCCAGTCCGTGAACGCTTCCGGGGAAACGCCCGCAGGCAGGCTGCCGCTGACGCAAACCATGTCGAACTGGCCCAGCCAGCTCAGGGAGTCCGCCACAAAGCGTTCCCAGTCCGCGCCGGTGACTTCAAACCCGGAAAAGTTCAGGTCGGTGACTTCCCCGTCTTTTTCGGTCAACTTAACGTTGATGCGGGTACGGCCCTGTACGACCTGGAAGCGGTTGGCGATTCCCAACTCGCTAAACAGCTGCTGGAAGCCGTCCTGGTTGTCTTTGCCGAGGAATCCGCCTACGGTCACGTCGATGCCGAGATCTTTCAGTACTTTAGCGACGTTGATGCCCTTGCCAGCCGCATGCAGACCGGTGGTGCGCACCAGGTTTACTTCTCCACGCTCGATTTCCGGGCAAAAGCCCACCAGGTCATAGGCCGGGTTCAGGGTGATCGTTGCTACACGTCTGGTCATTACGCGCCCTCCCCCAGTCCTTCAGAGATGGCTTCGCCAATCGCTTTCAGCGCCTGTTCAGCATCTTCACCCTGCGCGGTAAAGCGCAGCCGGTGGCCTTTTTTCACACCCAGAGCAACAACTTTCATCAGGCTACGTCCATTTGCCGGTTTCCCGGCTCCATCAAGGTTTGTCACGGTAATTTCGCTATTGAATTGTTTTATGGTGTTAACCAGCGCCGTACCCGGCCGGGCGTGCAGGCCGTGTTCATTACGCACGGTAAACTCGGCGCTCAGCGCTTCTTCTGCCGGGGCATCATCGCTGGTCAGCAGCGTCAGCAACGCCGGCGCATCTGCGGTTAAAAGCTTGTCGGCACGGTTGCCAATCAGCATGTCGCTCAGGCGGTTCAGCACCTGCAAGGGCTGGTCGTCGGCCACAGCGACGGTCATCAGGAGAGAAACCGGGTTTCCATCCGCTTCAAAACTGGCCGCCGGACGGCTGACAGCAACCGCGCTGGCCAGGTTGCCTGCCGCGCTGTCATTCAGCCAGATACCCTGACCGAGATACAGTGGATTACCGGCAATCACGTTGCTGACGAAAGCGGCATCAACCGCACCCGCCTGCTTCAGGCGGCCCGCGTTCAGCGCCTGCAGCGTCATCAAATCGCTGGCCTCGACGTTCAGCGCCAGCAGGCTGTTGTCCAGCAGCAGCGCGCTGCTTTGCTTCTCGCCCATCAGCAGCGCCCGGAGTTCTTCCGCGCTGGTGGCGGATTTCAGCTGTGCAGCCACTTCGTCGTCACTCAGCACATGCGTCAACTGGCGCAGCAGGCCAAGGTGTTCGTCGGAACTGGCCGCAATACCGATCGCCACGTAAGCGGTCTGCCCTTCGCCCCACTCCACGCCCTGCGGGAACTGAAAAACCTGAACGCCGGTTTTCAGCACCAGATCGCGCGTGTCGGTGGTGCCGTGCGGGATAGCAATCCCGTTGCCTAAATAAGTGGTGGTTTGCTGCTCACGCGCCAGCATACCGTTGACGTAGCCTTCACCGACGTTGCCTGCCTGCACAAGGGCGGCGGCAACCTGGCGGATAGCGTCTTCTTTGCTCCCGGCAGCTTTGCCCGGGTGAATATCCTGCACAGATAACTGGAACATAGATCGCCTCTCTCGCTGAATTGAAACGATTCAGCTAGCTTGAGAAAAAATGCGCCATCTCGAGCTGCGGGATGCAAAAAGATGACGCTGAAACGTTTCAAGGAGTGTTGCGCTAATGCTGCATGACACGCAACATTTCTCGCATTTCTGTTTGCGAAATTTAGAGCTTCAGCACATTTTCAGTTTAGCAGGCCGAGTGTTCAGCACACTGGCAACAGTTTACAACCCGGCATCAGCAAATTTCAGCTTTGGCAACGTATCGCCAAAGCGGCCTTCGCTTCCTGGATAATTTGTGCGAGTTCCAGCGCAGGACTTAAGGGTAAATCTGTCTATTTAGGGGTAACAAGGGTACACTCCGCGCATTCTTTTTCCTGCCGTCCAAAAGTATGCAAAACGCTCCCGTTACCGCCGCCCGTAAGCTTCTGGACTTCACCTCAACCGCGTTTCTGATTGTGGCTTTTTTGACCGGCATCGCCGGGGCACTACAAACCCCAACGCTAAGCCTGTTTTTAACCGATGAAGTCCACGTTCGCCCTGCGCTGGTCGGCTTTTTCTTCACCGGCAGCGCGGTGATTGGCATTCTGGTGAGCCAGTTTTTAGCCGGGCGCTCCGACCGCAAAGGCGACCGGAAAACGCTGATTTTTGCCTGCTGCCTGCTCGGTGCACTGGGCTGCATCCTGTTCGCCTGGAACCGTAACTACTTTATTTTGCTGTTCGTCGGGGTGTTTCTGAGCAGCTTCGGCTCCACCGCCAACCCGCAGATGTTTGCGCTTGCCCGCGAGCATGCCGACAGCACCGGGCGTGAAGCGGTGATGTTCAGCTCTATCCTCCGCGCACAGGTGTCTCTTGCCTGGGTGATTGGGCCGCCAATTGCCTACGCGCTGGCGATGGGGTTTGGCTTCAAGGTGATGTACCTGAGTGCGGCGTTTGCCTTTGTGATTTGCGGCGCGATGGTGTGGCTCTTTTTGCCGTCCATGCGCAAAGAACCGGTGGCAAAAGCAGAAGCCCGGCTCGAGTCACCGCGTCGCAACCGCCGCGACGCCCTGCTCCTGTTCGCCGCCTGTACCATGATGTGGGGCTGTAACAGCCTCTATATCATCAATATGCCGCTTTACATCATCAATGAGTTACACCTCCCGGAGAAGCTCGCCGGGATCATGATGGGCACCGCAGCCGGGTTGGAAATCCCGACCATGCTGATTGCGGGCTACTACGCCAAACGCTTCGGTAAGCGCTTCCTGATGCGCTTTGCCGTTGCCGCCGGGTTGCTTTTCTATGTCGGAATGGTAACGCTGACCAATGAATATATGCTACTGGGGCTGCAGCTGCTCAACGCTATCTTTATCGGGATTCTGGCCGGGATCGGCATGATCTATTTTCAGGATCTTATGCCTGGCCAGGCAGGGGCCGCCACCACGCTGTATACCAACACCACGCGCGTAGGGTGGATCATTGCCGGTTCGCTCGCCGGCGTGGTGGCCGAGATCTGGAACTATCACAGCGTCTTTTTCATCGCACTGGGGATGATAGCCGTCAGTATTTATTGCATGGCCCAAATCAAAGATATTTAAGGTGCCGTCGCGGCTTCAAGTTGGATCAGGTAGGTCATTGCCTGCTGGCGTGAGGTACCGCACATCTCTCTGGCAGGCTGGAGGCCGCCGCAGACTTTAGGCCGCAAAGGCGATCCAAACAGCTTGCAGCGCAGGCGGTCGTCCAGCTGAATACAGGGCGTGTTGGCGGGCTTCCCCTCCGGCATACCGGGGATAGGCGTTGATATAGAAGGCGCAGTACAGCAAGCGCCGCAGTCAGGACGGCAATCCATTTACGTTTCCACCGGCGTCAAAAGGTGCGTGACAATAGCAGACCCACTGCCTGCGTCAATCTAACAATTCATTTAACATCATTCCTTCTTTCAGGATACACTTGCGCCACAACGACTACGGATCGGTAACGTTTTGTCACGGCGCAATCACTTTCACCGAACAGCCTGCTGGCTGGCGCTGCTTGCCGTTGCCATGCTGTTTATTGCACCGGTAATTTCAAAATCGCTGATGCACCATTCAGCCTGCGAACACAGCAGCATGATGATGACAATGGACATGTCTGACATGGGCCATCACATGCCTGTGCCCGAACCGTGCCCTCAGGCGTCAATGCCGCACAATATGCTGATGTCCGGCCCGGGCATGTCGCCGGGAGAAGAAATCGCCTGCGGCTATTGCCAGCTGCTGATCCACCTGCCTTTTATTGAATTCTGCCTCACCGTTTTACTGCTGTTATTGTTGATTTGCGTGCGCCGGACGCCGGTGATCGCACTCTGCTGCGCGGCGATTTCTCGCCCCTGGTCACCTCACCCGGCCCGCGCCCCGCCCTCTGCTGCCTGTTACTTCGCTTAAAACACCAATAATTAACCGCGTAATGCCGCAGGCGACGCTGAAGCGTTGTCTCGAGCTGTTCTTTTTATAAAGAGCGGCAACGTTACGCCTGAAGGACAGTAAGGCAATGATGAAAACACATTTAAAGCCGCTGGTATCCTGGATACTGCTGGCTATCACTTCTCCCGCAGCCATCGCGGCGGGTTCGCATGACACGATGACTATGCCGGACGATGCCGTGATGATCGTCACCTCTCCGGCATCATCACCGCTGGAAGTTGTGACGTCCCCTAAAACGCCGCGTCAGCCTGTGCCAGCCAGCGACGGATCTGACTACCTGAAAACTATCCCCGGTTTCTCGCAAATCCGCAACGGCGGCACCAACGGCGACCCGGTTTTTCGCGGCATGTTCGGTTCTCGCCTGCGTATCCTGACCAATAATGGTGAAATGCCGGGGGCCTGTCCGGCCAGAATGGATGCCCCAAGTTCATATATTTCACCGGAGAGCTTTGATCTGCTGACGCTGATTAAAGGGCCGGAAAGCGTGCTATGGGGGCCGGGTAACTCCGCGGGAACCGTCCGCTTCGACAGGGAACCGCCGCGCTTTGATAAAGCGGGCATCCAGGGCACGGCCAGCCTGCTCACAGCGTCCAACCAGCGCTGGGACAGCAATGCAGACGTCAGTCTGGGGAGTGAGGGCGGCTATTTACGCCTGATCGGCAATAAGTCCCACTCCGGCGATTACGAAGACGGCAGCGGCAACCGGGTGGCCTCAAAGTGGGATAAATGGAACGCCGATGTTGCGCTGGGCTGGACGCCTAACAAAGACACATTGCTGGAGCTAACGGCGGGTAAAGGCAACGGTGAAGCCCGCTACGCGGGCCGCAGTATGGACGGCTCCCAGTTCAGGCGCGACAGCCTCGGGGCGCGCTTTGAAATGTCGAACATCGGCGAGGTGTTCAACAAGTTTGAAAGCAGCGTCTACTACAACTACGCCAATCATATTATGGACAACTATTCCCTCCGCTCGCCGGGAACAATGTCCAGCGGCATGTCCGGCGGGCATATGGCCTCCTCGATGGGCATGGATATGGGCAGTTCGATGGACATGGGTTCATCCATGAGCATGAATATGCCAATGGCGATGCAGCTCGATCGCCGCACGGTTGGCGGGCGCATGATGGGCACGTGGCTGTGGTCTGACTACGAACTGCGCAGCGGTATCGACGGGCAGCAAAGCACCCATCGCAGCAAACAGGGCGCCGGCTGGAAGCAGGATGCCCGTTTCCAGGACGCAGGTATCTTTAGCGAACTGACCTGGAATGCCACCGACAGCAGCAAAGTTATCGGCGGCGCGCGCCTCGATCGAACTCGCGTCAATAATGATACGGACGCAGGTGCCAGCGTGCGGAGCAAAACGCTACCGGCAGGTTTTGTGCGCTACGAACAAACGCTGAGCGATATCCCCGTCATGCTGTACGCTGGCGTGGGCTACACCGAGCGCTTCCCGGATTACTGGGAGCTGTTTTCCCCCACCTACGGGCCGGACGGCACTAAAAATGTCTTCGATAAGCTGAAAACAGAAAAAACGACGCAGTTGGATATTGGCGCCCAGTACAGCGGGGAGCGCTTCAACAGCTGGGTTTCCGCCTACCTTGGCCGGGTGAATGATTTTATTCTCTTCCGCTATGACCCTAATAACGCCCGCGTCAGTCAGGCAGATAACGTGGACGCCACCATTATGGGAGGCGAAATGGGCATGAGCTTCGCGCTGACCGAAGCCTGGAAGGCGGACGCAAGCCTGGCGTATGCCTGGGGGCAAAACACCAGTGACCATCAGCCGCTGCCGCAAATAGCCCCGCTGGAAACACGCTTCGGCCTGACCTGGGAGCGAGGAGACTGGAGCAGCACCGGCCTGCTGCGGCTGGTCAGCGGCCAGCATCGCGTGGCGCTGAATGAGGGTAACGTGGTCGGGAAAGACTTCGATAAAAGCAGCAGCTTTGCGATTTTTTCCGCCAACGCGGCTTACCGTCTAAGCAAAGCCATCAAGCTCAGCGCAGGGGTCGATAATCTGTTGAACAAAACCTACAGCGAACACTTGAACCTGGCGGGCAACAGCAGCTTTGGCTATTCGTCCAATACCCCGGTCAATGAACCAGGCCGGACGGTCTGGGGCAAAGTGAACGTCACGTTTTAATTACCTGGCCCCGGTTGTCGGGGCCATTACGCTTAATCATTTCCCAGCCAGGAGGCTGATATGTTTGCAAAACTTCGTACGCCGGAAGGTAAAAAGTTCCTTATCGCGGTTGCCATCGTTTTCACTATTGTCGTGTCGCTTATTTCGAAGGTGACCTTTGAAGGCGTGGAAGAGCAGTACAACTGGCCAATGGAACAGTGGACGCTGGACATGTTTATCATGCAGGGCGCGTGGGTCACTATCTACACGATCATGTTAACTATTCTATGTTCGCTGCCGTTTGCTTTCTATTTCTTAGCGCCTAAGGATGGCCGCGGCTAAGGCGCGTTAAGCCACCAGCGTGTCGGCAAAGCAGGATGTTGTCGGCACGTTTGCCTTAAGCCCCTTACTTTTGTGCTTCTTTATTAAATCCACTTGCCTGAAACGCGCCTCACGAGTACTTTGACGCAATATTTTCGCATCTCAATTTTTGACAGGAAACACCGATGGCAAGAGCTAACGAAATCAAAAAAGGCATGGTACTCAATTACAACGGCAAGCTGCTGATTGTTAAAGACATTGATATCCAGGCTCCCAGCGCACGCGGCGCAGCAACCCTGTACAAGATGCGTTTCTCCGATGTTCGCACCGGGCAGAAAGTGGAAGAGCGCTTCAAAGGTGATGATATCGTTGACACCATCACCCTGACCCGCCGCTTCGTTGACTTCTCCTATATCGACGGCGACGAATACGTGTTCATGGATAAAGAAGATTACACGCCGTACATCTTCACCAAAGACCAGATCGAAGAAGAGCTGCAGTTCATTCCCGAAGGCGGTATGCCGGACATGCAGGTTCTGACCTGGGACGGCCAGCTGCTGGCGCTGGAGCTGCCGCAGACCGTGGATCTGGAAATCATCGAAACGGCTCCGGGCATCAAAGGCGCTTCCGCCAGCTCTCGTACCAAGCCAGCAACGCTGTCCACCGGCCTGGTGATTCAGGTGCCGGAATACATGGTTGCCGGGGAAAAAATCCGCATTCATATCGCAGAAAAACGCTCTATGGGCCGCGCAGACTAATAATAAATGACGCTCCTTCGGGAGCGTTTTTTTTGTTCTCACAACCAAAGTTATTATACCAATTACATCATCCTGCTTTATTATCAGACCTACATCACACAAAAGCGATTAACTAAACAGACCAATTTTATTTCCTGTCATACAGCTTTACACTGCATAGATTCCCACCTCCCTACACAGGATGCGACTCTATGGATACCCTTGCCACTGCTTCACTTCCGGATACCGTTCAACGGCCAAACTACGACCGCCGCGCGCTGAAAACCCGTATCGTGCATTTTGGGTTTGGCGCTTTCCACCGTGCGCATCAGGCCCTGCTCACCGATCGGGTGCTCAACAAACTGGGCGGCGACTGGGGGATCTGTGAGATCAGCCTGTTTAACGGCGATAAACTGATGCACGATCTCAGGCAACAGGATCATCTTTTCACGGTGCTGGAAAAAGGGGCGGCGGGAAACCAGGCGCGGGTCATCGGTGCCGTGAAAGAATGCCTGAATGCGAGGCTGGATGGCATGGAAGCCATCATAGAGAAGTTTTGTGAACCGCAGGTCGCCATTGTCTCCCTGACCGTGACCGAAAAAGGCTACTGCATCGATCCCGCCAGCGGAAAACTTGATCCCACCAATGAGCGGATTATTCACGATCTGACGTCGCCGGAGTCTCCGCATTCCGTACCAGGAATACTTGTGGAGGCGCTAAGCCGTCGCCGTGAGCGTGGGCTTAGCCCGTTTACGGTCTTATCCTGCGATAACATTCCTGATAACGGGCACCTGGTTCGCCAGGCCGTTCTGGGTATGGCCGCGAGTCGAAGCGCCGGGCTGACAGAATGGATTGCCAAAGAAGTCACCTTCCCCAGCACCATGGTCGACCGCATTGTTCCGGCGGCCACGGAGGAATCGCTGCAGGAAATTGCGGAAATACTGGGCGTACAAGACCCCTGCGCCATTGCCGCCGAGCCGTTTATTCAGTGGGTCGTCGAAGATAATTTCGTCGCCGGTCGCCCGGAATGGGAAGCCGTCGGGGTGGAAATGGTTGACGATGTGGTGCCCTACGAGCAGATGAAGCTGCGGATGCTCAACGGCAGCCACTCATTTCTGGCTTATCTCGGCTACCTCGCCGGTTACCCGCATATTAATGATTGTATGGCTGACGAACATTTTGCCCGTGCAGCAAAGCACCTGATGCTGCAGGAGCAGGCGGTGACGCTGAACATTCGGGGCATCGACCTGAATCAGTACGCCGCCAGCCTGCTCGAGCGGTTCGCAAATCCGGCGCTGAAGCACCGAACCTGGCAAATCGCCATGGACGGCAGTCAGAAGCTTCCTCAGCGCTGGCTGGAAAGCGTGCGCTGGCATCTGGCAAACGGGAGCAGTTGGCCATGCCTGGCGCTCGGGATCGCAGGCTGGATGCGCTACGTTAGCGGCCTCGACGAACAGGGCCATGCGATTGACGTTCGCGATCCGCTTCAGGGCAAAATCCAGATGCTGGTGAGCGACAGCGGCGAAAACGAACGCGTCAGCGCCCTCCTCAGCCTGAACGAAATTTTTGGTGATGACCTGCCCAAAAACGAAAAATTTGTCGAAAACGTGCGGCAAGCCTGGCAGCAACTCATCCGCCTGGGCGCACGCGGCGCGGTCGAAAACTTGCGCTTAAGTTAACAATCAATGCGCTTAACGTGGTCTTACCGTGCGGTAAGCCGCGTTAAGGCTTCTCTTTTCTCCGGGTTGTCGTCAGGATAGTCAGCGTAAATAATGAATAATCACTGATAGATTGACGTGGTTTGCAGGCAGTAAACCCCCGGAGTCACCGTGACAAAAACGAATTTAATTACCGGCTTTCTGGGCAGCGGTAAAACCACCACCATTTTGCACTTACTGGCCAACAAGCCCGCCGATGAAAAATGGGCGGTGCTGGTCAATGAATTTGGCGAAGTGGCGATTGATGGCGCCCTGCTGGCAGACAGCGGCGCGCTGCTGAAAGAGATCCCTGGCGGCTGTATGTGCTGCGTTAACGGCCTGCCGATGCAGGTCGGCCTCAATACGCTGCTGCGCCAGGGCAAGCCCGACCGCCTGCTGATTGAACCTACCGGCCTTGGCCACCCAAAACAAATCCTGGACATGCTCACCGCCGACGTATATCAGCCGTGGATTGACCTGCGGGCCACGCTTTGCCTGCTCGACTCGCGCCAGCTTCTGGATGAAAAAGCCCTGAATAATGACAACTTCCGCGATCAGCTTGCCGCGGCGGACATCATTGTAGCCAACAAGCAAGATCGCGCCACGCCGGAAAGCCAGGCTGCTTTAGCGCGCTGGTATCAAAACAATGGCGACAGCCGCGAACTGGTCCATGCGGAAAAAGGAGCCATCGGCATTGCCCTTCTCGACAAGCCAAGACTGAACCAACGCGAGCTGCCGCACAGCCATGAGCACCAGCATGCCCGGTCGGTTCCTCATAACCTTGCCGCGCTGAGCCTGCCGGGGCATCAGCGCTGGCGCCGGAGCGTGAACAGTGGGCAGGGTTATTACGCCTGTGGCTGGATTTTCGATGAAGAAACCGTGTTCGACACCATTGGCCTGTTGGAGTGGGCACGTCTTGCCCCGGTTGAGCGAGTCAAAGGCGTGTTGCGTATTCCCGAAGGCCTGGTACGTATCAACCGCCAGGGCAACGACCTGCATATTGAAACGCAACCCTCGCCGCCGCTGGACAGCCGCATCGAATTGATTCACCCGGCTCAGCCCGACTGGAACGTCCTGCAAGCCAGCCTGTTGAGCTTACGTTTAAGTTAGCGCGTCTACCTTCGCGCCCCCAGAATGAGATTTAGAAGCTGTATCATGATTAATCGCCTCCCTCTTATCCTGCTGCTGAACCTCCTGGGCATTGCCCTGTTCTTTAGCTGGTACCTGCCAGAGAACCATGGATTTTGGTTCAACATTGACGCCACGCTGTTCCATTTCTTTAATAATGAATTGGTTAAGAGCCATACCTTTTTAACGCTGATTGCCATCACCAATAACCGGGCCTTCGACGGCATTTCGCTGCTGGCGATGGGCGCGCTGTTTTCCTGGTTCTGGCTGCATGAAGACGCCGCTGGCCGCCGCCGCCTGGTGCTGATGGGCGTGGTGATGCTGCTGTGCGCCGTGGTCATCAACCAGCTCGGCCACCTTATCCCGGTGGTGCACGCCAGCCCTACGCTGTACTTTAAAGACATTCATCGCGTCAGCGAACTGCTGCACTTCCCGACGAAAGACGCCTCGAGCGATAGCTTCCCTGGCGATCACGGCCTGATGCTGCTTATCTTCACCGGTTTTATGCTGCGTTATTTCGGCCCACGAGCGTTTCTTATTGCCCTCGCGATCTTCTTTATCTTCTCTTCGCCAAGAATAATGATAGGCGCACACTGGTTTACCGATGTCTACGTCGGGTCAGTCTCTATTGCTCTGGTTGGCCTGCCCTGGGTGCTATTAACCCCAGTCAGCGACCGGTTAATTTCTATACTGAACCGCACTGTTCCGGGAAAATATAAAGCGTCCCGCTGACGGTTAATAAGTGATGAAGATAGTCACCGAACAGAGGCCCACCCGGGCCTCTGTTTATTTTTTCAGCATCATGACAGCCAGATGAATATTTACTCATACAAAATCAGCTTCAATTTGAATGACCTGACGATAAAATCAGCAGCATTGCCGATCATTTGTTCGAAATAACCTTTCGCGACGAATCATCACAATTTCTTATAAAAATAAGAATAAAAACGCTCGCATAGCCTGGTTTTATCGGGTAGTCTCGGGAAAGTTTGCTCTACGGCTGATCTATTTGTGCTGTGAATAAAAGTGTGCGATGTTCCACATTTTTGTGCATGAATAATTGTCTCGTGGCTTTTAGGTAATTAGTCTCGTCACGTTGGTATTTTTGTATAACGAATTATTCGTTAAGGACATCAAGGGAAAACAAACAAAATGGTCAAATCTCAGCCTATTTTGAGATACATCTTGCGGGCGATACCCGCGATTGCGGTGGCAGTTATGCTTTCCGCCTGTAGTTCGACTAACACAGCAAATATGCATTCTGAGACGCATGCAGTCGGTGAAAAAGATGGTTTTTTACTGCAAGCCTCTCAGGATGAATTCGAAGAGATGGTTCGTAATGTTGACGTGAAGTCACGCATTATGGAGCAATACGCGAGCTGGAAAGGTGTACGCTACCGTCTTGGCGGCAGCAGCAGAGCTGGTATTGATTGTTCTGCCTTCGTGCAGCGCACTTTCCAGGAACAGTTTGGTTTAACCCTGCCTCGCTCAACGTCTGAGCAGCAGGAGTCCGGTAAATCTGTCTCGCGTAACAAGTTACGCACCGGTGATTTAGTGCTGTTCCGTGCAGGCTCAACTGGCCGTCACGTAGGCATCTACATTGGCAATAACCAATTTGTACATGCTTCCACCAGCAGCGGCGTTGTGATCTCCAGCATGGACGAGCCTTACTGGAAGAAGCGTTACAACGAAGCGCGCCGGGTGCTAAGCCGCAGCTAACGCCGCCACAAGATATGTTTTGTTGAGAGTTATTCCCTTGGCTACTCAGCAAAGCCACCAACGTTAAAAACGCTGCCAATGCAGCGTTTTTTTATGCCTAAAATTCAGACGGTTACTCTTTCCTCTTAAAATTGAAAGATGAAATAGTTACCCTGTGAAACAAGTTAAACAATTTCCTGGTTATGGGTTATAGTCAGAAAAAAGCACAAAACAAACGATGATTCGCTTGCCCCTGCGGGACTCATAATTCCATGTCTTATAGAAACATTTTTTCACGCTACTTTAGCACCCCAAAGCAGATAGTCGCGTTTAGCCTGCTAATGGGATTATTTGCCGCATTATTTATCGGTGGGCTAACCAGCCTGGCGCTCCATTCAAAGCGTGAGTCCGCCTATAACCTCCTCTCTCGCGACATCAGTAACTACCTGGATACCTTTTTTAAAGAACTTCACGCCACCGCCGAGGGTATCCAGCCTTTAACCATGAACGAGTGTGAAAGGGTCAGCGGCGAACTGACTTCTCGTGCGGCTTTTAATCCTAACGTACGAGCCTTTTTGCTGGTGCGTAACGGCATTGCCTACTGTTCTTCCGCCACCGGCAACATGGAAATGTCGATGGATGCGCTGGAACCCGAGATCAATATCAATAAAACCGTCGACCTGGCGATTATGAACGGCACGCCAATGATGCCGGGCAAGCCGGTGATTGCCGCCTGGTTTCTTAACCCGCTGGCCTCGGGGCGCGGCGTTTTTACCACCCTAAACGTCAATCTTACGCCCTACCTGGTTTTCACCTCCCGTCAGCAGGACATCAGCTCCATGGCCCTGGTGGTGGGCAACAAGGCGCTCACATCCTATTCACCGGACGTGATAAATACCGATGAGCTTCCCCCCTCGCCCACCAGAATCTCAGTCCTTAACGGTTACCCGATTAAACTCTACATTTATGGTACCCCGTGGCCGCTGGAGGATATTCAACTGGCCATTCTGGCCGGGCTATTATCCGGCCTGCTGAGCACTGCGCTGTGCGGTTACTTTCTGTCGGTCAAAGTACGGGCGGGGAAAGAAATTCTTACCGGCATTAAGCGGGGGCAGTTTTTTGTTGTTTACCAGCCCGTTGTCGACTCACAGGCTCTGCAGATGCGTGGCATAGAGGTGCTGATGCGCTGGGAGCACCCAACGGCGGGTATGATCCCCCCGGATGCGTTTATCGGCTTTGCCGAAGCTCAGCAGTTGATTGTGCCACTCACGCGCCATTTGTTTGAATTGATTGCCCGGGACGCGCCCACGCTGCAAAAAGTTCTGCCCGCCGGGGCCAAGCTCGGCGTGAACCTCGCCCCAAGCCACCTTCACTCCCCGACGTTTAAGCAGGACATTCAGGCCTTCGCCGCGTCACTGCCGCCGCACCATTTTCAGTTAGTGTTTGAGATAACCGAACGCGACATGCTGAAAGAAAAAGAGGCGATGGGCATTTTCGCCTGGCTGCACGAACAGGGATTTGAAATTGCGGTGGATGACTTCGGCACTGGCCACAGCGCCCTGATTTACCTCGAGCGTTTTACGCTGGATTATCTGAAAATTGACCGCGGCTTCGTCAACTCTATCGGTATGGAAACGGTGACCGCGCCGGTGCTGGACGCCGTGCTGACGCTGGCTCAGCGCCTGAATATGAACACGGTAGCGGAAGGGGTAGAAACGCCGGAGCAGGCGAAATGGCTTATCGAACGCGGCTGTAACTTCCTGCAGGGGTATTACTTCAGCCGCCCTCTGACCTTAAGCCAGCTTGTCAGTTGGAATCCTTCCCACTCGCTTTATGACGAATTGAAAGACTGACAGGCATTGCGCAATCTTCACTGGCTAACTTATGATTAACCATCATGGGTTTACCGGGCGCGGCAGCGTGACGCCTGCGCTTTCCCACCCACCGGGCAAGGAATGAAGATGACAAAAGCTGTACGTGCACTGATGCTGCTTTGCCTGAGCACCTTTTCCCTTACGCCACGCGCCGCAGAGATAAACGAAAGCTACTCTTTTGCCGTCCTGGGCGAACCTAAATATGCCGTCAACTTCACGCAGTTCGATTACGTCAATCCCGCAGCCCCCAAGGGCGGCAATATCACGCTCTCGGCCATTGGCACTTTTGATAACTTCAACCGCTTTGCCATGCGGGGTAATCCGGGCGTTCGCACCGACACGCTGTATGACACCCTGTTCACCACTTCCGATGACGAACCCGGCAGCTATTATCCTTTGATTGCCGAGATGGCCCGCTACCCGTCCAACTTTGCCTGGGCGGAAGTGTCCATTAACCCGCGCGCCCGCTTTCAGGACGGCAGTCCGATTACCGCCGAGGATGTCGCCTTCACCTTCAATAAATTCATGACGGAAGGCGTGCCGCAGTTCCGCCTGATTTACAAAGGGGCAACGGTACGCGCCATTGCGCCGCTCACCGTGCGTATTGAGCTTGCCACACCAAGCAAAGACCGGATGCTGGGCCTGTTTTCGCTCCCGGTGTTCCCGGAGAAGTTCTGGAAGGATCATAAGCTGAGCGACCCGCTCTCTGCCCCACCGCTTTCCAGCGGGCCCTATAAAATCACCGACTGGAAAATGGGGCAATACATTACCTATACGCGAGTGCGGGATTACTGGGCGGCAAACCTGCCGGTAAACCGCGGGCGCTGGAACTTTAATACCATCCGCTACGACTATTATCTCGATGATGACGTGGCTTTTGAGGCGTTCAAGGCCGGGGCATTTGATTATCGCACTGAAGTCTCAGCCAAAAACTGGGCCACGCGCTACATCGGGAAAAACTTCAGCAACCATTACATCGTCAAAGACGAGCAGAAAAACGAATCCGCCCAGGACACCCGCTGGCTGGCGTTTAACATCCAGCGCCCCCTTTTCAGCGACCGCCGGGTAAGGGAAGCCATCGGCCTGGCCTTTGATTTCGAATGGATGAACAAGGCGCTGTTTTATGGCGCATACAGCCGGGCCAACAGCTATTTCCAGAATACGGAATACGCCGCTCGCGGTTACCCGGACGCCGACGAACTGATGCTGCTGGCGCCGATGAAAAAGGATCTCCCGCCGGAGGTCTTCACCTCAATCTATAACCCGCCGAAATCAGACGGACGCGGGTTTGACCGCGAAAATCTGCTCAAGGCGCTCAGCCTGCTTAAAGACGCGGGCTGGGCGTTAAAAGACCAGAAGCTGGTGAATGTCAGCACCGGCCAGCCGTTTGTGTTCGAACTGCTGACCGGCACGGCCGGCAACACGCAATGGATCCCCCCCTTCCAGCGCAATTTGCAGCGCCTGGGCATCACCATGAATATCCGCCAGGTCGATAACTCGCAGCTTTCAAGCCGCCTGCGCAGCCGCGACTACGACATGATGCCAAGTTTATACCGCGCAATGCCTTACCCAAGCCCGGATTTGCAAATTATCTGGGCCTCGGAGTACATCAATTCCAGCTATAACGCGCCAGGGGTACAAAGCCCGGTGGTCGACAAGCTCATTGAGATGATTATCGCCAACCAGGGCGACAAGAAAAAACTGCTGCCGCTGGGCCGTGCCCTTGACCGCGTGCTGACCTGGAACAACTACATGCTGCCGATGTGGTATATGTCGGCCGACCGCCTGGCCTGGTGGAATAAGTTCTCCCGCCCCGCCATTCATCCGCTCTACAGCACCGGATTTGATAACTGGTGGTATGACGTCAACAAAGCGGCGAAGCTGCCCGCCGACCGGCGTCAGGGGGAATAACGTGGGCGCTTATATTCTGCGGCGTTTGCTGCTTATCATTCCCACGCTGTGGGCGATCATCACCATCAACTTTTTCATCGTGCAGATTGCCCCTGGTGGGCCGGTGGATCAGGCCATTGCCGCAATACAAATGGGCCACACAACCGGCATGCCGGGCATGAGCAACGACGCTATGGGCAGCGGTCATGCCCGAACGGGCGTGGGTGACGCCACCAGCAGCCAGTATCGTGGGGGCCGCGGACTTGATCCGGAAGTCATTGCCGATATTGTGCATCGCTACGGGTTCGACAAACCGCTACACGAGCGCTATTTCACTATGCTCGGCGACTACTTGCGTTTCGACTTTGGCAACAGCCTGTTCCGTAGCTCCTCGGTGATTAAGCTGATAAAAGACAGCCTCCCCGTTTCCATTTCCATCGGACTGTGGAGCACGCTGATTATTTATCTGGTGTCGATTCCGCTGGGGATCCGTAAGGCGGTCAGCAATGGCAGCAGCTTTGATATCTGGAGCAGCATTTTCATTATTATCGGCTACGCCATTCCGGCATTTTTGTTTGCCATCCTGCTGATTGTGCTGTTTGCCGGCGGGACTTATCTCGACTGGTTCCCGCTGCGAGGACTAACGTCGGCCAATTTTGACGCCCTGCCCTGGTACAGCAAAATAACTGACTATCTGTGGCACATCACGCTGCCGGTGCTGGCGACGGTTATCGGCGGCTTTGCCACGTTAACCATGCTGACGAAAAACTCCTTTCTCGATGAAATTCGCAAGCAATACGTGGTGACGGCGCTAGCCAAAGGGCTGGATGAGAAAAAAATTCTGTATCACCACGTCTTTCGTAACGCGATGCTGCTGGTGATTGCCGGTTTCCCGGCGACGTTTATCAGCATGTTCTTCACCGGCTCGCTGCTGATTGAGGTGATGTTTTCCCTTAACGGGCTGGGCCTGTTGGGCTACGAAGCCACAATTTCCCGCGACTACCCGGTAATTTTCGGCACCCTTTATATTTTTAGTCTGATTGGCCTGCTGACCAACATCATCAGCGATGTCACCTACACGCTGGTCGACCCCCGTATCGATTTTGAGGGACGCGGATGAGCCGATTAAGCCCGGTAAACCAGGCGCGCTGGGCGCGCTTTCGTCAGAACCGTCGCGGCTACTGGTCGCTGTGGATCTTTGCGCTGATTTTTGTCCTGAGCATGGGCGCAGAGCTGGTCGCCAATGAGCGCCCGCTGGTGGTGAACTACGAGGGCAAACTCTGGTTCCCGGCGCTGAAAAACTACAGCGAAAGTGATTTTGGCGGCCCGCTCTCAACCCCTGCGGACTACCAGGATCCCTGGCTAACGGAACGCCTGAATGAAAAAGGCTGGGTCCTCTGGGCGCCGATCCGTTTTAGCAGCAACACCATCAACTACGCCAGCAATGTCCCTTTTCCTTCGCCACCCAGCGCACAAAACTGGCTTGGCACCGACGCCAACGGCAGCGATGTGCTGGCGAGGATCCTCTACGGCACGCGCATTTCCGTGCTCTTCGGCCTGTTACTGACCTTTTTCTCCAGCATCATTGGCGTGCTGGCCGGGGCGGTGCAGGGCTATTACGGCGGACGCATTGACCTGTGGGGACAACGGTTGATTGAAGTCTGGTCCGGTATGCCGACGCTGTTTTTGATCATTATGCTCTCCAGCGTGGTACAGCCCAATTTTTGGTGGCTGCTGGGTATCACCGTTTTGTTTGGCTGGATGGGGCTGGTGGGCGTTGTGCGGGCGGAGTTTTTGCGCACCCGCAACTTCGACTATATTCGCGCGGCGCGGGCGATGGGCGTCAGCGACTGGTCAATCATGACCCGGCATATGCTGCCCAACGCCATGGTGGCTACCCTGACCTTCCTGCCGTTCATTCTGTGTGCGTCGATAACGACATTGACCTCGCTCGATTTCCTCGGTTTTGGTCTGCCGCTGGGGTCGCCCTCTTTGGGGGAATTGGTGCTTCAGGGCAAAAATAATCTTCAGGCACCGTGGCTGGGCATCTCCGCGTTCTTATCTCTGGCCATTTTACTCTCCCTGTTAATTTTTATTGGCGAAGCGGTTCGTGACGCCTTTGATCCGGCTAAGGCGCGCTGACCATGACCACTCCGCTTCTCGCTATCAACGATCTTTCTATTGCTTTCCAGCAGGGCAAAAACCTGCGGCAGGTGGTGGACTCGGTTTCGCTTCGGGTGGAAGCGGGTGAAACCCTTGCGCTGGTCGGCGAGTCTGGCTCAGGCAAGAGCGTGACGGCGCTTTCAGTGCTGCGCCTGCTGCCGTCTCCGCCGGTGGTTTATCCCTCCGGGGAAATTTTGTTTCACGGCAAAGACCTGCTAAACGCACCGGAAAAGACGCTGCGTGGCGTGCGCGGCAACAAAATCGCAATGATATTTCAGGAACCGATGGTGTCGCTCAATCCTTTGCACACCCTCGAAAAACAGCTGTATGAAGTGCTCTCTCTCCACCGGGGAATGCGGCCTGAACCTGCTCGCGCGGAGATCCTCACCTGCCTCGATCGCGTGGGCATTCGCAACCCTGCGACCCGGCTCCAGGACTACCCTCACCTGTTGTCCGGCGGCGAACGCCAGCGCGTAATGATTGCGATGGCGCTGCTGACTCGCCCTGAATTGCTGATTGCCGATGAGCCGACGACGGCGCTGGATGTTTCGGTTCAGGCGCAGATCCTGCAGCTGCTGCAAGAGCTGAAGCAGGAACTGAATATGGGCCTGCTGTTTATCACCCACAACCTGGGTATCGTGAAAAAGCTGGCGGACAACGTGGCGGTGATGCGTCACGGCAAATGCGTGGAGCAACAGCCCACCACCGATCTGTTCAGTCATCCACAGCATCCCTATACCCAACAGCTGCTGAACGCTGAACCGTCCGGCGACCCGGTGCCGCTGGCAGCAGACGTTATTCCCCTGCTCAAAGTTGAGGATCTGCAGGTTGCGTTTCCCATTCGCCGGGGCCTGCTGAAAAGAACGGTGGGACACCACTACGGGCTTAAAAATCTTAGCTTTGAACTGCGGCCAGGAGAAAGCCTAGGGCTGGTTGGGGAATCAGGATCGGGCAAAAGCACCACCGGCCTGGCGCTGCTGCGATTGATTCATTCCACGGGCACTATTTGGTTTGACGGCCAGCCGCTCCACCAGCTCAACCGTAAGCAGCTGCTGCCGCTGCGCCGCCAGGTGCAGGTGGTGTTCCAGGATCCTAATTCGGCACTGAATCCACGCCTGGATGTGCTGCAAATTGTAGAGGAAGGCCTGCGGGTGCATCATCCGGCGTTAAACGCCGCAGAACGTAAGGCCAAAGTGGTTCAGGCGCTGGAAGAGGTCGGGCTGCAGGCGGATATGCTCCACCGCTACCCGGCTGAGTTTTCCGGTGGCCAGCGCCAGCGCATCGCTATCGCCAGAGCGTTGATTTTGCAGCCGCGGCTTATCGTGTTGGATGAACCGACCTCTTCGCTCGATCGCTCGGTTCAGGCTCAGATTCTGACGCTGCTAAAATCTCTCCAGGAAAAACACCGCCTGGCTTATATCTTCATCAGCCATGATTTACAGGTAGTGAAAGCACTTTGCCATCAGATGGTGGTACTGCGTCAGGGAGAAGTGGTCGAACAGGGAGACTGCAGGCAGATCTTTAGCGCCCCACAAAGCGACTACACGCGTCAGCTTCTGGCGCTCGCCTGAGATTCAGAAAGGGTTATGGCTGGAAAAAGATTCAGCGATAGCAACGCCCACGTTTTTCAGGCGACAGGTTGCCGCCAGCTCGTCCTGCAGGTTAACGAACAGGCACGGCTCGCCTTCACACTCCACGACGGAGCTGTCCACTTCAATATCGCTTAATGCCTGGCTGAGCGTATCCATGATTGGCCACGCTTTTTCCCCGTCCGGGCTAAGCAGCTTCAGGCCAATCAGGCAATCGTCATCCTGTTGCGCATTTTGCGGAATCGGTTCAACTCTGGAGCCTGCAAAACCCGTCAACCAGCGGTAGCTCTGCGGCAAACGATGCACGATGGACAGTTGTATGGTGTTCAATTTCATTTCCCCGGAAGTTCCAATCGGCAATTTATCTCAAACTCTTTACACAAAGGTTAACACAATGTTGATAAATTGCGTTTAAACGAGCATTAAAACGGCTCACATCTCATGTAGAGATTTCAAAACTAACGCTTTATTTTTGTGCTATGGCACGCGTTTCGGCGCTATATGTATCGCTTTCTGAGATCTAACTCAACCTTTTTAACTACAAAGTTGTGACTTTTTACAGTTGAGCCTTTTACATATGCGAAACATATATCCTATATCAACAGAGATTATACGGGAATTTTCGGGAAGAGTACGGGCGTTTCTGAACAGAAACGCCCGCAGTTTTCAGGCTTTCGAGTGGCGAGCTTTGCTGGCGTAGAAGTAGAACAGCACGGAGGCCGTCGCACAAATAGCGATGGACCAGATCATCGGCCACGCGGTGTTAAAGGTGGCCACCGAGAGCAGCGCCCCGGTTAACGCGCCAATGCCAAAGCGGAATGTTCCGGCCAGCGAAGACGCCGTGCCGGCCATATGCGGGAATTCATCCAGAATGACCGCCATCGCATTGGATGACACCAGCGACACGCAGCTGATAAACACCGCCACGCCAAGCACCATCGCCCAGAAGCCAAAATCCAGCTGGCTGCTGACCACCAGCCATACCGCCATAGCAAACTGAATGCATAGCCCGGTACGGAACATGTTGATCGCCCCAACCCGACGCACAAAGCGGCTGTTGATCATGGTCATGAAGAACAGAAACACAACGTTCAGCGCAAAGTAGTAGCCAAAGTGCTGCGGTGATACATGGTTTAATTCGATGTAGACGAACGGCCCGGCGCTGAGGAACGAGAACATCCCGGCAAAGCTGAAGCCGCTGGCCAGCATATAGCTCAGCACCCGCTTATGGCGGAAAAGCGTGGCGAAATTGCCCGCCGTGGTGCGCAGATTAAACTTCTGCCGCATTTCTGGGGCGAGCGTTTCGTGAATAAAGAAGAAAATCATCGCCGATGCAAGCAGCGCGGCGGCGGCCAGAATCCAGAAGATCGTGTGCCAGCTATACCACACCAGCACTGCGCCCCCGATCATTGGCGCTACCAGCGGCGCAATGGTGGTAATCAACATCACGAAGGACATCATCCGGGAGAACTCTTCCTTCGGATAGATATCGCGCATCAGGGCGTTGATCACCACGCTCGCCGCCGCGGCCGCTAGGCCGTGCAGAAAACGCATCCAAATTAGCTGATCGATAGTCTGTGAAAGCGCACAAGCAATTGCCGCCAGCGCGAACACCAGCGTGCCGCCCAGCACCACCGGCTTGCGCCCAAGGCTATCGGCCATCGGCCCGTAGAAGATCTGCCCGATGGCAAAGCCCAAAATATAGGTACTGAGGGTCATTTGTGCGCTGCCCGCCGGGACATTAAAGCCCTGGGCTATCATCGGCAGCGCCGGTAAGTACATATCAATGGACAGCGGCATCAGCATCGCCAGCAGGCCAAGGATAACGATAATACCGACAGAAGAGTTCTGTTTACGGCTCAAAAGTGACTCCGGTGATTAGGGCATGCCGACGCTGGCAATTTCCTGTTCGGTTAACGGGCGGTACTCCCCCGGCGCCAGTTCAGCATCCAGGGCGATGTCGCCAATCCGCTCACGGTGCAGGCCAACCACATGATTGCCCACGGCGGCAAACATGCGTTTTACCTGATGGTAACGGCCTTCGCTGATGGTCAGACGCACTTCCGTCGGCGTGATCACTTCCAGCACGGCAGATTTGGTGAGGTCTTTCTCATTATGCAGTTGAACGCCTTTGGCGAAGTGTTCCGCCGTGCCTTCTTCAACCGGTGATTCCAGCGTCACCAGATAGGTTTTCTCGCAGTGATGGCGTGGAGAGGTAATGCGGTGTGACCACTGGCCGTCGTCCGTCATCAGTACCAGGCCGGTGGTGTCAATATCCAGACGACCTGCAGCATGTAACTTGTGCGCCACCGGCTCGTCGAGGAAGTAAAGCACCGTAGGGTGATCGGGATCGTCGGTAGAACAGACGTACCCCTGCGGCTTGTTCAGCATGAAGTAGCGCGGGCCGTGCTGCTGGGTCAGTGAATTACCGTCAAACGCGACCTGATGTTCCGGCAGCAGTTTAAAAGAGGCGTCGCGCACAACTTCACCGTCAATGGTGACGCGGTTAGCACGGATTTCACGGCCAGAAATAGCACGGCTGATGCCGAGCTGCTGAGAGATAAATTTGTCGAGTCGCATTAGTGTATTGCCTGTTTCATGAAGGTGCCGACAAGTGAGCGTGCGGCAGGGGCTGGAGCCCACATTCAGGTGGAAATTGGTTTGCCTGATAATTAGTTTGCCAGTATAGCGACATCAAAAACTCTCTCAAGGTAAAACGGTGCTTTATGGCATAATCGTTGCAGTCATTTGATAACAATGTTGAAAAACCGCCCGGCCATGTCTTTTACTCTTCGTCCTTACCAGCAAGAAGCGGTGGATGCCACCCTCAGCTACTTCCGCAAGCATCCTGAACCTGCCGTCATCGTGTTGCCCACCGGTGCGGGCAAAAGCCTGGTGATTGCGGAGCTTGCAAAAGTGGCGCGCGGGCGCGTGCTGGTGCTGGCTCATGTGAAAGAGCTTGTGGCGCAAAACCATGCGAAGTATGTCTCTCTCGGGCTGGAGGCAGATATTTTCGCCGCTGGCCTGCAGCGCAAGGAAAGCCAGGGCAAAGTCGTGTTCGGCAGCGTTCAGTCCGTGGCCCGCAACCTCGAGCATTTCCACGGTGAGTTTTCCCTGCTGATTGTCGATGAGTGCCACCGCATCGGCGACAGTGACGAAAGCCAGTATCAGCAAATTCTGGCGCATCTGCGCGGCAACAATCCCCGGCTGCGGCTATTGGGGCTGACCGCCACGCCCTTCCGCCTCGGCAAAGGCTGGATTTATCAGTTTCATTACCACGGCATGGTTCGCGGCGATGAAAAGGCGCTGTTTCGCGACTGCATTTACGAGCTCCCGCTGCGCTATATGATTAAGCATGGTTACCTGACGCCGCCGGAACGGCTGGATATGCCGGTGGTGCAGTACGATTTTAGCCGTCTGCAGGCGCAGTCCAACGGGCTGTTCAGCGAAGCGGATCTGAACCGCGAGCTGAAACAACAAAAACGCATCACGCCGCATATCATTAGCCAGATCGTTGAATTTGCCGCAGACCGACGCGGCGTGATGATCTTTGCTGCCACGGTAGAGCACGCGAAAGAGATAACCGCCCTGCTGCCCGCAAGCGATGCAGCCCTGATCACAGCCGACACGCCAGGCCCTGCCCGCGACACGCTCATCGACGCTTTTAAAAATCAGCAATTCCGCTTTTTGGTTAACGTAGCGGTACTGACCACCGGCTTTGACGCGCCGCACGTGGATCTGATAGCCATTCTGCGCCCTACCGAGTCCGTGAGCCTTTACCAACAAATTGTTGGTCGCGGCCTGCGTCTCTCTCCGGGGAAAAAAGACTGTTTGATTCTCGACTATGCCGGAAACCCACACGATTTATTCACGCCGGAAGTGGGCCACGCCAAAGGGAGGAGCGACAACGTGCCGGTGCAGGTTTTTTGCCCTGCCTGCGGGTTTGCCAATACCTTCTGGGGAAAAACCACCGCTGATGGCAAGGTGATTGAACACTTTGGCCGCCGCTGTCAGGGCTGGTTTGAAGACGATGACGGCCTGCGCGAGCAGTGCGATTACCGCTTCCGCTTCAAAAACTGCCCAAACTGCAATGCTGAAAACGATATCGCCGCCCGCCGCTGCCATCAGTGTGACCACGTCCTGGTCGACCCGGACGATATGCTTAAAGCGGCGCTGAAGCTGAAAGATGCCCTGGTGCTGCGCTGCAGCGGCATGACGCTTCAGTCCGGCGGAGATGCTAAAGGCGATTGGCTTAAAATCACCTATTACGACGAAGATGGCGCAGACGTCAGCGAGCGCTTCCGTCTCCAGACGCCGGCCCAGCGCATGGCGTTCGAACAGTTGTTTATCCGCCCGCACTCGCGCGCGCCCGGCGTGCCGTTACGCTGGATCACCGTCGCGGATGTTGTGGCTCAGCAGCCGCTGCTACGCCATCCAGATTTTGTGGTAGCCCGTAAAAATGGCCAGTTCTGGAACGTCCGTGAAAAGGTTTTTGACTACCAGGGGCGCTTCCGCCGGGCCAACGAATTACGCGGCTAACGGGTACTTTTCATTGCCGGCAGAGCCGGATACGGCTATAATGCCGCCCGCTTTTGCATCCGCAAAGCAGAAAACTTTACCTGCTGCTGGGTCGCCTGTAGCAGGCTTATTTAAAGAGAAACAGTCAATGTTTACTATCAATGCAGTAGAACGTAAAGAGCATGGCAAGGGTGCGAGCCGCCGCCTGCGTGCAGCAAACAAATTCCCAGCTATCGTTTACGGTGGCGCGGAAGCTCCTGTATCCATCGAACTGGATCACGACGCCGTAATGAACCAGCAGGCTAAACCTGGTTTCTACGAAGAAGTTCTGACCCTGTCTATCGACGGTAAAGAAGTAAAAGTGAAAGTTCAGGCTGTGCAGCGTCACCCGTTCAAGCCAAAACTGACTCACATCGACTTCGTTCGCGCTTAATCGCGAGTTAAGTTCGAAAAAAACCCCGCTTCGGCGGGGTTTTTTGTTATATAAGCATTTCCGACGCCACGCCTGGCCAAAAGAGACAAATTCCATGGTTGAAAAAATCCCTGCGGGTGCATCGCGGGTACCCGCCGTAGAGAAGGATATCCAGGCTATCAGGACGATACAAAGCTACCACGCCCATATCTATTTCGAGACGCCTGAACAAAGGCTGATTGCGGAACGGATTCGGGCAGAGATTGCGCTGCGTTTTTCAGTGCTGCTAGGGCGCTGGCACGATGTGCCCGTTGGCCCTCATGCGCTGCCAATGTATCAGGTTGCTTTTATGCCGGAGGCGTTTGCGCGATTTGCGCCGTGGTTGATGCTGAACCGCTGCGGGTTAACCGTACTGCTGCATCCCAACACCGGGCAACCCAGGGCCGATCATACCGATCACGCCGTCTGGATGGGGCAAAAGCTGGAGATCCGCCATTTGCAGCAACTGCCTGAAAACGAAGGACCGGAGCCAGACTACATCCCGAATACTGCCCCGACGGTGTCGCCTTAAGCATCAGCAGGATGATACGGCCCGGCTAAAAACAGGCGGGCCGTATTGACAGGTTATTTACCAGAGGAACGGCGTTGAAGCTGATCGCGCAGATTCGGCGGCGTTCCCTTAATAGTTAGGGTGTCGGTTGCCGGATCCCAGAAAATACGCTCCCCCAGCAGCATGGCATCGAAGTTAATCGTCAGCCCGCCGCCGCTGCCAGCGTATTTGGTCAGCTGCCGCAGCGTGCCGCGATCCGCCGGGAAGCTCTCTTCCAGCTCATAGCCTTTTTCGGCGGTGAACTGCTGGAAGTTTTTGTCGTCAACCGCCCACGGCAGCTCATCCGCCAGCGAAGAAAGTTCAATCTCTTCCCCCGCCTGAAGCTGTTCGTTGCAGTAAGCGTAAACCTGCTGGCGCGCGGCCTGGCGTTCGTTTTTGTCCAGCTGAGCTTCGTTCGTGAAGTCGTCCAGCGCCTGCAGCAGACCTTTGTTCTGCGCTTTGGCGTTCAACCCTTCGCTGGCGCCCAGGAAATCCATAAAGAAATCGGCCACTTTGCGCCCCACTCTGCCCTTAAGGAAGGTCAGGTAGCGGGTAGATTCCGGGTTGGTTTCCCACTCGGTCAAATCAATACGCGCCACGATATCCGCATGGTTGATGTCGAGATAGTGAGTCGCGCTGATATCCAGCTCTTCGTTAACGCGCATGCTGCTCAGATTGTTCAACACCGCCACCAGCAGGTATTCGACCGCCAAATATCGATAATGGCAGAACAGCACGATACCGCCGTCGGCAAACGGGTATTTTGCCAGCTCATCGCGAAGACGACCGGTCGCCGCACGGGTAAAGGCAAGAAAATCTTCATCACCATTTCGCTGCAGGCGCAGCGCTTCGGCCAGTTCGCTCTCTTCGCTGAACAGGCCGTAAGCTTTATTTTTAGCGCTATATACGCGATGCAGTTCCGCCATCATCTCTTCGACGGCACCGTCAGTTGCCAGCAGCGAGTCGCGCAGCACGACGTCCAGCGTCTGCTCATCGCGCTTAATCAATTGATGCAGGGCAATCTGGTTGATATCCAGACTCATGTTAAACTCTCCTTTAAGACCGGGCGGTATTCAACCACTGCCGCTCCCGGGACGCAAGTCGTGATAAAAAAGCGGAAAAATCGTCCCTGCTACGGTAAGATAATGCCCTTTCCCGAATACGAATGATTTTTAATTTATGCCACAAACATCCCGCTACAGTGACGAACAAGTTGAAGCGATGCTGACCGAACTGGCAGCCGTGCTGGAAAAACACCACGCGCCTACCGATCTTTCCCTGATGGTATTGGGAAATATGGTCACCAATCTGATAAACACCGACGTGGCGTCCGCTCAGCGTCGTCCTTTGGCTCGCTCCTTTGCTGAGGCGCTTCAAGCTTCGGTGAGCGAAGATAAAGCCCACTAAGGAACTATCGTAACAAGTTATGGTGACTAACCGTCAGCGCTACCGCGAAAAAGTTTCCCAAATGGTCAGTTGGGGGCACTGGTTCGCCCTGTTTAATATCCTGCTGGCCATGCTGCTGGGTAGCCGCTATCTGTTTATCGCCGACTGGCCAACGACGCTGACGGGGCGAATTTATTCGTACGTGAGCGTTGTTGGGCACTTCAGTTTTTTGGTGTTTGCCGCCTATTTACTGCTTATCTTTCCGCTGACGTTTATCGTCATGTCGCAGCGCCTGCTGCGCTTTATCAGCGCGGCCCTGGCCACGGCGGGCATGACGTTACTGCTGATAGACAGCGAAGTTTTCACGCGTTTCCACCTCCACCTGAATCCCACCGTCTGGGAACTGGTGATTAACCCTGACCAGGGGGAGATGGCCCGTGACTGGCAGCTGATGTTTATCAGCGTGCCGGTGATTTTGCTTATTGAGATGCTGTTTGCGACATGGAGCTGGCAAAAACTGCGCAGCCTCGGGCGTCGTCGGCAATACGCGCGTCCTTTAGTGATTCTGTTCTTTATTTCTTTCTTTAGTAGCCACCTGATGTACATCTGGGCGGATGCTAACTTCTATCGCCCGATTACCATGCAGCGGGCTAATCTGCCGCTCTCATACCCAATGACCGCCCGTCGTTTCCTTGAAAAACACGGTCTGCTGGATGCCAAGGAATACCAGCGCAGGCTGGTGGAGCAAGGTAGCCCGGCAGCGCTGTCGGTCCAGTATCCGCTGAGTAATCTACAATTTCGCGATATGGGTCTTGGTAACAATGTGCTGCTGATTACCGTTGACGGGCTGAATGCCGCAAGCATGAGCAAAGATATGCCGGCGTTGAAGGCATTTGCCCACGATAATATCCGCTTTACTCAGCACATGAGTTCCGGGAATAACACCGATAGCGGCATGTTCGGCCTGTTCTACGGTATCTCCCCGGCTTATATGGACGGTGTGCTGTCAAACCGCACCCCTGCCGCACTGATTACGGGTTTAAATCAGCAGGGCTACCAGCTTGGCCTGTTTGCATCCGACGGCTTTAACTCGGCGATGTACCGCCAGGCCCTGCTGTCTGATTTCTCGTTGCGCCCGGCCAAAAACCAGACCGACGGCCAGACGGCAACACAGTGGATCAGTTGGCTTAACCAGTATGCTTCCGAGGACAATCGCTGGTTCTCCTGGGTCGCCTTTAACGGCACCAGCATCGACGATAACGGAAATCAACAGGGCTTTGAGCAGCGCTATTCCCGCGCAGCCGGTAATGTTGATGAGCAAATTAAACGCGTACTGGATGCGCTGGAAGCGGCAGGCAAGCTGCAAAACACGGTGGTTATCATTACTGCAGGCCACGGGATTCCGCTCGGCGACCAGCGTGATTCTTTCGCCTGGTCACGTGCGCGGATTCAGGTGCCGCTAGTGATTCACTGGCCGGGCACACCTGCGCAGACCATCACCAAACTCACCGATCATCAGGACGTGATGACCACCCTGATGCAGCGTCTGCTGCACGTTAAAACGGCGGCCAATGAGTACTCTCAGGGGGAGGATTTATTTGCCGCGACGCGCCGTAACAATTGGGTGATTGGTGCCGACAATCAAACCCTAGCCGTGACAACGCCCGAGATGACGCTGGTGCTGAATAACAACGGCAACTATCGGATGTACGATCTGCAGGGTAAACGGATCAATGAAACCAAGCCGCAGCTTGATTTGCTGCTGCAGGTGCTGACTGACGAGAAGCGCTTCATCGCCAACTAATTGTTTATTTATAAGACAGTTAGCTGCGTATTCCCTTGCAATCAACGCGGAAAAATGTACTATGATTCTTCTGCGTCGGCACGTAGCGCAGCCTGGTAGCGCACCGTCATGGGGTGTCGGGGGTCGGAGGTTCAAATCCTCTCGTGCCGACCAAATAAACATTGAAAACCAGCCTCTTATGGCTGGTTTTTTTTGTGCCTGGATTTTGCCTGAACAGCCAAAAGAAAAGCCGCCTGAACTGGCGGCTTTGTGCGGTGTTTTACACTTACAACAGGAACAGCGTAGCCAGCCCCAGGAAGATAAAGAATCCGCCGGTATCGGTAATCGCGGTGATCATCACGCTTGAGCCGACGGCAGGATCTTTGCCCAGTTTGGTCATCGTCATTGGAATCACGACGCCCATCAGCGCCGCGACCAGAAGATTCAGGATCATCGCCAGCGTCATCACGCCGCCCATCGCCGCGTCGTTGTACAACAGCCAGGTAATGCCCCCCATCACGCCTCCCCAGACCAGCCCGTTGATCAACGCGACGCCAAGCTCACGCAGCATCAGGAAGGAGATGTTACCCGCCTGAATATGCTGCAACGCCAGCGCACGCACAATCATGGTGATCGTCTGGTTACCTGTGTTACCACCGATGCCCGCTACGATCGGCATCAGCGATGCCAGAGCCACTAGTTGCGAAATGGTATGTTCGAATAATCCAATCACGCGTGAGGCCACAAACGCCGTACAAAGGTTAATGGCAAGCCAGGCCCAGCGGGTGCGCACGGCTTTGCTGACGGGTGCAAAGACATCCTCTTCGGTGCTCAGGCCGCCCATGCGGCGCAGGTCGTTGTCGGTTTCCTCGTACACCACGTCAACAATCTCATCCACCGTTAAGCGCCCCATCAGCTTGCCGGTACTGTCAACCACTGCGGCGCTGATCAAGTCATCGCGTTCAAAGGTACGCGCGGCCTGCTCGTCATGATCTTCCGGCGCGAAGCAGGTGGGGTTGTCGTCCATCACCTTCAGCACCGGCGTTTGCGGCGAATGCAGTAGAATCGCGGTGAGGTCCAGCTCACCCAACAGCGTTTTGTCCCGGCTGGTGACAAACAGTTTGTCGGTGTTCTGCGGCACTTTGCCGCGAATACGAAGATAGCGCTGCACAACGGCAAGCGTGACATCTGGACGCACGGTGATCACTTCAAAATCCATGATTGCGCCAACGCTGTGCTTGTCATAATGCAGGATCTGGCGAACTTGCGTGCGCTCATTCTGCGGCAGCGTGGCCAGCAAACGCCCGACCAGATCGCGAGGAAGGTACTGCGCCAGATAGATCTGATCGTCGATATCCAGCGGGCGCAGCGCATTAAGCAGCGCTTTATCGCTCATATCTTCAATCAGGTCATCCCAGACCGTCTCTGAAGCCTCAACCAGCACGCTACCGCGTCGGTCTTCGGTGACGAGGCTCCATAGCGCTAAGCGCTCTTCCGTTGGCAAGGCTTCCAGGACATCGGCGAGATCCGGCGCGGGCAATCGCCCAACCAGCGTCACTATCTCGGCGATATCCTGCTCGGCGCTCTGTGTTTCAGCGAAAGGTTCTTTGGCCAGAATACCGCTGGCGACGGCTTTGTTGGTCAACAGAATCTGCAGAATACGCGCCCTGTCCTGGTCACGCTCTTTGGTGCTGTATTTCTGAATGGCGGTCATAAAATAATTCCCTGGAAACGACGAGTTAGTTTATAGCCTGACGGGATGAAGAAAACAAAAAACCAGCCTTAATTGGCTGGTTTTTTTACTTTGTTTAGGTGGCGCTGACTCAATGGCCCGTTCTTGCCACGGCATCGCGTGAAGCTTGTGCCCGCTCGTCGCCGGTCAGCTCGCTGAGTTGGCCCTGGCGCATTTCCAGAAGCCGGTCAGCGTGAATAAAGTAGTGATCGTCATGGCTGATGGCAAAGACCGTTTTCCCCATTTGCTGCATTAACGGCAGCAATACCTGGTAGAATTCACGCCGGAAATGAGGATCCTGGTCTGCGGCCCATTCGTCGAGCAGGATGATATCTCGCTCTTCCGCTATCGCCAGCAGCAGCGCCACGCGCTTGCGCTGCCCTTTCGAAAGCTTGAGGTTGAGAATGGTACCGTTGTCCAGCTCTAGCTTACTGCTCATTTTCAGCCGCTCGAGCCAGCTGTTTACCAGCTCAGAATTAGCCGGTTTACCCTGTGCCCCCAGAAGGCGGTCAAACAGCCAAACGTCGGTGAATACCGCTGAGAATAGCCGACGGTAGTCATCCTGCGTCCGGGCCTCAACGCGCTGGCCATCAAGATAAATCGCCCCGCTGACCGGCTGATAAAGTCCTGTCAGCAACATCGCCAGGGTCGATTTTCCGCTGCCGTTACCGCCAATCAGAAACAGCAGTTCCCCGCGCTTGATAGTGAGGTTCAGCGGGCCAACGCTAAAGCTATTATCCCCGTATTGAAACACTACATCGCGCATTTCAATCTGCTGCCAGTTCCCGGCGGCCTTCGAACGGGGGAACGCAGCATCGTACGGGGCGAGCTGGAACTTATTCAGCTTATTGAAGGCAACCTGGGCGCTCAGCAGCGTCGGTAACGCCCCGACGGCGGAAAGGAGTGGCGTACGCAAAAATAGCAACGTTAAAGAAAAGGTTGCCGCTACGTTGGTGTCGGACCAGCCCAGGCTATTAGCCATATAAAACACCAGCCCAATCGCACCCAGCATCATAATGTTGGACCAGTTCACGGCGCTAAGGTGGTAGGTATCTGCGCGGATAATATTGTTTCGATAATCGGCAGCGTGAGGCGTGTAGGTGTCTTCGTACATCCGCTCCGCACGTTCGCGGTTCAGGGCCAGTTCCTTACGCCCTTCGATAACGGTTTGATAATCGTGATAAAGCTGGTCTTCAATTTCACGAAGCTGGGCCATGTGTTTGTATACCCGCGCCACCAGCAGATAACCGCCCACAATGGTGATAACCAGCCATACGGTGGTCACGCCCAGCATTTTAGGTGACAGCCAGGCAAGGTAAGCTGCGGAACCGATAGCCAGAATAATGCCTTGTACCAGTTCCGGCAGGCGAACAAAGGCAATCGTAATGTTGCGCACGTCGCTGGTTAGCCCCGCCAACAGCGCAGCACTGCCCAACTGCTCGACGCGCTCTACGTCGGTGTCCATCAGGCGCTTGATAAACTCGCTACGCAGACGAAAAACAAAATGGTGTCCAAGGGTGGTTAACGCCAACTGCGAACCCAGCGTCACGGCCATCAGCAACAAGAGTAATCCCATGAACTCTGGCAGAACCGCGAAGGTAAGATCGGGTGTCTCAATCAGACGCTGGTTAATGAACGCAATCAAGCCAATGCCCAGCGCCGCACTGGCCAGGCTTAACGCCATGACCATTACAAAAGGCCAGCGATACTGGCGATAAACCACACGAAGTAGCTCCATAATTCCCTACCGGCAAAATAAAACAGCGAGCAGTTTAAACGGCTCGCCGCCCACATCAAGAATAATTCTTATTTTTATTCGCCTTACGAAGCACGACGAAAGGTCAGGTTGTAGCGGAATTGGTCGGTGAGAGGATGAAAACCGGGTTTGAGCGGCAGAATACCGTGATAAAAAAGCCGTGACGCGCCCCCCCATACCACAACGTCACCATGCTCCAGCATGATACGTTGCAAAGGGTCTCCGCGCTGCAGGCCACCAAACTGAAATATGGCAGGCAAGCCAAGCGAAACCGAAACAATGGGCTGGCGCAAATTAGGCTCGTCTTTATCCTGATGAAGAGAGAGTTTGGTGCCTGCGGCAAAGCGGTTGATCAGGCAGGCATCGGGTTCAAAATCCAGATAACCCGCCGCGCGCGAGGCTCGGTGGCAAATGGACAGAAATACTTCCGGAATCAATGGCCAGCCCTGCCCGGTCAGAGGATCCTGTGGCGAATAGAGGTAACCATTCTGATTTGTGCTCCAGCCTAATGCGCCGCAGTTGGTCATAGCCACCGACATGGTGTAGCCGCCAGGCGTCACCATATGGCGGAAAGGCGACTGCTGAGAAACCTGCCCAACACCGGCCAGCAGCGCGGCGGCCTCTTCCCGGGCAAAGCGCCGCAGAATTGTCGCACCCTCGGCAAGCGGCTCTTCCCACGGAGATTCATCAGCAAACAAATCCAGCATTATTCTTTCTGCCTTCTCGTTTCGTTTTCCAGCAGCTGACGCTTGCGCTCCACGCCCCAGCGATAGCCGGACAAACCACCGTCGCTGCGGATCACCCTGTGGCAGGGAATGGCGACTGCAAGCGTATTAGCCGCGCAGGCTCCGGCCACCGCCCGCACGGCAGCAGGTTTACCGATACGTTCCGCCAGTTCGCTATAGCTAACGGTAGTTCCTGGCGGAACGGATCGTAACGCCTGCCATACCTGTTGCTGAAATGCCGTCCCGCGAATGTCCAGCGGCAGCGAAAACTCAGCCGTAGGCGATTCGATAAAACCAATGACCTGTGCCACGCGTGAAGCGAATGCCTCATCGCCCGGAGTAAGTTGTGACGAAGGAAATTCAGTTTCCAGCTCACCGATAAGCGTTTCGGCGTTCTCACCCAACAGGATTGCACAAATACCGCGCTCGCTTTCCGCCACCAGGAATTCCCCCAGTTGGCAGGTGCCAACTACAAATTGGACATGAGCACGGGCACCACCTTTACGATACTGGCTTGCCGTCATGCCCAACGCAGCATCCGCCTGATGGTAATACGCGCTCCCTGACTGAAAACCCGCATCAAAAATGGCGTTTGTCACCCCTTTCCCTTGTGCCAGGCCAGCACGTAAACGACGAGCGCGATGCGCTTTTTGCCATGCGTTTGGCGTCAGGCCCGTGACGCTTTTAAAGAGGCGGTGGAAATGAAAGCTGCTCATGGCGACCCGCCCGGCTAGCTCATCCAGGGTCAGCGGCACTTCGCTGGATTCAATAATCCGGCAAGCTTCTTCAATGCGCGCCACTCGCTGGCGCTCAGGGGCAAGCTTATCCGGCTGACAGCGCTTGCAGGCGCGAAACCCGGCCTCTAGCGCCGCTTCGGGTGTGGCGTAGAAAGCGGTATTTTCACGTAGCGGACGGCGAGCGCTGCAGGAAGGCCGGCAGAAAATACCGGTGGTTTTGACGGCAAAAACGAATTGCCCGTCGGCCTGCGTGTCGCGCTGTTCCACCGCCTGCCAGCGCTGCTGCTCTGTAATATACCCGTTTGTCTGCTTCATCATCGCGACCTCATGCTTAATTTAACGATACCATCATGGCAGCACAGGCCGGATGAAAAACTCGGGTTCTTGCTTTTTAATTTTTTTCGTCAAGCAAGAAGGTTTTGAACTGAGGCGACATCCAGCTCCGGAATCCGTCCCCTTCTTTGCTGATAAGGTAAACGGCCAGGCCTTCTTTCTCCGCAACCTGTTTGGCTTTTTCTTCCCCTAAGACCATCAACCCCGTGTCCCAGCCATCGGCTTCCATCGCCGTTGGTGCAATGACGGTAGCGGAAACTAATTTATGTTCAATAGGCCGCCCGGTCTGTGGGTTAATGATGTGGGAAATACGCTTACCGTCCAGCTCGTAATAGTTGCGGTAACTGCCTGAGGTACTGATCCCGTGGCCGTTGATATCCACCATTGCCTGCACGGCATTCTCCCGATCGGTCGGTTTCTGAATAGCCACCCGCCAGGCTTTTCCCGCCGGATTAGTGCCGCGGGTGGTGACCGCGCCTCCGACAGAAACAAGATAGCGGCTAATGCCATTTTGCTCCATCAGGCGGGCCAGATGGTCGGCGGCGTAACCCTCCCCGATGGTCGACAGATCGACATACAGGCCGGGAAGATCTTTTTGCAGCCATTGCTTACCGGCAGCATTCACCACCTTCAGATGCTGCAAACCGGTTAAGGCTTTGGCGGCATCGATTTGTGCCTGATTCGGCGTGTGCAGCGGCTGTTTATCGGGCCCGAAGCCCCACAGATTGACCAAAGGCCCGACTGTAATGTCCATCGCCCCATCGGTTTTCGCACCGATGCGCAGCGACATCGTGACAATATCACTCATCGCCTCACTCACCGGATACGGCTCAGTGCTGGCGGACTGGTTAAAAAGGGAAAGCGCCGAGTCTTTTTTCCAGGTCGACATCAGCCGATCGTCGGCATCCAGCTGATCCTGAATTTTTTTCTGCAGTGAGGCTTTCTGTGCATCATCAACGTCCGCCAGGCTCACGCGCCAGTAAGTTCCCATGGTTTTCCCCTCAAGTACCATGGCCTTTGTGGCGTCAGGCTGAGCGTTATCGCAGCCTGAGAGAGCAAAAAGAGCGACGGCAAGCCAGCCGTGACGAATAATGCGTAAATCCATGGTGTCAGTCTCCAGTTTCGGGAGCGTAAGGGTACTGCAAAAGCGGCCGGGAGAGGGAGCAAGCGGCGAGCCATTGAGGTTTGAGACATAAAAAAGGCGCCTTGCGGCGCCTTTATCTGCTTTAACAGAATTAGAACTGGTAAACCAGGCCTACACCCACAACGTCATCGGTACCGATGCCCGCATTCTGAGTGAAGGTATTTTTGTCCAACAGGTTGATTTTGTAGTCAACGTAGGTGGACATGTTTTTGTTGAAGTAGTAGGTCGCGCCCACATCAACATATTTCAGCAGGTCCTGGTCGCCGTAGCCGTTTTCCAGGTCTTTGCCTTTAGACTGCAGGTAAGCCACGGATGGACGCAGACCGAAGTCGAACTGGTACTGAGCAACCACTTCGAAGTTCTGTGCTTTGTTAGCAAAGCCCAGGCTGCCAGCGCGGGTTGCGTTGTAGGTCTGGGTGTACTGAGTAGCCAGGTAGATGTTGTTCGCGTCGTATTTCAGGCCACCGGTGTAGGTGGTTGCATCGTCACCGTGACCCAGTACGCCAGCAGCATTCTGAGCGGTAGTACGTTTAGAGCTGGAGATCGCTGAACCAACGCTGAAACCTTCACCCAGGGCGTAAGTTACAGAACCACCGAAGCCGTCACCATTCTGACGCTGGTAGTCACGACCGTTGTTGGTTTGACCTTCGCCGCTGGCGCTGCCGTTTTTACCCTGATACTGCAGAGCAAAGTTCAGGCCATCAACCAGACCGAAGAAGTCAGTGTTACGGTAGGTTGCCACGCCGTTAGCACGAGACTGCATGAAGTTATCAGAACCGTAGGTATCGCCACCGAATTCTGGCAGAACGTCGGTCCAGGAAGTGACATCGTAAACAACGCCGTAGTTACGACCGTAGTCGAAAGAACCTGCATCACCGAACTTCAGACCAGCAAAGCCCAGACGAGTCCAGGATTGGTTGCTGGAGTTTTCAGTGTTGTTCGCCTGAACGTTGTATTCCCACTGGCCGTAACCGGTCAGCTGGTCGTTGATCTGGGTTTCGCCCTTGAAGCCAAAGCGAACGTAGGTCTGGTCGCCATCAGCGGTTTTATCGTTGGAGAAATAGTGCAGACCATCAACTTTACCGTACAGGTCTAATTTATTGCCGTCTTTGTTGTAAATTTCGGCTGCATTTGCAGCGCCTGCTACCAGCAGAGCCGGTACCAGAAGGGACAGTGCTTTAACTTTCATCTTATTAACCCTCTGTTATATGCCTTATTTTATTTACCACTGCTTACTGATTAACCCTCTAATCAGTCGGCAAATTCATTGTCCAAAACAAATACTGAATAATCCAACGAGAATATGATACGAAAACTATATAGATGTTTCATTTATCAATATAGATGTATCTAAATGTAAATTAGAGGGAACTTTTTTTAGCACGAATAGCTAAAAATATAAGCATTAATAATCAAAAAATAATAACAAAACAATAAAATCAATGAGTTATATCTAAAATAAAAAAGTAGCACTCAATGATAATTTTTTTATTAACTTAGGCGATAGAATCATTATCGCTATCATCATTAACTTTATTTATTACCGTCATTCGAATCTGAATGTCCGTTTACCCCTATTAGTACCGGATGCTTGCATCCGGTTTTTTTTTACTCATCTTTACACAAATTTAATATCTGTGTGCTAGCTATGCAATTTGTAACGTCTGTTAATTAATCAGCCTGCTTTTTTTCTCCATATTTCATACAGAATGCGGATTTTTCTTAAACAATTCTATTTCCCACGCCCAACATACCCTCAGCGAATATTTGTACAAATCTCGCCTAGCTGTACAAATTACCAACAAGACTTAAGGTAAATTATTATTTAAGGATTTTTCCTAATAATCAGTCACCTGAAAAAAAACGGAGAACACCTTATACTGCGTCAGATTGCTGACGACACCGCCATATAAAGGTATTCTTAGCATCTGCAAGCGCTAAACCGCTAAGGCGAAACGGCTCACTCAAGCAGTTGGGCTACCTATCATCCAGGATTGGCGAGGCTTCGCCGGGTTGCATACATACAATGAGCCAGTCTGAAAATACGCCGCTAAATAAGTTTTCACTGTTCCCCGGCAACATTACCCGCTTCTTTTTGCTGCTGATCGTCGTTCTGCTCGTCTCGATGGGCGTCCTGGTGCAAAGCGCCGTTAATGCCTGGCTAAAGGACAAAAGCTACCAGATTGTCGATATCACCCATGCTCTGCATAAGCGTGTAGAAACCTACCGCTACGCCACATGGCAAATCTACGACAACATCGCGACGGCCCCGGCAGCCTCTGGCGAAAATCTCCAGGAAACCCGGCTGCGTCAGGACGTCTATTACCTCGATAAACCGCGAAGCAAAACCGAGGCGCTGATTTTTGGCTCCCATGACAGCTCCACGCTGGAAATGACGCAGCGAATATCCGGCTACCTGGACACGCTGTGGGGAGCGGAAAGCAGCCCCTGGTCGATGTACTACCTTAACGGCCAGGACAACAGCATGATTCTGGTCTCAACGCTGCCGCTCAAGGACCTGTCATCTGGTTTCAAAGACTCCGGCGTCGGCACCATCGTGGATTCACGCCGCGCGGAGATGCTGCAGCAGGCTAATGCCCTCGATGAGCGGGAAAGCTTCTCGCCTCTGCGCAAACTTAACTGGCAAAACGGCCATTATTTCACGCTGAGAACCACCTTTAACCAGCCTGGGCATCTGGCAACCGTGGTCGCATTCGATCTGCCGATTAACGATCTTATCCCGCCTACTATGTCCCTGGACAGCTTCCAGTTGGATCCTGACGAACGCCAGCGGACAGCCGCGACAACTTCAACGGATAAAGACGATCCGGACAGCGTCAGCATTAACTTTAATAGTGCACGAATTGAAATTACGGCTCCGGTAGCGACGACGCAGCTCCAGCTGGTGTGGCAAGTTCCGTTTGGGACGCTGATGATGGACACGCTGCAAAATATTCTTCTGCCGCTGTTGCTGAACATCGCGCTGCTCGGTCTGGCCGTTTTTGGCTTTGCAACCTTCCGCCAGCAGCCTCAGCGGCAGGCGGAAAGCAATTCGGGGAATGGCGAGCTGCAAATACTGCGTGCGCTAAATGAAGAGATCGTCGCGATCCTGCCCCTTGGCCTGCTGGTTCACGACCTCGACGCGAACCGTACCGTGATCAGCAATAAAATTGCCGATCACCTGCTCCCCCACCTGAATTTGCAAAATATTATTTCGATGGCGGACCAGCATCAGGGGGTCATTCAGGCCACGGTCAACAACGAGCTGTATGAGATTCGTCAGTTCCGTAGCCAGATAGCCCCGCGCACGCAGATTTTTGTGATCCGCGATCAGGATCGCGAAATTCTGGTGAACAAAAAACTCAAACAGGCCCAGCGTCTGTATGAGAAAAACCAGCAGGGCCGGGCCGCCTTCATGCAGCATATCGGCGAAGCCCTGCAGCTTCCGGTTAAGCAACTGGCGGAACATGCCGCAGAAATTAACGACAGCAAACATCTGCAGTTGGCAAATGATGCCCAGGTCATTGTCCGTCTGGTCGACGAGATCCAGCTCCTCAACATGCTGGAAGCCGACAGCTGGAAAACCAGCGTCAGCGAGTTTTCTATTCAGTCCCTGATTGATGAAGTTGCCCTGTCGATGCTGCCGATTATCAAGCGTAAAGGGCTGCAGCTACTCATCAACAATAACCTGCCGGCCGATGAAAAACGCCACGGCGACAAAGACGTGCTGCGCAAAATCCTTGAGCTGCTGCTGCACTATTCCGTGACCACTACGCAGATTGGCAAGATCACGCTTGATATTAGCGAGGAGGAAGCCGGGCCAGATCGCCTCTTGTTCCGCGTCCTGGATACCGGTAACGGTATCGGCGGCGGTGAAATTGATAACCTGCACTTCCCGTTCCTCAACGAAACCAGCGAAGACCGCTATGGGCAGGCCAACGGGCTGGCTTTCTACCTTTGCGATCGCCTTGCTCGTAAGCTCGGCGGGCATCTGAACATCAAAACGCGCCCGGACATCGGCACACGCTATAATTTACATATCAGGATGGCCGCAGAGTCACAGGCTGATTCTCGGGATGAGAGGCTGCTGGATGACGTTGTGGCGATGCTGGATATCACCTCCAACGAGGTCCGAACGATTGTGACCCGCATGCTGGAAAACTGGGGCGCGAACTGCATTTCCCCGGACGAAAGACTCGCGAGTCAAGACTTTGATATCTTCCTCACTGATAATCCGTCTAATCTTACTGCTTCGGGCTTGCTTTTAAGCGATGATGAAAACGGGATGCGGAAGATTGCACCTGGCCAGTTCCGGGTAAACTTTAATATCAGCAACGCGATGCAGGACGCCGTTCTGCAGCTGATTGAAAACCAACTGGCGGAGGAAGACACACCCGATTCGCCTCTGGGCGGCGACGAAAACGCTCAGCTGCACGCCAGCGGTTATTACGCGCTGTTTGTCGACACGGTACCGGAAGATGTCACCAGACTGTATACTGAATCTGCAGCGGGCGACTTTGCCGCTCTGGCGCAGACTGCGCACCGCCTGAAGGGCGTGTTTGCGATGCTGAATCTGGTGCCCGGCAAACAGTTATGTGAAACGTTGGAGCACCACATTCGTGAAAGTGATGCTTCAAACATACAAAAATATATCAGCGACATTGATGCTTACGTCAAAAGTCTGCTGTAGCAAGGTAGCCTATTACATGAACAACATGAACGTAATTATTGCTGACGACCATCCGATTGTTCTGTTCGGCATTCGCAAATCTCTTGAGCAGATCGAATGGGTGAATGTTGTCGGTGAATTCGAAGACTCCACGGCACTGATCAATAATTTACCAAAGCTTGAAGCCAACGTACTGATAACCGATCTGTCCATGCCAGGCGATAAATATGGCGATGGCATCACACTGATCAAATACATCAAGCGCCACTTCCCTAACCTGTCGATCATCGTGCTAACCATGAACAACAACCCGGCAATCCTCAGCGCGGTGTTGGATCTCGACATTGAGGGGATTGTGCTGAAACAGGGTGCGCCAACCGATCTGCCAAAAGCGCTCGCCGCGTTGCAGAAAGGCAAGAAATTCACCCCTGAGAGCGTTTCCCGCCTGCTGGAAAAAATCAGCGCAGGTGGCTATGGCGATAAGCGCCTGTCGCCGAAAGAAAGCGAAGTTCTGCGCCTGTTCGCCGAAGGTTTCCTGGTGACCGAGATAGCCCGTAAGCTGAACCGCAGCATCAAAACTATCAGTAGCCAAAAGAAATCAGCGATGATGAAGCTGGGCGTCGAGAACGACATTGCCCTGCTGAATTACCTTTCCTCAGTGAGCCTGACACCGGCGGACAAAGAGTAATCTCCGCCACGGCCACCAAGAAAAAGCCCCGCATTTTCATGCGGGGCTTTTTTATGAGCTTAGTTTACGAGGCATCGCGTGTACTTCGCACTCGGGCAGCATAAACCGCCAGCGTCTGTTTAATCACATCCAGCGTGACCGGTTTAGACAAGCAGCTGTCCATACCGGATTCCAGACAGCGCTGCTTCTCTTCCGCCAGCGCGTTTGCCGTCACGCCGATGACCGGCAGCGTCAGCCCCAGTTGGCGAATGCGCTGCGTCAGGCGATAGCCGTCCATGTTCGGCATGTTGACGTCACTGAGTACGATATCGATATGATTTTTGCTGAGCACGTTCAGCGCATCGATCCCGTCATTCGCCGTTTTGCACTGATAGCCGAGCGATCCGAGCTGATCGGCCAGCAAGCGACGGTTGATCGGATGGTCATCCACCACCAGGATCATCATGTCATCGTTTCGCTCGCTTATCTCACTGGCCGCCGTCAGCGCCGGAGAACTGCCAGGCACATCCACAGTAATGCTGTAAATCCGCCCCAGCAGCGGCAGCAACTCGTGCGGCGCTGCGACGCTGTGCACCCAACGGCCAGGTTCAAATTCAACGGGAATACCGATATGGCGGCGGCAGAAGACAATTGCCGCCCGGCCGCCCCACGGCGCCACCAGATTATCATCGGTAATCAGAATATCGTCGCTGCCCGGCGTTTCACCCGACCAGGACTGCGCCTGTAGCCCGTTTTTGATCAGCAAAGATTCCAGGTAGCTACTGAGATAATCATTGCGAATAGCCAGCCAGCAGCGCTTGTCCGCCAGCCCTTCAACATTATTCTTCGGCGCAAACTGCGCTTTATACAGCGGGATACGCACCGTAAACTGGCTGCCCATTCCCGACTCGGTATCCACCGAAATATCGCCATCCATCATGCTGATTAGCTTTTCGCAAATCGCCAGCCCCAGCCCGGTTCCCTGGAAATTACGCTGCACGCCGGTCCCCACCTGGAAGAACGGGTCAAAAAGCCGGGTCACTTCTTTGGTCGGGATCCCTACCCCGGTGTCGCGCACCCGGAAGCTCAGGTAATCGCCGTTGATAGAAACATGCAGGATAATACAGCCAATATCGGTGAACTTAATCGCATTACTCAGTAAGTTGGAGATAACCTGCTGCAAGCGCATAGGGTCACCCTGCAGCGTGAGCGGTACATCATCGTCGATAAAGCAGTACAGCCCCAGTTGCTTGCGAACCACCAGCGGCAGATAGTTGGCGGTAATGTGGCTCATCACCTCGCGCGGAGAAAACTCACGCGGCTCAATTTTCAACTGCTCTGACTCGATTTTCGAGAAGTCGAGAATGTCGCTGATGATTTTCAGCAGCAGGCTGGATGAGTTGTTCATCGCCGTGACCAGCCTGTCCACGCCCTTCGGCAGCTCTTTGGTCTGCAGGAGATCCAGGTTACCTATGATGCCGTACAGCGGCGTACGCAGTTCATGGCTGACAGTGGCGAGGAACATAGATTTAGACTGGCTCGCCTGCTCCGAGGCCTGAGCCATTTCCTGCAGGGACTCCTCCATCTTCACGCGGGCACTGACGTCAACCAACACGCAAATTGCCACGTTCTCATTGCGGTAGCGCGAATGCACAAAGCTGATCTGCAGATTGGTGTGGTTGCTGGTCATGACATCGACAAAGTTGACCTGCTGGCCACAAATAATCTGCGTCAGCCGCTGCCTGTCCTCGTGCGTCAGCATATTGAGGTAATTGTGCGCCAGTTCGTTACTCAGAATATTAGTGCCGTCCTGGGTGCGCAAAATACAGATACCCACGGGTGCAGACGCGACGATCTTCCGGTTGAACTGCTCGTGCTCCTCCAGCCGCTGGGCATCGCTCTCGGCCGGAATAAAGATCCGGCGCTCATACATTCGCGCCAGGGTAAACAGCACAATGCCTACCAGGACGTTGAGTAAAACCGCATTGAGGATAAGCATTCTGATGCTTTCCAGCACCAAATCGACAGGCACAGAGTAAATCACGCTCAGCGAGGACGGCGGCAGGTTTTTCTTTAGTACCAGCGCCTTAAAGCCAGAGGTATAGCCGAACCAGGAGCGATCCTGAATCCAGCGACTTTCCGGTTCAATGCGCGATTCCGGGCCGGTCAGCGATATCAGCGGGTGCCCGTTTTCATCCAGGATAGTGACGCCAATAGGCAGCGTGCCCGGCGTCAGGAAATTCTCCATACGCACCGTTTGCTCAATCCCCAGCAGCGCCTGGAGGCGGTTCGCCAGATAGACCGGCGTCAGCGTGTAGAAATAGCCAATGCCGGGGCGCGGCCCCTGCCCAATCCAGTAAATGCTGTTCGCCCGTTCATCCTGCGGCGCGGTACGATACTTCATGATGCGTTCATGCAGCGTTTTCAGCGCGTTTTCCCGTTCCAGCGGCATATCACGCAGCCCAAAATCTGCCATGCAGAGATTATCGCCGCCAATCAGGAACACCCGGTTGAGGTCGTACGCCGCGGAGAAGTTATCGCGCCAGTAGCGCAGGAACCAGGAGAGAGACTGCAGCGAGCTTCGCCAGGTCACGCTCACTGCCGAACAGTCAGAGTCCGGGAAAAGCGGCATAAACGTTGGCGCCTCGGTTTTATCCGCGCTTTGATCGAGCGGAGGAAGCACGCCATTGGGCGCCGTGAGACGGTTTTCAGCAATGTACTTCAGCTCTTTCACCACGTCCGAAGTGCGCTGGATGTAGCGCTGGGCCTGGTCAAAGCTGATGTTAAACTCCTGGCGAATCTCCGACTCTTTATCGTGCAGCGCGTTGACGATGTAAAACACGGAAAACAGCGCGATAAGCAGCCAGAGCAGAAGCGCCAGCGCCCTGAACAGGTAGCGCGAAATTTTAAGGGTGCTGCGAAAAGAGACGAAGTATTTCAAATTGGGCCTGAAAGTACGCGAGCGAGTGAACGGAGATGCGCTTAAGGTAGCCGCAAAACCTTTGTCCCGCAACGGCAAACAAAAAGGGCCGCCAAAGCGACCCTTTATTTACGACTATTCTGGATTATTCGTCCGCTTCATCGGCAACATCATCATCGGTATCCGCTTCAGGCGCGATATCATCGTCCCCTTCCGCCACGCTACCGTCGATGCTGTCCAGCTCTTCGTCATCCACAGGTTCGGCGACGCGCTGCAGGCCCACAACGCTTTCGTCTTCCGCAGTACGGATGAGAATAACGCCCTGGGTGTTACGCCCGACCACGCTGACTTCAGACACGCGGGTACGCACCAGCGTACCGGCATCGGTGATCATCATGATCTGGTCGGTATCTTCCACCTGCACCGCCCCAACGACGCTGCCGTTACGTTCGGTGACCTTGATAGAGATAACGCCCTGTGTTGCACGAGACTTGGTTGGATACTCGGCCGCCGCGGTGCGTTTACCGTAACCATTCTGGGTAACGGTCAGAATCGCGCCGTCACCGCGAGGAATGATCAGAGACACCACTTTGTCGTCACCGGCAAGCTTGATCCCGCGAACGCCCGTTGCGGTACGGCCCATGGTACGAACGGCGTCTTCTTTGAAGCGCACCACTTTACCTGCCGCCGAGAACAGCATGGCTTCGTCGCTACCGTTAGTTAAATCAACGCCAATCAGCTCGTCACCCTCGTTAAGGTTAACGGCGATGATGCCCGCTGAACGCGGACGGCTGAAGTCGGTCAGCGCAGTTTTCTTCACGGTACCGCTTGCGGTTGCCATGAACACGTTGATGCCTTCTGCGTACTCGCGCACCGGCAGAATCGCGGTAATACGCTCGTCCTGCTCAAGCGGCAGCAGGTTCACAATTGGACGGCCACGCGCGCCACGGCTCGCTTCCGGCAGCTGATAAACCTTCATCCAGTACAGGCGACCACGGCTGGAGAACAGCAGGATCGTGTCGTGGGTGTTGGCCACCAGCAGGCGGTCAATGAAGTCTTCTTCTTTAATACGGGCGGCCGACTTGCCTTTGCCACCGCGGCGCTGCGCTTCATAATCGGTCAGCGGCTGATACTTCACATAGCCCTGGTGAGACAGGGTGACCACCACATCTTCCTGGTTGATCAGATCTTCAATGTTGATATCTGCGGTGTTGGCGGTGATCTCGGTGCGACGGTTGTCGCCGAACTGATCGCGCATCGCTTCCAGCTCTTCGCGAATCACTTCCATCAGGCGCTCTGCGCTGCCCAGGATGTGCAGTAATTCAGCGATCTGCTCCAGCAGCTCTTTATACTCGTCGAGCAGTTTTTCGTGCTCAAGGCCGGTCAGTTTCTGCAGACGCAGATCCAGAATCGCCTGAGCCTGCTGCTCGGTGAGGAAATATTTACCGTCGCGGATGCCAAACTCTGGCTCCAGCCACTCAGGTCGCGCGGCATCGTCACCCGCACGCTCAAGCATTGCAGAAACGTTGCCCAGGTCCCAGGAACGGGCTACCAGGCTCGCTTTCGCTTCGGCAGCATTTGGCGAGTTACGGATAAGTTCAATGATCGGGTCGATATTCGCCAGGGCGATAGCCAACCCTTCAAGGATATGCGCGCGATCGCGGGCTTTGCGCAGTTCGAAGATGGTACGACGGGTCACCACTTCGCGGCGGTGGCGCACGAACGCAGACAGGATCTCTTTCAGGGTCATGATCTTCGGCTGACCATGGTGCAATGCCACCATGTTGATACCGAAGGAAACCTGCAGCTGAGTCTGGGAATACAGGTTATTGAGCACCACTTCGCCCACGGCGTCGCGTTTAATCTCAATAACAATACGCATACCGTCTTTATCAGACTCATCGCGCAGGGCGCTGATGCCTTCCACGCGTTTGTCTTTCACCAGCTCGGCGATTTTCTCGATCAGGCGAGCTTTGTTCACCTGATACGGAATTTCGTGAACGATGATGGTCTCGCGGCCGGTCTTCGCGTCCGCTTCTACTTCAGCACGGGCGCGAATATAAATTTTACCGCGGCCGGTGCGATACGCTTCTTCAATACCGCGGCGGCCGTTAATGATAGCGGCAGTCGGGAAATCCGGGCCTGGAATGTGTTCCATCAGCCCTTCAACGCTGATGTTCTCGTCTTCGATATAGGCGAGGCAGCCGTTGATCACTTCGGTAATGTTGTGCGGCGGAATGTTCGTCGCCATCCCGACTGCGATACCGGATGAACCGTTTACCAGCAGGTTAGGAATTTTGGTTGGCATGACGTCTGGAATTTTTTCGGTGCCGTCGTAGTTATCGACGAAATCAACCGTCTCTTTTTCCAGGTCTGCCATCAGCTCGTGGGCGATTTTCGACATACGGATTTCCGTATAACGCATCGCCGCGGCGGAGTCGCCGTCTACGGAACCGAAGTTACCCTGGCCGTCGACCAGCATGTAACGCAGGGAAAATGGCTGTGCCATACGGACGATGGTGTCATAAACCGCGGTATCACCATGAGGGTGATATTTACCGATAACGTCACCAACAACACGGGCGGATTTTTTGTATGCTTTGTTCCAGTCATTGCCCAATACGTTCATCGCGTAAAGCACGCGACGGTGTACCGGCTTAAGTCCATCGCGGACATCTGGCAGTGCGCGGCCGACAATAACCGACATCGCATAATCCAGATACGAGCTCTTTAGCTCTTCCTCAATGTTGACCGGCGTAATTTCTCTGGCAAGGTCGCTCATGTAACCGCTATCCCTCTACTGTTTTCCCGGATTCAAAGGTCGCAAATTATAACACATCCGGCCCTGTGTGGGGAAACCTCAACGCAATTGTCGGCGCTTTATTCACGCCGTTAGCCTGATATACTGCCAGCCTTAACATCTGCAAGGAGTCACCGCTGTAATGAATGCTGAAAACCAACCGGTTACGCAGAACGTCGACCACGAGGAAATCGCCAAATTTGAAGCTGTCGCTTCCCGCTGGTGGGATCTGGAAGGTGAATTTAAGCCGCTGCACCGCATCAACCCGCTGCGTTTAGGCTATATCAACCAGCGCGCCGGTGGGCTGTTCGGTAAAACCGTGCTCGACGTTGGCTGCGGCGGCGGCATTCTGGCGGAAAGCATGGCTCGTGAAGGCGCCAACGTCACCGGCCTGGATATGGGGTTTGAACCGCTGCAGGTGGCTCGCCTTCACGCACTGGAAAGCGGCGTTAAGGTGGACTATGTCCAGGAGACGGTCGAAGAACACGCGAGCAAACACGCCGGGCAGTACGACGTCGTAACCTGTATGGAAATGCTGGAGCACGTGCCTGACCCACAATCGGTGGTTCACGCCTGCGCGCGTTTAGTCAAACCCGGCGGCCACGTCTTCTTCTCTACCATTAACCGCAACGGCAAAGCCTGGCTGATGGCCGTCGTCGGCGCTGAGTATGTGATGCGCATGGTGCCGAAAGGCACGCACGATGTTAAAAAGTTTATCAAGCCCGCCGAACTCTTACGCTGGGTGGATGAAACCCCGCTGCGCGAGCGCCATATGACCGGATTACATTTCAACCCAATCACCAACGTATTCAAGCTGGGCCCAGGGGTAGATGTTAATTATATGCTGCATACTGAAGCATAAATCGGCATATCGTATAAGGATTGATTATCGATAATTGCGCCAGAACCGTTGCGCAATTATCGATGAAGTTTAAGAAATCAGCACCCGATCAAAATTTTCATTTTTTTTGCATCCCATTGACAATTCCCTCAAGCCTTATGTGACGTGGACTTACGAAAAAAGCGCTCCGCCGAACCTCATTTTATTGACGAAATCAATACTTGTACTGAACGGATTCCTTACTAGAATACTCACCATCTAGTGACCATTTTGTCACCCACCCCCTATATATAGTATTTATCCACAGAGTTAGTCACAGGCTGGCGGATGTGTATAAATCAGGGGAAAACTCATCTCACGGACAGGTAAAACTCACATGAATCAGAGTCTGCTGGTTACAAAACGCGATGGCAGCAAAGAGCGCATCAATCTGGATAAAATTCATCGGGTACTCGACTGGGCCGCTGAGGGTCTGAACAACGTCTCCGTTTCCCAGGTTGAACTGCGTTCCCATATCCAGTTTTACGACGGCATCAAGACCTCTGACATTCATGAAACCATCATCAAGGCCGCAGCTGACCTGATCTCCCGTGACGCACCGGATTATCAGTATCTCGCCGCTCGCCTGGCAATTTTCCACCTGCGTAAAAAAGCCTACGGTCAGTTTGAGCCGCCGAAGCTTTACGATCAGGTAGTGAAAATGGTTGAGATGGGTAAATACGATCGTCACCTGCTGGAAGACTACACGGAAGAAGAGTTCGAGCAGATGAACGATTTCATCGATCACTGGCGTGACATGAACTTCTCTTACGCGGCGGTGAAGCAGCTCGAAGGCAAATACCTCGTGCAGAATCGCGTTTCCGGTGAGATCTACGAAAGCGCGCAGTTCCTCTATATTCTGGTCGCCGCCTGCCTGTTCTCCGGCTACCCGCGTGAAACCCGCCTCAGCTACGTGAAACGTTTCTACGACGCGGTTTCCACCTTCAAGATTTCCCTGCCTACGCCAATCATGTCTGGCGTGCGCACCCCGACCCGTCAGTTCAGCTCCTGCGTACTGATCGAGTGCGGCGACAGCCTGGATTCCATCAACGCCACCTCCAGTGCGATCGTGAAATACGTTTCCCAGCGCGCAGGTATCGGCATCAACGCCGGCCGCATTCGTGCGCTGGGCAGCCCGATTCGCGGCGGTGAAGCGTTCCACACCGGCTGTATCCCGTTCTATAAGCACTTCCAGACGGCAGTGAAGTCCTGCTCCCAGGGCGGCGTGCGCGGCGGGGCTGCAACGCTGTTCTACCCGATGTGGCATCTGGAAGTGGAAAGCCTGCTGGTGCTAAAAAACAACCGTGGCGTGGAAGGTAACCGCGTGCGCCACATGGACTACGGCGTACAGATCAACAAGCTGATGTATACCCGCCTGCTGAAGGGCGAAGAGATCACCTTGTTCAGCCCGTCTGACGTGCCGGGGCTGTACGACGCTTTCTTCGCAGACCAGGACGAGTTTGAGCGCCTGTACACCAAATACGAGAAAGACGACAGCATCCGCAAACAGCGCGTCAAAGCGGTGGAACTGTTCTCCCTGATGATGCAGGAACGCGCCTCCACCGGCCGTATCTACATCCAGAACGTTGACCACTGCAACACCCACAGCCCGTTCGACCCGGCGATTGCCCCAGTGCGCCAGTCCAACCTGTGCCTGGAAATCGCCCTGCCGACCAAACCGCTGGACGACGTCAACGACGAGAACGGCGAAATCGCCCTGTGTACGCTGTCTGCGTTCAACCTTGGCGTGATTGAAAGCCTGGACGATCTGGAAGAGATGGCTGTGCTGGCTGTGCGCGCACTGGACGCTCTGCTCGACTACCAGGATTACCCAATTCTGGCGGCAAAACGCGGCGCGATGGGCCGTCGTACCCTCGGTATCGGCGTGATTAACTTTGCCTATTATCTGGCGAAGCACGGCGTGCGTTACTCCGACGGCAGCGCAAACAACCTGACGCACAAGACTTTTGAAGCCATTCAGTACTACCTGCTGAAAGCGTCAAACGAACTGGCGAAAGAGCAAGGTGCCTGCCCGTGGTTCAACGAAACCACCTACGCAAAAGGCATTCTGCCAATCGACACCTACAAGAAAGACCTGGATGCTATCAGCAACGAACCGCTGCATCTGGACTGGGAAGGTCTGCGTGAGTCCATCCAAACTCACGGCCTGCGCAACTCCACGCTTTCTGCCCTGATGCCGTCTGAGACCTCATCGCAGATCTCCAACGCCACCAACGGCATCGAGCCGCCGCGCGGCCACATCAGCATTAAAGCGTCGAAAGACGGGATCCTGCGTCAGGTTGTGCCGGATTATGAAGCGCTGAAAAACAACTACGAGCTGCTGTGGGAAATGCCGAGCAACGATGGCTATTTGCAGCTGGTTGGCCTGATGCAGAAGTTTATCGACCAGTCGATCTCTGCCAACACCAACTACGACCCAACGCGCTTCCCGTCAGGCAAAGTGCCGATGCAGCAGCTGCTGAAGGATCTGCTCACCGCCTATAAATTCGGCGTGAAGACCCTGTACTATCAAAACACCCGTGACGGCGCGGAAGACTCTCAGGATGACCTGGCGCCTTCCATCCAGGACGATGGCTGCGAAAGCGGCGCATGTAAGATTTAATGCTTAATCCCCTCTTACGAGGGGATTTTTCCGACGTATTACAGGATTTAACCTCATGGCTTACACTACTTTTTCACAGACGAAAAACGATCAGCTCGCCGAGCCTATGTTCTTTGGCCAGTCGGTTAACGTGGCGCGCTACGACCAGCAGAAATACGACATCTTCGAAAAGCTGATTGAAAAGCAGCTCTCCTTCTTCTGGCGCCCGGAAGAAGTGGACGTCTCCCGCGACCGCATCGACTTCCAGGCGCTGCCGGAGCATGAGAAACACATCTTCATCAGCAACCTGAAGTACCAGACGCTGCTGGACTCCATCCAGGGCCGCAGCCCGAACGTCGCGCTGTTGCCGCTGATCTCCATTCCTGAGCTGGAAACGTGGGTTGAAACCTGGGCGTTTAGCGAGACCATTCACTCTCGTTCTTACACCCACATCATCCGCAACATCGTGAACGATCCGGCGATCGTCTTTGACGACATCGTCACCAACCAGGAAATCCTCAAGCGCGCCAAAGACATCTCTGGCTACTATGACGACCTGATTGAGATGACCAGCTACTGGCACCTGTTGGGCGAAGGCACACACAACGTGAACGGCAAAACCGTCACCGTGAACCTGCGTGCGCTGAAGCGTCAGTTGTACCTCTGCCTGATGAGCGTTAACGCCCTGGAAGCGATTCGCTTCTATGTGAGCTTTGCCTGTTCCTTCGCCTTCGCCGAGCGCGAGCTGATGGAAGGTAACGCCAAAATCATCAAGCTGATCGCCCGTGACGAAGCCCTGCACCTGACCGGCACCCAGCATATGCTGAACCTGATGCGCAGCGGTGAAGACGATCCGGAAATGGCGGAAATCGCCGTTGAATGCCGCCAGGAATGCTACGACCTGTTCGTGCTGGCCGCCCAGCAGGAAAAAGAGTGGGCCGACTACCTGTTCCGCGACGGCTCGATGATTGGCCTGAACAAAGACATCCTTTGCCAGTATGTGGAGTACATCACCAACATCCGCATGCAGGCCGTGGGCCTTGACCTGCCGTTCCAGACTCGCTCCAACCCGATTCCATGGATCAACGCATGGCTGGTGTCCGACAACGTCCAGGTTGCGCCGCAGGAAGTGGAAGTCAGCTCCTACCTGGTGGGCCAGATTGACTCGGAAGTCGATACCGACGATCTGAGCAACTTCCAGCTGTAAACAATGGGCCGCATTACGCTCAGCATTACCGGCGCGCAGTTGATGAGCGAAGAAGAACACCCTTCGCTACTGGCGGCGCTGGAGTCACACAAAGTCTGCGTAGAGTATCAGTGCCGGGAAGGCTATTGCGGTTCATGCCGCACTAAGCTGCTGGCGGGGGAAGTTCAGTGGCTGACCGAGCCGCTGGCGTTTATCCAGCCCGGTGAAATTCTTCCCTGCTGCTGCAAAGCACGGGGAGATATCGAACTCGAGATGTAGTGATGTAAAAAAGGCCGCAAATGCGGCCTTTTTCATTAGCGATTACGGCTTATTAAGAAACCGTACGGCTTTGTCCGGGAAGTCGGTAAACAGCCCATCTACGCCCGCCTGGTTATACAGCACGTCGTACAGCTGATTCACATCGCTCACGTAGTCCGGCAACGCGTCCGCCCTCACCGTATAAGGATGCACGGTCAATTTGTTGGCGTGTGCTTCGGTCACCATATCGGTGAGCCTCACGTTCCCTTTGGTTGACGCCTTCTCCACCAGCATATGGTAGTCCGGGCCAATGCCGTCGGCATACTCAGCAATCTGCTTCATCGCGCCCGGCTTAAACATCCAGTCGTAACTGTAGTTCACCCACTTGCCGTCCGGCTGTTTTTCCTGAGTCTCATTCCAGTCGGTATAGGCGATAAGCTGCACCAGGTTAAGGTTCATGCCCATCTTCGGCTCAAGCTCGTTTTTAATGCGCTTCAGCTCGGCGGCGTCAAAGCACTGAAGATAGATCTTGTCCTGCTTGCCGGTGTAGCCGTACTGCTTCAGTACCTCAAGGGTTTTTGCCGCGATATCTTTGCCTTCCTGATGGTGGAACCACGGCGCTTTTATCTCAGGATAGATACCGATGTTTTTCCCGGTGGAATGATTCAGCCCCTGAACAAACTCGATCTCTTCTTCAAAGGTGTGCACCCGGAAGTCGGATTTGCCCATCGGAAAACGCCCCGGATAAGTTTGCACCTGCTTGCCGTTAACGATATCGAAGCCCTCGGTGAACTTCAGGGACTTAATTTCCGCCAGCGTAAAGTCGATGGCGTAGTAGCGCCCGTCTTTGCGCGCCCGATCCGGGAAACGCTTCGCGACGTCGGTCACCCTGTCCAGATAGTGGTCATGCAGCACCACCAGCCTGTCGTCTTTGGTCATCACCAGGTCTTGCTCAAGGTAATCCGCGCCCTGGGCATAGGCCATCGCTTTTGCCGGTAACGTATGCTCAGGCAGATAGCCGCTGGCGCCCCGGTGGGCAATCACGATTTTGTCCGTGGTCTGGGCGAAGACGCTGCTGGTCGCCACCAGCACCACGCCCGCCAGTAAAGATTTTGCCATCAGTTTCATGATGCTCTCCTTAGCCGTTTTTCAGCATTTTTTCATCGTGGTGTTTGCGCTCGCCAATCATCACCACAATCAGCAACAGCACGGCCAAAATACTGCCGCCAATCATCACGATAAAGCCGCCGTCCCAGCCGAAGAAGTCCACGGTGTAGCCGACAATCGCGCTGGCCGCGACCGAGCCGCCCAGGTAACCAAACAGGCCGGTAAAGCCCGCCGCCGTCCCTGCCGCTTTCTTAGGTGCAAGCTCAAGCGCATGCAGACCAATCAGCATTACCGGGCCGTAAATCAGGAAGCCGATAACAATCATACAGGCCATATCCACACCCGGATTACCCGGCGGGTTGAGCCAGTAAACCACGGTAGCAATCGTCACCAACACCATGAAGAACACGCCTGTCGCGCCGCGGTTACCTTTAAATACCTTGTCCGACATCCAGCCGCACAGCAGCGTGCCTGGAATACCCGCGTATTCATAAAGGAAGTAGGCCCACGAGGATTTATCCAGCGCGAAGTGTTTTACTTCTTTCAGGTAAGTTGGCGACCAGTCCAGGATGCCGTAACGCAGCAAATAGACAAACACGTTGGCAATGGCGATGTACCACAGCAGACGGTTGGGGAAGACGTACTTCATGAAGATCTGCTTAGCCGTCAGCTCTTCTTCCGCTTTCTCGCTGTAATCGTCCGGGTAGTCGTTTTTGTACTCTTCAATCGGCGGCAGGCCGCAGGATTGAGGCGTGTCGCGCATCAAGCCGAAGGCAATAATTGCCACAATAATGGCGGCGAAAGCGGGCATATACAGCGCCGCATGCCAGTCGTTAAACCACGCCATCCCCAGCAGGAACAGCAGCGGAGGAATACCACCGCCGACGTTATGGGCGCAGTTCCAGACGGAAACAATGCCTCCACGCTCCTTCTGCGACCACCAGTGCACCATGGTGCGCCCGCACGGCGGCCATCCCATGCCCTGGAACCAACCGCAGGCGAACAGCAGCACAAACATGACTGCGATGCTGGACGTTGCCCAGGGCACAAAGCCCATAAACAGCATCACGGCGGCGGCAAGAATCAGCCCGGCGGGTAGAAATACGCGCGGATTCGAGCGGTCAGAGACCGAGCCCATGATGAATTTCGAAAATCCGTAGGCGATCGAAATCCCTGAAAGCGCAAAACCGAGATCGCCTCGGGAGAAGCCCTGCTCCACCAGATACGGCATCGCAAGGGTAAAGTTTTTCCTTACCAGATAGTAAGCGGCATAACCGAAGAAGATACCCATGAAAATTTGCCAGCGCAGGCGGCGATAGGTCGGATCTATCTGCTCCTCTGGCAAACGCGTCTTATGCGCGGCGGGTTTGAAGATACTTAACATACGAGCCTCCGTGGCGTTGATGTTCAGCGGGAGCAAGCGGCTCCTGCCAAATGTTCTTTTGCGAGCGCATGGTAGTTATCCGGGCGCGTATTTACTGTGAAACATCGCACACAATGTTACATTTTTATTACAGAAAGGCGAAATGGTGCATATTTTCACTAATTATTTTCGTTTATTGCTCGAATTTGCTCGCAATCAAACATTCCACACTTTCTTTGTGGCTGAATAACGGTAAATAAAAAGGGGTAAAGGAGCACCATGTGAGCAGAGAAGCGGACGTGATTATCATCGGTGGAGGGGCAACCGGTGCCGGCATAGCGCGAGACTGCGCCCGCCGCGGGCTGAAAGTACTGCTGCTTGAGCGTCACGACATCGCAACCGGTGCCACAGGCCGCAATCACGGCCTGCTTCACAGCGGCTCACGCTATGCGGTCACCGACGGGGAATCCGCCAAAGAGTGCATCGAAGAAAACCGCATTCTGCGGCGTATTGCCCGCCACTGTATCGAGCCCACGGATGGCCTGTTTATCACCCTGCCGGAAGATGATCTGGCGTTTCAAAGCGGGTTTATCGCCGCCTGTCGCCAGGCCGGTATTCCTGCAGAAGCGTTGGATCCCCGAGAGGCATTACGGCTTGAGCCGTCCGCCAACCCATCGCTTCTCGGCGCGGTTCGTGTCCCGGATGGCACGGTCGACCCATTCCGCCTCACCGCCGCTAACATGCTTGATGCCAAAGAACACGGCGCAGAAGTGCTGACGGGCTGCGAGATCACCGGGCTGATTCGCGAAGGCTCACGCGTTTGCGGCGTGCGAGTCTTCAACCACCTTACCCGCCAGGCAGGCGAGTTTAGTGCACCAATGGTGGTAAACGCCGCAGGGATCTGGGGGCAGCACATCGCAGAATACGCCGATCTAAGCGTAAAAATGTTCCCGGCCAAAGGGGCGTTACTGATCCTCGGGCACCGCATCAACAACATGGTCATCAACCGCTGCCGTAAACCAGCAGACGCCGATATTCTGGTCCCCGGCGATACCATTTCGCTTATTGGCACCACCTCCACGCATATCGACTACGACCAAATCGACAATATGTGCGTCACACCGGATGAAGTGGACACGCTGATTCGTGAAGGGGAAAAGCTGGCTCCGGTGCTTGGCCGAACCCGTATTCTTCGGGCCTACGCTGGCGTCAGGCCTCTGGTTGCCAGCGACAACGATCCCACCGGGCGCAGCGTCAGCCGTGGAATTGTGCTGCTGGATCACGGGAAACGCGACGGCATGGACGGCTTCATCACCATTACCGGCGGCAAACTGATGACCTATCGTCTGATGGCGGAGTGGGCAACGGATCTGGTTTGCGAGCGTTTAGGGAATACCACCCCCTGCTCCACCGCCTCGGCGTCGCTGCCGGGCTCCGAACATACGGCAGAACAAACGCTGGGGAAAGTTATCTCCTTGCCACCGACAATTCGCGGTTCCGCCGTCTGGCGGCACGGCGACCGCGCAACGCGGCTGCTGAATAACAGCCGACTCAGCAGCAGCCTGGTGTGCGAATGCGAAGCCGTCACCACCGGCGAAGTGCGCTATGCCATTGATGCCCTCGGCGTAAAAAACCTGGGAGATTTGCGCCGCAGAACGCGCGTTGGCATGGGCACCTGTCAGGGCGAGCTGTGCGCCTGCCGGGCAGCCGGTCTCCTGCAACGCTTCCAGCTCACTACGCCTGCCCAATCGCTGGAGCAACTCTCTCACTTCCTCAACGAACGCTGGAAGGGCGTTCGCCCTGTCGCCTGGGGAAATGCATTGCGAGAAAGCGAATTTACCGCCTGGATTTATCAGGGACTATGCGGTCTGGACAACGGAGAACAGGGATGAAATTTGACACGATTATCATCGGCAGCGGCCTGGCCGGGCTGACAGCCGGCATAAAACTGGCGGAAAGCGGCCAGCGCTGCGCCATCGTCAGCCGCGGGCAAAGCGCGCTGCACTTCTCTTCTGGTTCGTTGGATTTGCTTTCAACGTTACCGGACGGCACTCCCGTTCACCAGCCAGAGACGGCGCTGGAAAACCTGGCGGAGCAAGCGCCTCAGCATCCTTACAGCCTGATGGGCAAAGAGCGCGTGCTGGCGCTCGCTGCAGAGAGTGAGCAACTGCTGGCCAGGGCTGGCATTCCGCTGGTGGGTCATCATCGCCAAAATCACCTCAGAATCACGCCGCTGGGCAAGCAAAGAGCCAGCTGGCTCAGCCCGCCGGAAGTGCCGCAGGCGCCGTTGCCCTGGCAAAAAGTGACGGTGATTAATATTGCTGGCTTCCTGGATTTTCAGGCAGAGCTGGTGGCGGGTTCACTGTCTGCCGCCGGCTGTAACGTGCACGTCGCCGAGCTCACCCTGCCCGTACTGGATGTCTTACGTAACAACCCAAGCGAGTTTCGCGCCGTGAACATCGCCCGGGTGCTGGATCTGCCGGAAAACCTTCCGGCGCTGGTGGATGAACTCAGGCTGCTGCTGGGCAGCGGCGAGGCTATGATTCTGCCCGCTTGCCTGAACCTGGAAGCACGAACGGTAGCCGCCGTTGAGCAAGCCCTCGGCGTGCCGGTAAAACTCCTGCCAACGCTACCGCCTTCGGTGCTTGGGATGAGGCTACACAATGCGCTCCGCCGCCGTTTTCAGACCCTGGGCGGGCTTATTATGCCCGGAGATACCGTAACCGGCGCTCAGCTTGAACAAGGGCGTATCAATGCCCTGTTCACCAAAAATCATCGTGAAGTGCCGCTGCGGACCCGGCATGTCATCCTGGCCAGCGGCAGCTTTTTCAGCGGCGGGCTGGAGGCTACCCGGCAACATGTCATCGAGCCCATTTTCGGGCTGGACGTGAACATCGAGGCCGAGCGAGCCGCCTGGAGCAAAACAGATTTCTTTACGCCGCAGCCCTGGCTGCAATTTGGGCTAACCGTGAATAACCACTTCCAGCCGTTCCATCACGGGGAATACACCAAAAATCTCTACGCTATTGGCTCGGTGCTGGGGGGTTTTGATCCTATTCATCAGGGATGCGGAGCCGGCGTATCGATGCTCACGGCGCTCTGTGTGGCCAATCAAATCCTTGTTGCCGCGGAGGCTTGCCATGAACCTGCTTGATGAAACCAGCTTTGAAAGCTGTATTAAATGCACGGTCTGCACCACGGCTTGCCCGGTAAGCCGCGTTCGCCCGGAATATCCGGGGCCAAAACAGGCCGGGCCCGACGGAGAAAGGTTGCGCCTGAAAGATCCCTCCCTGTACGACGACGCGCTGAAGTACTGCACCAACTGCAAGCGCTGCGAAGTCTCCTGCCCGTCCGAAGTCAACATTGGCGATATCATCCAGCGGGCGCGGGCCAGATATGGCGAACATAAACCTTCGCTGCGCGATGCTGTTCTCAGTCATACGGATTTACTCGGTACGCTCTCCACGCCTTTCGCCCCGCTGATCAACGCCACGACCGGTTTGAAGCCCGTGCGCAAGCTGCTGGATAAAACCCTCAAAATTGATTCCCACCGCGAGTTGCCCAAATATTCCTTCGGCACATTTCGCCAGTGGTATCGGCGCCAGGCCGCGCACCAGGCCAGCTTCCCGCAGCAGGTTGCTTTCTTCCACGGCTGCTTCGTGAACTACAACCATCCGCAGCTCGGCAAAGACATGGTCAAAGTGCTTAACGCGATGGGCATCGGCGTCCAGCTGTTGCAAAGAGAAAAATGCTGCGGCGTGCCGCTTATTGCCAACGGCTTTATCGAAAAGGCAAAGAAACAGGCAAGGGTAAACGCCAGCTCGCTGGAAGAGGCCGTCATACAGCGCGGGCTGCCGGTTATTGCGACCTCGTCAACCTGTACCTTCACGCTGCGCGATGAATATCCGCATATTCTTGGTATCGACACGGCCCCGGTTCGCGAGCAGATTGAACTCGCCACGCGTTATATCTGGAAACTGCTGGAAGAGGATGGCAGAACGCTGCCGTTAAAAAACACGCCGCTGCGTATCGCCTATCATACGCCTTGCCATATGGAGAAAATGGGCTGGACGCTCTATTCCATTGAGCTGTTGCGCCGCATTCCCAGCGTGGAACTGGTGATGCTGGACTCCCAGTGCTGCGGCATTGCCGGGACCTATGGGTTTAAAAAGGAAAATTACCCGACTTCCCAGCAAATTGGCGCCCCGCTGTTCCAGCAAATAGAAGAGAGTGGCGTAGACCTGGTGGTGACGGACTGCGAAACCTGTAAATGGCAGATAGAAATGTCGACCAGCAAACGCTGCGAGCACCCGATCACGCTACTTGCTCGGGCGCTCGCCTGAAGGTTAAAGGCTGACTGACTCTACGACCTTAATCCAGCCGTGTTCGCTTTCCAACGGCTGGCCGTTGAACCAGCGGCGCAGCACGTTCAGCGCCATCATGGCGCAAACTTCCTGGCGTATTGCCAGCGCGTGGCGGCTGGTGCCAAACTTCACGGCCAGGCCAAAAGTGCCGTCTGGCGTGGAGATCGCAAAATTTATCTGCTGATCTTCTTCGCCCGAAATCACCAGGGCCAGATCGCTCTGTTGATTCAGGCGCCATTCTGCGCTGGACGCTAATGCTTCAGCCAATGTTTCAGGTGCCTGCGGTAAAACGCGGCTCGCCCGGAGCACGGCCTGCGCCCGGTTTAACTGCAGCGTCAGCAGGCCTCCGGTGAACTGTTCGCTCACGGCCAGAGTCAGGGAGCGTTCGCCCAGGCGGCGCGCTATTTGTGCTGGAAGCCCTTCGGTGCCCTCAAAAATCAGACTCTCACCTGCCACGCGGCGGACTTCCGGCCAGACGGCCTCCATCGCTTCACGCTGGCTCGCCGGGCCGGTAAGTTTAAGCTCAATGATCGGCATCGATGAGCGATAGCCCATCACCACGCCCTTCGGCAGCGCCAGCGGATCAAGCGATTGCGCCAGCTCGCTCTCTGAGCGTCCAAAAGTCGTTAAACGCAGGCATATCGGCGGTTCAGGGAGGGTAAAACGTTCACGCAGCCGGGGCATGATTTGTTTGTCCACCATAGCCTTAAACTCTGACGGTACGCCGGGAGTGAAAAACATCAGGCAGCGGTCTAAGGTCAATGCAAAGCCGCAGGCGGTGCCGACGGGATTGTCGATCATTTCACTGTTAGCCGGGATTTGCGCCTGCTTGCGGTTACTCGGCGCCATCACACGCCCGCGCTCGGCAAAAAACTGCTCCATATAGGTTAACCATTCCGCGTGCTCGACCAGCTCAACGCCCGCCGCCGTCGCCGCCGCCAGCGCGCTTAAATCATCGCTGGTTGGTCCCAGGCCGCCGTTAACAATCAGCACATCCGCTTCGTGGCTGCGCTCTTTCAGCACGGCAACCAGGTCAGGCAGACTGTCGCCGACCGTATTGCGGCGCGACATGGGTAAACCCTGGTGAAAGAAATAGTCGGCAAGCCAGGCCGCATTGGTATCGGTAATTTGCCCGTACAGCACTTCGTCGCCGGTGGACAGCATTTCTACTTTTAACATCTTTTACTCCGCAGCAGGGGAACGCCCCACTATAGCGCAGGCACCAAAGAACGGCAGACATAAAAAACGCGGCTAAAAGCCGCGCTTAGACTACTGACCAACCTCTGGGCATAGAAAAAACGCCAAAGGATTCGTCAAAAAACGGAAAATCAATTCATTGATTTTCGGCTGATAACCGCAAAGAGGGAAAAACCACGCTTTTTTCCTCTTTGTCTGCAACATTAACGCGGCTAAAAGCCGCGTTAAGGGATTAGAAGCTGGCGCTCACGCCCACATACGGACCGTCGGCCACGGTGTCGGTACGATCGCCGTCTTTGCCGCCAAGGCTAATATAGCGGTAACCCACTTGCGCTGAAAACGGACGCATAAAGTTCCAGCTTGCACCGGCGCTGGCCTCTTTGTAGTCCTTCACGCTGCTGGACAGAGAGTCCGGGGAATAGTAGTAATCGCCAAAAATGGCAATGTCAGAAGTGATTGGCCATCTCAAACCGCCACCCGCCGCAAGCGCATAACCTTCTTTGCGATCTTTTGCGTGCAGGTAAACGCCACGACCGCCTACGGTTGCCATCATCGGCCCCAGAGGAATATTAAAACCGAGGCCAAGGCCTACGGTATCACCGTTGTCGTCGTTATGCGCATAGTTACCGGTTACCGCGATGCCGCTGCTTTCGGTGCCAAAACCCACGCCGAGGTTAGTGTATTCTTTGCCGACTTCAGCACTCACGCCAATTGCGCTGGCACCTGCGGAAACCAGCAGCAAACCCGCGCCGCCGGCTAAAAGTAATTTATTCATTCCTTGGTTCCTGAAAAAGAAAAAGGGCTGCCCTTAAAAATGCCATTGGATGGCGTGGCGCATTATCTTATTAACGCGCTGGAAAATGCCAATATTTCCTTGATTGTAAGAAAATGAAAAGACGCCTTTTTGTGTGACAAGATCAATGCAGCCGGGTAGCGCGAAATGACACATTGAGCAGGTGAATAATAAACACAGTAAAAAAGTGGATTTAAATAAACGCTTTTTTACTGTGAAACCTGGCTCCCAAGGAGGCATTAATGAGCAAGAAAGGACTAACAACCGGCGCAGGCGCTCCCGTTGTAAACAACAACAATGTTGCTACCGCAGGCCCGAGAGGCCCGATGCTACTTCAGGACGTCTGGTTCCTTGAAAAACTCGCCCACTTTGACCGCGAAGTAATCCCTGAGCGCCGCATGCACGCTAAAGGCTCCGGCGCGTTTGGTCATTTCACCGTGACGCATGACATCACCCGCTACACCCGGGCAAAATTATTCTCAGAAGTCGGCAAAAAAACTGAGCTGTTCCTGCGTTTTTCCACCGTGGCCGGTGAGCGCGGCGCGGCGGATGCCGAACGAGATATTCGCGGCTTTTCCATGAAATTCTATACCGAGGAGGGCAACTGGGACCTGGTGGGCAACAACACGCCGGTGTTCTATCTCCGTGACCCGCTGAAATTCCCCGACCTGAACCACGTCGTCAAACGCGATCCACGCACCAACCTGCGTAACCCTACGTATAAATGGGATTTCTTCTCGCACCTGCCGGAAGCCCTTCATCAGTTGACCATTGATTTCAGCGACCGTGGCTTACCGCGCTCTTATCGTCACATTCACGGTTTTGGCAGCCATACCTTCAGCTTTATCAATAGCGACAATCAGCGCTTCTGGGTGAAGTTCCACCTCAAATCCCAGCAGGGTATTGAGAACCTGATGGATGATGAAGCCAGCCGTCTGATTGCAGAGGACCGCGAAAGCTCCCAGCGCGATCTGTACGAATCCATTGAGGCCGGTGATTTCCCTCGCTGGACGTTGTTCGTGCAAATTATGCCGGAAGCCGAAGCGTCAAAAACGCCGTACAACCCGTTTGATCTGACCAAAGTCTGGCCACACGGCGACTATCCACTGATAGAAGTGGGCGTGCTGGAACTGAACCGCAATCCGGAAAACTACTTCTCTGACGTTGAACAGGTGGCGATGTCCCCGGCCAACGTCGTACCGGGCATTGGTTTCTCACCCGATCGCATGTTGCAGGGTCGCCTGTTCTCCTACGGTGACGCACACCGCTACCGCCTGGGCGTGAACCATCATCAAATTCCGGTGAACGCGCCAAAATGCCCGTTCCACAACTACCACCGCGACGGAGCCATGCGGGTGGACGGCAACAGCGGCAATGGCGCAACCTACGAGCCAAACAGCTTTAACGTTTTCCAGGAACAGCCAGATTTCAGCGAGCCGCCGTTGAGCCTGGAAGGCGCAGCCGACCACTGGAACCATCGCGAAGATAGCGACTACTTCAGCCAGCCGCGCGCGCTGTATAACCTGCTGAGCGATGAAGAGCATCAGCGTATGTTTGTGCGCATTGCGGGTGAGATGAAAGACGTCCCGGAAAGCATTCAGAACCGTCAGATTTGCCTGTTCAGCCAGGTACATCCTGAATACGGTGCCGGGGTAGCGAATGCACTTCAGGCACTGAAGAACAATAAGTAATACCTTGCAGGGGTTATGCCCCTGCAACCCACTCTATCAGCCTGCGGCGGGAGATTTTAATCCCGCCCTGTTTTAACTCCTGAGGCAGCGCCAGCCAGCGCACGGGCCGCTGAAAACGGGGCAGTTTTCCGTCAAGCCAGGCGGCAATATCGGTAAACTCACATCCTGCATTTATCTCAACCACGGCGACCGGTCGCTGGCCAAACTCAGCGTCGTCCACCGGTACAACAAACACCTGCTTAACTGAGGGATGCTCGGCGATAACCCGCTCAACCTCTTCCGGCTGGATGCCCTCCCCGCCGCTGAAAAACTGGTTATCAAGACGCCCGACAATCGTCAGGCGGCCCGAATGCAAAACGCCCCTATCGCGGGTAGCAAACCAGCCCTGTTCATTCACCAGAGGAATAAGTTGCCCGTCCCGCCAGTAGCCGCTGGCCAGGCTATTTGCCTGTATCCACACTTCTTCATCGACGATTTTTACCTTCCGGCCTGGCAATGGAGCCCCCACATCTGGCTGGCCGTCGGCGCGTTTGGCGCAAACCGTAGAGGCCAGCTCGGTGAGCCCATAACCACACCAGCAACGCACCCCACGCGCCTCCGCCTGCTGCGTCAGTTCAACGGGGATGGCTGCACCGCCAAGGAGCACTTCACGCAACGCCAGAGGTTCCTGTTTTTCCAGCAGCCGCCAAAGCTGCGTGGGCACTAATGAAGCGTGACTGCATCCACGCAACGCCTCGTTTACCGATTGCGCACTTGATATCGCCAACTGGCCGCCGGCATACAGCCAGCGCCAGAGGATCCCCTGCCCGGAAACGTGAAACAGCGGTAAAGATAAAAGCCAGCTATCGTCGGGGCCGTAATGCATCATAGCCAGGACACCCGCCGCGCTGGCAAGGTGGGCCGAGAATGTATGCACCGCTGCTTTGGGTAACCCGGTTGAACCAGAAGTCAGCGTCATGGAAGCCAGACGCATCGGCTGCCAGCTTTCGTGCCAGGCAAGTGCACTAGTCAGCGATAATGGAACCACATCCGGCAGAGGTTCGCTGTCGGTCAAAGTTAACCCGTAGCTCAGCGTCATCGACGGTAAAAGCTGCGCCAGCAAACTATCAGGCAACTGAGGATTTAACGGCAGAATGCGCGCCCCACACTGCCATAACGCCAGCCAGGCGAGCAGCGTTTGCGGGCCATTTTTCGCTTTAAGCGCAACGCCATCGCCTTCTTTTACTCCTTGCTGGCGAAAACCTCCCGCCAGCGTATCCACGCGCTGGCACAGCGTTTGCCAGGTTAATAGTTCATCGTCGAGACGGAGCGCAACACTTGTGCTCCTGGCATCGGCCCAGTGACGCCACGGCCAGTCGGGAAAGGTCATCGAATACGCTCGAGTCCGTCCACGGTAACACACGGCAGAGGACTGCCGGGCCAGCTGCGCTCAAGCTGAGACTGCATCAGGGATAAAGTATCCAGCCCAGGCAGGGTTCCCGGCGTGAGCCAGGCGGCGATGCGGGCCAGTTGAGTCAAACCGAGGCTGGACTCAATGGAGGAACTGATCACCGCTTTCAGCCCCAGACAATGTGCCGCCGCAACCTGCTCACGCACTTTGTTCAGGCTACCGGTAAGCGTCGGTTTGATCACCACTGCTGAAACGCCCGGCTCAGCGGTGAAAGTAAAATCAGACTCCCGCAGGCTTTCGTCCCAGGCAATTGCAATCCCCGTTTCGCGGCAGAACTCTCGGGACTGCTCGCGGGTTTTGCACGGTTCTTCGATAAAATCGATGCGCGAGCGGTGATCCGGGTTGACGTATTTAGCGAACTGCTGCGCTTTGAGCGGGGTCCAGCTGCGGTTAGCATCCAGACGCAGACGAAGTTCAGGCACGGCTTCAAGCAATAAATTAACCACCATGCCATCGCGAACGGCCTCGTACAGCCCCACTTTCACCTTCGCGATTTTTTCGCCCGACATTTCTGCCAGTGCCAGGATCAGCTCGTCGGGGTCGCCGGTGCACAGCGGGGCGGCGCGGTAGTCAGCGGCCTGTGGCAGCGTACCTTCAGCCTCAGCCAGCGCACAACTCAAGCCAAAAGCGACCGACGGCAACTCGGGTAACGGAGTCGATTCATCTGCCAGCCATTGTTCAAGCCAGCGGTCGACCTGCGCCTGAGCCTCCGCGAGTGTTTCCTGGCTAAATCCCGGCAGAGGGGAAATTTCGCCCCATCCGCTGCGTTCGCCCACTGTCAGGCGCACCAGAAGCCCATCTCTAAATTTGAGACGCTGGTCGCGAAGCACTACGCCAGCCTCCATCGGGATTTGAAAGCGCCACAGCGCCGCGCTGCGCATCACGGATTCCGTTTAAATTTGCTGAAGTCCGGCTGACGCTTCTGGTTAAACGCGTTGCGCCCTTCCTGGCCTTCTTCGGTCATGTAGAACAGCATCGTGGCGTTCCCGGCCAGTTCTTGCAGCCCCGCCTGACCGTCGCAGTCAGCATTCAGCGCCGCTTTCAGGCAACGCAGCGCCATCGGACTGTTCTGCAGCATTTCACGGCACCAGCGAACCGTCTCTTTTTCCAGATCGGCAATCGGTACAACGGTATTCACCAGGCCCATATCCAGCGCTTCTTTCGCATCGTACTGGCGGCACAGGAACCAAATTTCGCGAGCTTTTTTCTGGCCGACAATACGCGCCATGTAGGAAGCGCCCCAGCCGCCGTCGAAAGAACCAACTTTCGGGCCAGTCTGGCCAAATACGGCGTTTTCCGCCGCGATAGTCAGGTCACACATCATGTGCAGCACATGGCCGCCGCCGATGGAGAAACCCGCCACCATCGCCACAACTGGCTTAGGGCAGGTGCGAATTTGGCGCTGGAAGTCGAGCACGTTCAGGTGATGTACGCCGCTTGCGTCCTGGTAGCCGCCGTAGTCACCACGCACTTTTTGGTCACCGCCCGCACAGAAGGCTTTTTCTCCTTCGCCGGTCAGAATAATGGTGCCAATGTTGTCGTCATAGCGCGCATCGGCCAGGGCATTGATCATCTCTTTGACGGTCAGCGGACGAAACGCATTACGCACTTCCGGGCGGTTGATGGTGATTTTGGCGATACCGTCGCTGGATTTGTGGTAGCGAATATCGGTGTAACCTTCGGAGCAATCCAGCCATTCAATCGGGGCATAAAGCATTTGTTCATCAGGATAAATCATGAAAGATCCTTACAGGTCATATTGACGAAAGAGGGTTAACAGAGCGGAACTAAACGCGGCGGGGGCTTCACGGTGGGCGTTGTGTCCTGCCCCGGAAATAAGAGCCAGGGAACAGTTAAGCTCGGCGGCAACTGCGCGAAACTTTTCGTCTCGTTCACCGCAAATAAAATGAAACGGCACGGCTAGCTGGCCAAGTGGCTCACGTAAATCGGGCTGTCGGGAAAGCGACGTTGCCTCAAGCATCCGGGCTAGCGTCTCGGGATTGTTTTGCGCACGCAGGGCGACTAAGTCAGTGCGTTGCGCGCGGCTGAGGGAACGGAAAACAGGCTGCTGATACCAGTCGTTCAACACGGTCTGGATATCTTCGTGCATCAAACGCTGCGCCCAGCGGGCATCGTTCAGCGCTCTCGCCTCGCGATCTGCCCCACTTATCAGGCCAGGATGACTGCCTTCTACCACCAGGCCACGCAGCCCTTTCGACTCAGCCTGACTGGCGTGATACATCGCGATGCGCCCGCCCAGGGAGTAGCCCACGAGCCAATAGTGATTTATACCGTGATGCTTGAGGGTATTTCGTAACGCGTTATCAACCTCGGCAAAACTCTGCACGTGAAGATCGGTGGAACCACCGTGGCCGGGCAGGTCCACGCACAGCTGCGGCCAGTCGGAAAAGTGCGGCTTAATCGCCTGCCACTCATGATGGCTACCAAGAAAACCGTGCAGCCAGACTATGTGTGGCAGAGTTGAACGGTGGCCCGAATGCGGCGCGGCATGAAGGATCATGCCTGGCTAACCAGGGCCAGCAAATGCTGCAGCGTCTGAGCGCCGGCGGTTTCCGGCACGCTAATTTCAATCACCGTCGCGCCAGGGCGCAACCAGGCCCGACGAACGGCCTCTTCAAGCGCCTGCCAGTTTTCAGGGTTCTGATACCCCAACTCAAACATGGCGGCTGCGTGGGAGAAGTTCACGTTTTGCGGCATACAGTAAAAACGCTCACGCTCTTCGGCAGGCGTCGGCAAAAGTGAGAAGATCTGGCCACCGTTATTGTTGACCACCAGCAGCACAAACGGTGCCGAGGCGTGACGCAGCAGTGCAAGGGCATTAAGATCATAGAGCGCCGAAATGTCGCCGACTATCGCGAGCGTGGAGCGCGCCGTTGCCCGCTGAACGCCTGCGGCGGTTGACAGCAGGCCATCAATGCCGCTCGCCCCTCGATTGCTGTACACCGGATACCCCACGGGAAGCTGGGCAAAAGCATCTATCAAACGCACAATTAAACTGTTGCCAACAAACAGCTGACCGCCTTCCGGCAGCAGCTGTGACAGGCGCTGGGCAACCTGTGCCTCACCAAATTCTCGGGTTCCTTGCTCAACCTTTTCCAGCGTCTGCCAGGCCAGAGACGTTAGCGCTTCGGCCCAGGGCAGGCGTTTTTCTGCCGGATGTTTTTCCAGCCAGGCTTCAACGCTGGCAACCAGACGGCGGCCACGGTGGTTGGCAGGATCGAGACGCCCGGGCTGCTTGTCCACCAGCCAGTACTCTTCCGGCCTGCAGGCGGCCTGCCACTGAAGAACCCGTTTTCCGGTCAGACTGCCGCCAAACTGGATGACAATTTGCGCCTGTTCAAGACAAGTCACGGCCTGGCTATTGCTCAGCCACAGATCCGCACACGGCAGAGGCTGTCCGGTCTGTGAAAGCACATCGCCGATAAGCGGCCAGCCAAGCATTTGCGCCCAGGCCGCGACCTGCTCACCTTCGTTGGCAGAAAGCCGTCCGGCCACTACCACGCCGCGTTTTTGCCGCCAGAAGAACCAGTCTCTTTGCTTCGGCACGGCATTGTCGTGCACTTCACGCAGCCAGGGCGTGTTGCCTTCCCACCAGCCTTCAAGCTGGTTTTGCCAGTCGACGCCGGTATCGTCCGGCGCGCCATAAAGTGGCTCAGCAAAGGGGCAATTGATATGCAGTGCGCCCCCGTTGAGCTGGCCGACGGCGCTGTCAATGGCAGAGACCAGCCAGCTGGCGTGAATATCATGCGTTGGGCGAGGCAGATTGAGTGCAGCGGAAGGATGGGAGTTAAACAGTCCCGGCTGGCGAATCGCCTGGTTCGCACCACAGTCGATAAGTTCGGGCGGGCGATCTGCCGTCAGCAAAATCAGCTTTTCGCCGGTCAATCCGGCTTCTATCACGGCGGGATAAAGATTGGCCACGGCGGTGCCGGAGGTGACAATGATTGCCACCGGCTCGCCGCTGGCCTTTGCCAGCCCAAGCGCCAGATGGCCCAGGCCCCGTTCATCAAAGTGAGTATGGCAAATGAAACTGCGGTTTTCCGCCGCGCTGAGCGTCAGCGGCGTGGAGCGGGAGCCGGGCGCGATACACACATGCCGCACCCCATGTCGGGTTAATGCTTCGAGTATGACGCCCGCCCAGCGGCGGTTAAATGAGCTTATCGACATAATATTGTCCGCAGTCAATTTCGACTTTCGATTATAAATACTATGGCAAGGGTTAAATTGATTTGCGTCGTGAATAGCTTATTCAGTTACCACTGCCGATCAGTAACGTCTTCAAACCGGCCGCTTTGTTTTCAATTTCCTGCCACTCTTCTGCGGCAACCGAGCCGGCGACAATGCCCGCCCCGGCATAAAGGCGAACGCCGGTATGGCTCACTTTTGCCGAGCGCAGCGCCACACAAAACTCCGTTTGATGGCGGGACAGATAACCCGCCGAACCTGCGTACCATTCACGCGCAAAAGGCTCAGTCGCGGCAATAAATGCCCGAGCCAGCTCACGCGGTAACCCCGCCACGGCGGCGGTAGGCTGCAGCTGTTTAAGGCAAAGCGCATCGTCCTGACGCTTCAGCTGCGTCCAGATGCAGCGACGCAAATGCTGCACTTTGCGCAGCCGCATAACCTGCGGCGGCAACACATCCAGTGCACCAACCGCAGCCTGTAAGCGCTGGCAGATGTCTTCGACCACCAGCATATTTTCACGCTGGTTTTTGTCATCTTTCAGCAGCCACTGGCCTAGTGTAGCGGCCTGAGCATCGTCCGGGTGGTTAGCTACCGTTCCGGCCAGGGCCTCCGTTCGCAGCGCATCGTCGATTCTTCGCCACAGGCGTTCCGGGCTGGAGCCAAGAAAGGCATTTTTCGCATCAAACGCCATCAGGAAATGGTAGCAGTTCAGGTTCACCCGGCGGCTGGCGGCCATGAATCCTGCGGCAGAAACCGGGGAAGAAAACGCCAGATCGGTGGCCCGGGCGAGCACGACTTTATCCAGCGCTTTCTGGCTGATGGCGCTGACGGCCTGATCCACCAGGCGGTTCCATTCGGGCTGCTCCGGCAGATGGCTTTCACCCAGGCATTTGAGATTGAGCTGCGGGAGAAGTTTCGCCGGCAGAAGCTGCTCAATAAAAGCCGCAGCCGCCAACGCATCCTGCTTCAAGGAAGTTTCGCTGTACAGATGCAGCCAAAGAAACGCCTCCCCACCTACTCGCCGCCATTCCAGCCGCGAGAGAAAAAGAAAACCGTGAGACGGATCAAAGGCATTTAATCCCCAGACGCGCAGGAAAGGCTGTTCCGGGTGGGACTGCAGAAAAGCCTGGGCGTCTTCCAGCGCAGAAAAACTCAGCAATGCCCCCAGGGCAGCCACTTCTTCGTTACCGTTGCGCTGCTGCCAGTAAAATTGGGGATAACGTAACTGAGCCGTGAGCCAGGCGAGAGGATCGGAGGCGTCACTCAGCGTGACCGGCACGCACAGGCGCTGAAGGCCCGGCTTATCCGCAAATTCCCTTGCTAATTCCTGCTGCATTTGCTGCAGTGCGACGGCTACTGAATTCACGTTTACCTCACGCCCCGTAAAAACCCCTGATTATACGTGGTCGTTCCCACAAAAAAAAATCCTACCCAGGGGGTAAGATTTTTTATTTGCCATTTGCAGGCGCGGTCAAGATTATCGGCGGAGCAAAAGCCCAACCACCAACCCGACTGCAGCCCCGATGCCAATACCCTGCCAGGGCTTTTCATGCACGTAATCATCGGCGCGGTAGACTGCTTTTTTGGTGCGGTAATAGTAAGTGTCGGAAGCGTTGCTGATGCGTGCTTTGACGTCATTCAGCGCCTGCTCGGCCTTTTCCTTTAGCTCAATGTACTTCTGGTCAGCCGGGTCGCCGGAGGCGCGAAGCACTTCTTCAAGCGTGTCGCTTAAAAGTGCGAGGTCATCATCGAGACGAGATTCATACGGTTGCATCACTGTTCTCCGTGTTAAAAAATTCCTCGTCCGCTAACTATAGACAACCGGAGCTGATTTCGCCTGCGTTAGCCGTTGGCCATCCCGATATGCGGGATACCATCTTCGTCATACACTTCGGTGACCGGGTAGAAGCCGAACTGGGCATAAAACGCCTGTAAATGCGCCTGAGCGCCCAGGTAAATTACACGGTCAGGCCATTGGCGCTGGCAGGCGGCAAGCGCCTGAGTCATGAGCTGTTGCCCAAGCTTTTCGCCGCGCACCGACGCATCAACAATAACCCGGCCAATGACCACCGGCTCCAGCTCGTTGTCACTCTTTAGAATGCGGGCATAGGCAATCAGTTTGCCGTCCCGCCAGCCGAGGATATGGCGGTTCTCTCCCACCAAGTCTTCACCATCAACATCCAGATATGCACAACGCTGCTCAACAATAAAGACTTCGCAGCGCAGGGCCAAAAGGGCATAAAGGTCGGTGGCGCTCAGTTCAGAATGGTGTAAATCCTGCCAGTTAAGCATTGAAAAACTCCTTTTGATTCAGGCGCCACCTGACGGATTACTGGTGCCGCTCAAGCAACTGTTTTAGCACAGTTTCCAGAGGCGTGGCACCTTTCACCGTGTCGCCGGTGAAATCAATCCAGCCTTCGTTAAAGCCGTCCAGCATCTGCATGCGTGGGAGCGGGTTTTTCATGCCCTGAGCAAGGAAATCTGCCTCCCAGTTTTCCCGCGGCACGGCTTTTACCGTTACCGGCCGCCCCAAAACTTGAGAGAACGCTTCGGCTGCCAGCTGCGGGCTGTAGCGCTGCGGTCCTTCCAGTTCCACAATCCGGGTGCCTGATTCTGGCTGAGTCAATAATTCGGCGGCAAGCTGGCCGATATCGACTGTCGCAATCATTGGGATAACGCGCTCAAGCGGCTGCAGGTGGCTGTAGATAGTCCCGGTCTCTTTGGCACTTTCTACATCCCAGAGGAAGTTCTCCATAAACCAGCCCGCGCGGAGGAACGCGACGGAATCACAAACATCCGTCAGCTCTTTTTCCATCAGGCCCAGAGCATTCAGCAGGTTTGGCTGCGTTGCCTGCGCCCCGATGGTTGAAAGGCAGACCACGTGCTGCGGGCGCGCAGCCAGCAGTGCGTGCCTGATGGCCGAGATGTGGGATCTTGGTTCAGCCATATTCCCTGAAGGATCGAACACCGGCGGCAGCAGGATAAAGACCGCTTCGGCCCCGGTGAAGGCTTTTGCCAGCGCTTCGCCATCGTGCATTTCAGCCAGCGCAACCTCTGCGCCCTGCTGTGCCCATGGCTGTCCCTTAGCTTCAGAGCGGACGACGGCCCGAATCTCATGCCCTTGAGCAAGCAATGCTTCTGCCAGTGCACCGCCAACTTGTCCGGTAATACCTGTAATTGCGAACATAATGTTTCTCCAGTTTGAGATCCCCCGCAGGGTGTGGACGGCATTATGCGGATGCAGCTATGTTGTATCGATAGCACCTAAGACAATTCACTGATGACTGCGGAGCACTAATATGATTTTTAACGATCGGACCTTTGATGGTCTGTCCGTGTTTACCGCCGTAGTGGAAAGCGGCACATTTGCCGCCGCCGCGGAGGTGATCAATATGTCACCGCCGGGGGTCAGCCGGGCGATTGCCCGCCTGGAGAAACGCCTCGGCATCCGCCTTTTTGACCGCACCACCCGCGCAGTGGCATTGACCGTTGAAGGCAAAGCGTTTTATCGTCAGATCCTGCCGCTGCTGGCCGCGCTGGAGGACGTGACCAGCACCGCGTCGCTCTCCACTAAAGCCATTACCGGCAGACTTCGGGTCAACATCGATCCGTTCTTCTCTAGCCTGATCCTGGGGCCTCAACTGGAAACGTTTATGTCCCGCTATCCCGATCTTGAACTGGATCTGGTCACAAGCGATCGGCTGGGGGATATGATTGGTGATGGTTTCGATCTGGCTGTTCGTTTTGGCGTCCCTCGAAATAGCACGCTGGTGGCACGCAAGCTGCTGGAAACTCGCATCATGACGGTTGCTACCCCGGCCTATCTGGCGCGGCACGGCAGGCCTGAAACACCACAGGCGCTATTGGGGCATACCTGCATTCATTTCCGCGATCCGGAAACCGGCAGGCCGTTTGAATGGGAGTTTCATCGTAAAGGAGAAGTGATTAAAGTCCCGGTCAGCGGGCGCCTGACGCTGAACGACGCCCGCACTTTGCATGAGGCCTGCCTGAGCGGGCACGCGATTGCCCAGATGATGACGTTTGGCTCTGACGATCTTGTGAAACAGGGACTGTTGGTGGATTTATTTCCCGACTGGCCGGACGAGCGTTTTCCGCTTTATGCTTACTACCCTTCACGTATCAATCCCGCCGCACGCACCCGCTGTTTTCTGGATTTTATCCTCGAGCTAGCCAAAAACTAAGCCCATAAAAAAACCGCCAGCAAGTGGCGGTTTTGAACTGTCTTGTTAACCCGATTACATCAGCGGCTGCGCCAGCTGCACCAGGCTGATAAGCGGCTGCGGATAAATACCGAGCAACAGCACCAGCAGGGAGGAGATCAGCACCACCACGCCGCCCGCAGTCAACGCCCAGTTAGATGGGGTGTCGCGGTTAAGCTGCTGAGGTGCGCTCAGGTACAGACTCACGGTCACGCGCAGGTAGTAGTACAGGCCGATGGCGCTGCCCAGAACCACGGCGCCGGTCAGCCACCACAGGTGAGCCTGAACGCCCACGGCAATGATGTAGAACTTGCCGATGAAGCCCAGGGTCATTGGGATACCTGCCAGGGAAAGCATCATCACGGTCATCACCGCAGAAAGCACCGGCTTGTGCCAGAACAAACCGCGATAGGAGAACAGCGAGTCGGCATCCGGGCCACGGTACGGGCTGGACATCAGGCTAACCACGCCGAATGCACCCAGGCTGCTGAACAGGTAACCCGCCAGGTAAACGCCTACCGCTTCCATCGACATATTGCCGGTTTGCAGCGCAATCAGTGCCACTAACAGGTAACCAAGGTGCGCGATGGAAGAGTAGCCCAGCAGACGCTTAATGTTGGACTGGTTCAGCGCCATCAGGTTACCGAACAGGATTGACGCGAAGGCGATAATACCCAGCACGACGCGAACCGCTTCGCTGTTGCCCACTGGGGCGTACAGGAACAGACGCATCACCACGCCAAAGATGGCGATTTTGCTGGCGGTTGCCAGGAAGGTGGAAACCGGGGCAGGCGCGCCCTGGTATACGTCTGGGGTCCACAGGTGGAACGGCACCAAAGAAAGCTTGAAGCCAAGACCGACGATCATCAGACCCAGGCCCGCCAGCAGCAGAGGTTCGTGCAGCATGTTGTCCGCCAGGCTCTTGCCGAGGCTAACAAACGACAGGCTACCGGAATCAGCGTATACCAGCGCCATACCGAACAGCAGGAAGGACGATGCCGCCGCTGACAGAATGGTGTACTTGATGCTCGCTTCCAGAGAACGCTTCTGGCGGAAGGCGTAGCCAACCAGACCGAACAGCGGCAGAGAGATCAGCTCAATGCCGAGGAACAGCGCCGCGAGGTGGTTCGCATTAGCCAGCAGAATACCGCCCAGGGCAGCAATCAGGACCAGCAGATAGAACTCTTCGCGGTTGTCGGTGTAGCCCTGCAGCCACGGATAAGCAAAGGTACAGGTTGCCAGGCTCGCCAGCAGTACCAGCCCGGTGTAGAGCATGGCGTAGCCGTCAACGCGCATCAGCGGGGTGACATCCATCGCCCCTGCCTGACCGACAAACCACAGTGAAATCAGCGCGGCGTTAAGGCCGATAACCGACAGCGTAGCATTCAGAAAATGGTCGCGTCGCCACGCAATGGAGAGCATCACAACCACCACCGTCAATCCGACGATCAACAGCGGTAGCAGCGCGATCAAATGTTGAGGAGTTATTGTCATGGCGAATTACGGCCTTGTAGTAGAAAGTGAACTGGTAAACCACTGCTGAATATTGCTCATCGCAGAATGCGAGGTATCCAGAATCGGCTGCGGGAAGAAGCCCAGCAGAACTAACAGCACCACCAGCAACAGAATGATAAAGAACTCGCGCATGGACATGCCAGGCAGTTGTTTATCGCTGATTTCGCTCTTAGCTTTCCCGAAGTACGCGCGATGCAGCATCGCCAGAGAGTAAACAGAGGCAAAGACCAGACCGAAGGTTGAAATCACGGTGATAACCGGCACAACGTGGAAGCTGCCGAACAGGATCATGAATTCACCGACGAAGTTACCGGTCCCGGGCATACCCAGCGTGGCAACAGCGAAGAACATCGACAGACCCGGCAGCCATTTAATTTTGTTCCACAGGCCGCCCATCATGCGCATGTCACGCGTGTGCAGACGCTCGTAAAGCTGACCGCAGATGATGAACATACCCGCCGCGGACAGACCGTGAGCGATCATCTGAATTACCGCGCCCTGGTAAGCCAGCTGGTTGCCGGTGTAGATAGCAATCAGCACGAAGCCCATGTGGGAAACGGAGGTATAAGCTATCAGGCGTTTAATGTCGGTCTGGGCAAAGGCCATCCACGCGCCGTAGAAGATGCCGATGACACCCAGCCACATGGCGATTGGTGCAAATTCAGCAGACGCTTCAGGGAACAGCGGCAGAGAGAAACGCAGCAGGCCGTAAGCCGCAGTTTTGAGCAAGATACCTGCCAGGTCAACGGAACCCGCCGTGGGTGCCTGGGAGTGCGCATCCGGCAGCCAGCCGTGAAGAGGAACCACCGGCATTTTTACCGCAAAGGCGATAAAGAAGCCCAGCATCAGCAGCCACTGTACACCGTGGGACATCGGCGTTTTCAGCAGCAGCGCATAGTTAAAGGTCCACACGCCGGTCGCATTGTAGTGCACAAACACCAGACCCAGGATAGCAATCAGCATCACCAGGCCGCTCGCCTGGGTATAGATGAAGAACTTGGTCGCGGCGGTAATACGCGTCTTCCCGTCGGAGGCTTTGTGGCCCCACAGCGCAATCAGGAAGTACATCGGCACCAGCATCATTTCCCAGAAGAAGAAGAACAGGAACATGTCGATGGCAAGGAACACGCCGATAACGCCACCGAGGATCCACATCAGGTTTAGGTGGAAGAATCCCTGATATTTTTCGATTTCATTCCAGGAACAGAGCACTGCCAGCACGCCAAGCAGGCCGGTCAGCACCACCATCAGCAGCGACAGACCGTCGAGCGCCAGGTGAATATCAATGCCAAAACGTGGGATCCATTTCAGAATGTACTCTGACTGCCACTGCGGCAAACCCGCCGACTGCGTCAGAGAATAGCCACCCTGCAACCACAATTGCAGAGACAGTGCCAGTGTCAGCCCCATGGTGATCAGCGCAATCCAGCGAGGCACTTTCACGCCGAAGCGTTCGGTCTGCCAGCAGAAGAAGCCGCCGATAAAGGGGATTAGTATTAGCCAGGGTAATAGCATGGCGTTTGAGTCCCTAAGTCAAAATAATTCTTAAACATCGCTCACTTCCCAGCGCCAGAGGAGGTATTAAGCCCCACTCCGACCCTCTCTCAACAGAGAGAGGGGGATGGAAGAAATCCTGTTAACGCAGAACCAGCAGCAGGCCGAGAACTACAACGGCACCGATGCTCATGGACGCAACATACCAGCGCAGATAACCGTTCTCGCTCACCAGCAGGCCACGGCCAGCAAAGCGGGAGAGAACTGCCGGAATGTTCATCAAAGCATTCAGCGGGTCACGGCGCAGCAGCCACGCAATACCGAGGAATGGCTTGACGAAAATCATGTCGTATAGCCAGTCGAAGCCCCAGGCATTGAACCACCAGGTACCGAAGAAACGCCCCAGTGCGCTGTTCGCAAGCGACGTCACCAGAGTACGTTTACCCAGCCACAGGAAGGCGGCAATCAGGATACCGGCAATGGCGACGACGCCGGAGATGATCTCCAGGGTCAGCACGCTGCCGTGCGCAAGTTCAGTGGTTTCCGGCAGTACGCCGCGCAGCGGTGGCACAATCATTGCGCCAACGAAGGTGGACAGCACCAGCAGAACAACCAGCGGCAGGTGGTGGGTAATCCCCTTCCCTGCGTGAGCGTGAATTTTTTCTTCACCGTGGAACGTAATGAAAATCATGCGGAAGGTGTAGAGCGAGGTCATAAACGCCCCGACCAGGCCCGCAACCATCAGGTTGATGTGGCCATTCGCCATCGCACCGGCAAGAATTTCATCTTTACTGAAGAAGCCTGCGGTAATCAGCGGCAGAGCGGACAGCGCCGCGCCCCCAACCAGGAAGCAGACATACACCAGCGGAATAGACTTACGCAGACCCCCCATCTTGAAGATGTTTTGTTCGTGATGGCACGCCAGAATCACCGAACCGGATGACAGGAACAGCAACGCTTTAAAGAACGCGTGGGTCATCAGGTGGAAGATTGCCGCATCCCACGCCTGCACGCCCAGCGCCAGGAACATGTAGCCAATCTGGCTCATGGTGGAGTAAGCGAGTACGCGTTTGATGTCGGTCTGTACCAGCGCGGCAAAGCCTGCCAGCACCAGCGTGATCGCACCTACGATACCCACCAGATGCAGAATTTCCGGGGTCATCAGGAACAGGCCATGGGTACGGGCAATCAGGTAGACGCCCGCGGTAACCATGGTAGCCGCGTGAATCAGCGCAGAAACCGGGGTTGGGCCCGCCATCGCATCCGCAAGCCATGTTTGCAGCGGAAGCTGTGCAGACTTACCGACCGCACCGCCTAACAGCATAAGGGTTGCCCAGGTCAGCATTTGGTTGCCGGCAGCGAAGTGCTGCGGTGCCAGCTCAACCATTTCGCGGAAGTTCAGCGTGCCCAGCTCGTTGTAGAGGATGAACAGGCCGAAGGCCAGGAACACGTCCCCGACGCGAGTCACCACGAACGCTTTCATTGCCGCCGCGTTGTTCTTCGGATCGGTGTAGTAGAAACCGATCAGCAGGTAAGAACAGAGGCCCACGCCTTCCCAGCCGAGATACATCAGCAGCAGGTTGTCGGCAAGGACCAGAACCACCATGCTGGCGATGAACAGGTTGGTGTAGGCGAAGAATCGGGAATAACCCTCTTCACCGCGCATGTACCAGGAAGCGAACATGTGGATCAGGAAGCCGACACCGGTAACCACAGAAAGCATGGTCAGGGACAGGCCGTCCAGCACCAGGTTGAAGCCGATGTTAAAATCACCGACCGCCATCCAGGTCCACAGCGGCTGAGTGAACGCCTGCTGCCCGTTGTTAAAGAAATCAACCCCAGCAATGGCGGTGACTACCGCCGCCAGACCTACAGAGCCCATCCCGATGGTTGCGGACAGGTTTTCTGACCAGCGGCCGCGGGAAAATGCCAACAGTAAAAAGCCAATCAATGGCAGAACAATGGTTAACCAGAGAAGGTTCATCCACGCATCTCACTTACTGAATCGATATTCAGATTCTGGCGACGACGATGGAGCTGCAGTAACAGCGCGAGGCCAATACTGGCTTCGGCAGCAGCTAAGCTAATCGCGAGTATATACATCACCTGACCGTCAGCCTGGCCCCAGTAGCTGCCGGCAACCACGAAGGCCAGCGCGGCGGCGTTAATCATCACTTCCAGGCTGATCAGCATGAACAGCAGGTTGCGGCGGATGACCAGCCCGGTCAGTCCCAGCACGAACAGAATGGCGGCGAGGATCAGTCCATGTTGCAGCGGGATCATACGTTCTCCTCCGTTTTTCTTCTCACGGCCATGTCAGCAGGGCGATTGCTCAGCACCTCACCGGCACGGTCTTCACGACCCAGGTGGAACGCAACGACCAGACCCGCCAGCAGCAGCATGGAGGCCAGCTCCACCGCCAGTACGTAAGGCCCGAACAGCGCGATACCGACCTGCTTCGCATCGATGGACGTGCCATCAATACCCTGGTCGTTAACGGTGCGGATGGCGTAAATCAGAACCACCAGCAGGACTGCAGACAGGACGCCAGGCCCAATCCACAGCTGCGGTTTCAGCCACTCGCGTTCCTGCTGCTGAACCGCGTTACCGAGGTTAAGCATCATCACCACAAAGACGAACAGCACCATGATAGCCCCGGCGTACACGATGATCTCCAGCGCACCGGCGAAGTAAGCTCCGAGGGAGAAAAACACCCCGGAGATCGCCAGCAGCGAGATGATCAGGTACAGCAGCGCATGCACTGGATTGGTGTGAGTGATCGTCCGAAGGGTCGTCAGGACGGCCACAATGGCGCAGATATAAAAAGCGAATTCCATTCCTGACTCCTTAAGGTAACAGGCCTTTGACGTCGATAGGCTTAGCTTCATTTTCCGCTTCGCCCTTATCTTTGCCGTCGATTGCCATACCTGCCATCCGATAGAAGTTATATTCCGGGTATTTGCCCGGACCGGAGATCAGCAGATCCTCTTTCTCGTACACCAGATCCTGGCGCTTATACTCACCCAGCTCGAAGTCCGGGGTAAGCTGAATCGCGGTGGTTGGACAGGCTTCTTCGCACAGGCCACAGAAGATGCAGCGTGAGAAGTTGATGCGGAAGAACTCCGGATACCAACGACCGTCTTTCATCTCGGCTTTCTGCAGGGAAATACAGCCTACCGGGCAGGCTACCGCACACAGGTTACAGGCAACGCAGCGCTCTTCACCGTCCGGGTCGCGCGTCAGCACGATACGGCCACGGTAGCGCGGCGGCAGATACACTGGTTCTTCCGGATACATGCGGGTTTCGCGCTTGGCGAAAGCGTGCATGCCGATCATCCAGATACTGCGTACCTGGGTGCCGAAACCAACCACTAACTCTTTCAATGTCATGGTTTTTTCACCCCTTATGGTGCCTGGTAAAGAATGACCGCGGCGGTCACCAGCAAGTTGATTAGCGTCAGCGGCAGGCAAACTTTCCAGCCGAAGGACATCACCTGGTCATAACGTGGACGAGGCAGTGCGGCGCGAATCAAAATGAACATCATCATGAAGAACGCGGTTTTCAGCGCGAACCAGATGAACGGTGGTAACCACGGGCCATGCCAGCCACCAAAGAACAGCGTCACAATCAGCGCAGAAACGGTGACGATGCCGATGTATTCCCCGACGAAGAACAGACCGAACTTCATACCGGAATATTCGATGTGATAACCATCGGCCAGTTCCTGCTCGGCTTCCGGTTGGTCAAACGGGTGACGGTGGCAAACCGCAACGCCGGCAATCGCAAAGGTCACGAAGCCGAAGAACTGCGGGATGATGTTCCACAGATGTGCCTGGTTGTTGACGATGTCGGCCATATTAAAGGAACCGGCCTGCGCCACCACGCCCATCAGGGAAAGCCCCAGGAACACTTCATAACTCAGGGTCTGCGCGGAAGCACGCATCGCACCAAGCAGGGAGTATTTGTTGTTACTGGACCAGCCAGCGAACAGCACGGCGTACACCGCCAGGCCCGCCAGCATCAGGAAGAACAGGATCCCGATGTTCAAATCCGCCACCACCCAGCTTGGGCTGACCGGCACAATAGCAAAGGCCAGCAGCAGCGAGGTGAACGCGATCATGGGTGCAAGCGTAAAGATCACGCGGTCAGAAAACTTAGGGATCCAGTCCTCTTTAAAGAACATCTTGATCATGTCCGCAACCAGCTGGAGTGAACCACCCCAGCCTACGCGGTTCGGTCCGTAGCGGTTCTGGAACAGACCGAGCAGACGACGTTCGCCGAAACTCATGAATGCCCCACAGGTCACCACGACCAGTAGAATGACAACCGCTTTGAGGATGCTCAGCAGAATGTCGATAACTTCCGGTGTCAGCCAGCTCATTGCGCAGCCTCCTGCAGATTTTCAAGACGAGCACCGGCAAGCACTGGCGCAATCCCCGGCATCCCCATCGGCAAACCAACCTGCCCTGCAACCAGACCTTCGGACAGCTGCAGCGGCAGACTCAGCGTCTGGCCTTCGTAGCTGAAGGAGATCAGGCTTCCGGCGTTAACGCCAAGCTTCGCGGCATCGGCCGGGTTCAGCTTGATGTAAGGCTCAACCATACGCTTCTGGAACACAGGAGAACGCTGGGACAGCTCGTCGCTACCAAACAGGTGGTAGTACGGCGCGATTCGCCATTTGCCCTCTTCCGCGTGGAAGGTATCCGGCACGGAAGTGAAGTAGTCCAGGCCCGTTTCAGAGGCTTCGATCAGGCGCACGCCCGGATCGCCGTGGCGCAGATGACCGCCCACTTCGGCCTGGAATTTGTTCCATGCCTGCGGGGAGTTCCAGCCTGGAGCCCAGGCAAACGGAATCTGCTGACGGTCGGCCAGCGGGCTGTTGTTCCCTTCCATTGAGAAGGCAAACATCGTGTCTTTATCCTGCGGCTGACGCGGTTCGTGCACGCTGATATTGGCGCGCATAGCGGTGCGTCCGCTCGAACGGATAGGAGAACGGGACAGTTTCTGACCTTTGATACGGAAGGAAGCATCCGGCGCGGCATCTTTAATACCGGCTAACTGAGGCAATACCTTCACGCAGGCGTCAATCACATGGTCAAGCTGCGTCCAGTCAACGTCACGGCTCTGCACGGTGCTGTGCAGCGAGTGCAGCCAGCGCCAGCTTTCGAACATCGTCACGCTGGTGTCGTAGTAAGCCGGGTCATAAACCTGGAAGAAACGCTGGGCGCGACCTTCGTTGTTGATCACCGTCCCGTCGCTTTCTGCAAAGCTCGCCGCGGAAAGTACCAGGTGTGCTTTGTCCATGATGGCCGTACGCTGATGGTCAATAACCATTACCAGAGGGGCTTTACTCAGCGCCGCATCTACACGGGCAGCGGAAGCATGGCGATGGAGGTCGTTTTCCAGCACCACTACCGCATCGGCAGCGCCGCTTTCCAGCTCGCTCAGGGCCTCTTCCAAAGAGCCACCGCCGATCATGCCGAGGCCAACGCTGTTAACCGCGCGAGCAATCATGGTGACGCCGACGTCTGCACCGCGGCCCTTCAGCGCTTTAGCCACGTTGGCTGCCGCCTGAATCACCGCTTCGCTACCGGCGTTCGTCCCGGAAACAATCAAGGGCTTCTTCGCACCGGCCAACGCCTGCACGATAACGTCCACTTTGTTTTTCAGGTCACGATCCAGTTCAACCGCCGGAGAGTTGCTGTCCAGCGCATTGGCAATCGCAAAACCAAGGCGAGCCTGATCTTCAACCGGCGCACGGTAAGTCCATGCGGCGATATCATCCAGGCGAGTGCTATCCACGTTGGTGACAAACAGCGGATGCTTAGCGTTCTGACCGATGTTCAGGATTGCGGCGATCTGCCAGTCAGCCACTTTCTGAGCCGCTGCCATTTCACGCGCCTTACCTTTGACCGCCTGACGGATAGCCAGGGCAGCACGAGCGCCGGTCTGGGTAACGTCTTCGCCCAGGATCAGCACCGCATCGTATGATTCGATTTCACGCAGCGCGGGGGTGTGAATACCGCTGTCACGCAGCACTTTCAGCATCAGCTGCAGGCGAGCCTGCTCACCTGCCGCAATACCGGTGTAGAAGTTTTCAGCGCCAACCAGCTCGCGCAGAGCAAAGTTGCTTTCCACGCTTGCGCGCGGAGAACCGATGCCGATCACTTTCTTCGACTGACGCAGGATATCCGCCGCACCCTGCATTGCCTGTTCGGCGTTCAGGGTAATGAGGTCATCACCACGGCGCTGAATTGGCTGACGCGGACGGTCTTTCAGGTTCACATAGCCATAACCGAAACGGCCGCGGTCGCACAGGAAGTAGTGGTTCACGGTGCCGTTGTAGCGGTTTTCGATACGACGAAGTTCGCCGTAACGTTCACCCGGGCTGGTGTTACAGCCCAGCGAGCACTGCTGGCAGATGCTCGGTGCGAACTGCATATCCCACTTACGGTTGTAGCGTTCGGAATGCGTTTTGTCGGTGAATACGCCGGTCGGGCAAATTTCTACCAGGTTACCGGAGAACTCGCTTTCCAGTGTGCCGTCTTCCGGACGACCGAAGTAGACGTTGTCGTGCGCGCCGTAAACGCCCAGGTCTTTACCGTCTGCGTAGTCTTTGTAGTAACGCACGCAGCGGTAGCAGGCGATACAGCGGTTCATTTCATGAGAGATGAACGGACCGAGATCCTGATTGCGGTGAGTACGCTTGGTAAAGCGGTAGCGACGGAAGCTATGACCGGTCATCACGGTCATATCCTGCAGGTGGCAGTTGCCGCCCTCTTCACAGACCGGACAGTCGTGCGGGTGGTTAGTCATCAACCATTCCACAACGCTTTCACGGAACTGTTTCGCTTCGCCATCATCAATAGAGATGAAGGTCCCGTCGGAGGCCGGTGTCATACAGGACATCACCAGGCGACCGCGAGTGTCTTCCGCGTTCTGATATTGCTTCACCGCACACTGGCGGCAAGCACCGACGCTGCCCAGCGCCGGATGCCAGCAAAAATAAGGAATATCAAGACCGAGGGAGAGACAAGCTTCCAGCAAGTTGTCTGCTCCGTTGACCTCGTATTCTTTGCCGTCTACATGAATCGTAGCCATAGTCAGCATGCTTCCAGTTGGCCTGAATAACTTCAGGCGTTAATCAAAAATTCTTGTGCGAACCACCTTCGCCCTCACCCCGGCCCTCTCCCCCAGGAGAGGGAGAAAATCACCGGTCTATCCCCTCTCCCTCAGGGAGAGGGTTAGGGTGAGGGTGAAAAGCTGTCTATCACCAGCGCGTTTTTAACAGGTTCGGCTGAATACCATTAATGGCACGCAGATTTCCGTAATCCTGTTTGGCAATGCCTGCTTCGAATTCGTCGCGGAAATATTTAATCGCACTCTGCAATGGCTCAACGGCACCCGGCGCGTGGGCACAGAAGGTTTTACCTGGACCCAGATGGCGGCAAAGCTGCTCCAGGGTTTCGATATCCCCCGGCTGTCCTTCGCCGCGCTCAAGCGCGCGCAGGATTTTTACGCTCCACGGCAAACCATCACGGCACGGTGTACACCAGCCGCAGGATTCACGGGCAAAGAACTCTTCCAGGTTACGCACCAGCGGCACCATACCAATTTCATGGTCAACCGCCATTGCCAGCGCCGTACCGAGACGGCTGCCTGCTTTACCAATACTTTCAAATTCCATCGGCAGGTCGAGATGAGCTTCCGTCAGGAAGTCGGTCCCCGCCCCACCCGGCTGCCAGGCTTTAAACTTCAGGCCATCACGCATGCCGCCGGCGTATTCTTCCAGGATTTCGCGAGCGGTTGTGCCGAACGGCAATTCCCAGACGCCAGGGTTTTTCACGCGGCCAGAGAAGCCCATCAGCTTGGTGCCGGCATCTTTACTCATGCCGCCGCCAATGCCCTGATACCACTCCACGCCGTTAGCCAGAATAGCCGGGACGTTACACAGGGTTTCGACGTTGTTTACACAGGTCGGTTTACCCCAAACGCCGCTTGATGCCGGGAACGGTGGCTTAGAACGTGGGTTCGCACGACGGCCTTCCAGGGAGTTAATCAGCGCGGTTTCTTCCCCGCAGATATAACGCCCGGCTCCGGTGTGTACGAACAGTTCGAAATCGAAACCGGAACCCAGGATGTTCTTACCCAGCAGGCCCGCTTCGGTGGCTTCGGCAATCGCGCGACGCAGGTGGTCTGCCGCCTCGATGTACTCACCACGCAGGAAGATGTATCCACGGTATGCTTTCAGCGCAAAAGCGGAAATCAGCATGCCTTCCACCAGCAGGTGCGGCAGTTGCTCCATCAGCAGGCGGTCTTTATAGGTGCCTGGCTCCATTTCATCGGCGTTACACAGCAGGTAACGGATGTTCATGGACTCGTCTTTCGGCATCAGGCTCCACTTCAAACCGGTCGAAAAGCCCGCGCCGCCGCGCCCTTTCAGGCCAGCGTCTTTTACCGCAGTCACGATTTCATCTGGCGCCATGCCGGTCAGCGCTTTACGCGCGCCTTCATAGCCGTTTTTGCTACGGTATTCGTCAAGCCAGACCGGCTGTTTGTCATCGCGCAGACGCCAGGTCAGCGGATGGGTTTCGGCAGTACGAATAATCGTCTTCATTTATACTGCTCCAGCAAGTCAGGGATGGCTTCCGGCGTCAGATGGCTGTGAGTGTCCTCATCAATCATCATGGTCGGCCCCTTGTCGCAGTTCCCCAGGCAGCAGGTTGGCAACAGGGTAAAGCGGCCGTCAAACGTAGTCTGGCCCGGCTTGATGTTCAGTTTGGCTTCGATAGCCGACTGAATACCCTGGTAACCGGTGATATGGCAAACCACGCTGTCGCAGTAGCGAATCACGTGGCGGCCAACCGGCTGGCGGAATATTTGGCTATAGAAAGTGGCCACACCTTCTACATCGCTCGCCGGGATACCCAGCACGTCAGCAATCGCGTAGATGGCACCATCTGGCACCCAACCGCGATGTTTCTGAACGATTTTCAGCGCTTCGATAGAGGCCGCACGGGCATCTTCGTAATGGTGTTTCTCGTGCTCAATCGCCTCACGCTCTGCCGCACTCAGCTCAAAAGCTTCAGCCTGGTTTTGTTGGTTATCGTGCATAGTTAGCGATCCACATCAGACATTACAAAATCGATACTACCCAGATAGACAATCAGGTCAGAAACCAGGCTGCCGCGGATCGCCGCCGGAATTTGCTGCAGGTGCGCAAAGCTCGGGGTACGGATACGGGTACGATAGCTCATGGTGCTAGCGTCGCTGGTCAGGTAGTAACTGTTAATCCCTTTCGTTGCCTCAATCATCTGGAAGGATTCGTTGGCCGGCATGACCGGGCCCCAGGAAACCTGCAGGAAGTGAGTGATCAGGGTTTCGATATGCTGCAGCGTGCGCTCTTTCGGCGGCGGCGTAGTCAGCGGGTGATCCGCTTTGAACGGGCCGGCTGGCATATTTTTCAGACACTGCTCAAGGATGCGCAGACTCTGGCGCAGCTCTTCAACTTTCAGCATAACGCGGGTGTAGCAGTCGCTGATGCCACCGCCAACCGGGACTTCGAAATCGAAGTTCTGGTAGCCGGAGTAAGGACGAGCCTTACGCACGTCGAAGTCGATACCGGTGGCGCGCAGGCCAGCACCGGTGGTGCCCCACTCCAGCGCTTCTTTCGCGGTATAGGCTGCAACGCCCTGGGAACGGCCTTTCAGAATGGTGTTGCGCAGCGCGGCTTTCTCATAAGAATCCAGGCGCTTCGGCATCCACTCCAGGAACTCTTTCAGCAGGCGTTCCCAGCCCTTCGGCAGGTCGTGTGCAACGCCGCCAATACGGAACCAGGCCGGGTGCATACGGAAACCGGTAATCGCTTCCACCAGATCGTAGATTTTCTGACGATCGGTAAACGCGAAGAAGACCGGCGTCATGGCGCCCACGTCCTGAATAAAGGTGGAGATGTACAGTAGGTGGCTGTTGATACGGAACAGCTCAGAGAGCATAACGCGGATAACTTCAACGCGTTCCGGCACGACGATGCCAGCCAGCTTTTCAACCGCCAGCACGTAAGGCATTTCATTGACGCAACCGCCGAGGTACTCAATACGGTCGGTATACGGAATGTAGCTGTGCCAGGACTGACGCTCACCCATCTTCTCAGCACCACGATGGTGGTAGCCGATATCCGGCACGCAGTCGACGATCTCTTCGCCGTCCAGCTGCAGGATGATACGGAAAGCACCGTGCGCGGAGGGGTGGTTCGGCCCCAGGTTCAGGAACATGAAGTCTTCATGTTCGCTGCTGCGCTTCATGCCCCACTCTTCAGGCTTGAAGGTCAGCGCTTCCATTTCCAGATCTTCTTTCTGTTTAGTCAGGATAAACGGATCGAATTCGGTGGCGCGCGCCGGGTAGTCTTTACGCAGCGGGTGGCCTTCCCAGGTCGGCGGCATCATGATGCGCGTCAGGTGCGGGTGACCATTAAAGGTGATGCCAAACATCTCCCAGGTTTCACGCTCATACCAGTTGGCGTTCGGGAAGAGTTTGGTCAGCGTCGGCAGGTTGAGATCGTTTTCAGACAACGCCACCTTGAGCATGATATCGCGATTGCGTTCAATGGAAATCAGGTGGTAGAAAACGGAAAAATCCGCAGCCGGTAAACCGTTGCGGTGTGTGCGTAGACGCTCATCCATGCCATGCAGGTCGAACAGCATAACGTAGGGTTTTGGTGATTTCTTAAGGAAATCGACCACTTCCAGTAACTGTTCACGCTTAACCCAAACGACGGGCACCCCGGTGCGGGTTGGCTGAACGGTAAAGGCATCCGGCCCAAAACGGTTACGCAATTCGCCAATGACCGGATCATCCAGGTGATCCCTTGTCTGCCAGGCTGGCATAGCGGCGTCTTGCGCGGTTAAATCGGTCATAGTTCTCACCATTGCAAATGGTTCTGTGGTGACTGCGTTCAGTGTCTTTGTTTTTATATTATTGATATACAAAGACGCTCACTGACCGCAGGCGCTAATTAAATCTCGTCCGGCGTCCGCAGGTTGGTGACCGCGATGCGCTCGCCGCGCTTACGCTCACGCTCGGACTGCATGTTGGCGCGGTAAACGCCCTGATCGCCAACGACCCACGACAGCGGGCGGCGCTCTTTACCGATAGACTCCTGCAACAGCATCAACGCCTGCATGTAAGCCTCCGGACGCGGCGGGCAACCTGGGATGTACACATCAACCGGGATAAATTTATCGACACCTTGCACAACGGAATAAATGTCGTACATGCCGCCAGAGTTAGCGCAGGCGCCCATGGAAATGACCCATTTCGGCTCCAGCATCTGATCGTAAAGGCGCTGAATTACCGGAGCCATTTTGGTGAAGCAGGTACCGGCCACCACCATCAGGTCAGCCTGACGAGGAGAAGCACGTAAAACTTCTGCACCGAAACGCGCCACGTCATGTACAGCGGTAAACGAGGTCACCATCTCTACATAGCAGCAGGAAAGGCCAAAGTTGTATGGCCAGATTGAGTTTTTGCGACCCCAGTTCACCACATCGTGCATAGCATGCTCGAGCTTGCCCATGTAAACGCTGCGGTTAATCTCTTGTTCGAGGGGATCGGTTACGATCTCCTGCTTTTGCAGGGGGTAACGGTCATTCTCACCGTTGGGGTCTATGCGGGTGAGCGTATAGTCCATCTTATTGCCTCGCTATTACTGCGTATGACGGTTAGTGAGACTGTCTGTTTCCGGGTTGATTTTCTCACGACGCGAACGCGCAGGAGTCCAATCCAGAGCGCCAACGCGCACCAGATAAACCAGACCAGCCAGTAGCACTAAAATGAAAATTGCGGCCTCGACGAAGCCAATCCAGCCGCTTTCACGGATAGAAGTTGACCACGCGTAGAGATACAAGGCTTCCACGTCAAAAATAACGAAGAACATGGCGACCAGGTAAAACTTGGCGGAGAGACGTAGACGCGCCGTACCAACGGAGTCGATGCCCGACTCGAAGGGGGTGTTTTTGTGCCGTGCCTTAGCTCGTCCGCCAAGGAACCAGCCCCCGACAAGCATCAAACAACACAGGCCAACGGCGACAATAAGAAAGACAGCGAACGCCCAGTGATGAGCGATAACTTCAGTGGATGTTGACATACTCATTGCTTACTCATCAAAAGTGGCGCCAAAGTCTCTGCTCTTGTTGGCAGATGAACGCCACATCGATTCATGGGGAGGAACAATCAACCGTACAATAACTACCGGAAATAATACGTAGGCAGCCAATTGATGGGGTTTTTTACTCCTTTCTATAACCTTTTGTCAACTTTAACAAAAGTATCCACACATTAATTTACACCGACAGCAATTCATTAACATTTAATGCGTTAAAACTCATCAACACTCGCGTAAAGACCAGATTTAGATGAGGGTGAATCGTGTCCGTTCCGTGTGAAAAAATAAACAGCCCCTATATTTTGGCAGGAAATTACAACTATTCCTCCCCCCAAGAGGGAGTATTTTCTTGATCTGAGACACGCTTTTGTTAATCCACTTCAAAAAGAAGCAACATTGTTATGCGTTTTTTAACATTACCTGGCCTTTGCATGAAGTTTTTGCGCATAAAACGAGCGAAAATAAACATGCAACCAATATATTGAATTTGTTAGAAAAGATGAGCACCCATGTGATTTAATGAAAATCAGGTATAAAAAATGGGCCGTTGGCGTAAAAAAAACCACCAACGACCCATTTTGTATCTTTAATATTTTGTTACTAACTAGTCGACCTGCAGCTACTCAAAATCCCCTTCAACCAGCAGCGTGTCGTCCCCTTCACTTCCCACGGTGTTATAACGGTATGGGTTTTCCGGCGTCGCCAGCGCACTGAAGATCGCTTGCGCCAGCTCATTACCACTTTCGGGGTTTTTACACAGCAGATATTGGGTTTCAGGTAAAATAGGCAGTCCTTCTGACGCCCCCAGCACACGAAGTTCCGGACTCATCATTTCAACCGGCCTGGCCGTTACGCCTAATCCCGCTTTTACGGCGGCCCTGACCGCGGCAAGCGTAGAGGCGACATAAGAAATACGCCATGGCGTCTGGCTGGCATCAAGATGTTCCAGCATCATATCGCGGTACGGGCTTGGATCGTCCAGCATCACCAGCGGCAGCGCTTCCCCACTTTGAAAAACATAATCAGCGGCGCAGTACCACAGCGTAGGCGAGGTTCGCAGGACAATGGCATCAAAGTTAGAAGGGTTTGATGTCGTCACCACCAAATCGACCTCATGCTGATTAAGCATTTCGATCATAAAGGGGTTGCGTTTGACCCTGACATCCAGCGCAAGCTTGGGGTAAACCGAACTGATGCGGTTTAACAGGAACGGCAGGATGGTGTCCGCCGTTTCATCGGAGGCGCCAAGGGTAAGCGACCCTTGCAGGTTGTTAAACATCAGCGAAGAGCACGCTTCATCATTAAAGCGTAGGATTTTACGCGCATAGCCCAGCAGTTGAATGCCGTGCTCGGTGAGCAGTTTATTGCGGCCATGTCGGGCAAAAAGCTCTTTTCCAACTAATTGCTCGAGGCGCTGCATCTGTTGGCTTACAGCGGATTGAGTACGGCACACTGCCGCCGCCGCTGCCGCAAAGGTATTGAGATCGGCGACCGCAACGAATGTCCTCAGCAGATCGAGGTCGAGGTTCAGTATCGGACGATTTGCGTTAATCATAATTTATTCACTAATAGGTTGCTCTTTCGAGTCTGCCCTGGTTGTATTGCTATGATTTATCAAAGAGATAAAGCAATTCCTTTTACCGAATGTCTCCGGTAGTCTTGGCCGCATACGTTAGCGACGGTTCTGTTTGTTATTTTTGTATTCCCCGGCATGTCCCAATAATCTAAAACACACCCAAACGGGATATTAAGCAGGTCAGGATAAGAAAAAAACCACTAACTCATCGTACCAGTCGACTATTTTAAAACTGCGTTAGAAAGGTAAGTCAGCTTCAAAAAACGACTTTTAATAAGCTTTTATATGATTATTTAACGGGCTGGAGTGCAGCGGCAGGCTTAAACCGGCCAAAACACACAACCAGCTGAATAATAATGGAAATATTTTAATTTTCCGGCAAAGCCATGTCGTTGGCACAGCTACTGGCATCCAAAACCTACCATTTTTCGTAGTGTATCTTACAGTAAAACATGATGTTTTATAACACTTATTGCGAATTATCTGATCTTATTCTCTTTTTGTGGTTTCCACTCTGTTGATTATTTACAACGTTTTTTGAAGTCAGCCACACACTATAATAAAAGACACTTAATTATTGCCGAGGTATTTATCTATTACATTGACCAATCTTTTGATATACATCTCTTTAACTACCTTTTCATTAATCCCTTAATGTTTCAGGCATGAATATTAATTTTTACTTATGTTTAGCGACAACGCATTTACGTCGGCAGCACCTCTCCCTCCGCAGTGATCAAGAAGCAGTGAATACCATTGCATCACGGCGATATAATTAGCCAATAAAACCACAATAACTAAAATTCATGGTTTTTTTAACCATCAGTATTTTTAAATCGCGTTCCGTGCTTATACATTGTGCTGTAAAGATAAATTGCATTTCTTCAAGCCCCATCCTTCAAATCTCGCTTAAGCAGGAGTACATTGTGGCGGTGCGCTTCCACGGCAGGACGCGAAATTAACAACAAAGGTCGAAGCTTCATGTCCCCCATCGAAAAATCCAGCAAACTTGATAATGTCTGTTATGACATCCGTGGCCCGGTACTCAAAGAGGCAAAACGCCTTGAAGAAGAAGGCAACAAAGTGCTTAAGCTCAACATCGGCAACCCCGCGCCGTTCGGTTTCGAAGCGCCGGATGAAATCCTTGTTGATGTGATCCGTAATCTTCCAACCGCCCAGGGATATTGCGACTCCAAAGGGCTTTTCTCTGCCCGTAAAGCCATCATGCAGCATTATCAGGCTCGTGGGATGCGGGATGTCACTACGGAAGATATTTATATCGGGAACGGCGTTTCCGAACTGATCGTCCAGTCGATGCAGGCGCTGCTAAACAGCGGTGACGAAATGCTGGTTCCCGCGCCGGACTACCCGCTTTGGACAGCTGCCGTTTCTTTGTCCAGCGGCAAAGCCGTGCATTATCTGTGTGATGAGAGTTCTGACTGGTTCCCGGACCTCGACGATATCCGCGCTAAAATCACCCCACGCACGCGCGGCATTGTGATTATTAACCCAAACAACCCTACCGGCGCCGTTTACTCCAAAGAGTTGCTGTTAGAGATTGTCGAGATTGCACGCCAGCACAATCTGATCATCTTTGCCGATGAGATTTACGACAAAATCCTTTATGACGATGCCGAGCATCACTCGATCGCAGCCCTGGCACCGGATCTGTTAACCATTACCTTCAACGGCCTGTCAAAAACCTATCGCGTGGCCGGTTTCCGTCAGGGTTGGATGGTGCTCAACGGGCCGAAGAAACACGCTAAAGGCTATATTGAAGGTCTGGAGATGTTAGCCTCTATGCGCCTGTGCGCCAACGTCCCTGCCCAGCATGCTATCCAGACAGCGCTGGGAGGATACCAAAGCATTAGCGAGTTTATCGTGCCTGGTGGCCGCCTGTACGAACAGCGTAACCGTGCCTGGGAATTGATCAACGAGATCCCCGGCGTCTCCTGTGTTAAGCCTCGTGGGGCGCTGTACATGTTCCCGAAAATTGACGCAAAACGCTTCAATATTCATGACGACCAGAAAATGGTGCTGGACTTCCTGCTGCAGGAAAAGGTTCTGCTGGTTCAGGGTTCGGCATTTAACTGGCCGTGGCCGGATCACGTGCGTATTGTCACTCTGCCGCGCATTGATGATCTGGAAATGTCGATAGCTAAGCTGGGACGTTTCCTCGGACACTACCATCAGTAAGCCGTTCGGGGGCATTTGCAATGCCCCCTTTCTCCCCTCACAATGACGTCACCAAGTTGTTACCGCGAGAACGTCATGAGTCAGAGCCATTTCTTTGCCCACCTCTCCCGCCTGAAACTGATTAGCCGCTGGCCACTAATGCGGAATGTCCGCACCGAGAACGTGTCTGAACACAGCCTGCAGGTCGCCATGGTTGCCCACGCCCTTGCCGCTATCAAAAATCGCAAGTTTAACGGCAACGTAAATGCCGAACGTATTGCGCTGCTGGCGATGTATCACGACGCCAGCGAGGTGCTGACCGGGGATCTCCCCACGCCGGTAAAATACTTCAACTCGCAAATCGCACACGAATACAAAGCCATTGAAAAGATTGCGCAGCAGAAGCTGATCGAAATGGTGCCGGAAGAGCTTCGTGATATCTGGGCGCCGTTGATTGATGAGCACAGCTACAGTGAAGAAGAGAAAGCGCTGGTGAAGCAGGCCGATGCGCTATGCGCTTATCTGAAATGCCTGGAGGAGCTGTCGGCCGGGAACAACGAGTTTCTGCTGGCGAAAAGTCGCCTGGAAAAAACGCTGGCCGACCGCCACAGCCCGGAAATGGATTATTTTATGCGGGTATTTGTGCCAAGCTTCCAGCTTTCGCTGGATGAAATCAGCCAGGATTCGCCGCTTTAAACACGTCCATCTGCCGAAGCGAAATCAGGATAATGTTTTCCCCTTCTCCCTTACAGGGAGGAGGCCGGGATGAGGATAAATATCAGAACGGGAATAACATCGGTACCATCACCACGCTCACGATCATCACAATGACGGTAAACGGCACGCCGAGCTTCACGAAGTCGCTGAACTTATAGTTTCCTGGCCCCAGCACCAGCGTGTTCACTGGCGAAGAGACTGGCGTCATAAACGCCGCAGAAGCCGCCATCGCCACAATCATCGCAAACGGATACGGCGACACCCCCATTGATTTAGCCGCAGCCAACGCAATAGGCGCCATCAATACTGCCGTGGCGGTATTAGAAATAAATAACCCGATAGCCGCACACATCACAAACAGGCACACCAGCATGATATATGGGCCGTAGCCACCACCAAACTCCATCAGCCCATGAACGATCAGATCCACCCCGCCGGTTTTCTGCAGCGCTAAAGCGAAAGGCATCATCCCGACAATCAGAATAATGCTCGGCCAGTGAATCGCCTTATAGGCACTTTCCATATCAATACAGCGGAATTTGCCCATCAACAAACAGGCGATAATCGCGGCGATTGGATTGGGTATTTCGTCGGTCAGCATCAGCGCCACCATCAGCGCCAGGCAGAAAATCGCATGAGGTGCCTGGCTGTGGGCCGGGGAGGCATCCTGCTCTTCCACAGGCAGACTCAGCACCAGGAAATCACGATTCTGCTGTGAAAGCTGGTTGATCAGCTTCCAGTCACCAACCACCAGCATAATGTCGCCCAACTGGATAGGTTCATCCACCAGCAATCCTGCCATGGCTTCACCCGCCCGCCGCAGGCCAACAACGTTAAGGCCGTAGCGGGTTCGGAAAGCCATTTCTCGCAAAGTCTGCCCGGTAAGCCCTGACTCTGGCAGCAGAGAAACTTCTGCCATCCCCACATCCAGCGCCTGATCGGAAAAATACTCTCCCCGCAGGATCATTGGCTCCAGCATTTGCTCCCCGCAAAACTCTCGCAAATCAACCTCTGAGGCCGACATGTCAATCAGCAGTACATCGCGGGCGCGGAATTCCGTACCGCCGGTCACGTTGACAATAACGCGCCGAAAGCGGCGCCAGCGCTCCAGACCAATCACGTTCGCGCCGTAGCGTTCACGCAGCTTTAAATCGTCCAGACGATGGCCAACCATCGGTGAGCCAGGGCGAATAGCCAACCGGCGAGCCCGCCCGGTCAGGCGATATTCTTTTATCAGATCGCGAAATGAACGGCGCTTCCAGCTCTCTTTGCCTGCCTCTTCGCCCAGGCCTTTGAGCGCAAAACGCGCCACCAGCATATAAAGGATGCCCAGCACCAGCACCGCCAGGCCAATCGGCGTCACGCTAAAGAACTGGAACCCCTCCAGCCCTTCACGAAGCAGTTCGCTGTTGATCACCAGGTTAGGCGGCGTCGCAACCAGCGTCATCATGCCGCTTATCAGCCCGGCAAAACTGAGCGGCATCATCAGCCGGGAAGGTGAGATTTTCATGCGCATAGAAACGCTGAGCACCACCGGAATAAAAATCGCCACCACGCCGGTGGAGCTCATAAATGCCCCCAACCCGGCCACCGTCACCATCAGCAGGACCAGCATTTTGGTTTCGCTGCTGCCCGCCACGTCCACCAGCCAGCTTCCCATCTTGGTGGCTACACCGGTGCGCACCAGCCCGTCGCCAATAATGAACAGCGCGGCAATCAGAATCACGTTGGGATCGCTAAAGCCGGAAAATGCTTCGCTGAGGCTTAATGTTCCGCTGAGCACAAAAGCGACAATCACCAATAACGCCACCGCGTCCATACGCATTTTTCCTGTGGCGAACAGCAGAACGGCAACCGCCAGTAACGACAACACCCAAATGAGTTCCGAATTCAAAACGAGTCCCTGAATGGCTGAATATTGGTGAATTGAATGTAGACGAGAATGCCATAAAAAAACCCCGCAAATGCGGGGTTAAATCATGGGATTAGTGTTTTCTTAACACTTCGACGACTCCGTCCGGGGATTTCTGGACGAGCAGTTCGGTGAGGGACGTCAGAACGTAATCCACGTGCTCAAGCCGGGGTGTATCCGCCGGGGCATTAACGGCTATCACGTGGCAACCGGCAGCCAGCCCTGAAAGCACGCCTGCTGGCGCGTCTTCAACGACCACGCACTCTTCCGGCTCCAGGCCAAGCAGCTGCGCTCCCAGCAAATAGGCATCCGGCTCAGGCTTACCGCGTGCGACGCGTTCCGCCGTCACAAACACGTCCGGCTCTGGCAGCCCACCGGCCAGGCGACGAGCGGATGCCACCGGCACGGAACCTGAGGTGACTATGGCCCACGGAATACCCGCTTCGTTAAGATGAGCCAGCAGCTCCGCAGCTCCCGGCAGCGCGACAATGCCGTCGGTATCTTCAGACTCAAGCTTCTCCAGACGCAGGAACTCTTGCTGAATCTCTTCCTCAGAAGCACCGGCCATAAAGTGGCGCAGTGAAGTAATCGCCTGCTTGCCGTGGATGAAGCCTAATACTTCTTCCGGGGAAATATTAAAACGCTTTGCCCAGTTTACCCACGCGCGTTCAACGGCGGGAAGGGAGTCAACCAGCGTACCATCCAAATCAAACAAGAAACCTTTACACTTCACTCCGCGTCTCTCCTCAGGCGTTAATGATCTGCGCAATCTCGTTGGCGCTTAAGTGATACTGACGTGGGCAGGCGTGCCACACTTTCAGCATTCGTTGGTATTTGTCCCACATTGGGGTTTGGGCGTTGAAACCGTGGGTGCCGGCATCAAAATGGGTATAGCGGCCTTCAATATTCACCATAAAGCGAACATAGCCGAGGAAGCGGGCTTCGGTGGCGGCATCAAAGCCCATAAAGGTGACGCGGCGTTCATCGATTTCTTTGCCGTCTTTCAGGTTTGTCCAGGAGACATGCATCGCGTGATACATTTCCATGATGTCGATAACGATGCGGCATGTTTCTTCTTTTAGCTCGCCAAACTCGCGATCCAGCTCGCGCATTTGCAGGCCATAGCCGCGTTCGATGATGGTCTGCAGACGACGATAGCGTTCGGCGTTATCCGGGTCCATCATCGTCATCATCTTATACTGGTTAGATAAAATCAGACGTTGCGCGTGGGTCATTTCCATTTCCTGGCTCCTTTGGTACATGGAAAAATGCAGGTTACGACGAGGATAACCTGTAAGAAAGTGTGCCTTCCTTTATATGCGCAACCGTAGGGTAATTACAAATCATCCAGGAAAGTTTTATCCAACTGCTTAAACGCGCGCTTCAGCACGTCCGCCAGCGCCTGATAGTCTGGCTTACCTTCCACCGGTGCCAGCGCCTGCCCGGCTTCCTGAAGCTTCATGCGAACGTCATAAAACCACTGTAACGTCGACGGCGGTAATGGCGTGACCGAGCGCTTACCCAGCCACCACAGCCCCTGCATCGGCAGGCTACAGGCAAAGAGTGCCGTCGCCACCGCCGGGCCAAGCTGGCCACCCAACGCGATTTGCCACGTCAGGGTAAATACCGCCAGCGGCGGCATAAAGCGGATGGCATAGCGGGTGGCGCGTATCACGCGGTTTTCGATAAATACCGGCGCCAGACGCTTATCCAGCGGCCAGGTCTTCGAGTAGTGTTGCCCACGTCCGAACAGGCTAAACCAGCTTACATGGCTATTCTGGGGTGTCGACATGGCTCATACCTCAACTCTACGTATAAAAAATAAAATAATACTGTAACTCAACAACTCTAAATGACATCGTTCAAAAAATTTTGTCTTTCCGAGCCGCTATCTGCTACCCTGTGCCGGCCTTTGATGGCCATAGTTGGGAAACCACAAGCTGTCAAACATTCTTTTACATCGCCGTGACCTGCAGCTTCAGGAATATGGCGTAAACTCTGAGTAATTTTATTCGCCATGCCGAAAAACGCTTCCGGCATGACGTTAATCATAAATGTCCGCGTCATCATGCGCTACGCTGATAGACTCACTGACGTTTTTTTAGCCACGTATCAAAAATAGGTACTTCCATGTCGAGTAAGCTAGTACTGGTTCTGAACTGCGGTAGCTCATCCCTGAAATTCGCAATTATCGATGCTGTAAACGGTGAAGAGTACCTTTCTGGTTTAGCAGAGTGTTTCCACCTTCCTGAAGCCCGTATCAAGTGGAAGCTGGACGGCGCTAAACAAGAAGCGGCTCTGGGTGCAGGTGCCGCTCACAGCGAAGCTCTTAACTTCATCGTTAATAAAATTCTGGCAGAAAAACCAGAATTGTCCGCTCAGCTGACCGCAATTGGTCACCGTATCGTACACGGCGGTGAAAAATACACCAGTTCCGTAGTTATCGATGATTCCGTGATTCAGGGTATCAAAGATTCAGCCTCTTTTGCACCGCTGCATAACCCGGCTCACCTGATCGGTATCGCTGAAGCCCTGAAATCCTTCCCTAACCTGGCTGATAAAAACGTTGCCGTGTTCGACACCGCGTTCCATCAGACCATGCCGGAAGAATCTTTCCTCTACGCTCTGCCGTACAAACTGTACAAAGAGCACGGCGTTCGTCGCTACGGCGCACACGGCACCAGCCACTTCTACGTGACTCAGGAAGCCGCAAAAATGCTGAACAAGCCGGTTGATGAACTGAACATCATCACCTGCCACCTGGGCAACGGCGGTTCCGTTTCTGCAATCCGTAACGGCAAATGCGTTGATACCTCCATGGGTCTGACCCCGCTGGAAGGTCTGGTGATGGGTACCCGCTCCGGCGACATCGACCCGGCTATCATCTTCCACCTGCACGATGCCCTGGGCATGAGCGTAGAAGACATCAACAAAATGCTGACCAAAGAGTCTGGCCTGCTGGGTCTGACCGAAGTGACCAGCGACTGCCGCTACGTTGAAGACAACTACGCAACTAAAGAAGACGCTAAACGCGCAATGGACGTTTACTGCCACCGTCTGGCGAAATACATCGGTTCCTACACCGCGCTGATGGACGGTCGTCTGGACGCCGTTGTCTTCACCGGCGGTATCGGTGAAAACGCCGCGATGGTGCGCGAACTGTCCCTGGGCAAACTGGGCGTACTGGGCTTCGATGTTGATCACGAGCGCAACCTGGCTGCACGTTTCGGCAAGTCTGGCTTCATCAACAAGGAAGGCACCCGCCCTGCGGTGGTTATCACCACCAACGAAGAGCTGGTCATCGCTCAGGATGCATCCCGCCTGACCGCCTGATTCCCTCACCGCCAGCCTTAGCTGGCGGTGTTGTTTTCTGAGTCGAGTGAGCATATCTGCTCGCGAAAACGAAAGAGGTTATACCGTGTCCCGTACTATTATGCTGATCCCTACCGGAACCAGCGTCGGCCTTACCAGCGTAAGCCTTGGCGTTATCCGTGCTATGGAACAAAAAGGCGTTCGCCTGAGCGTGTTCAAACCTATCGCCCAGCCGCGTACCGGTGGCGATACGCCGGACCAGACCACCAGCATCATCCGTGCTAACTCCACCATCCCGGCCGCTGAGCCGCTGCACATGAGCCACGTTGAGTCTCTGCTGTCCAGCAACCAGCAGGACGTGCTGATGGAAGAGATCATCGCCAACTACCACAACAGCAGCAAAGATGCTGAAGTTGTACTGGTTGAAGGCCTGGTCCCAACCCGCAAACACCAGTTTGCGCAGGCGCTGAACTATGAAATCGCCAAAACCCTGAACGCAGAAATCGTCTTCGTGATGTCTCTGGGCAATGATTCTCCGGAGCAGTTGAAAGAGCGTATCGAACTGACCCGCAGCAGCTTCGGCGGCAGCAAGAACACCAACATCACCGGCGTCATCATCAACAAGCTGAACGCCCCGGTTGATGAGCAAGGCCGCACCCGTCCCGACCTGTCTGAAATTTTCGACGACTCCAGCAAAGCAAGCATCGCTAACATCGATCCTAAGCTGCTGTTTGCCGACAGCCCACTGCCGGTTCTGGGCTGCGTGCCGTGGAGCTTCGAGCTGATTGCCACCCGCGCAATCGACATGGCTCGCCACCTGAACGCAACCATCGTTAACCAAGGCGACATCAACACCCGCCGCGTGAAGTCCGTTACCTTCTGTGCGCGCAGCATTCCGCACATGCTGGAACACTTCCGCCCTGGCTCTCTGCTGGTTACCTCCGCAGATCGCCCGGACGTGCTGGTTGCTGCCTGCCTGGCCGCCATGAATGGCGTGGAAATCGGCGCTATCCTGCTGACCGGTGGTTACGAAATGGACCCACGCATCAGCAAGCTGTGCGAACGTGCTTTTGCTACCGGCCTGCCGCTGTTCATGGTTGAAACCAACACCTGGCAGACCTCTCTGAGCCTGCAGAGCTTCAACCTGGAAGTCCCAACCGACGACCATCAGCGTATCGAAAAAGTGCAGGAATATGTGGCCAGCCACATCGATGCTAACTGGATCGAATCCCTGACCGCGACCTCCGAGCGCAGCCGTCGTCTGTCTCCTCCAGCTTTCCGTTACCAGCTGACCGAACTGGCTCGCAAAGCCGGTAAACGCGTCGTGCTGCCGGAAGGCGACGAACCGCGTACCGTTAAAGCGGCAGCCATCTGTGCTGAGCGCGGTATCGCTACCTGTGTTCTGTTGGGTAACCCGGATGAAATCACCCGTGTTGCTGCGGCGCAGGGCGTTGAGCTGGGTGCAGGCATCGAAATCGTTGATCCAGAAGTGGTTCGCGAAAGCTACGTTGCCCGCCTGGTTGAGCTGCGTAAGAGCAAAGGCATGACCGAAGCCGTTGCCCGCGAACAGCTGGAAGACAACGTTGTGCTGGGCACCCTGATGCTCGAGCAGGACGAAGTTGACGGCCTGGTTTCCGGCGCGGTTCACACCACCGCCAACACCATCCGTCCACCGCTGCAGCTGATCAAAACCGCACCGGGCAGTTCTCTGGTCTCTTCCGTGTTCTTCATGCTGCTGCCTGAACAGGTTTACGTTTACGGCGACTGCGCGATCAACCCGGATCCAACCGCAGAACAGCTGGCAGAAATCGCGATTCAGTCCGCTGACTCCGCAGCCGCCTTCGGTATCGACCCACGCGTCGCAATGCTCTCCTACTCCACCGGTAACTCCGGCGCGGGTAGCGACGTTGAGAAAGTGCGTGAAGCCACCCGTATCGCTCAGGAAAAACGCCCTGATCTGGTCATCGACGGTCCACTGCAGTACGACGCTGCGGTTATGGCTGACGTGGCTAAGTCTAAGGCACCAAACTCTCCTGTTGCGGGCCGTGCGACCGTGTTCATCTTCCCTGACCTGAACACCGGGAACACCACCTACAAAGCGGTACAGCGTTCTGCAGACCTGATCTCCATCGGGCCAATGCTGCAGGGTATGCGCAAGCCGGTTAACGATCTGTCCCGTGGCGCGCTGGTGGACGATATCGTCTACACCATCGCGCTGACCGCGATTCAGTCCGCTCAGCAAGCGTAAGATCACTGAGACGCAAAAAAGGCAGCCATCTGGCTGCCTTTTCTTTTTCTGTCACCTTTAACCGCTACAGCAGCTCTTTCGCCGCCTGCACGATATCTGCCGCCGTCAGGCCATACTCCTGCTGCAGGAAGTCCTGAGTCCCGACCTGGCCGTAACGCTCCTTCACGCCCACTCTGCGCATCGGCACCGGGCAGGTTTCCACCAGCACTTCCGCCACCGCTGAGCCCAGCCCGTTGTGAATACTGTGGTTTTCACAGGTCACAATTCGGCCGGTTTTTTCGGCGTAGTTCTTCACCAGCATGCGGTCGATAGGCTTGAGGGTAAACATATCGATGACCGCCGCGCTAACCCCTTCCTGCTCCAGCTGCTGAGCCGCTTTCAGCGCTTCCGCAACCATAATTCCGTTGGCAATTAGCGTGATATCCGTTCCCTCACGCAGCACATTACCTTTGCCGATGGTGAAGGTTGAACCTGCCTCATAAACCGTCGCCGCCTGCTTGCGAATAGTCCGCACCCAGTAGAAGCCTTCCAGCTCGATCAACTGACGCAGAATGTCTTTAAACATCACCGCATCAGTCACTTCCAGCACAACAGAATACGCCAGCCCGCGAACAATGCCCATATCTTCAAACGACATATGGGTTCCACCGTTATGGCAGGCCGTTACCCCGGCGTCGGAAGCAATGACCTTGACGTTATTCCGCTGGTAATCCAGCGACATAAACAGCTGGTCAAAGCAGCGGCGGCTGGCGAAGGCGGTAAAGGTGTGGACGAACGGTTTGCGGCCGGTCAGCGACAGCCCGGCCGCAACGCCAATCACGTTGGCTTCCATGATGCCGCAGTTAATCACATGCTGCGGGTTATCTCGCTGCACGCCATCCATCGCCATCGAACTCATCAGGTCAGCTTCCAGCGCGATAATCCCGCTGTCTTCGCCAATCTGCTGCTGAACAAACCCGGCGTAGACTTTACGCATTTCAACGGCGTCCTGGCCGCCGCTCTGACTTACCTTAATCATGTGCCGCCTCCAGTTGCGCGATGGCCTGCTCCAGCGCCTGTTTTGACTGCTCCGTCAGGCGGAGATGGTGGGAGTTCCCCAGTTGCTCAAGGTACGGCACCCCCTGCCCTTTAATGCTGTCGAGGATCACCAGCAAAGGGCGCTGTTCGCCGCTGCGAACGGGTTTCACCGCCGCCAGCAAACCGGGAATGTCATCGCCTTTCACCTGCACCACGTCAAACCCGAAGGCGCTAAACTTCTCTGCCAGATCGAAAGCACAGATGATTTCGTCCAGCTCGCCGTCCAGCTGCTGTTTGTTCCAGTCCACAAACACCGTCAGATTGTTAAGACGGTGATGAGCAATAAACTGGAAAGCCTCCCAGCACTGCCCCTCGTTCAACTCGCCGTCGCCGACAATGCTGAAGACCCGGTTGCGACGCTGCGCCAGTTTATGGGAAAGCGCCATGCCGGCAGCAATCGAAATCCCTTGCCCTAACGAACCTGTGGTCGCATCCACACCGCGCGTTTTCAGCCGATCGGGGTGGCTGGGCAGGCTGGTACCGTTATGGTTTAGCGTGGCCAACTGCTCCACAGGAAAATACCCTTTCAGCGCCAGCGTGCTGTACAGCGCCGGGCCAGCATGCCCCTTCGACAGCACAAAGTAGTCGCGTTCAGCCCAGTCAGGGTCGCCCGGATCGATATTCATCACGTCGCCGTACAGCACCGCCAGCGTCTCGACCACCGACATGCTGCCGCCGTAATGGCCAAACCCCAGTTGGGTGAGCGCTTTCAGCGTCTCTACCCGGATGTCGCGCGCAAACCGCGTGACGTCAGCCAGTTCATTCATTATTTAGCCCCCGTCTTGTCTTCAGTATGTACGGCAGGAGTGCCTTTTCCTTTGCCCAGATAGTTGAACCCGACCAGTACCGCAAACACGGCGACCACTACTGCGGTAATCGCCGCAGGTGACAGGAAGCGTGCAAGGTTGCCGAGGATAATCCCCACCACGCCAAAATCGGCGTCGGAGAAGGTTGTGTTGGCGAAGCCCAGCGCGCCCAGAACAGGCAGCAGCAAGACCGGCAGGAAGGTGATCAGCAGCCCGTTGGCAAAAGCCCCCACCATCGCGCCGCGACGGCCGCCGGTAGCGTTACCAAACACGCCCGCTGTCGCCCCGGTAAAGAAGTGAGGCACCACGCCCGGCAAAATCAGCACCAGCTTCATCTGCCCTAAAAGGAACAAGCCCACCAGCCCGCCGAGGAAGCTGAACAGAAAGCCCACCAGCACGGCATTCGGCGCATAAGGGTAAACCACCGGGCAGTCCAGCGCCGGACGTGCATTAGGTACCAGCTTCTCAGAGAAACCGGTAAACGCCGGGACGATTTCCGCCAGAATCAAGCGCACGCCCTGCAGGATGATGAACACCCCGGCCGCAAAGGTAATCGCCTGAATAATGGAGTAAACCAGGAAGTTCTGGCCGCCGCTGAGTTTCTCTTCTACATAAGCCTGGCCTGCACAAATCGCGAGGATCATGTAGATGACAATCATGGTCAGGGAGATGGAGATTGAACTGTCACGCAGGAAGCTGAGGTTCTTCGGCAGGTTCATCTCTTCCGTTGAGCGCGAACCTTTCCCGCACTTGCTGCCGATCCAGCCGGACAGGACGTAACCCAGCGTACCGAAGTGGCCAAAGCCGATATCATCGGTGCCGGTGATGCGGCGCATATAGCGCTGCGCAATGGCCGGGAAGAACGCCATTATCAGCCCGAGGATCAGCGACCCGGTGAACACCAGCGCCACGCCTTCAAAGCCCGCCACGGTCAGGATGACGCTTATCATGCACGCCATGTAGAATGTGTGGTGCCCGGTCAGGAAGATGTACTTCAGGCGGGTAAAGCGAGCCACAATGATGTTCGCCACCATCCCGAAGGCCATGATCAGCGCCGTGGATGCCCCGTATTTCTCCAGTGCGATAGAAACAATCGCTTCATTATTCGGAATAATACCCTGGATATTAAAGGCGTGCTCAAACATACCGCCCAGTGGATTCAAAGACCCCACTAATACGGTGGCACCGCCGCCCAAAACAATAAAACCTAATACGGTTTTAATTGAGCCTTTCACCACATCAGAAAATGACTTCTTTTGCGCTACCAGACCAATTAAGGCTATCAGCCCGACGAGAATGGCCGGGACCTTCAGAATATCAACAATAAAATTCAGCGTGCCAAGGATAAACATATCCGCCTCCGCTTATTATTATGATTAACGACCGGCGAAATAAGCGCTCAGCTTATTTTCCAGCTCATTGATATCGATGATGTTGTTGATCACCACCAGTTGGCTATCCGGCAGGCGCGCGCTGGCGGCAATATCTTTCGCCATCACAAACACATCCGCCGCGTCCGGCGTGGCGGAAGATAAATCCGAGTGTTCAACCTCTGCCTCAATATTGAGTTTTTTAAGCACCTTTTTAATATTCATCTCGACCATAAAACTACTGCCGAGGCCGGAACCGCAGATTGCCATTATCTTCATTTTGTGTACCTTATATTTTTAGTAGAGTAAGAGCGCATCGCATTTTTCAATGCAACGTAAAAACCTATGGTGTTAAATTAAAAAATTAGAATCGATTAATGATTTTTTGTATTTCCTCCAGGTTATTGGCCTGATGCAGTAACGCCATGTCCTCGTCGCTGGAAAATAGCTCAGCGAGCGCAGAAATCATTTCAATATGGCTATGGCTGTCCGGGGCCGCCAGCATAATAATGACGTCCACCGGGTCGTTCCCCTCAGAATGAAAGCTCACGCCCCGCTTCAGCTTCAGCAGCGACAGGCCAAGCCCGGTCGCGCCCTCTTCCGGACGCGCATGCGGCATCGCCAGGCCCGGTGCCAGCACATAGTACGGCCCAAGCTTTTGGTGCTGCTGCATAATGGCCGTCAGGTAATGGGGCGCAATAATCCCCGCGTCCAGCAGCGGCCGGGCGCTAATCTCCAGCGCCTGCTGCCAGTTTGCGACCTCGTCCTGAAGCTGAATAGTCTGCGGATGCAGCCATTGGTTGAGCACGATAACCTCTCGAAATCGACATTGATGATGGGCAAACTTTATTCAACGGCCCTGGGTTTAACTGTGATTGATATCACAAAGATAGCGCTACCAATAACTATCACTCGATTTTGTGATAGCGCTATCAAATTGCAATCATTGTGTTAAATCGCATTTAGGCGCACGATTTCAGGCGTATACTTGAGCGATATTTCCCCTTCGTTTTCAGGGGCCAACGTCAGCCTGGCGTTTTTCAGGTCGAGAATCAGGAATCACAATGTCCATAACCCGAAAGCGGCGAAGTACCGGTAAGGTGACGCTTGCAGATGTGGCTCAGCTCGCCGGAGTCGGTACTATGACCGTTTCGCGAGCGCTAAGAACCCCGGAGCAGGTTTCCGACAAATTACGCGAAAAAATCGAAGCGGCGGTTTCCGAGCTGGGTTATATGCCCAACCTTGCGGCAAGCGCGCTGGCCTCCGCCTCCTCGTACACCATTGCAATGGTGGTCCCAAGCCTGGCAGAATCCGGCTGCAGTGAAATGTTTGCCGGCCTGCAGCAGGTGCTGCAGCCTGCGGGGTATCAGATAGTCCTGGCAGAATCCCAGCACCGGCTGGAGCAGGAAGAGAAGCTGCTGGAAACCCTACTGGCGTCCAATATCGCCGCGGCGATCCTACTGAGCGTGGAACACAGCGACACGGTGCGAGGCTGGCTGAAACACGCCAGCATTCCTGTGCTCGAAATCGGTGCCACCCGCGCCGATCCGCTGGACATGAACATCGGCATTGATAACGTCGCCGCCATGTTTGAACTGACGGAAATGCTCATCCACCGAGGCTATCAGAATATCGGGCTACTGTGCGCGAACCAGGAACAGTGGATTTTCCAGCAGCACCTTCAAGGCTGGTACAAAGCGATGCTGCGCCACCATATGTCGCCCAACAGGGTGATCAACGCTGCCGCGCCGCCGAATTTCTCCACCGGGGCCGCACAGCTACCCGAGTTTTTGCTGGCCTGGCCGGAGCTGGATGCGCTGGTTTGCGTGTCGGATGAGCTGGCCTGCGGCGCGCTGTACGAATGCCAGCGCAGGCGCATCAAAGTGCCTGACGACTTAGCCATCGTCGGGTTTGGCGACAGCGACGTGAGCCGCGTGTGCCAGCCAGCGCTGACCACCATTGCGGTACCGCATCGTAAGATTGGGATTGAAGCCGGGCGAGCGCTGTTGGCAAGAATTAACGAAGAAGAATGGGACAGAAGCCCGACTATCGCGTCATCGCTGTGTATGCGGGAGAGCTGCTGATTTTCCCTCACCCAGGTCCCCTTCTTGCTGGAAAAGGATCGGGGTGAGGGCCAACAATTACTCGCTTTCTTCGCTTTGTGACTCGTTTTTGGCGTTGCGGGTCATCCACAGCGCCAGCGCCTTCAGCGAATCAGGGGTAAATTCGTCACAGCGCGCGGTGATCTCTTCCGGGGACATCCAGCTCACTTCGCTGACTTCTTCTTCCTGCAGCGCGAAAGGCCCGTGGGACACGCAGCTAAAAAGCCCGCCCCAAACGCGGCAGCTATCGTCTTCGAAGTAGAACTGCCCGTGTTCCGCGAACGGCACGCCGGCAATACCCAGCTCTTCTTCCGCCTCGCGGCGAGCTGACTCGAGCATTTGTTCATCCGCCTGTACTACGCCGCCTGCGGTAGCATCCAGCATGCCCGGCATGAAGTCTTTAATTTCGGTGCGACGCTGCACCAGAATTTTGCCCATGCCATCGTGAACAACAATATAGGTCGCGCGATGACGCAGCCGCTGCGCACGCATTTGCTCGCGGCTTGCCTGCGCGATGACCTCATTGTCCTCATTAACAATATCTACCCATTCCGTGCCGACAAAATGACTCTGTTCCACCATCAGGGAAACCTTATTCAGGGGCGCTCTTACGGCGCGTTATTGGATTAACCTGTCAACGTTACGGGGTAATACGCACCTGTGCAATAACCCCATCACTCTCCAGCGTGCGAACGGTCAGAACACCATCATCCAGCATCCCGTAACTGGCCTCAAAACCGCCCTTCGGTATGCTGACAGAGCCTGGATTAAACAAATAGATCTGTTCGTGCTTTTCTGCAACCGGAAGATGCGTATGGCCGAAAATCAGAACATCGCCAGCGGACAGCGGCGGCAAATGCCCAGGATGATAAAGATGCCCGTGGGTCAGAAAAAGCCGCTGCTCCGCCAGCAAAACCTGCTGCCAGGGCGCGGTAATCGGAAACTGGAGCAGCATCTGGTCCACTTCGCTGTCGCAGTTTCCGCGCACCGCGATAATCTTATCGGCAACGCTATTCAGGCACTGCGCCACCGCCGAAGGATTATAGCCTTCGGGCAACGCGTTCCGAGGACCGTGATTCAGTAAGTCGCCCAGAATAACCAGCCATTTCGCGCCGCTGTGTGCAAAACGTTCCAGGACTTTTTTCGTAGCGGGTAGCGAACCGTGAAGGTCCGAAGCAAACATCAGTTTCATTTATCCCTGGCTCCAGTAATGACAATCCGCCAATGATAACGAATTCCCCGCCCGCTATCAGCCTGCGTTTTTGGCCGACTGTGCCAGCCAAAGCTGCACCGACGCGCGCTGCCACTGAAAGCTCGCATACTCTTTCAGCCGCTCAGGCACTTCATCCCCATTCAGGATCAGACGGTTGAGCATCAGCGCCAGGTCGGTGTCGGCGATAGACCATTCACCAAACAAATTCTGCTGCCCTTGCGGGAGCAAATGCTCTGCGGTAGCGATTAACTTCTCTGCAGCCTGTTGGCCCGCCGGGCTTAGCGCCGGTTTTTTCTCACCGGCAAAGACCACGGCCGTGGAGCGCTCTTCCCGAATGGGCATTAAGTCGCTGCGCAGCCACGCCTGCACCTGCCGCGCCCGGGCGCGTTTTTCAATGTCATGAGGATAAATGCGTTCCCACGTCGGCGGCGCAAAACGCTCTTCCAGATATTCATCAATGGCGGAGGATTCGCTGAGCACAAAATCGCCAACCGCCAGCACCGGCACGCGGCGAGTCAGATCAAACCCCTTCCAGCCAGGCTTTAAATTCTGGCCACTGGCGAGGTCGATGGTTTGCAGCGCAAAGGCGAGTCCTTTCTCTTTCAGCGCAACAAAAACGGAAAGCACATAGGGGCTGAAACACTGGCTATCGGTCCACAACGTAATGGCAGGCTGGCTCATCATATCCTCACTTATTCGCGCGACAGGTTATTGAACATAGAGCGAAAAAAGCGTTTTGTCATCCGCTTAAAACGCACCATTGCGGTGCAGAAATAGCAATAACTTCTATACTCGAAACATTTGCCAAAATGGACTAACCCCTGGAGTGACCATGATCGAACTTTATTATGCGCCTACCCCAAACGGCCATAAAATTACCCTGTTTCTGGAAGAGGCCGGCCTGGAGTACAAAATCCACCGGGTCGATATCGGCAAAGGCGAACAGTTTCGCCCGGATTTTTTGGCTATCTCGCCGAATAACAAAATTCCTGCCATCGTGGATAACAAACCGGCCGACGGCGGCGAGCCTTTAAGTCTCTTTGAGTCCGGCGAAATTTTGCTTTATCTGGCGGATAAAACCGGGTTACTCCTCAGCAAAGAACTGCGCGCCCGCCATGCCACGCTGCAGTGGCTTTTCTGGCAGGTCGGCGGCTTCGGCCCGATGCTGGGCCAGAATCACCATTTCAACCACTTTGCTCCGCAGCCCGTCCCTTATGCTATCGAGCGCTACCAGGTTGAAACCCAGCGTCTTTACGGCGTACTCAATAAACAGCTGGAGAAAGCCCCGTGGCTTGGCGGCCACGATTACAGCATTGCGGACATCGCGACTTATCCCTGGGTGGTGTCCCATGAGCGCCAGCGCGTTGACCTCGCCAATTTCCCGGCGGTAAGGAACTGGTTTGAGCGGATCCGCACCCGGCCTGCCACCGTGAAGGCTTATCAGCGGGCAGATAAGGGATAATCCCCGGTTCAGGTTTTTTCCCGCGCTGGTGTATCCTGTGGCGGGAAAAGACTAATAAGGAACCTGCAATGTCATCCATGCAACCAGACGCCATTATTCGCATTAAAAACCTGCGCCTGCGGACTTTTATTGGTATCAAAGAAGAAGAGATCGCCAACCGGCAGGATGTCGTGATTAACGTCGCTCTCCACTACCCAGCGGGCAAAGCCAGGGAGAGTGAAGACATCAACGACGCGCTGAACTACCGCACCGTGACCAAAGACATCATCCAGTTGGTTGAGAATAACCGCTTCTCCCTGCTGGAAAAATTAACTCAGGATGTGCTGAACATCGCATGCGCCCACCCGTGGGTGACATATGCTGAAGTAGAGATCGATAAACTTCACGCGCTCCGCTACGCCGACTCGGTATCCATGACCCTGAGCTGGCGGCGATAAGCGCGTCCAGGTGGGAGGAAAGTATGGAGATCCTGATTACCGGCGGCAGCGGGCTGATTGGCCGCCACCTGACAGCTCGCCTGCTCGAGCTGGGCCATACTGTTTCGGTCGTCACACGTGAGCCGGAAAAGGCCCGCAAGCGGCTGAATAATCGCGTCGTACTGCTCAAAGGGCTCGACGGCTTACAGAATCTCGACGCCTTTGACGCGGTCATCAACCTGGCCGGGGAGCCGATCGCCGATAAGCGCTGGAGCGAGGAGCAAAAGCAGCGCCTGTGCCAGAGCCGCTGGCAAATCACCGAGCGGCTGGTCGAGCTGTTTAAAGCCAGCCAGCAGCCGCCCAAAGTCTTCATTTCCGGGTCAGCCACCGGCTATTACGGCGACCTTGGCGAAGTGGTCGTTACCGAAGACGAACCTCCCCACAACGAATTTACCCACAAGCTTTGCGCCCGCTGGGAGCAAATCGCCTGTGGTGCGCAAAGTGAAAAGACGCGAGTTTGCCTGTTACGTACCGGCGTTGTTTTAGCCCCCAAAGGCGGAATTCTGGCCAAAATGCTGCCGCTGTTCCGGCTGGGGCTCGGTGGCCCCATCGGCAATGGCAGGCAGTATCTGGCGTGGATCCACGTCGACGATATGGTAAACGGCATTCTCTGGCTGCTGGATAACGACCTGCGCGGGCCGTTTAATCTGGTTTCCCCTTACCCGGTTCGTAACGAACAGTTTTCCCATGCTCTCGGCCATGCCCTCAAGCGCCCGGCGATACTTCGCGCCCCGGCCACGGCCATTCGTCTTCTGATGGGGGAATCTTCGGTGTTAGTGCTCGGCGGGCAGCGGGCGCTGCCTAAACGCCTTGAGGAATCCGGCTTTGGCTTCCGCTGGTTTGATTTAGATGAAGCTCTGGCGGATGTGATTCGCTAACGGCAAAAAGCCGGGTTTATCCCCGGCTTTTTCATTTTACTGCTCTACAGGGCTCATTTTCCCCGCGTCAGCTTTATCCTTCACCCTTTTCGGCTGCGGAACTTTGATGATAAACGTCAGCACGCCCGCGAACAGATACAGCCCGGTGTACGCCCAAACTACGCCCACAATGTCAAAAAACGGCAGGATCAGTGACGCAATAGCCGGTGCCACAAAGTTGCTCATCCCCGCCGACAGATTATAGATGGAAATGGCCGCCCCGCGATGATGCGGCTCCAGGGTTGGAAACACCGCCGTCATCGGCACAAACGCCGCGACAAAAGTGCCGAGCATGACCGCCGGGATCAGCGCCACCCAGAAGTTATGCCCCACCCACACCGGCAGGTAATAAAACGTCAGGCTGGAGATCGCCATACCTAAACAGCCGAACCAGCGAACCTGGCGGATCCAGCCGATGTACTCCCCCATGATTCCCCAAAAGATATTGGTGAAAATGGTGACGAAGAAGAACACCGCCCAGATTTGCAGCCATTCTGAAATCGTAAAACCGAGACGGTCAACAAACAACAGCGGCATCACTATCGCAAAGCCAAACAGCGACAGCGTGTTAATAATGCGGATAAGACAGGCGTAAAACACGTCACGGTTGCTGAACAGAATGGTCACGGCCCGCGACATCTCCGTCATTTTCTCTTTCAGCGGCAAATTAACCCGCGAACGGTCAACCGGCACATTACGCAGGCTGAAGAAGGCGATAAGCCCCCCGCCCGTGACCCAGGCAATAGCCATCCACAGCGTCCCCGTTTCGCCAAATGCCGGGATAGTCAGGCTGGGCAGATAGCTCCCTACCACGCCGATGCCGATAGAGTACATCGCCCAGAACCAGCCCGTTGCCGCCGCCAGCCTCTCACGCGGTACCACCTGCACCAACATCAGCATGAAGGAGTAGATAAACAGCGGATAAGCCAGGCCGCGAATGCCGTAGAACAGAAGCATCAGCGGGTAGTTACGCATCCCGAGGCCAAGCGTCATAAACAATGCATGCATCACGACCCAGGTCACAAAACCAATCAGCATTGCTTTTTGCGGGGTGATAAGCTCAGCGACTACGCCGGAAGCCCAGGCCGCCAGACCTGCCACAAGGCCATACAGAGTAAACACCATCGCCGATTCCGCGGGCGTAAAGCCCATGTCGGTAATGTGTTTAGACAAAAACGCCATCTCGAAACCATCGCCGCTCATAAAAATAGCAATGGCGACAAATCCCCACAGCAGATGTTTAGGTAAACCAAACCAGTAGTGTTTAGATTGCATCACACTCTTCCTCGTTCACGGGTACAGGGGTTTCCGGCGGCAGAGAGGCCGCCGGAAGGGCCGTCAGGGCAGCAGCTTACGAGCGGCTTTTTGTTGTTGGTAAAGCAGATGGAACACGGACAACCGCTGCTGCAGCACACTTTGCAGTTTTTTACGCGGCGTGAAGCGCTGTTGAACAGGAGGCTTGCGGCAAACAACTTCTTCTACGCCGCCGTCGGCCAACCAGCCAAGGCGAGCAGCACCGAGCGCTCCGGAGGAACTCGCCGGATGGGTCACAATCGGCACATCCAGCACGTCGGCAATCAGCTGCGCCCAGATAGCGCTACGCGCCCCTCCGCCGGTCAGGCTGCATTGGGTAATCTGGCTGCGGGACGTCTCCAGCACCGCCATGCCGTCCGCCAGGCCAAAAGTCACGCCCTCAATCACCGAATACCCCAGTAAGGCACGGCTGGTTTCATGGTTGAGTGCGAAGAAACTCCCCATGGCGTGAGCATCGTTATGCGGCGTGCGCTCCCCAGACAGATAAGGCAGGAAAACTGGCGCATGCTTTTTCTGCTCGTCGCTCAGATCTGCCATTTCCTCCATAAGCTGGCTTTCGGTGACCGACAGCAGATTGCACACCCAGCGCAGGCAACTGGCGGCGCTGAGCATTACGCTCATCTGGTGCCAGCGCTGAGGTAGAGCGTGGCAAAAAGCATGCACGCCGGATTCAGGGCGGGTTTGCAGCTCGTCGTTTACCACGAAGATAACGCCAGACGTGCCGAGCGAAATAAACGCATCGCCGCTGTTCACCGCGCCAACGCCCACTGCAGAGGTAGCATTATCGCCACCGCCACCGGCGATGTTGACGCCGGAGCTAAGCCCCCACTCGGTCGCCAGGGCGGAACGTAAAACGGCGCTGACTTCGCTGCCCTCTACCAGGCGCGGCATCTGGCTGCGGGTTAGTCCGGTCGCCGCCAGCAGTTTGTCTGACCAGTCACGTTTTGCCACGTCCAGCCACAGCGTTCCGGCGGCGTCCGACGGGTCAGAAACGAACGCGCCGCTCAGCCGCCAGCGCAGGTAGTCTTTCGGCAACAGCACCTTATCCACGCGGGAAAAGATTTCCGGCTCGTGCTCCGCCACCCAGCGTAGCTTCGGGGCGGTAAAACCGGGCATCACCAGGTTGCCGCTGATGGTCAGAAATTCAGGGTGTTCTGCCGTGAGCCGAGCGCATTGTTCGGCGCTGCGCGTGTCGTTCCACAGAATGCAGGGACGCAGCACTTTTCCCTGGTCGTCCAGCAGCACCGCGCCGTGCATCTGCCCGGACAAGCCAATAGCGCGAATTTTCGCCCAGGCATCAGGTATTTGCTGGCGCAGCGTAGAGACCACCTGCTGCGTCGCCTGCCACCAGGCCTCAGGATCCTGCTCCGCCCAGTGCGGATGCGGGCGCTGAACGGTTAATGCCGCGTGAGCAGAGCCTAAAATTTCACCCTGCCCGTCAATCAGCAAAGCCTTTAGTTCAGAGGTGCCGATATCGATACCAAGATACATAGCGCCTCCTTAAGCTGCTGCCAAAGGCGATTGAGGAGACTTGATCCACGCCTCAAGGCGAGTGACCGTCCGCGCCATCAGCTCATGGAAAGCGGAGGAATGCGCGAGTTCAGCAAACAAAGTTTCGTCGCTGACAAAGGCTTTGAGCGGCTCAGGAGCGGCGAACAAGGCCCGAATCGCGTCGTCCTGCATGACGCCATCCTGGTACTCATAAGGCAGTTGACCTTGCACCCAGCGCTGCAGGAAGAGGAAGAACAGTGCGGGCAGAACCGCCGTGGCCGCAGGCTCCTCACCTCGCTGATAGCACTCCATCAGCGTCGGGGTAATAAAGCCAGGGATCTTGGACAGGCCGTCGGCCGCTACGCGCTGGTTGGTGTCTTTGATATAGGGATTACTAAAGCGGGCCAGCACCACATCCCGATACTCAGCCAGATCCAACGGGCTTGGCGACAGTGAAGGAATAACATCCTCCGTGACGTAGTCCCATGCCATCTGCCTAATCGGCTGCTGCACGGTACTTTCATCAATGTAGTTCAGCCCGGTCAGCGTCCCCGCCCAGGCTATGCAGCTGTGGCTGGCGTTCAGAATGCGAATTTTTGCCTCTTCATACGGCAGCACTGATTTCACCATTTCGACGCCAACGTTCTCAAGCGGCGGGCGACCGTTGATAAAGTCGTCCTCGATAACCCACTGAATAAAAGACTCCCCCATCACCGGCACCTTATCGTCGAACCCCGTCGCCGCTTTCACCCGTGGAGCAATGTCTGCCGTAGGGCGAGGGGTAATACGGTCAACCATGGTGTTAGGCGACACGGTGTGGGTGCTCACCCAGTCAAACAGCGCGTGGTCACCCTTCGCCTTCAGGAACGACAGAAAGCCGTGGCGGAAGCGTTCGCCGTTGTGGCGCAGGTTATCGCAGTTGAGCAGCGTTACCGGCTCACCGCCGTTGCTCATACGCCGATGCAGAATGCGGCTGAGCGCGCCGTAAAGCGTGGTCATGCCCCCGGCAAGATCGGCTTTGACATCCGGCTGATGAACGTCCAGCTCGTGCTGCGGCGTGAGATAATACCCGGCTTCGGTGACGGTGAAGGCGATCACGCGGGTCGACGCTCTGGCCCCCTCTTCAACCAGGGCTGTAATCTCTTTATCCCACGGCAGCACTTTTCGGATAGAGGCAATCTTTTCGTAGGCTCGGACACCTTCCGGCGTAACAGTTTCCAGCACGTATTCGCCGTGCTGCGCCGCCAGTTGACTCAGCAACTCGCCGGCATCATCGCGGATGTTGCCCAGCGAAATACTCCAGCCGTCATCGCCCTGCTCGCGCAGCTGATTGAGATACCACGCCTGATGGGCACGGTGGAAAGAACCTGCGCCAATATGCATCCATACCGATTTCGTCGTCATGATTCACCTCAGAATTAAGCATTTGTCATTTTAATGGGCATTTGCCCGATTGTTATAGTCTAGTTGCGGCAGGTGCCGTCTTTCTGAGATCAAACTCACACAGACAACATTTGCCCATAAAAATGACTTTTGCCCAATTACCAACGAAACGCGCGCGGAGTAGAATGTGTTTCAAAGAGTCATAAGGTGTCGCCATGAGCAGAGAAGAGAAAAAACAAGAGCAAGCCGCACGCGTTGCCTGGATGTATTACGTGGCAGGTATGACGCAGCAGGATATTGCCCGCGAACTGGGCATTTCCCGTCAGGTCGCTCAGCGGCTGGTTTCTTCCGCACGCGAGCAGGGTATGGTAACGGTGAAAATTGCCCATCCGGTCGCCCGCTGCCTGAAGCTGGCGCAGCAAGTCCAGGCGCGTTTCGGCCTGGAAATCTGCCGCGTGGTGCCTTCGGAAGGGCTGGATGACGAAGCTATCCAGCAGATGCTGGCGGTGGAAGGTGCCGAAGTGATGTCACAGTTTATCGCTGACGAGCAGCCGCAGGTTTTCGGCATCGGCTCCGGGAAAACGCTGCGCTCAATCATCGACGTGCTGCCGTGGATCGAACGCCCGCAGCACCACTGCGTCTCAATGATTGGGGCGATTGCGCGCGATGACTCGGGTACGCGCTATGACATGCCGCTAAAAATGGCGGAAAAAATGCAGGGCAAATATTATTTCATCCCCGCCCCTCTGTACGCCGACAGCGAAGAAGACAGAGACATGTGGTGCCGGCATAAAGTGTACCAGCGAGTAACAGACCGGGCGCTGGCGGCCAATGTCGCGTTCCTCGGTGTTGGCGAGGTGGACATCGGCTGCCCGCTGAACGCCGAGGGTTTTATTACCGACGAGCAGGTCAACATGCTGCACCGCCAGGGCGTTGCCGGTGAAATGCTGGGGCATTTCTTTGACCACGGTGGCCAGCGCGTTTACAGCGAGCTGGATGCTCTGCTGACCAGCGTGCCGCTGCAAAGCGATAACCCACGTAAGATCATCGCTTTTTCCGGTGGAGCGCGAAAATTTGCCGCCATCAAAGCAGCATTGACCGGTCGCTGGATGTCAGGCCTGGTAACGGATGAGAGTACGGCGGTAAGGTTGTTGGCTGAGAGGTGAGGCGTTATTCACCCTCACCCCGGCCCTCTCCCAAAGGGAGAGGGGGAAAATAATGAATACCCACTCCGATTGGGAAGGGAGAAAACCATAAGTCCCCTCTCCCTTTGGGAGAGGGTGAGGGATTACTTCAACGAACCAGAAAGGAACTGCTGCAGGCGAGCGCTCTTAGGGCTGCCAAACAGCTCGGCTGGCGGGCCTTCTTCTTCAATGCGCCCTTGATGCAGGAAGATAACGTGGCTGGAAACATGCCGGGCAAAGTCCATCTCGTGGGTGACCACGACCATGGTTTTCCCCTCCTCCGCCAGCTTCTGCATAATGCGCAGGACTTCGCCCACCAGCTCCGGGTCAAGCGCCGAAGTAGGCTCGTCAAACAGCAGCACTTCCGGCTCCATCGCCAGCGCACGGGCAATGGAAACGCGCTGCTGCTGGCCACCGGACAGATGCACCGGGTATTTAACGTACTGACGCTCGTCGATGCCGACTTTGGCCAGGTACTTAATCGCCCGTTCTTTTGATTCCTGCTTGCTCAGCCCAAGCACCTGAATAGGCGCTTCCATCACGTTTTCCAGCACCGTCATGTGGCTCCACAGGTTGAAGTGCTGGAACACCATCGTCAGGCGAGTGCGCAGCAGGCGCAGCTGGTTTTTGTCGGCGACTTTGAGCTGACCGTCTTTATCCCGCACCAGATTGATGTTCTGGTTGCTGACCACAATCGTGCCTTCACTTGGTTTTTCAAGGAAATTAATGCAGCGCAAAAAGGTACTTTTGCCCGAGCCAGACGAACCGATGATGCTGATCACGTCCCCGGCGTTAGCCTTCAGAGACACTCCTTTGAGCACTTCATGTTCGCCGTAGCGTTTGTGCAGATCCGTTACGTTTAATTTAATTTCAGCCATCAGAAGTCACTCAGTGCGAAGCGGGTTTAACGTGCTGCAGCCAGCGTTTTTCCGCTTTGCGGAACAGGCTTATCAGCACATAAGAGATAATCAAATACAGCACGGCCGCGATGCCAAACGCGGTAAACGGCTGGTAGGTTGCGGAGTTGATATCACGGGCAATCTTGAGCAGATCCGGCACCGTGGCGGTAAACGCCAGCGCCGTAGAGTGCAGCATCAGGATCACTTCGTTGCTGTAGGCCGGCAGCGCAATACGCAGCGCGGAAGGCAGAATAATACAGCGGTACATTTTCACTTTTGAGAAGCCGTAAGCGCGCGCCGCTTCAATATCACCGTGCGGAACCGAGCGAATAGCACCGGCGAAAATCTCCGTGGTGTAGGCGCAGGTGTTGAGCGTCAGCGCCAGTACGGTACAGTTCAGGCCGCTGCGGAAGAACGCGTTCAGCAGCTCCGTCCCTTTGACTATCTCCAGCGTGTACATCCCGGAATAGAACACCAGCAACTGCACGTAGAGCGGCGTGCCGCGAAATACGTAGGTAAAGAGCCAGATGGGGAACGAAATAAATTTGTTGCTGGACACGCGCCCAATGGCGAGGAACAGCGCCAGAATCCCGCCCATCACCACCGACGTAATCAACAGCCACAGCGTAATGGCGACGCCCGTAAAGCGGTAACCGTCCGTCCACAGCAGCGACTGCCAGTAATCGTGAATAATATCGATCATAGCTCGGCCCTCTTGACGCCAACGGAATAGCGGCGTTCAAGCCAGAGCAGCACTCCGTTTGAAACCGTGGTAAAGACCAGGTAGATAATCCCGGCGACAATCGCAAAGTAGAACGGCTGCCAGGTGCTTTTCCCGGCGAGCTGCGTGGCTTTCACCACGTCTTCCAGGCCAAGCAGAGAAACCAGCGCGGTGGCTTTGAGGATCACCTGCCAGTTGTTACCTATCCCCGGCAGCGCGTAGCGCATCATGGCCGGGAACAGAATACGGCGGAAAGTTTGTGACCCGGTAAAGCCAAAGGCGGTGGCCGCCTCAATATGGCCCTTCGGCACGGCAAGATAGGCCCCACGGAAGGTTTCGGTGAAATAAGCCCCGTAGATAAAACCGAGCGTGATGATCCCGGCGATCATTGGGTCGATATCAAACTGCGCCATTCCCAGCGCATCTGTAATGCTGTTGAGCAGCATCTGCAGCCCGTAGAAAATTAACAGCATCAGCACCAGATCAGGCACGCCGCGAATCAGCGTGGTGTAGCCTTCAAATAGCAAAGCGAGTGGGCGATTTTTGGACAGTTTTGCACCAGCACCGGCAAGCCCAATCAGCACGGAAAGGACAACCGAGGCGAGCGCCAGCTCAAGCGTAACCAGAGCCCCTTTGAAAATTACTTCGGAAAAGCCATACAACATGGTGCGTATCCTGTCGTCAGTGTTTGCTGCTTATTGGGCCCCGTCTGACGCGGGGCCTTTGTCACCGGTAAGGCTTATTCACCATACACATTAAAATCAAAGTACGGCTTCGCTAACTTGTCGTAAGTGCCGTCTTTACGCATCTCCGCGAACGCCTTGTTCAGCGCCTCACGCAGTTCGTTATCTTCTTTACGCAGGCCCATGCCGGTGCCTACGCCAAACAGCTTGTCGTCTTTGATGGACGGGCCACCGAACTGATAGTTTTTGCCCACCGGCTGCTTCAGGAAGCCTTCGCTGGCGGCGACTTCATCCTGGAAGGCGGCGTCAATACGTCCGGCAGCCAGGTCGGCGTAAATGGAATCTTGTCCCTGATAGGAGACAATTTCGATGCCTTTTGGCGCCCAGTGTTCATTGCCGTAGGTTTCCTGCGTGGTGCCCTGCAGCACGCCGACGCGCTTGCCTTTCAGCGACTCAAGGGTCGGCTGAATCGGGGAACCTTTGGCCACCACCAGACGAGAATCTGCCGCGTACAGCTTGTCGGTAAAGGCGATTTCCTGCTGGCGTTTTTCGGTGATGGACAACGAAGACATGATGGCGTCGATCTTCTTCGCTTTCAGCGACGGGATCAGCGCATCCAATGGGTTTTCAACGAAGGTACATTGGGTGTTAATGCGCTTGCAGAGTTCTTTCGCCAAATCGATATCAAAGCCGATCAGCTGGCCCTGAGCATTTTTGGATTCAAATGGCGCATAGGTTGGGTCCGTGCCAATCCGCAGGGTTTTCGGAATGGCAGCGAATGCTGTGGTCACGCTGGAAAACGCCAGCACCAGAGAAAGAGACAAAACCAGCTTTTTCATAATTATCCTCAATAGACTGTCCGTTACTTAAGGCTCACACCCACTACAAACAGGGAAAACTTACGCAACACGTTGCGAACAAACCGTTTTCGCACCATAACGGTGCAGCCGGAACGGGACTGCACCACTGCATAGTTATCCTGCCCGGTTAAGAATATATTCAAAACCGGGCTACAGACTAAGGGATAAACTTATTCGCCGTAAACATTAAAGTCGAAGTACTTTTTCGCCAGTTTGTCGTAAGTCCCGTCTTTACGCATTTCAGCCAGCGCTTTGTCGAACGCGGCCTTCAGCTCGGTGTCATCTTTACGCAGGCCGATCCCGGTGCCATCGCCGAAGTATTTTTTGTCCTTCACGGACGGACCGGCAAAGGCATAGTCTTTCCCGGCAGGCTGTTTCAGGAAGCCTTCGCTCCCGGCAACTTCGTCCTGGAATGCCGCATCCAGGCGCCCTGCAGCGAGGTCAGAGTAAATCAAATCCTGGTTGGCGTAGGCCACCACATCAACGCCTTTCGGGCGCCATTCAGCGTTGCCGTAGGTCTCCTGAATGGAGCCCTGCAGCACCCCAACGTGCTTGCCTTTCAGCGATTCGAGCGTCGGCTGAATCGGGGAACCTTTGGCCGCGATCAGGCGGGAATCCGCCGCGTACAGTTTGTTGGAGAAAAGGATCTCCTGCTGGCGTTTTTCGGTGATCGACAGAGACGAGATAATGGCGTCAATTTTCTTCGCTTTCAGCGACGGGATCAGGGAATCAAAGTCGCTGCCAACCCAGGTACATTTGGTCTGAATGCGCTTGCAAAGTTCGTTACCCAGATCGATATCAAACCCAACAAAATCGCCTTTCGCGTCTTTCGAAGAGAATGGCGCGTAGGTCGCGTCGGTACCAATGCGGACGTTTTGCGGAATCGCTGCAAACACGCTGGCTGCGCTGGACAGGCCGAGCAGTAAAGACAGTGCAAGAACCGACTTCTTCATACGATACCCTCAAGTTTGGCTTTCTTATTTGTGATGTCTTGTTGTGTGGTAATGCCTTTGCATACGGAGAGTTGCAGTTCTCATGCCACTTTTCCCTGCGTGGAAAAAAGCCGCTGATTTATGTTAATAAAACGTTGCAACTTCGCGCTAGTTTGAAAGATAGCAGGTCTGGGAAGCGGGACTAGAGGGGAAGGCGGTTTTCGAGGATTAAATCTTCTAAAAGCGATCGGCGTTGCAGAATTGCCCCATAATGAGGCAATCATTTTGTGATGCACCGCAGCAGTGCATTACTTGTGTTCACCCCAGCGAACGAACAGATCTTCGGGCAGCTCAAGGTCAAACTGATCCAGCACCCGGTTGACCGTCTGGTCGACAATATCCTGCAGCGTTTGCGGGCGATGATAAAAAGCCGGCACTGGCGGCATGATCACCGCGCCCAGCTCGGACGCCTGGGTCATCAGGCGCAGGTGCCCGAGGTGCAACGGCGTTTCGCGAATGCAAAGCACCAGCGGGCGACGCTCTTTCAGCACTACGTCCGCCGCACGGGTCAGCAGCCCATCCGTATAGCTGTGCACGATGCCGGACAGCGTTTTAATCGAGCACGGCAGCACCGCCATTCCCATGGTCTTAAACGAACCAGAGGAGATACTGGCGGCGATATCCCGTGAGTCGTGCACAACATCCGCCAGGACCTGCACATCACGCAGCGAGTAATCGGTTTCCAGCGCCAGCGTCTGGCGCGCCGCATTGCTCATCACCAGGTGGCTTTCCACCTCCGGCAGCTGCTGGAGGATCTGCAGTAAACGCACCCCGTAAATGGCGCCGCTTGCGCCGGAAATACCGACAATCAGTCGTTTCATTCATCACCTTTTCTCACCCTTTCAGGATGACCATTTCGACTCAACTCGCAACCCGGCCGCCTGCCAGCCAGGAAAACCATCATCCACGCGCTGCACCATAAAGTCTTTCTGGCGCAGAAACGCCACTGCCTGTCTGGAAAGTACGCAGAAACGCCCACCGCAGTAGGCCAGAATATCCCTGTCGCGAGGTAAATCAGACAGGTGCTGCTCCAGCTTCTCCAGCGGAATATTCAGCGCACCGGGAATATGGCCGGCGGAATAATCTTCCGCGGAGCGAACATCCAGCAACAACGCGCCCTGCTCCAGCCTGGCCAGCAGCGCTTCAATGGAAACCCCCTCCAGCCGCTGCGGGTTGTAGAGACTCTCCGTCGCAACGCGCTGCATTTCGCTGTGCTGCCAGGTATTAAAATTGTGCAGAGCAGAAAGCACGTTTGCCACCGGCCCTTCGCCTTCGCGGTAAAAAACCTGCTTCCCGACGCGCCGCGACTGTACGAACCCGGCCCGCCTGAGCTGCTGTAAATGCTGGGAGGTATTGGTCACGGAAAGGCCGGTTGTCTCTGCCAGTTGCTCAACTGAACTTTCGTGCTGAAAAACGGCCTCCAGCAAGGCAAGACGATGGGGATGCGCCATCGCGCGAGCAAGACCTGCCAGTATTTCTAGTTGGCCCTGCGGGCTCCCCATCACTTTTTTCATCCACGCTGCCCGTTATCCGCTAAACGCCGCCGATGTTAGCATTGCCGCCCCTAAAGTGACAGATATCACCTGGCCTGCCGACTCAGACGTATTGCTAAAAGCGTCGCACCGGCCGGCGCCAAAGCGAAGGCGCCAAACAACGCCATACTGGCCGCGCTGGCCCCTTCAACCCCTCCGGGTGAGGTGATGCCGGCCCCGTTAGTAATAACCCCGGCCAGGGCGGCGGCGAGCGCCGTCGCGTAAAGCTGCACGGTGGTAATGGAGGCCGACGCCAGCGTTTCTTCCCCGGGCGATGCCGCCTGAAATACCTTCGTTAAAAGATGAGGCCAGGCAAGACCAATCCCGAACCCAACGCCCGCCAGCGCCGTACCGCAGGCAACCACGCCCGCCGGGCCGTTAAAAGGTGTCGGCATAATAATGGACAGCGTGACCAACGACACAAGCACCACCAGCGGCCCGACGCAGATTATCCGCTGCGACATTTTTGAACTGACTGAAGCGCTACAAAGCGCCGCCAGCGTCCAGCCACCGGCCATCATTGCCGTCAAATAACCGGCAGACAACGGGCTGAATAGATGGATGAGCTGCAGAAAGTATGGCACGTAAATTTCCGTCGTCAGGCCAATGACCAGCAGCGCCATCATCGCATAAAGCAGGCCAATACCGCGCGTCGGGGAATAAGCGCCGCGAGGCAGCAATTTTGCCGCGTCCGGCCTGCTGTCCAGGCGAGCGATGAGCCACCCTAGCCCCAGACCAACAGCTATTCCGGAGATATTCAGGGCCAAAGAACCGCCCAGCCCGGCGAGGGAAATGGCTAGCACAGACAGGACCAACAGCGAGATGGTGAGTACGGGCAATCGTGCCTCACCGGCTTCAGGCTTCGACATGCTTCTAAATTGCACCATCACAATCAGGGCAAGCACGGCGGCTATCGGCAGCAACGCCCAAAACGCAAGGCGCCATTCGCCGATCTCCGCGAAAACACCGCCGATCGCCGGGCCGCATAGGGTTGCGATGCCCCACATGCCGGAAACCAGCGCCATAGCCCGGGACCATAGCGGAGCCTCAAAGGCGACGCGGATCAGCGCGTAGCTCAGCGCAAACAACACACCACCTCCGAGTCCCTGCACCACTCTCCCCAGGAGCATGACCGGCATGGAGGGTGCCAGCGCGCAGATTACCGCCCCGCAGGAAAACAGCAGCAGGGCCGACAGGTAGGCCATCGCCGCGCCCTGCCGCGCAATCAGCTTCGCAGAGATGGCGGAGCCTACAATCGACGCGGCGACAAAGAGCGTGGTGTTCCACGCATACCAGGCCAGGCCGCCAATCTCCTGAATGACGGTCGGCAAAATCGTGGTGACGATATAAATATTAATGGCATGCAGCGCCACACCGCCGGCGAGGGCCAGGGATCGCAGCCCGTTATGGCCGCTAAGCAGCGTGGCCCAGGAGGCATTTTGACTCGTAATGTCTGACATTCACTCTTCCATCTATCATTCCATAAAGTAATGGAATGATAGAATGAAAAACCAACCACAATTTGTCTCTCTGTGCATCGGGCATAAAAAAGCCCACGGGGTAAACCGTGGGCCTGTAAACGAGGGCGGCTTAGCTTAGCCTTCGTTGTGCATCTCTAAGTTTTCCACTTCGTTCTGACGCGCCAGCGCTTTGGAGTCGTCGTTACGCAAGGATTCGAGATACTGCAGGTATTTGTGGTCAACGTCTTTCGTCACGTAGATGCCGTTAAAGACGGAGCATTCGAACTGGGTGATGTCCGGGTTTTCCACGCGTACCGCCTCGATCAGATCGTCCAGATCCTGGAAAATCAGGCCGTCGGCGCCGATGATCTGGCGAATTTCATCCACTTCGCGGCCGTGAGCAATCAGCTCGTTGGCGCTCGGCATATCAATGCCGTACACGTTAGGGAAGCGAATTTCCGGCGCAGCGGATGCCAGGTAAACCTTTTTGGCACCGGCTTCACGTGCCATCTCGATAATCTGCTCAGAGGTGGTGCCACGCACGATGGAGTCATCCACCAGCAGCACGTTCTTGTCGCGGAATTCAGCGCGGTTGGCGTTCAGCTTACGGCGCACGGATTTACGGCGCAGCTGCTGGCCTGGCATGATAAACGTGCGGCCCACGTAGCGGTTTTTCACAAACCCCTGGCGGTACGGCTTCTCAAGAATGCGGGCGATTTCCAGCGCGATGTCGCAGGAGGTTTCTGGAATCGGAATGACCACGTCGATATCCAGGTCTTCCCATTCACGGGCAATTTTTTCGCCAAGCTTTTTCCCCATCTCAACGCGCGCGCTGTAGACGGAAATCTTGTCGATGAAGGAGTCCGGGCGAGCAAAGTACACGTACTCGAACAGGCAAGGATTGCTGACCGGGTTGTCGGCGCACTGGCGGGTGAACAGCTGGCCTTTCTCAGTAATGTAAACTGCTTCGCCCGGCGCGATATCACGCAGGAATTCAAAGCCCAGAGTGTCCAGCGCCACGCTCTCGGAGGCCACCATGTATTCGGTGCGGCCATCGCCCAGATCGCGTTTGCCGATCACCAGCGGGCGGATGCCGTTCGGGTCGCGGAAGGCAACCATGCCGTGGCCGATAATCATCGCCACGCAGGCGTAAGCGCCGCGAATCTGGCGGTTAGTGGCGGCGATAGCAGCAAAAATGTTGTCTGCTTCCAGCGGATAATGGCGGAAGTTATCCAGCTCGCTGGCAAAGATATTGAGCAGGATTTCAGAATCAGAAGTGGTGTTAATGTGGCGGCGCTTTTCTTCGAACAGTTTTTTGCGCAGCTCGTGGGCATTGGTCAGATTACCGTTATGCGCCAGCGTAATCCCGTAAGGCGAGTTGACGTAGAAAGGCTGAGCTTCAGAAGCGCTGGAACTGCCGGCTGTGGGGTAACGCACGTGGCCAATACCCATATTCCCCTGCAGACGCTGCATGTGACGGGCTTCAAACACATCGCTCACCAGGCCATTCGCTTTACGCAGACGGAAGCAATTTAACGCGTCGATGGTGACGATGCCTGCGGCATCCTGGCCACGGTGCTGAAGCACCGTTAACGCATCATAAATCGACTGGTTTACCGGCATGAAACCGGCGATACCGACAATACCGCACATGTTGTCTTTTCCTCATTAAGCCACATCCCCACTACGATTAGCGGGGCAAGAAACTTGACGAGCTTTGCAGATAGTCAAAGAACCATCTGATGATGAAACTGAATTGTGGGATAAGCTGCGACTTTTGCCAGTCATCGCTTTTCGAAAAACCGGTAAAGGTATCCAGGAAGAACAGAATGGCGGAGACGATCAGTACGCCACGCAAGGCGCCAAAACAGATCCCCAACACCCTGTCTGTACCCGACAGGCCGGTTTTTTGCACCAGCGCGCTAATCACATAATTGACTATCGCACCAACAATCAGCGTCGCGATAAACAGCACCGCGATAGCTATCCCATTACGTACCAGTTCGTCTTCAAAGCCAGTGAACCAGACTGACAGATAAGTGTAGTAATGACTGGCGACAAAGAAAGCACATCCCCAGGTCACAAGCGATAACGCTTCCTTCACAAACCCACGTATTACGCTTACCAGACAAGAAAAACCGATAACCGCAATGATGGCGTAATCTATCCAGATCATGAAAAAATCTCGTGATAAATTGCCCTGACGTCCAGTTCGGGGCGAATTCTAACAGAAAAAGAAAACGTTTGCGTAGGGATTTCCTTCCCCCGCGTAAATAAATAATGGCGTTGAAAAAAGCATCAACGCCATTAAAAAAGTGCCTGTTTTGCCTTCACTCCGTTGGGGGGAAGCGACGATGTACCGTCGTTTTTCCCCTCACCCTAACCCTCTCCCCAAAGGGGCGAGGGAACAGTATGGTGCGATATTTTTCCCCCTCTCCCTTCCAGGGAGAGGGCCGGGGTGAGGGTCACCGGCGACTACCTTGGCGAATAATTCATCACCACGCCGTTCAGACCAGAAAGCGAATTCAGTTCGCCCAGCGAAGACTTCAGCTTATCTTTCGAGGCATCCGGCCCGACCAGAATACGGGTAATTTTCCCCTGCACAGGCGTGGTCGGCGAGGTGTAAACCTTGAACCCGGCCCCGCGCAGTTTACCAACAATTTCATTCACTTTGTCCGCATTTTTCAATGCGCCAAGCTGCACCACATAGGCTTGCCCGGTCGGGGCTTCGTCGGCAGTTTTTTCCGCCTTCGACGGCTGTTCGGAGGCCATCGCAAGCTGCTGACCAGTGTTATCATCAGCGGCAGGTTTAGGCTGCGGTTTTTCCACCGGCTTAGGCTTTGGTTTTTCCTGCACGGGCTGCGGCTTAGGCTGTTCGCGCGCGACAGGCACTTCGTCAACGCCCGCAGAGCCTTCGTTCGGGATAGCCCCGCTGTTCAGCCCCGGCGGTACGGAAGCGCCCGCCCTTACCTCTTCCGCCGCGCCTTCCGGCGGCTGCGCTGGCAAAGCCTGAGTAGCCGCCGGCAGCATATCGGGCTCGTCGCTGTCTCCAGGTTTTGGCACCAAAGGAATGGCCGCGAACTCATCCTGATAATGTTTTTTCTGCCCGTCCAGCAGACCCGGCAGCACAATCACGCCCAGTGCGACCAGAATAATGGTTCCGACTAATCGGTTTTGAAACTTACTCGCCACCTGCTCTCCCCGCGTCCAGTACTTCCATTACATGGGCCACCGTGTGGAACGAACCACACACCAGCACGGTATCTTCGGCCGTTGCTTCCGCCATGGCGGCATGCCATGCGTCCGCCACGGTTGCAAATGCTTTGCCGTGACCAAGATGGGCCATAAGCTGCTCTGCGCTTGCGCCTCGTGGCCCCTCCAGCGGAGCACAATACCAGCTATCGACCTGAGGCGACAAACAGGCAAGCGTTCCGGCTATGTCTTTATCGTGTAGCATGCCAATCACCGCCAGCACACGACCCTGTTTTGGTAGCGCCGCCAGGCGACCCGCAAGGTAAGCCGCCGCGTGAGGGTTATGGGCAACATCAAGAATCACGCGCGGTGCCTGAGACACAATCTGGAAACGCCCCGGCAGCGTGGCATGTTCGATGCCATAGCGTATCGCGTTTTCACTCACGTTCAGTTTGCTGGCACGTAAAGCGGCCAGCGCCGTGGCGGCATTGGGCTGTGGAACCAGCGGCAGCGGCAGATCTTTAAGCTCGCCGTTAGCGTCCCGGAACGTCCAGCCTGTGCCTTTAACTTCATAATCCCAGTCAACGCCGCGGCGCAGTAATTGCGCGCCCTTCTCCTGCGCCACATCGGCAATCGTCTGCGGCATATCTGGCTCGCCCACAACCGCAGGGTTATCTCTGCGGAAGACGCCGGCTTTTTCACGGCCAATGCTCTCACGGTCCGGGCCAAGCCAGTCGGTGTGATCGAGCGCAATGCTGGTGACCACAGCCACATCGGAATCCACAATATTGGTGGCATCCAGACGCCCGCCAAGGCCAACCTCAAGAATCACCACGTCTACCGCCTGCTGCTTAAACAATAGCAAGGCCGAGAGCGTTCCGTATTCAAAATAGGTTAAGGAAATATCTCCGCGAGCGGCCTCAATTTCGGCAAACGAGGCGGTATGCAGGGCTTCAGGCAACTCTTCACCCTGAATGCGCACGCGCTCGGTGTAACGCACCAGATGCGGAGAGCTATAAACCCCTACTCGATAGCCGTCGGCCATCAGCGCGGTTTCAAGCGTACGGCAGGTGGTGCCTTTCCCGTTCGTGCCGGCCACGGTAAAAACCGTTGGCGCAGGTTTCAGCACATCGAGCTTGCGCGCAACGTTGCTGATGCGCTCAAGGCCCATATCGATAGTGGTGGAATGAAGGTTTTCAAGATAGCAAAGCCACGTGGCCAGGGGCGACGTGGCTTGAGGAATAAGGTCTTTGTCCATGATGCCCACTTAACATGCACATAAAGAAAAGGGCAGAACCTGCTGGCCTGCCCTTAGTTGCGAATCAGGCCTCTTGACCCTGTTCCGGTGCTGGCGGAACCACGATGGGCTCACGCGGGGCTTCCGGGTTTGGCGCTGGCAGATTCATGAACTTCGCCAGGATGCTCGCCAGTTTCAGGCGCATTTCCGGACGACGAACGATCATGTCGATAGCGCCTTTTTCGATCAGGAACTCACTGCGCTGGAAGCCCGGCGGCAGTTTTTCACGAACGGTCTGCTCGATAACGCGTGGACCGGCAAAGCCAATCAGCGCTTTCGGCTCGGCAATGTTCAGGTCACCCAGCATCGCGAAGCTTGCGGAAACGCCGCCCATGGTTGGGTCAGTCAGCACGGAGATGTACGGCAGACCGCGTTCCTGCATTTTTGCCAGCGCAGCGCTGGTTTTCGCCATCTGCATCAGCGACATCAGCGCTTCCTGCATACGCGCCCCGCCGGAAGCGGAGAAGCACACCATTGGGCAGTTGTCTTCCAGCGCCTGCTCAACGGCACGAACAAAACGCGCGCCAACTACGGAGCCCATTGAGCCGCCCATAAAGGCGAACTCGAAGGCCGCAGCCACAACAGGCATACCGTGCAGGGTGCCTTTCATGACAACCAGCGCGTCTTTCTCGCCGGTCTCTTTCTGCGCGCTAACCAGACGATCTTTGTACTTCTTGGAGTCACGGAACTTCAGCAAATCTTTTGGCTCAAGCTCGCTCCCCAATTCCACCATTGTGCCTTCATCTAACAGGCTATGCAGGCGATCGCGGGCCGACATACGCATGTGGTGATCGCACTTAGGGCAGACACCAAGATTGCGTTCCAGCTCGGCGCGGTACAGGACCTGGCCGCAGCTGTCGCACTTGGTCCACACCCCTTCAGGGATGCTCGCCTTGCGGGTGGGAGTAATATTGCTCTTATTGAGAATTCGTTCAATCCAGCTCATTGATGACCTTTCTGCTTGAACCTGGTCGATACCAGCTTTTCTGCGGCAGTTTTCCCTGCCCCAGACCATAAATGGTGCTCATTAAAACACAACGGCCCGCTACTTTGGATAAAAAAGTGGTCGAACCGCTGCCACGTATTATTTTGACTGCCGCGACGCCGCGCGTTTGTGGCGAATAACTTCCACCACGCCAGGCAAAATCGACACCACGATAATTGCCACAATCAGCAGCTTCAGGTTTTCCTGTACCACCGGCAGGTTACCGAACAGGTAGCCCGCGTAGGTGAACAGCAAGACCCACAGCAGTGCGCCGACGACGTTATAGAACGCAAAATGGCGATAGGACATGTGCCCCATCCCGGCGACAAACGGTGCGAAGGTTCGCACAATCGGCACGAAGCGCGCGAGGATAATCGTTTTTCCGCCGTGACGCTCGTAAAAAGCGTGAGTTTTATCGAGATAACTGCGGCGGAAGATTTTTGAATTCGGATTACTGAACAACTTCTCACCAAACAGCCGCCCGATAGTGTAGTTCACCGCATCGCCGATGATGGCGGCAATCACCATCAAAATGACCATGTAATGCACGTTCAGGTCGTTGGTTTCCAGCGACGCCAGCGCGCCCGCCACAAACAGCAGTGAATCACCCGGTAAAAACGGCGTAACTACCAGCCCGGTTTCGCAGAACAAAATCAGGAACAGAATAGCGTAAACCCAGACACCGTATTGTGCCACTAGCTCGGCCAGATGCACGTCGATATGCAAAATGAAGTCGATGATAAAACGGATGAAATCCATCAAAGTATCCTTTCTTAAGCAGCAATCAATCGGCTAAAAAAAGCGGCCCCATCGGCAGACGCGGCAGCGCAAAGTGGTCGGGGTAATCCACCGACACCAGGTACAGCCCTTCCGCCTTCGCGGTGGCAGCGGCCTTAGTGCGGTCCTTCATTGCCAGCAGATCGGCCATCCAGGTTTCAGCCTGGTTGCCGCAGCCGACTTCCATCAGGCTACCGACGATGTTGCGCACCATGTGGTGCACAAAAGCGTTGGCCTTAATGTCCACCACGATGTAAGCGCCGTAGCGGTTTACCGTAATGTGCATCATATTGCGCCATGGGGTGCGGGACTGGCACTGCACCGCACGGAACGAGGTAAAGTCATTTTCCCCCAGCAGGCTCTGCGCGGCGCGGTGCATTTTATCCGCATCCAGAGGCAGATGAAAATGGGTTACGCCCTGCTGCAGAATGGCCGGACGCAGGCGGTGATTATAAATCACGTAGCGATAGCGGCGAGCCGTGGCGCTAAAGCGGGCATGGAACTCAGACGGCACATCTTTTACCCAGCGCACGGCGATGTCACCAGGCAAATTCGTATTGACGCCCATCGTCCAGGCCGCATCTTTGCGCACCGCGCTGGTTTCAAAATGCACTACCTGGCCCGTGGCGTGAACGCCCGCATCGGTACGCCCTGCGCAAAACACGTTAATCGGCTCATTGGCCACCTGAGACAGCGCTTTTTCCAGTTTTTCCTGCACGCTGCGCACTTCGTTTTGGCGCTGCCAGCCGTAATATTTACTGCCGTCGTACTCAATGCCGAGCGCGATTTTATGAAGCGGAATTTCGCTTAGCACTTCGGACATCAGTACATATACTCCTGCACCAGTTTCTCAGCGGTTTTTATCGCCATCAGCGCGCCGCCAAAGCGAACGTTATCGGCGACTGACCAGAACTGGATTTGCTCCGGCATACCGTAATCGTTGTGTACGCAGCCAATAGAAAGATGGCCGCTACCGGACGCATCCGCCACCTGAGTCGGGAATTCTCCCTCTTCAGACAGCTCAATATCTTCTGCCTGAGCAAACGCATCGCGGGCTTCTTCTGCCGCCAGCGGGCGCAGCGCTTCAAAGTTGACGATTTGGGCATGGCCATAGAACACCGGCGACTGCACAAGGCTGGCGGAGATCATTAAGCCATCGTCCTGCAGCACTTTACGCACTTCATTCACCAGGCGACGCTCTTCCCGCACGCTGCCTTCGGCGTCCGGCACCAGCGGCAGCATGTTGAACGCCAGCTGGCGGCCAAACAGGTCTTCTTCATCAATAGGAATGCCGTTCAGCAGACGGGCGCTTTGCCCGGCCAGCGCGTCTACGGCCACTTTGCCGCGCGCAGAAGCAGACAGCAGACTGGTCACCTGAATACGTGACAGGCCACCCTGCTCAATCAACGGTTTCAAAGCGCTCAGCAGTTGGCTGGTCAGGCTGTCCGCCACGGCCACCAGATTACGGTTACGGTAATCACTCAGCACGAACGGGTTCACATCCGGCACAACCAGCGGCACGTCCGGCTCCAACGAGAAAAGACCGCTTGAGTCAATCACCAGACAGCCCGCGTTGGTCGCTTCTTCCACATAGCGAGCGGAGGCTTCAACGCCCGCGACGAAGAACGCCAGCTGAGCCTGCGTCCAGTCAAACTCTGCCGCGTCCTGCACCAGGATAGTTTTGCCTTCATAACGCAGATTTTCACCGGCGCTCTCGCCGCGCGCCAGGGCATACAATTCACCAACCGGGAACTGACGTTCAGCAAGCAGTTCAAGCAAAGCTGAGCCTACGGCACCGGTGGCGCCTAAAATGGCAATATTCCAGCCTTCGGACATGTTGGTTTACTCCAGAAAATAGAACAGATGCTCCCCGGGACGTCGCCCCAGGGAGCCAGAAGATATTGCTTAGCGAAGCGGGTGATGTGCCGCGCTAAAGCCAAGTTTTTGCAGCATGCCTGCCGCGTCGGCATCGTCACACTGCACATACAGCGATGACCACTCGCGGCGCTCCAGGTAGTTCTTACGCAGCTTGTCGAATTCACCAGGCTGACCGGCTACCTTTCGCAGCGGCGCGTTGTCGCGGCGCACATCATACACCAGATGCACCAGTCTTTTGAGCGTGGGCTGATCGAGCGGGCCTGCCAGCGTGATGCGGCCAAACTCCGGCGGAGGCAGAAGTGAATCCAGCGCCACTTTTTGAGAATGGCCGATAAAATCGCTAAAGGCTTCAAAGACCTGAGTAGTACCGCGAGCCTTACCTTCAAGCGTATAGCCCGCAATGTGCGCCGTGCCAATATCGACCTTGTCGAGCAACTCGACGTTGAGATCCGGCTCCGGCTCCCAGACGTCCAGCACAACGCTGAGATTCTGCCCTGCTTTTAAGCATTTCAGCAATGCGTTGTTGTCCACTACCGGGCCACGACAGGCATTAATCAGAATAGCGCCAGGCTTCAGGCGGCTAATCAGCGCCTCGTCCGCCAGATGCAGCGTTTTATACTCGCCGGATTTAAACAGTGGCGTATGGAAGGTGATGACGTCGGCTTCCTGCACCAGCGTTTCCAGCGAAACGAAATCGCCTTCATCACCGCGATTGGCTCGCGGCGGGTCGCACAGTAAGGTACGCACGCCCCAGGCTTCCAGACGCGCCTGAAGACGGGCACCAACGTTACCCACGCCGACGATGCCGACTGTCCGGTTTTTCAGCTCAAAACCATCACGTTCGGCCAGCATCAATAAGGAGGAGAACACATACTCAACCACGGCAATCGCGTTGCATCCAGGAGCGGCAGAGAAAGCCACCCCGGCACTTTGCAAATACGCTTCATCAACGTGATCGGTTCCGGCCGTGGCCGTCCCGACAAATTTGATCCCTTTACCGTCCAGCAGTTCGGCATTCACTTTGGTGACCGAACGAACCATCAACGCGTCAGCATCCGTTAACGCATCCACCGGAATCGGACGTCCCGGCACGGCAGTCACCTCGCCCAGGCGGCTGAAAAGTTCGCGGGCATAGGGCATATTTTCATCAACGAGGATTTTCACCTGAGTACCTGTCTGTTAATCGTCGAGATAAGGCCGGATAGTGTGCCATAATCTGACGTCCGGGCATAACGAACTACTTGCGAATGTTTTGTCGCACTTAAGGATCATTTAATAATGCAACCCATTCAGGGCGCCACGCCGCGTCCTCCGGGGGAACCTCCCTCCGCACCGTCTGCCGCCGGCGAACAGCCGCTTTCCACCCAGCAACGTACCGTGCTGGAGCGCCTGATCACCCGGATCATTGCGCTTAGCCAACAGCAGAGCGCTGAAGTGTGGGCGGGCCTTAAGCACGATCTGGGACTCAAAAGCGAGACGCCGCTGCTGTCTCGGCATTTCCCCGCCGCTGAGCAGAACCTGAATCAGCGCCTGACCAGTGCGCAAACCACGCTGGCAACGCGTCAGATCATTCAGCAACTGAGCGATTTGCTGCCCCAGGGCAATAACCGCCAGGCGGTGAGCGACTTTATCCGCCAGCAGTTTGGCCAGACGGCGCTGAGCCAGCTCACGCCGGACCAGCTCAAAACCGTGCTGACGCTGCTGCAAAACAACCAGCTCGCCATCCCTCAGCCGCAGCAGCGCCCGGCCACCGACCGCCCGCTGCTCCCCGCCGAGCACAACAGCCTGAACCAGCTTGTCACCAAACTCGCCGCGGCAACGGGCGAGTCCGGGAAACAAATCTGGCAGTCAATGCTGGAGCTGTCCGGCGTGAAAACCGGTGAACTCATTCCGGCTAAGCACTTTGCTTTGTTGACAACCTGGCTCCAGGCAAGGCAAACGCTGAGCCAGCAGTCTGCGCCTACTTTGCACAGCGTGCAGGCGGCCCTAAAGCAGCCGCTTGAGCCGCAGGAGTGGAAAGAGATGGTGGATTACAGCCAGCAGCGCTTCCAGGCCACGCCGCAAACGATACTGACGACCGCGCAGGTACAGGACATTCTCAATCAGGTGTTTTTAAAACGCGCCGAGCGACAGCCAGCTACGATTGAAGTGCGTGATATTCAGCCGATCTACAACCCGATGTTTAGCGCAATTATCGAGCCGATAAAGGCGCTGAGCGCGAGGCCTGGTCTGGCGTTGATCGCGCTGGTCGTGGTGGTGATTTTGCTCTGGCTGGTGATCTAGTTCCTCACCCCAACCCTCTCCCAAAAGGAGAGGGAAAAAACGGGCAACAAGCAAACCTACTTCCTGAACGCCACCAGCGTCACGGCAATCCCCAGCACCGCAGAAACGGCCCCGGCCATAAACACCGACGAATAGCCCATAGACGTTGCCAGAATTCCGGTCAGCGGCCCGGTGACACCGTATGAAATATCCTGGAAAGCAGCATAGCCGCCCAGCGCCGTGCCGCGCACCTGAGGCGGAACACGCTTAACCACTTCAACGCCAAGCGCGGGGAATATAAGGGAACAACCGGAGCCGGTCAGCGCCGCACCCAGCAGCGCGGTCCAGGCTCCAGGCGCGTGCCAGAGCAGCAGCAAGCCCACGGTTTCAACCGCAAGGGAAAACAGCGCCACGCGCACGCCGCCGTAGCGATCGGGCATCCAGCCAAACAGCACGCGCACCAGTACGAAAGCGCCGCCAAAAGCCGTCAACGTGAAGCCTGCATGGGCCCAGCCGTTTGCGGCAAAATAGAGCGAAACAAAGGTGCCGATAACCGCAAAGCCGACGCCCTGCAGCGCGAGACCCAGCCCCGGCTGCCAGATAAGTCCGATCACAGTCAATAACGAAGGCCGCTCGCCTTTATGGGCCGGGACAGGTTTCACGGTGCCGTTAAACAGCAGCCCAATCAGCGGCAAAGCAATGGTTGTCACGCCCAGCGCCACAAAACCCCACTGGCTGTTAAGCATCAACCCCAGCGGTGCACCGGCAGCCAGCGCGCCATAAATCGCCATCCCATTCCAGGACATCACCTTACCCGAACGCCCAGGGCCAACCAGCCCCAGTCCCCAGGTCAGGTTGCCGGTCAGCAGCTGGCTTTCGCCGAAGCCAAGAATCAACCGCCCAACGATCAGCAAGGCAAACTTCACCGCTGGCTCTACCGGCAATAGCGCGGCGAGCAGGTAGGCAGCGCCCGCCAGTCCGCAGGCAAACATCCCTTGCAGGACGGAGCGTTTAGCGCCCATCTGGTCGGCGAGTCGCCCCGCGTAACCCCGGGTCAATACGGTGGCGAGAAACTGAATGCCCACCGCCACGCCAACCATCATGTTGCCGTAGCCCAACTGCTGGTGAACAAAAAGCGGGATAACGGGCAGCGGCAGGCCCACCGTCATATAGGTCAGAAAGACCGCAAAGGTAATTCTGAAAAGCGACGTATTTGCCGATTTCGACGTTTTAAGAGTGGAATCAGGTACTGCAGACATACTGCTTACTCCATAAATTCAGAGCAAGGCGCAAGTTACCCCGCGCCCTTTCCTCTGAGTGTTCAGATGACAGGGTGCGTTGGTTAACGTTAAACGCTTACGCATTATCAATAATGATAATGGAGGGGAATGCATAGTGCCTTTCGGTTAACCGACTGTCAATGCTGAACAATGGGCAAAAAAATGGGGCCCCCGCAGGTGCCCCATTCCGAATGATTATGGCGATTAAGCGTTCAGCTTACGCATCACCAGCGTGGCGTTAGTGCCGCCGAAGCCGAAGCTGTTGGACATCACGGTGGTCAGCGCTGCATCCGTCGCTTTAGTGACGATGTTCAGGCCAGCAGCCTGTTCGTCCAGCTCTTCCACGTTAATGCTTGGCGCGATGAAGCCGTGTTCAAGCATCAGCAGAGAATAGATGGCTTCCTGTACGCCCGCGGCGCCCAGAGAGTGGCCGGTCATGGCTTTGGTCGCAGAGATCGCCGGGCTGCGATCGGCGAACACTTCACGAATCGCACCCAGCTCTTTCACGTCGCCTACCGGAGTAGAAGTACCGTGGGAGTTCAGGTAGTCGATTGGGGTATCAACGCCGTGCATCGCCATCTTCATGCAGCGCACCGCGCCTTCACCGGATGGGGCAACCATGTCCGCGCCGTCAGACGTTGCGCCGTAGCCAACGATTTCAGCGTAGATGTGTGCGCCACGAGCCAGCGCGTGCTCCAGTTCTTCAACCACAACCATACCGCCGCCGCCTGCAATGACGAAGCCGTCGCGGTGCGCGTCATAGGTACGGGAAGCTTTTTCTGGCGTTTCGTTGTACTTGGTGGACAGCGCGCCCATCGCATCAAACTCACACGCCATTTCCCAGCCCAGCTCTTCGCCGCCGCCGGCAAAGACGATGTCTTGTTTACCGAGCTGAATCTGCTCTACCGCGTTACCGATACAGTGGGCGGAAGTTGCACAGGCGGAGCTGATGGAGTAGTTCACCCCATGAATTTTGAACGGCGTTGCCAGGCAAGCGGAAACCGCAGAGCCCATGGCTTTGGTCACCACGTAAGGACCCACGGCTTTCAGGCCACGCGGGCTACGCATGGCGTCAGCACCAAAGACCTGCGCTTTAGAAGAGCCGCCGGAACCGGCAATCAGACCAACGCGTGGGTTGTTCTGGTAAACCTCTTCGCTCAGGCCTGCATCGGCAATCGCTTCACGCATGGAGAGATAGGCATAGATAGAGGCATCGTTCATGAAACGAACCACTTTACGGTCAATCAAACCAGTGGTATCCAGCTTGACGTTACCCCAGATGTGGCTACGCATTCCCGCGTCTTTAAACTCTTCCGAGAAAGTGATCCCTGAGCGTCCTTCTCGCAGAGATGCCAGGACTTCCTGCTGGTTATTACCAATGCTGGAAACAATGCCCAGGCCAGTAATCACTGCACGTTTCATTCAAATACCTCGTTCACTGCACTATGTAGGATTTCGTGTCGCACAATAGCGTACAGTTGTAAGCCGAACAAGTCCGATCAGCCAAATTGTGCGGAAATTTGCGCCGCTCCGCTCACGCCGTTATGATCGTGCCACTGCCTGTCAGACGAGCAACTTACGTGAAACATTCCCCTATACAATCCGCCAACCTCGGTTTTAACGAAGAAGGTACACCTGTATCCCGAGATTTTGACGACGTTTACTTCTCTAACGATAACGGACTGGAAGAGACGCGATACGTCTTCCTCGGCGGAAACCATCTCCCTGAACGCTTTGCAACCCACGAAAGACCGCTTTTTGTGGTCGCAGAAAGTGGGTTTGGTACCGGCCTTAACTTTTTGACTTTATGGCAGGCGTTCGATGAATTTTGTGTGAAACGTGAAGATGCCTGCTTAAAACGGCTGCATTTTATCAGTTTTGAAAAATTTCCCCTGACCGCCGCCGATCTGGCGCTGGCCCATCAGCACTGGCCAGAGCTCAGTCGCTTCGCCACCGAGCTTCAGCAACAATGGCCGCTGCCGATTCCCGGCTGCCACCGCCTGCTGCTGGACAATGGCCGCATCACGCTTGACCTGTGGTTTGGCGATATTAACGAGCTGATATCTCAGTTAGATGACACCCTTAATCAGCAGGTCGATGCCTGGTTCCTGGATGGCTTCGCGCCCTCCAAAAACCCGGATATGTGGACGCAGCAGCTCTTCCAGGCCATGGTTCGCATGGCTCGCCCTGGGGGCACGCTGGCGACCTTTACTTCCGCAGGCTTTGTACGCCGTGGCTTAATTGAAGCGGGCTTCACCGTGACACGCAGCAAAGGGTTTGGCCGCAAACGCGAAATGCTAGTTGGATCTCTACAACAGCCCGTGGATACTTCTGCCCGCACCCCCTGGTACGCTCGCCCTGGCACAAGTGAACGTGAAACCGCGATTATTGGCGGCGGCATTGCCAGCGCCCTGCTCGCCCTGGCGCTGCTGCGTCGAGGCTGGAAGGTCACCCTGTATTGCGAGGATGAAGCCCCAGCCCAGGGCGCATCCGGCAACCGTCAGGGCGCACTTTACCCGCTGCTAACCGCGCATGATGCGGCGCTAACCACCTTTTTCCCGGCGGCCTTCACCTTCGCGCGCCGACTGTACGATGCCCTTCCGGTAACTTTTGATCATGCCTGGTGCGGCGTAACCCAGCTCGCCTGGGATGAAAAAAGCGCCCATAAAATCGAACAGATGCTCGGCCTGAACCTGCCAGACTTACTGGCGAAGGCGGTGGATGCTGAAACGGTGGCGGAAACCTGTGGCGTTGACACGCAGTGCGGTGGCATCAGCTATCCGCTGGGCGGCTGGCTCTACCCGGCACAGCTTACCGCCGGCGCTCTTGCACTAGCCGAACAGCAAGGATTAAAGATTCATTATGGATACCGGGTGACCGACTTAACGGCCGCGAATGGCGGCTGGAAGATAGATTTTGCTCAGCAGGAGACCGCCCAGCATGCCGCCGTCGTGCTGGCCAACGGACATCAAATAAGTCAGTTTTCTCAAACTCAGAACCTGCCTGTTTACTCGGTCGGCGGCCAGGTTAGCCATATTCCTACCACGCCGGGATTAAGCCAGCTCCGCCAGGTGCTGTGCTACGACGGCTATCTGACGCCGGTCAACCCGCACAACCAGCAGCATTGTATTGGCGCCAGCTATCACCGTGGCCAGGATGAAATGACCTGGAATGCAGAAGATCAGCAGCATAATCGCCAGCGCCTGCTCGACTGTCTGCCGAATGCAGAATGGGCAAAAGAAGTGGACGTTTCAGCCAACGAAGCCCGCTGCGGCGTGCGCTGCGCTTCACGCGACCACCTTCCAATGGTGGGCAGTGTGCCAGATTATGACGCCACGCTTGAGCAATATATCGGGCTGGCCGAGGATCGTGCAAACGCAGAGCCTGCACCGGTTTACGGCAATCTTTATATGCTGGGTGCATTGGGCTCACGCGGGCTGTGTAGCGCGCCGCTGGCTTCTGAGATTCTGGCAGCGCAGATGAGTGAAGAACCTATTCCGCTGGATGCAGTCACGCTCGCGGCGCTGAACCCGAATCGGCTTTGGGTAAGGAAGCTATTGAAAGGAAAAGCGGTGAAGTGATGTTCCCCTCATCAGCTTCTCTGTAACGCTTTTATCCCCTCTCCCTTTTAGGGAGAGGGTTAGGGTGAGGGTTAAAACTTCGCCTTCTCGAAAAGCGTTTCCCACATGCCCAACACCAGCGCCTGGTCGCGCGGGGAAAGCTCACCGGCCTGAATCGCCTTTTGCAGGCTATCGCTCACCACCACATGCAGCGCGTCTGGCGTATGGTCGTCGCCGTTTTCCAGTTCGGCTACCGCCAGAGTCAGGTGCCCACGCAGATAACCGCTGGCAAACAGGTCGTCGTCACTGGCGTGCTCCACCATCTCATCAATCAACGCCAAAATACGTGACTCAAATTCCGCGATCATCATACATCCTCTTCATACAGGTGATTTTTAGTTTAGGTCTTCTGGCCAGGCAAACTGCCCGGCTTCGAGCGCAGGGGTGCCATAATACGCCCTTAGCGCGTCAATCAAACGAGCCGGGCGCTCGGGGATCCCGTCTTTCAGATAAGTCATAACCTGGGCATGAACCCGGCGCTGAAACGCAATGCGGTCAGGCTCAAAATCGCCGCTCAGGTTGTCGCAGCTGACGTTAAACGGGAAGCCCGCGGCGGTGCTGAGCATCCACTCCAGCGCCTGCGGCTTCACTTCCACATCTTCGAACTTGCCCTGGGTTTCGGCGTCTCGCCCGTCCGGGCAATACCAGTAACCGAAGTCCACCAGCTTGCGGCGCTCTGCGCCCGCCACGCACCAGTGAGAAATCTCATGCATTCCGCTGGCGTAATAGCCGTGCGCGAAGACGATGCGGTTATACGGCAATTCGTCATCCGCAGGCAGATAAATAGGCTCGTCATCGCCCTTGATCAAGCGGGTATTAAACTCTGCCAGGAAGCAGCTATCGAACACGTCAATCAGTTCCTGGTAATGGTGTTGTTTGCTCATAGTGACATCATTCATTTCAGGCTATCCCTAACCAATGGAGAATTTCCGGTCCGTGGCTGTCATACAGCAGCTTGGCGCTCATTACCGCCGAAACAACGACAATCATTGGGCGAATCAGCTGCTGCCCTTTACTTAAGACGAGGCGCGAACCCGCCCTCGCCCCTAAAAATTGCCCGGCCATCATCACAAAGCCGGTGCCCCAAATCACCTTGCCGCCGATGATAAACAGCAGCAGCCCGCCAAGATTGGAGGTGGCGTTCAGGACTTTCGCGTGGGCGGTGGATTTGGCGAGGTTGAAGCCGCAAAGCGTCACAAAGGCCAGCGCGTAAAACGACCCGGCGCCGGGGCCAAAGAAGCCATCATAAAAACCGACGCAGCCCCCGGCAATTAACGCGAACGGCAAACCGTGCAGGCGGCGCTGCCGGTCTTCTTCTCCGAGCTTTGGCATCAGCAGGAAATAGAGCCCGATGCCGATAATCAGCAGCGGCAGGAGCTGGCGCAAAATATCGGACTTCACGTGCTGCACCAGCAATGCGCCGCACGTAGAGCCGATAAAGGTCATCAGAATATTGAGCTTCTGATCGGCAAGGCTGACCACCTTGCGGCGAATGAAATAGAGAGAGGCTGAAACCGAGCCGCCGCAGGCCTGTAGCTTGTTGGTTGCCAGGGCCTGAGCCGGAGACATGCCTACCGCCAGCAAAGCAGGGACCGTCAGTAACCCGCCGCCGCCCGCAAGGGCATCAATAAACCCGGCCAGCATGGCGACAAAAAACAGCGCCAGCAGCAGCAGCGGGGAAACCATAAACCATTCCATTTACAGAGCGTGCTCATCCAGTAATGCCTGACAGGAGGCGGGTAGCGGCGGTGGCGTTGTCTTTTTCGGCGGCGTGCTGCCCGGTGCAGGCGGCGCGAACCAGCTTTGCAGCTCGGCCCCGCAGCCGTCTCCCGGAGGAGGCAGAGGCTGATCCTCACACTCAAGGCTGTTAGCCGGGCAGCGCAGGCGAACGTGCATGTGGGCGCGGTGGGCAAACCACGGGCGCACCTTACGCAGCCAGTCGCGGTCAGCGCCCGCATCTTCGCAAAGCCGCTGCTTAATAGCCGGGTTCACGAAGATGCGCGTCACCTCGTTATCTTTAGCCGCGAGCTTAATCAGGCTGTCGATTTCCGGTTTCCACAGCGAAGGCACCACGCGCTTGCCGTCGGCAGCAACCAAATCCAAAGCCTGAGGGCGCAGCAATTGCGCCGACGTCCAGCGAGTTTTTGGCAGTTGCAGGAAAATGTCGACATCAAGCCCGGTCTGATGGCTGGCGTGGCCGGAGCTAAAACGCCCGCCTGCCGCCATGCCCATGTCACCAATCAACACTGTCCCCAGGCCGAGCTGATTTACCTGATTACTCAGGCGCTGAATAAACATCACCAGATCGGGATGACCAAAGTAGCGACGCTGATCCGGGCGCATCACCTGGTAGCGGGCGTCCTCAAGCGGCAACGCGTGAGCCCCGACGATGCAGCCGTTGGAAAACGCGCCAATAGACTGCGCGCTACCGGCAATCGGGTGGTCGATTTTTTGCCACGGCGTCGCCGCTAGAGCCTGGGCGCTGGCGGCCAGCGCCAGCATCCCGATCAGGAGTTTGTTCATCGTCTTACCAGCGAGGCAGCGGGGAAGAAACGTCAGCGTTCTGAGCGCGCTGGCGCAGCAGGTGATCCATCAGCACGATAGCCAGCATTGCTTCTGCGATCGGCACAGCGCGGATCCCCACGCAAGGATCGTGACGCCCGCGGGTGATCATCTCCACTTCTTCGCCTTCGCGATTAATGGTTTTGCCCGGCACGGTAATGCTGGAAGTTGGTTTCAGGGCCATGTTAGCCACGATCTGCTGACCGCTGCTGATGCCGCCCAGAATGCCGCCCGCGTGGTTGCTCTGGAAGCCTTGCTGGGTGATTTCATCCCGGTTCTGGCTGCCGCGCAGGTTCACCACGCCGAAGCCTTCGCCAATTTCCACGCCTTTCACCGCGTTGATACTCATCAGCGCGTGGGCAATGTCTGCGTCCAGGCGGTCAAAGACCGGCTCACCGAGGCCCGGCGGCACGTTGTCAGCCACAACGGTCACTTTCGCGCCGATGGAGTCGCCCTCTTTTTTCAGGCCTCGCATCAGCTCGTCCAGCGCGTCGATTTTATCCGGGTCCGGGCAGAAGAACGGGTTCTGCTCAACCTGATCCCAGTCTTTGATTTCCAGCGGAATATCGCCCATCTGCGTCAGGCAGCCGCGAATTTTAATGCCGAATTTCTGCTCAAGGTATTTCTTGGCAATGGCGCCCGCTGCAACGCGCATGGCGGTTTCACGGGCAGAAGAACGGCCGCCGCCGCGGTAGTCGCGCAGGCCGTATTTTTGTTCGTAGGTGTAATCCGCGTGTCCCGGACGGAACACGTCTTTGATGGCGCTGTAATCCTGGGAACGCTGATCGGTATTTTCAATCAGCAGGCCAATGCTCGTGCCGGTCGTCACGCCTTCAAACACGCCGGAGAGAATTTTGACCTGGTCAGGCTCACGGCGTTGAGTGGTGTAGCGCGAGGTGCCCGGACGACGGCGATCGAGATCGTGCTGCAGGTCGGCCTCCGTCAGCGGGATGCCCGGCGGGACGCCGTCAACAATGCAGCCCAGCGCGATGCCGTGAGATTCACCAAATGTCGTTACGCGAAAAACCTGTCCAATACTGTTACCAGCCATCACGGCTCCTTAATCACCGTTCTAGTTATTGTGTTGTGCGCGGGAAGTAAAACGAGCCCGAAGGCTCGTCTACGTTCGGCAATTAATCTTTGTAGATACTGAAGTACTCGCGAGCGTCAATCAGCTGCGCTTTAGTCAGCATAAATACGCCGTCGCCGCCGTTGTCGAACTCAAGCCAGGTGAACGGCACCTCCGGGTACTGTTCCATCAGGTGTACCATGCTGTTCCCCACTTCACAAATCAGGATCCCGCCGTCGGCCAGGTAATCCGGCGCGCAGCCAAGAATACGACGAGCCAGCTTCAGACCATCGCTGCCGGCCGCCAGGCCCAGCTCAGGTTCGAAGTGGTATTCGCCCGGCAGATCCGCCATGTCTTCTTCATCAACATACGGCGGGTTCGTCACAATCACGTCGTACTGCACTTTAGGCAGGTCGCGGAACAGGTCAGAGCGAATCGGCGTGACGTTGTGGTCCAGGCCGTGCTCGGCAATGTTCTGCTCGGCCACGGCGATAGCGTCAGGGGAAATATCAACAATATCCACTTCCGCATTCGGGAATTCATAGGCGCAGGCAATCCCGATGCAGCCGCTGCCGGTGCACATATCCAGAATGTGCTGCGGCTCGTGGTCGATCATCCCGGCAAAGCGGTTGTTAATCAGCTCTCCAATCGGCGAGCGCGGCACCAGTACACGTTCGTCCACGTAGAACTCGTGGCCGCAGAACCAGGCTTTATTGGTCAGGTAGGCAACCGGAATACGTTCGTTGACGCGGCGAATCACGCGTTCGACGATGCGGTGACGCTCGCTTGGGGTCAGACGCGCGGTGCGCATGTCTTCAGGAATATCCAGCGGCAGGTACAGACTTGGCAGAACCAGCTGAACGGCTTCATCCCATGGATTGTCGGTGCCGTGCCCATACCAGATGTTGGCGGCGCTAAAGCGGCTGACCGACCAGCGCAGCATGTCCTGAATGGTATGCAGCTCGTTTACTGCCTCATCGACGAAAATTTTATCCACGTGCCCTCCGCAGGCGACTCACGCTAGTTCAATAATAATCGGCTAGTTTGCCATGAAGGAGGCGACAAATCAGCATTCATCGACGCCGGGAAGCCGCGAAAGTTGCGTTTTCTTTATTGCTGCCGGGTAAAGCAGGTAAACTGACCGCAAAGCGAATGCGAGATGAGAGAAACATGAAAAAAAAATCACCGCTCAGTTCCGAAGATGAGGCGCTGTTTCGCGGCCTGATGGGCGGCACGAAAAAACTGGCTCAGGACACGATTGTCCACCGCCCGGTGCGCAAGAAAATAACGGAAGTGCCCGTGAAGCGTCTGCTGCAGGAGCAGGCTGATGCCAGCCACTATTTTTCCGATGAGTTTCAGCCACGCCTGGCGACCGAAGGGCCAATGCGCTACGTGCGCGAAGGCGTGAGTCATTTTGAACTGAAGAAACTGCGTCGCGGGGATTATTCTCCGGAGCTATTTCTTGATTTGCACGGTCTGACCCAGCTTCAGGCCAAACAGGAGCTGGGCGCGCTGATAGCCGCCTGCCGCCGCGAGCATGTTTTTTGTGCCTGCGTGATGCACGGCCACGGTAAACACGTCCTAAAGCAGCAAACGCCGCTCTGGCTGGCGCAGCATCCGCATATTGTGGCGTTTCATCAGGCACCGAAAGAGTACGGCGGCGATGCCGCGCTGCTGGTGCTGATTGAGATTGAGGAGTGGCAGCCGCCGGAGCTGCCATAAGCTCAGCGCAAGGGATTCCCCTCACCCCGGCCCTCTCCCATAGGGGGAGGGGGAAAACGATCGGGAGCAGTCCCCTCGCCCCTTTGGGGAGAGGGTTAGGGTGAGGGGGAAAATCCTGAGCACCTTAAAAGCAAAAAGAGCCGCGTTCGCGACTCTTTTTTTCATGCTCACAGCAATCAGATAGCCTTAGCCACCTTGAAGTTGCAGGGGCTCATCTGCCAGTTAAACACACCTTTACCGGAATCCGGGTCCAGCGTGACGTTGGCAATGGCCGAAGTCGTAAACATCGGCGGAGCCTCTTCCGGGCAAAGCTCGGAAACCAGATAACCCACGAGCGGCAGGTGGGAAACCACCAGCGCAGATTCAACACCTTGACTTGCCAGCGCCAGCAGGTAATCCCCCACCAGGCCTACATCACCGCAGGGCCGCAGCTCTGGCAGGATGTCTTCTTTTTCCGGGAGGTTCAGCGCTTCCCGCACCACGTCCAGGGTCTGTTCAGCTCGCAGGTAAGGGCTCACCAGAACACGTTCGATACTTGCCACTTGACCCGTTAACCAGGTCGCCATCAGACGGGATTCATCACACCCACATTGGGTTAAGGGACGAACCGAGTCGCTGGCAGCATCGAGTGCTGCGTCGCCGTGACGCATGATAAAAACTTGCATATTGCACCGCTTTTGTTAACCAGGAACGCCTGAACCCGCACGCTGAAAAAGTGGGGTTCACGGCAGCCGGGCATTGTGCCTTATCCGTACATCGAATGAAACGCTGTCTTTTACCTCAATGCTGCAAGTATAGTCAATATCTGTTTACAAAATGACCTTGCAGCGTACATTTACCGGTTTTAGCTCAGCGCTTCGTCAAGCTCGGTCACCGGCTGCGACGTCAACGCGGGCCAGAAACTAAGGTGTTGTTCAGCCATAATAATCAGCCTTTCACAGGGGCTGAACCGCTCCCCGTACTGGCTCGCTAAACGCTGTAATTTTGCCACCACATCGGCGGCCCCCAGGCTGTCCATATACCTGAACGGCCCGCCTAAAAACGGCGGAAAACCAATGCCGAAAACGCCGCCAATATCGCCATCACGTGCGCTTCTGACCACACCTTCATCGAGGCAGCGAGCGGCCTCGTTGAGCATCATCATGACGCAGCGCTCGGCGATGTGTTCCGGGGTCTGACGCCCGTTCGGCGTCACGCCTAATAGCGTGTAAATCGCTGTGTCAGGCTGTTTCTTGCTTTTACGCCCTTTTGCAGGATAAAGATAGAAACCGCGACCATTTTTTCTTCCTTTGCGATCGTCCTTCAAGATTGCATCCACGGTATCAGGCGCGGCAAAGCGATCGCCGAAAGCCTGCTGCAGAATCGGGATAATCTTCGTGCCGACGTCTATCCCAACCTCATCCAGCAATTGTACCGGCCCCACCGGGAAACCGAACTTCACCAGCGCATCGTCAATGCGCTCGATCGGCTCACCTTCCGTGAGGCAGCGCAGCGCTTCATTAACATAAGGCGCAAGAATGCGATTGACGTAAAACCCGGCGCTGTCGCCTACCACAATCGGCGTTTTGCCCTGTTTTTTCGCCAGCTGCACGGTCGTGGAAATGGTTTCCGCGCTAGTCCCTGCATGAGGAATCACTTCGACCAGCGGCATTTTGTCTACAGGGCTGAAGAAATGCAGGCCAATAACCTGCTGCGGGCGCGCTGCCTGAGCGGCAATATCGGCAATCGGCAGCGAAGAAGTATTCGAGGCAAAAACGGTGTGCGGTGCGGCATACTGTTCAACCTCAGCCACCATTTTTTGCTTCAGCGCCAGATCTTCAAACACGGCTTCCACCACAATATCTCTCTGGCTAAAGCCGTGGTAATCGGTTCCACCGGAGATACGTGCCAGTTCGCGCTGGCGCTCAGCAGGCTTCATATGGCGACGACGAACTTTCTTCTCCAGCAGATCCCAGCTGTATTTCAGCGCGTGGTTAATGCCTTCGTTGTTAATGTCCTTAATGCGCACCGGAAGCTTGCCTTTGGTGGCCGTCACATAGGCGATCCCGCCGCCCATTAATCCCCCCCCCAGCACGCCGACAGAATTTAGTTTGCCGGGCTTTGCTTCACCGCCATACTCTTTTTTCAGCTCCGTACTGGCAAAGAACAGGCCGCGCAAAGCGGCAGATTCGGGAGACATGGCCAGCTCACCAAACGCTTTGGCTTCGGCCTCATAGCCGCTTTTGCTCCCTTGCTCCAACCCGGTGCGGATAACCTGGATAATGCGGCCCGTTGCCGGGTAATTGCCCTGCGTCTTCTCTTCGGTCTTCTTGCTGACCATGCTGAACAAGAGCGAGCGCCCCAGCGGCCCGGCGAGTATGCGTTCTTTTACCGGCAGTTCACGCGAAGGTTTCCGCCCTTTAAGCGCCAGCTCAACAGCGGCCTCAAGCAAAATAGATTCGGGCACCACGTCATCCACCAGCCCCAGCTTCAGGGCCTGACGCGGGCGCAGCTGCTTGCCGGTCAAAATCATGTCCAGCGCATTGCTGACGCCTATCAGGCGAGGTAAACGCTGAGTGCCGCCCGAGCCCGGCAGCAGGCCCAGTTGCACTTCCGGCAGGCCAAGCAGCGTTTTAGGTGAATCGGTACAGATGCGGACATGGCAGGCAAGCGCCATCTCCAGGCCGCCGCCCAGGCAGGCGCCGTGAATCGCGGCCACCACCGGGATCGGCAGCGCGGCGATTTCTGCCATGATCTGCTGCCCCTGCCTCGCCAGCTCTTGCGCTTCTTCAGCCGTTTTGCAGCCGCCTATCATGTTGATGTCGGCCCCGGCGATAAAGTTGTCCGGCTTGCCGGAGATAAATACCAGCCCCTGCACGCTCGGGTTGTCGCGCAGCTTTTTAATAATGCTGTGTACCTGCGCCCCAAATTCGGCCTTCAGGGTATTCATTTTTTCGCCCGGAACGTCGATGGTCACTACGGCAACGTTATCCAGTCGGATGTGTAAATCGAATGCGCCTTGCTGTGCCATCACTCCACCTCCAGAACCATTGCCGCACCAAGCCCACCGGCCGCACACGCGGTAACGAGGCCAAAGCCTCCCCCGCGGCGACGCAGTTCATGCAGCGTCTGGGTAATCATCCTTGCGCCCGTCGCCGCAAACGGATGCCCGTAGGCGATCGACCCTCCCAGCACGTTAAATTTCGCGTCATCGACTTCGCCCGTGGCGTGAGCCCGGCCCAGCACATTGCGGGCAAAGTTTTCACTGGAAAGCATTTTCAGGTTGGCTAACGTCTGCGCGGCAAAGGCTTCGTGCATATCAAACAGGGTCAAATCATTCAGCGTAATGCCCGCGCGCTCAAGCGCCAGCGGCGTCGCCCACGCCGGGCCAAGCAGCATATCCTGCCAGACATCAATGGCGGTGAACGCGTAGCTGCGCAGGAAACCGAGCGGCTTGAGGCCAAGCTCTTTTGCCCGGGATTCGGTCATCAGGATCACGGCCGCAGCGCCGTCCGTCAGCGGCGTACTGTTAGCCGCGGTCACGGTGCCGTGCTTGCGGTCAAACGCCGGACGGAGTTTTGCATAATCGGCGAGGCTGGAGCCTTTACGCACGTTGTTATCTTCAGCGAACGGCTGACGATAGGGAGGAATAAACGCCGTCATCACTTCATCGGCCAGCTTTCCTTCCTGCCAGGCCTGGGCGGCACGCTCGTGGGAACGATGTGCCAGCGCGTCCTGCTGTTCGCGAGTGATGCCGTGAGTTTTCGCCATCTGCTCAGCGGTATCCCCCATACGCAGACCGGTAGAATATTCAGCCACGGCGGGAGGAACTGGCAAAAGATCGCGAGGACGTAATTTGGAAAACAGTTTCAGCCGCTGCCCAAGCGTGCGCGCTTTGTTCACGTCCACCAGCGTACGGCCCAGCTTTTTGCTGACGCCAATAGGCAGCACGGAAGAAGAATCTGCGCCACCTGCAATCCCGGCGCGAATGGTGCCGGCCATCAAACTTTCGGCTACGTTTGCAACGGCCTGGAAACTTGTGGCGCAGGCACGGCTGACGCTGTAGGCATCGGTATGGACGCTCATGCCGGTCGCCAGCACGATTTCACGGGCAATGTTTGGCGCTTCCGGCATTTGTACCACCTGGCCAAAGACCAGTTGCTCAATCGCCTCGGGCGGCACTTCGCTGCGGGCCATCAGCTCGCTCACCACCATATTGCCGAGATCGACGGCGGGAATACCATGAAAAGCCGTGGCCTGACGGGCAAACGGCGTGCGTAAACCACTGACAATGGCAATACGATCGCCCTGGCGGGTAATCAACGGCAGTGCCTGACTCATAACGCTCCCCTGCTAAAAAAAGTGAATACAGACAAAAAGTGGTCTGACCTGATCACAGTCTTAACTAAAAATTCACATCCAGCCAACCAGCGGGCGAGAAAAATGGGAGAAGCGACACGAATTATTACATAACGAAATGAACGCCCCCGCTTTACACGGGGGAATTAGAGAGCGGGAATTTAACGCAGGCCGAGCTGGAAAATCATCGTTTCAGCCTGGCAGCTAAACTGGAAATCGATATCCAGCTGCACGCCGTCGGCGACTTCGGTGTAGCGCGGTGTAATCTGGCAAGGTTCAGACTCAACGTCACGGGCTTTAGCCGTTAACGCAGCCAGCACTTCATCGGCTTCTGTTTTGCTAGTAAATACACGGCTGTAGGAGGCGATGCAATCTGTGTTGTCGATAATAGAACCGACATCAATGCAGCAGCAAACCGGGGTTTCATCGGCGGTATTTTTACTCATCACGCTTTCCTCTGTAATGCGGCTTAAAATAGGAGAATGGTTAAAATAATTGTGGCTATTTTACGCCCGCCGTTGCATCTGCTCCAGTTGATAATCCTCACAAAACCGACAAGTGACGGAAATCACACTTAAAAATGATCTAAAACAAATAACATCCCCGCTTTGATGAGAAGTTCCCCCCAATTTTGCCACTCAGATCCCGTTTTCAAGATCAAACATGAAAAACTTTAGAAACAAACTTGCAACATCCTCGCTGGTCAGACCTATACTCTCGCCACTGGTCTGATTTCTCTGTACCCGATCAGTCCCTACTATTCGCGCTCCTGTTACGGTATGTAACATTGTTTGCATAAAAATAAATCAATGAGGTTTTGGTCATGAGCCAGAAAAACCTGTTTACAAAGTCAGCCCTCGCGGTTGCAGTGGCAATAGTCTCCTCCCAGGCGTACGCCGCCGGCTTTCAATTAAACGAGTTCTCTTCCTCTGGCCTTGGCCGAGCGTATTCGGGGGAAGGTGCAGTTGCGGATAATGCGGGTTCAGCAAGCCGCAACCCCGCTACCATCATGATGTTCGATCGCCCTTCTTTCTCCGCTGGTGCTATCTTCGTTGACCCGGACGTTGATATCTCTGGCCGTTCGCCGTCAGGCAAAAGCCTGGATGCGAAAAACATCGCGCCAACCGCATGGGTCCCTAACCTGCACTTTGTGGCGCCGATCAACGACCAGTTTGGCTGGGGTGCGTCCGTCACCTCCAACTACGGCCTGGCCACCGAGTATAATGACAGCTACGCAGCGGGCTCGATGGGCGGTACCACCGACCTGACGACCCTGAACATGAACCTGAGCGGCGCCTACCGCCTGAACAGCAACTGGAGCTTCGGCCTCGGTTTCGACGCGGTGTATGCTAAAGCGAAGATTGAGCGCTATGCGGGCGATCTGCCACAAATTCTGGCGGCAAATCCAAAAGTTCCAGCAGCTTATAAAGGTCTGCTCGGATCTATCCCTGCAGATACCCAAATCGCCCATCTGAAGGGTGACAAATGGGGCTTCGGCTGGAACGCTGGGATCCTGTATGAAATTGATAAAGACAACCGCTACGGCTTCACCTACCGCTCTGAAGTGAAAATTGACTTCGACGGCGACTATAAGAGCAGCCTGCCACCATCAAGTGCTTTGCCACCGGCACTCTCCGGTATCCTGTCCGCAAACAACATTCCTGTCGGCACGGGCGGCGCGACTATTCCAGGCTCTCTGAACCTGTATCTGCCTGAGATGTGGGAACTGTCCGGTTATAACAAAGTGGCGCCTAAATGGGCCATCCACTATAGCCTGACCTACACCAGCTGGAGCCAGTTCCAGGAGCTGAAAGCGAAAGACAGCAACGGCCAGAAGCTGTTCTATAAAGATGAAGGCTTCCGGGATGCTTACCGCATCGCGCTGGGTACCACCTACTATATGGACGACAACTGGACGTTCCGTACCGGTATCGCGTTCGATGACAGCCCGGTGCCGGCTAACAAGCGTTCTATCTCCATTCCGGACCAGGACCGCCTGTGGCTGAGCGCCGGTACCACCTATGCGTTCAACAAAGACGCGTCTGTGGACGTAGGCGTTTCCTACATGCACGGTCAGAAAGTGAACATTGAAGAGTACCCGTACTCCTTCAAATCTGAAGGTAAAGCCTGGCTGTACGGCGCTAACTTCAACTACGCGTTCTAAGTTACTGCCCCGAAAAGTAAAGCGCCTTCATCAGAAGGCGCTTTTTTTATGCCTGCTCGTTTAGCTTCTCTTCAAACCGCAGTAATCTTCCCGCATTGCCGAGCACCAGCAGCGTGCTGAGATTATGCAACAGCGCAGCGATAACTGCGCCAGAAGCGCCAAGCCAGCCAAAAGCCGCCATCGCGACAATGGCCAGCGTCCAGCCCAGGCCGATAAATACGTTGACCTGCAAAGTCCGGCGGCAGCGGCGGCTCAGGCGCACGCAGGTGCCCAGCCGGCGAAGATCGCTGCCGATCAAGACAATATCCGCCGAAGACATCGCGATGTCGGACCCACCGGCCCCCATTGCCACGCCCACCACGCCAGCCTTTAGTGCCAGCGAATCGTTGATACCATCGCCGATAACCATAGGCCGGTAGCCGCTGTCGATTTGCCGTTTCACCTGCGCCAGCTTGTCCGCGGGCAGCGCCCCGGCCACTACGTCAGCGATCCCCACCTGGTGCGCAATTTTGTCCGCAACCGACTGGCGATCGCCGGTCAGTAAAAGCTGTCGGTTTAGCCCAAGATCGCGCAGCTCGGCCATCGCCGTTGCCGCCTCACTTCGCAGACTATCGGCCAGCAGCAGCCAGCCAAGAAAACGGCCATCCAGCGCCAGCCCGACAATCGGGCCATCGTGCTCAGGGGCTGCAGGTAAGTCGCTCAGAGTGGAGGCTAACAGCTCACGCCTGCCAAGCACCGCTTCTCCCTGCGGTGTAGAGGCGGAAACGCCTAGCCCCTGATGCTCACGCACATTTTCGAGAGGCAGCCAGGCTTCCCGCGAAACAATCTCGCTTACCGCGCGGCTGACCGGGTGATTGCTGGTCGCGCCCAGGCTGGCCGCCAGGGTTTGCAGCAAAGTGGGATCGGTGTCGCCATAAGGCGCCACGGCCTGCAGGTGTAGCCTGCCGTGGGTTAGCGTACCGGTCTTGTCGACCACCACGGCGTTGATCTCCGCCAGCTCCTCAAGAAAGGCCGCGCCGCGAATTAAAATGCCGTGGCGGGCGGCCACCGTCAGCCCGGCAATAGATGATGCCGGGGCGGAAAGCACAAGCGCGCAGGGACAGGCTGCCACCAGGACGGCCAGCATCGCCTGGGCATCCTGCGTCAGGAACCAGGTGCTGGCGGCAATCATCAGCACCAAAAGCAAATAACGCGCCGCGTGGCGCTCGAGCAAACGCGTTATCGGCGGGCTTGCCTGTTCCGCGCTTTGCATCAGGGCGATCACGCGCCCCAGCGTCGAGGTCTCTCCGGTACGCGTAACCCGGATGCGCAGCAGACCATCCAGATTTATCGCCCCGCCAAAAACTTCCGCACCCGGCACAACTTCCTGCGGTACGGACTCCCCGGTAATCGGTGCCGTGTCCAGGCTGGCTTTGCCTTCCAGCACCAGGCCGTCGGCAGGAATATGGTCCCCGGCACGCACTTCAACCACATCGCCAGGTTCGAGATCGTGGTTGTCAATATCCTGTAATTCACCGTCCGCGCTTAAGCGCCGCGCCCGGCTGCGCGTGAGTTTGCTCAGCGCGGCAATAGCTTCCTGCGACCCAATCACGCTGCGCTCTTCGAGAATATGCCCGACGATCATGATCAGCGGCAGCAGCGCGGCGGTCAGAAGATCCCCGGTCGCCCAGGCACCCAGCAATGCCAGCGCGATAAGCTGGTCGGTCAATCCGTGCAGGCTGGGGTAGCGCAGGCTATGCAGCGCGTGACGCAGCACCGGAACAGCCACAACAACCGAGGCTGCGCCCAAAAGTAAATCGCCAACGGCAACCTGCTGAGGCGCCAGCCACCGCCAAAGCAGCCCCAGAATCAGCGCCCCGCTGGCCACCAGCGCCAGCATCAACTGGCGGGTAATATGCCGCTGCTCCTGGCGGGTCAGCGCCCCACCGGCTTGTACAGAAGAAGTCATGGTTTCGTCGCCTCTTGTTGCGCTACACCCTGCAGGATCAAATGCGCATCATCCTGCGGCGACACGGTGATTACCGACCCGGCCTGGGACAGGATCCCGGCTATTCTCTGGCGATAAATACGTCCCAGCAAATCAGGATCGTCATGGTTGCTGGCCAGACGGGCAATTGTCGCCGTGTCCGACTGCGCCTTCGCCACGCTCTCCTGCGCTTTTGCCTGGGCAGTTTGCAGCATCTGGTCGGCCTGTTGAACCGCCTTTTGCCGCGTTAATGAGGCATCGCTTTGCGCCGTCGCGATCGCTTTCGAGGCCTGCTGGCTGGCGGTTAAGACCGCATTGAATGCCGCCACGGTCGTCAGCGGTAAAGCAGACTGCACGGTCACCCGCTCAAGAGTAATCCCCGCATCGCTCCCCGACTGCTGAAGCCGCAGCAAATTCTGTTCGATATTCCGCTGCACGTCGCTCCGCAGCTGTTCGCGCTGCTGAGCCACGTTCATATCGTTGCCGGGCATTTCGGGCCGGGCAACCAGAATGGTATCCAGATCGCGGGAAGCACAAACCGCGACCGCCGCGCGCTCGACCAGCCGGTCCAGCAGCGGCAGGACATGCTTGTCCTGTAACACATAAGCGGTTGGCGTTCTGACCCGATAAAATACGCTAATATCCAGTTGCACAACGCCCGCATCACCGGTGAGCAAGAAACCAGAGCCCGAAACAGCATCATTGCCGGGGCCACCGTTGATATCCAGGCTTTGCGCTTCGGACGAGCGCAGCAGCGCGGTCACCCGGTGTTCAATCACCCGATCCGGTCCCGGCACCATCACTACTTCATTTACCGGCGCGGGCCAGGCAAGCAGCAAGCCAGGCTCGGCCACGCGCTGCTCAGCGCCGAAGCGCAGCACCACGGCCCTGCTGCCCGGCGGAATTTGCCGGACATTCGACAGCAACCACGCCCCGGCGGCAAACAGCGTCAGCACAAAGATCGCGATAAACGCCAGCCGAATCGACTGCGTCCACGGCCCACCGGGCTCAAGTTTTTGCCGTTCAGTCATGGTTTTTTATCCGCCGTTTTATCCATTTGCGGCCCGTCAACCAGCAGGCTGAACGGTTTGGCATCGGTACGCAGCACCAGTCGGGTTTGCGCATTCACCATGCCGCTAAGCGCGTCAATCTGGCGCAACAGGCTATAAAGCTGCGGGGCGCTGGCATAAGCTTTACCGTAAATGGACGCCGTTTGTACCTGGGCCTGGGCTTCGATATCCGCCGCTTTCACTGAGGCCTGAGCTTCGGTGATGCGAGCATCGCGATCGGCGGCGGAACGAATCTCTGCCGCCGCGCGCTTACCTTCCGCCGTGCGCTCAATCGCAATGGTTTCACGCTCTGCTCGCATACGGTCAACCGTGGCGTTGAGCGTCACGGCCGGCAACGTCAGGCGTTCGGTGCCCATCTGCACCAGCCTGATGCCGTAACTTTGCAGCAGCGGCTGGCTGATTTGCTGCTGAAGATGCGATTCAAACTCCGCCAGCTGAACCTGCTTGCCGTCGGTGTTCACCAGTTGAGAAAGCGTGAAGCCGCTGGCGGTGGTTTCCAGCGCTGAGCCTAAGTAGGTGCGAATTTGCCGGGCCGCTTCATCCGGCTGGTTTTGCACCGCCCGCATAAACCGCTGCACGTGTTCAGGCGTGCTGTCCACTTCCCATACCGCGTAGGACTGAACGATGATCCGCAGACCATCGCGCGTGCCGACATCCTGCAGCCCGCTGGACGTCGTCCGCAGGCGCAGATCCACCACCGTTGCCGTTTCAAAAGGGGCAGGCAGGCGCCAGGCAAGCCCCGGCTCCAGCAGCACGCGGACGGGTTTGCCGAAACGGGTGATCACCAGTGATTCACCGGATCTCACCTGCACGAGGCTCGCAGCCGCAAGCAGAATAACGACCAAAACAACGGCGGCGGTAATACGCTTCCAGGCGCCTTTTTTACCCCCTTCCGGGGCGGAAGAGTGGCCATGACTGCAGCCGTGGCCGTGGTGGTGATCATGATGTCCATGAGAGTGGGAATGGCTCACCGGGAAAGCTCCTGTGCGGGTTTAGCGGGCGCGTCACGCCGCGCCGCATCGGTAGAAGTAGGGAAATCACGCAGATCGAGCGTGGGCGGCGAACCGGCACCAATTCGCTGGTCAATGACCAATAATGGGCGGCCGCTGAGGGCCTGCTGAAGCTGTTTAAACCAAAGCTCGTCGATAAAGACCTGCCCTGCCTGCTGGTAAGCATTCTTCTGCGCGGCAAAGCGGATGGCCGTTGCCTGAGCTTCGCTTAGCGCTTCGGTAGCATTAACCTGCGCCGTGTTTTCGCGCACTGCAGCATTGGTCGCGGCAATCGCGGCTTTTTCTGCCGCACTTCCCTGCTCTCTCAGAATCAGCGACTGCGCGGCAATCTGCGCGGCCTGTACACCATGAAAAGCGTCGGCCGCCCCAGCAGGCGGATGAATCGCCTCCACGACGGTAGAAAGGATTTCCACGCCGCTGTGCAGGTTATCCAGTTGCTGCTGCACGGCCTGGTTAATCTGCCCGGCCAGGTCGTCACGCCGCTCGCTCAGGACATCATCCAGCGTTAAAGACGAGAACTGATGTACCAACACCTCATTTGCCGTGCTGCGCACCAGATCAGACAGGTTCACTGCCCGGTAGGTTGCCGCCAGCGCGGCGTTATCAGTCAAGCCAATACGCCACATAAAGCGCACGTCGCTGTTAACGATCTGCAGGCTTTGCCGATCCCCGCTCTGGCTGGCGATGATTTGTGCTTTGTCGAAGTTGTGGGTGGCATCCCAAAGCCTGTCGGCGCTGGCGGGCGCGGGGCCTTCGGCATCGGCGCGTTTTACAGGAGGTTGGCTGGCTGGGTCTTCCCCGGCAGCCAGCTCATGCACCTGCCCATTTTCGGTCAACTGCACCCGACCAAACGGCCAGGGCAGCCCCAGATGCAGCCCCGGCTCAAGCACTGCCACAGAGCGGCCAAAGCGCTCATACACGCCTCGTTCGGTGGCTGAGATTTGCTGCAGCCCGGTCAACAACCAGCCGCAGATCACCATCAGGGTCACCATCGGGATAAACGCGCGCTTCAGGACGCTGAAGGCCCAGACCTGGCGAAGATCGATGCCAAACCGCTGGTGCAGCTCCTGCTGTAAAAATCCGAGCGGGCGCGGCGGCCAGGTTAGCTGGGCGGCAAGCTGGCTTTTGGGGATAAGCCTGGGCTCTGTCGTGCCGTCTCCGGGGGGTGCGAACAGAGAAAACAGCCCGCGCAGCATAAACTCGACGGCAACCAACAGTACCAGTGCAGCGGGCAAGTTTATCGCCAGTGCACTGCTGAGCTGTGGCCAGACAAGTCCCGGTAAACTCAGCACCTGTACCGCCATCACCAGGCGCAGCAGCGGCGCTATCGACCCGGCTTCCGGGGAAGCTTCTTTCGATACCGCACTGAGATGCCGTTCGGCCACCAGCAGCACAAAGACGGATCCTGCCAGGCACGCTACAGCTATCCAGCGGTTATTATTGTCCAGCAGCGGAACGTAGCGGCTACTCCAGCCAGAAAACGCAATATAGAACGCCAGCGCGGCAAGCGCCCCGGACCAGATGCCTTCTGCCTTAAACAAAGCTTCAGCCCGGGCAAAATTTAACGGCACCAGGCCCGTAAGCCAGCTTAAAAGAGGATTCCTGGGCGCTTCTTCCTCCTGAACCGAAGGCTCAATCGGTGGGGAAAACTTAAAGCTTCGCCACTGGCAAATACGCTGCGTCGCGTGCAGCGAAACAACCAATAACAAAAGCGCTGCGGCATTGCTGCAGAGTAAAGCGACCCAGCGGGAAGCTGGCTCCAGAATACTGACCGTCAGCGCCAGCAGGAGCATCATAAACAGCAAGAAGGTTAAGGCGAACACCGCACGCGCGGCGAGTCGGGCCTGCGCGCCGGCCAGCGAATAGCGAGCGGGCAGCGCCTGAGGCAGCAGTTCAGCTTCGGGTAACCGGGTAGGTGGCATGATGTTTTAAGCGTGAGGTGCGCAAGAGTTGCGCAGTATTTTTGGATTGTTATTTTATAACATACCAACACAAAATGCTGGCGAGTAAAGATGTGTCATTTTATGTCAGTGTTATGACAATAAAAAAGCGAACATCAATGTTCGCTTTTTCACATCCAGGTAGCACTTACTGGGAGTCGATATCTTTCAGGTCATCCTGAATCGCGGCCGCGTTCGGGTTCGCCTCTGGCTTAAGCTGGCCGCCGTTAGCCAGGAAGTCATGGCGCTGGAAGTAGGCTTCACGCACGGTGATATAAGGATCGGCTGACTGGCGCAGCAGGCCGTCGGAATCCAGCAACTGGGCGCGCGTTTCGACACCTTCGACCGCCCATTTACCGATGGACATCGGCCAGGTCAGCCAGGAAAGCACCGGATACAGCGTATCGACAAAATCACCGCCGTCTTCGCGCAGCGTGAAGCTGCCATAGCCCGGTAACATCACATAAGGACCGTAGCCTACGTCGTAATGGCCCAGCGTGCTGCCGAAGCGGTGAGGCTCGACGCGCTGAAGTTTAGGGTTAGCCATCCCGGCCACGTCGATGAAGCCCCCCATCCCCAGCAGGGTGTTCAGGAAGAAGCGCGTAAAGTGCACCATCCCCTGGTACGGGTCGCCCTGCACGAAGTAGTTCACCATCGTGGCGGGCTCTTCGAGGTTGCTGGTGAAGTTGCTCAGGCCGTTGCGCGCGGGCACCGGCACATAGTCACGCCACGCTACGGCCACCGGACGTAATACATACGGGTCCAGCACGTTGTAGTTGAAGTTGAACATTGAACGGTTGAACCCTTCGAGCGGGTCCGAACGCCCCTGAGGCTGCTGGCTACCAGAACTGGCACATCCCACTAATACCGTTGTTGCCAGAGCAAGTCCGGTCAGGCGGAAATTCATTAGCGTCTCCCTATTATTGTTTGTCTGCGCTTTCAGTGGTGCCCGGTTCAAGCTGGGCCCTCGCCTGATCGATGCTGCGCTCAATGACGGCGCGGCGCTGGTCGTTTGCCGGTAAAATTTTCAGCATCATGTCCCACGCCCCAATCGCCTCACGGTAGTTCTGGCGCTCAAAAGCATTGAACGCCAGCAGGCTGAGCACGCGAATATTCGTGTGGTCATCTTTTAACATTTCGCGGAGCAGAAGCCCACCAAGCTGGTTATCCTGCGCGTCGGCAGAGCGGGTCAATACTTCAGCATAGCCCAGCTTTACTTCGCCGTTTGTGGGCGCAAGTTTATAGGCGTGAGCAAAAGCCTGTGTCGCCGTTGTGGCGTTATTCAGCACCATGCCAATGCGCCCAAGCATCATCCAGCCTTCAAGATTATCAGGCTGTTGCTGCAATCGCGTGCGTAATCCTAACCCAAGACGCGCCATCTCTTCCATAGTCAGCGGCGCGGCCTGCGGGTCAAGAACACGTTTTAACAACGCTGGCGTCTCGGCCGTCGCCTGCCGCCAGGCCTGCACCTGCGCCAGCCCGGACGTTTTCAGATAACTGCCAGCGCTGACCGCCAGCAGCAGCACGCCCCCCGGCAAAAAGACCCACAGCGAGATTTTCCCTGAGGTTATCCCGCCGTTCAGCGCCGGATTTTCTTCCGTGAGCGAAATCTTTTGCCGCCTGCGGCTGCGCAAGACAATCACCGCCGCACCACCGACAATAAACAGCCCCGGCAACACCCAGAGGATCACCGTGGCTGGCGTCAGCGGCGGCTCATAGGTCACAAAATGGCCGTAACGCTCCACCATATAGTCCACAATCTGTTGCTTGCTTTTGCCCTGCTGCATCAGCTCGTAAACTTTAAGCTTCATGTCTGAGGCAATCATTGCATTGGAATCCGCAATACTGTTGTTCTGGCATTTCGGGCAGCGCAGCGCCTCGGTTAGCTGACGGAACTGCTGCTCCTGCGCTTCATCTTTAAAGGTGAAGGTATCAATGGCCGCCGCCGCATTTAGGCTAAACAGCATCCCGAGCAAAAAGAACATTGCGCGCATCATGAGCCCGCCTCCTGGCTGTATTTCTCCCAAAGCGGCTTCAGCTCCTGCTGCCAGACGCGATCGTTCAGATCGCCCGCGTGGCGGTAGCGGATGATCCCCTTGCCGTCGATCAGGAAGGTTTCCGGCGCGCCGTACACGCCGAGATCCAGCCCCAGCATGCCGTTGCCGTCAAACAGGCTTAGCCTGTACGGGTTACCGAGATCGCGTAGCCAGGTAATCGCTTTATGGCGATCGTCTTTATAGTTCATGCCGACGACGCGGACGCCCTGCGCGGCAAGCCCGTTAAGAAACTTGTGCTCGGCGCGGCAGGTTGGGCACCAGGTCGCCCAGACATTCAGCAGCAGCGGCTTGCCGTCCGCCAGCACTTCCCGCCCCCACTCTTTACCCGGCTCATCGAGCGATTCCAGACGAAACACCGGCACAGGCTTACCAATCAGCGCCGACTCCAGATCCGTGGGCGCTTCGCCCTGGGCATTGCGCGCCAGCTGCCAGAGCAGCAGCGAGGCCAGCAGCAGAAACAGCGCCAGCGGAATAAACAGATAGCGGCGCTTCATGCTGCGGCCTCCGGCTTAACTTTACGGCTGCGATAACGCGGGTCACACAGGCAGCAAAGCCCGCCGAGGGCCATCAGCAGCCCGCCCGCCCAAATCCAGCGCACGAAAGGTTTGTAATACAGGCGTACCGCCCAGCTGCCATCGTCCAGCTCTTCGCCCAGCGCGGCATAAAGGTCACGAGTGAAACCGCCGTCGATGGCCGCCTCGGTCATCATCGCCCGGTTGCTGTTATAGAAACGCTTTTCGGCGTGCAGCGTGGCTTCCGGCTTGCCGTGGCGGGTGACGTCAATCACGCCCACACCGCCGCGGTAGTTAGGGCCGGTGATGTCCCGCACTTCCCGGAACACAAAGTGGTACTGATGAATATCAATGCTGTCGCCGGACTTCATACGCACATCGCGCTCGACGCTGTAGCTCTGGCTAAAGGCGATGCCAACCACCGTCACCGCCAGGCCCAAATGCGCGGAAACCATCCCCCAGTGGCTGGCAGGAATTTTGCGTACCCCATCCCAGAAGCCGTGGCGATGCGTGGCGCGCTGATAAACCTCCATCAGCGCCAGCACAAAGACCCAGATGGCCATCAGCAGGCCGACCACCGTCATCGCCTCTACGCGATCCTGCATCAGCCACGGTAAAAGCAGCGACAGCATCAGCGTGATAACCACCGCCGCCAGCAGATGCTTGCGCAGCTTGCCCGGCTCGTCGCGCCGCCAGCGAACCAGCGGCCCAATGCCGAGCATCAGCGCAAACGGGGCCATCAACGCAGTAAACATCGTATTGAAGAACGGCTCCCCGATGGAAATGCTGCCGAGGCCAAGCTGCTTATGCACCAGCGGCAGCAGCGTGCCCAGCAGAACCACCAGCATGGCGGCAATCAGCAGGACGTTGTTGCCGAGCAGGAAAGACTCGCGCGACCAGAGATCGTTGCTCACGCGGGAGCGGACTTTGCTGCCTTTGACCGCATACAGCAGCAGCGAACCGCCGATAACGACCACCAGGAAAGCCAGAATAAACATGCCGCGCGCCGGATCGGACGCAAAGGAATGCACCGACACTAGCACGCCGGAGCGAACCAGGAACGTCCCCAGCAGGCAAAGCGAGAAGGCGCTTATCGCCAGCAGCACCGTCCAGGCTTTAAAGCTGCCGCGTTTTTCGGTAACGGAAAGCGAGTGGATAAGCGCCGTGCCCGCCAGCCACGGCATAAACGAGGCGTTTTCTACCGGGTCCCAGAACCACCAGCCGCCCCAGCCCAGTTCGTAATAAGCCCACGCCGAACCCAGCACAATCCCCACGGTCAGGAAAGCCCATGCCGCCAGCGTCCACGGGCGAGTCCAGCGCGCCCAGGCGCTGTCCAGCCTGCCGCCCAGCAGCGCCGCAATCGAGAAAGCAAACGCCACAGAAAAACCTACATACCCCATATACAGCAGCGGCGGGTGCAGAATCAGGCCGATGTCCTGTAGCAGCGGGTTTAAATCTCGCCCTTCCAGCGGGTAGTCCGGCAGCGTGCGGATAAACGGATTGGAGGTGAAAATAATAAACAGCAGGAAGCCGAAGTTAATCATGCCCATGACAGCCAGCACGCGGGCGTGATCTTCTTTAGGCATGCTGCGCCCGGTGAGAGCAACGGCAAACGTCCAGCCGCTCATCATCAGCACCCACAGCATCAATGACCCTTCGTGCGCCCCCCAGGTGGCCGCCACGCGATACCAGACCGGCAGCTCGGTATTCGAGTTGTTGGCGACGTAAAGCACGCTGAAGTCGTTCACCACGAAGGCGTTAACCAGTATCAGGAATGATGCGCAAAGGGTGATAAACAGCGCCCAGCTAAACGGCCGCGCGGAGGCCATCAGCCGCTGGTCACCGCGCGCCACGCCCCAGAGTGGATAAACGCTTAATAGCAAAGACCAGCCGAGCGCCAGGCTTAGCAGGAACCCACCGATTTCCGGCATCATGAGGCGTTATCCTTATACACTTCCGGAGCCTGCTGGTGATTTTGCTCCATCGCCGCTTTCACCTCCGGCGGCGTGTAGTTTTCATCGTGTTTCGCCAGCACTTCTTTGGCGTGAATAAGCGTGGCACCTTCCATCACGCCCTGGGCAACCACGCCCTGCCCCTCGCGGAACAAATCCGGCAGAATGCCCTCGTAGGTCACGTCCACCACACCGCGCGCGTCATACAGCTTGAAGCTGACCTTCAGGCTTTGGCTGTCGCGCTTCACGCTGCCCGGCATCACCATGCCGCCGATCCTCAGGCGCTGCCCGGTTTCCGGCATTAAATGACTTTCGCCTTTGCCGTAGATAATTTCGCCGGGGGTATAAAACAGGTCGATATTGCTGCGTAGGGCGTACAGCACGAGCGTTATTGTCAGCCCAAGACCGGCCAGCACCGCCACGGCCAGATAAAGCCGGTTTTTACGACGCGGATTCACTTAAACTTCCTCCTGGCGCTGACGAGCGACACGAATACGCTGCTCTCTGGCCTGCTGGCGCGCCACCGCCCGCAGAATGGCGCGGTGCTGGTAGCGGGTATGAAAAATCAGCCCAAGCAGCGGCAGAAGCGTAAAAGCCACCGCCAGCCAGACGTAAAAGGCGTAGCCGCCCATGGCGAAAAACTCGCCCCAGTGTGTGAACGCCCACGTCATGATTTTGCTCCTTTGCCGTTAGCAAGCGCTAACACCCACGGACGGCGGCTTTCCTGTAACAGCAGCAGGTTACGAAGGCGCATCAGGGTGAGCGTGATAAACAGCGCGAGGAAGCCGAAGATAGTCCAGCGCAGCGGCGTACGCATGGAAGGGTCGATGGACTGCTGCATATTGGTCGAGCCCTGATGCAGCGTGTTCCACCACTCCACCGAGAAGTGAATAATCGGCAGGTTCACCACGCCGACCAGCACCAGAATCCCGGCGGCACGGCCCGCAAGACGGCGATCGTCAAACGCGCTGTACAGTGCGATGGCTCCCACGTAGAGGAACAGCAGCACCAGTTCGGAGGTCAGCCTCGCGTCCCAAATCCACCATGTGCCCCACATTGGCTTCCCCCAGGCGGAGCCGGTGACCAGGGCGATAAAGGTAAATGCCGCCCCGATGGGGGCCATCGCCATCACCGCCAGATCGGCGGTTTTTATCTGCCACACCAGGCCAATAAAGGCGGCAATCGCCATGCTGGCGTAAATGCCCATCGACCACATCGCCGCCGGGACGTGAAGGTACATGATCCGGTAGCTTTGCCCCTGTTGGTAGTCCGCCGGGGCAATACCAAAGCCCCAGACGCAGCCGACCACCAGCAATACCGCGCTGAGGATAGCCAGCCAGGGCAGCAGGCGGCCACAAAAGTGGTAGAGCCGCTCGGGTTTAGCCAGCTGATGTAATGTTTTCCACATAGGTTTTGCTCACAAAACAAAAAATAAAGTTATGCAACGCTTACCCGCAGCGCCGCCGCCGTAGCGAACGGGCTTAGCGTGGCGCTGCCGGCCAGCAGCGCGCCAAGAATTGCCATATAGCCCTCCACCGGCAGATGCATCGAGGCGGCATCCATCGCGGCGGTGGCAAAAATTAAGAGCGGGATAGTCAGCGGCAACACCAGCAGGCTGAGCAGCACCCCGCCCCGCTTCAGACCAACCGTTAACCCCACGCCGGGCGCGCCGAGAAAGCTCAGCGTCGGCGTCCCCAGCAGCAACGTGGTGGCCATCACCTGCCAGCCATAAAAATCCAGCCCGAGCAGCAGGGCCGCCAGCGGTGAAAGCAATAACAACGGCAGCCCGGTCACCACCCAGTGAGCGGTCACTTTCGCCAGCACCACCAGCGGCAAAGGCACCGGCAGCAGCATCAACTGTTCCAGCGAGCCGTCCTGAAAGTCATCCCGGAACAGCCTGTCCATCGCCATTAAAGAGGCCAGCAGAGCCGCCACCCAGATAACCCCCGGCGCAATGCGCGCCAGGAGCTGCGGCTCCGGGCCAATGCCGAGCGGAAACAGGGTTATCACAATCAGGAAGAACCACAGCGGGTTGGCGATTTCAGCCCCGCGACGAAACACGACCTGCAGTTCGCGCCAGAAAATGCGCCTAATCATAAACAGCTTCCTGCAAATGAATCTGCCGTATAGCGCAACTTAGTGGCTGATGGCTGGTGAGAATTACTATCCCGCCAGCTTCGGCGTGCTGCTGCAGGCGCCGGGTCAAGCGCTCAATGCCGGCGGCGTCCAGGGCGGTAAACGGTTCATCCAGAAGCCAAAGCTTTGCCGTGGAAAGCCACAGACGAGCGAGCGCGGCGCGGCGCTGCTGCCCGGCGGAAAGCTGGTTGACGGATAAATCTTCGAAGCCGAGCAGCCCGGTTTGCTCGAGCGCAGCCCACAGCTGTTCTTCAGCTAAATCGGCATGAAAAAAGGTGAGATTTTCAAAAGGGGTGAGAACGGATTTGATCCCCGGCTGATGGCCAATCCACAACAGGTCACCGTGGAAATTATCGCGTTGGCGGCGAAGTGGCTGATTTTGCCAGAAGACTTCGCCCTCATCGGCCTGCGCCAGTCCGGCCAGAATACGTAAAAGCGTGGTTTTCCCCGCGCCGTTTTTGCCCGCCACCTGCACCATTTCTCCCGGCTCAACGCTAAACGACAGCGCGTTGAACAGCGTGCGATCGTCACGCTGGCAGGTCAGTTGTCGGGCTTCTAGCATCAGGAGGCGCTCCTTGTCTCGGGTGACGCTAAGCATATCATATCGCCCTGTTTTCTTCAGGTTACCCCCGACGCCTTCGGCTACTCCATTAGGGTTAATTGGCTTATTCAGATCAAATCTTGGGCGATTATTCCCATTCGTCAAAAACGTGGGATAAAAACCGCTACGCTTAAGTGAACATTTTCCGACCTGGAACCGCCCTGATGGACAAGATCGAGCCCGGTGAAATAGCTAAGAACGATGAGCTGGCAGTGGACAGCGATGAGAAATTGAGCGGCAAGAGAATAGAAGTGGACGAGGATCGCCTGCCCTCCGGCGCGATGGCGATTCACGAGCACATTCGCCAGGACGGGCAAAAAGAGCTGGAGCGCGACGGCATGGCGCTGTTCTGGTCTGCCGTGGCGGCGGGTTTGTCGATGGGCGCCTCGCTGCTGGCGAAAGGGATTTTTCACGTTAACCTGGTCGGCGTGCCCGGCAATTTTCTGCTGGAAAATCTTGGCTACACCTTTGGTTTTATCATCGTCATTATGGCGCGCCAGCAGCTGTTTACTGAAAACACCGTCACCGCCGTGCTGCCGGTGATGCAGCACCCGACCACCAGCAATTTGGGGCTGCTGATGCGGCTGTGGGGCATTGTGCTGTTCGGGAATATCGTCGGCACCGCGATGGCGGCGCTGGCCTTTGAATTTATGCCGATATTCGACGAAGCCACTCGCAAAGCCTTCGACGATATCGGCATGAAGGTGATGGCAAACCCGCCCGGTGAGATGTTCGCCAATGCCATTATCTCCGGCTGGATCATCGCCACCATGGTGTGGATGTTCCCTGCCGCGGGTTCGGCAAAAATCTTTGTTATCGTGCTGATGACGTGGCTGGTTGCGCTGGGTGATTTAACCCATATCGTGGTCGGCTCGGTCGAAATTCTTTATCTGGTGTTCAACGGCACGCTGCACTGGAGCGAGTTCTTCTGGCCGTTTGCCCTGCCCACCTTAGCCGGAAACATTTGTGGCGGAACGTTCATTTTCGCGCTGATCAGCCACGCACAGATCCGCAATGATATGAGCAATAAGAAGAAGGCCGAGGCGAAGCGGAAGCAGGAGGAAATGAGCCGAAACTCAGCGAAGAGCGGAAAATGTGACGGGTAAATTGTTCATCTTCCAGGCAAACGGACCGCCAACCTCTTAACCTGCCTCGAAAAGCGGGTATACTACGCCCGCCGCGTTCCCTTAGTTAAATGGATATAACGAGCCCCTCCTAAGGGCTAGTTGCAGGTTCGATTCCTGCAGGGAACGCCATTTTGATACTCCTCGACGCATACCTCCACAGTCTTCCCTAAAAGATAATCTTGGAGCAATAGTTAGAATACTAAAGGCCCAGCAGTTCCCACCTGTCCATCCAATCAGCAATACGTTTTTTTGAAATGGCATGGTGAGTTGACTCGTCGTTTAGTGGACGACGTCCCCCATGCTTTTCCATAAATAAAGCATGGGCCTTATAAATATCATTTCTAATCCAGAATAACGGCGTCACATAGAAAGAATTTGGCTCTCGCTCAAGATCTATAAATACCCAGAACTCGTTGTCACTTTTGTCAATGGTGCATATGGAACCATAGTTAATTGATGTCTGCCATGTCCCTGATGTTTTCGCTCTAGTTGTCACTTTATATACATTCCCGTTCGGGGAAATGAATTCAATGAATGTTCTATTTCCTTGTTTACTGATGATTGAATTTCTTGCGCCAAGGTTAGTTATTTTTTCTAAAACATTTAACAGCCCTATCGTCGCTGTATTCATACCTATCTCCAATTACATTTAAACGCCCTCAAAAAAATATATTTTTAAATACCATTCAAAAAAAGAAAAAATTAGAATCAATATAAAAAGAGAACCTTTACATACAAAGACTCTCATGTGAATAATTGATTAGTAATTACTCCATTTCTCTTCAAGCCAAGAAGTAACATTTTTATGACTTCTTATTTCACCAGGCAATTTATTTCTAATTAACTTTTCAACCTTCAATCCAGATTCTTTATCTTTAAAGGAATGTTTTTCTGAAAATTTATTTATGAAATAAAGCATTTCATAACCTTCATGTCTATTAAGCAAGACACTATCAGGTTTACCTGTTTTTTTGGGATCGTCATCACCCAATACAGTCCAACTGTAGTTGTATTTCAGATCCGCTTTTGTTAAAAGTCCCATCAGTTCCTCTCTTTTTTATAGCTATAAACAGTGTGTCAATTAAAAAAACAGAAACATCATTTATCTTTTATATCATTAAAAACCAACCCGCACTCACTACTAGAAATAGTAGTTTCCCATATCTTAAATTGTAAAAAAACCATCAATTAACGACCTCATTCACGGACAGAATATAAAAATAGAAAAATCATAACATTACATCAATTATAAAAATAAATAACAGCCTTACATAAAATTATAACCACAGTGACGCATATCACATTGCTCATTGTTCTCAGGTGGTTCTAAAAAATTCAAATAACCATATAAAACAATCGTCATCCAGAGATGAATGAACCCTATAATTTTTTCATATTCATAAAATTAGGCGTGCTGAATTGGCATAAAAGTACAAAGAATATAGAACCTAAAGGCACCTATTAAAGTTATGTTTCATGGAAATGCCCCCCTTCACCAACGCAGTAGACTCTCTTAGAGACCTACTTATTCCATCTACAACACTCGATGGCCAAGGTTAGCTACATAGGAGCACACGTATCAGCAGTTATAACCAGATAAAACCAACTAAAAAATGCAACGAACTTCACTCTTTTCAATTTTCCTCGAAGCATCTCGCAATTAGGTAAACCCACAAAACATGGTTATTGATCCAGTGGTTTGGGTGGGGGATAATTGCTTCACATCCACAAAATTGGATGTTCCAGATTGGCGTCTGGCTTATTTAGAACGATAATACCCCGCCCACAGATAGCTGTGGGGGATCAGCATATTTCCACAATGGTGAGCTGATCGTGGAGTCCTTCGGGACGCCGGGTTCGTTCTTCACCGGTACGCCAATCTGCGATCAGTTCACCACCATTGGGTTGGCGTCTTTTGGTGGTGAGTAAAAATCCTCATTGAAGAACGGAAATATCATGGAAAATCACACCTCCCAAACAACCGTTACTGCTGTTAACTCCCTTAGCGATCTGCTTGTTTCGCCTTCCACATTAGACAACCACGCTTCTATGCAGGCAATCTGGTGGCTGCGCAAACACATTGATGGTTTGCTGTTTGGTTTAGAGTTTGTGGGTAACAGAGTGTTTGACTTGAGCGAAACTGAAGAGCATCCACTCACTCAGGAAGATGCCTTCAATGTCGGGCTGTTTGTTGAGAACACGGCTCAGGTGACTCAGGTACTGACCCAGTATCTATTCGAGTTCTACCTTAACAAATCGCTGGTAGCAGAAGAAAAGCACTAATGTCTTTCGGCGGGTGAATCACCCGCCTCTCTATTGCAACCTAAGCGATTTTTGGTGCTTTTTAACCACACCTAACCTTGCAACAGGTTACCTGGCACTGTTCAAGCGGTTAAGGATATAATCCCTTCAACGATCTCTCAGCCGTCGAAAAGAACATGACAAAACTTACGTTACAAGAGCAGATGCTCAAAGCAGGCCTGGTCAGCAGCAAAAAAGTGGCTAAAGTGCAGCGCACCGCGAAGAAATCACGCGTGCAGGCTCGTGAAGCTCGTGAAGCCGTGGAAGCCAACAAACAGGCTCAGGTTGAGCGCGATAAAGAACTCAGCGAACAGCAAAAGCAGGCCACTTTAGCCAAAGAATATAAAGCGCAGATCAAGCAGCTGATCGAAATGAACCGCATTGTTATTTCGAAGGGTGATATCGGCTATAACTTCACGGACAATAACTTAATTAAAAAAGTCTACGTCGATAAGGTAACCCAGACTCAGTTGATTAAAGGCCGCCTGGCCATCGCCCGCCTGATTTCAGATAAAAATCCCGAAGGTGAATACGCCATTATTCCCGCAGGCGTTGCCGATAAAATTAAACAGCGCGATGCCAGTTTTATTGTGCTGAGCAGCGACCTGGCGCCAGAAGACAAAGACGAAGACGATCCGTATGCGGACTTCGTGGTGCCTGATGATTTGATGTGGTAACGATTCATTGCGTTAAGTCGGCCTGGTTTTCTGGGCCGCCTGGTTAACTTTTTTCAATCATATTGAGGATCAAATCAAGCGGGAAGATGATTTCACTGGTCTGCCTGAGTTCTTCCGTTGTCCACCAGCGGTGCTCCCGAATGACTTTCTTTTCGTTGTCAGTCCACCTCGCACGGTCAATATCTGATTTATCCACATGAAGGGTAAAGAAACGCTCTGCCGCAAGAACCGTTTCACCGCTGGGCAGCATCATTTCGAAGTTTCTGGCTGCTACCTGCTGCCCTGCCGTGATTCTTGTTAACCCCGTTTCCTCAAAGAGTTCTCGCAAAGCGGCCTGTTCATATGATTCACCGTGTTCAAGTCCTCCGCCCGGCGTTGCCCAGTATGATTTTCCACGCAAAGCATCCTCTGTATGGCAGAAATTAAACAGCAAGACATGATTTTCTGGGGAAATAACTATCCAGCGAGAGGATGGTCGAATACGCACAAAACCCCCTGATACAGGTTATTCATCATTATTTGAAAGTGGACTTAGAATCGTGCATAGATTTACGGCAATATAATATCAGAAATGAGGAAGTTAGCCGGAAATCATCCCGCTCCCCCCGCCCTTACATATTTTTTATATCCAGTGATTTTACTGTTACGGCGGTCTGCTGACTGAATACCTCTTTCTGCATAAAGCGGGGGAAAGCACTGCCGGACGGAATCAAAGAGGCAGATCCGCACCCGGTCGTTTTAAAATTGACTACAAAACCTTATGGTTGAAGCGAGCAGGACGATAGCTTGCAGGAATCTCTTCGCGCCTGCCGTCGCGTATTTCTTCAGCAACCAGTCGTCCTATTGTCGCCGCGCAAGTCACCGCCGGATGCATAACAGCGACATACACTCCCCGGCTCTCGTCAGTAAAACCAAGCACTGGATTCCCATCCTGAGGCACAGGGCGCTCTCCCACCGAGTAATGCATCAAAGAGGCCGATTCTGCCCCCCGGAGATGCTTTCTGACTGAGGCCTGAGCGGCGCTCACGGTTTCTGTCACCAGGCCGCTTTCCGGATAATCCTCGGCGGCCAGGAGATCTCCGTTGTGGGCATGCCTGACTTCTATCTCGTCCCCGGCGATTAGCGTGTTGACTACCCGTTGAGGGACGGCAAACCGCAGCAATATAGCGGGGGATGTCAGAACGGGGACGGGAATTCCCACCCGCTGAGCCAGCGTGGGAATACCCGCTCCACAGGCCAGCACCACACAATCTGCCTCCCATTGTCCCTGACTGGTCTGAACGCCTGTGACTTTACCTTCGGTGGTGCAGATAGCCGTCACGGTCGTTTGCTTGTGCAGGACGACGCCCATCCTACAGGCATGTTCCAGTATGGCACGCGTCGCCTCGGCGGCATCCACGGTTCCGTCTTTTGCTGCATAGCGGGCTTCCGGGGGAGGACATACCATCGCAGGTTCAAGGCTGGCTATTTCAGACCTGTCGACCAGGCGTTCGCCCGGTAAGCAGGCCTGAGGGGCTGAGTCGTATTTCAACGAACCACTCCAGCTAATCTGCAGGTCAGGAATTTGGGCCTGCAGTCTGCGCCAGTCGGCAAATGCGGCTCGCCGGAGAAACACATCCGCCGCATCATCACTGACCGCACCGGTCAGCCAGCCAAACGCGCTGCCTGTCGCCCCGGAGGCAGGCTCATTTTGTTCAATCAGAGTGACGTCAAATTCAAGACGGGCCAAATGCCATGCGATTGAAGTCCCGACGATCCCGGCTCCCACTACAACTATTCTTTTTTTGCTTCTGACCAAGCCGGCCTTCTCCTGGGGGTAAGTAATTCAGGCCATGATGCGAAATTTAGGGGGTACGGGCAAGCTACCAGAATTGCGGCCCGTTATCCTCGAGATAAACCGGGCCTGAAAACAACAGCAGATTAAAGATTCGCGCTACGTAAAGCGGTGCAAAAAGCGCAGTTGCAGCCCGCAATCGGGATGATTTTGGTGATGTCGTAGTTGGCTTCGGAGGGAATCGCATGCCCATTGGCGGCGCTATTGTTCACACTAGCCGTCTGTTCAGGGTGAACCGAGGAATTAGAAACGAATGCCGAGGCATGGAATGAGGTCGCTAACAATGTCGCCCCCACGATACTTAATACTTTCATTTTGTCACCCACGCTAAAAACCAGACCATCACTCTAACGTGGGCAGATTTTGAACACCAGATGCCACGACTTAAATAAAGTGTGCATATTTATGTCTAAACGCCCAGCCCTGCACCAGGCCTATTAATGTCATTAATATCAATTAATTACTATAAAAAACAGCCCATCACATTTCTGCAAATAAGCGCTGTCAGCTGCGTAAATCCCGCCGCAGCAGGAGTTTTAATATCATGCTGTTTTTATTCGGCAAATTTCAATAATGCCTCACCATCCAGGCGGTAGCGAACCCATTCCGATTGCGGCAACGCCCCGATGCTCAGATAAAAATCAATCGCGGGCTGGTTCCAGTCCAGGACAGACCATTCCAGGCGGCCACACTGCCGCTGCACCGCGCACTGCGCGATATATTTCAGTAACGACCTTCCCGCTCCCCTGCCGCGATACTCAGGAGAGATGTATAAATCCTCCATGTAGATACCGTTCCTCCCAAGCCAGGTCGAGTAGCTGGTGAAGAAAACGGCGTAACCGATAATTTTGCCTTCTGTCTCGCAGATCAACGCTTCAGTTTTACTGCCTGCGTCAAACAGCGTCGCCCGGATCTCCTCTGGCGTGGTGATCACTTCCTGGGGGGCTTTTTCATACACGGCCAGCTCATAGATCATGTCGTAAATAGCCTGAGCGTCTTCCGGGCGGGCCTGACGAATCGTCATACTCATTGGTTTTCCTGTTATTTCTGGATGGCGTTAACGTTGCTGGCCCCAAGCATAAAGGTTATTGTCAGGCGAATTAAGTGCAATGAAATCACCAGATGATGAATATTATGCATCCAACCTTAAGGCGTCTCGATTTAAACCTTTTGCCTGTTTTTGACGCGATTTATCGCCATCGTTCCGTCCGCCTGGCGGCCGATGAACTGGCGATGAGCACCTCGGCGCTTAGCCACGCGCTGTCGAGACTGAGAGCCTCGCTCAATGACCCGCTGTTTTACCGGGAAGGGCACCGGATGTGTCCCAGCGTGTATGCCACGCAGCTCGCCCCTTCTATTGCTTCGACGTTGAAATACCTGGATCAAGAGCTGACTCAGCAGCCGGAGTTTGACGCATCCCGGACGACAGAGCGCCTGCAGATAGCGATTACGGATTTTACCGCTTTTTGTATTTTCCCTGCCCTGATGCACAAACTGCAGCATGAAGCGCCCGGCCTGAGCTTCGAGTTACTTTACTTGCCTCATACACCGGCACTGACGGAGCTTCTGGCGGGCGAAGTGGATTTGGCGCTGGGGTTCAGTACCTCAGAAGATATCCGGCATCCGGAGCTGGAAGAAATTGGCTGGTTTACAGATGAGTATGTCGTCATCAGTCACCCAAGCCGGACACGGCTGACATTTGAGGATTATCTCGCCGCAAGGCACATCGTTGTCACGCCGTGGAATGAGAAGCAAGGTGTGTTGGACAGGCAGCTTGAGCAAATGGGTTACACGCGGCAAATAGCCATCAAGACGCCATCTATGCTTAGCGCGCCGTTTATTGTGGCAGAAAGCAATCTGCTAATGGCGCTGCCGCGCTTTGCCGCTGAAAAACTGATGCCAGCCACGAATATAAAGATTTTTTCATTACCGTTCGAAATACGTCCGTTTGAAATAAAAATTTATTCACACAAACGAAGCGGGAAGCGGAGCGCGACCAACTGGCTGAAATCGAGGCTGCAAACGCTGGCGAAGGAGATAAACACCGGGCAGTGAAAGCTGTTCGGCGTTTAGCTCATCCCGCTTTACGCAGTCGGGTTACCAGGGCCTGAACCGCCGGGGATGTTTTTCCTGCCGAAGAACACACCAGGCCAAACTCGCGATAAAGCCCCGGCGTCAGCGGCACCACGCACAGGCCGCGCATATCTTCAGGCAGCGTGGACGCAGGCACTATCGCCACACCCATGTCTTCACGCACCAGCATACAGGCGCTGACCCAGTCCCGGACCGTGACGCGTACGTCAGACAAGCGCAAACCGGCCTCTGCCATTAAACTGCCGCCGTTTACCACACAGCCTCCAGTCGCCAGCACGAAGGGCTGCCCCGCCAACGCTTCAAGGGTTATTCCCCGGGATCTGGCCCCACGCGCCATGGCGTGGCTGGCAGGCAACACCGCCATCCAGGCATCCTGCCCGAGAATAACGTCAGCCCGGCCGGGAACGGGGTTCATCACCACACCCAGTTCGACGGTATCTGCGGCAATCCACTGCTCGACTTCTTCATCAATGCCTTCGAGTACCACGACCTCAATGCCGGGATGCAAACGCCTGAAGTCACGCAGCAGGCCGGGCAGCAGCGTCGATGTCACCGACGGGAAGCTGCCGAGGCGAATACGGCTCCCGCTTAAGTCCCGACACGACTCGGTCAGCGAGCGGATCGCCTCGAGATGCAGCTGCATACTCCTGGCATGAGCGATAACCTGCTCCCCCAGCGCGGTAACGCCAATGTTCCTGCGCTCGCGGGTAAAAACCGGGAACCCCAGGGAAGCTTCCAGCTGCGCGATGGCCTGGCTGGCGCCTGACTGAGTCATGCCCACCTCCTCCGCCGCACGGGAAATGTTGCGGGCATCGGCCACCGCGACCAGCAATCGCCAGTGCAAAAGGTTCATCATCGTTATCAGTAGATCAACTAATAGTTATTTAATGAATGATTAATTTTACAGAGATTCCGGGCTAAATCATAGTGCATCCAGGTGCCGGGTCGCGCACTGTACACCTGTTTCCCCATTTTTGGAGATGCCATGAAACTGTATTACGCCCCAAAAGCTTGTTCGCTCTCGCCTCACATTATCCTGCGTGAATTAGAGCTGGAATTCGAACTCATCAAAGTGGATAACAAAACTAAACTCACCGCCGACGGGCGAGACTTTTTCACCGTCACGCCCAAAGGCTATGTTGCCGCGCTGGAGCTGGACAACGGGGAGATCCTGACGGAAGGCACGGCTATCGTGCAATACCTGGCCGATCTCCAGCCGGAAAAAGGGCTAGCGCCTCTGGCAGGAAGCTGGGCGCGGGTGAGATTGCAGGAATGGCTGAACTTCATCACCAGCGAACTTCATACCGCGTCTGCCCCGCTGTTCAACGCCTCGCTGCCGGAAGAGGTTAAAACCATCTTCCGTGAAAAATTCTTCAAGCGGCTCGATTTTGTTCAGGATGCGCTCTCGAAAACTGTGTACCTGACCGGCTCTACTTTTAGCGTGGCTGATGCCTATCTTTATACCGTCCTGAGCTGGGGCAAAATGTTATCAATCGACCTTAACCAGTGGCCCGCTATTACCCGTTATATGACGGCGATAAACGCGCGGCCAGCGGTGCAGGAAGCGCTGCGTGTGGAAGAAACTCACTGATCCCTTTTGCCCGCTGAACAGTGTTATCATCCGGGCCAGGCTAACCAACCCAGAGATAACCATGAACAACGAAATCGACCTGAAATATTACGACATCGCGGACGAGTACTCGACGGAAGCGGCAAAGCCCGTTGCCGAGGATGAGCGTGATGCCGTGGCGCACTATTTCCAGCTGCTGATTACCCGCTTAATGAATAACGAGGAAATCAGCGAGGAAGCGCAGGGTGAGATGGCCGTTGAGGCTGGCCTTGCCGAACAGCGCATTGACGAAATCGCTGAGTTTCTGAATCAGTGGGGCAACGAGTAATGTCTGCCACAACACGTTTCCCCGTCAGAACGGGCTGTCGCACCTGGCCGCCACCGGTTCGCCGCTGACGGGGTGAACAAAATGCAGTTCGCTTGCATGCAGCATCAGCCGAGGCGCTCGTTCGGTGCACGGCAACGCCAGCCCGCCATACAGATCGCAGCCCAGAATCGGGTGGCCAAGATATTGCGCATGGATGCGCAGCTGGTGGGTCCGCCCGGTTTCAGGCGCAAGCTGTACCCTCGTTAACGGCAGCCGAGCACCATTTTCAAGTTCCCGATAAATCCGCTCAATCACCGTGTAACGCGAGCGAGCAGGTTTGCCGCTGACGGCGCAAATCGACATCAGTGGAAACAGCGCCGGATCTTTGGCAATCGCCGCGTCGATCATTCCTTCCTCTTTTTCAAGATGCCCGCACAGCAGCGCGGTATACACCTTGGCAACAGAACGCTGGCTGAACTGCTGGCAGAGCAACGCATTGATCGCCTTATTCAGCGCAATCACCATCAGCCCGGAGGTGCCGAAATCCAGGCGATGCACCAGCGTGCAGCCGGGGAATATCTTCACCAGCCGATGATGCACCGAGTCAAGATTCTGCGGGTTTTTCCCTGAAAGGCTGAGCAAGCCGGAAGGTTTATTGATCAACGCCAGATGCTCGTCCTGATAAAGAATTTCTATCTCATCAAAACAAGGCGGGGCAATAAACGTATCAATAATCGTAGACATTGGGCTGCCCGGCTGGAGAGTGGAGCCGGATGATAGCGAATTTCACGAGCCCAGGCGAATCTAACCCCGAAAAAGAGGGGCCATCAAGGCCCCTGTTTAAACTTATCTGGCTGAACTATTTGCCCTCGCCGGTTATCTTCTTCACCTCAGCTTCGGTTGCCGCAGGCGCACCGTTACCCCAGGAACCACGCACGTAGTTCACCACATCGGTCATCTCTTTGTCCGACAGCACGCCTTTATAGCCGGGCATCATGAACGGAATAGTGCCCTGGGTTTGCGGCGTGTGCGCCCCGTCGGCGATCACGCGGATAAGCGAGGACGGATCTTTCGCCATCACCGCCGAGTTGCCCACCAACGACGGCACGTTAAAGTCAGTCCCCTTCCCGTCCGGGCTGTGGCAGGTTGAGCAGTAGCGCATGTAGAGGGTTTTACCGTCGGACGGCTGAGAAACCACGGCAGCATTCACCGGCGTGGCGGCTGTTTTTTGCGGCTTGAAGTTGGCGATATACAGCGCGATAGCTTCCAGATCGGCATCCGTCAGGTACTGGGTACTTTGGGTGACCACTTCCCCCATTGGCCCGGCAATAGCGTGATGCTGGCTGCGGCCTTTGCTCAGCAAGTCTTTCACTTCCTGGGTGGACATATTCATGCCGCGCAGGGAAGGCGCATACCAGCCGTCGATCATCGCCCCGCTCAGGAATTCCGGGCTGGAATCATCGTAGCCTTTCTCCTGCATCGCCATGCCGCGTGGAGTATGGCAGGCGCCGCAGTGGCCCGGCCCCTGCACCAGATAAGCCCCACGTTTAATTTTCTCCGCGTTATCCCCGCGGGCCTCAACCACCACGCCGCCGGATTTCACGTCATCCACGAACAGGCCGTTCCACACGCGCAGCGGCCAGCGGGCCGACAGCAGCAGCGGAATATCATTCTCTTTATTGGCGATCGCCGCCGGGGCAACGTCCTTCATAAAGTAGTCGTACAGCGCCTTCACGTCTTCATCGGTCATTTTGGCGTAGGAAGGATAAGGCATCGCCGGGTAAAGGGCGTGGCCATCTTTGGCTATCCCCTGGCGAACCGCCTTCTCGAAATCTTCGTAGCTGTAATCGCCAATGCCGTGGGTTTTGTCCGGCGTGATGTTGGTGGAGTAGATATCCCCCACCGGCGTAGAAAACTTTTTGCCTCCGGCCATCGGCTGGCCGCCGTCTACGGTGTGGCAGGCGACGCAGTCTGACGCGCGCGCCACATACTCACCTTGCGATACGGCAGCGTAGCCGCTGGCAGAAAAGAGGATCGAGATAGCCGCTAAAATACCTTTCATTTCCTGGTTACCCCATCGCCACAAGTTCGTTGACCGCACGCCATGCCTGGTCGATAGCCGCGTGGGCGTAAGCGCTCCAGTCTGAGTCAGAGTTAGCAATCGTGATGCGGCCTATCGGCTGGCGGGCACGGTTGATAAGTTCCGGCATTTTCTCCATGTCATCGCTCAGGGCGTTAGCATAGTAGGCATAGCCGTGCGCCCAGCGGTTGACCGTGATGGCCGCAATATCGCGTTCGTGGTCAAAGCCGGTGTGGCCCAGCATCTCCTGCAGCTGAGAGCGGATCATCTGCTCGTGGGCTTCAAAGGTAGATCCCAGCAGGAATGCACGGCCCCGGCGGAACTGCTCGCGCGGAGACATGTTGCTGCCCGGATAAGTCGGCACATACACCATGTGGATACACATCGGGTCGTCCGGCGTTTGCGGGTGATGGTAGTCGCCCATGCTGACCGGGTAATCAAGCTTCACGCGGCTGTACGGCGCTGCCGGGGAATAGAATTCATGCACGCCGGTGTTTTTGAAAGCACGCCAGTTGTTGACCACCACGTTGGTGTAGACCAGCGGCGCTTTGACGTTGAGGCGCAGATCTTCTTTCTGCTGCTCCGGTGCCTCCGGCACGATGTACGGGATCATCATGTTGTAGCCCGCCATAATGGCGTTGCGGCTCTTCACGCGGCGCAGCTTGCCGCTCTGATTGTTGATATAGCTCACCACCACGCCGTTATCGGCATTGGCGGCGTTAATCACGCTGCTGTTGAGCCGAATGCGGGTACCGTTTTCCGGCCTGTCCAGCAGCTCGTAGTGCAGCCTTGCGGTGACGGAATCTTCCATCGTACTGCCCGGCAGCGCGTCAGGAATCAGTTTTCGCACCATCAGGCGCGTCAGCCCGGCGTTGCCGTCCGGGAAGTGGTAGGTGTACGGCTCTTCAAGGTCGGCCAGCGCTTCGCCATCCAGCGGCGGCAACCCCATTGCCTCCATGCCCGGCAGCGCACAGGCGCGCGCGTCGCTGCAGCTCACGCCTTCAATCCCGATGGCAAAAAAGTCGTTTGTACGCTGCTGGAAGTACATCAGCGCCATTTTGCTTAAGCCGACTTTCTGCTCGAGGAACTCATGATAGCTGTGGACATCCAGCCATTCACTTTTCTGCTCGACCGTCATGCCCGGCAGGTAATCGGCAGGGTTGACGTGCAGATCCAGCAGCGCCTTGCGGTCTGCCTCGCTCAGCGGGAAGTCATTGATAAAGGCTTCGATGCTGCGGCCATTGAGCCTGTCTGGCGGAATATCGTCCGACACCGCGCGACCCGGGTCGCCGCTGACGATTTTGGTTTCACCGAAGTTCTTTTTGTCGAAGAACACGCCGCGGCTCAGGTTCTGGTCCGGGTAGAAAGTAGCGTCAAAGCTGCTTTTCATTCGCGTGATGCTGACGCCCAGGGAATCCATCAGGCCGTGAACCACCGGGCTGAAGTTGCTGTTCGGCGACTGGAATGATTCGCTGCCGCCGTAACCCAGCAGCGTTTTGCCGCCGACGTTGAACTGGTTGCGCTTGGCGTGCCCGCCGAAGTCGTCATGGTTGTCGAGGATCAGGATTTTGGCCTTCTTCCCCATTTTTTCGCGCCAGAAGCAGGCTGCCGCCAGGCCGCTGATCCCGCCTCCAACCACCACCAGGTCGTACTCTTCTTCTACCGGCAGCTTACCGAAGTCGAATTTTTCGTGCTCGCGCCCAAGGGCGTGCGCCATTTCGAACGAGCCAGGGTGGTTGCCGCGCAGACCAGTTAGCCCCGGCGGGTAGTAATCTGCATTTATCACGGCGCTGCCGGGTGCTTTGCCGTTTGCCCTCACCAGTTCCAGAGGCGTTAAACCAGAGACAATTGCAATTGCCATCCCGTTAAGAAAGTCACGTCGGGTAATAGACATAGATAACCTTTTTTATCAGTCCTTTATACCCGTCATAATTCAAGTTGCATGTGCGTGACCTGCATCAGTCACATAGTTATCTATGCGCCTGAGGATTCACGGCCTTGGTGCCTTCCTGCAACTCGAATTATTTAGGGTATAGACATATTGTTAACCAAATGATAACAAACTCCCTGCCGCTTCGCTACGTGATAAGCCTGTTAACAATAGTGTCTTTTCTGGTAACGGGTTGCCGGTGCGGCCGCGGGTAACGACCAGTAAGCGGCGTGCTGCGGGCTATTGCCGAGGTTTGAGCTCTTCGTCGAGTTTCTTCGAGTCGTAGTAATCGCCCTGCCAGGTAATTTTGCCGTGGCTGACTTTGATAAAGCTCACGCCTTCAAACTTGATCGGGTTGTTGGTTGCCGGGCTGCCGCCCCACTCGCCGCTGTTGGTGCCGGTGAACGTCCAGCGGAAAGCGATAGTGTCGTGGTTATAAACCGGCTCGCTGGTCATCTGCCAGTGCAGGTCCGGCACCGCTTTAATAAACGCGCCAATCACCTCTTTCTCGGCTTTTTCTTTCCCTTCAACCGGTGTGCCGACGGCGGCGTCGTAATAAACCATATCGCTGGCAAGATACTGGGCCGCCTGCCCGGCCTGGTGGGCATTCCACGCGGCCATATAATTTTTCACGACGGAAAGCGGAGCGCTTTCGGCCAGCGCCAGGGTTGAAAAGAAAAACAGCGACAGCGCAACAGCATTAACTCTTTTCATCGCAGGGATCCTTATTCAGTGATATCGCACATAATGTGTTTGAGGCGGGTGTATTCGTCGAGGGAGTAAGACGAAAGGTCTTTGCCGTAGCCGGACTTTTTAAATCCGCCATGGGGCATTTCCGCGCACAGCGGGATATGGTTGTTGATCCACACGGTGCCGAAATCGAGACGGGTGCTAAAGCGCTGCGCCCGGCTGTGGCTGCTGGTCCAGACGCTTGCCGCCAGGCCGTATTCCACGTCGTTGGCTCTGCTGAGCGCCTCTTCTTCGCTGCTGAAAGACTGGATAGTCATCACCGGGCCAAAAACTTCATGCTGGATGGCTTCATCGCGCTGCTTCAGCCCGGAAATGATCGTCGGCTCAAAGTAGTAGCCGGGGCCCGCGCCCTTTTTGCCGCCGGTTTCAATTTTTGCATGGGCAGGCAGCCGTTCAATAAAGCCCGTCACCTGCTCCAGCTGGTTGCGGCTGTTGAGGGCGCCATACAAAGCCTCGCGATCGTCCGGCTCGCCGAAGGTGATTGATTTGGTTTTCTGAATCAGCTTTTCAAGGAAAGCGTCGTAGGCGGAGGCTTCAACGATGATACGCGTGGCAGCGGTGCAATCCTGCCCGGCATTAGAGAAACCGGCGGCGGTAATCACCTCGACCGCTTTGTTCATGTCCGCATCGGCAAACACCACCACCGGTGCCTTGCCGCCTAATTCGAGATGCGCTTTGGTCAGGTTGGCGGCAGCAGAGGCGGCAACCTGCAGCCCGGCGCGAACGGAACCGGTAATCGACACCAACGAGGCTTCCGGGTTGGATACCACCAGCGAGCCCGTCCCCGCTTTGCCCAGCACCACGTTGAATGCGCCCTGTGGGAACAAAGGTGCCGCAATTTCGGCCAGAATCAGCGTGCTGATAGGCGTCGTATCGCTCGGTTTCAGCACCACGGTGTTGCCCGCCGCAAGCGCCGGAGCGATTTTCCAAACGGCCATCATGAATGGGTAGTTCCACGGCGTCACCTGCCCGACAATCCCCAGCGGTTCACGGCGAATGGTTGAGGTAAACCCGGCGGCATATTCCCCGGAAGCTTTCCCCTCAAGGCAACGGGCCGCCCCGGCAAAGAAGCGGATAGCGTCGCAGGACGCCGCGATTTCATCGCGCTCGATAAAGTGTTTAAGCTGCCCCGTTTCCTGACTTTGCACCTCCACAATCCGCGCGGCATTACGTTCAATTTCATCGGCAAGTTTCAGCAAGGCACGCTGCCGCTCGGACGGCAGGGAATGCTTCCATACCGCGAACGCCGCTTTTGCCGCCGCGTAAGCCTGGTTAACTTCTTCCGCGCCGCCGTCAGGGGATTGCGCATAAACCTCGCCGTTGACCGGGCTGACCAGGTCAAACAATGTGGCTGGCTGGCCCGCCACATAGTGCCCGTTGATAAAATGCTTCAGGGTTTGCATCGCCTTTTCCTCAGATTAAACATAAACAATATTATGTAATATCTTTTGAGTGGCGACTTTTCAATCTGCGCTTGATAGCAACATGATCAACCCCACAATTTAACAATATTTTTACATTGCGATGCCGGGCAAGCGGTGAAAACCGCCGTTTCTGGTAGCCTGTCGATGCCTTTCTTAAAGGCCCGGGCTGTGCTATCAATAACCGTTGATTCAGGGAATTTTAATCAGAGAGCACTATGATTACTCACGCAGTAATATTCGCACCTATAGGACAGGCAAGTCGATCCGATCAAATTGTGCAGCGGCTTTCAAATGCAATTATTACTGGTTTGCTTGAGGCAAATGAGCAGCTTCCTAATGAAGCCGACCTTGCCAAAATGATGGGCGTTTCCCACATAACAATACGCGAAGCCTTAAATACTCTGCGGGCGAATAATTTAATCCACACCGTTCGTGGGCGAAATGGCGGCAGCTTTGTTTGCGAAAATAGCGGCGAATTTCAGACGCCACTCCACCCTTTTAAGACCATCAGCTCAGACTATATTTCTGACCTCGGCGAAATGCATTGCGCCATAATTAGCCACAGCGCCAAACTGGCCTCCAGACGCATGACCAGCGCGGATATCACCCGGCTGCGGGAGTTTGTTGCCGCACTGAAATCGGCCAGCACGCCGGAGCTAAAAACTCAGGCAGATATGCGCTGCCTGCTGGCACTTTCCGCCAGTTCTCAGTCCGCAAGGCTTGCCAACCAGGAACTGCTGCTGCAGGCCGAATGGGCTTCACTGGTGGCCATTCTTTACCGTGATGAAGCCATTCATCGGGAAATGATTGATGTTTATACCGAATTGATCGCCGCGCTAGAAACCCATCACGAGCAGGAGGCGGTGCGATTAGCCACGCAACTCATCGACACCTTCACCTTCTATCTCATTGAAAGCAAATTAAAATATAAATAAAACTGACACAACAACACGGGCATCGCCATGAATGTACCTGCAAGCCTCATCCCTTTTACCCGTAAGATTGACGACATCCTTACCACCACCATCCAGGCAACCATTGCGCTTGCCGGGCAGGTTGAGTCCACGCTGGCAGCGTTTCACGGCGGCGATCATAAATTGCTGCTGGATCCCGCGGTAAAGCGAGCCATCCAGGAACATATCAAAGAGACGCTGAACGAAACGCCTTATTGCTCAGGCTCTGGCTTTGCCAGCCACATTGCAGGCAGCACGGAAGAGAAAGAGTACTGGCTGCTGGAGTGGTGGTACAAAAAGGCCGACGGCGTGAAAAAGATGAATCTCGACCTGGATCAGGCCACCCAGCAGCGGCTGGATTTCAGGACCTTTGAGTGGTTTAAAGATGCTCAGGAAAACGGCCAGGCGTATATTCACGGCCCTTATGTCGATTACGTCTGTAATACGTCTTATACCTTAACCTCTGCGATGCCGGTTTATTTGCACCAGCGTTTTATTGGCGTGGCGGCAATTGATGTGCTGGTCAGCGAAGTAGAGGAAGAATTACTTCCGCTGTTCAATAACCACAGAGTTATGCTGACTAATTTAGATAAGCGGATTATTTTCTCTACTTATCCTAAATACCGCGTGGGTGAATTACTGAATACCGCTGAGGCGGCTGAAGTCTATAACACAGAATACTGCACGTTATATGAGCTGATTAAAAAAGGGTCATAAGACCCTTTAATAGTGTGGATAAATGCATACAAAAAAGGGCCATAAGGCCCTTTGGATTAATACTCGCGGGAAAGATTTAGCCGTTTGGCGTATTCAATGGCGTCATTTTCAGGCGCATCAGAATGGCCGAACGGTCTGGCAATCGTCATGTAAACCAGCCCCGAGCCGATGACCAACGCCAGGCCAATCAGCACCGTCCAGCGGTCAATAAAGGTTGCGCTGTCCGCAGGCTGGGCCAACAGCCAGATCCCGCCGATACCGTAGGCCAGCGCCAGCACATTCACCAGCGTGCCCCATGCCCCCAGCGTCCATTCTCCCGCAGGCTTCCAGCCCTTAAAGCGCTGGCGCAGCGCGGCCAGAATCACCATCTGGAAGGAGACGTATATCCCTATCACGGCAAACGCGGTGATGCGAGCAAGGTTATCCGGCTGGAAGTAGACCCAGACGCAAATCACCATCGGCAGCAGGCAGCTCACCAACATCGCGTTGTCCGGCACGCTATGCTTCGAGATCTTCGCCATCCACTCGCTGCCCGGCAGCATTTTGTCGCGTGAGAACGAGAAGATCAGACGGCTCAGCGCGGCCTGAAGCGACAGGATGCAGGAGAGCATCGCCACAATGGCAATCACGATAAACAGCGTGGCGCCCTTCTCGCCCAGCGCATCGTTCAGAATCGCCGGGATCGGATCGGCTATTTTGCCGTTCACAATGTTCATCAGATCCGGGGATGACAGCAGGTAACCCAGAATGGAGATCACCGCAGAGATCGCGCCGAAAACGATACTGAGGATCATCGCCACCGGGATCTTACGCCCCGGGTTTTTCACCTCTTCCGCCACGTTGCCGCAGGCTTCGAAGCCGAAGAACATAAACAGCCCCATCAGCGACGCCGACATAAAGGCCGTGCCGTAGCTGCCGTCTTTTGCCAGCGCGCCCATGGCGTCAAACACCACGGAGAAAGGCTGATTGCGGTGGAAAATCAGCAGGTAAATGCCGAGCGCAATCACGCTGATAATTTCGCACCAGAAGCCGAAGCGGGCGACCCTCGCCAGGTTTTTCGTCCCGGACATGTTGACGCCCATCATGATGGTGAGCAGCACCACGGAAGTGAGCAGCATCGCAATTGGCGTATCGCCGTAATGGAAAAGCGAGGCGACGAAGGTGGAGGTGTATTCCACGATAGACGTAATGGTCACCACCAGCGCCCAGAGGTAAATCCACGCGGCAATCCAGGCGTATTTCTTCCCCCACAGCCTTCTGGCCCACGGATATAGCCCGCCGGTGATGGGATACTGCGAAGCCACCTCGCCAAACACCAGGGCAACCAGCAGCTGCCCGCAGGCGGCAATCAGGATCCACCAGATGGCTGGCGGCCCGGCGAGGGTTATCGCCAGCGCAAACAGGGAATACACGGCGGTCAACGGCGAGAGGTAGGTAAAACCGAGCGCAAAGTTAGACACCAGGCCGATGGAGCGGTTGAACTGCTGGCCCTTCTCCGGCTGGGAATCGATACTTTTTGTAGCAGATGTCTGTTCCATATGTCTTTCTCTTTAGGGGGCATAGTTGCAGGCAATGGCTACATTTTATAAAACATATTAAGTTATATGTATATTGTGCTTTGTCACAATTTTGTTAGATATAATGTTATTGTATTGTTAACAACAAAAAGCAAAAGAAGAGCGAATGAAAGCAATTTCAGAGGAGGAAAAAACGCCAGCCACACTGTTCGCGGAGAGCCGGTCACCCCGCACTCCGCCTGCAGCGCAAAACGCGTTTATCTGGCAAAAGCCTGTACCTCTATTTCCTGAGAAATAAACAGATTGCGGATTGCCTGCGCCATAGCAAGCGCCCCCGCGCTATCGCCGTGCACACAAATGGAGTCGGCCTGGATGGGGGTAAATGCGCCTTCGATTGACTCCACGCCACCCTCAGTAATCAGCTGCAGCATACGTGCGGCAACCTGCCCGGCATCGTGTAACACGGCACCAGGTTCACGTCTTGACACCAGAGAACCATCAGCGTGATAGGCCCGGTCGGCAAAGGCTTCGCTGACGGTCGCCACCCCTTTTTGCTGCGCCCATGCCAGCAGGGGCGAGCCCGCCAGCACCACCAGCGGCAAGGAGGCGTCAAACGCCAGAATGGCATCCAGCACCGCTTCGGCCTGGCGCTTGTCATGCGCGATGGTGTTATACAGCGCCCCATGCGGTTTCACATACCGGACGCGCGTTCCCACTGCCTGTGCCAGCCCCTGTAGCGCGCCAATCTGGTAAATGACGTCCGCCGTCAGTTCGTCGCTGGCAATATCCATATTGCGCCGGCCAAACCCGACGAGATCCGGATACGCCACGTGCGCGCCCACGGCAACGCCCTGAGCTTTTGCGGCGCGAAGTGTTTCGAGCATGCCCGCAGGCGATCCGGCGTGAAAACCACAGGCCACGTTGGCACTGCTGACAATTTGCAGGATCGCGGCATCATCCCCCATTGTCCACTGCCCGAAGCTTTCACCTAAATCACTGTTTAAATCGATGTTTTTTTTCATAGTCAGCCTTTACGCAGCGGCTCATTTTTCATCAGCAGCGCGAGGACAAAGCCCAGCACCACAACGCTCGCCGAAATTATAAACACGGAATGAATCGCTGAGCCAAAAGCCTGCAGATAATCGTTACGGATCGCCACGGGCAGTTCGTGTACCGCCTGCGCGCCAGGCTGGCGCGGCAATTGAGTCCCCTCCGGGATCAGCGTCTCAAGATTACTGCGCAGCACGGAGGTAAAAACCGCGCCAAACGCAGCCACGCCAATTGAACCACCGATGGAGCGAAACAGCGTCGCGCTTGAGGTCGCTACCCCGATAAGTTTTATTTCCACGCTGTTCTGCACGGCCAGCACCAATACCTGCATCACCATGCCGAGTCCCAGCCCTAAAAGACCAACGTACAGATAAAGCGTGGTCAGCGGCGTCTCCAGCTTTAGCGTACCGAGCAGCGCCATCGCGATAAAACTTAACAGCGTTCCGATAATGGGAAAAATGCGGTAGCGGCCTATTTTACTGATGATGCGCCCGCTGATGATTGAGGTCAGGATAAGTCCCCCCATCAGCGGCAGCATTTGCATCCCCGCCTGGGACGGCGTTGAGAACTTTACCACCTGCAGATAAAGGGGCAAAAAGGTCATCGAGCCAAACAGCGACATGCCGATAATAAACCCAATCAGGCAGCTCAATAAAAAAGTACGGTTGCGGAACAGGTGCAGCGGGATCATCGGCTCAATCGCCAGTCGCTCTTCATAAATAAAGCCAATGAGCGCCACGACAAAGAACGCAAAGATGCACCACAGCTGCGGATCAGTCCACGCCATGACCGTGCCGCCTTCGCTGGTGAATAAAATCAGGCAGGTCAGAGAAATTGTCAGGTAGCCCGCGCCAAGAAAATCAATTTGATGCCTAATTCGCGCCGTCTGGGATTTCAGCACCGCGCCGATAACCAGCAGGGCAAAAATCCCCAGCGGCAGGTTGATATAGAAAATCCAACGCCAGGAAAAATGTTCAACCAGAAAACCGCCAATCAGCGGGCCAATGACCGTCGCCAGGCCGAAAACACCGCCAAAAAGCCCCTGATATTTACCGCGTTCGGCGGGCGGGATCACGTCGCCCACCGCCGCCATGGTGACCACCAGCAGCCCGCCGCCGCCCAGCCCCTGCAGCGCGCGCATTAAAATAAGCTGCGTCATATTTTGCGCGAGGCCGCACAGCGCGGAGCCAAGAAGAAAGACCACAATCGCCGTTTGCAATACAACTTTGCGCCCGAGCAGGTCGCCAAACTTGCCGTAGAGCGGCACGACTATCGTGGAAGCCAGTAGATACGCAGTGACAACCCAGGAAAGCCTGTCCAGGCCGCCCAGTTCACCCACGATAGTCGGCAAAGCCGTAGAAACGATGGTTTGGTCCAGCGCGGCCAGCAGCATGACTAGCATAAGCGCCGCGAACAGCAGGCGGACGGAGGTTGTTTGCGGCGAGCCAGATGAAGCAGTTTCGGTCGTTGTCATGGTCGTTTTCATTAAGGGGAATAAGTTCGCCCTGGCGATTTGCTGAGAGTGTAAAGATACCTGCTTAACCGCCGCCTGAATTGCATCCAAACTCTGAAAAGCGCGATTAATCCGTTACTGGCAAATTCACCCTGTCGCCTCGGGTCGTTGGCTGCGAGATAACAAGAAATTCAACCTCGTTATCGGAATCATTGCGAGCCTGATGTTTTGCCTGCGGCGGAATCGGGATCCCCTTCCCCGCGGGCACAACGTAGCGCTCGCCTTCCAGCTCCATCGTCAATGCCCCGGTTAACACAAAAAAGAATTGCTGCGCCACGGAATGGTAGTGCCTTTGTTCCGTCCGCCCCGGCGGCATACGTTCATGAATCACGCTCAAAGCAGGATCTTTTAACAGATGCCATCCATCACAGTCTGTTCCCCACAAATAGTGTTCCGCATTTTCTTTTGAAACGATCATCTTTCCCCCCTGTTTAGCGAAAAAAATTAATAAAATTTAGCGTAAGCAAAAATACTTATTTTTAGAAAAAAAATATCACTAAAAATGCGATATATCTTAATGTTTTTAATGAAGTAAATAAGGGATCACCCACACCTAATTAAAGTTCAAAAAACAGACAACTGTCACAATTTTGAGACACTTGTTTTCATTTTTAATTTGGGAGTACATTAGCGCCGTCCGGGTAAGGTTTTACCTCCGAATACCAGATGAAGCGGCACCCTAAAAACAGTTTGCGGCTTCAGCTTATTATGTACCTGTTGAGATGCGCGTCAGCGCGGAGCGATGTGAAGTGAAATATTTTCTGATGGGTATTTCTGTGATTGTTGTGTTGTGGGCCGGCACCTTCTTCCTGATGGTTGAATAAGCCTTCACAAACAGCAGCGCAAAAAGAACAGGAGCCAAAGGGCTCCTGTTTTCGTTTCATTATTCGGCGTTTTCCGCCGCGTTTTTCGGCAGCGGTGGCAGCAGCCCGTCAGCCCTGAACATCGCCTTAATACCGCGCACGGCCTGACGGATACGATCCCGGTTTTCAATCAGCGCGAAGCGAACGTGAGTGTCACCGTAGTCGCCGAAGCCAATCCCCGGTGAAACGCAAACTTTCGCTTCCTGCAGCAGCTTTTTGGCGAACTCCAGCGAACCCATCGCCGCGTAATGTTCAGGAATTTTTGCCCAGACGTACATGGACGCTTTCGGGCATTCCACCATCCAGCCTGCTTCATGTAACCCTTTTACCAGTACGTCCCGACGGCGTTTGTATTGCTCCGCGATATCACGCACGCACTGCTGATCGCCTTCAAGGGCAGCAATCGCCGCCACCTGCAGCGGCGTAAAGGTGCCGTAATCGTGGTAGCTCTTGATACGCGCCAGCGCGCTGACCAGTTCCTGGTTACCGACCATAAAGCCGATCCGCCAGCCCGCCATGTTGTAGCTTTTTGACAGCGTGAAGAACTCAACGGCCACGTCGCGCGCGCCGGGCACTTCCATAATGGAAGGCGCTTTCCAGCCGTCATAGACAATATCGGCGTAGGCCAGATCATGAATCACCAGCACGTCGTACTGCTTCGCCAGGGCAACAACCTTCTCGAAAAACGCCAGCTCCACGCACTGGGCGGTTGGGTTAGACGGAAAGCCGAGGATCATCATCTTCGGTTTCGGGTAACTTTCGCGAATCGCCCTCTCCAGCTCGGCAAAGAAGTCCACGCCTTCCACCAGCGGCACGGAGCGAACCTGCGCCCCGGCGATCACCGCCCCGTAAATATGAATCGGGTAGCTTGGGTTCGGCACCAGCACGGTATCCCCGTGATCCAGCGTCGCCAGCATCAGGTGCGCCAGCCCCTCCTTCGAGCCAATGGTCACAATGGCTTCGCTTTCCGGGTCGATATCCACGTCGTAGCGATCTTTGTACCAGCGAGAAATGGCGCGGCGCAGACGAGGAATGCCTCGCGAAGTGGAATACCCGTGCGTGTCTTCACGCTGGGCCACGGTGCAAAGTTTCTCGACGATGTGCGGCGGCGTCGCCCCGTCCGGGTTGCCCATGCTGAAATCAATAATGTCTTCGCCGCGGCGTCGCGCAGCCATTTTCAGCTCGGCAGTGATGTTAAAAACGTAAGGGGGTAAGCGATCGATACGTGAAAAACGACGTTTTGGACTGGAGTCAGCCATAAATTCCTCAGAGTAACGTGAGCGCCCGGACCGTCCGAGCGACGCTGCCACGTGATGTGGCCTGTTTTGAAAATAGCCTGAATAAAAATCGCCTGTCGAGGGGGAAATGAAAATATTTTTTCCGCGACACAAAACGGGAAGTTTCGAATGAAACACATCACTATTTCATTTAATAATTCAGGCATACATTAACCAGGTAGCAACAACTCAGTAACTTATTTTCTGAAAGAGGGCGTCACCTATGCACCTGGACATTAACGATCTGCCAAAAGCTATCCGCGAGATAAAACAAAAGCTGCGCCGCGATCTGCCCCACTATCAATCGGCGTTTACCGAACTTGAAACCAATATTCGCCAGCAAATCGAAACGATCCGCGAAGAAATGGCGCGCGGCGAGAACCCTGTTCCGCAGCTCGACGCCGACGACATTCTTCAGGGCCACGTGAGCGAGCAACAAAAAGCGCTGATTCGCCAGCGCGGCTGCTGCACGATCCGGGGCGTTTTCCCGCAGGAACAAGCTCGTGGCTGGAATGAAGAGATCGGCAATTATCTGGCACGAAATCATTTTGTCGAACGCCTGAAAAATGCGGCGGAAGACAACTATTTCGGCACGCTTGCCGACAGTAAGCCGCAGATTTACGGCATTTACTGGTCTAAACCACAAACCGAAGCCCGCCAGCATGAGCGTATGAAAGCGGTGCAGGTGTTCCTCAATAATCTGTGGCAAACGGAAAGCCACGGCAGGCAACACTTCGATCCAAATCGCGTCGTTTCTTACGCGGATCGCACTCGCCGTCGCCCGCCCCGCTCAAGCTCGCTGGGGCTTTCTCCGCACGTTGACGGCGGATCGGTTGAGCGCTGGCTGGACGAAAACTTCCGCCACGTTTACCGCCACGTATTTTCCGGTAACTGGAAAGATTACGATCCGTTTGCCGCCGAAGGCAGAACGGAAGTAAGGGAGTTCCCGTCCCCTGCGGTCTGTTCGATGTTCCGTACTTTCCAGGGCTGGACGGCGCTCACGCCCCAGCGCAAACACGGCGGCACGCTGAATTTGCTGCCGGTGGCGAATGCCATGGCCTGGATCCTGCTGCGGGCGCTGCAGGACGATGTACCAGAGGAATCGTTGTGCGAAGCTAAGCCAGGCAGAGCATTATCCATTAACAAAGAGTGGCATCCCCTTTTACTGACTGGGATTTCCTCAATTCCCGATATGGAGCCGGGCGATACCGTTTTCTGGCACTGCGATGTGATTCATGCCGTCGAGAACGAGCACCTCGGTGAGTTCGATAGCAACGTGATGTACATCGCCGCCGCGCCGTGGTGCGAGAAGAATGCCGGGTACCTGCCGCGCCAGTGGGACGCATTTGTTGAGGGTAAAACGCCGCCGGATTTCGCCGCCGATGATTTTGAGGTGGATTTTGCTGGTCGTGCGACCACGCAGGATTTGACGCCTGCTGGGCGGGAACAGCTTGGCGGGAAGTAATGATCCTCACCCAGGCCCTCTCCCTGGAAGGGAGAGGCAATCAACCATGTTCCTCGTCACCTATTTTCTCCCTGCCCCTTTGCGGGGAGGGAGTAGACTGCATGCTGTTGTGACCTGGTATTTTCGCCCTCGCCCCCCTGGGGAGAGGGTCGGGGTGAGGGGTGTCCTCAACTGGAAACCCCCGCCAAATTTCCTTATCATTGGCGCTTCCCCTCTGAGCCACGCGAGTGACCCGTGCACGAAATTTTTACTATGCTGCTGGCGGTGTTCGATCGCGCGGCGCTGATGCTTATTTGCCTTTTCTTCCTGATTCGAATTCGTCTGTTCCGCGAATTGCTGCACAAAAGCGCCCATACGCCTAAAGAGCTGCTGGCGGTCACCGCTATTTTCTCAATGTTTGCGTTGTTCAGTACCTGGTCAGGCGTGCCGGTTGAAGGCTCGCTGGTCAACGTGCGTATTATCGCGGTGATGTCCGGTGGGATCCTGTTTGGCCCCTGGGTGGGGATTATTACCGGGCTTATCGCCGGGACACACCGCTACCTGATTGATATCGGCGGCATCACCGCTATCCCCTGCTTTATCACCAGCATCCTGGCCGGTATAATGTCCGGCTGGATCAACCGCAAAGTGCCGAAAGAGAAGCACTGGCGAGTCGGTATCATCGGCGGCATGCTCTGTGAAACGATGACCATGATTCTGGTGGTGCTCTGGGCGCCAAGCACCGCGCTGGGCCTTGATATCGTGTCCAAAATCGGCGTGCCGATGATCCTCGGCTCGGTGTCAATCGGCTTTATTATCCTGCTGGTGCAAAGCGTCGAGGGCGAGAAAGAGGCCAGCGCCGCCCGCCAGGCCAAGCTAGCGCTGGATATCGCCAACAAAACGCTGCCGCTGTTCCGCAAGGTTAACAGCGAGTCGCTACGCCAGGTTTGCCAGATTATTCGCCACGATATCGATGCGGATGCGGTGGCCATTACCGATACCGAAAAAGTGCTGGCCTACGTCGGGCTGGGGGAAAATAACTATCACGAGAACGACCAGGCTTTCAGCCCGCGCACCCGTCAGGCACTGAAAGAGGGGCGCATCATCATTCGCAACGATGACGAAGCCTGGCGAACGCCGGAAATTCACTCCTTAATCATCATCCCGCTGTGGGAAAAAGGCGTGGTGACCGGCACCCTGAAAATCTATTACCGCCATGCCCACCAGATCACCTCCACGCTGCAGGAAATGGCGGTTGGCCTGTCGCAGATTATTTCTACCCAGCTTGAGGTTTCCCGCGCGGAGCAGCTGCGCGAAATGGCCAACAAAGCCGAACTCCGGGCGCTGCAAAGCAAGATAAACCCGCATTTCCTGTTCAATGCGCTGAATGCGATATCCTCCTCAATCCGTATGAACCCGGACACTGCCCGCCAGCTTATCGTCAACCTGTCACGCTACCTGCGCTATAACATCGAGCTGAACGACGACGAGCAGATTGATATCCGCAAGGAGCTGTATCAAATCAAGGATTACATTGCCATTGAGCAGGCGCGCTTTGGCGACAAGCTGACGGTGATTTATAACATTGATGAAGAGGTCAACTGCCGCATTCCCAGCCTGCTTATCCAGCCTCTGGTGGAAAATGCCATTGTGCACGGCATTCAGCCTTGTAAAGGTAAGGGTGTGGTGACGATAAGCATTGAAGAGAGCGGCAACCGGGTGCGCATTGCCGTGCGCGATACCGGCCACGGGATCGATCCTAAAGTGGTCGAGCGCGTGGAGAATAACGAAATGCCGGGGAATAAAATTGGCCTGCTGAACGTGCATCACCGAGTGCAGTTGCTCTACGGCGAAGGACTGATCATCCGCCGCCTGGAGCCGGGGACCGAAATCGCCTTTTACGTGCCGCGCTATGTCCCCACCGCCGCGCCGCGCCCACTGGAAGGGAGAGAAGCATGAAGGTCATTATCGTAGAGGATGAGTTTCTGGCGCAGCAGGAGCTGAGCTGGCTCATCAAAAACCACAGCGAAATGGAGATTGTCGCCTCTTTCGACGATGGTATGGATGTGCTGAAGTATTTGCAGCATCATGAAGTGGACGCCATTTTCCTCGACATCAATATTCCGTCGCTGGACGGCGTGCTGCTGGCGCAGAACATCAGCAAATTTGCCCACAGGCCGTTCATCGTGTTTATTACCGCCTGGAAAGAGCATGCGGTGGAAGCTTTTGAGCTGGAAGCGTTTGACTACATTCTGAAGCCGTATCAGGAGTCACGCATTATTGGCATGCTGCAAAAACTCGAGGTGGCTTATCAGCAGCAAACCTCTCAGCCTGCCGCCAGCCATGAAAACCGCGACGCCACGACGATTAACCTGATCAAAGACGAGCGAATTATCGTCACCGACATCAACGATATTTACTACGCGGAAGCTCACGAGAAGATGACCTTCGTCTATACGCGCCGTGAGTCTTACGTCATGCCGATGAACATCACCGAATTCTGCAGCCGCCTGCCGGAGAGCCATTTCTTCCGCTGCCACCGCTCTTATGTGGTGAACCTGAGCAAAATCCGTGAAATAGAGCCGTGGTTTAACAATACCTATATTCTTCGCCTGCGAGATCTCGATTTTCAGGTGCCGGTGAGCCGCAGTAAGGTGAAAGAGTTCCGGCAGCTAATGCGCCTGTAGAGAAGGGAAACTGGCGGGCGCAATCGCAGTGCGCCCGCGCGGTATTACAGGACGTGGCCCAGCGTCTGACGCAGGTGAGCCCCGGCGCCCAGCAGCCCAGGCTGATCGTGCACGATGAGATAAACGGGAATATCCTTCACGAACGCTTTGAAGCGGCCTTTGTCTTCAAACCCGCCGCGGAAGCCCGAAGCCTTAAAGAACTCCAGGAAGCGCGGCACGATACCGCCGGCGATATACACGCCGCCAAACGTACTCATGTTCAGCGCAAGGTTGCCGCCGAAACGCCCCAGGATCACGCAGAACAGCGACAGCGCGCGGCGGCAGTCGGTGCAGGTATCGTCCACGGCTTTTTCGGTGATGTCCTTCGGCTGGTAGTTTTCCGGTTCACGGCCATCGGCCTTAACGATGGCGCGGTAGAGATTCAGCAGACCTGGCCCGGAGAGAATGCGCTCGTTGGAGACGTGCCCAAGTTCATTGCGCAGCTGCTCCAGGATAATGCCCTCTTCTTCGCTGTTCGCCGCGAAATCTGAGTGGCCGCCTTCGCCCGGCAGACTGATCCAGCGTTTGTCGACGTGCACCAGGTGAGAAACGCCCAGCCCGGTGCCCGCACCGTACACCACCACCGGTTTGCCTGCCACAGGCTCGCCACCGCCGAACTGAATCAGATGCTCTTTTTTCAGCGCCGGGATGGCCATGGAAACGCCGGTAAAGTCGTTGATAATTTCCAGATGATCGAAGCCCAGGTTTTGCTTCATTTCGGCGGTGGAAAATGCCCAGGTGTGGTTGGTCATTTCCACCCAGTCCCCGTTTATCGGGCAGGCAATCGCCACGCAACCTGACTGCACGCTGATGTTATGTTCTTTGAGGTAGTGCTGAATCACCGCTTCCAGGCCTGGAAAATCAAGGCCGGAGTAAGTCTTTGCCTGTGAAATATCACCCGTGTTCAAATCGCATAGCGCCAGACGTGCATTGGTGCCGCCGACATCTCCCACCAAAGCATATTTTGTCATTCTCAAACAGCTCCGCTAAAGTCAGAATAAGTTCTGGCAACACTGTAAAATTAGCCAGCCGAAACAACAACGACCATCATCCAGGTGCGGCGCGATTGTTGAACCAGGTCACATTCTGGCTTTACCGTTTCAGCTCTATTTGCAATGCGGCTTAAGACTTTCCGTTTTTGCGCCGTGCGACTTCCTATTGTAAGGATTGACTATGCTCCATCCGCGAGCCAGAACCATGCTGGTACTTTCCATTCCGGCTCTGATTATCGGCGTCTTATCCAGCCTGGTATTAATTGTCGTGATGAAGGTTGCCGCTGCGCTGCAGGAATATCTGTGGGCCACGCTGCCAGCGGCGCGCGGGTACGATCCCCAGTCCCCATTTTGGATACTGCTTATTTTGACCCTGACCGGCGTCGCGGTTGGGCTGGTTATCCGCTATTTGCCTGGCCACGGCGGGCCCGATCCCGCGACCGAACCGCTTATCGGGGCGCCCGTGCCAACGATGGCTATTCCGGGCCTGGTGATGGCGCTGGTGATTGGCCTTGCCGGTGGCGTGAGCCTGGGGCCGGAGCACCCGATTATGGCGGTGAATATTGCGCTCGCGGTGGCGCTTGGCGCCCGCGTTTTGCCGAAGGTCAGCCCGCTTGACTGGACTATTCTCGCCGCGGCGGGCACCGTCGGCGCTTTATTCGGCACGCCGGTGGCCGCGGCGCTGATCTTTTCGCAAACCCTGGGCGGAAATAATGAAGTCCCGCTGTGGGACAGACTGTTCGCGCCATTGATGGCCGCATCCGCCGGGGCGCTGACCACCAGCATTTTCTTTCAGCCGCACTTTGCACTGCCGGTTGCCAGCTACCCCGAAATGCACATTGAAGACCTGTTCAGCGGGGCGGTTGTCGCGGCTATCGCCATTGCGATGGGCATGGTGGGCGTCTGGTGTCTGCCAAGGCTGCACCGCCTGATGCACCAGCTCAAACATCCGGTGCTTATACTCGGTGCAGGCGGTTTTTTGCTAGGCCTGCTGGGGGTAATCGGCGGTGAGGTGACAATGTTTAAAGGCCTGGATGAGATGCAGCAGCTGGCTATCGCCGATTTCTCCGTGTCGTCGCTGCTGCTGTTTGCCGTGGTGAAGCTGGCCGCGCTGATTATCGCTGCCGCCAGCGGTTTCCGGGGCGGGCGTATTTTCCCGGCGGTGTTTGTGGGCGTGGCGTTAGGCATGATGCTGCACCAGCACGTTGAGGCGGTCCCTGCCGCGATTACCCTCTCCTGCGCCGTCCTTGGCATGGTGCTGGTGGTCACGCGCGACGGTTGGCTGAGCCTGTTTATGGCGATGGCCGTGGTACCGGACGTCAAACTCCTGCCCTTGCTGTGCATCGTGATGTTGCCCGCCTGGCTCCTGCTGGCGGGTAAACCGTTGATGATGGCCGGGCGGCCAAACCGCTAATTAATGTTCCATTTCCGAGTTGCGTTTACCCAGCGAGGTGGTGACCGCTCTGAGCAGCTCGGGAATGTCCTGCTTAGGAAGCACCACTTCCACCAGCGCCAGCCTCTCCGGGCTGGCCAGCTTTTCCAGCACGGCAGCAAGCTGTGATGTTTCCGTGACACGCCAGCATTCGGCCAGGCTATCCACGTTCATTGCCTGCGGCAGGCGGGTCCAGTCCCACGCGGCAATGTCGTTGTAGCGCTGTTCCGGGCCATGGATCGCGCGCTCAACCGTGTAGCCATCGTTATTCAGCACCATGACCACCGGCTTCTGGCCGTCACGCTGCATGCTACCCAGTTCCTGAATAGTCAGCTGGGCGGAGCCGTCGCCTATCAGCAAAAGCACACGCCTGCTCGGCCATGCGGTTTGTGCGCCAAATGCAGCAGGCAGCGTAAAACCAATCGATCCCCACAGCGGCTGGACGATAAAGGTCACACCTGCGGGCAGCGTTAAGGCCGCGGCACCAAAGGCCGCCGTGCCCTGGTCGGCCAGAATGATATCGCCGGGCTGTAAGGCGTCCTGCAGGGTTTGCCAGAAAGCGTGCTGGTCCAGCCGGTCGCTGTCGCAAACGGGAAGCTGCGGTGGCCTTTGCGTGGCCTCCGGCCAGGACGCAGCCTGTTGAGCACACAGCGGCTGCAAAATGGCGATGGCCTGCGCCATCGAGATCCCGCTAAACCAGCGCTCGCCTACCCGCACCGCCTCCGGCTGAACCTCAATTGTCTGCTGCTGACTTAGCTTCTGGCTGAAACCGGCGGTGATGGTATCGGTAAACTTCACACCCACGCAGATAACCAGCTCCGCGCTCTCAATCCCCTGCTTCACCTGCGGCGGACTGGCCGCCCCACTGTAGGTGCCCAGAAAACCAGGCTGGCTTTCATCGAACAACCCTTTCCCCATCAGCAGTGAAGCGTGAGGGATGGGCGTGCTCGCCATCCACTGCTGGAGCGTTTTTTGCTGCCCATAACGCAGGGCCAGAAAATCGGCCAGCAGCGCTACGCTTCGGCTTTCGGCAATTTTTGCCTGCGCACAATGACGAAACGCTTCCAGCGTTGCCGGTTCAGCCACCGTTTCAGGAGCCATTAGCCGTTTTGAAGGCCGCGTTGCTGGCGCCTCCGCCACATCGCTCGGCAATAACAGGTAACCGGGGCGCTGCTGCTTGAGCGCTTCAAGAATTACGCGATCAATTTCGCTGCAGGCATTGGCGGGGGTGAGCGAAGCCTGAGCCACGGAAACTTCTTCGGCAATACGCAGGAAATGGCGGAAATCCCCGTCGCCTAATGTGTGATGAAGCAGTTCACCGCGCTGCTGGGCGCGGCTATTGGGCGCGCCAACAATATGAATGACAGGAAGATGTTCGGCATAGCTGCCCGCTACGCCATTCAGCGCGCTCAGTTCGCCCACGCCAAACGTGGTCAGCAGCGCCGCCGCGCCTTTGCAGCGGGCATACCCGTCGGCGGCGTAGGCCGCATTCAGCTCGTTAGCGCAGCCCACCCAGGCAAGCCTCGGATGCGCAATCACGTGATCCAGGAAAACAAGGTTGTAGTCACCGGGGACGCCGAAGAGGTGCTCGATCCCGCCTTCGTTAAGCCGGTCAACAAGATAGTCTGCCACACAGTAGCGCATAGGATTTTCCTTCTATGAGGGCTTGCTGTGAGTATTAAGTAACCGTGATCGGTGTCGAGAATATATCCGATTTAAGGGGTGGCACGTGGAATTTACAGTGAAATACGGCGTATTCTGAACTGTGAAAGCGTATACACTGATTTCTCTGTTACCTGTAAGGATGACAATAATGACCTGGCAGCCCCACCCTGAACGCTATTCGTCTATGGAGTACCGTCGCTGCGGCCGCAGCGGCCTGAAACTGCCCGCCATCTCCCTTGGCCTTTGGCATAATTTTGGTGATGAAACGCTGCTGGAAACCAGCCGCCAGCTGCTGAGAAAGGCTTTCGATCTGGGCATTACCCATTTTGACCTTGCCAATAATTACGGGCCACCGCCTGGGTCAGCTGAAGCCAACTTTGGGCGCATTTTGCGGGAAGATTTCCAGGCCTGGCGCGACGAGCTGATTATCTCCACCAAAGCGGGTTACACCATGTGGGACGGGCCTTACGGCGACTGGGGTTCACGCAAATATCTGATTTCAAGTCTCGACCAGAGTCTGAAGCGCACGGGGCTGGAGTATGTCGATATCTTTTATCACCACCGCCCGGATCCTGACACGCCGCTGGAGGAGACCATGCGCGCCCTCGACCATGTGGTACGCCAGGGCAAAGCGCTGTATGTCGGGATCTCAAACTACCCGGCCGATCGGGCGGAGAAAGCTATTGATATCCTGAACGATCTCGGTACGCCTTGCCTGATCCACCAGCCGCGTTATTCCCTGTTTGAGCGCTGGGTCGAAGGTGGCCTGCTGGATCTGCTGCAGGAAAAAGGCGTAGGCAGCATCGCTTTTTCCCCGCTTGCCGGGGGCCAGCTAACCGACCGCTATCTGAGCGGCATCCCTGGGGATTCACGCGCTGCCAGCGGCAGCCGTTTCCTGAACCCCGATCAGATTACGGCAGAGAAGCTGGCAAAAGTACGGCAGCTCAACGCGCTGGCGGAGAAACGCGTGCAAAAGCTGTCGCAGATGGCGCTGGCCTGGGTACTCCGCGATGAAAAAGTGACTTCGGTGCTTATTGGCGCGAGTAAAACCAGCCAGATAGAGGACGCCGTGGGTATGCTAAGCCAGCGCCATTTCAGCGAACAGGAACGAGCAGAAATCGAGGCGATCTTAGTGTAAACGTTTAACTTTCCCTCCGGGTTCACGCCAGTGACTTGTGCAATAAGTGCTATGGCCGATGATTTAGGAATTGTGTAATTCATCAGCCCGGTTGTCGGTTTGTAAGATTGTGTTAACAAGCCGCAACACGGCTCTGAGAACCAGGGAGAGAAAGTATGTTCAGGTCACTAATGCTTGCCCTTGCCTTACTGGCCGCGGCGCCGATGGTCGCAAACGCGGGTGAAATCACCCTGCTGCCGTCGGTGAAATTACAGATTGGCGATCAAGATTATCGCGGTAATTACTGGGACGGCGGCAGATGGCGCGACCGTGATTATTGGCACCGCAATTATGAATGGCGCGATCGCGGCTGGCATCGCCACCGTGGCTGGGATCGAGGCTGGGACCGCGGACGGAATAGCTATGAACGCGGCTATCGCGAAGGCTGGAACGACCGCGACGACCATCGCGGCAGAGGCCACGGACACCGTCATTAAATAAAAAAGGGCTGGATAATCCAGCCCTTCGCACTTTCTTTGGCAAGATTAGTTGCCAAACAGCGTACTAAAAATTAACCACAGGTTGAGCGCCACCACCACCGCGACTATCGCCCAGCCAACCAGCTTAACCCAGCGCACGTTAACCAAATCACCCATCAGCTTTTTGTCGCTGGTAAACACCAGCAGCGGCACCAGCGCCAGCGCAATCCCGAAGCTCAACAGCACCTGGCTCATGACCAGAATACGCGTTGGGTCGAGCCCCATCATGATGACCACGAAGGACGGCGCCATGGTAATCGCCCGGCGAACCCACAGCGGAATATAAAAACGGACAAACCCCTGCATCACCACCTGCCCGGCAAGCGTGCCCACCACCGTGGATGACAAACCGGCCGCCACCAGGCTAAGCCCGAAAATCGTGGCTGCGGCATGGCTCAACAGCGGTTCCAGCGTTTTATAGGCATCTTCCAGCTCGGCAACGCCGGTATGCCCGGTGAAGTGAAACGCCGCTGCGGCGGTGGCCATCATCGCCAGGTTGACGAAGCCGGCAATCGTCATCGCTATCGCCACGTCCCATTTAGTGGCGGAATAGCGCTCTGCCCGGTTGCCCGCATGCAGGTGCTGAGTCAGAGAAGAGTGCAGGTAAATCACGTGCGGCATGATTGTCGCGCCCAGAACGCCAGCAGCAAGGTAGACCGCCTCGGACGTCGGCAGACTTGGGATCAGCATCCCTTTGCCCAGCTCAGCTACCTTCGGCTGGGAAAAAATAAGCTCAACGATGTAGGCCGCCGCCACAAACAGCAGCAGCCCGCCGATAACTTTTTCCAGCGGCTTTTGCCCGCGGCTTTGCAGCATCAAAATCAGGAAAGTGGCTATCCCTGTCAGCACCGCTCCCTGGAGCAAAGAGACGCCCAGAATCAGCTTGAAGCCAATGGCCGCCCCGATAAACTCCGCGAGGTCCGTCGCCATGGCAATAATTTCCGCCTGAACCCAGTAAATCCACACCAGCGGGCGCGGGTAATGATCGCGGATTTGCTCGGCGAGGTTCTTGCCGGTAGCGATCCCCAGCTTGGCGGAGAGTACCTGAATCAGCGCCGCCATCAGGTTTGCCCACACCACCACCCACAGCAGTTGATAGCCATAACTCGCCCCGGCCTGGATATTGGTCGCGAAGTTACCGGGGTCGATGTAGCCGATAGCGGCGATAAACGCTGGCCCCATCAACGCCAGCCGCAGCTTACGCGCGGTACGTCCGGTATTGCTGTCAATGCGACTGCTTGTCATCTTCTGCCTCTGAGATATAGCCTTTGCTATGTTTTATGCTATCAAAATGAGAATGGTTATCAAGTTCATTTAGTGCGGGGAAATTGATTTCTCTGATAGCTGAAAACGATGTGCAGGAGGCGTGAGATAGTGAATCTGGATGCCGGTTAACGGATTAACATTTGGCCAACGTGTAAACTGTCGATGAGCCATCTTAACGTAACTTTTAGCTTCTTTACTTAACATAGCAGAAATGTATGGTGGATCACTATTTTTGCGTTCCGTCACAGCTCATCACTATAGTGTGGAATTGATCTCGTTTTCTTATTGCTTGTTACATAGAATGTGCAACGAAATTAAACCTGCCTCATATTTGGAGCAAATATGTCCCGCGTTTTGCACTTTGTTTTAGCGCTTGCTGTGGTCGCGCTGCTGGCTTTGCTGGTTAGCCCTAACCGCAAGCAAATTCGTATTCGCTTTGTCATTCAGCTGTTGGTGATCGAAGTGTTACTGGCCTGGTTCTTCCTGACCTCCGACGTCGGCCTGGGCTTCGTAAAAGGTTTCTCCGAAATGTTCGAGAAACTGCTCGGTTTCGCTAACGAAGGGACAAACTTTGTCTTCGGCAAAATGAACGATGAAGGCCTGGCTTTCTTCTTCCTGAAGGTGCTGTGCCCTATCGTGTTCATTTCTGCGCTGATCGGTATTCTGCAGCACATTCGCATTCTGCCGATTGTTATCCGCGCTATCGGTACCGTGCTTTCTAAAGTCAACGGTATGGGTAAGCTGGAATCCTTTAACGCCGTAAGCTCGCTGATTCTGGGACAGTCAGAAAACTTCATCGCCTATAAGGATATTCTCGGCAAGATGTCGCGCAACCGCATGTACACCATGGCGGCGACCGCTATGTCTACCGTGTCCATGTCAATCGTAGGTGCGTACATGACGATGCTGCAGCCAAAATACGTGGTTGCCGCGCTGGTACTGAACATGTTCAGTACCTTTATCGTGTTATCGCTGATCAACCCGTACCGCGTGGATGAGAAAGAAGAAAATCTGCAGATGACTAACCTGCATGAAGGTCAAAGCTTCTTCGAAATGCTCGGCGAGTACATTCTGGCAGGTTTCAAAGTGGCGATTATCGTTGCCGCCATGCTGATCGGCTTCATCGCCCTGATTTCTGGCCTGAACGCGCTGTTCGCTGCCGTGCTGGGTATCTCCTTCCAGGGCATTCTGGGCTATATCTTCTACCCGGTTGCCTGGGTGATGGGCGTGCCGTCCGCAGAAGCGCTGCAGGTCGGCAGTATCATGGCGACTAAACTGGTGTCTAACGAATTCGTTGCGATGATGGATCTGCAGAAGATTGCCGGCAGCCTGTCGCCGCGCGCGGAAGGCATCCTGTCCGTGTTCCTGGTCTCCTTCGCTAACTTCTCTTCTATCGGTATTATCGCCGGGGCCATTAAAGGCCTGAACGAAGAGCAAGGCAACGTGGTTTCCCGCTTCGGCCTGAAGCTGGTTTACGGCTCTACGCTGGTGAGTATCCTGTCGGCATCTATCGCCGCGCTGGTTATCTAATTTTTGCGTATTAAAAAGCCGGTGCTGGTCACCGGCTTTTTTTATGCCTGCGATTCAGCCTCGCCGCCCCAACACACTCTGTTTCTCCCCTGCTGTTTCGCCCTATACAGGCGAATATCCGCCTGACTCTGGATGTGTTCCAGGTCACCGTCTGGGGCTTCTTCATGGGAAGCCACGCCCAGCGAGGCCGTCACCAGCAGTTCAGACTCGTCCTCCAGCCTGAGCGGCGTGTTCACCAGCATTTTGCGCACCCGCTGCGCCACGGCAATCGCCGCATGCAGACCGGTATTAGGCAGGTAGACACAAAACTCTTCGCCGCCGATACGCCCGACAATGTCCTGGCTGCGGATCGCCTGCTGGATGCAGCGCGTGGCGTGAATAAGCACCCGGTCGCCAACCTGATGCCCGAAGCGGTCATTCACTTTTTTGAAATGATCGAGATCCAGCTGAATCAGAGAGTAATCCACATACTGCGGGCTGATACGCCCGGTTGTTTCAAAGAAGCCACGGCGATTTAGAACGCCGGTCAGATCATCGTGCAGCGCATGCCGGTGCATTTCCTGCTGCAAATGGCCCATGTTGCGAATCAGCCGGCAAATCATGCGGTGTGAACCAAACAGAATAAGGATCACCGTCAGCCACATCACTACCAGCAGCACGCTAAAACGCCCAAAGTCCTCGTGTAGCCCCTGCCGGATGGTCTGGACGCTGACAAGGATTGCCCCCGTCCCCGTGACATGGCCGAAAGTGGCATAAGCATAGCCAAAACGTAGGGTGCCCCGGGATTCATCGACCAACTTTTCAAGAATTGCCTGTCGCTGCTTCTCGCTGAGGCGATAGTCATTCTGCGAGCCAACGGGGCGAGTCAGCGGGTTCATCTGCTCATCAAAAAGCAGATAGGCGCTTTGCGTGTCCTCCGGCAAAGCGCTGGAGAGAAACAGCCGAAGCGTTTCGGTGGTGACCGCGATACCAAACAGCCCAATCCACCGATCGTCAAAGTCCACCGGAAGAGAGCCATTAATCAGCGTTTTGCCGGAATCTGCGATATTTTGCCGGGTCCAGAACGGATCGCGGCGCGGGTTCAACAGCGGAGAGCCAAGCACAAACGATCCCTGCATCGCCAGAGGGTTAGCACTTTCGATAAGCAGTTTGTTCACATCGGGGGAGAGCGACGCAATAAATGCCCCGGAGCGCGACATGTAATAAATGTTCGAAGAGAGACGGTTGCTCCCGCCTGCCAGCGGAAAGAGATCCTGAATGTCGCGCAGGGCCTGATATTCCCGCTGCGTGAGTTTTTCCCTTTCTTCTTTCGGCTTGTTTTTAAAAGGTTGCACGCTATCGGGGATCGGCAGGCTCTGGATATGCAGCGGCGACAGCGTCTCTTTATTGCTGGCCCGGGAAGCCAGCTGCGAGATCGGCGTGAACTGCGGCTCATTCAGCGTTTCAATGAACATGCGGCGGAGATAGCGCAGGTTGTCCATCTGATATTCAGATTTGCTTTCAAGCCTGGCGATCACGCTTTCGAGGTGGCTAAGCTGGCTGGTGCGATAGCCGTGGTTGAACAGCTCCCCCTGCTGCCAGAAAAGAAAGGTGATCAGCAAAAAGAGCGACAGAAAGCACACATGGGTGATGCGCAGTGTTTTTACCATCGGCAGACGAATATGGCTAATCAGCGACGTGCTCACGGTGATTCCTTTTTAGGGTGCAAAGGAGAGCGTCAGTGCTTAAGCTGCTGCAAAGGCTTGGGTCTCCCCACCAGATACCCCTGCAGGTATTGGACGCCAAGCTGCAGCAGGATGTCGCGCTGCTCTTCCGTTTCGACATACTCTGCGACGACGCTGAGCTCTCTGGCCGCCGCCAGTTCGCAAATGGACTTCACGATAAGCTTATCCATCACATCGCCGGTGATATCGCGGACAAAGCAACCATCTATCTTAATGATATCCGCCTGCAGCTTCTTCAGGCGCTCATAGTTAGCGTAGCCTGTTCCAAAGTCATCAATAGCAATCTTAAAACCTTTCTCACGCAGCAGGGCAATATTTTGGTTAGAGGTTTCTGAGTTTGAAAATGCCTGCTCTTCCGTCACTTCAATGACGACCGCGCTGGTCGGCACCTTGTAAACGTCAAACTGGGCAATAATCTGCTGGGCAATCTCTTTTTGCATTAGCGTGAGCGGCATCAGATTGACCGAAAAGCGCGTCTGCTGCACGTTGCCTGGGTGCTTTGCAAGCCAGGTCAGCAGCATCTTCATCACCATCATGTCAAAACGGGTGCTGAGGTTAAATTCGGCAACAATCGGAATAAATTTATCCGGGGTGATGTGCTGCCCATCAATCACCAGGCGGCTGAGGATTTCGTGATAGCCCTTCCCTTCGCAGTCGACAATGGGCTGTGCGTAGAGCTGAAAGGCTTCTTCGTCTATTGCCTGCTTAATCTTTTGCAGCAGCAGCACCCGCTCGGTTGTTTGCCCGGAGACCGCCTGCAGCCTGGCATCAAGGCCAAGTACGCGCTGCGTGTCGCTGGCTTTTTCAGCCAGATAGCTTAATTGCCCGAGCATGCGCTGCAGCTCTTTCGGTGAATCCACAATGCCCCAGGAAGCCCCATATTCAATTTCAAGGGTAACATTGTGCCAGGGGATTTTCTTATTATTCAGGTGTTCAACAAAATAGGTAAGCCGGGCTTCTGTTTCGCCTTCCCGTAAAAACAGAAGCAGCTCACTGCCCGGCAGCTGAAATATTTTTTCCCCTTCCAGCAGCCAGGGTTGTAATTCTCTGGCAATGGTTTTCTTGCAGTAAACACGCATCATCATGCCGTAATGTCGGCTAAGAAACTCAAAGTTCGCCATTCTCAGGCAGCAAAGTGCACCGGTTTGAAAGGTCTGAATATGTTCTTCAAGCGCGCGTAAATTAGGTAATTGCGTTAATGGATCTGTCTGCGCCTGGAGATGATAAACACGCTTCATCCATTCATTTTTATGGTATGAAGTGGCCATATACAACAGACATACGGTAAAGGAGATAAAAACTGACAGAATAAAGGAAAGAGCATATTGCGTATTTACGCCCTGCAAAAAACCCGTGTTGTAAGTCAATAATACCCATGCCGAAATCCCCCACAACAGAGAAACAGGCCTCGCACCAAGGCGACGGATCCCCAGGGTAAACAGCACAAAGACCAGCGGAACCAGATAGCCGGCAATCAGTTCGCTATGCCACGGCGAACACATCAGCAGCAAATACACCATCCAGACAACCAGCCAAAACGGCGTATAGAAACGGTTTTTATCCTGCCTGTAGTGCCGGACACAGCGCCGCCAGAAACCGACCGCAAAATGCGGGTTCAACAGCATACGCAGCGGGTAATAGAAAAGCGTGGTGAAGATAAGCGAGGCCACGACAAGGTTCAGCACATCAACAATCATGTAGATAACGGAACCGCCACCGAAGAATGGCGCCAGTTCAGGTGGGTACTCAATCAGATTGCCAGTGAGGTACATCAGCAGTTTGATGGTAAACGGGGCGACAAAACCAAGCCAAAAAATACGCTGCCCCATGCCTCTATTGGGCAGCCCAAAACGCCAGCGATGGCCTACGTAGTGGCGGGTAATTAAACTGGCAATCAATAAGGGGAATAGCAGACAGAAAATAAAAGCAACCAGCGGCACAACGGCTAAATCAAGCAGCCAGCTGTAAACAACCAGCGACCCTAGCGTGAGCGGAATAATCGCAGACCGGCCATAAATAATAATCATTGCCATTATAAAGCTGAGCGGCAGATAGGCGAGGTAGGTTTTATGTCCATCAACAACGGTTGTCGGTGAAATATAACGAGAAAAGGGAATGAGAAGTAAACACAGCGCCAGGGAAACCGCTATTTTTTTTATCATCTTGTAAATAATCATAGGCCCTGGTGTTAATTTTATGTGATTGCTTAAAAAGGGTTTTTCGCTGGCAAGGTTACGTTTATTTATTGAGCGAATCAAGTTTCAGGCCTGCACAAAAGCAGAACTTACCCTACAGCAGAAATAATAGAACAAGCGGACATAAGTTGAGGTTTTTTTACCGAGGGTAGCCAAAAGCAGGTGTGTTGGAGTCTGAAAAACAAAAACCCCCGCCGAAGCGAGGGTTCAAATTTTGGTGGAGCTAAGCGGGATCGAACCGCTGACCTCTTGCATGCCATGCAAGCGCTCTCCCAGCTGAGCTATAGCCCCACTGACAGGTGCTGATTTTACGGTACCAAATCTGCTGGTGAAGATTTGGTGGAGCTAAGCGGGATCGAACCGCTGACCTCTTGCATGCCATGCAAGCGCTCTCCCAGCTGAGCTATAGCCCCAAACCGTAAAGACCTTGTCGTGTTGACGGGCGGCATAATATGAAACCCCACATAGCGTGTCAACGGCAATTTGTTCTTCCGCGATCAATCGCCTAAAAAGCCATCGCCTTCGGCAATTCTCGGTTGCATATCATCCCGTTGTAGTTAATTCTGTCACAGTTTCGCGTTAGTCAGTTCAATAAAATGAACCACTAATAAAGCCGTTTCGGTCGCAATGAAAAGGAATCACTGTGCTCAAGGAAAGAATGACACCAGAAGAACTGGCCGTGATCACCGGCTACAGCCGCCAGACCATCAATAAGTGGGTGCGTAAAGAAAATTGGGAGACCTCACCTAAACCCGGCGTTCAGGGAGGAAAAGCGAGGCTTATCCATATAGATGAGCAGGTCAGGGAATTTATCAATAGCACCCGACGAGTGACGGAAAATACAGCCCGCTACAGCACAACGGACGCCACCCTGGAAAATCTACTGCTCAACTCAGTGCAGCAAATGTCCGACAGCGAACAGAAAAAGATGTCTGCCATGCTGCTGCGGGACGGGATTGCCGGTTTACTTGCGCGGTTGGGGATCAGCGATAACGAATAATTGCCCGGCTATTGTCCTGTCGGCGTCAGGAAAAATAAAGGATTACTGATGTTCAAGGAAAAAATGACCGCCGATGAACTGGCGGAGATGACGGGTTACACCCGCCAGACAATTAATAAATGGGTACTAAAACATAACTGGGAAACCAGTAAAAAACGAGGCGTACCGGGTGGTAAAGCAAGATTTGTTTATATCTCCGAGCCTGTGAAAACGTTTCTCTCCAACACCAGCAAAATGAGTGAGAGAGTGGCATCTTATAGCGTCCTTCGAACGCCGCTGGAACAGCTGATGCTAAACACCCTGCGTACCTTATCCGAAGAAGAACAGCATAAAATGACCGAGATCCTTGAGAGTGAAGGCAGCGAAGGTTTGCTCAAGCGACTCGGAATTCAAAAGAATAAGTAAATAAAAAAGCCGGTGACTGAGCACCGGCTTTTTGCATCTACATTTGCGATGTTTACTGCTGAGCTTCACGCTCGCTGATGAAATCGAGCGCTTTATTAATGCGCGCCACGGAGCGCTGTTTGCCAATGGCATGCACGGTGACATCAAGGCCAGGAGACTGACCAGCCCCGGTCACGGCGACACGCAGCGGCATCCCCACTTTCCCCATCCCAACTTCCAGTTCATCAGCAGTAGCCTGTATAGCGTGATGAACGTTTTCTGCAGTCCAGTCGCTCAGCGCTGCCAGCTTGTCTCGCACCACTTCCAGCGGCTGACGCGCTACCGGACGCAGGTGTTTCTTCGCCGCATCGGCATCAAACTCGCTGAAATCTTCGTAGAAGTAGCGGCAGGTCTGCGCCATCTCTTTCAGGGTTTTACAGCGTTCGCCCAGCAGTTTCACCAGCTCAGACAGCTGCGGGCCGTTACGGGTATCAATATTTTCCTGCTCGATGTGCCATTGCAGGTGCGTTGCCACGTACTCTGGCTCCAGCGTATTGATGTAATGGTGGTTCAGCCACTGCAGCTTTTCAGTATTGAAGGCGCTGGCAGACTTGCTTACCGCGTTCAGGCTGAACATCTCAATCATCTCTTCGCGAGAGAAGATTTCCTGGTCACCGTGGGACCAGCCCAGACGCACCAGATAATTGAGCAGCGCTTCCGGCAGATAGCCGTCGTCGCGGTACTGCATCACGCTCACCGCCCCGTGACGCTTAGACAGTTTTTTACCGTCGTCGCCGTTGATCATAGAAACGTGAGCATAAAGCGGAACCGGCGCGTTCAGCGCCTTCAGGATGTTGATCTGGCGCGGCGTGTTGTTGATATGGTCTTCACCACGGATCACGTGGGTGATCTCCATATCCCAGTCGTCCACCACTACGCAGAAGTTGTAAGTTGGGGAACCATCGGTACGGCGAATGATCAGGTCGTCCAGTTCCTGGTTACTGAATTCGATCGGGCCACGGATCTGATCATCAAAGATGACGGAACCTTCCTGCGGGTTGGCGAAACGCACAACGCAAGGTTCGTCATCAGCATGATGCTCATGGCTATGGCGGCAGCGACCGTCATAACGAGGTTTCTCGTTATTGGCCATTTGCTCTTCACGCAATGCCTCAAGGCGCTCTTTAGAGCAATAGCACTTATACGCCGTGCCCGCAGCAAGCATTTCGTCGATGGCCTGGTTGTAACGATCAAAACGCTTGGTCTGATAGTACGGGCCCTCATCCCACTGCAGGCTCAGCCAGTTCATCCCGTCCATAATCGCTTCGATGGCTTCCGGGGTTGAACGCTCGAGGTCGGTGTCTTCTATACGCAGCACGAACTCGCCTTTGTTATGACGAGCAAACAGCCAGGAGTAGAGAGCAGTACGGGCACCGCCAACGTGCAGATAGCCTGTTGGGCTTGGCGCAAAGCGAGTTTTGATTTTCATTAAACGGCCTTAGTTACACATATTTGCCGGCAAAGCGGCAATTGCCAGGGAAAATTAACAGGCAACATTCTATCACTGTGCGCTAATTCCTCAATGTTGATGCCTGTAGATAGCGGTAAAGCAGAGAATTTGATGATAAATCAAACGCCAATGCCTGTTTCTTGATCGCATCGTTTAATTTTAAGACGAACGAATAAAAACTTTAGAAAATGCGTTGACTCATTTTCAACTGTCCCTATAATGCGACTCCACAAACCGGGGGTGATTAGCTCAGTTGGTAGAGCATCTCCTTTACACGGAGGGGGTCGGCGGTTCGAGCCCGTCATCACCCACCACTCTTTAGAGTGACCCGGAATGTGAAGTAAGAGATTTAGAGATGGGTGATTAGCTCAGTTGGTAGAGCATCTCCTTTACACGGAGGGGGTCGGCGGTTCGAGCCCGTCATCACCCACCATCTCCTCTTATGAAATTAGCAGTACCGAAGTTTGGGTGATTAGCTCAGTTGGTAGAGCACCTCCTTTACACGGAGGGGGTCGGCGGTTCGAGCCCGTCATCACCCACCATCGGGTCGTTAGCTCAGTTGGTAGAGCAGTTGACTTTTAATCAATTGGTCGCAGGTTCGAATCCTGCACGACCCACCAATGTGGAAAGGCGCCCTAAAGGCGCCTTTTTGCTATCTGCGATTCGGGCAGGGTTCGAGCCTGCTGCAGGTTCGACAAAATCGCTTTTGATTTTGCGCGTCGCTTGCGACGAGCCCGAAGGGCAATACCATCCTGCACGACCCACCAATGTGGAAAGGCGCCCTAAAGGCGACTTTTTGCTATCTGCGATTCGGGCAGGGTTCGAGCCTGCAGCAGGTTCGACAAAATCGCTTTTGATTTTGCGCGTCGCTTGCGTCGAGCCCGAAGGGCAATACCATCCTGCACGACCCACCAATGTGGAAAGGCGCCCTAAAAGCGCCTTTTTGCTATCTGCAGTATCTGAGAATCCCATCGTCAAAAAATTATCAACTTCCTCGCCGCCAGGCCGATAACTCCCTTACCATTCCATCAAAGGAGTTATGATGACTACAATATCCAGTAATGCTCTTCAGGGCTCTCAGCTGACCACCGGCACAGCTACCGGGTCCTCTTCTGCCTCCGGCGGCACTGATAACAGCACAGCCTCGCAGATTGCCCAAATCAGCAAAAAAATTACCCAGCTGACGGAGAAACTGAGAGAAGTCTCCAGCACGCCGGATCGTCCAGCTGAAGAGAAAAAGAAACAGGTCGAGTTACTTCAGACCGAGATTAAAATGCTGCAGGCCCAGCTGGCTCAGCTTCAGCGCAAGCAGGCTGAGGAAGCCCAGCAGAAGCAGGAACAGCAGCAGATCAAGGCCACCGGCGTGAACAAACCTTCCGACGATCACCAGATTGATATTTATATCTAGTCGTCCATAAATAGCGGGTCGCCAATCCGGGCCAGGGTTAACAGCCTGGCCTGTTCCCGCACCTCCTGCCAGATAGCTTCAGCCGCACGGGAAAGCGATCGGTTCTTTCGCCTGACCAGCATCAGCTGTCGGTTTATGACCGGCGTTAACCGCTTCACCACCAGCGGTCTCCCTTGTGGCAAAGGCAGCGCCAACGCGGGCAACACGCTTAAACCAATCCCAGCTTCTACCATCGGGTACAGCGTTGCGGGGTGCCCAATCTGCTGAACAACGCTCACCTCTATCCCCTGCCGGACAAAAGCCTCATCAATCAACGGGCGGCTGCCCGAGGCATAATCTTGCAGCACCAGCTTTTGCCCCTGTAGCGCCAGCCAGTCAACCTGTTCCACTTTAGCAAACGGATGATCGCTGCGGCACAGCAGCAGAAAAGGCTCAGACAACACCGTTTCACACTCCAGATCGCTAGCCTGAACCGGATCGATAACTACGCCAAAATCAACTTCGCCCTGGCGGATACTCTGCAAAACCCACTGCTGGGAAGCATCATGCAGCATAAATCGAATATTCGGATAAGCCTCCGCACTGGCAGCGATAGATTGCGGCATCAGGTGCGCGGATAGCGTCTGGCTGGCGGCCACGCGAACCGTGCCGCTAAGCTGATGCCCAACCACGCGAGCATCCAGCAACGTTGTGGTCAGCTCTTCCAGCAGCCGCTCAAGGCGAGGAGCCAGCAACTCTCCCGCAGGCGTAAGCACCACTTCCCTGGTAGTACGGTCAAGCAGCTTCACGCCCAGCTCGGCTTCCAGCTCCTTCAGGCTGTGGCTTACGGCTGACTGGCTAAGACCAATACTCTCCCCTGCCCGACTGAAACTGCCGGCATGGGCTACGGCCACGAACACGCGAAGCTGACGCAGGGAATAATTCATCTATTTTCTTCATCAATGCATTTAATAAATCAATTTTATTTCTGAAATTAGCAGAAACACAATAGCGCCCTTCACCTTTGAGGAATGGCTATGAAATTGCTCCGCATTGTCGACCCCTTTACGTTAACGCTGGTTTGTACCGTCCTGCTGGCCTCTTTCTTCCCGGCACAAGGCAGTTTTGTCGGTTTCTTCGAGGGGCTGACCACCGCCGCCATTGCCTTATTGTTCTTTATGCATGGCGCCAAACTGTCTCGCGAGGCGGTGATCTCCGGCGGCGGCCACTGGCGGCTTCATCTGTGGGTGATGTGCAGCACATTCGTCCTGTTCCCGGTGCTTGGCGTGTTGTTTAGCTGGTGGAAACCGGTCAATGTCAGCCCCGAACTTTACAGCGGGTTCCTTTATCTTTGTATTTTGCCCGCCACGGTACAATCGGCCATCGCTTTTACCTCTATTGCCGGGGGCAACGTCGCGGCGGCTATTTGTTCAGCCTCGGCATCAAGCCTGCTGGGCATTTTTCTTTCGCCATTGCTGGTTGGCCTGGTGATGCACGTTCAGGGTGCAAGCGGCAGCCTGCATCAGGTGGGCAACATTATGCTACAACTCCTGGTGCCGTTCGTGGCCGGGCATCTGATGCGGCCCTGGATTGGTGCCTGGGTGGCAAAAAACAAGAAATGGATCGGCAAAACTGACCAGACTTCGATTCTTCTGGTGGTCTATTCCGCCTTTAGTGAAGCCGTGACGCACGGCATCTGGCATAAGGTTGGCGCGGGTTCGCTGCTGTTTATCGTAGCTTCCAGCCTCGTGCTGCTGGCCATTGTGATAGCGGTAAATATCTTTGTGGCGCGGCGCTTTGGCTTTAGCAAAGCGGATGAAATTACGATTGTTTTCTGCGGATCGAAAAAGAGCCTGGCCAACGGGATCCCGATGGCTAATATTCTATTTCCGGTTGCTGCCGTGGGAATGATGGTGCTGCCGCTGATGATCTTCCACCAGATCCAGCTGATGATATGCGCCGGTATGGCCCGGCGTTACCAAAGAAAAGCGGCTGCAGCCGGTGAAAAACAGGCCGCAGCCATCAGAACCTAGTGCCGCTTGAGGGGCCGGACCAGGTTGTCCAGCCCTTCCACTTTAATCAGCAGCGTCAGGGCCATCAGCTCACCGAGATGGCCCGCGGGGAACTCCCCTTTGCGGGAAAACCACAGCAAATACTCTTCCGGTAAATCAATCAGCATCCGGCCTTTGTATTTACCAAAGGGCATGGCCGTGTTGGCTATCTCAATGAGCTGTTCTTTGTCCATTTAGTCCCCCAGCAAACGAATCATTTCCGCTTCGTCAATAACCTGAATGCCCAGCTCCTGCGCCTTGACAAGCTTGGAGCCGGCCGCTTCCCCGGCTATGACAAGATCGGTTTTTTTCGACACGCTTCCGGCCACTTTTGCACCGAGCGCGGTCAACCGGTCTTTGGCTTCGTCACGGGAAAGAATGCTCAGCGAGCCGGTGAGCACCACGGTTTTCCCGGCAAACGGGCTGTCGATCTCTTCCGCTTTGACGACCACTGGCGCAGGCCAGTGGACCCCGGCCTCTTCGGTAAGCTGACGGATAACATCCCGGTTGCTCTCTTCGGCAAAGAAGTTAAAGGTATGCGTCGCCACAACAATGCCGACATCCGGCACTTTTTGCAGCTCCTCAATGCTGGCCGAGATAAGCGCATCCAGCGTGCCGAAGTGCGCGGCCAGCCCTGCGGCGGTGGCTTCTCCGACTTCACGAATACCTAAGGCATACAGGAAGCGAGCAAAAGTTGTCTCTTTGGCTTTTTCCAGCGCATCCACAACGTTTTGTGCCGATTTAGGCCCCATGCGATCCAGCCCGGTAAGCTTACCCGCCGTCAGCTTGAACAGATCGGCTGGCGTGTGAACGTACTCTTTCTCCACCAGTTGATCGATGATTTTGTCGCCCATGCCGTCAACGTCCATCGCACGGCGGGACACAAAGTGCTTCAGCGCCTCTTTGCGTTGGGCACCACAAATCAGGCCCCCGGTACAGCGGGCAACAGCTTCGCCTTCCACACGCTCAACGTCTGAACCGCAAACCGGGCACTGCGTTGGGAAGACGATTGCCTGAGTGTCTTCCGGGCGTTCAGACTCCACCACGCCAACAACCTGTGGGATAACATCCCCAGCGCGACGGATCACAACTCTGTCACCAATGCGCAGGCCAAGACGCTCTATCTCATCGGCATTGTGCAACGTCGCGTTGCTTACCAGTACCCCAGCAACCTGCACCGGTTCCAGACGAGCGACGGGCGTAATTGCGCCGGTACGCCCTACCTGGAACTCCACGTCTCGCACGGTGGTCATCTGTTCCTGCGCCGGAAACTTAAACGCAACGGCCCAGCGCGGCGCTCTCGCCACAAAGCCCAGCGTTTCCTGCAGCGCAAGCGAGTCAACTTTGATAACCACGCCGTCAATATCAAAGCCCAGCGTTGGGCGATCGGCCTCTACCTGATGATAAAACGCCAGCACTTCTTCCGGTGTGCTGCACAGACGGATGCGGTCGCTGACCGGCAATCCCCAGGCCTTAAACTGTTGCAAACGCGCCATGTGGCTGCCTGGCAGCTCACCGCCTTCGAGCAGCCCAACACCGTAGCAGAAGAAGGTCAGCGGGCGTTTAGCGGTAATGCGCGGATCTAACTGGCGCAGCGAGCCTGCCGCCGCATTGCGAGGGTTGGCAAACACTTTCCCGCCAGTACGGCGAGCTTCTTCGTTGATTTTTTCGAATCCTGCCTGCGGCAAGAAAACTTCGCCACGCACCTCAACACGACGAGGAATATTATCCCCGTGAAGTTTAAGCGGTATCGCGCGAATGGTTCGGACGTTAGACGTGATATTTTCACCGGTTGTGCCGTCACCGCGCGTTGCAGCCCGCACAAGCACCCCATCTTCATACAGCAGGCTTACCGCCAGACCATCCAGTTTTAGTTCACAGCAAAACGTCAAAGCATCGCTGCTTTTGAGCCTGTCCAGAACCCGCTTGTTAAACGCCAGGTAGCTTGCTTCATCGAAAACGTTATCGAGGGACAGCATCGGCACTTCATGGCGTACCTGGGTGAACTCGCTCAGCGGCGCAGCACCGACACGCTGGGTCGGTGAATCCTGGGTAATCAATTCCGGATGCGCTTCTTCAAGCGCACGGAGTTCGCGCATCAGCCTGTCGTATTCCGCATCGGGAATTTCGGGATTATCCTGCACATGGTACAGATATTCATGATGGCGAAGCGTGGTTCGCAGGTGGTTAAGTTGTTGTTCGATTGAGTCCATATCGCACCATCAATGATAAAAAACCCCCGACAGGCGGGGGTTTAGGGGGAAGATTCAGGCCGGGATTCAGGCGTTGGCTTCAACAACCTCGCGGATCCTGTCCTGGTACTCGCGCAGCTTTTGCGGAGTCATCATGCGACGCTGATCGTCGAGCACCACGCCACCGACTTCATCGGCGATGTGCTGCGCAGACTGCAGCATCAGCTTAAAGTTTTGCGCTGCATTGCCGTAGGACGGCACCTGCATAAAGATGGTCACGCCTGGCGTGGCGAAATCCGCCATGTTCTCAGGGTCGAAAGACCCAGGTTTAACCATATTCGCCAGGCTAAACAGAACTGGACCGCTGCCATCAGGGCTAAGATGGCGGTGGAAAATATTCATTTCACCAAACTTGAAACCGGCCTGCTGAATGCTGTTCAACAGCAACTCGCCGTTTAACATCGTGCCCGCGTGGGCAGCGACGTTCATCACGATCACCGTCTCTTTTTTCACCGGTGCAGGCTGCGGCACTGGTTCAGCAGCCACAGGCTCTGGCGTTGGTTCCGCAGTGAGCTGTGGTGCAGGCTGAACGGGAGCGACCGGCTGTGGCTCAGGCACTGCCGCCGGAGCTGGCGCAGGAGGTGCGACAGGACGCACTGGTTCAACATGCTGAGGCGCGGGCTCAACGTGGTGCGGAGTAACCGGCTCAGGCTGGCGCGATTGCGGGGCAGGACGAGGTTCTGCTGACGCATACGGCGGCTCATAGTTGTGCTGAGGTGCCTGAGGCTGACGTGACGCATTCGCTTCACGAGAGGCAGATTCCGGCACGGGCGCAGTACGACGCACGCGCACTTCACCGACGCCTTCTTCTTCCTCATCATCCTCTTCTTCGTATTCGTCACGCTTCGACTTCATACGTTTCAAAGGGCGATCGCGGAACACGGACGAGCGTTCCTTACGACTGGTCCACAGACCGTGAACCAGTAAGGCTATTATGGCGATTGCGCCAACAATGATTAATATCAGACGCAAATCCTGCATCATTATATTCTCTGTTGTTCTAACACCTTGCCACCGCGGCAAACATTTACTCACTAAGAGTATTTGCCCATCTGCTCAAGTGCAAGTGCGAGCACGGTTTTCTCACCATAAAGATAGCGTAAGCGCACCTTTTAGCTGATTTTTCGACCAATTCCTGGCAAGTTTTTCTGAATGCAGTCAGTTATGATAGCGAAGCAGCTAACTGCATTGACCTGATAAGGAGTCTGCTCAGATTATGGTTTCATCTTCCGGAACCCCGCCGCGCAGTGGCGTGTATTATTTTTCCCAGGGCTGGAAACTGGTCCGCGAACCCGGCATCAAGCGTTTCGTCGTGCTGCCGCTGTTGGTCAATATCATCTTGCTTGGTGGCGCTTTTTGGTGGTTATTCACGCGTCTTGATGTCTGGATCCCGTCGATGATGAGCCACGTGCCAGACTGGCTACAATGGCTGAGTTACGTACTCTGGCCACTGGTAACGCTCTCGGTGTTATTGGTGTTTGGTTACTTCTTTTCGACAATCGCAAACTTGATTGCCGCGCCGTTTAGCGGCCTGCTGGCAGAGCAGCTTGAAGCTCGCCTTACGGGCGCAACGCCGCCGGATACGGGCGTGCTCGATATAATGAAAGATCTGCCACGCATCATGAAGCGTGAGTGGCAAAAGCTAGCCTGGTATCTGCCGCGCGCGCTAGTCCTGCTTCTGCTCTACTTTATTCCCGGCATTGGCCAAACTGTCGCCCCGGTCTTGTGGTTCTTATTCAGCGCATGGATGTTGGCGATTCAATACTGCGACTATCCTTTTGATAACCATAAAGTGCCGTTCAAACAGATGCGAGTGGCGCTTCGCGAGCAAAAGATCGTCAACATGCAGTTTGGCGCGCTGGTGAGCCTGTTCACGCTGATCCCGGTTCTGAACCTGTTTATCATGCCGGTTGCCGTCTGCGGCGCGACGGCCATGTGGGTGGACTGCTATCGGGCAAAACACGCCATGTGGAAATAATGCTCTCAGGAAGGGAAGCGGCTTATGCCATGGCTTATTCCATGTTGCATTGGCTTATTTCCCTTCCACATATAGATATGCTATTTCCTTACTTCCGCATATTTCCTGAGCGGGTATGCTGGACCGGTATCCCAAAATTCAGACAGTTAAGGACGAGCCATGAGCAAAATTTATGAAGACAACTCCCTGACAATCGGCCACACGCCGCTGGTTCGCCTGAACCGTATCGGCAACGGACGCATTCTGGCTAAGGTGGAGTCCCGTAACCCAAGCTTTAGCGTCAAATGTCGTATTGGTGCCAACATGATTTGGGATGCCGAAAAACGCGGCGTGCTGAAGCCTGGCGTGGAGTTAGTCGAACCTACCAGTGGCAACACCGGTATCGCTCTGGCCTATGTCGCGGCAGCGCGCGGCTACAAGCTGACGCTGACCATGCCGGAAACCATGAGCATCGAACGCCGTAAGCTGTTAAAAGCGCTGGGTGCAAACCTGGTGCTGACCGAAGGCGCTAAAGGCATGAAAGGTGCCATCCAGAAAGCCGAAGAAATCGTCGCCAGCGACCCGGCTAAATACTTACTGCTTCAGCAGTTCAGCAACCCGGCAAACCCGGAAATTCACGAAAAAACCACCGGCCCGGAAATCTGGGAAGATACCGATGGTGAAGTGGATGTGTTTATCGCCGGCGTCGGTACCGGCGGTACGCTGACGGGCGTCAGCCGCTACATCAAAAATACCAAAGGCAAAACCTCGCTCATTAGCGTGGCGGTAGAGCCAACGGATTCTCCGGTAATTACTCAAGCGCTGGCGGGTGAAGAACTGAAGCCTGGTCCGCATAAAATTCAGGGTATCGGGGCCGGATTTATCCCTGGTAACCTCGATCTGAAGCTTATCGACAAAGTGGTCACTATCAGCAACGACGACGCCATTGCGACCGCTCGCCGCCTGATGGATGAGGAAGGTATTCTCGCGGGTATCTCTTCCGGTGCCGCCGTGGCCGCCGCGCTGAAACTTCAGGAAGACGAAGCCTTTACCAATAAGAATATTGTGGTTATCCTTCCGTCCTCCGGGGAGCGCTATTTGAGTACTGCTTTGTTTGCCGATCTGTTCACTGAGAAAGAACTGCAACAGTAATGCCAGTATTTGATATATGCTTAAAAAAGCACCCGTGAGGGTGCTTTTTTGTGGCCTGCATCAAACTTTCACCCTCATCGGCATTGCGCTTACCCCCGCAGGTCTGGTATTTAACCAGCAATTATTTTGATGCGCGAAATTAATCAAGCTGTGAGATGCGCTTGCTGAATCGATTTAACGATTTGGTGCCTATCTGGTTTTCACGGCATAATGATGAAGAATCTGTGAAACGCTGTTGGCGTTTTTTTCACGATTCCCATGCATCCAGTGCCTCGTTCCTTTGACGATGGCGCTAACGATACAGGCTAAAGTGTGGCCGCCAGGCTAGACTTTAGTTCCACAACACTAAACCTATAAGTTGGGGAAATACAATGTTCCAGCAAGAAGTAACTATTACCGCTCCGAACGGTCTGCATACCCGCCCTGCTGCTCAGTTTGTTAAAGAAGCTAAAGGCTTCACTTCCGAAATCACTGTGACTTCCAACGGCAAAAGCGCCAGCGCTAAGAGCCTGTTCAAACTGCAAACTCTGGGCCTGACTCAGGGTACCGTAGTGACGCTCTCCGCCGAAGGTGAAGATGAGCAGAAAGCCGTTGAGCATTTAGTAAAACTGATGGCTGAACTCGAGTAAGTTCTGGGTTCTTCGTAAATATCAGTCACAAGTAAGGTAGGGTTATGATTTCAGGCATTTTAGCATCCCCGGGTATCGCTTTCGGCAAAGCACTTTTGCTGAAAGAAGATGAAATTGTCATCGACCGGAAGAAAATTTCTGCCGACAAAGTTGAGCAGGAAGTTGAACGTTTCCTCAGCGGGCGCGCCAAAGCATCCGAGCAGTTAGAAGCGATCAAAATTAAAGCTGGCGAGACCTTCGGTGAAGAAAAGGAAGCTATCTTCGAAGGCCACATTATGTTGCTGGAAGACGAAGAGCTCGAGCAGGAAATCATAGCCCTTATCAAAGACAAGCTGGTCACGGCGGACGCTGCGGCGTACGAAGTGATTGAAGGCCAGGCAACGGCTCTGGAAGAGCTGGATGACGAATACCTGAAAGAACGTGCGGCTGACGTACGTGACATCGGTAAGCGTCTGCTGCAGAACATTCTCGGCCTGAACATTATCGATTTAAGCGCAATTAAGGATGAAGTTATCCTGGTTGCCAAAGATCTGACCCCGTCTGAAACCGCACAGCTGAACCTGAAAAAGGTGCTGGGTTTCATCACCGACATCGGCGGCCGTACCTCCCACACTTCCATCATGGCGCGCTCCCTTGAGCTGCCAGCGATTGTGGGCACCGGTAGCGTCACCTCCGACGTGAAAAACGACGACTATCTGATCCTCGACGCGGTTAACAACAAAGTTTACGTTAACCCAACCAACGAGCAGATCGAAGAGCTGCGCGCCGTTCAACAGCAGGTTGCCTCTGAAAAAGCAGAGCTGGCTAAGCTGAAAGACCTGCCAGCCATCACCCTCGACGGCCACCAGGTCGAAGTGTGTGCCAACATTGGTACCGTGCGTGACATCGACGGTGCTGAGCGTAACGGCGCTGAAGGTGTGGGTCTGTATCGTACCGAATTCCTGTTCATGGACCGTGACTCACTGCCAACCGAAGAAGAGCAGTTTGCCGCGTACAAAGCCGTGGCTGAAGCCTGTGGCTCTCAGGCGGTTATCGTCCGTACCATGGACATCGGCGGCGACAAAGAGCTGCCGTACATGAACTTCCCTAAAGAAGAGAACCCGTTCCTGGGCTGGCGTGCTATTCGTATCGCCATGGATCGCAAAGAGATCCTGCGTGACCAGGTTCGCGCTATCCTGCGCGCCTCTGCTTTTGGCAAGCTGCGCATTATGTTCCCGATGATCATCTCTGTTGAAGAAGTGCGTGCCCTGAGAAAAGAGATTGAGATCTTCAAGCAGGAACTGCGTGACGAAGGCAAAGCATTCGATGAATCTATCGAAATCGGCGTGATGGTCGAAACCCCTGCGGCCGCGACGATTGCTCGTCATCTGGCCAAAGAAGTCGACTTCTTCAGCATCGGCACCAACGATTTAACTCAGTACACCCTGGCAGTTGACCGCGGTAATGATATGATTTCACATCTTTACCAGCCGATGTCACCGTCCGTACTGACTCTGATTAAGCAAGTTATTGATGCTTCTCATGCAGAAGGTAAATGGACCGGTATGTGTGGTGAGCTTGCGGGCGACGAACGTGCTACACTTCTGTTGCTTGGGATGGGCCTGGACGAATTCAGTATGAGCGCCATTTCTATCCCACGTATCAAGAAGATTATTCGTAACACGAACTTCGAAGATGCGAAAGTGTTAGCAGAGCAGGCTCTTGCTCAACCGACAACGGACGAGTTAATGACGCTGGTTAACAAGTTCATTGAAGAAAAAACAATCTGCTAATTCACGAGATGCTGCCCAAATTACTGCTTAGGAGAGAAGGCTAATGGGGTTATTTAGTAAACTGTTCGGTGACAAAGGCAATAGCGACACCGGAACCATTGAGATCGTTGCTCCACTGTCTGGCGAAATCGTTAACATTGAAGACGTGCCGGACGTCGTGTTTGCTGAAAAAATCGTTGGTGATGGCATCGCTATCAAACCAACCGGCAACAAAATGGTTGCTCCGGTTGACGGCACCATCGGTAAAATCTTTGAAACCAACCATGCCTTCTCTATCGAATCCGATAGCGGCATTGAGCTGTTTGTTCACTTTGGTATCGACACCGTTGAGCTGAAAGGCGAAGGCTTTAAGCGCATCGCTGAAGAAGGCCAGCGCGTGAAGAAAGGCGACGTGGTTATTGAGTTCGACCTGCCGCTGCTGGAAGAGAAAGCCAAGTCTACCCTGACACCGGTTGTTATCTCCAACATGGACGAAATCAAAGAGCTGATCAAACTGACAGGTAGCGTGACCGTGGGCGAAACCCCGGTTATCCGCATCAAGAAGTAAGATTCATGCAGAGAAAAAGGCACCCTGGGGTGCCTTTTTTATTGGCTGCGATTCAGCGAGGAAGAATCAGTTCATCTGAGCGCTGCCCCTGAGTCCAGGTCATCACTTCAAACACCCGATGCGCAGCTTCTCCTGCGGCAACCGCCACCTGCTTGCCTGCAAGTATTCGGCTTACCAGCTCGGCGCAGAACAAATCCCCGGTGCCTTTCAGGTCGGTCATCACGCGAGCGTGGCTGGTCACATCGGCTTCATCAGCGGTCACCGTCACCACGGAAATAGTATCCGCGCAGTTCCCCGGCGCACTGGTTATTACCACCCAGCGCAGCGTTTCAGAGAGAAGACTTCTGGCCGCCATCACCGCCTGCTCCAGCGTATCGCAGGGCATTCCGGTCAGAATATGCAGTTCAAAGAGATTAGGCGTGATCCCCTGTGCATGAGGCAGCAGCGCCGTGCGATAAGCTTCAGGAATACCCGCCTTGACGTAAACACCGCTGTCGGTGTCCCCCATTACCGGGTCGACAAGTATCAACAGCTCAGGATGGCTTTTGCGTCTTTGACGCAGCCACTCCGCCAGCAGATGGATTTGCTCCGCACTGCCCATGTAACCCGTCGTCACGGCCTTCAGTTCGCGCAACGCATCCCGTTCTTCGAGCGCTCGCAGATAGCCGCTAAACCAGTCCGCCGGGATCACGCCGCCATAAAACGTATCGTAATGCGGCGTGTTGCTGAATAACACCGTTGGCACCGCCATCACCCGCCACCCATGCTGCTGAATCGCCGGAACCGCGATACTGTTCCCGACGCTGCCGTAAACGACCTGAGATTGTACCGCCACAATATCGGCCTGCAGCGCCCGGCCTGCATCGTGAAACAGTACAGACTGTATATCGTTATCCTGACTCATATTTTCCCCTTGCCCGCCAGACAGCTAAGGTCTGAACTGCGAAGCGGCCATTATAGCCAGACCCGGGCGGTACAACCATGCTAAGAGCGCCCTCTTTATTCCGGCAATAGCAGAGATACAGCTACCATCCTTCAGATTTATCAAATCAACGACAAAAGTAATATTTTCTTTCAGCCGTTACACCTTGAAAATGTATCACCTGAATGATGAAGAAAACATTATTACCGATTAGTGCTGGATACCTGGAAATTAATAACTACCACTTAAACATCACATCAACAAAATATCCATTACATCATAAGGATATATCTTCTCCACCCGCTGTTTACATTGTCGACTCATGCCTGTCTTACAATTCCACAAGGTCAAACTCCATAATTTCACCTATAACAAAAGTTCCCTCCGGAGAATAAACCTCACTCTGCATGAATATAAGGAAGCTATTATATGAAAGATATATCCAGAAGAAGCTTCATGGCTTTTGCCGCAGGCGGTACCGTCGTATTAGCCGCCGGGCAGGCCCATGCCCACGATGACAAAGTAAAATCCTATCCGGCAAGCGTGCGCGATCCGGGCCCTCACGACCCCATCCGGGAAGCTGAAAACCCTGACATTGTTAACCCGCCCGCTACCGACAGCGGCACGTTGCCGAACCTGCGCTACTCCTTCAGCGATGCCCATGTCAGAAAAGGCACCGGCGGCTGGACCCGACAAGTCACCAAGCGGGAGCTGGGGATTTCAACCACCATCGCCGGGGTAGACATGCGCCTGAATGCCGGAGGCATCCGCGAACTTCACTGGCACAAAGAGGGTGAATGGGCCTACATGACCTACGGCAATGCGCGGGTAACGGCCTTCGATGCAAAAGGAGGCTGGTTTGTGGATGATATCGGCGTCGGTGATTTATGGTATTTCCCGCCGGGTATTCCTCACTCCATTCAGGGTATCGGGCCTGACGGCTGTGAGTTTCTTTTGGCCTTCGACGACGGCGGATTTGATGAAGACAGTACGTTCCTGTTATCCGACTGGTTTAAACATATCCCTCCGGAGATATTAGCAAAAAACTTCCAGGTGCCCGTGTCTACATTTTCTAAACTGCCTTCACCTGCTGATGAATATATTTTCGCGGGTACAGTACCCGGCAGCCTTGCCTCAGACAGTATTAATGGCGCAGCTAAATCAGAGATTAATTTCACCCACCATATGCTGGCTCAGGATCCGATCAAAGCCCCTGGCGGCACCGTCAGAATAACGGATTCATCTAATTTCCCGGTGTCGAAGACTATTGCGGCAGCCCTGGTGGAAATAGAGCCCGGCGGGCTGAGAGAACTTCACTGGCACCCAAATAACGATGAATGGCAGTACTATCTTGAAGGGGAAGGCAGAATGGGCGTTTTCGCCTCTTCGGGTCAGGCCAGAACCTTTGATTACCGCGCCGGGGATGTCGGCTACGTTCCCTTTGCGATGGGGCATTATATCGAGAATACCGGCACCACAACCCTGCGTTTCCTGGAACTGTTTAAAAGCGACTATTACGCGGATATTTCGCTTAACCAGTGGCTGGCCAGCACGCCGCCTGAGCTGGTGAAACAGCATTTACAGCTTGATGATACCTTTATGAAGGCGTTGAGCCTGCATAAAAACCCGGTTGTGAAGTAAGCCTGTTCTCAGGAAAAGATCGCCTCAGGCGACCTTTTCCTGGCTTACAGCGTCAGATGCCAGCGCCCTGAACGTAGCTCTCTTCCCCGAACACGCCGGTAGAAAGATAGCGATCGCCTCTGTCGCAAATAATAGCGACCACTACGGCCCCCGGATTTGCTTTGGCTACGCGCAACGCACCCGCCACTGCCCCGCCGGAACTTACGCCGCAGAAAATCCCCTCTTCCATCGCCAGGCGGCGCATCGTCTGCTCGGCTTCGGTCTGCGCCATGTCGATGACTTCATCCACCAGTGTCGGGTTGAAAATTTTCGGCAACCACTCTTCTGGCCAACGGCGGATCCCCGGGATGCTGCTGCCCTCTTCCGGCTGCAGCCCGACAATTCTCACCGGCTTGCTTTGCTCGCGCATAAAACGACTCACGCCGGTTATCGTGCCCGTCGTGCCCATGCTGGAGACAAAATGCGTGATTCGCCCTTCGGTCTGCCGCCAGATCTCCGGCCCGGTCGTCGTGTAATGCGCCAGCGGGTTATCCGGGTTATTAAACTGATCGAGGATCTTGCCTTCGCCACGGTCGGCCATTTGCTGAGCCAGCTCACGCGCGCCTTCCATGCCCTGAGCTTTGCTGACCAGAATCAGCTCGGCGCCGTAAGCCTGCATCGCCGCCTTGCGCTCCATGCTCATGTTGTCCGGCATCAGCAGCTTAATACGGTAGCCTTTGAGCGCAGAGATCATCGCCAGCGCAATGCCGGTATTGCCGCTGGTTGCCTCAATCAGCGTATCGCCGGGTTGTATTTCCCCTCGCTTTTCCGCCTGAACAATCATCGACAGCGCCGCGCGATCTTTAACCGACCCTGCCGGGTTATTCCCTTCGAGTTTGACCCAAATCTCGCTGCCGTTCGTCAGCCCGCTGCGCTGCAGCCGGACCAGAGGAGTATTACCAATAGTGCTTTCTAAAGTGATCACTTGCCTGCCCGCAATAAATGAAAAAGCGGCCTCGGTGGGCCGCTAGTGCGTGTCCTGTCGGGGTAAATTATCAGGCGGACTGCGCCAGGTCTACACCCTGAATACGGTTGGCACCTTCATACAGGCGCGCGTTTTGTAATCCCACAAACAGACGCTCACCGCGCTGCGGAATTTGCTGTTCCTTCAGAACCACCGTCAGCGGTTCGTCATACCAGCCCAGCGGCTGCACAACCAGCTGCATGTAATGCCCGCGAGGGCTTACTTCCAGCACCTGCACCGGCAGAGGTGAATCTAGATTCGTGCGGCGGCTGACGTCCACTTCCCACGGACGCAGGAACAAATCAACATCCCCCTGATAGGCCGGCGTGAACCCCAGCGGCCAACGATGCGCGCCGACGTGGAACTGGCTCCCACGGATCACGCCTTTCAGGCGGTTAACTTCGCCGAGGAACTCCAGCACGAAGCGGGTCGCGGGCTCACGCCAGACCTGCTCAGGCGTATCGACCTGCTCGATATTGCCCTGGCTCATCACCACCACGCGGTCGGCAACTTCCATCGCTTCTTCCTGATCGTGCGTCACAAACACGCTGGTGAACTTTAACTCTTCGTGCAGCTCGCGCAGCCAGCGGCGCAGCTCTTTACGAACCTGTGCGTCCAGAGCGCCAAACGGTTCATCCAGCAGCAGGATTTGCGGCTCCACCGCCAGCGCACGCGCCAGGGCAACGCGCTGCTTCTGCCCGCCGGACAACTGCGCCGGGTAGCGGTCGGCCAGATGGGAAAGCTGCACCATTTCCAGCAGTTTCGTCACTTTCTGTTTGATCGCAGAGGCGGAAGGCCGTTCGCGACGCGGCAGCACCGTTAAGCCAAAGGCGATATTGTCGAATACCGACATATGGCGGAACAGCGCATAGTGCTGAAACACAAAGCCGACTTTGCGATCGCGGGCATGCATCCGGCTGACGTCGGTGCCGTGGAAGCTGATGCGACCGCTGTTCTGGTGCTCCAGCCCGGCAATAATACGCAGCAGCGTAGTTTTACCAGAGCCGGACGGACCAAGCAGCGCCACCATCTGACCAGAAGGGATATCCAGCGAGATATCGTTCAGCACCTGGGTGCGTCCAAATGACTTCTTAATATTGGCAATATCAATGCTCATGATTTTCCTCCTGCTTCAGGCGTTTTTCCTGATTATTCAGACGCCACTGCACCGCACTCTTTAAGAACAAGGTCAGGACTGCCATCAGGGTCAACAACGCCGCGGCGGTAAACGAACCAACGGTGTTGTAATCCTGCTGCAGTAACTCAATCTGTAACGGCAACGAGAACGTCTCGCCGCGAATCGAACCGGACACCACCGACACCGCGCCAAATTCACCGATGGCGCGGGCGTTGGTCAGCACCACGCCATAAAGCAGGGCCCAGCGAATATTGGGCAGCGTCACGCGGCGGAACATCTGCCAGCCGGAAGCGCCCAGTAAAATCGCGGCTTCATCTTCCTGGCTGCCCTGGCTTAGCATCACCGGCACCAGCTCACGCACCACAAACGGGCAGGTGACGAAGATAGTCACCAGCACCATGCCCGGCCAGGCAAACATGATTTGCAGGTTGTGGGCATCGAGGAACCCCGCCAGCGGGCCGTTAGAACCATAAAACAGCAGGTAAACCAGGCCCGCAACCACCGGGGAAACGGCAAATGGGATATCCAGCAGCGTCAGCAACAATTGGCGGCCAGGGAAGTTAAAACGCGTCACCAGCCAGGCCAGCAGCGTGCCGAACACCAGGTTTACCGGCACGGTAATCAGGGCAATCATCACCGTCAGCCAGATGGCGTGCAGCATGTCCGGGTTAGCGATATTTTGCAGCGCGGGCATCAGCCCTTTGGAAAAGGCTTCTACAAAAATAGACGCGACCGGCACCACCAGAATCAGGAAAGAGACGAGCACACCGATGGCGATCAGCGCCCATTTTCCCCAGTTAATGCGGGAGCGGGTATAGTTTTTCAAAGCAGTGACGTCCGTCATCAGTGACCTACCACGCGTCGACCAAAGCGACTCTGCAACGTGTTAATGGTGAACAGCAGCAGCAGCGACGCCGCCAGAATCACTGACGCAATGGCGCTGGCCGCCGGGTAATCAAACTCCTGCAGGCGCACGAAGATCATCAGCGAGGTCACTTCCGTCTTCCAGGCGATGTTTCCGGCGATAAAGATAACCGCGCCAAACTCCCCCAGGCTGCGGGTGAAGGAAAGCGCTACGCCCGCCATCAGTGCCGGAGAAAGCTCCGGCAGCACTACGCGGCGGAAACTCTGCCAGCGAGTCGCGCCGAGCGTTTCAGCGGCTTCCTCGTATTCTGGCCCCAATTCTTCCAGCACGGGCTGAACGGTGCGCACCACAAACGGAATGCTGGTAAACGCCATCGCGACGGCAATACCCAGCCAAGTGTAAGTCACCTTAATGCCAAACTGCGCCAGCCACTCGCCGTACCAGCCGTTGACAGAAAACAGCCCGGCGAGGGTTAAACCTGCCACCGCGGTGGGCAGCGCAAAGGGTAAATCCATCAGCGCATCTAGCAGGCTGCGCCCCGGAAACTGATAACGCGTCAGGATCCACGCCATTAACAGGCCGAACACGCCGTTAAACACGGAAGCCAGCGCGGCGGAAAGCAGCGTGACTTTATAGGCGGCCACCACCTGCGGGTTGGTAATCACGTCCCAGTACTGGGAGAACGACATTTGCGCCAGCTGCATCACCAGCGCGCTCAGCGGCAGCAGCAGGATCAGGCAAACAAACAGCAGGCTGGTGCCGAGGCTAAGCGTAAACCCCGGCAATACGCGTTTTGAACGGCTGGCAAACATTAACTACGCCCCGTCGCTAACAGCTTGTCCAGCTCCCCGCCGGTAGCAAAATGCGTTTTCATCACTTCCAGCCAGCCGCCGAACGCATCTTCCACGCGGAACAGCTCGGTCTGTGGGAATTTATCTTTCAGCTTATCCATTACCTGCGGGTTATTCACGCGGTAGTAGTAATCGGTAATGATGGTCTGCGCCTGAGGGCTATAGAGATAGTTCAGGTAGGCTTTGGCCGCTTTTTCCGTGCCGTTGGCCTTCACGTTTTTATCCACCCAGGCAACCGGGAACTCGGCCAGAATGTTGACCTTCGGCACTACGACTTCATAACCGTCTTTGGCGTACTGGTTGCGGATATTGTTCACTTCTGATTCAAAAGAGATCAGCACGTCGCCCAGCCCACGCTCGACAAAGGAGGTTGTCGCCCCGCGGCCGCCGGTATCAAACACTTCGACGTTTTTCAGGAATTGCGTCATGAACTGCTCGGTTTTGGCTTTATCGCCGCCGTCAGCTTTGTCTGCCGCCCCCCAGGCTGCCAGATAGGTATAACGAGCGTTACCAGAAGTTTTCGGATTCGGGAAAATGAGCTTCACGTCCGGGCGCACAAGATCGCTCCAGTCGTGGATGTTCTTTGGGTTGCCTTTGCGCACCAGGAAAGCCATGGTGGAGTAGAAAGGCGAGCTGTTGTTGCCCAGACGGCTCTGCCAGTCCGCCGGGATCAGGTTGCCTTTGTCGTGCAGGATCTGCACATCGGTCACCTGGTTATAAGTTACAACGTCAGCTTTTAAGCCCTGCAAAATGGCCAGTGCCTGTTTTGATGACCCGGCATGAGATTGTTTTATCGTCAGCTTGTCGCCGTTATTCTCCTGCGCCCACTGTTTTTCAAACGGCGGGTTAAGCGCGGCAAACAGCTCGCGGGACACATCATAAGAGCTATTCAGCAGCTCGGTTGCATGGGCAGAGCCTGCCAGCAGCAAAGAGACAGCGAGCGCGTTCCATACTTTTTTAACTGACCTGATTGCCATGCTTCGCCCTTATAAATGTGATGAATACCATAAAGTCATGACAGTCAGTGTATTTATAACGAGCGATAAAGCTGTAACGCTTTTATATACCGTTTGGCGATTTACAAGAAGAAAGGGATATAAGAAAGCGGCGTAGCAAACGCTACGCCGGAGGGTATTACAGGCTCAGTAATTTATCGAGCGACGGCGCAAAGTAGTAACCGCCGGTGACCGGCTTAGTGAAGCGCAGCATACCGTCACGCTTCCCGTCAGCGTCGCCAAACATGCTCAATAGCTGCTGTTCAATGTTATGCAAACGCGCGCAATAGGCGATGAAATAGAGACCGTGCACGCCGCTGGCGGTACCGTAAGGCAGGCTCTGACGCACAATTTTCAGCCCCTTGCCGTCTTCTTTCAGATCGACCCGGCTCAGGTGAGAAGTGGCTGGCCGCGCGTCGCCGTCAATCTCTTCGTTTTCCTGTTTGGTACGGCCGAAGATCATCTCCTGGTCGTGCACACTCAGGCGGTTAAGCTGCTTGAGGTTGTGTTCCCAGCGCTGAACCAGCACGTAGCTGCCCCCGGCATCCACGCCTTCGTTGATCACCGCCACCTGGCGACGATTTTCTTCGCCCTGTGGATTTTCGGTCCCGTCAACGAAGCCGCTGAGATCGCGCTCTTCTACCCAGCGGAAACCGTGAATCTCTTCTTCAATTTTCAGCGCATCGCCAAACGCGGCCAGCGCGGCCTGAGCCACGGAGAAGTTCACGTCATGGCGCAGAGAAAGAATGTGGATCATCACATCGTGCTGGGTCGCGGGCGCCAGGCCTTTGCCTAGTGGCGTAAAGTTTTTCAGCTCTGCGGCACCTTTGCCTTTGCTGAGGTCGCGCCACAGGTCGTGCCCGAAGCCAACGGTCGCCCCCAGCATCGCGTCAGGGAATTGTTCCTGGAAAGCATTCAACGCTTCAATAAAGGTTTTGCACCCTGCGCTCAGCGCGCTGAAGTCGCCCTGGACAGAAGCTTCCAGCCAAACGGCGGCACGACAATGTTCCGGCAGAATGCCGCTTTGAACCCGAGACATGATTCCTCCTGAAAAAAATGCCACCAAAGGTGGCACATAACTATGATGACTCCGAACGGAGGCATTTATCGGGCTATTCTAACCTGATTTATTCACGCCGACTTGCGACGGCGCAAACCCGGCGCAAATTTTATCGACGCCAGATAATTTTGTTAAGCGTCCATTTCTTCAGCGTATCATCCGACGGCATCAATCCTTCCGGCCCGTGCCACTCGCCTGTAAACAGATAGCTGATGTGCTGGCTGTTCGGCGCCTGGCAGAGAACGCCTGCCGCATCGTCGCTGGTCGCTTTTTCGCAGGCCCCAAACGCTTTCTGATACAGATCGCTGAAAGGCGTGCCGATTTTCACGCCGCTGGCGGTTTTGATGTCAGCATCCATCACATCTACGCGACTCACGGTGCCTTTTTCGCCGTTCACCACCAGCTTAACGTCTTTGTCTTTCATCGCCTCAAAGTAGCGCACGATGGTGCCGTTTTCAGTTTTCATGCCGCTGCGCAGACGATAATTGTCATTCAACCCCTCGCTCACGGCCTTCTCATCCATCGCGGTGGCTGAAGTCAGTTTCCCCACGCCCTGCTCGCTCACCTCAACGGAAGAGCCAAACCAGTTCCACGGATAAGCCGCAGACCAGTTAACGGAGGACAGCGTGGAACACCCGCTCAGAACCAGCGGCAGGCCTAGCATCATCAGGCGCAGAGATTTCATTGATCATTCCTTTTCAAAAAATGGTAACGGCCTTTGGAGTACGGGGACGTCAAAAAGTGCCGCTTAACTCGTTTTTCAGGGCAAAGTAATCCCGCAGCCGGCGGTTAGTCAGCAGCCACCAAAGCGCGAACAGATCGATAATCAGCAGAACAACGGTGGTACCGGTCAGCGTTTCATCCCCGGCCAGCAGCGCCAGTTGCCACGCCAGCAGCCCAACCTGGGCGGCAATCAATATCCAGCGAAACGCCCGCCAGAACCGGGGCCAAAGGTGGCGACGTCCGCTGAGCAAAAAGGCCAGCGCAGCCGGAATACCGGGGATCAGCCCCAGCCAGAAGTTATCGCGATCGGGATAAAACAGGCCCAGCAGCGCATCGCCCTGCTGACGAGAAGCCCCCGCCAGCACCAGCAAAACCCAGGTGCGGGCCTGTAACAACAACACCGCCCAGAACAGTAGCGGTGCTTTTAAGTTGCCCTGTGAATCATAATCAGCAGGCAAATACATGGCATGAACACATTTGAAAATTAATATTCCTGATCTTCTATCAGCCGTTTGCCGAGCAAAATGGTGTCCTGATGCTCGTAATCGAGCTTTTCATAAAGGCCGATAACCAGATCGTTCTCTTCGCGCACCATGATGTGGATCTTCGGGCAACCGCGGGCAATCAGCTTCTTTTCCAGCCGGTTCAGCAAGGCGTTAGCAATGCCGCGGCCCCGAAACTCCGGGTGCACGCCCAGGTAATAGGCTGACCCCCGATGGCCGTCATACCCGCCCATCAACGAACCGACGATCTCGCCGCCCACCTCCGCGACTAAAAACAGGTCCGCATCGTGATGCAGCTTACGTTCAATGTCCATTTCCGGGTCATTCCATGGGCGCAGTAAATCGCAGCGCTCCCAAAGGGTAATGACCTCTTCGAAATCTTCCTGGCGAAAAACGCGAATTTCCATGGTATTAGCCACCTTAAGCCGTAAAAGGTTGATTATGGCGTTAACCGTCCGTTAAGCCAATAACTGCCGCAAAAGCGCGAAAAAAATGGCATAATCTCCGACCAGTCATGAAATGAAACGAATGGATATACATTTCTGACGCCAGAGTGTCGTTTGCATGAAGCCGATACGTTATAACTTCCCATCTGGACTCCATAAGATAAATAATTCATCCGCATGAGCAAAATTAAATCGCTAACGCAACTTACGACGCGCCGCCAGGTCCTGCTCACGGGTTTAGCAGCGTTGACGCTAACCGGTATGAACCAAGCGCTGGCAAAGGAAGAAGCCAAATCGCTGAAAACCACCAATTCCCACAGTAAAGTGGCCAAAAAATCCGGGGCAAAACGCATTGTTATGCTCGACCCGGGCCACGGTGGGATTGATACCGGCGCCATCGGTCACAACGGCTCGAAAGAAAAACACGTGGTGCTGGCCATTGCCAAAAACGTGCGCAGCATCCTGCGCAGCAACGGGATCGATGCCAGGCTGACTCGCACCACGGACGAATTTATTCCGCTGTACGATCGCGTTGAAATCGCCCACCAGCACGGCGCAGATCTGTTTATGTCGATCCACGCGGATGGCTTCACCAGTCCAACCGCCGCAGGTGCCTCCGTATTCGCCCTGTCTAACCGAGGCGCAAGTAGCGCCATGGCGAAATATCTTTCAGACAGAGAGAACGCCGCGGATGACGTAGCGGGTAGCAAAGTGAAAGACAAAGATCACTACCTGCAGCAGGTGCTGTTTGACCTGGTGCAGACCGACACGATTAAAAACAGCCTGACGCTCGGCTCGCATATTCTGAAACAGATAAAGCCGGTGCATAAGCTGCACAGCCGCAACACGGAACAGGCAGCCTTCGTCGTTCTGAAGTCGCCGTCCATTCCGTCCGTGCTGGTTGAAACGTCGTTCATCACTAACCCGGGCGAAGAAAAGCTGCTCGGCACCACCGCCTTCCGCCAGAAGATTGCCACCGCCATCGCCTCCGGCGTGATGAGCTATTTCAACTGGTTTGATAACCATAAAGTCCACGGTAAGAAGCGTTAATTTTTATGACTGAGCCCGATATCCACGCCGTAAAACAGTTCCTGCTCTCCCTGCAGGATACGATATGCCAGCAGCTTTCCGCCCTTGATGGCGCCGTCTTCCAGGAAGACAACTGGCAGCGAGAAGGCGGCGGCGGCGGGCGCAGTCGAGTTTTGCGCGGCGGCGCGGTGTTCGAACAGGCTGGCGTGAACTTTTCTCACGTTCACGGTGACGCCATGCCGGCGTCTGCCACGGCCCACCGCCCGGAACTGGCGGGCAGAAGCTTTGAGGCCATGGGCGTTTCGCTGGTGGTACACCCGAACAACCCTTATGTGCCGACCAGCCACGCCAACGTGCGTTTCTTTATTGCCGAAAAACCTGGCGCCGATCCGGTCTGGTGGTTTGGCGGCGGCTTCGACTTAACGCCTTACTACGGCTTCGAAGAAGATGCGGTGCACTGGCACCGCACGGCGCGTGACCTGTGTCAGCCGTTTGGTGACGACGTTTTCCCGCGTTATAAAAAGTGGTGCGATGACTACTTCTTTATCAGACACCGCAACGAGCAGCGCGGCATCGGCGGGCTGTTTTTCGACGATCTGAACAAGCCAGACTTTGACTACGGCTTCCGCTTTATTCAGGCCGTCGGACAGGGATTCCTGGATGCTTATCTGCCGATTGTTGAACGCCGCAAGGATCATCCCTTCGGCGAGCGTGAGCGTGACTTCCAGCTGTATCGTCGTGGGCGCTACGTTGAGTTCAACCTGGTGTGGGATCGCGGCACGCTGTTTGGCCTGCAAACCGGCGGGCGCACCGAATCGATTTTAATGTCGATGCCGCCGCTGGTGCGCTGGGAGTATGACTATCAGCCTGAAAAAGGCAGCCCGGAGGCTGCGCTGTATCGTGATTTCCTGCCAGTGAAGGAGTGGGTGTAGCTTTCGCGTTTTTGCCCTCATCCTCTCCCTAAAAGGGAGAGGGGATTTTTAGTGCTCGCTGTCCCCCCTATCCCTTTGGGGAAAGATGACTCTATTATCCGCTTTACTCGGTTTTCCCCCTCGCCCCTTCGGAGAGAGGGCGAGGGGGAGTTCAATCACAGCGGTGCGGTTTGCGCCTCCACAACCGCCAGCGCCACCATATTCACAATGCGGCGCACAGAAGCAATCGGCGTCAACACGTGAACCGGCTTCGCCACGCCCATCAGGACCGGTCCAACGGTCACCCCTTCAGAACTCGACACGCGCAGCAGGTTGTAGCTAATACGCGCCGCCTCAACGTTCGGCATGATCAGGATATTGGCAGAGCCTTTCAGCGGGCTGTCCGGCATACGCTCATGGCGAATACTTTCAACCAGCGCGGCGTCTCCGTGCATCTCCCCGTCAATTTCCAGGTCAGGCGCACGCTCACGCACCAGATCCAGCGTTTTGCGCATTTTGCAGGCGGCTTTGCTGTTGGAAGAACCGTAGTTGGAGTGGGAAAGCAGCGCGACTTTCGGCTCAATGCCGAAGCGGCGCACCGTTTCCGCCGCCAGCAGCGTGATTTCCGTCAGTTCTTCCGGCGTAGGGTCATCGTTCACATAGGTATCCGCGATAAAGGTGTTGCCGCTCGGCAGCAGCAGCGCGTTCATCGCCCCGGCAGCCTTCACGCCTTCGCGGTAGCCAAACAGCTTCTCTACCACGTCAAAGTGCTCGTGATATTCGCCGATTGTCCCGCATATCAGCGCATCCGCTTCACCACGATGCACCATGATCGCCCCGATCACAGTCGTGTTGCTGATCACCGCCCGCTGCGCCTGCTCCTGAGTGATCCCACGGCGCTTCATGATGTTGTAGTACTCGTGCCAGTACTCTTTGAAACGCGGATCCGATTCGTTATTCACGATCTCAAAATCTTTGCCCGGCTGAATTTGCAGGCCCAGCTTTTTGATACGCATTTCGATAACGCTTGGGCGACCAATCAGGATAGGCTTCGCCAGCCCCAAAGTGATCAGCTCCTGTGTGGCATGCAGCACGCGCGCTTCTTCCCCTTCGCTTAACACCACGCGCTTCGGCTCTTTGCGCGCCTGGGAGAAGATCGGCTTCATAAACAGGTTGGTTTTGTAGACAAACTCTTCCAGCTTCTCGCTGTAAGCATTGAAATCCTGAATCGGGCGCGTGGCCACGCCGGAGTCCATCGCTGCTTTGGCTACCGCCGGGGCAATTTTCACGATCAGGCGCGGGTCAAATGGCTTAGGAATGATGTATTCCGGGCCGAACGTCAGTTCCTGCTCGCCGTAGGCGGAGGCCACCACGTCGCTTTGTTCAGCGTGAGCCAGTTCGGCTATCGCATGTACCGCAGCCAGCTTCATCTCTTCGTTAATTGCCGTGGCGCCCACGTCCAGCGCGCCACGGAAGATGAACGGGAAGCACAGCACGTTGTTCACCTGGTTCGGGTAGTCCGAACGGCCGGTACAGATAATGGCTTCCGGGCGCACCTCTTTCGCCAGCGGCGGCAGAATTTCAGGCTCAGGGTTAGCCAGCGCCAGAATCAGCGGCGCTTTGCCCATCTTCTTCACCATCTCCTGAGTCAGCACTTTCGGGCCGGAGCAGCCGAGGAAAATGTCCGCGCCTTCAATCACGTCGTCCAGCGTCCGCTTGCCGCTGTCTTCTACGGCATAGGCGGCTTTGGTTTCGGCCATGTTCTCTTCGCGGCCTTTATAAATAACGCCCTTCGAGTCGCAAACCACGATGTTGTGTTTTTGCATTCCCAGCGCGACCAGCAGGTTCATACAGGCGATTGCCGAAGCCCCCGCGCCGGAAACCACCAGCCGTACATCGGTAATGTTCTTTTCAACCACGCGCAGGCCGTTCAGCACCGCGGCGGTACAAATAATCGCGGTGCCGTGCTGGTCGTCGTGGAACACCGGAATGTTCATGCGCTCGCGCAGCTTCTGCTCTATGTAGAAACACTCCGGTGCCTTGATATCTTCCAGGTTAATGCCGCCGAAAGTGGGTTCCAGCGCGGCCACCACGTCGATAAGCTTGTCCGGATCCATCTCATCAATTTCGATATCGAAGACGTCGATACCGGCGAATTTTTTAAACAGGACGCCCTTACCTTCCATGACCGGCTTGCCTGCCAGCGCACCGATATTGCCTAGCCCGAGCACCGCGGTACCGTTAGAAACCACGCCCACAAGGTTGCCACGCGCGGTGTATTTGTAGGCGGCGAGCGGGTCCTTTTCAATTTCAAGGCAAGGTGCCGCTACGCCCGGCGAATACGCCAGCGCCAGGTCACGCTGGGTAGCAAGGGGTTTGGTCGGAGAAACCTGGATTTTCCCCGGAATTGGAAACTCATGGAAATCGAGGGCACTTTGCTTCAGTTGTTCATCCATTGCATCGTTCCTTTTTGGGTCTTCTTTATTGTTACGTCAGCCGCCTAGTATCACGCGGGCACGTTTCGCAAACTTTGAAGGTAGCCATACTATTAAGATTAGGCGTGATTATTGTTAGCTAACTATAGAACCGATGTTAGCGGCTGCCCCGTCATCGCCCCCATCTGCTATGCTTTTGGGTTATGCAAAGCGTAAGTTTTCACGGCGAGCGACACGGAACGCTCAGGTAAGACGTTGCTTTTTCAAGGAGATAGTAATGAATCAGTTAGACAGCATTAAACAGTACACCACCGTGGTTGCAGACAGCGGTGATATCGACTCTATTCGCCACTACCAGCCTGAAGACGCCACCACCAACCCTTCATTGTTGTTAAAAGCCGCGGGGCTTGAGCAATATCAGCCGCTGATTGATGACGCGCTGGCCTACGGCAAACAGCGCGGCGGCAGCAGGGAACACATTGTGGCCGAAGCCAGTGACAAACTGGCGGTCAATGTCGGTGCGGAAATTCTGAAAAGCATTCCAGGTCGCGTGTCTACCGAAGTGGATGCCCGCCTCTCCTACGACAAAGAAAAGAGCATCAGCAAGGCTCGTCGCCTGGTGGACCTGTACGCCGAACAGGGGATCGATAAATCCCGCATTCTCATCAAGCTGGCGTCAACCTGGGAAGGCATCCGCGCGGCGGAAGAGCTGCAAAAAGAAGGCATCAACTGCAACCTGACACTGCTGTTCTCTTTTGCTCAGGCGCGTGCCTGTGCGGAAGCGGGCGTTTTCCTGATTTCCCCGTTCGTGGGCCGTATTTACGACTGGTATCAGGCGCGTAAACCGATGGATCCGTATATCGTTGAAGAAGATCCGGGCGTGAAATCCGTGCGCAATATCTACGACTACTTCAAGCAACATAACTATGAAACCATCGTCATGGGCGCCAGCTTCCGTCGTAAGGAACAAATCCTCGCCCTGGCGGGCTGCGACCGGCTGACCATCGCCCCTAACCTGCTGCAGCAGCTGCAGGACAGTGAAGAAGAAGTTATCCGTAAACTGATCCCATTCTCACAGGGCTTCCGCCGTCCGGCCCCCATGAGCGAAGCGGAATTCCGTTGGGAACATAGCCAGGATGCTATGGCCGTGGAAAAACTGGCCGAAGGGATCCGCCTGTTCGCCATAGATCAACGCAAACTGGAAGACCTGCTCGCCGCCAAACTTTAACAAGACCTGGAGTGAAACATGTCATCACGTAAAGAGCTTGCCAACGCCATTCGCGCCCTCAGTATGGATGCGGTCCAGAAAGCCAATTCCGGCCACCCCGGAGCGCCCATGGGCATGGCCGATATCGCCGAGGTGCTGTGGAATGATTTCCTCAGCCATAACCCGTCTAACCCGCACTGGGCCAACCGCGACCGCTTTGTGCTGTCGAACGGCCATGCGTCGATGCTGCTTTACAGCCTGCTGCACCTGAGCGGCTATGACCTGCCGCTGGAGGAGTTGAAAAACTTCCGCCAGCTTCACTCCAAAACGCCCGGCCACCCGGAAGTGGGCTATACCCCCGGCGTGGAAACCACCACCGGCCCGCTGGGCCAGGGGTTAGCCAACGCCGTGGGGATGGCGATTGCCGAGCGCACGCTGGCCGCGCAGTTTAACCAGCCGGGCCATGACATCGTTGACCACTACACCTATGTGTTCATGGGCGACGGCTGCCTGATGGAGGGCATTTCCCATGAGGTATCTTCCCTTGCCGGGACGCTGGGTTTAGGCAAGCTGATCGGCTTCTATGACCATAACGGGATTTCCATCGACGGGGAAACCGATGGCTGGTTTACCGACGACACGGCCAAACGCTTCGAGGCCTATCACTGGCACGTGATCCATGAGATTGACGGCCACGATCCGGCAGCGCTGAAAAAAGCCATCAAAGAAGCCCAGAGCGTGAAGGACAAACCGTCCCTCATCATCTGCCGCACCGTGATCGGTTTTGGTTCGCCAAACAAAGCGGGCAAAGAAGAGGCTCACGGCGCACCGCTGGGTGAAGAAGAAGTCGCCCTGGCGCGCAAGCAGCTCGGCTGGAAATACTCGCCGTTTGAGATCCCAAAAGAGGTCTATCACGCCTGGGACGCCAAAGAGGCAGGCGAAAAAGCGGAGGCCGCCTGGAAAGAGAAGTTTGCCGCTTACGCAAAGGCTCACCCTACCCTGAGCGCCGAATTTAAACGCCGTACCGAAGGTAAACTGCCGGATAACTGGCAGAAAACAGCCCAAAGCTACATTGAACAACTGCAGGCGAACCCGGACAAAATCGCCACCCGCAAAGCTTCGCAGAATACCCTTAACGCCTTTGGTCCGTCGCTGCCGGAACTGCTTGGCGGCTCCGCAGACCTGGCCCCGAGTAACCTGACCATCTGGAAAGGCTCGAGATCGATTAAAGAGGACACCGCCGGGAATTATATCCACTACGGCGTACGCGAATTCGGTATGACCGCCATTGCCAACGGCATCGCGCTGCACGGCGGTTTTATCCCTTACACCGCCACCTTCCTGATGTTTGTGGAGTACGCCCGTAACGCGGCGCGTATGGCGGCGCTGATGAAAGCGCGGCAGATCATGGTTTATACCCATGATTCCATCGGCCTTGGGGAAGATGGCCCGACACACCAGGCCGTCGAGCAGTTAGCCAGCCTGCGCCTGACGCCCAACTTCAGCACCTGGCGGCCTTGCGATCAGGTTGAGGCCGCCGTGGCCTGGAAATCCGCACTTGAGCGCCAGACCGGCCCAACTGCGCTGATCCTGTCTCGCCAGAATCTGGCCCAGATGGACCGTACGCCCGAGCAACTGAAAGCGATCGGCCGAGGGGGTTATATTCTGAAGGACAGCGACGGCAAACCAGACCTCATCCTGATTGCCACAGGCTCTGAGATTGAAATCACCGTCGAGGCCGCGGCAGCATTGAGCAAAGAAGGGCATAAGGTTCGCGTCGTGTCTATGCCGTCCACCGACGTGTTTGATGCTCAGGATGAGGCGTATCAGGAGTCCGTCCTGCCTTATGCCGTGCGGGCTCGAGTGGCGGTAGAGGCCGGTATTGCCGACTACTGGTACAAATACGTCGGTCTCAAAGGCGGGATTGTGGGTATGACAACCTTCGGCGAATCCGCGCCTGCCGGGAAGCTGTTCCCGTTCTTTGGCTTCACGGTAGAAAACATCGTAGCCGTAGCGAAAAAATCACTCGGCAAGAAATAGCCCACGCTGCCAGCCCTCTCCTTGCGGGGAGAGGGTCTCTTTTATTCAGTGAATCCAACTATTTGGTGACCCACAGCGTCGGCCAGCCGCCCGCTTTATGCCAGCTATCACAGGCAGATTCAGCGGCATAACGCACAAGCCGGAAGCGCTGTCCGTCATAGCGCCAGCGCGTGGCCACGCCGCAGTCGCCAGGCCCACGCCCTTTCGCCAGGGTGGTTAACACTTTATCGTGCTCATCAAATCCCGCGTTCATTAGCTCCAGCTCAGCGCTGCCGCCGTCCGGTATAAAGGGTAATCGCAGGTGAATCGTCCTGGCGACAAACGGCTTTTGCCGGGAGATGACCCAGGCCAGATAAACCACGTTATAGGCACCTGCTTCACAGCTGGTAAGCATCAAGGCTTTATCGTCAGTCAGAGGGAAAACGCGCACTTCCCGGCGCTGCGGATCGAGCGAGCACTGGCTGTTATTCATCCGCCATGTGCCGTAATCCAACAGGTCGTTCAGTTCATCGTGTGAAAGTGGCGTTGTTGGTGCCGTAGCTGCAGCCACTTCTTTGAGCGGTGGAGCCGGAGGCACGCTGAGCGGAGGCCCGTCGCCTTTTTTAATCCATGCGGTTTCGCTGCCGATACGCTTTTGCTGGCTGTCGATAAAGAGTAGCGCCGCTTTGAGCCCGCTGAGTGAAATGATGCCCCTGCCGTCGGCAAGGGTAATTTTATCGCCGTTCATAACAGCGTCTAGCAGACCGTTAATCGCCTCCGGATTATTGGTCATCAAATGATGAGGCGACACTTTCCACTCGCTGGGCTGGATAGCAAGCGGCGCGTCGTCAAACCGCAGCCTCGGTGCTACAGGCGAGACTGTAACGTCCGCACTCTCCATATTCCCCAGGTCGATGCGCAAACTGGCGTCAGTGCGAGCCCCGGCACCCCGGGTAATCGTCATCACCAACCCCTGATGCAGTCCGGTATTACGGGTGCTGCAAAAGTTCTGGTTATTGCAGGTTACCTGCCAGTCGGAAAACTGCTTTTGCGCTGGCGCGGCAAATGCAGCATTGGCTACCAGCAATGCAAGCATAAGCAAGGAGGATGTCCGATAGAACATTGAAGGCTGCCCTAAAAAGCGAAGCGTGAAAAACGTACGATGGTGCGACGTATCTTCGGCCCACGAGACAGCCTGCTCAATCGGATTTGTCGGATAGCTTTATATCAATATTAAAAATCGCAATAACATGATTTTATGGAGTTTTACCCCATAATATTGCGCAACTGTAGCTGTTGAAGCAGTATCACTGTCTTCCCGTCGCGAATTTCCCCATTCTTCACCATCGCCATTGCCTGGCTAAACGGGATTTCCAGCACGTCGATATCTTCATCTTCCACGCCGCCGCCGGCCCCTTCTCGCTGAGAATCACTGTATTCTGCCAGATAGAAATAGACGATTTCGGTCACGCCGCCGGGAGACATATACAACTCAAAGACTTTCTCAATCTCTCCTACCTGAAAGCCCGTTTCTTCCATCGCCTCTTTGCGGGCGCAGACTTCCGGCTCGTCGGCATCCAGCAGCCCAGCACAGGCTTCTATCAGCATGCCGTCTTCATTCCCGTTAACCCAGGTCGCGACGCGGAACTGGCGTGTTAGCACCACACTTTTCTTTTCGCGGTTATAAAGCAGAATGGTCGCCCCGTTGCCCCGGTCATAAACTTCGCGCTTATGACGCACGCTTTCGGCCCCGTTACGAGACAGGTCATAGGTAATATTGCGCAGGATGAAGTAGTTATCAGACAGGACTTTATCTTTGATGACTTCGATACGTAACGACATACGGTCTCCACAAGGCGGTAAGGGAGCCGACAATCATATGCCGTTCTGTGAGCATTGTCGCGTGGCGTTAGGTGTGTTTGTTGGGTGTGTTTTTTGGGGGTGATTTTATTTATGTTAACCAGATAGTAGCTCCGTTCACTTCCAGCCCTTTTTTATATGTAACCCGGCATAGGTGAACGTCTTAGGGGAGTCACCGTCACTCCCCTAAGAACCCGGACTCCCGGCCAAATAAATCGACCGCTGAAGCGGCAGACCTCCGTTTTATCTCCCAGTCCTGGGTCGGCTGAGATGCGTTCCCGACGCTCTCAGCCTCCGGCCGTTCCCGACGGCCGGACCCTGGCCAGTCGGAGAGAAAACGCAGGCGATTTAAGCCGGAACCGTGCCTCGCTTTAAACCCGCAGCCACACGGAACGTTAACGTTGCTGCAAGTCCTACAAGCCACTCCCTTGTTCCCGGCTCTCATCGCCCCCGGCTATGACCCAACTCAGGCGGGGTTGAGCTGTCGGGAACAGCGAAAGAGAGCGATCGTCGGGAACGAATCGCGAACGACCCCGAATGTTTGGGTGATAGCCGGTGGGTTTACCGCTTCAGCGGCGATGAGCTCGCCGGGCGCCGGGGGGTGTCAGGGGGCATGGCGTAATGCCCCCTGACACGTTCACCGTGCTATGAGCGTACATGGGGAATCGATCTACGGGTGAACGGAAATATGCCTGGCTTACAGAAATAAGAAATCCAGAATATTAATCAAAACCCCGCCTCAACCTCTCGCATATCCGGCAGCTTATGCGCTATGCCTTTATGGCAATCAATACAGGTTTTTCCGTCTTTGATCGCCTCATCATGCATTTTGGCCGCCACGGTTTTCTGTGCGGTGAAATCCATATAGTCGAAGTTATGGCAGTTTCGACACTCCTGGGAGTTATTGTTTTTCATCCGCCGCCACTCGTTTTGCGCCATCGCCAGGCGGTGATCGTCAAACTTCTGCGGCGTGTCTATCAGCCCAAAGGCCTTAGCGTACAGCTCCTTGCTGGCCTGAATTTTACGGATCATTTTCGGCACCCATTCGTGCGGCACATGGCAATCCGGGCAAGTCGCACGCACGCCACTGCGGTTGTTGTAATGCACCGTGCCCATGTATTCCTCATACACGTTATTGCGCATTTCATGGCAGCCGATGCAGAACTCTTCACGGTTGGACATTTCCATCCCGGTGTTGAAACCGCCCCAAAAAATTATCCCGGCAGCAAAGCCAATCAGCAGCAACGTGCCTAGCGCTAACCGACTCGGCCTGCGCCACCACTGCCACACGCGTTTAATGATGCCGGGTTGACGAGTTGATTTATCCATAACTTATTTCCCAAACCCTTTGGATGGCTCGAAGGTATTTTCAACAATCGGGGCAACATCCGCCTGGGGCACGTGGCATTGCAGGCAGAAATAGCGGCGAGGCGCCACGTTCGAAAGCACCTTGCCGTCGCTATCCATAAAGTGCGTTGGGCTGACGCGCGGAGCCCCCGTGGTGCGGTAACTTTCAACGCCGTGGCACTGCAGGCAGCGGTTGCTGGTCGGCGTGACCTGGTAACCGTCCACGCTGTGCGGGATCATCGGCGGCTGGTTAACGTAGTTCAGCGCCATCCGCTGCTGCTGCTTTGGCATCAGCACAGCCCCTTCCGGGGTGCCGGACACTTCAGGCGATTGCTTAAGATCCACGCCAGTTGCCGCCCAAAGCGCACCGCTGACAACCAGAGTGAATGCCGCTCCCCATTGAAACAACGCCTTCATCAGGCCTTGGTTATTCATGATTTAGCTCCCAGGCTCCATCGAATTGTTATTCTGAAAATACCCTCCGGGCACTTAGCGATGCCGCGACCGAAGGGCATTGCACGTTACACCTTCGCCAGCTTTACGGCGCACTTCTTGAAATCCGCCTCTTTGGAGAGCGGGTCGGTGGCGTCGAGCGTCAGGTTATTCACAAGCTGCGCGGCGTCGAAGAACGGCATGTAGACCAGGCCTCGGGGCGGCTTATTGCGGCCACGGGTTTCGACGATGGAAACCACTTCACCACGGCGAGAAATCACCTTCACTTTGTCGCCACGGCGCAGACCGCGCGCCTGGGCATCCAGCGGATGCACAAACGTGACGGCCTCGGGGAAGGCACGATGCAGCTCCGGCACGCGGCGCGTCATGCTGCCGGTATGCCAGTGCTCGAGCACACGCCCGGTAGATAGCCACAGGTCGTACTCCTGGTCCGGGGCTTCTGCCGCCGGCTCGAACGGCAGCGCGAAGATCACCGCTTTCCCATCCGGTTTACCGTAGAACTTGAAGCCTTCCCCGGCCTTAACGTACGGATCGTGGCCCTCGCTGTAGCGCCACTGGGTTTCTTTCCCGTCGACCACCGGCCAGCGTAAGCCCCGGGCTTTGTGATACTCGTCAAACGGGGCCAGATCGTGCCCGTGCCCGCGGCCAAAGCTGGCGTATTCCTCAAACAGGCCTTTTTGCAGGTAGAAGCCCAGCTCGCGGGATTCGTCGTTTAGCTGCTCTGCTGCCAGTTCGGTCACCGGGAACTTGCGGACCGCATCGCTGGCAAACAGCACGTCGAACAGGGTTTTGCCCCGGTATTCTGGTTTTTTCTCGAGAAGCTCAGCAGGCCAGACATCCTCGACCTTGAAGCGTTTTGCGAAGGTCACAAGTTGCCAGAGATCGGACTTCGCCTCGCCCGGCGCGCTCACCTGCTGACGCCAGAACTGCGTACGGCGCTCGGCGTTACCGTAGGCGCCCTCTTTCTCAACCCACATTGCCGTCGGCAGGATCAGGTCCGCCGTTAACGCGCTGATGGTCGGATAAGGATCGGAGACGATGATGAAATTACGCGGATCGCGCCAGCCCGGCATACGCTCTTCGGTGATATTCGGCCCGGCCTGCATGTTGTTGTTGCACATCACCCAGTACACGTTGAGCTTGCCGTCTTTCAGCGCCCTGTCCTGCGCCACTGCGTGCAAACCCACTTTGGCTGGAATAGTGCCGGCGGGCAGCTGCCAGGTTTTTTCGACGATCTCCCGGTGCTTTTCGTTGGTGACGACCATGTCTGCCGGTAAGCGGTGTGCAAAAGTGCCCACTTCACGCGCGGTGCCGCAGGCGGACGGCTGCCCCGTCAGCGAGAATGGCCCGCAGCCTGGCTGAGAGATTTTCCCGGTCAGAAGATGCAGGTTGTAAACCAGGTTATTCGCCCAGACGCCGCGCACGTGCTGGTTAAAGCCCATCGTCCAGTAGGAAATCACTTTCTTATTCGGGTCAGCGTAGAGCTTCGCGAGCGCTTCAAGCTGGTCTTTCGGCACTCCGCTCATTGCAGCGGTTTTCTCCAGCGTGTACTCGGCGACAAACGTTTTGTATTCGTCGAAGCTCATCGGCTCGGAAGCGTCAGATCCCGGATTCTTCGCGGCCTTTTCCAGCGGGTGCGTCGGGCGCAGCCCATAGCCAATATCCGTCACGCCACGGCGCAGGTTTACGTGCTGCTTAAAGAACGACTCGTTCACCGCGTTGTTCTGAATGATGTAGTTGGCGATGTAGTTCAGGATCGCCAGATCGCTTTGCGGCGTGAAGACCATACCGTTGTCCGCCAGCTCGAAGCTGCGGTGCTGGAAGGTCGAAAGCACGGCAACCTTGACGTTTTCATCGGACAGGCGGCGGTTAGCGATGCGTGACCAGAGCACCGGATGCATCTCCGCCATGTTGGAGCCCCAAAGCACAAAGGCGTCCGCCTGCTCAATATCGTCATAGCAGCCCATCGGCTCATCCATGCCGAAGGTGCGCATAAAGCCCACGACGGCAGACGCCATGCAGTGACGCGCGTTCGGATCGATGTTGTTCGAACGGAAGCCTGCCTTGAACAGCTTCGCGGCGGCGTAGCCTTCCCACACCGTCCACTGGCCGGAGCCAAACATGCCGATGCCGTCCGGGCCTTTCTCTTTCAGGGCGTTCTTGAATTTATCTTCCATCACGTCGAAGGCTTTTTCCCAGCTTACCGGCTGGAACTCGCCCTCTTTGTGGTACTGCCCGTCTTTCATGCGCAGCAGCGGCTGGGTGAGACGATCTTTTCCGTACATGATTTTTGGCAGGAAGTAGCCCTTAATGCAATTCAGCCCTCGGTTGACCGGCGCTTCCGGGTCGCCCTGGCTTGCGACGACGCGGCCGTTTTGGGTCCCCACCAGCACGCCGCAGCCGGTACCGCAGAAGCGGCACGGCGCTTTGTCCCATTTAATGGCATCGGGTTTGCCGACCACCGCACGAGCCACGCCCGGTGCGCTGAGGCCCGCCGCCGCGGCAGCTGCGGCAACGGCATTCGCTTTCATAAAGCTACGACGACTGAGTTTCATGGTGCTTCCTCACCTTGTTCATTCTGCTGGTGATAAACCAGCGACACCGCCAGCACGCCGGAGATATTGCGTGCCCGCTCAATTTGTTCCAGCAGCGTGTTGCTTTCGGCGGCTTCAATAACCACCGCAAGTTTGCCGCTGTCGATATCGTCAACCGCAACCTCGCTGCCGGGCAGCGAGTTGATCGCGCTGCGTACGGCAGCAACATGTTCAGGTCTGGCCTGAACCACCAGGCCGCATACGTGCCAGTCAGTGTGCATTTTGTGGCCTCAGAGTGATGGCTGACGTTGGGCACCCGGCAACACAAGCGCCGCAGCCGTGACAGGCAGACAAAGAAATCTGTGGACGGGAAACGTCCTGCAAAGTGGGGATGAACCGGATGGCCTGCGGTTCACAGGCATCTTCGCAGCTGCGACATTCCACCTGATGCCAGGCCAGACAGGTTTCGGCGAGCTGTAAAGTCAGTGCCCAGGGTTGCGCTGATTGCGGGGCAAAAAGCCGCTGAGGGCAGGCGTCCGCGCACGCGTAGCAGAAAGTGCACTCCCCCCGGCTAAAGTCGATTTCGGGGTAGCCGCCCTGGCCACGGCGAAGCACCCGGCTCTGACAGGCGGTCACGCAGCTATCGCAGCGCGTGCAGTCCAGAAGAAAATGGTTTTCATCGCCGCTCCATGGAGGGCGAACAGCGGGAGTAGAACTGTGCCAGCCCCCGGTCAGCAGGCCGCGACGGGTCAGTTTAGCCATTGGGCAGATCCTTGCTCAAAATGCCCGGCCAGGTCGCCACCGGGTAGAAACGTTATTCTTTTTATCCGCGTATTCTCTGCGGTTTTTACGGCACTTAAGGTATGTGATGAGGGGTTACAAAAGCATCCCCATAAAGGGGTAAATGCCGTTGTCGGATCAAAGAGGTGTACGGTTTCGGCGTGACGAGGAGGAATCAGCAGATGTAAGGCAGACGTTATGCTGTCGCAAAGCTTGCGTTAAATACGGCTGCATTTTTCGCGCTGGGGCGAAAAAGTCACCGCCAGGCGTTTGCGTCTCAGGCAGATTCTGGTAGGTTTCGCTCCACCGCATACTTTAAAGGGTTATTCCCCCGTGACAGTCAAACGCTCGGTCTCCACCAGCCTTGCCCGCGCTTTCTTTTCGATTGTTTTGCTGTCATTGCTTTCCACCGGCATCGCAATGCTGACGCTCGCCAGCAGCCTGAAAGACGCAGAAGCGGTGAACATTGCGGGCTCGCTGCGTATGCAGAGCTACCGTCTGGGCTACGATCTTCAGAGTAACCCCAGGGCTATTCCGGCACATTTACAGCAGTTTCAACAGTCGCTGAACGCCCCAACATTGCTGCAGCTTAACCGGTTTTGGGTGCCTGCTGAGGTGCAAGCCCGCTATAACGCTCTGCAGCAGGCCTGGCAGCAAATGCAACAACATATTCAGAACGAAGACATCGACTGGTACCGCTATAACATTGCCGCCTACGTGGAACAAATCGACCTGTTTGTGCTGGCGCTGCAGCATTATGCCGAGCGAAAAATGATGCAGGTTGTCGCGGCTTCGGTGGTCGGTTTTATCGCTATTTTTACCCTGGTATTCTTCACTTTGCGCCGCATCCGCCAGCAGGTGGTCATGCCGCTCAATACCATGGTGGAAGCGAGTAAAGCTATTGAGCGCGGCGAATTTACCCTCCCGAACCTTGACCGCTCTCTGCCCAATGAGCTGGGCGCCCTGGCACAGGCTTTTATCCGCATGGCGGATGAGCTGCAAAAACTTTATCGTTCCTTAGAGCAGCAGGTGGAGCAAAAGACCCTGCGCCTGCAGGAAGCCAACCGCATGCTTGAAGTGCTGTACAGCTGCTCCCAGGCGCTGAACGTCAGCACCATCAATCGCGACTGTTTCATGCAGATCCTGCAAATCATCCACCAGCATGAGGCGGTCAGCGCCCTGGAAATGCAGGTGGGTGAAAACTGGCGGCTGACGGAAGGCTCCCCGGTCCCGGACGAAAAATGGCATACCCTGCCGCTGGTTCAGCAGGACAGCGCTTTTGGCACGCTGCGCTGGCAGTCACCGGATAAAGCCCCTTCCCAACAGCTGATGAAAAGCGTGGCCACCATGCTGGGGCGAGGTGTGTACTTTAATCAGGCACAAAAACACTACCAGCAACTGCTGTTAATGGAGGAACGGGCTACGATTGCCCGCGAGCTGCATGACTCTCTGGCCCAGGTGCTCTCATATCTTCGTATCCAACTGACGCTGCTCAAGCGCGCCGTTCCCGAGGAAAACCTGCCCGCACAGCGAATTGTCGGGGATTTTTCACAGGCCTTAAACGACGCCTATCGCCAGCTACGTGAGCTGCTCACCACCTTCCGCCTGACGCTGCAGCAGGCAGATTTACCCGCCGCGCTGCAGGAGCTGCTTGAACCGCTGCGCGAGCAAACCCAGGCAGACATTAGCCTGAAATGCAGCATGCCGACTCAGGTTCTGGACGCTTCGCAGCAAATCCACCTGCTGCAAATCATCCGGGAGGCGGTACTGAATGCGATTAAACACGCCAATGCGAGCCATATTGAGGTGGTTTGCCGCTCAGAAAGCGGCGGCGAGCATTTCGCTTCGGTATTTGACAACGGGCACGGGATCGCCAGCCTTGAAGAGCCGGAAGGTCACTACGGGCTGAATATCATGCACGAACGCGCAGGCCGACTTGGCGGCCAGCTGACAATATCCCGTCCGCCAGAGGGCGGAACGCGAGTAGAAGTCCACTTTACCTCTGCGCCTCCGGCTGACGCCGGGAGCCATAACAATAATTAGCTTTAGTCAGGAGTTAGCAATGTCTGAGAAAACGGTATACCAGGTTTTAATCGTGGACGATCACCCGCTGATGCGGCGCGGAGTGCGCCAGCTACTTGAGCTGGACAGCACGTTTACGGTCGTCGGTGAAGCCAGCAGCGGTGCGGAGGCCATCAGTTTAGCGAATCGCCTTTCGCCGGATTTGATTCTGCTCGACCTGAACATGAAGGGCCTGAGCGGCCTCGATACGCTCAACGCCCTGCGCCGGGACGGGATCAGCGCCCGTGTGGTTATCCTGACCGTGTCCGACGCCCGCAGCGATATCTTTACGCTGATTGATGCCGGGGCCGATGGTTACCTGCTGAAAGACAGCGATCCGGAGGTTTTATTACAGGACATTCACCGCTGCCTGACGGGTGAAAAAGCATTTAGCGAGCAGGTACGCGAGTATCTGACCAACCGTGGGAGTGAGCGGCAGAGCAGCGATCCGTTTGCTATTCTCACTGAGCGTGAGCTGGACGTGCTGTCAGAGGTGGCCCGTGGGCTGTCAAATAAGCAAATTGCCAGCGGGCTGCATATTTCAGAAGAGACGGTAAAAGTGCATATCCGTAACCTGCTTCGTAAGCTGCAGGTAAGGTCACGCGTCGCGGCCACGGTATTATTTTTGGAAAGCCGGGGTTAAAACGACCCAATAAACGGTATGGTTACAAATCCTGCCAATTCCAAAGCATATTTACACTATCTCCTAGATTTCTCCACGTTTGACTAAGCGGTTAAAGCTACAGTGATGCGGTTATTGATAACAATTAGAAGCTTTTAAGGGGTCCTGACCGCATGGCGAATTTTTTCATTTCTCGCCCCATTTTTGCCTGGGTGCTGGCAATTTTACTTTGCCTGACCGGGGCACTGGCTATTTTTTCACTGCCCGTCGAACAATATCCCGATCTTGCGCCACCCAACGTAAGGATCACCGCCAACTATCCAGGTGCTTCCGCGCAAACCCTGGAAAACACCGTCACGCAGGTGATAGAGCAAAGCATGACCGGCCTGGACAACATGATGTACATGTCGTCCCAAAGCAGCAGCGCCGGTCAGGCCACCATTACCCTGAGCTTTAAGGCCGGGACGGACCCGGACTCTGCGGTACAGCAGGTGCAAAACCAGCTGCAGTCTGCGGTAAGAAAGCTGCCGCAGGACGTGCAGACTCAGGGCGTCACGGTGAACAAGACCGGTGACACCAATATTCTGATGGTGGCCTTTGTTTCCACCGACGGCAGCATGGATAAGCAGGACATCGCTGACTACGTGGCCAGTAACGTACAGGACCCGATGAGCCGCGTGAACGGCGTCGGCAGCGTCGATGCTTACGGCTCGCAGTATTCCATGCGTATCTGGCTCGACCCGAATAAGCTCATCAACTACCAGATGACCACCCAGGACGTGGTCACCGCCATCAAATCCCAGAATGCGCAAATTGCCGTGGGCCAGCTTGGCGGCACGCCGTCGCTGGATAAACAGGCGCTGAACGCCACCATCAATGCCCAGTCGCTCCTGCAAACACCGCAGCAGTTCAAAGACATTACGCTGAGGGTGAATCAGGACGGTTCGCTGGTCACGCTGGGGGATGTGGCGGACGTTGAGATGGGGGCGGAGAAATATGACTTCCTGAGCACCTACAACGGGCAGCCCGCTTCCGGGCTTGGCATTAAGCTGGCTTCCGGTGCCAACGAAATGGAAACCGACAAGCTGGCCCGCGCCAAGATCGAAGAGCTTTCGCAGTTTTTCCCACACGGTCTGGAAGCTAAAATCGCCTACGAAACATCCCCGTTCGTTAAAGCCTCAATCACCGACGTGGTGAAAACGCTGCTGGAAGCGATTCTGCTGGTGTTCCTGGTGATGTACCTGTTCCTGCAAAACTTCCGCGCCACGCTTATCCCGACGATTGCCGTACCGGTGGTGCTGCTCGGCACCTTTGCCGTGCTGTATGTCTTCGGCTACAGCATTAACACGCTGACGATGTTCGCCACCGTGCTGGCTATCGGCCTGCTGGTGGATGACGCCATCGTGGTGGTAGAAAACGTCGAGCGAATTATGAGCGAGGAAGGCCTCTCCCCTCGGGAGGCGACACGCAAATCCATGGGCCAAATCCAGGGAGCGCTGGTCGGCATCGCCATGGTGCTCTCCGCCGTGTTCGTGCCGATGGCGTTCTTTGGCGGCACAACCGGGGCGATTTACCGCCAGTTCTCGGTCACTATCGTCGCCGCCATGGTGCTCTCGGTGCTGGTGGCGATGATCCTCACCCCAGCCCTGTGTGCAACCATTCTTAAGCCGCTGCATAAAGGTGAGCATCACGGCCAGAAAGGCTTCTTTGGCTGGTTTAACCGCACCTTCAACCGCAGTGCCGAACGCTACGAAAACGGCGTGGCAAGAATCCTCTCCCGTAGCCTACGCTGGATGCTGATTTATGCCCTGCTGCTTGGCGGCATGGTGTTCCTGTTCCTCAAACTGCCGACGTCATTCCTGCCCCAGGAAGACCGCGGCGTGTTCACCACGTCAGTACAGCTTCCGAGCGGCGCAACGCAGCAGCAGACAACCAAAGTAGTGCAGCAGGTGGAGCAGTATTACCTCACCAAAGAGAAAGACAACGTCGTGTCGGTGTTCTCCACCATTGGCGCAGGCCCGGGCGGGAACGGGCAAAACGTGGCGCGCATGTTTATTCGCCTGAAGGACTGGGACGAACGCAGCGCCGACGGCAGTTCGTTTGCCATCATTGAACGGGCCACCAAAGCCTTTAATAAGATCAAAGAAGCGCGCGTCATTGCCAGCAGCCCGCCCGCGATTAACGGTTTGGGCAACGCCGCAGGCTTTGATATGGAGCTGCAGGATCATGCCGGCGCGGGGCACGATGCGCTCATGCAGGCGCGTGACCAGCTGTTGGAAATGGCCGGCAATAACCCGCAGCTCACGCGAGTGCGCCACAACGGCCTGGACGACAGCCCGCAGCTGCAAATCGATATCGACCAGCGTAAGGCTCAGGCGCTGGGCGTCTCCATCGATGATATCAACAACACCCTGCAAACGGCCTGGGGCTCAAGCTATGTGAATGACTTTATGGATCGCGGGCGCGTGAAGAAAGTGTATGTCCAGGCTGCGGCCAAGTACCGCATGCTGCCGGACGATATCAATAGCTGGTACGTGCGTAATAAAACAGGCGGCATGGTGCCGTTCTCCGCCTTTGCCACTTCCCGGTGGGAAACAGGCTCGCCTCGCCTGGAGCGATACAACGGCTATTCCGCGCTGGAAATTGTCGGGGAAGCGGCACCTGGGTTAAGTACCGGTACCGCCATGGACATTATGGAAGATCTGGTCAGCAAGCTGCCGAACGGCTTTGGTCTCGAGTGGACGGGCATGTCCTACCAGGAACGCCTCTCCGGCGCGCAGGCACCTGCCCTGTATGCCATTTCATTGCTGGTCGTATTCCTGTGCCTTGCGGCGCTTTACGAGAGCTGGTCCGTGCCGTTCTCCGTCATGCTGGTGGTACCGCTTGGGGTGATTGGCGCCCTGCTCGCCACCTGGATGCGAGGCCTTGAGAATGACGTTTACTTCCAGGTCGGGCTGCTAACGGTGATCGGCCTTTCGGCGAAAAATGCCATTTTAATCGTCGAATTTGCCAACGACCTGAACGCCAAAGGCCAGGACCTGGTTGCCGCCACGCTTGAGGCCTGCCGCCAGCGACTGCGCCCGATATTAATGACGTCCCTGGCGTTTATTTTCGGGGTTCTGCCGATGGCGACCAGCACCGGGGCAGGCTCCGGCAGCCAGCATGCGGTAGGCACCGGCGTGATGGGCGGGATGATTTCCGCCACCGTGCTGGCCATCTTCTTTGTGCCGCTGTTCTTTGTCCTGGTGCGCAGACGCTTCCCGCTCAAAGAGCACCACGACTAAACTCTCGGGCAATAAGCCACAAAAAAGGCGGCCTTTTCAGGTCGCCTTTTTGCTGATGTTCGCAGAGTATTCAGTACCAGAATATCGCGCCGTTGCTTTTTATGCCGGAACGCTTATTTGCGCAACATACCTTCGATGAAGTCTTTCCACTGCCCTAATTCGTGCTCGATCATAACCGCCTCTCTTGATGTTGGCGCAAGTATACGCGGATATATCCTGCAGTTGAACCTTTTTTGAGCGGTCAACTATTGAGCGCCATCACAAATATATCGTTAGCAGAATAACGGTTTAGCACTGAATCGCGGCTCGATAATTCCCCTCACCTGCGGCAGAATGGTTGCCCTATGGCAAACTAAAACGGAACCGACCGCCACTATGATCACCATGTACGGCATTAAAAATTGCGACACCATCAAAAAGGCGCGCCGCTTTTTAGAAGCTCAGGGCGTGGATTACCAGTTTCACGACTATCGAGCTGACGGGCTGGATGCCGCGCTGCTGAACAGTTTTATCTCTGAGCTTGGTTGGGAAGCGCTACTAAATACGCGGGGCACAACCTGGCGCAAGCTGGATGAGGCCCATCGCGCATCCATTAATGACGCACAAAGCGCGGCGGCGCTGATGCTGGAGATGCCGGCAATCATCAAACGCCCATTGCTCTGCGCGCCCGGTCAGCCTATGCTGCTGGGTTTCAACGAAACTCATTATCAGCAGTTTATCAACGAGGTATAGTCCTATGTCCTGCCCGGTTATTGAGCTGACGCAACAGCTTATTCGTCGTCCTTCCCTGAGCCCCGATGATGCCGGTTGCCAGGCGCTGCTGATTGAGCGCCTGCGCGCGATTGGTTTTACCGTTGAACACATGGATTTTGGCGACACCCAGAACTTCTGGGCCTGGCGTGGGCAGGGTGAGACGCTGGCGTTTGCCGGGCACACCGACGTGGTGCCATCAGGGGATGCCGACCGTTGGATTAACCCGCCGTTTGAGCCCACGATTCGCGACGGAATGCTGTTTGGTCGTGGCGCGGCGGACATGAAAGGTTCGCTGGCGGCGATGGTAGTAGCGGCTGAACGTTTTGTCGCCCAGCACCCCAATCATAAAGGCCGTCTGGCATTCCTGATTACCTCCGACGAAGAAGCCAGCGCAACCAACGGCACCGTGAAGGTTGTTGAAGCGCTGATGGCGCGCCGCGAGCGTCTGGACTACTGCCTGGTTGGCGAGCCGTCCAGTACCGAAGTCGTTGGCGACGTGGTGAAAAATGGCCGTCGCGGCTCCCTGACCTGTAACCTGACCATTCACGGCGTCCAGGGCCACGTTGCCTACCCGCATCTGGCCGATAACCCGGTACATCGCGCAGCGCCAATGCTGGCAGAGCTGACGGATATTGAGTGGGATAAGGGCAACGAGTTCTTCCCGGCCACCAGCATGCAGATTGCCAACGTTAAAGCCGGCACCGGCAGCAACAACGTTATTCCGGGCGATATGTTTGTGCAGTTTAACTTCCGCTTCAGCACCGAGCTAACCGATGAAGACATCAAACAGCGCGTCGTCGCCCTGCTGGATAAGTACGAACTGCGCTACACCGTCGAGTGGTGGCTTTCCGGCCTGCCGTTCCTGACGTCACGCGGTAAGCTGGTGGATGCGGTAGTGAACGCCGTTGAGCACTATAATGAAATTAAACCGCAGCTGTTAACCACGGGCGGTACATCTGACGGGCGCTTTATCGCCCGCATGGGTGCTCAGGTTGTTGAGCTTGGGCCGGTGAATGCCACCATTCATAAAATCAATGAATGCGTTAACGCCGCCGACCTGCAGCTGCTGGCCCGGATGTATCAGCGCATTATGGAACAGCTTGTCGCCTGACGGGCAGCCAACTGAAGAGGTATCAGCATGGAATGGCTATCGCATTACTGGTGGATTATTGTCCTGGTGTTATTACTGGGGATTTTTATTAACGTCATTAAAGACCTGAACCGAATCGATCCGAAGAAGTACATGGCAGACAAGCCTGAGCTTCCGCCGCATCGTGACTTTAACGATAAGTGGGATGACGAGGACGACTGGCCTAAGAAGAAATAGCAGTCTGTCTCACTCCGGGCGATTCCGGAGTGAGACGGATATTTACAGCAGCTCAATCAGATCATCATCTTTCGGTGCCGCGCCGCCGCTCAAAGCCTCATCAAAATAGTGCTTCGGCACGGTGTAGCGCAGGTGATCCAGCGCCGCCTTCATGCTGCGGTCGTCTATCGCATGCCCCAGATCGTCAATCAAATCCAGCGTCACGTCCCCGCCCAGGCTAAGTAACTTCTCGGCGGCATCCACCGCGTGTGTCGCGTGGATCACTTTGTCGTTGTCGCCATGGATAAGATGGATTGTGGTGCTGGTGGAGGCCTGCTGCGGCAGCTCCGCATAACGCCCGCTAAAAGCAATGACCCGAGCCGCAAGACCCGGCTGAGCCTTAATGCTCTCCAGCGCCATAATAGCCCCCTGCGAGAAGCCAATCAGCGCCGTCGCCGTGGGCGGCACGCCGCTTTGCCGCTGCCAGTCACGCACAGCGTCAATAAACTCAGGCATCGCGGCATCCACGCGCTGCTGACGGTTTTCTTCCGTCACGCCTGCCACCGAAAACCACTCCCGGCCTGCGCCACTTTGATTCGGCCCGCTAATACTGACCACCAGAGCATCAGGAAACTCTGGTGCAAACCAGCTCCCGATTTCGCCCATGGCTTTAGCCGTGTCGCCTACGCCGTGGAACAGCAGTACCAGCTGGCTGGCTGGCGTTGCGGGGCTTTGGACAACAAAATGGTCATGTTTCATGGTTTTCTCCTGGTTAATGGAGACAACTATACGCCGCTGCATGGGGATGACCATGCCGTTTCATTGAACAAGTTAGTGGAATTTTTGCAATTGCATAATGCCGTGGTGCAGCTCAGCCGTGCGATTCCGATCGAGATTTTCCAACGCACTTTGGGCTTCCTCACGCATCAGTGCAAGCAGGGCTTTTTTGCCGGGAAGCCCCAGCCGCTGGCTGAGCGCCTCGTTGCTTTCATGTTGCTGCAGGCGCCCGCGAAGCGCATGCAGCGGTAAAACGGACGCCAGCAAAAGGCGATTCAACGCCCCCAGACAGGCTTCCAGCGGACGATGCGCGAAAGCAAAACCGGATAACTCTTCCCAGTCTTCGGAACGCAAAGCAAATGAAGCATTCTCGGGTAAAGACAAAGCCAGCTCGAGCCACGTTTTCTGCCACGGCCAGTCTCGCTGTAACCGCTGCTGCTCATTTTCCATCAGCGACTGGCCTTCTGGCGTCAGCGGCAATAACGCCATGGCGCTGTAGCAGCCGCTGCTGGCTTCTTTATGGCTGCCGATTCGCACCAGCTCAAAACCACAGCGTTGCCAGAAGCGCCACAGTTCATCGGTATAGCCGAAGCTGACCGAAAGATAATCACATTGATGATTCACCGCCTGCCGCGCATGTTCAATCATGCTGGCACCAATATGCTCGCGCTGACGCAGAGGATGAACCGCAATGCGGCTGACGCGCAATCCGCGAAGCGTAGCGGCCAGCGGGCTTCCACCGTGCGCCGCCAGCGATTGTGCCACCAGATTACCTCTCGGGCGCCGGAACCCGGCCCACACGCAACGGCTTAACGTTGCATCGAGTCCACCTTCTTCAACCAGCCACAAAGCGCCTGCACACTGCTCTTTGATAATGGCCGCGATAAAATGCTGGCCGGGCGCATCAAGCATTCGCCGCCAGTCGAGCGGCGAGGTACGGTAATGTGCGCCCGAAAGCAGCCGATACATCTGCTTTAATTGCTCAGGGTTACTAAGCCAGTCTGCCTGCTCAACAACCTGTAAAACGGGATTGCCTTGCGGGAATTGCGCCAGATCCGGCTCATCAAAAAGCATGATCTTGTCAATCACCTGCTCCAGCGGATCGTTCGGCGCCCAGCGGATCGGCGTATTCAGCGTGAAAAGCTTGAGGGACGGAAATGTCGCACAGAATTTCAGTAAAAATCCGCGCCCGGTTCCCTCGTACCCCTGCACCGTCGTGGTCAGTAACACGCGGGGGAAACGCTCTATTAGCTGGCGTAGCAGCGGGGTCGGAATAGCGGCGGCCTCGTCCACAATCAGCCAGTCATATGCCGCGAATTCACGCTCTGCGGCCAGCGCGTCCGGGGCCATAAACTGAAATGATTCGCCCGCATAGCTTGCCAGCACGTCGGTGGCGGCCTTCGCGGGCGCTGTCACGAGACAAGCACCTGGTGTCCGGTCAACGAGCATGCCCGCCAGCGCAGATTTCCCCCGGCCTCTGGCCGCCGTTACTACCGCCACGCCGCGCGCCATCCCGGACAAATTATCAAGGATAGCGGCCTGCTCTTGCTCCGGCGCACCGCTGGCGGGCTGCCAGACCGGGCGGTGAGCAAAAGGATTCAGGGTGAATGATTTATGCTGCTGCCACAGCACGGCTTCTGAATCTTGCCGTATGCAGCGCTGAAGATGGGAAACAAAATGGGGGGTCGGAATCGCCTGTGGCGCATCGCTCCAGCGGCCGGAATCTTCATCCGGAAGCGAAGCCCAGCGCGACCACTCAGGCGTCAATAGCAGCAACCAACTGCCCGCTTTGAGCATCCCGGAAAGCGCAGCGAAGGCGGCGGCATCCAGGCCTCGCCTGGCATCAAAAACGGCATGCTGAAACTCACGCCCAAGCATGCTGCGCACTGCCGAGGGCGCGCAATGCAAAGGCAACTCAGGGGAAGAGCCAACCCACAGCCAGTCTCCGGGTAAAGAAGTCGACAGCGTTGCAACCTGCTCGCTGCTCCACGGACTATCACCGGCCAGCACCATCAGCCGGCGGATGCCCGTCTGCCGCATATGCGCCGTTGCCTGCTGCATCGGCGCGATGAAAGTTGCTGCGGTCATCGATTAACGGAGCGTATTGCCGAAGGTGTTGCACTGGGCCGGATCGCCGCTGTCAAAACCCCGTTTGAACCAGGTATAGCGCTGCTCGGAAGTGCCGTGGGTAAAACTGTCCGGCACCACTCGGCCCTGGCTTTGCTGCTGCAGGCGGTCGTCCCCAATGGCTTCAGCAGCATTGAGCGCTTCTTTCAGGTCACCTGAATCAAGCACCTGCTGTTTCTGCATGCTGTTCCCCCAGACGCCGGCGAAGCAGTCGGCCTGAAGTTCCATTTTTACCGACAGGCGATTAGCTTCGGCCTGAGAAGCATTCTGCTGTAGCTGGCGCACTTTCGGTTCAATACCCAACAGCTTCTGCACGTGATGCCCCACTTCGTGAGCAATGACGTAGCCCTGGGCAAAGTCGCCGCCCGCCCCAAGTTTGTTGCGCATATCATCGTAGAAGGAGAGGTCGATATAAACGGTGCTGTCCGCCGGGCAATAGAACGGCCCCATCACGGACTGGCCGGTACCGCAGCCGGTGCGCGTTGCCCCGCGGTACATCACCAGCTTAGGCTGCTGGTAGGTACGCCCCATCTTCTGGAAAATTTCACCCCATGTATCTTCGGTTGTCGCCAAAATGACCGAGGTAAATTTGGCGGCTTCGTCGTCTTTCGGGCTGATGGAGCGCTGCTGGGAAGACTGCTGAGAAACCTGCGGCTCGCCGGACAGGAAGGAAGTAAGATCGACGCCGTAATAGCTTGCCACAATGACCACGACCAGCAGCACCAGCCCGCCTTTTCCGCGTGGGATGCGAAAACCGCCGCCGCCCATGCTCATTCCAGGGCCAGAGGCGTCATTGCGCCTGTCTTCTACATTGTCGCTTTCGCGACGTCCTTGCCAACGCATACGCTCGTCCTCATTAACAATCACAACATGTAATGGATAGATCGTAGGTGGTTACCGGCAGGATTACCATAAGAACAGACAGCGAAAAAACAGGGTGCGCAAAAACGCACCCCATTGCGCAACGTAAACGATTGCGTAGTTAGTCTAATTTAACGCCGAGACGGTGAGCAACTTCCTCGTACGCTTCAATCAGGCCACCCAGACTCTGGCGGAAACGGTCTTTGTCCATTTTATCAAGCGTTTGCTTGTCCCACAGGCGGCTGCCGTCCGGGGAGAATTCGTCACCCAGCACCACTTCGCCTTTGAACAGCCCAAACTCCAGCTTGAAGTCAACGAGGATCAGGCCAGCGTCATCAAACAGTTTGCTCAGTACGTCGTTAGCTTTGTAGCTCAGTTCACGCATGCGGGCCAGATTCTCTTTGCTCACCCAGCCAAAGGTTTCGCAGTAAGATTCATTGACCATCGGGTCATGCATGGCGTCGTTTTTCAGGAACAGATCGAACAGCGGCGGGTTCAGCTCAATACCTTCTTCAATACCAAGGCGCTTCACCAGTGAACCCGCGGCGCGGTTACGAATCACGCACTCTACCGGCACCATGTCGAGCTTCTTCACCAGCACTTCGTTGTCAGAAAGCAGCGCTTCCATCTGGGTCGGGATACCCGCTTCTTCCAGTTTGGCCATAATGAAATGGTTAAACTTGTTGTTTACCATGCCTTTACGGTCGAACTGCTCGATGCGCGCCCCGTCACCTGCTGACGTATCGTTACGGAATTCGAGCACCAACAGATCCGGATTTTCGGTACTGTAAACGGTCTTCGCTTTGCCGCGATACAACTCAGCTTGCTTTTGCATCTTTCTTACTCCAGGTATAGCGATCGCTTGCGCAATCGAGGGGGGTTAATACATAAGGCTTAAATAACAAGGGCCGGAATTAACCGGCCCTTGAGTATTACTTGCTGAATGCTGCCTGGAAGACAGCGACCAGTGCATCGTTCTGAGACTGCGTCAGCGGGTGCCCTTTCGGATCGATGAACTGCAGGCTGCTGCGGTTATCGAGGTCGCCAACCTGCAGCTTATAGTCGCCGTTGGTGAGCCCAGGATCTTTCGCCCCCAGATCACTCCAGCTGCTGTCAGACAGCGCTTTGTAGGTTACCGCGATATTGCCCTGAGAGCGGGTTGTATCGGTGACCTTCATGCCCACTTTTTCAAGCGCGGCCGGCAGGCGGTTCCACACGACGTTGAACGGCGCACGAACGACCAGCATTGGCAGCCCGGTATCATCCGCGGCACTCTGCACGTCAAGCTGTGCTGAGCTGCGGTTGTCCAGCGCATTCTGGCGGGTCGTTTCAGACTTATCGAGACCGGCACTGATGATGTTCAGCATTTGCGCGCTATAGCGCTGCAGAGATGAAGCATCCGCCACCGGCTTGCCGCCCTGCTCCAGGTTCAGCAGCTTAACGACGACTGACTGCTGGTAGCCCTGAGGCTGCACGCTAATCTGGTAGCGGCCACGATACTGGACGTCTTCGTCAGCGCGGTTCCACTGAACCCAGTCGGTTGTCAGGGTCTGGCTGGCATCGTTGCGCTGGGCAATAGCGTAGTTCCCGGCTTGCAGGATACTGACCACCTGAGGCCAAAGGCCGCTTGCCTTGTTAGCTTCAACCTGCAGCGTGGCGGTATCACCGGTGAACTGAGTACGAGCCCCGTTCACCAATGCCAGCGCCTGCGCCGGCGGGCGAATATCCAGCTGCTTGCCTACAGCACCGCTGCCGTTGGTGACCGGAATGTTGTAGTCGCCATTCTGAATCGGCAGGATCATCCCGGCCGGAGAGTGGATTTCCGCAAGTGGGGTCGCATCCAGGTAGGACTCATCGCCGCTAACCTGACGCTTGTAACGCTGATCGGAACTGCACGCCGCTAACAGCATGGCGAGCGAAACAACAGCAACTTTTGCCACCGTCGACTTCTGTACTGAGTAAGCCATCAAATCTCCCTAAGCTTTACAGCAGACCGGCATGCTTAAGCGCGCTGATAATCACCGGGCGACTGGCGTCGGTCAGCGGCGTCATCGGCAGGCGTAAGGTGTCGGTTGCCACAAGACCCAACTCCCTCGCGGCCCATTTCACCGGGATAGGGTTAGGTTCTACAAACAATTTATGGTGCAGCGGCATCAGACGCTGGTTAATTTCGCGAGCCTGTGCAAATTGCCCTGAGGTGGCAAGTTTACACATTTCTGCCATTTCACGCGCGGCTACGTTTGCCGTCACGGAAATCACGCCGTGGCCGCCAAGCTGAATGAAGTCCAGCGAGCTGGCGTCATCACCGCTCACCAGGATGAAGTCATCTTCAACCAGCTCTTTGATCTGGTTTACGCGGCTTAAGTTCCCGGTGGCTTCTTTGATACCGATAATATTTTTGATTTTCGCCAGGCGGCCAACGGTTTCCGGCAGCATGTCACAGCCGGTACGCGACGGCACGTTATACAGCATCTGCGGCAGATGGGTGCTTTCAGCAATCGCTTTAAAGTGCTGGAACAGGCCTTCCTGAGTAGGACGGTTGTAATACGGGGTGACCGTCAGGCAGCCCACAATGCCGCTGTCCTGCAGGTGATGCGTCAGGGAAATCGCTTCGGAAGTGGCGTTAGCCCCGGTACCGGCAATGATCGGGATACGCCCGTCCGCCAGTTCCACGGTAAGCTTCACTACGTCGACGTGTTCGTCGTGGCTTAAGGTAGCCGATTCGCCGGTAGTCCCTACCGAGACAATCGCCGATGTTCCGCTGGCGACATGGTAATCAATCAGTTTTTTCAGGCTGGACCGGCAGACATTACCTTTCTCATCCATCGGCGTAATTATCGCGACAACACTTCCCGTAAACATTAGCCACCCTCTGTGCAAACATGTTCTCCAATGTTACGTTTGGTGCCATAGCAAAAGCAAGCCGCCAGAAGGCGCTAAGCGGTTGGCAGCATACTTTTTTTATGCTTTCCTAATGTGAATCTCACCGATTGACAGGAAGAACACGTTTGACACCCTCATCACACCATTATTTGGTTATCACAGCCCTGGGGGCGGACCGTCCGGGTATCGTCAATACCATCACACGTCACGTAAGCAGCTGCGGCTGTAATATCGAAGACAGCCGGCTGGCGATGCTGGGTGAAGAGTTCACCTTTATCATGCTGCTTTCCGGCACCTGGAACGCGATAACCCTGATCGAATCCACTCTGCCGCTAAAGGGCGCCGAACTCGATCTGTTAATTGTGATGAAACGCACAACCGCGCAGGAAAGACCGGCCACGCCGGCCACGGTTTGGGTGCAGGTTGAAGTGGCAGACTCGCCGCACCTGATTGAGCGATTTACCCATCTGTTTGATACCCATCAAATGAACATTGCCGAGCTTGTTTCCCGCACTCAGCCCGCTGAAAACGGCGTGGGGCCACGTCTGTATATTCAGATCACGGCCCACAGCCCCGGTTCACAGGATGCGACAATTATCGAGCAAGCGTTTAAAGCCCTATGTACAGAACTGAAAGCAGAAGGCACTATTAACGTGGTTAACCCACAGCAAGATGATTAAAGACGGAGAGTAGTGATGAGCCCACTGAAAGCCGGTGATATTGCACCGAAATTTAGCTTGCCCGATCAGGACGGCGAACAAGTAAATTTAACCGACTTCCAGGGACAGAGAGTTCTGGTTTATTTCTATCCAAAAGCGATGACACCAGGCTGCACCGTGCAGGCATGTGGTTTGCGCGACAACATGGATGAGTTGAAAAAGCGTGGCGTGGAAGTGCTGGGCATCAGCACCGACAAGCCGGAAAAACTTTCCCGTTTTGCCGAGAAAGAGCTGCTTAACTTCACCCTGCTTTCTGATGAAGACCACGAGGTTTGCAATCAATTTGGCGTGTGGGGCGAGAAATCTTTTATGGGTAAAACCTACGACGGCATTCACCGCATCAGCTTCCTGCTGGACGGCGACGGTAAAGTGGAAAAGGTGTTTGACGATTTCAAAACCAGCAACCACCACGATATCGTTGTGAACTGGCTGACCGAAAACGCCTAAGTACAGATAAAGAACAGATAAAAAAGCCGACATCTTAGTCGGCTTTTTTCTTCCTGTTATTCCCGACTCGTCGCGTCATCCACCGCTGAAGCATCCGGCCAGGCGTGAACCACGGCTTTAATCAGCGTTGCCAGCGGGATTGCAAAGAACACGCCCCAGAATCCCCACAGCCCGCCAAAAATCACCACTGACAGAATAATCACCAGCGGATGAAGATTCACCGCCTCCGAGAACAGCACCGGCACCAGCAGGTTGCCGTCCAGCGCCTGAATAATGAGATACACGCCAAAGAGCGTCCAAAACTCAGTGCCCAGGCCAAACTGGAACAGCGCCACGCAAATCACCGGAATAGTGACCACAAACGCGCCGATGTAAGGAATTAGCACCGAGAAGCCAACCAGCACCGCCAGCAGCAGCGAGTAATTCAGCCCGAAAATAATAAAGCCGATATAGGTCGCCACGCCCACGACAATCATCTCCAGCACTTTGCCGCGAATATAGTTGGTGATTTGCTGGTTCATCTCCAGCCAGACTTGCCCGGCCAGACCACGGTTGCGCGGCAGAACACGGCGCACGGCATTCAGCATCTGCTCTTTGTCCTTCACCAGGAAGAACACCATCAGCGGCACCAGAATCAGGTAAATAGCCAATGTCAGCAGCCCAACCAACGACGCCAGCGAGAATTTCACCACCTGGTCGCCCATGCCGGAAAGCCGACTGCGAACGTTTTCGGCCATGGCGTCAATAATGCCCGCATCCACCAGCGCCGGATAACGCTTCGGCAATGTGGCGGCAAAATCGGAAAGTTTGTTGAGCATCCCCGGCATATCACGAATCAGGTTGATGCCCTGCTGCCAGGCGACGGGCGCCACAAACAGCACCATCAGCAGCAAAATGCCGACAAACAGCACCAGCACAATGGTGGTGGCCCACGTTCGGGAACAGCCAATACGCTCGAGGCGTACCGTAGGCCACTCAAGCAAATAGGCCAGAACGATGGCAACCAGCAGCGGTGCCAGCAGACCGTGCAGGAAGAACAGGATGCAAAAACCCGCCACCAGAATAACCAACAGGGCAATCGCCTCCGGGTCGCTGAAGCGACGGCGATACCACTGCAACAACATGTCGAGCATACATCCCTTCCGTGAAGTTTTTTTTGATGCCGAATTGTATCGAAATGTCACCGCAAAGACTTTGCTTTTTACGGCGGATTACAAAGGAGAATCCACCAAATAAAATCTTCGCAGCTTCAACGCCCTACAGTACACTTCTTTAAGCGAACAAACTTGTACTCATCGTGTCAAAATCTGACAACGACTAAACGGGACAGTAGTTATGGTTAGGCAGTTGAAAAAGACCCTGATTGCAACACTTACGGCCTCGCTGCTGGTAGGAACCCTACTGCCAGCGCGCGCGGATGTGACTGACCAACTCCCAGATATGGGAACATCCGCGGGCAGCACGCTGTCTATCGCGCAGGAAATGCAGATGGGCGATTTTTACGTCCGCCAGCTGCGCGGTAGCGCCCCGCTGATTAACGATCCGCTGCTGACGCAGTACATCAACTCACTGGGCATGAGGCTGGTTAGCCACGCCAATTCGGTGAAGACCCCGTTCCACTTCTTCCTGATCAACAACGACGAAATCAACGCCTTCGCCTTCTTCGGCGGCAATGTGGTACTGCACTCGGCGCTGTTCCGTTATGCCGATACGGAAAGCCAGCTGGCTTCTGTTATGGCTCACGAAATCTCCCACGTCACCCAGCGCCACCTCGCGCGTGCGATGGAAGATCAAAAGAAAAATGCGCCGCTGACCTGGGTGGGAGCCTTAGGCTCAATTCTGCTGGCGATGGCCAGCCCCCAGGCCGGGATGGCCGCCCTGTCCGGAACGCTGGCCGGGACGCAACAAGGCATGATCAGCTTTACGCAGCAGAATGAGCAGGAAGCTGACCGCATCGGTATTCAGGTACTCCAGCGTTCGGGGTTTGATCCTCAGGCGATGCCCGGCTTCCTCGAAAAGCTGCTCGATCAGGCCCGCTACTCCTCTCGTCCACCGGAAATTCTGCTGACCCACCCATTGCCGGAAAGCCGCCTGGCGGATGCCCGCAACCGCGCCAACCAAATGCGTCCGGTGGTGGTTCAGTCCTCGGAAAGTTTCTACATGGCAAAGGTTCGCACCCTGGGGATGTATAACTCGGGCCGCAATCAGCTAACCCCGGATCTGCTGGATGCCTGGTCAAAAGGCAACGTGCGTGAGCAAAACGCGGCGCAATATGGTCGCGCGCTGCAGGCTTTGCAGGCGGATAAATACGACGAGGCAAGAAAAACGCTTCAGCCACTGATTAACGCCCAGCCGGGCAACCCGTGGTATCTCGATCTGGCCACCGATATCGATCTCGGCCAGCACAAAGCCAACGACGCGATCAACCGGCTGAAAAACGCCCCGGACCTGAAGAATAACCCGGTGCTGCAGCTGAACCTCGCCAATGCTTATCTGGAAGGCGGGCAGACCGCCGAGGCAGCAACGCAGCTTAATCGCTACACGTTCGCTCACCCTGACGACACCAACGGCTGGGATTTATTGGCTCAGGCTCAGGGGAAACTGGGCAACCGCGATCAGGAGTTAGCGGCTCGCGCTGAAGTCATGGCGCTCAATGGCCGCCTGGATCAGGCCATTTCAATGCTCAGTAGCGCCAGCTCGCAGGTGAAACTCGGCAGTCTGCAGCAGGCGAGGTACGACGCCCGGATCGATCAGCTGCGCCAGCTTCAGCAGCGCTTTAAACCTTATATGAAGATGTAACAGGAGTCCGTATGTCCACGAAGGTCGAAATTTATCACAACCCGCGCTGCTCCAAGAGCCGTGAAACGCTGAACCTGTTGAAGGAAAAGGGCGTCGAGCCAGAAGTGGTGCTCTACCTTGAAACGCCGCCGGATGCAGCCACCGTCAAATCGCTGCTGAAGAAACTGGGCTTTACCAGCGCCCGGGAGCTGATGCGCCGCAAAGAAGACTTGTACAAAGCACTGAAGCTGGACGACGCCAGCCTCAGCGAAGAAGCGCTCATTCAGGCGATGATTGAGCACCCGAAACTTATCGAGCGCCCAATCGTACTGGCCAACGGCAAAGCCCGCATTGGCCGCCCGCCGGAACAGGTGCTCGAGATCCTCTGACCTGCCCCGCCCGTTCCCTCTCCGGGAACGGGTTAGCCGCTCACCGGCACAATTTTCAGCTCAGCCAGCCCCACGCCAATCTTACGCGGTTCATGCCCCAGAATATTGCCTTCGTTGGACAGCTGCGGCTTCGGCGGCTCAATAGTCAGCACTTTGCTGCCTGCCGGGTTATCAAAACGCAGCGTGACGGTAGAAAGCTGGTCGCCAAAAGTAATGGTTTGCTCTTCATCACCCACCTTAACCGAAACCGGCTCGCCGACGTTTGGCCCAAAGGCTTTGGCCACCAGCACCAGATCAAACGTGGTCGGCAGCGGATCCTGATACTCAATGGTCACCACGGGCGCCATATTGGCGTTCGACCAGCGGCCCCAGGCTTCCGGGCGTGAAATGCCGCTGTACTGCTTCACGCTCTGCGGTGCTCCGGCCACGTTAAAGATAAAGCTGTCCGCCTGGTAGCGAATGTTGTTCTCATCCGCCTTCAGCAGAGCCACATTATTTTTGAAACGATCGTTACTCAGCGTTTGCTCGTCAAACTGCACGTTGTATTCATCCAGCGGTTTGTCCACCAGCCGCACAGTTGGCTCTCCACCAAGCTGCCCCTGGGCCACGCACAGCCCGGTAGAAAGCGCGAGCTGCGGTTCCCACAGGCGCGCCATTTTGTAGCAGCGGTCAGCCCAGATAAACCGGTCATCGCTTTTAAAATCCGCCAGCTGATAGCGCAGCGGCGCGGAGTACTCGCTTTCCGGCAGCGGTTCAATTTTGCCTTTACCGATTTTCAGCAATAACGGCAGCTTGAAGTGCGCGCCAGAATAACTGAACGTGTTCTTCTTCTGATCGATGCTGTAGCGGCTGATGGTTTTCGGGAAGTTCCACAGATCGATCACGTCCGGTTTCCACTCGGTAACCTTCTCTTTCAGGTTGGTAAAGACCATCGACAGAGACTCGCCCGACAGGCTGCTGCGCCCCAGGCCGATGTAGTTCCCTCCGCCGAGGATATCCAGCACCGTCGCGCCGTTATCCATCGTGTTACGCTTCACGGCTTTTATTTCCGCCTGCGGTTTATCGCCGCGAATGACAAAGAACAGGTTCTGCCTGTCCTGCTTCGTCAGGTATTTATACGCCGTGTTGTTCATCGCCAGATGGTCGGAAGAGACCACGATCACCGTGTTACGGAAATACGGCGAGGCTTTGATTTTGTCTATCAGCGCCGCGATATGCTCCTGGCTGCAGGAAACGGCGCTGAAAGATCGGTTTTCTTTGCCCCCGTAGCTGTAGCTGCGGCGGTTACAGGTTTTCGAGATAAAGCCATCGGGATGATGGGTATCGACCGTCAGGGTAAACAGCGAGAAACGCTTCCCGGCTTTAGAAAGCTCGATAAACTTGTCATAAGCTTCGTCCAGCACCGTATCGTCGTAAAAGCCCCAGTTATTCTTGTAATTCGGGTCCGCCACCATTCCCTTCAGCTCCTGCGCGCCGTACATATGCTCGAAGCCGTGGGACTGCAGGAAAATGTCTTTACCCGCAAAGCGCAGGTCCGCGCCCTGGATAAAGTAGTTTTGATAGCCGGATGCCTTAAGAATATCCCCGAGGCAGATGTTCTTCGGGAAGAAGCTCGACATTGACGCCGAGGAGTTCCCCTCGAAAGGTGCAAACAGCGGGATCCCGCACTGCGAGGCCACAATGCCCGCAATGGTGTAGTCCATCCCCGCCATCTGCCCGGTATGGCTGAAATCTATTGCCTGGCTTTTCAGAGCGTTCAGCTCGGGCGCTAAGCCGGGAAACGTCTGCTCATCAAAATAGGTGCGTTCCAGACTTTCGCCGTAGATATAAACCAGGTTGAGCTTCGGCTGTTTAATGGTGCCTTCCGGGACTTTATACCAGTCGGCAAAGTCAGACGTGCCGGTGCGGGTCTGGGATTTAATCAGCGACACCACCTGCTGGTAGGCAGGCGTTGTTTTGATTGAAAACAGGGCCAGAAACAGCGCCAGGGCACTGTAGCCCAAATGATGAGGATGATTCTTCCGGCGTAAAATCCAGGTCAGACCGCCAAAAATCGCAATCAACCCGACGGCGAGGCCCAGCCCAGGCAAAATGTATTTGCCGACGCCCGCGCCTGTCATGCTGCTGGTGAGCGTATAGAGCACCGCGTCGTTAATGCCTTCGCCGGTAAAATAATTACTGGCCAGCAACGTCACGTTGAGCACGATAAACAGGCCGAGCATCAGCAGGATGATCGACAGCCACCAGATATTTCGACCCGCCTTTACCGCATATACGGCAATAGCTGCCAAAAACAGCACCAAAGAAAGCAATTCGGACAATGCCAATACCTCAACCCTCGCGCAGCCTGGCGCGATTATTCATGCAGAAAAATAACAGCCGGTAATTTAACCTTACCGTCATATAGCTGCAATTCCCCTGACATTACTTTGCTCACCAGCTCGACTTTTCAGAATATCCCGCGAATTTTAGGACTGATGACCTTTAATAGTTTTCAACGATTACAACCATCGCTACTACAACGAACCGGGGAATTGACCTTTTTAAGGCTAAAGTGCTGTAATTTCGCCGCTGTTATAATTTTTTAAAGTGGAATTGTAACGCGCAACACCGGCCACCCCGCAACGGGTGGCCTTTTTTATGCCCGCCGCATAGCTGTTAGGAAATACCTCTTGATTCAATAAAGCCTACCCATTAGTGACGCAGTTCAAAATTCGGTACCTTTCTCCCATCGCAAAACGGAGGAAGTTTAGATGTCTTTAATTAATACCAAAATCAAACCATTCAAAAACCAAGCTTTTAAAAACGGCGAATTCGTTGAAGTTACGGAAAAAGATACCGAAGGCCGCTGGAGCGTTTTCTTCTTCTACCCGGCTGACTTCACTTTCGTTTGCCCGACCGAACTGGGCGACGTGGCTGACCACTACGAAGAACTGCAGAAACTGGGCGTAGACGTGTATTCCGTTTCTACCGACACCCATTTCACCCACAAAGCGTGGCACGGCAGCTCTGAAACCATCGCTAAAATCAAATACGCGATGATCGGCGACCCAACCGGCGCACTGACCCGTAACTTCGAAAACATGCGTGAAGACGAAGGTCTGGCAGACCGCGCTACCTTCGTGGTTGACCCACAGGGCATCATCCAGGCTATCGAAGTGACCGCCGAAGGCATTGGCCGTGACGCGTCTGACCTGCTTCGTAAAGTGAAAGCGGCTCAGTACGTGGCTTCTCACCCAGGCGAAGTTTGCCCGGCTAAATGGAAAGAAGGTGAAGCGACTCTGGCTCCATCTCTGGACCTGGTCGGCAAAATCTAAGTTTTACCCGCGTTACCCTCTTTTATTTTACGGCTGCTCCGGCAGCCGTTTTTTTCTCGCCACCAGGGAGACTGACCATGCTCGACACAACAATGAAAACCCAGCTCAAAGCCTATCTTGAGAGACTAACGAAACCTGTTGAGTTGATTGCCACGCTGGACGACGGCGCGAAATCATCTGAAGTAAAAGAACTGCTGGCAGACATCGCTGAGTTATCCGATAAAGTTTCTTTCAGCATTAATAACGACCTGCCAGTGCGCAAACCGTCGTTTTTAATCACTAACCCAGGCTCAAGCCAGGGCCCGCGCTTTGCCGGCTCTCCTCTGGGTCACGAATTCACTTCCCTGGTGCTGGCTTTGCTCCAGGTCGGCGGTCACCCGTCCAAAGAATCTCAGGATCTGCTGGCACAAATCCGTGAGATCGACGGTGACTTCCACTTTGAAACCTATTATTCCCTCTCCTGCCACAACTGCCCGGACGTTGTGCAGGCGCTGAACCTGATGAGCGTGCTGAATCCGCGCATCACCCATACTGCTATCGACGGCGGCGTTTACCAGAATGAAATTCAGGCACGCAATGTGATGGGCGTGCCTGCCGTGTTCCTGAACGGCAAAGAATTTGGTCAGGGCCGCATGACGCTGGCTGAAATCGTGGGCAAAATTGATACCGGCGCAGAAAAACGCGCGGCGGAAGCGCTGAACCAGCGTGAGGCTTATGACGTGCTGATCGTCGGCAGCGGCCCTGCGGGCGCGGCGGCGGCGGTCTATGCGGCGCGTAAAGGCATCCGTACTGGCCTGATGGGCGAACGCTTCGGCGGCCAGGTGTTGGATACCGTGGATATCGAAAACTACATTTCCGTGCCGAAAACCGAAGGCCAGAAGCTGGCGGGCGCGCTGAAAGCCCACGTGGACGACTATGACGTGGACGTGATCGACACCCAAAGCGCCAGCAAGCTTATCCCGGCGAAAACCGAAGGCGGCCTGCACCAGATCCAAACGGCATCAGGCGCCACGCTGAAAGCACGCAGCATTATCGTGGCGACCGGCGCAAAATGGCGCAACATGAACGTGCCGGGTGAAGATCAGTACCGTACCAAAGGCGTGACTTACTGCCCGCACTGCGACGGCCCGTTGTTCAAAGGCAAGCGCGTGGCGGTCATCGGCGGCGGGAACTCCGGCGTGGAAGCGGCCATTGACCTGGCGGGTATCGTTGAGCACGTCACCCTGCTGGAATTTGCCCCGGAAATGAAGGCCGATCAGGTTCTGCAGAACAAAGTACGCAGCCTGAAAAACGTCGACATCGTGCTGAACGCCCAGACGCTGGAAGTGAAAGGCGACGGCAGCAAAGTGACCGGCCTGCAGTATAAAGACCGCGTGACCGAAAGCGTGCATGACGTTGCCCTGGCCGGCATCTTCGTGCAAATCGGCCTGCTGCCGAATACCACCTGGCTGGAAGGCAGCGTGGAACGCAACCGCATGGGTGAAATTATCATCGACGCGAAATGCGAAACCACCGTCAAAGGCGTATTCGCTGCAGGCGACTGCACCACCGTGCCTTACAAACAGATCATCATCGCCACCGGCGAAGGCGCGAAAGCCTCCCTGAGCGCGTTTGATTACCTGATTCGCACCTCAGCCCCGGAATAAAGTACCTGCCAATATGGCCGCGCCACAGCGGCCAGCCATAAAAAAAGCGGCTCATTGAGCCGCTTTTTCACGTTCTAAATGTTACTTACGACGCCAGGTTGTGCCGCCCGCGCCATCTTCCAGCACAATGCCCATCTCGTTCAGACGGTCACGCGCCTGGTCCGCCAGCGCCCAGTCTTTCGACTGACGCGCATCGTTACGCTGCTTGATCAGCGCTTCGATTTCCGCCACTTCGCCGTCGTCCGCCTGCGCGCCGCCCTGCAGGAACAGCTCCGGATCCTGCTCCAGCAGGCCCAGAATTGCGGAGAGCTTACGCAGCGCCGCCGCCAGTCCGTTTGCCGCCGCAAGATCTTCCGCTTTAAGGCGGTTCACTTCGCGGGCCATATCGAACAGCACGGAGTAGGCTTCCGGGGTGTTGAAGTCATCGTCCATCGCTTCGCGGAAGCGGGCTTCGAAGGCTTCGCCCCCGGCTGGCGCCACGCTACTGTCGGTCCCACGCAGCGAGGTGTACAGACGCTCCAGCGCCGAGCGAGCCTGTTTCAGGTTCTCTTCACTGTAGTTGAGCTGGCTGCGGTAGTGGCCGGACATCAGGAAGTAACGCACGGTTTCCGCGTCGTAATACTTCAGCACGTCACGCACGGTAAAGAAGTTACCCAGGGATTTGGACATCTTCTCGCGGTCAACCATCACCATCCCGGAGTGCATCCAGGTGTTGACGTACTCGCCGTCGTGGGCACAGGTAGACTGCGCGATTTCGTTCTCGTGGTGCGGGAACATCAGATCGGAGCCGCCGCCGTGAATATCAAAGTGGTTGCCCAGCTCTTTGCAGTTCATGGCGGAACATTCGATATGCCAGCCCGGCCGGCCTTCGCCCCACGGAGACGTCCACGCAGGCTCGCCTGGCTTGGACATTTTCCACAGCACGAAGTCCATTGGGTTGCGCTTAACGTCAACCACGTCCACGCGTGCACCCGCCTGAAGCTGATCCAGATCCTGGCGAGACAGCAGGCCATAATTCGGGTCGGTCAGCACCGAGAACATCACATCGCCGTTTTCCGCAACATAGGCGTGATCGCGGGCCAGCAGCTGTTCAACAATTTCGATGATTTCCGGAATGTGTTTGGTCGCACGCGGCTCGCTGTTCGGGCGTGAAATGTTCAGCGCGTCGAAATCTTTGTGCATTTCGACGACCATGCGGTCGACCAGCGCCACAAAGTCTTCGCCATTTTCATGGGCGCGCTTAATGATTTTATCGTCGATGTCGGTGATGTTACGCACGTAGTTCAGCTCATAGCCGAGAGAACGCAGGTAGCGCGCCACCACGTCGAACGCAACAAAAGTACGGCCATGGCCGATATGACAGAGATCGTAAACGGTGATACCACACACGTACATGCCTACCTTTCCGGCATGAATAGGTTTGAATTCCTCTTTTTGGCGAGTCAGTGTATTAAATATTTTTAACATCAGGGGATTCCATGTAAGCGTGTGGAAGAATACTCCCGGTTATCTTACCCGATTATTTTCCCCGACGGCAGTCTGCTTTGCATTACTGACTATGATGTAGCGTTATGCTATAACAGCGTGCTGGTACGATGGCACCGTTTGCCGCCGTACTCTCTGACACTCATAGGATGCAAGCATGGTTACTTTTCACACTAATCACGGCGACATCGTCATCAAAACTTTTGATGATAAAGCGCCTGTTACCGTTAAAAACTTCCTGGACTACTGCCGCGAAGGCTTCTACAACAACACCATTTTCCACCGTGTGATCAACGGCTTTATGATCCAGGGCGGCGGTTTCGAACCGGGTATGAAGCAGAAAGCGACCAAAGACACCATTCAGAACGAAGCGAATAACGGCCTGAAAAACACCCGCGGTACGCTGGCAATGGCTCGTACCCAGGCTCCGCACTCTGCCACCGCACAGTTCTTCATCAACGTTGCCGACAACGACTTCCTGAACTTCAGCGGCGAAAGCCTGCAGGGTTGGGGCTACTGCGTGTTCGCAGAAGTGGTCGAAGGGATGGACGTGGTTGAGAAAATCAAAGCCGTTTCCACTGGCCGCAGCGGTATGCACCAGGATGTACCGAAAGAAGACGTTATTATCGAAAGCGTGACCGTCAGCGAATAATGTCGACGCTGTTTATTGCAGATTTACACCTCTGCCCAGAAGAACCGGCGATCACCGCCGGTTTTCTGCGTTTCTTATCCGGTGAAGCCCGCCAGGCGGATGCGCTCTACATTCTTGGCGATCTGTTCGAAGCCTGGATTGGCGACGACGCCCCGGAGCCGCTCTACCAGCAAATCGCCGCGGCCATTAAAGCGGTGGTTGATACCGGCATTCCCTGCTATTTCATTCACGGCAACCGGGACTTTTTACTCGGCAAGCGCTACGCCAAAGCCAGCGGCATGACGCTGCTGCCGGAAGAAAAGCTCATCGATGTTTATGGCCGCAACATACTGATCATGCACGGCGACACGCTGTGTACCGACGACGAAGGCTATCAGGCGTTTCGCCGCAAGGTGCATCAGCCGTGGCTGCAGAAGCTCTACCTTGCCCTGCCGCTGTTTATTCGCCAGCGTATCGCCGACCGCATGCGCGCCGACAGCCAGGCGGCGAATAATATGAAGTCGCTGGAGATCATGGATGTGAACCCGCAGGCTGTGGTCGACGCCCTCACCCGCCACAATGTTCAATGGCTGATTCACGGGCATACCCATCGCCCGGCGATTCACGAACTCGAAGCTAACGGCCAACCCGCTTTCCGCTGCGTGTTAGGCGCGTGGCATAAAGAAGGGTCGATGATCAAAGTCACGCCGGAAAACGTCGAGCTGATTCATTTTCCTTTCTGACCTAAAAGCCCGCTTTTTTGCCGATTCGTTAACCACGCAACCGTTTTCCTTGCCGGAAGTTCGTGCTATTCTCTGAGCCCTTCTGATACGGGCGACCGTCGCCCGATGATGTCTGCACACCCACAGGAGTTTTGAGACGCATGTCTTCTGAGCACACCCCGGCGCGTATCGCCATTGTTATGGGTTCCAAAAGTGACTGGGCCACCATGCAGTTCGCCGCTGAAATCCTTACCGCCCTGAATGTCCCTCACCATGTCGAAGTCGTCTCCGCCCACCGCACGCCGGATAAGCTTTTCAGCTTCGCCGAGCAGGCCGAAGCCAATGGCTACCAGGTGATCATCGCCGGAGCCGGTGGCGCAGCGCACCTGCCGGGTATGCTGGCCGCGAAAACCCTGGTCCCGGTGCTGGGTGTGCCGGTTCAAAGCGCTGCTCTGAGCGGCGTGGACAGCCTTTATTCTATCGTCCAGATGCCGCGCGGCATTCCTGTCGGCACGCTGGCTATCGGTAAAGCCGGAGCCGCCAACGCCGCCCTGCTGGCCGCGCAGATCCTGGCCCTGCATGACGCCGACCTGAGCCAGCGCCTTGCGACCTGGCGTCAAACCCAGACCGACGAAGTGCTGGATAATCCGGATCCACGGAGTGAAGCATGAAGCGCGTCTGTGTCTTAGGTAACGGCCAGCTGGGGCGCATGCTCCGCCAGGCCGGTGAGCCGCTGGGCATCGCCGTTTACCCTGTCGGGCTGGACGCCGAGCCGGAAGCCGTGCCGTTCGCCCAAAGCGTAATCACCGCCGAGATTGAGCGCTGGCCGGAAACCGCGCTGACCCGCGAACTGGCGCGCCATAACGCCTTCGTTAACCGCGATATCTTCCCGATCATCGCCGACCGCCTGACGCAAAAGCAGCTGTTCGATAAGCTCGGCCTGGCCACCGCACCGTGGCAGTTGCTCTCCGGCAGCCACGAATGGCAGGACGTGTTCAGCCAGTTGAGCTCTCTGGCTATCGTGAAGCGCCGCGTGGGCGGCTACGATGGCCGCGGCCAGTGGCGCTTACGTGCCGATGAAACCGACCAGCTGCCGGAAGAATGCTACGGCGAATGCATCGTCGAGCAGGGCATTAACTTCTCCGGCGAAGTTTCTCTGGTAGGTGCGCGCGGCCACGACGGCAGCACGGTGTTCTACCCGCTGACCCACAACCTGCACCAGGACGGCATTCTGCGCACCAGCGTTGCCTTCCCGCAGGCCAATGCCGAACAGCAGCGCCAGGCCGAAACCATGCTCACCGCCATTATGAACGAGCTGGGCTACGTCGGCGTGATGGCGATGGAGTGCTTCGTCACGCCAGCCGGCCTGCTGATCAACGAGCTGGCCCCGCGCGTGCACAACAGCGGGCACTGGACGCAAAACGGCGCCTCCATCAGTCAGTTCGAGCTGCACCTGCGCGCCATCGTGGATTTGCCGCTGCCGCAGCCTGTCGTTAATGCCCCGTCGGTGATGGTGAACCTGATCGGCACCGACCTGAACTATGCCTGGCTGAAGCTGCCGCTGGTGCACCTGCACTGGTACGACAAAGACGTTCGTCCGGGCCGTAAAGTCGGGCACCTCAACCTGAACGACACCGACACCGGCCGCCTGAGCGCCTCGCTGGAAGCCCTGGTTCCCCTGCTCCCGGCCGAATACGCCAGCGGCATCGCCTGGGCGCAGAGCAAGCTGGTGAAGTAAAACCGCACCTCGTCTGACCCTCTGTTTGACTTTAGAGGGTCAGACCATTTTCCCCCTTCCCCTTTCCTTTGCCCGACCAGAAGCGCACAATCCCCCCGTTTCGCCGCTTCAGACTAAGGTTATGCCATGGAAAAACGCCCCAACACGCAGGACTACGACCGCCTGCTGCTCAACGACATTCCGCTGATTGACGTTCGCGCCCCGGTAGAGTTCGCTCAGGGTTCAATGCCCGCCGCGCATAACCTACCGCTGATGCTGGACGATGAACGCGCGCAGGTCGGAACGTGCTATAAGCAGCAGGGCCAGCAGGCCGCCGTCGAACTGGGGCACCGGCTGGTAAGCGGCGAGCGAAAAGCCAGCCGAATCGAAAGCTGGCTGGAAAGCTGCCGCCAGCAGCCGGAAGGCTATTTATGCTGTGCCAGAGGCGGAATGCGCAGCCACATCGTGCAGCAGTGGCTGCGGGAAAACGGCCTCGAGTACCCGCTGGTCACCGGCGGCTACAAAGCCCTGCGCCAGCATGCCATGCAGATAATCGACACCCGTTCTCAGTCGCCGATGATTATCGTCAGCGGCAACACCGGCTGCGGTAAAACTATCCTGATCCGCTCGCTGCCGACGGGCGTTGACCTTGAAGGCCTGGCGCACCATCGCGGCTCGTCGTTTGGCCGCACAATTGTCGCCCAGCCCTCTCAAGCCAGTTTCGAAAACAATCTCGCCGTCACCCTGCTGAAAATCAGCCCGGCTGAACCAACCAGGCTGGTTGTGGAGGATGAAGGCCGGATGATTGGCTCCCGCCATATCCCCGAAGCTTTCAGGGAACAGATGCTGCGCTCGCCGATTGTGGCCATTGAGGATCCGTTCGAGCTGCGGCTGGAGCGCCTCCAACACGAATACTTCCGGCAGATGAGCGAGGCGTTTTTATCCGTCAGCGAGGAAGAAACCGCGTGGCGCGATTACGCCGAGTATCTGCACCACGGTCTGTTTGCCATCCGCCGCCGCCTGGGCATGGAACGCTTTCAGCAGTTCACCGCCAGGCTGGACGAAGCCTTGTTAACACAGCGGAAAACCGGCTCCTGCGAAGGCCATCTGGCCTGGCTGTCGCCGCTGCTGAAAGAGTATTACGACCCGATGTATCGCTATCAGCTCAGCCAGAAGGCCGACCAGATCGTCTTCCGGGGGGATTACCAGCAGGTCGAAGCCTGGCTGCGCAGCGTTAACGAGTAGCCGATTTTTCCCCGGCAGCGAGCGTCAGCCCTAGTCCGGTCACCGCCAGCCCGACCAGCGGAATGCCCACCGCCCACGGCAACGTAAACGCCAGCGCGAACAATGCCGTGCCGGTCGCTGGCCCCACCGAGCCCTGCAGATCGCTCACCACTGAAAGTGCCGCCATGTAGGTCGCGCGCAGCCTCGCCGGGGCTAACTTGTTCACCGCCGTCGGGATCAGCGGGCCGGTCATCATCTGGGACAGAGAATAAAGGCAGACCGCCATCATCAGCGTGACGACGTGTGGATGTGCCAATAGCAAAACAAAGGCAGCGATCAGCGCCAAACCCGCACTGAGGGTGATAAATAACGGCGAGCGTCGGGCAAACAGCTTCGTTAAGGCCAGTTGGCCGACCGTGTTAATCCCCGCCCCGAACGCGAACAAATAGCCGATACTGGCCGCGCTCATTCCCATCTGATTGCTGGCATACAGCGGCATGACGGCCTCCACCCAGCTCCCGGAGACGCCCAGCAGCAGCACCCAAATCAGCAGCCCGGCCAGACGGCGGTCCCGAAACGCGGGCAGCAGCGCGCTGAGCCCCTCTTCATCGTCGGCCTCATCGTCCATTCCAGCAGCCAGCGGACGCGTTTCCGCCAGAGAGATCGCCAGCATCAGGCCGCCGATCACCATTCCCGAACCTCCGGCCAGAAAAACGTAGCCCAGCCCCTCTTGCACCAGCACCGCGCCCAACAGCGGCCCGGCAATCGCCCCCGCACCGGAACACACGCGCATGATGCTGAACTGGCGGCGGTGCTCCGAGGCTGGCGTGGCGTCCGCCACCACGGTGTAGATAGTCGGGTGCAGCACGGATTCAAACAGGCCAATAACGATCAGCACGGCAGCGGCGGCAAATACGCCGTGCGCAAAGAACAGCGCAATAAAGCCCGCCCCGACGCCGGTCGCCGAAATAATCAACACGGGCCTTCTGCCCACGCGGTCGGCAATGCCGCCGATAAACGGCGCGGCCACCAGCTCGCCCCCGGCATAGCAGCCGAACAGCAGGCCAATAAACTCCACCGGGATAGCGGCAGACTGCTGCGCCCACAGCGGGAAAAAAGGCACAATCGCGCCGTCGACCAGGCCAACGATGAAATAGAGGATAAAGCCCAGAACGTGGGGCTTGCGGTACGAAACAACGGGGGATGCGAATAGTGCCATGATATTACCCAAGTACAATTACCCCGAATGCCGGGGAGAATATGTACGTTGGATAACGTTAACGTTTACGACTTGCGAGAAGCTGGAGCGATACTAGCCAATCGCCGGGCAAAGGGCAACTGTGAGATTTGGGGCAACCTGGATACAAATTTTCAAAGATACGCCGCCCCCTATGTCACCAAGTTCTCTGAACCGCAAACTATCACCCACACATCAAAACATCTGCGTGGGCTCGGAATAAACATGAAATCTAAATTCAGCTAAAGGTTACAAAAATCCAAATGAGTTTTATTTGGCAAAGAAAAAAAGGAAAGCCAATACTGTCATGATCGCCGCTGCCCATTTCCATTTTTTCGATTGCTCAAAGTAAAAAAATAGCATCTGAGATAGAGATATAAAGAGTAATATTACCCCTGAAAAAACGACATCATTATTGCTGCCATTACCTAATGCCCCCCTGGGAAATGCCGAATCCATATCATATATGACATCATATTTATCAACCATAGATAAATACATCGCAACCATACACAATAGATAAAACAGAACAAGTACAACCCTAATAAACACTCTCATTCTGCCCCCTACTGCAAAACCAGTCTGTTAAAGTGCGGCCAATGCTTGACAATAAAATCACCATATCGCGTATCTTTTTTTATATTTTCCAGACTCGGACTCGTACCACGGTTATATCTCGCCCCAATAATTTTCACATCATTAATACTAAGCCGCGAAGGTAACCTGTCATAGTCGGCAAGTTGGCGTAAATGCATAGCAGCAAGATTGATATTATAGGTGTCTTTTTCAAGGCACTGAGACAGGGAGCGAAGCTCTGATGTGCTCATTGTGTCAGCATCCAGCCCCATAGTTTGAGCGGCAGTACGCAACTGCATACTGACATATCCAAACGAGGTTTTAGCAGGAGGGGAGGTTATTGTGAAATAACGGTCGGTATACGCAGGCCCGCTCCAGTCTATGGCTCGAACCTCAAAAGCAAAACGATCTATGATATTTGGGTCACCGCCTACCTCTATCCAGCAAACACCCGCGAGCAATTCTGGCGGAAGTTTATAGCGAAACGCTGCAGCTCTGATAAGAGTACGATTTTTTTTGACCCATGCATCTTTAAAATCTCGGGCATAAGATCTGCCGCCGCCGAATTTTTCGGGAAGTATTTTCCAGCGAAAGACATCAAGAAAAGTCCATGATGGTGATTTCGTCATCCCTCTACATTGTTGGAAATTACGCATATCCATATAAAAATCTCCATTATTCGGGGGCGCTTCTTTTTCCGGCTTTGACCGGGTTTATCTTTTGCTCAACGCTCCGATCATACGGGATGGCTGCACAGTCATATAGATTAAAAATCAGGCAGAATGGAAAAATTCGAGGCGGTTCGCAGGAATGATGAAACGCCTTGGGGAATTGCAGTTTGGGGGCTTATCAGGCAGAAAGCCGCCGGGAAATGAACCTCTCCGGCAGCTAAAAATCATATTGGCCGAACGAACGCCCGGCCAGAAAGAAGGTTAATGCCTGTCGCGCTTGTCCGCGCGTTTGGCGAGAAAGTCGCCAAACATTTGCACGATTTGCACCAGCACGATCAGCGCCACAACCGTGACCACCATGACCTGGGTTTCGTAGCGGTAATAGCCGAAGCGGATCGCGAGGTCGCCCACGCCGCCGCCGCCGACAATCCCCGCCATCGCAGAGTAACCGATCAGGCTGACCAGGGTTATGGTTAACCCTCGCAGCAAACCGGCGCTGGCTTCCGGCAGCAGCACGGTACAGATGATGCGCATCGGGCTGGCACCAAAGGCTTCTGCGGCCTCAATAATGCCTTTGTCCACTTCCCGCAGCGCGCCGTCTACCAGGCGGGCATAAAACGCAATTGCCGCCACCGACAGCGGCACGGAAGCCGCAATCGGCCCGATGGTGTTGCCGAGCAGGAACTGCGTCAGCGGCAGCAACAGCACCAGCAGAATGACGAACGGCACCGAGCGCACGATGTTCACCAGTACCGAGCTGATGATGTTCAGCGAACGGTTCTGCCAGAACAGATTGCGGTCGGTCACGAAGATCAAAAAGCCCAGCGGCAGGCCGCCGATGATCGCCAGCAGCGTGGAAATGCCCAGCATCTGGAAGGTTTCGCCAAAGGCAATCGTCAGGTCCGCGACTAAATCATCCATTCAGCACCTCCACACAGGCCGTATGTTTCCGAATATGGTCGATGGCATCCCCCACCGCCGCCGGGTTGCCGGGTGCGGTGATCGCCACCACCAGAATGCCCAGCGCACGGTCGCTGATGTACTCAATTTTGCCGTGCAGAATGTTCACCGCCACGCCGTATTTCACCGCCGCGAAGGAGAGCACCGGCTGTTCGGCCGAGTCGCCGACGAACATGATTTTCAGCAGCGCGCCGCGCATGTTGTCCAGCAGGCGCACCGGCAACGTCAGGTTCAGCGTGTGGGACACCAATTGACGGGTAAATTCATGCTGCGGATGCGCGAAGATGTCGAACACCTCGCCGGATTCCACCACTTCCCCGCCGGACATCACCGCCACGCGGTCGCAAATCGTTTTGATCACGTTCATCTCGTGGGTGATCAGCACGATGGTGATCCCAAGTTGCTGGTTGATCTTCTTCAGCAGCGCCAGAATGGTGGCCGACGTTTCCAGATCCAGCGCGGAAGTCGGTTCGTCACAGAGCAAAACATCCGGGTGGTTAGCGATGGCGCGCGCAATGCCTACGCGCTGTTTCTGCCCGCCGCTCAGCTGCACCGGGTAGCGGTTCGCTTTGTCGGCCAGGCCCACCAGCTCAAGAATTTCGGCCACGCGCGGGCCGATTTTACTGCGCTCCCAGCCTGCGGCTTTGAGGCTGAACGCCACGTTCTGCCTGACCGTCCGGGTGTGCATCAAATTGAAGTGCTGGAAAATCATGCCGATGCGCTGACGCGCTTTGCGCAGCTCGACCCCCTGTAGCGCGGTGATCTCGGTCCCACCGATTTTTACACGGCCCTCACTCGGGCGCTGGAGCACGTTCAGGGTACGTAATAAGGTACTTTTCCCGGCTCCGCTGGTGCCGACAATGCCAAAAATCTCCCCCGCGCCAATGTGCAGCGAAACATCGTTCACCGCACGGCTGGTCTGGCTCCGGCCCGTGGGGAAGTCCACGCAGACCTTTTCAATCTCAATCATGACAACCTCAAATCAGCGACAAAAGGCAGGCATCCCGCCTGCCCGCTTTGCTCTATTACTTTTTATCCGCGGCAACCATCCAGTCCGGTTTCTGGAAGGCGTTGAAAATATTCTGCGGATCGTCGATCGCTTTTTCGTAGGCCGGGGACTGCACGGTCTCCACGATGTCTTTGGCGAACGGTTTATCCGCATCTTCGGCACGCACCGCGATGATGTTTTTGAGGTTCTCGTCCAGGTGTTCCTGTTTCAGCGCGGAAGAGAGTTTTAGCCCGGCGGCAATGGCAAAGTTACCGTTGACCAGCGCGGCGCTGGCGCTGTCCAGCGTGCGCGGCAGCTGTGCGGCTTCCAGCGATTTAAACACCAGGCCTTTCGGGTTGGTGGCGATGTCGCGCTCGGAGGCTTTAGTCGGGTCAATGTTCTCTTTGATGGTGATAAGCTGCATCGACTGCAGGAAGCGCAGCCCACGGGCGAGGTTGGTCGGGTCGTTAGACAGGGTGACAATGTCGCCCTTCTTCAGCTCGTCCAGGCTTTTGACTTTATGGGAATAAATGCCCATCCCGGCGGTTGGCACGGTAATCAGCTTCGCCAGCTTGAGGTTTTTGTCGGCGGTGAATTTGTCGAAGTACAGCGAGTGCTGGAACAGGTTGGCGTCGATGCTGCCGTTGGCCAGCGCCATGTTGGGCTGCACGTAGTCGCTGAACTCGCGCACCACAACTTTATAGCCTTTCTCTTTTAACGACGGGGCGATGGCCTGTTTGACCATGTCGCCGTATGGCCCCGGCGCTACGCCGAAGACGATGGTGTGCGGGTCGCTGTTGGCCTGAGCAAACTGCAGGCCGCTGGCCAGAAGTAAAGCGCCGGTCGCCACGCGCCAGCCGAAATGATTTCCCATGGGTATTCTCCCTTACAGAATGATGTGTGGTGTCCTGAGGCGAGCCTCTTTCACGGGCCGCTTACTAAGTCGTTGATCCAACTTGACAGAATAAGATGGCACATTCCGTTAACAGGGTTAATTGAAAATATTTCATCTTGCTCGCAGGAGAAGGCGCGGCGGGCATGAACAGGGCTTTTGCGAATAACAACCAAGCAAAGCGGAAAACCCGCTTTGTATTGAGATGAGCTTAATCCGCGCAGGATGCCGCCCGTTTGCGCTTAACGTTTGGTTTGACATTGAACAGCAAATAACTCGCCAGCGACAAACAACCCACGCCCACAGCGCCGTAGGTCAGCACGCCAGAAAAACCGTTATTCAGCGCCTGAACAATCATGTCGCTGCTGAGCATGGCTCTGGTGCCGCCGGCTATTTGCTCGGCCAGGGCATACCTTTCGCTCACGCTTTCGATATGACTCTGTAAGCTTTCGGCTATCCCCGCCACCAGCAGGCTCCCCATTAACGCAATATTGATGGCGAGGGTAATTAGGCGCGAACTGATATCAATCCCGGAAGCCATGCCCACGCGGTTAGCGCCCACGGAGCCGGTGGTGGTGTTGGTGACCGGGGTATTGATTAACCCCAGCGCCATGCCCGAGAGTATTGCGCCGGGCAGTAAACTGACGTGATAGATAACGCCCAGCCTCATCAGCACAAATCCCAGGCCGATAGCAAGCAGCCCCAGCGGGATGATGCGTGCGGCCCCAAAGCGCAGCACGAGTTTTTCACCGACCGGCGGCATTAATAGCGTGGGCAAGGTGTAGGCCAGCAGCGCCATGCCGGTCTCCATAATGCTGTAACCCTTCCCAATCTGGTAATAAACCGGCAGATAAATCATCAGCGGCCAGAAGCTGAAATTCATCCCCACAGATCCCATTAGCGCCCCGGAGAAAGGCCTGATCCGAAAGACGGAGAAATCAAACATAGGATGCGGGTGGCGGAGCTCAATAATGACGAACAGCGCCAGGCTGATAAACGTGCCCAGCAAGATGAACTGGGCTTCACGGCTGGTCCAGCCGATGCTCCCGCCCTGGGTGATGAGCCACGTCGCCCCCACCACGCCCACGCTCAACGTCATCAGGCCAGCGACATCCAGCGGTTTCGTGGTATTTTCCCGCGACTCGACGACATTTTTCAGAGTCAGGGCCAGGGTGAGCAGCGCAATAACGCCGTGGATCAGAAATACCCATTGCCAGCTAAACCACGCCTCCAGCACGCCGCCGATGACGGGGCCAAAGCCCAGTCCAAAACCAAACGTGATCCCCCAGGCGGAAAACGCCCGGCTGCGCGCTTTTCCTGCCGGAAACTGAACCGACAGGATGGCAATCAGGCTGGTTAACATCGCCCCGCCGCTCAGTCCCTGCAAAAAGCGCCCCACAATAAGCCATTCGGGCGTCCGGGACAGGCCACAGAGGATCGACGTCAGGCCAAACCCAATAATGCTGATAATAAAAATACGCTTGCGGCCATATTTATCCGCCAGCGTCCCCGTGGCCATCAGCACCGCGGTGCAGGAGAGGGTGTAAGCATTCATGATCCATTGCAGTTCACGGAAATTAGCCTGCATCTGCTTTTCCAGCACCGGCAGGATAACCGGGACGCTGGATATTTCCAGGCCCGACATCAACGCAGCTAAGCAGACCGCCATCAACGCTAAGAGATTTTTCATACTGATTTCCTGCCAAACGTTAAGAAGGTGCCAGCATGAAAGATTCGGGGTGGAGTAGAAATCGACGCTCAGGTCAGATATCGTCAAGATCGTGCCATTTTTAGAGACAGGACAACCATGCCGGGCATCTCCCCAGATCAAGACCGCACTTTTAGACCGAAAAATCGACGGCTGGTTGTGCTGGCCTATCAGTGTCTCTGCACTTTTGAGTTTGGGATTGCCGTCGAAGCTTTTGGCCGCGTGGACGAAGTGCTCGGCCAGCCTCTCTATGACCTGCGCGTCGCGTCGTTAGAGAACGGCGTTTTTGACGCTCAGGGCGGCGTGCGTTTAGTGGTGGATGGCGGGCTGGAGCTGCTGGAAGACGCAGGAACCATTATCATCCCCGGCTGGCGAAATGTTTTTGAACCGGCCCCGGAGCCGCTGATTGCCGCCTTACAACGCGCCCATCAAAACGGTTCCCGCATAGTGTCGATTTGCGCCGGCAGTTTTATTCTCTGCGAAACAGGATTACTGGACGGCAAGCGAGCCACCGCCCACTGGAACAGCACCGAGATCCTCGCGAACAGGTTCCCTGCGGTACAGGTGGAGCAAAGCATGATCTACGTCGATGAGGGCAGCCTGATCACCTCCGCAGGCGGTGCCGCCGGGGTCGATCTCTGCCTGCATCTTATCCGTCGTGATTACGGGATTGAAATCGCCAACCGGACTGCGCAGCGCATGATTACGCCCCCGTTACGGGAAGGCAATCAGGCACAGTGGGTCCAACAGCCCGTTCCTAAACGCAGCACCAAAAGTCTGGCGCCGTTGCTGGACGACTTGCGCCACCATCTCAATGCGCCCCTGGTGATTGAGCAGTTAGCCAGGCAAGCGGGCATGAGCCGCCGCACCTTCATCCGCCGGTTCAAAGATGCCACCGGCACCACGCCGGGCGAGTGGATGCTCAGCCTCCGGCTGGAAAAGGCTTGTGCGCTGCTGGAAAGCGAGAAAATCAGCATTGACCAGGTGGCAGAGCAGTCTGGATTCGGCTCAGCGGAAACACTCCGGCATCACTTCAGGCTGCGTTTCAAAACCACGCCCACAGAGTGGCGCAAAGCCTTCAGGGCCCGAACATGCTTACCCGTTTCTGGATAGATAAAAAATAAGGCAGGAAACGCTGAATGAGGCGGGCAGCAAGGCTGCCACCCGCCAGAGGCACGATTAGAAATCGTAGCGCAGACGAACCAGGTTCATGTCGCCCAGGTTGTCGGTGCTGGAGGTGAAGACGTGCTCGTAGTCCACCTGGAAGCCGTAATCCAGCTTGAAGCTCACGCCCACACCGTTGTCGATGCGCTGGTAGCTGCGACCGGTCACGTACTGCAGACGGTCACCCATGAAGTATGGCTGTACGGATTTCACCGCGTACTGGCCAACCGGGATGGTGTAACCCGCGAAGTACTCGATGCCCCACGCGTCGCCGGAGAAGTAGTTGTTCACGTCTTTCAGCTTGGTGGTCAGGAAGTTCTGGTACCAGCCGCCGCCGAAACTAAACGTCCAGTTGTCCGGTTTCCAGCTCAGCGCCGTACCGTAGATGTTCTGGTTGTAAGACTTGCTGTCGCCGTCGGTCGGGTTACGCATGTCGGCACGGGTGTAGTTCCATGCGGTACCCCAGGTCAGGTCTTTGGTGATGTGGTAATCCACGCCCAGAGAGCCGCCGCCTTTACGCTTGTAGCGCATGCCGTTGGTGGCACGGATGTCGTGATCTTCAAACAGGTAAGAAGCGTACACGTCCGCATCGCCGAAGGTGTTTTTGTACTTCAGCATGTTGCGGGAACGGTAAGAACCGTCGTAGTCGCCGTTCATGCCGTTACCTGGAGCCTGACCGATCATGTCGTAGTCCCAGATATCGGTTTTCGCGCCAACCACATCATAGTAGATGCTGTTTTGCTGGCCGTAGGTCAGCTGACCCCAGGTTTTGCTTTTCAGACCGGTGTACAGCATACGGCGAGTAGTATTGTTCGCGCCTTCTGCATAGTGGTTGTCCCACTCGAAGACCGCCGGAATATTCACGCCCAGCTCGTAATAGCTGATCCAGCTAATATCATCGAACAGATAATAATCAGCCGCGAAGCGGAAACGGGTGCCGCCATCAAAGCCATTACGTTTGTAAGAGCCTTTATCGCCGTCGCCGGACATCATATTAAACTGTGGACGAATACTGCCGCCCACGGTGAAATTGAGGCGGCTGAGCGGGTTACCGGCCTGCGGATCTTGCTTCAGGACAGTGATTTCTGCGTTAGCAGCGAAAGATACCATACCTGCAAGCAGGCCGGCCCCAATCAGTAATGGTAAAGCGCGCAAATTTGCTTTCATGTGGATCCCTAGTAACCATATTTATTATAAGCGGGGGCATATTAACGCTTATTAAGTCCGATTTCTGAGGGATTTTTATTAATTCGTGCGGTTATCCATCAGTCTTTTCTTAATAGATATTAAAAAAACACCAATAAATGCAGAAAATATGTTCTAACGCAATAAATAGCGAAATATAACAAAGTTTATAGCGGTAGCCGGGCATCCCTGCCCGGCCTCCTCAGACGACAAACTGGCGGAACAGCGCCTTCCCTTTCAGCAAACGAACGCCCAGCCAGCCGCCGCAAAGCGACAGCAATACCGCCCCGGTGACCGGCAGTACGATCCACAGACGCAAATCTGGCTCCCACGGGAAGTCGAACACGTGCGTTTGCAGTACGCCCAGCGCCGTTTCCGCGCCGATGGCCGCTACCAGACCGGACACCAGCCCCAGCACGGCAAACTCGCACCACAGCGTGGTTCTGAGCAGCTTTTTACCCGCGCCCAGCGTGCGGTAAACCACCAGCTCCTGATGACGCTGGCGCATACCCACCTGTACCTGAGCCAGCAACAGCAGCAGACCGCAGGCGGTCACCAGCACCACCATCACCTCAAGCGCGCGGCTGACCTGCTCCAGCACCTGGCCGATTTGTTTCAGGATAGCCCCTATATCCAGCAGGCTGACGGTCGGGAATTCGCGGTTAAGCTGGGTCAGCAGGCCGTTATTCCCCTCCCAGCGGAAGCTGGTGAGCCAGCTCTGCGGCTGCCCGTCCAGCGCGCCCGGCGGGAAGATAAAGTAGAAGTTTGGCCGCAGGCTTTCCCAGTCCACTTTGCGCAGGCTAGTCACCTTCGCGGTGAAGTCCTGGGTATCCCCCATAAAGGTCACGCTGTCGCCGAGTTTAATGTTCAGGCGTTTCGCCACGCCGTCGTCCATCGACACTTCCCCGGCCTTCGGCGGCCAGCTTCCCGCCAGGATAGGGTTATGATCCGGCTTCTGGCTCTGCCAGGTCAGATTCAGCTCGCGGTTCAACGCCTCATCCGGGTTGCCCTCGGTGGGCTGGCCGTTAATCGCCGTCATGCGCGCCCGTACAATGGGATAGAACGACTCCGGGATCACCTGATGGTCAGCAAGGAAGGTTTTCACCGGCTGAACCTGCTCCGGCGCAATGTTCACCAGGAAGTAGTTCGGGCTTTCCGGCGGCAGCTGCTGCTGCCATCTGTCCAGCAAATCCCCCCGCAGCACTAACAGCAATGCCAGCAGCATAAACGACAGCGAGAACGCCGCCAGCTGGCTGAGCGTCGCCCACGGCTGGCGCAGCAGGCGGTTAACCGCCAGGCGCAGGGCCAGGTTTTTCAGCGTCAGCTTTTTCAGCAGCTTCAGGACGCCCCAGCCAACGAGGCCGCACAGCGCCGCCAGCACCAGCGTGCCCGCCAGCACCGCCCACAGCAGCGAACTGCCGCCCATTAGCAACGCGAGCAGCACCACCACCACTACGCTGATGACCGGCAAATAAATTTTCAGCGGCCAGACGTTGGCCACGGCGTCACGGCGCAGCACACGCAATGGCTGAGTGGCCAATAGCAGCCGGTACGGGCGCAGCCCCACCAGCACGGAGATTGTGACCATCGCGCCAATAGCCCACACCCACGGCCACAGGCTCGCCGGCGGCAGCGCGGCAGGCAGCACCGGCTTCAATAGTTGCATCAGCGCGGCCTCAAACAGCAAGCCGACGGCGCCTCCGGCAATAGCCGAGAGCACCAGCACCATCAGCCACTGGCCGATAATCAGTTTCCGGAGCGCCGCCCTGCCCGCGCCCAGCGTTTTCAGGATTGCCACCAGGTCGTAGCGGCTGCGGCAGTAATGGCTCATCGCCACGACAATCGCCGCCACGGCCAGCAGCAGCGTCAGCAGTGCAGAAAGCAGCAGGAACTGCTGCGAACGCTCCAGGGATTTGCCCAGCGCGCCTTCGTCCTGCTCCATGCCGATCCAGCGCTGCTCCGGCTTGAGCTTAGGCAGCAGGTAGTTTTCATACTGCAGCAGCTGCTGCGGGTTACCACCAAACTTGTAGCGCCAGCTAATACGGCTGCCGGGCTGCACCGCCCCGGTTTTCTCGACGTCGGCCAGGTTCATCATCAGGCGCGGCGCAATCTGGAACGGGTTAAATCCGGCGTCCGGCTCCTGAATCACCTGCCCGACAATACGCAGCGTGGCGTCGCCCACGTCAATGTTGTCGCCCACTTTCAGGTTAAGCAAAGCCAGCAGGCGCGGGGCAAGCAGTGCGGTGCCTGGCTCAGGCTTCAGGCCCGGCGGGCTGGTTTCAAGTTCCCCGTACATCGGATACACGCCGTCGACCGCTTTCACATCGGCCAGCTGCGGCGTGTCCCCGGCAAAGGTCATGGTGGCGAAGCTCAGCTGTTTGCCGACCTTTAAGCCGTCGCTTTGCGCCTGAGTCAGCCACTCGTCCGGTACGGCGCGGGCGCTGCGCAACGTCCGGTCGCCCGCCATGTATTCGCGGCTTTGCTGGCTGAGCCCTTTTTCCATTCTGTCGCTGATGCTGCCCAGCGCCAGCACGCAGGCCACCGCCAGACTAAGCGCCAGCCAGACAATCAGCAGCGAGGGAGAGCGCCACTCGCGCCAGAACCAGCGGGCTATCATGCTTCCTCCCACAGTTTGCCTTCGCGCAGCCGCAGGCGGCGGTCGCAGCGTGCCGCCAGCTGTTCGTCGTGGGTGACGAGGATCAGCGTGGTGGCGAAATCACGGTTGAGGGAAAACAGCAGGTCGGCAATGCGGTCGCCGGTTTGCCTGTCGAGGTTGCCGGTGGGCTCATCGGCAAACAGCACGCCGGGCTTGCCGTTAAACGCGCGAGCCAGCGCCACGCGCTGCTGCTCCCCGCCAGATAGCTGAGCTGGCAGGTGATCGAGGCGTTTGCCTAAGCCCAGCTGTTCCAGCAGCGCTTTAGCCTGCGCCCGGCTGGCCGAACTGTTTTCGCCGCGCAGCAGCGAAGGAAGTTCCACGTTTTCCAGAGCATTAAGGGTGGGCACCAGCATAAAGGACTGAAACACAAAGCCAACGTTTTTCGCGCGTAGCACCGCCCGGGCCTCTTCATCCATGCTGTGCAGCGGCTGCCCGCAAAGGTGGACTTCGCCGTCCGTGCCGTCATCAAGCCCGGCCAGAATCGCCAACAGCGTGGACTTGCCCGATCCTGACTCGCCAATCAGGGCGATGGTTTCGGCCGGTTTGACAACCAGCTCAACTCCGGTAAGGATGGAAAGCTCGTGTTCACCCTGACCCACGGACTTACTAAGATGATGAACTTCAACAATGTTTTCCGCTGGCATTTGCCCTTCCTGTTTCTGGCTTTGATGACTTTCCGCGCCGCCGCGGCGGACACGCTATTGATTTTAGGCGATAGCCTGAGCGCCGGTTACCGTATGGCGGCCACCAGCGCCTGGCCCGCCCTGCTGGATGCCAAATGGCAGCCGCAGGGTACAAAAGTCGTGAATGCGAGCATCAGCGGCGATACCGCGGCGCAGGGCCTGGCTCGCCTGCCGGCGCTGTTAAAACAGCACCAGCCCCGCTGGGTTTTAGTGGAGCTTGGCGGCAACGACGGCCTGCGTGGGTTCCAGCCTCAGGCGGTAGAAAAAACCCTCAACCAGGTTATCACCGACGTGAAGGCTGCCGGTGCGCAGCCGATGCTGATGCAAATTCGCCTGCCCGCCAACTACGGACGCCGCTATAATGAGGCGTTTAGCGCTATTTATCCGCAGCTTGCCAAAGCGTTTGATATTCCCCTGCTCCCGTTCTTTATGGAGGAGGTATATCTGAAACCGCAATGGATGCAGGATGACGGCATTCACCCTAATCGGGATGCTCAGCCGTTTATCGCCGACTGGATGGCGACGCGGCTGACTCCGTTACTCTCTAAATAACCGGCGCAGCCGCGTCGGATACAACGAGATAGTTAAACACGACTGATAAATAATCGGGGCGCCCTTCGGGTAAAGTTATGCAAAAATCCGTTTTAATTACAGGCTGCTCCAGCGGGATTGGCTTAGCCAGCGCGCAGGAGCTACAGAAGCTTGGCTATAACATTCTCGCCGCCTGCCGCAAACCAGCCGATGTAGAGCGCATGAATCAGCTTGGGTTTACCGGCATTGAGCTCGATCTTGACGATGCGGAAAGCGTCCAACGCGCCGCCGCCGAAGTGATTGCCATCACCGGCAACCGCCTGTACGGACTGTTTAATAACGGTGGCTACGGTGTGTATGGCCCGCTGAACGCCATTTCCCGCGAACAGCTTGAGCAACAATTTTCCACCAACTTCTTCGGCACGCATCAGCTCACCATGCTGCTGCTGCCGGCCATGCAGCCTCATCAGGAAGGCCGCATCGTGATGACCAGCTCGGTGATGGGGCTGATTTCCACGCCGGGTCGTGGGGCCTACGCCGCCAGTAAATATGCACTTGAAGCGTGGTCCGACGCGCTGCGCATGGAGCTTCGCCACAGCGGGATTAAAGTCAGCCTGATTGAGCCGGGGCCGATCCGCACCCGCTTTACCGATAATGTCAATCAAACCCAAAGCGACAAACCGGTAGAGAATCCGGGGATTGCCGCACGGTTTACCCTCGGCCCGGAGGCGGTGGTAGCGAAAGTACGCCATGCTTTTGAAAGCCCAAGGCCGAAGCTGCGCTACCCGGTGACCGTGGTAACTCACGTGATTACCGTGCTCCGCCGCCTGCTGCCAGCGTGCGTAATGGACAAAATTTTACGGAGCTGAGTTGAAGTCCCGGCCTCAGCCCCCATGTAAAAAAACAAATGCTTAACAGAGAATCGCCCATGTCCGCAGAAAACATTATTAACATTACCGAAGCGAACCTGCATCAGACGCTGGAACAGTCCATGGCTAAGCCGGTGCTGTTTTATTTCTGGTCTGCCCGCAGCCAGCATTGCGAGCAGTTAACGCCGATCCTAGACAAGCTCGCGGCCCAATACAGCGGCCAGTTTATTCTCGCTAAAGTTGACTGCGACGCCGAGCAAATGGTGGCTTCGCAGTTTGGCCTGCGCTCCATTCCTACCGTCTATCTGTTCCAGAACGGCCAGCCGGTGGACGGCTTCCAGGGCCCGCAGCCGGAAGAAGCGATTCGCGCCCTGCTCGACAAAGTGCTGCCGCGTGAAGAAGAGCTGAAAGCCCAGCAGGCCGTAGAGCTGATGCAGGAAGGCAAGCACGCCGAAGCCCTGCCGCTGCTGAAAGATGCGTGGCAGCTGTCCGGCCAGAACAGCGAAATTGGCCTGCTGCTGGCGGAAGTGCAGATTGCCCTGAACCGCAGCGAAGACGCAGAAGCGGTGCTGAAAACCGTGCCTCTGCAGGACCAGGACACCCGCTATCAGGCGCTGGTTTCCCAGATTGAACTGCTGAAACAGGCCGCCGACACGCCGGAAATTCAGCAGCTGCAGCAGCAGGTTCAAAACGAGCCGGACAACGCCCAGCTCGCCAGCCAGCTCGCGCTGCAGCTGCATCAGGTTGGCCGGAACGAAGAAGCGCTGGAGCTGCTTTACACTCACCTGAAAAAAGACCTGGGTGCCGCCGACGGCCAGGCACGCAAAATGATGATGGAGATTCTGGCCGCGCTGGGCACCGGCGATGCGCTGGCGTCCAAATACCGCCGTCAGATTTATGCGTTGATGTATTAAGCAGAGAGAACGAAAAAAGGCCGGATATTCCGGCCTTTTGTTTATCGGTAAACGCGGATCCCGCCGTCCACCCCATTAGGGCTCAGCAATACCTGCCAAAGCTGAATATTCCTCGCGCGAAATGCGCCCGCACAGGCGTTCAAATAATAGCTAAACATCCTCTTGAAGCGCTCGTCATAATTACGCGAGATATTAGGCCAGCAGCGGAGGAAATTATCGTACCAGGCCATCAGCGTTCTGTCGTAATCGGCCCCGATATTGTGCCAGTCCTCCATAATAAAATGTTTTTCACTGGCGCTGGCAATGTGGCGCACCGAGGGCAAACAGCCGTTAGGGAAGATGTATTTGTTGATCCACGGATCGACGTTTAAATCCGTTTCATTCGACCCAATGGTATGCAGCAGGAACAGGCCATCAGGTTTTAAATTGCGGGCTGCAACTTCAAAATAGGTATTGTAGTTTTTTGGCCCGACGTGTTCGAACATGCCCACGGAAACAATGCGATCAAATTTGCTGTTGAGGTCTCGATAATCCTGCAGCAGGATCTCGACGTCCAGGCCCCGGCAGCGATCCTGGGCCATTTTTTGCTGTTCCGCCGAAATAGTTACGCCGACGACGGAGACGCCATATTCCTGCGCCGCATACTGCGCCAGTCCGCCCCAGCCGCAGCCGATATCCAGCAGCTTCATGCCCGCTTTGAGCTGCAGTTTTTCGCAGATCATCCGCAGCTTGTTACGCTGCGCCTCTGCCAGATTTTCCGCGTCTTTCCAGTAGCCGCAGGAATATTGCATATACGGATCGAGCATCGCGGCAAAAAGATCGTTGCCAATATCGTAATGTTCTTTGCCGACTATCCAGGCGCGTTTGCGAGACTGCAAATTAAAGACTCTGGCCCCGGCAATACGCAGCAGGTCGGAGAAATGCTTCGGCATTTTGCTGTCCAGACCGTGCCGCAAAATATGGGTAAATAAAATATCCAGCCGGTCGCAGTCCCACCAGCCATCCATATAACTTTCACCCAGGCCGAGAGAACCTTCCTGTAATATTCGCTTGAAGAAGTCTGGATTGTTCACCCGAATATCTGCCGGGCCGTTGCCGTCAATATCAATCGCCATGGGTGAAATTAATTCTTCCACAATTTTCTGCCAGCGGTTGTTATTCGCCTGATGCTGCTCAGCTATTATTGTTCCCATTGCTTCCTCACCGGGATAAGTGTTCTTGCCAAATACCGCCCGCCCGATAGCGCGAGCTGCCGAAGCATTCGATACTACGCCTGCTGACACCATGCGTGAAATGAACTTACTCCATGAAAATCATTCCATTTAGGCATGATAAAAATAAAAACAGCAATTAATTCCTCTCGTGTACAGGGATGTTGCTGAATGTTTCAAATTAAGCAGTTAGACTGAATGCAAAACAAACAGGAGGTTTTTTAATGCTTATCGTGATCCCCGTATTAATTCTCGTGGCGCTGGTGATTGTGGCTGCCGGGGTAAAAATCGTGCCCCAGGGCTTCCAATGGACCGTCGAACGCTTTGGCCGCTACACCAAAACCCTGATGCCAGGCCTGAATCTTGTGGTGCCGTTTATGGATCGCGTAGGCCGCAAAATCAACATGATGGAACAGGTGCTCGACATCCCTTCTCAGGAAGTTATTTCCAAAGACAACGCCAACGTCGCCATTGACGCCGTGTGCTTTATTCAGGTGGTTGACGCCCCGCGCGCCGCCTATGAAGTCAGCAACCTTGAGCTGGCGATCATCAACCTGACGATGACCAACATCCGTACCGTGCTAGGCTCAATGGAGCTGGATGAAATGCTGTCCCAGCGCGACAACATCAACACCCGCCTGCTGCACATCGTCGACGAAGCGACTAACCCGTGGGGCATTAAAATCACCCGTATCGAAATCCGCGACGTTCGCCCGCCGGCTGAGCTGATTGACGCGATGAACGCCCAGATGAAAGCCGAGCGTACCAAGCGCGCCTATATTCTTGAGGCCGAAGGGATCCGCCAGGCAGAGATCGTCAAAGCCGAAGGTGAAAAGCAGTCGAAGATCCTGAAAGCTGAGGGTGAGCGTCAGTCGGCTTTCCTTGAGGCGGAGGCCCGCGAGCGTAGCGCTGAAGCAGAAGCTCGCGCCACGCAAATGGTGTCCGAAGCTATCGCCAAAGGGGATATTCAGGCGGTGAACTACTTCGTGGCCCAGAAATACACCGACGCGCTGCAGCAAATCGGGTCGGCCAATAACAGCAAAGTGGTGCTGATGCCGCTGGATGCCTCCAGCCTGATGGGCTCCATCGCCGGGATCAGCGAACTTATCGCCCAGAGCGGCACCGAGCGTAAAAAATGATCGACAGCATTCTCGCGCACCCACACGTCTTCTGGCTTGCGCTTGGCGGACTGCTGCTGGCGGCGGAGATGCTCGGCGCCAGCGGCTATCTGCTGTGGAGCGGCGTGGCGGCAGTGATCACCGGCCTGCTGGTCTGGCTGCTGCCGCTTGGCTGGGAAACGCAGGGCGTTTGTTTTGCCCTGCTGACGCTGGTCGCCGCCTTTCTCTGGTGGCGCTGGCTGTCCAGCCGCAGGCAGCAAATTCCAGGTGAAGTGCTGAATCAGCGCGGGCAGCAACTGGTTGGCCGCCGTTTCCGCCTGGAAGCGGCACTGGTCAATGGCCGGGGACATGTTCGCGTGGCCGACAGCAGCTGGCCAGTCACCGCCGATGAAGATCTCCCGGCGGGCAGTGAAGTTGTGGTGCTGGCCGTGGAAGGCATAACGCTCAAAATTAAAGCGGTTTAGTTTATCTCGTGGCGATGGCAGCAGCCGGAAAGATTGTCGATGATCGGGCAATCGGCGCTGTCATCGCCCGGGCAGGCTTCCGCCAGCGTGAGCAAATGCTGGCGCATATTCTGCAGCTCAATAATGTGCCGCTCGATATCCGCGACTTTCTGCAAAGTGCGGGCTTTTACGTCCGCGCTGTGCCGGGCCGGATCGTTAAACAGGCTCACCAGCTCTTTGCACTCTTCCAGATTAAACCCAACCTGACGGGCCTGGCGCAGCAGCGTCAGCTCATCGAGATGCTTTTGCGTATAGCTGCGGTAGCCGTTGTCGGCGCGAAACGGCGGCGTGACCAGCCCTTTCTCTTCGTAAAAACGAATCGCCTTGCTGGTTAGCCCGGTTTTTTTCGCCACATCGCTAATATTCATTTTTGCTCCTTGACCTTCCCCTTGATGGAAGGTTTAACCTCTTTCATAGTTAACCGAATCATCCTTTCGGTCAATATTTCACCTCACCATCATACAGGAGTCTCGCGATGTCACACATTGTGGATCTGAATCTGGATGGCCTGACCTGCGGCCATTGTGTTAAACGCGTCAAAGAGAGCCTCGAGCAGCGTGCAGACGTTGAGCAGGCTGAAGTCACCCAAACCCACGCCCGCGTTACCGGCAGCGCCACGCCGGAAGCGTTAGTGGAAACTGTCCAACAAGCGGGATACGGCGCAGAAGTCGCCAGCCACCCAAAGGCTGAACCGCTGGCAGAGTCATCAACTCCGTCGGAAGCACTGACAGCGGTCGCCCCTTCGCTTCCGGCAGCCTCTACCGACGATGACAGCCAGCAGTTGCTGATCGGCGGTATGAGCTGCGCCAGCTGCGTCTCCCGGGTGCAAAATGCCTTACAAAATGTACCGGGCGTCAGCCAGGCACGGGTTAATCTTGCGGAGCGCAGTGCGCTGGTGATGGGCACCGCCTCCGCAGAATCGCTGATCAAAGCCGTGGAAAGTGCCGGCTACGGTGCCGAAGCGATTGAAGACGATCAGAAACGCCGCGAGCGCCAGCAAGAAACGGCGAACGCCGCCATGAAACGCTTCCGCTGGCAGGCGATTGTCGCCCTCGCCGTCGGGATCCCAGTGATGGTCTGGGGCATGATCGGCGACAACATGATGGTTACCGAGAACAACCGCTCCCTGTGGCTGACCATCGGGATTATTACCCTTGCGGTGATGGTCTTTGCCGGTGGTCATTTTTACCGTAGCGCCTGGCGCAGCCTGATGAACCGCTCGGCCACCATGGACACGCTCGTCGCCCTCGGTACCGGCGCGGCCTGGCTCTACTCAATTACCGTAAATATCTGGCCGCAGCACTTCCCGATGGAAGCCCGCCACCTCTACTACGAGGCCAGCGCGATGATCATCGGCCTGATAAATCTCGGCCATATGCTGGAACTGCGCGCCCGTCAGCGCTCTTCTAAAGCACTTGAACGCCTGCTGGACTTAACGCCGCCGACCGCGCGAGTAGTGACGGAAGAAGGCGAGAAAACTTTACCGCTGGCGGAAGTCACCGCCGGAATGACGCTGCGCCTGACCACCGGCGACCGCGTGCCCGTTGACGGGGAAATCACCCAGGGCGAAGCCTGGTTCGACGAAGCGATGCTGACCGGTGAACCGGTGCCGATGCAAAAATCAAACGGCGACGGGATTCACGCCGGGACCGTAGTGCAGGACGGCAGCGTGCTGTTCACCGCCACCGCCACCGGCAGCCACACCACGCTGTCGCGCATTATCCGCATGGTTCGCCAGGCGCAGAGCAGCAAGCCGGAAATCGGCCAGCTTGCCGATAAAATTTCTGCCGTGTTTGTGCCGGTCGTCGTCGCTATCGCGCTGATCAGTGCCGCCATCTGGTACTTCGTCGGCCCTGCACCGCAAATTGTTTACACCCTGGTCATTGCCACCACGGTGCTGATTATCGCCTGCCCTTGCGCCCTGGGCCTTGCCACGCCGATGTCGATTATTTCAGGCGTGGGCCGTGCCGCCGAATTTGGCGTTCTGGTTCGTGATGCAGATGCCCTGCAGCGCGCCAGCACGCTGGATACCGTGGTCTTTGATAAAACGGGCACGCTGACCGAAGGCAAACCGCAGGTGGTCGCCGTGGAAACCCGCGCCGGCGTGGACGAGGTGCAAGCGATACGGCTGGCGGCCGCACTTGAGCAGGGTTCAAGCCACCCGCTTGCTCGCGCCATTATTGAAAAAGCAGGCAGTTCAACGCTGCCGGAAGTGACCTCGTTCCGTACTTTGCGCGGGCTGGGCGTCAGCGGTGAGGTGGACGGGCATAAACTGCTGCTGGGCAATAAAGCATTGCTCGATGAGCAGGGCGTGGACACGCAGCCGCTTGCCGACAGCATTGACGCTCAGGCTCGTCTGGGCGCAACCCCGGTGCTGCTGGCGGCAGACGGCCAGCTCATGGCGCTGTTAGCCATCCGCGATCCGCTTCGTAGCGACAGCATCAGTGCGCTCCAGCGCCTGCACCGTAACGGCTACCGCCTGGTCATGCTCACCGGCGATAACCCGGTGACCGCCAACGCTATCGCCAAAGAAGTCGGCATTGATGAGGTGATTGCGGGCGTGCTGCCGGACGGCAAAGCTGACGCTATCAAGCAGCTGCAGCAGCAGGGCCGCCAGGTGGCGATGGTCGGCGACGGCATTAACGATGCCCCGGCGCTGGCTCAGGCCGAGGTAGGGATTGCGATGGGTGGCGGCAGCGACGTAGCCATTGAAACCGCCGCCATTACGCTGATGCGTCACAGCCTGGTGGGCGTTGCCGATGCGCTGGCTATTTCCAAAGCCACGCTGCGGAACATGAAGCAAAACCTGATGGGGGCGTTCGTTTACAACTCGCTTGGCATTCCGATTGCCGCGGGCGTGCTCTACCCGCTGACCGGCACGCTACTCAATCCGGTGGTTGCCGGTGCCGCGATGGCGCTGTCTTCCATCACCGTGGTGAGCAACGCCAATCGCCTGCTGCGCTTTAAACCGAAAGACTAACCTCTCTGCGGCCTTCCCTTCTCCTTTTGAGCGGAAGGCCGACTTTTTCCTTTCCCCTTCCAGCCCAGGGCGTTAGCATGGCTTTTTAGCCAGGGAATCGCGATATGGGTTTGTTCCAACGTCTTAGCGCACTGCTTTCCAGCCTGACAGCCTCTACTTATCCCTGGCCTGCCCTTGATATCACGCTCCCCGGCAAGCGCCATTTGCACCTCGTGGGCAGCATTCATATGGGTACCCGGGACATGGCTCCGCTTTCCTCACGCCTGGTGGACAAACTTCGCGCGGCAGATGCGCTGATCGTCGAGGCAGATATCCGCTCTGCCGATTCGCCGTTCAGCGAAATAGTGGAGGACATCGACCTGGAGGCTCGTCTGGCTCCAGACGATTACCAGCAGGTGCTAGGCCTGTGCAGCGAGTTAGGTATTTCACTGAGCAGCATTGAGCACCAGCCCGCCTGGCAGGTGGCACTGATTTTACAGGCGCATCAGGCACAGCGGCTTGGCCTTCGCCCTGACTACGGCATCGACTATCAGCTGCTGGAAGCTGCACAGCGCTACGGCGTGCCGGTCACCGAGCTTGAAGGCGCGCAAAGCCAGATAGAATTATTGAAGGGGTTGCCTGAAGGTGGGCTGCCGCTGCTGAACGACACGCTGGAGCACTGGCACACCAACGCGCGGCTGCTGCAGATAATGATTGGCTGGTGGCTGGAAACGCCGCCGCAGCAGGGCAATATTGCGCTACCGAACACCTTTGGCGATGCGCTGTATGACGTGTTGATGCATCAGCGAAACCGCCAGTGGCAGGCGTTTCTGCAACAGCTGCCCGCCGGGCGCTATGTGGTTGCGGTCGGCGCGTTGCACCTTTACGGCGAAGGTAACCTGCCAGAAATGCTGAAAAAAGGATAAAAAAATGGCCAATATTTCTATTGGCCCGTCAAAGAGGAATTTCATTTATTATTCTGTTTATCCCGGCTGCCGAAGCAACCGAAGCTGAATTGTCGCTTAATGTGATGGTTTACGCCATCACTATTATGTAGCGCTATATTACTCGTCAAGTATATCACTATGATTACTATTTTGTGCGTTTTCAAAACAACGAATAAAGAAGGAAACCATGACTCCCGCGGTAAAACTCCTCGAAAAGAACAAAATCAGCTTTCAAATTCATGCCTATGAGCACGATCCGCTGGAAACCAACTTTGGTGACGAAGTGGTCCGTAAGCTGGGGCTAAATGCCGACCAGGTCTATAAAACGCTGCTGGTGGCGCTGAATGGCGACATGAAACACCTCGCCGTGGCGGTGACGCCGGTTGCCGGGCAGCTTGATCTGAAAAAGGTCGCTAAGGCGCTGGGCGTGAAGAAGGTTGAAATGGCGGACCCGATGGTCGCGCAGCGAATCACCGGTTATCTGGTGGGCGGCATTAGCCCGCTGGGGCAGAAAAAACGCCTGCCAACGGTGATTGATGCTCCGGCACAGGAGTTTGCCAGCATCTACATTTCCGGCGGCAAGCGCGGGCTGGATATCGAACTCGCGGCAAGCGATCTGGCGAAACTGCTGGATGCCAGCTTCGCCGATATCGCCCGCCGCGATTAACGCTTAGTTCCAGCTTACCTCGCCCTTAGGTTGGTAAGCATTTACGTCCAGCGGGGAGTTCTGTTCGATGTACTGCTTCAGGACTTCCGCATCGACAAACCCGGTGTTGACGTAGCCCGGCTTTTTATCGATTTCCGGGTAACCATCGCCGCCGGTGCCGTTGAAGCTCAGCGTGGCCATGCGGTAAGTTTTGGCCGGATCAATCGGCTGGTCTTTGATTTTCAGGTTACTCAGCTTGCCGCCGGTTGAGGTGAAGCTGACGTTAGAGAACTGCGGGTAAGCGCCGGAGTCCGGCGTTTTCTGCGCCACCGCCGTCAGGTATTCCTCAACGTCTTTGCCGTTCATGTCGATATAAACCACGTTGTTGCCGAACGGCTGCACCTTGAGCACATCTTTATAGGTAATGTTCCCGGCTTCGATAGAATCGCGCACGCCGCCGCCGCTCATCACCGCAAAATCCGCGCTGGTTCGGGCCATTTGTGCCGCCAGCAATACGCGCGCCAGGTTGGTCTGCACAAAGCGCACTTTGCTGCGGTCCCCTTCCAGATGCCCGTTCACGCTGCCTACTTTCACCTTCAGCGCGGCCTGGCCTTTGTTCTGGAACGGCGTCAGCAGGGAAAGCATCTGCTGGCTTTCGGCGATTTCAGGCGTGTAAAGTACGCGCTCACTTTGCCCGTTGTCGTAGGTGATTTTCTTTTTCAGGTTGATGGGGATCAGCTGATAGTGCACCAGCTTCATCTCGCCGTTGCGGAACTCAAAATCTGCCCGCCCGACGTATTTCCCCCACTCATGCGCCTGCACAATCCAGGTGCCATTTTGCCTGTCCGGCGCGCACGGTGTGCCCGGCACATAATCTTTCTGCTTCTGGTTTTCCTGCGCCATGCAGACCGGATCCTGTGAGTGACCACCCACAATCATCGTCAGCGCGCCTTCCGGCAGGCTTCTTGCCATTTCGACATCGCCCGGCGCATTCGAGCCGTGGTTGCCGTTATCATAGTGGCCCATGTGGGTTGCGGCGATGATCACGTCCGGTTTTTCGGTGCCCTGTAGCTCCTGGATCACCAGTTTGGCTTCCTCCGCAGGTTTGCGGAATTCGATGTCGGTGAAGTATTCCGGATTGCCAATTTTGGCCGTATCGTCGGTGGTCAGGCCGATAACCGCCACCTTAATGCCCTGAGGTTTGAAAATCGCATAAGGCTTAAACAGGCGCTCGCCGGTACTTTTTTGATAAATGTTGGCGGACAGCAGCGGGAACTTCGCCCATTTTTCCTGCTGGCGCAGCACGGATAAGGGGTTGTCGAATTCGTGGTTGCCGACGGCCATGGCGTCATAGCCAATCAGGCTCATGCCGCGAAAATCGGGTTCAGCATCCTGCAGGTCTGATTCCGGCACGCCGGTGTTGATATCCCCGCCGGACAACAGCAGCACGCTGCCACCTTCCGCCGCGACTTCTTTACGCACGCTGTCTACCAGCGTTTTTTGCGCTGCCAGCCCGTATTCTCCATACTCATTCCGCCAGAAGTGACCATGGTGGTCGTTAGTATGAAGAATGGTAATTTTATAGGTCTTGTCTTTTTCCCAGGCCAGCGCTGAAGCGCTGGTTAAACTCAATGCCACCAGCAGCGCCGTGGTTATTGTTTTCGCAGCAAACCGCATTGCAAATCTCCATGTCAAAATGTAACTGCGCAGAAATAACAGATAGCGTTCAGGATAGACAGCTATCTTTTCCGAAATGCGACTTTCTTCAAATCCCCCGTGCGAGTATGTTAGCAGGGTAAGAATTTCTTCCGGGCGATCTCCTGCGCCGCCCGCTCTAAAAACAATAACCGTTCGTACAGGTAATTATGGCAAGCTCTCAAACCCTCACCCAGCCGGGTACGCCCCCGGAGCAAAAAAAAGCGCGCACCGCATTTGGGATCCTTGGCGCTATAAGCCTCTCCCACCTGCTTAACGACATGATTCAGTCGCTGATTCTGGCTATTTACCCGCTGCTACAGGCCGAGTTCTCCCTAAGCTTTATGCAAATCGGGATGATCACCCTGACCTTCCAGCTCTCTTCATCGCTGCTGCAGCCGCTGGTGGGCTACTACACAGACAAATACCCGATGCCGTGGTCATTGCCGATCGGCATGTGCTTTACCCTTTGCGGGCTGGTGCTGCTGGCGCTGGCGGGCAGCTTCCCGGCCGTTCTGGTCGCCGCGGCGCTGGTAGGCACAGGCTCTTCGGTATTCCATCCTGAGTCCTCACGCGTGGCACGTATGGCGTCCGGTGGCCGTCACGGGCTTGCGCAGTCGCTCTTCCAGGTCGGAGGCAACTTCGGCAGCTCCCTCGGGCCATTGCTGGCGGCTATTATTATCGCGCCTTACGGCAAAGGTAACGTGGCGTGGTTCGTGCTCGCTGCTCTGCTGGCTATCGTGGTTCTGCTGCAAATCAGCCGCTGGTACGCCGCTCAGCATAAAATCGCCAAAAGCCGCCCTCCCGTGCCGGTGGTCAACCCGCTGCCACGCAACAAAGTGATTCTGGCGGTCTCGATTTTGCTGCTGCTGATCTTCTCTAAATACTTTTATATGGCGAGCATCAGCAGCTACTTCACTTTCTACCTGATGCAAAAATTCGGATTATCCGTACAAAATGCCCAGATTCACCTGTTCGCATTCCTGTTTGCCGTCGCGGCAGGCACGGTGATTGGTGGCCCCGTGGGGGATAAAATTGGCAGAAAATACGTAATTTGGGGCTCTATCCTCGGCGTCGCGCCATTTACCCTTGTTTTACCCTACGCATCACTTTACTGGACGGGCGTCCTGACGGTGATCATTGGCTTTATTTTGGCCTCCGCTTTCTCGGCCATCCTGGTGTATGCTCAGGAGCTGCTTCCTGGCCGTATCGGTATGGTTTCCGGGCTCTTTTTCGGATTTGCCTTTGGGATGGGCGGCCTGGGTGCAGCCGTACTCGGGTTAATTGCTGACCACACCAGCATCGAGTTGGTCTACAAAATATGTGCCTTCTTGCCGTTACTCGGCATTATGACAATATTCCTGCCCGATAATCGCCACAAAGCGTAGATTTTAGCGGCCAAAGTATTGCTTTGGCCGCATCCTGTCTCCATACCCTTCTGGCAGTCGCCTCAGATAACTGAGTTAAATGCTACTCAGAGCCTATTTTTTATCGAAATGCGCTTTTTATTCAAAATTCAACAATTATTCATAAACGCCGATAAAGAATTTGTCATAAACTGTGTAACAGAACGTTTTGGAACATCGGCCAACCAAAGGAGACGGAATGCATCACGCCACACCGCTTATCACCACCATTGTTGGTGGTCTCGTGCTCGCTTTTTTACTGGGTATGCTGGCTAACAAGCTGCGCATATCTCCGCTGGTGGGCTATTTATTAGCTGGTGTGCTGGCGGGACCTTTTACCCCTGGTTTTGTTGCTGATACCAAACTTGCCCCTGAGCTGGCGGAGTTAGGCGTGATTCTGCTGATGTTCGGCGTCGGGCTGCATTTTTCATTGAAGGATTTGATGGCGGTAAAGGCCATCGCCATCCCCGGCGCCATCGCGCAAATAGGCGTCGCGACGCTGCTGGGCATGGCGCTTTCCTGGCTGATGGGCTGGTCGGTGATGACCGGTATCGTCTTTGGGCTTTGTTTATCGACGGCAAGTACCGTCGTGCTGCTGCGCGCGCTTGAAGAAAGGCAGCTAATTGATACTCAGCGAGGGCAAATAGCCATTGGCTGGCTGATTGTTGAAGATCTGGTGATGGTGCTGACTCTGGTGCTGCTGCCAGCCGTCGCCGGTATGATGGAAAAAGGCAACGTTGGGCTGGTTTCCCTGAGCCTGGATATGGCTATCACCATCGGGAAGGTCGCGGCGTTTATCGCCCTGATGATGCTGGTTGGCCGCCGCCTTGTGCCGTGGATTCTGGCTCGCAGCGCAGCGACAGGTTCCCGCGAGCTGTTTACCCTTTCCGTGCTGGCGCTGGCCCTGGGCATCGCATTCGGCGCGGTTGAATTGTTTGATGTCTCCTTTGCGCTGGGTGCCTTCTTTGCCGGTATGGTGCTGAATGAGTCAGAGCTAAGCCACCGCGCGGCACACGACACCCTGCCGCTGCGCGATGCGTTTGCGGTGTTGTTCTTTGTTTCCGTCGGCATGCTGTTTGATCCGCTGATCCTGATTCAGGAACCGCTGGCGGTACTGGGCACGCTGGCCATCATCATCTTCGGTAAATCCCTGGCGGCATTCCTGCTGGTGCGCATGTTTGGTCACTCCCAGCGGACCGCGCTGACCATCGCCACCAGCCTCGCGCAGATCGGTGAGTTCGCCTTTATTCTGGCCGGCCTCGGCATGGCGCTGAACCTGTTACCACAAACGGGGCAAAATTTGGTGCTGGCTGGCGCAATTCTGTCGATTATGCTGAACCCAATTCTGTTTGCCGTGCTTGAGCGCTACCTCGAGAAAACCGAAACGCTGGACGAGCAAACCCTGGAAGAAGCCATCGAGGAAGAGAAACAAATCCCGGTGGATATCTGCAACCACGCTCTGCTGGTGGGCTATGGCCGCGTCGGTAGCCTGCTTGGCGAGAAGCTTATTGCCGAAGGTGTGCCATTGGTGGTGATCGAAACCTCCCGCAGCCGAGTGGATGAGCTGCGCGAACGCGGGATCCGCGCCGTGCTGGGCAATGCTGCTAACGAAGAGATCATGAGTCTGGCCCATCTGGACTGCGCCCGCTGGCTGCTGCTGACCATTCCTAACGGCTACGAAGCCGGTGAAATCGTCGCGACGGCCAGAGCAAAATGCCCGGATATCGAAATCATCGCCCGCGCACATTACGACGACGAAGTGGATTACATCACCGAGCGTGGCGCTAATCAGGTTGTGATGGGAGAAAGGGAGATTGCCAATACCATGCTTGGGCTGCTGGTGCCGCCGGTCACACAGGAAGCGGTGACGGGTTAATTCTCTTTTAGGGCAGGTCTGACACCTGCCCACGCCGAAAAAAGCTGAGCCTTCAGGCTCAGCTTTTCAGCTTAACGTTCCCAGTAAGACTCTTCGAGGCTGTCTTCCCGCTCAGGCAGGCCGCGCGTCAGGCGCGGAGAATGCTGGTTCAGAACCTGATAGCTCACGCGGTTGGCGTATTTGCATACCTGGGCCAGCGAGGAATAAGTCAGCCAGGTCAGCTTGTGTTTGCTGGAATTCGGCACGTTACTGCGGTGGTAATTGTTCGCGGTGATATCGTGCAACAGCGCCGCAAGCGCCCCGTCTCCCGCGCCGTTGGTGTTCATGATCTTCTCCGGGCCGCCCATATATGGCGCGATGTGGGAGTAGATTCGCAGCGGCTCAGCGCAGTCTTTCAGGCGCATCGCGCGGCTAAATTCGAACTGGTTAAATTCGGCAATCGCACCAGGCAGAAGTGGGTGCTGGGTTTTACGCTTCGCGGTCTCTTCGGTATAACCCGCCATATAAAGGCCTACCGGCCCGGCGGTGCAAAGCACCAGGTCAACCCAGTCCAGCGCCTTGTCGGCGGCCAGCAGCGGATCGCTTTCACCGGTTAGCGCTTCACCCTCTTCTTCGTTCATCGCCAGGATCGAAACGTGCTCGCTCAGGAAAGCCTGCCACCAGGTCGGGTTTTCGGCAATCACGTATTTGGTGCCCAGAGTCAGTACCACCGGCACGTTGTGTTTCTTCGCCCAGGCAATCGCCTGCATGGTGGCCTCCGGCATCGGCTCGCCCGGCTTGCAGCGCACCAGATAAGAGGTCAGCACCAGCGCGGATGCCCCGGCAATCACTTCTTCCGGAATGCTATCCGCACGTAGCTGGTTCATGTGGCCCGGGCTAATAGCAAAGGTACGCTCGCCCTGGTCGCCAATCAGCGTAAAGCAGCGGCCAATCGGGCCATCAACGCCCTGCAAATAGTTAAGGTCGGTCCGGCTGGAGGTATTGCAGAGGTAGCGGTAAGCGTAGCTACCGATCTCGACATTGCGGCACATTACGCCGAGCAGCACCGAGCGGTCATCGGCCAGCACCGAGTAATTGTGCATGGTATTGCCGATGGTGCCTCCGGCAAACTGGTGGGTAATCAGGTTGTTGTCGACCAGCTCTTTGTAGAGCGCGTCGGCCACATCATCCTCAATCACCAGAGAGTGGCCAAAACTCAGCCCGTAGCGCTGTACAAACTCATCGTCCACTTTGGCTTCAATGTCGACCAGCGTTTGGTCGATGCCGACCACCCAGGAAGAGCCGCTTTCTGCTTCAGGCTGAGTTTGCTGTAAGAGCGGGTCGCGGGCACTGACGGGGAAGTAGTGTTTGGATTTGCGTTTACCGGGAAATTTCATGGTGTCGTTACGGGGCTGGATAATAAGGCGGGGAATAGTAGCATTCCCCGCCTCAGGTTTCTATTTGCGATACCGCTCCACCAGATTCATCATCATCGCGATATGGGCCGGATCGTCATTCAGCGCCGGAATGTACTCGTATTTCGTCCCGCCCGCCTCGATAAACACTTCCCGGTTCTGGACCGCCATCTCTTCCAGCGTTTCCAGGCAGTCAGCGGAGAAGCCCGGGCACATCACCTGAATATGCTTCACGCCCTTTTCGGCCAGCATTTTCAACGTTTCGTCGGTGTACGGCATCAGCCAGGGTTCGCGGCCAAAGCGGGACTGGTAGGTCATCATCACTTTTTCCGGCGGCAGCTCAAGGGCGCTCAGCAGTTCGCGGGTGGTGTCGCGGCAGCGCTGCGGGTAATCATCGCCTTCATTCGCGTAGCGCTGCGGAATACCGTGATAGGAAAGCAGCAGCACGTCCGGTTCACCGTGTTCGGCAAAAGAGCGTTTGACCGAGGCCGCCAGCGCGTTGATGTAAGCCGGCTCTGTCGCGTAGTCGCGAATCAGGGAAATAGAAGGCAGACTGCGGTAATCGGCGAAGATCCGCCCCAGCTCGTCCCATACCGCCGCCACGGTTGAGCAGGAAAACTGCGGATAAAGCGGCAGCACCACAATGTGCGTCACGTTCTGCGCCAGGAGGTCGTCCACGGCGCTTTTGAGCGACGGTTCGCCGTAGCTCATCCCCAGCGCAACCGGCGTGTCCGGCAGCTGCTGCGCCAGCGCTTTTTCCTGCCGACGGCTGTATACCATCAAGGGCGAGCCCTCTTCCATCCAGATGGACTGATAGAGTTTGGCGACACGCGGTGAACGGATCGGCAGAATGACGCCGCGCAGCAGCGGCCACCAAAGCAGGCGGGGCGTATCTACCACGCGCTTATCGCTGAGGAACTGACGAAGATAGCGGTTGACCGCCGCCGGTGTCGGGGCGCTCGGCGTACCAAGGTTAGCCAGTAAGATGCCAATTTTTTCCTGATTCATTCCCACCCCTTATCTGTAAATTGCCGTCAATTGTAACGTAAAAGAGCGAAACGAGAACCGATTACAGTGAAAGGGAAAATAGGGGCAAAAAAATACCAGGGCATGCCCTGGTATTTTTTGCCGCTGCGGGAAATTATCCGAGGATTTTTTCCAGTTCAGCGCGCACGTCAGCCACGGCCTGGGTGCCGTCAACTTTAGCGTATTGGGTGTTACCCGCCTGCGCTTCTTTAGAGTAGTAGCCGATCAGCGGCGCGGTCATCTGATGGTATTCCACCAGGCGTTTACGCACGGTTTCTTCCTGATCGTCTTTACGGGTAGTCAGCTCTTCGCCGGTCACGTCGTCTTTACCTTCAACCTTAGGCGGGTTGAATTTAATGTGGTAAACGCGGCCGGAAGCAGCGTGCACGCGGCGACCCACGATGCGGTCAACGATCAGCTCGTCAGGTACGTCGAACTCCAGCACGAAATCAACCTTGATGCCCGCTTCTTTCATGGCGTCTGCCTGCGGGATAGTGCGTGGGAAACCGTCCAGCAGGAAGCCGTTACGGCAGTCTTCCTGCGCAATGCGCTCTTTAACCAGGGCGATAACCAGCTCATCGGTCACCAGTTTGCCAGCATCCATGATGTCTTTGGCCTGTTTACCCAGTTCTGAACCAGATTTAACCGCAGCACGCAGCATATCACCGGTGGAGATTTGCGGAATACCGTATTTCTCCATGATGAACTGAGCCTGAGTCCCTTTACCTGCGCCCGGTGCGCCGAGCAGAATGATACGCATTGCGTAATTCCCCATACATTTAATTATTCAATCGAATTTGAGGCGAAAACCATACCACTAAAGGCGGTATCATCACAAGGAAGGGAGGCGCTCAGGCTGAAGCCCTGGGCCTCGATTTCGCCTGAATCCCGACCGCTTAGCGGCCCTGATGGAAGCCAGAATCGGTTCAGCCAAACAGCATTTTTATTTTTCAGCAGCGGCCTTATCCCTTATCTCATCGGGGGAATAATAAGGTTTTCGCCTGGTAATTTATGAACCGTCAGGCTGGCTGAAAAAGGCCTGCTATATAGATTAGGTTTATGTACAGCAATTATAATGACGGCCAACACAGCCTGCCGACGCTGTTTGGCGTCAGGCTGTTAACCAGGAGATCTATTTTGCTAAAAGGAAGAGCGCCCGCCATGAATAAGCCCTTAATTGCCATTATCTGTTGTTTGCTGCTAAGCGGGTGCACATCTCAGTGGGTAAAAACCCGCAGTAACGCGCAGGAGTACACCAGCGCACGAGGAGACTGTGAAACCCAGTCCCAGCAGGCTTTTCCGGTAAGGAATGAGGTTGCACAACGAACTAAGTACACCACTTACTACGAAGCCTGTACTAAAAAAGATGAGTGTGATGGCGAGAAAACCCGGGCGGTAAAAAAGCCAGAAATTGAAAGCTATGTGATGGACGTGAATAGCGAAAGCCGGGACCGGTTATTTAATCAATGCATGGAACTGAAAGGTTGGGAAAGCAAAATAAAGTGGCTGTAATATCTGAAATTCAACATCCATAGCCCGTATTCCGACAGAAAAATAACCTTACTTTTTAAAGCATGAAATTTTCTGCAGTTACTGTGCCTGAATATTTAAGTGAAAAAAAACCACCTGTCGATACAGGTGGTTGTTGTCAGATAATCAATCCGACTTAAGAAACCAGCAGCTGGTTCATGCGGCGGATGAACTGGTTAGGATCTTCCAGCTGGCCGCGCTCAGCTAACAGCGCCTGGTCAAGCAGCAGCTCAACCCACTCGCTAAACTGCGCGTCATCCTGCGTATCCGCAGCGCGTTTCACCAGCGCATGCTCCGGGTTAAGCTCGAAAATGTACTTAACTTCCGGCACTTCCTGGCCCGCAGCGGCAAACAGTTTCGCCATCTGGGTGCTCATGTCGTTGCTGTCGGTGGTGACGATCGCCGGGGTATCGGTCAGGCGATGCGTCAGACGCACTTCCTTCACACGCTCGCCCAGCAGGGTTTTCACGCGGTCCACGAACGGCTCCAGCGCCTTCTCAGCTTCTTTCGCCTCTTCGGTTTCTTCGTCCGTCAACTTATCCAGTGATTCATCGGTCTTGCTGACTGACTGGAACGCTTTCCCGTCGAACTCGGTCAGGTAGCTCATCATCCACTCGTCGATGCGATCGGAAAGCAGCAGGACTTCGATGCCTTTCTTACGCAGCAGTTCCAGGTGCGGGCTGCTCTTCGCCGCCGCGTAGCTGTCCGCGGTGATGTAGTAGATCTTCTCCTGGCCTTCTTTCATGCGGGAGACATACTCTTCCAGCGACACGGTCTGCGCGGAGGAGTCGTTGTGCGTGGTCGCGAAGCGCAGCAGTTTAGCGATAGCTTCCTGGTTCGCGTTATCTTCCGCCGGGCCTTCTTTCAACACCAGGCCAAAGTTTTTCCAGAAGGTCTGGTATTTCTCAGCATCGTCTTTCGCCAGCTTGTCCAGCATCTGCAGCACACGCTTGGTCAGCGCGCTGCGCAGGTTCTGGGTCACGCGGCTGTCCTGCAGGATTTCACGGGAAACGTTCAGCGGCAGATCGTTAGAATCTATCAGGCCACGCACGAAGCGCAGGTAGTTCGGCATGAACTGCTCGGCATCGTCCATGATAAACACGCGCTGCACGTAGAGTTTCAGCCCGTGTTTGTGGTCACGGTTCCACATATCCCACGGCGCCTGCGCAGGGATGTACAACAGGCTGGTATACTCCTGCTTCCCTTCTACGCGGTTGTGGCTCCAGGCCAGCGGGTCGGTAAAGTCGTGGGCGATGTGCTTGTAGAACTCTTTGTATTCGTCATCGCTAACTTCGGATTTGCTGCGGGTCCACAGCGCCTGAGCTTTGTTGATTTTTTCCCAGCTAACGATGGTCTCACCGTCTTTTTCTTCCTGCTGTTCAATCTCAACCGGCAGAGCGATGTGATCAGAATATTTGCTGATGATGGAGCGAACGCGCCAGTCGTCGAGGAACTCATCTTCGCCTTCACGCAGATGCAGCGTGATTTCGGTACCACGATCGACTTTCTCAATGTCGGCCACGGTGTATTCACCCGCGCCTTCAGACTCCCAGAACACGCCCTGCTCCGCGCTGGCACCGGCGGCGCGAGTGCGAACGGTGACTTTGTCCGCCACGATAAACGCAGAATAGAAGCCTACGCCGAACTGGCCGATAAGCTGGCTGTCTTTCGCCTGGTCAGACCCCATGGACTCGAGGAAAGCCTTGGTGCCGGATTTAGCAATGGTGCCCAGATGATCGATAACTTCATCACGGGTCATGCCGATGCCGTTATCGGCAATAGTCAGGGTACGGTTGTCTTTGTTAAAAGAGACGCGAACGCGCAGTTCACCGTCACCTTCGTAAAGGCTGGCGTCAGACAGGGCGCGGAAGCGCAGCTTGTCTGCCGCATCGGAGGCGTTGGAGATCAGCTCACGCAGGAAGATTTCTTTGTTTGAATAGAGAGAATGGATCATCAGGTGCAGAAGCTGTTTTACCTCTGACTGAAAACCGCGGGTCTCTTGTCCTTTCATGGTCATTGATACCTCAACAAAATCATACGGGATGAAGAAAACGTTGAGGGGGATATGGTAGCGATTTGTGCCTTTTCAAGCTGGAGGAGGCAAAAACCTCCCCCAACCGATTAAAAATTAATCTTATGGCGACCCAGCAGCGAGTGTGAAAGCGTGGTGCCATCCACCATTTCCAGCTCGCCGCCCACCGGCACCCCGTGGGCGATACGGCTGGCTTCAACGCCGTACTGCGCGCACAGCTCGGCAATGTAGTTCGCCGTGGCTTCGCCTTCTACCGTCGGATTAGTGGCAAGAATAACTTCTTTCATCGGCTCGCTGGCAAGGCGCTGCTCAAGGCGATCCAGTCCAATATCGTTTGGGCCAATGCCATCCAGCGGCGAGAGGTGCCCCATTAAGACAAAGTAGCGGCCTGAGAACTGGCCGGTTTGCTCGATGGCGTGAATATCCGCCGGGCTTTCCACCACGCAAATCTGGCCGTTTTCCTGGCGACGTGGATTGGAGCAAATGGAGCAAACTTCCTGCTCGGTAAAGGTACGGCAATCCGCACAGTGGCCAATCTCGGACATGGCGCGGGTCAGCGCCTGAGCCAGACGCATGCCGCCGCTGCGGTCGCGCTGCAACAGGGCAAACGCCATACGCTGGGCGGATTTCGGGCCAACGCCGGGCAGGCAGCGCAGGGATTCCATAAGGGCTGAGAGTAAAGGACTGGTTTGCATCGCTCGGGCTTGTGAGAAAAAAGTGGGCTATAGCCTAACATTAGCCCCGCGGATGGGTATAGGAAAAGATATCCCCCGCACGAAGGCTCGCCGGGGGAAATGTTTACGCGATGTCTTTGCCGAAACGGCCCTGATTAAAATCATCGATGGCCTGATGAATCTCCTCTTTGGTGTTCATCACGAACGGGCCATAACCCACCACAGGCTCATTCAGAGGCTCACCGCTGAGCAACAGAACCACCGCGTCATTATTGGCTTCGAGGGTCACGCTTTCGCCTTTGGCATCCAGCACTACCAACTGTGCTTCACGCGCCACCTCTTCACCGTTGACCAGCACCGTGCCTTTCAACACCACCAGCGCCGTGTTCCAGCCGTCTTTCACCGCCAACTGCGTAACGCCTTGTGGATTCAGGCGCAAATCCCAAATGCTGATTGGCGAGAAGGTCCTGGCCGGGCCTTTGGTTCCGTCAAACTCACCGGCAATCACGCGAACCTTACCGGCATTGTCCGGCAAATCGACCGCCGGAATATCGCCGTCGGTAATCGGCTGATAGCCAGGCGCGGTCATTTTGTCTTTTGCAGGCAGGTTAACCCACAGCTGCACCATTTCCAGGCTGCCGCCCGCTTCGCTGAATGCCGGAGAATGGTATTCCTCGTGAAGGATGCCGCTCCCGGCGGTCATCCACTGCACGTCACCCGGGCCAATCACACCGCCGTTGCCCGCGTTATCGCGATGCGCCACTTCGCCTTTGTAGACGATGGTCACGGTTTCAAAGCCACGATGCGGATGCTGATCCACGCCGCGCTGGCCTTTATTGCTCGGCTTAAATTCCGCCGGGCCCGCGTAGTCCAGCAGCAGGAAAGGGCTAAGCTGCTCGGCAAATTTTGAGTACGAAAACAGCGACCGAACCGGGAAACCATCTCCCACCCAATGGGAAGCCGGTGCGGTGTAGACGCCAAGAATTGATTTCATGATTCTCTCCACAAGGGTTGTTTCTGATGGGATAAAGCTTACCCGTCAGACGCTCAGCCCGGTAGAGTGCTAAAATGGACTCAGTGTTCCATAATCAGGACAATAAAAATGCAGGACCTAAACGATCTGTGGTACTTCGTGCAGGTGGTGGACCACGGCGGTTTTTCCCCCGCCAGCCGGGTTATCGACATTCCAAAGTCCCGCCTGAGCCGCCGCATTGCGCTGCTGGAAGAGCGGCTTGAAACCCGCCTGCTGCAGCGCTCGACGCGGAGCTTCACGGTCACCGAAGCCGGGCAGATCTTCTACCGCCACTGCAAGGCAATGATGATTGAAGCCGAAGCGGCGCAGGAAGCCATCGACACGCTCAAGTCAGAGCCGCGAGGGCTGATCCGCCTCACCTGTCCGATAGCGCTGCTGCATGTCCACGTCGGCGATATGCTGGCGCGCTTTATGCAGCTTTATCCGCAGATTGTGATTCAGCTTGAGGAAACCAACCGCCGCGTGGACGTGCTGAACGAAAACGTTGATTTAGCTATTCGCGTGCGTCCTTTGCCGCTGGAAGACAGCGACCTGGTGATGCGCAAGCTGGCCACCCGCAGCATGTGCCTGGTCGCCAGCCCTGATCTGGTCGCCCGCCAGGGTATGCCTGCGGCACCTACAGATCTCGCCCACTGGCCAAGCCTGGCGCTGGACAGGCCGCAGCAAACTTATCGCTGGTGCCTGTTTGGCCCGGAACAGCAGGAGGTGATTGTTCACCACAAGCCCCGCTATGTGACGACGGATATGATCGCGCTGCGTACCGCGGCGCTGAACGGGATTGGCGTCGTGCAGCTCCCGAAGCTGATGCTTAACGACGCGCTGGCGCGGGGCAAGCTGGTTCACGTGTTGCCAGAATGGCGAGCAAGAATGGAGATCGTGCATGCGGTCTTCCCTTCACGACGAGGGCAGTTACCTGCGGTGCGGGCGTTGATTGATTTTCTGGCGGAGAGCTATCAGGCGCTGGACGAGGAGTAAGAAAACGGCCTTCTCCCGGGCGGGAGAAGGCGGAAAATCATCAGAATGGCATTTTGAAGCCCGGTGGCAACTGCATGCCGTTGGACACCCCAGCCATTTTTTCTTTCTGCGCTTCGCCGATACGGCGAGCGGCATCGTTGAAGGCTGCGGCAACCAGGTCTTCAACCATCTCTTTGTCATCTTCCATCAGGCTTGGGTCGATTTCGACACGGCGGCAGTTGTGCGCCCCGTTGATGGTGACTTTCACCAGGCCCGCGCCGGACTCGCCGGTGACTTCCATGTTGGCGATTTCTTCCTGAGCCTGGGCCATTTTTTCCTGCATCTGCTGGGCCTGCTTCATCAGGTTACCCAGACCGCCTTTTCCAAACATAATCTTCTCTCTTTCATCGGGCCAGCCCTCACAGAATGCGAGAGTGGCTATCAGGGTTTCACACTATGCCGCGCCAGGCGAGGCATATCAAACAGGGCGAATACTATCTTCATCCAGCTCAGCATCAAAGAACCTTTGCAGAGTCTGAATATTGCTGTCGTTGCTCATCGCCTCGCGCGCCTGCGCCAGCTTCTCTTCGTAGATAGCCTGACGCCACTCCAGCGGCGTACGGCGAGCCAGATTATCATCTTCAATAATAGTCAGTTCTATCGCTTCGCCATGGTGCGAACTCAGGGCATCTGACAGCGTTTTTTGCGCCGATGGCGAATTCAGGTGGCGCTGGCCAGGACGCAAATGCAGGCAAACCCGGTTGCCGTCCACCTCTTTCCAGGCGTTAAGCGCCAGCTGTTGTACCAGCTTTGGCAGCACCAGCTGATTGATTTCCGCCGCCCATTCATCGCGCTCGATAGCCTCTTCGGCCAGCTTCTGCGCTAGCTCCGGCGTTTTTTCATGCTCAAGCGCCTTTTTCAGCGCCTTGGGCGTAGCGACCGGTTCAGGGGCGACTTCCGTCGGATTTTGTGCCTTCCAGCGATAGGCTTCAGGCTTCGCTGGTTTTTCCAGCGCCGTCGGCGCAGGGCGCGCCTGAACGCGTTCGGTCACCGAGGCCAAACGTTCCAGCGCGGAGCTTTTTGCCGGCCGCGCTAGTCGTTGCGCTGCCGGCTCATTCTTTTTTGCTTTATCAGCCTCCTGCTGGCGCATCAGTTGGCTGCGCGCCTGGAGGATCTGGCTGGTGGCATCCGGCAGCGGAGGGGCTTCCCGGTCCGGCGGCGGTGCCGCCTGCTGCTGCCTTACCGCTGGCTGGTGTGAGACCGGGTTAATCACCGGAATGCTTGCCGCCTGGCGAGGTGCTTCCGGCTCAGGCAGCGGCTTGCGCGGATGGAAAGCCAGCGCGCGCAGCAGCGTCATTTCTACGCCCATGCGGCGATCCGGCGCCCACGGCAGCTCTTTGCGGCCAATCAGCAATGTCTGGTAATAAAGCTGCACGTCGGCCGGGGGAACAACGCGGGCAAGCTCTCGCATGCGCTGTTCGATGGCTGCCATATCGCTGCCAAGGGCGGACGGAGAAAGCTGAACCATCGCCACGCGGTGTAGCAGCGCGGACATTTCTACCAGCAGAGCTTCCCACTCCACGCCGCGAGCGGCTGCGTCGTTAAGCAATGCCATGACTCGCTGGCCGTCAGCCTGGACGACAGCTTCAATCAGCGACAGCGCCTGGTCATCATCCAGCGTGCCGAGCATAGCGCTGACGGCGGCGGTGGTGACCTGCCCGTCGCCGCTGGCAATCGCCTGGTCGGTGAGGCTCAGCGCATCGCGCAGGCTGCCGTCCGCCGCCCGGGCTAACAGCTGCAGCGCGCGGGGCTCGCTCACGACCTTCTCTTCACCAAGAATGTGCTCCAACTGATGGCGGATCTGTTCGACATCCAGCGCTTTCAGGTGGAATTGCAGGCAGCGAGAAAGAATGGTCACCGGCAGCTTTTGCGGATCGGTAGTTGCCAGCAGGAATTTTACGTGCGGAGGCGGCTCTTCCAGCGTCTTAAGCAGCGCGTTAAAGCTGTGGCGCGAGAGCATGTGCACTTCGTCAATAAGGTAGACTTTAAAGCGGCCACGCGCGGGGGCGTACTGCACGTTGTCCAGCAGATCGCGGGTGTCTTCTACTTTGGTGCGCGAGGCGGCGTCTATCTCAATCAGGTCGACAAAGCGGCCCTGTTCTATTTCGCGGCAGTTATCGCAGACGCCACAAGGGGTCGCGGTAATACCGGTTTCGCAATTCAGCCCTTTCGCCAGCAGACGGGCGATTGAGGTTTTCCCCACCCCACGAGTGCCGGAAAAAAGATACGCATGGTGGATGCGGCCCAGCGACAAACCATTAGCCAGCGCGGTCAGTACGTGTTGCTGGCCGACAACATCAGCAAAAGTTTGGGGGCGCCATTTGCGGGCTAAGACCTGGTAGCTCATCTGGAGTTAGGCTCTGGTTCGCGGGAAAGGTGAATCGAGGGGGTAATGCTAACATAAGCCCCGCCCGCTGGGCGAGGCTTGTGATATCTGACTGGATATTGACGCTTTAAAAGCATTCTCTTCGCCTCAAAAAAGCAAAGGATATGAACTTTTGGCTTGCCCAAACGCCTAAAAACCACGTTTTTTGGGCGTTTGTCTCTAAACTAAAGCCCCGCCCGCTGGGCGAGGCCTGTAGGTCGAAGAAGCTTAGTGGCCCGGGAAAGGCACCAGGCAGAAGCTTTTCACGCCCATGTTTTCCAGACGCTGCTCGCCGCCGAGGTCAAACAGGTTGATAACGAAAGCGGCATCAGTCACTTCCCCACCGAGGCGGCGAATCAGTTTCACCGTCGCTTCAATGGTCCCGCCTGTAGCCAGCAGATCGTCCACGACCAGCACTTTATCGCCCGGTTTGATGGCATCTACGTGGATTTCAAGGCTGTCGGTGCCGTATTCCAGCTCGTAGCTTTCGGCGATGGTTTCGCGCGGCAACTTACGAGGTTTGCGCACGGGAATGAACCCCACGCCCAGCTCCAGCGCAACCGGAGCACCAAACAGGAAGCCACGGGCCTCGGTGCCCACCACTTTGGTGATACCGGCGTCTTTGAAACGAGAAACTAACAGCGCAATGCTGGTGGCATATGCTTTCGGATCTTCCAGCAAGCTGGTCACGTCACGGAACAGAATTCCTGGTTTTGGGTAATCAGGAACGCTTTTAATGCTGTTTTTGAGATATTCAAGCTGCTGCGCAGTCGCGGTCATCGGTTTATGCCTGCTAAAAACATGATACTAAACAGAGTACCTGTGGGTTCAAATGTGAACCACTGGTTAACGGTTAACCAGCTGTACCCGTGCTCGAAAACGCTCGAATTTACTGGCTGGACGCGACAATTGCAACAGCTTCTGCTGCGGTTTATCGCTTTTGTTGCGCTTCATCAACCACCGGAATGCGCCACATAAAGATCAACAGCGCACAAAGTATCACCAGCAGCAAAATTCTAACCCACACTATCTTCACCAGCCATAGCGAAAGCGCGAAGGTGGCAAGAATAAACAGGATAGCTTTTGGCTTAGATCCGCGGGGCATCGCGCGGTGCGTTTGCCAGTGCCGCAGATAGCTGCCAAACCATGAACGGTACAGCAGCCAGTGGTGAAAACGAGGCGACGAGCGGGCAAAACACCACGCGGCCAGCAGCAAAAATGGCGTGGTCGGCAACAGCGGTAATATCACGCCAAGCGTCGCAAGCACTACCGCCAGCCAGCCGATGATGAGTAGAATAAGACGCTTCATGCTGTAACCTCTGACAATCCCTGGAGAGCCATTCTGTGAAAACCGCTTCGCTGTTACAAGCCCTGGAAACCCGGGTCGCCGAGCTGGCCGCCGCCGTTGAGCCGGTCGCCCTGCTTCGGGCAAGCCAGGCGCGCTTCGACCGCAAGCTTTTCCATACCCACAGCACGCAGCTGAAAGACTATCTCCAGGAAGCTCAGGCTAATCTCGCCCAGCTTCAGCTTAGCGTCAGCCACGGTAAAACGGACCAGGTGGCATTTATCGCCGAAAAGCTGGTGGCACAGATTGCCGCGCTACAGCGGGAATTGGCCACCGCGCATTTACGCCAAAGCGAGCCGCAGCAAAAGGTGCAGGAAAACCTGTACGAAAAACTGGCTACCCATCAGGATTACGAACGCAGGCTGCTGGCGATGGTGAGCGATAGAGAAAGCCAGCTTTCCCTGCAAACCACGCTTGCTGGCCAGCAAAAGCTTCAGCGAGAACTGGCCGCGCTGGAAGGCCGCCTGCAGCGCTGTCGTCAGGCGCTGACCCGCATAGAAAAAGCCATTGAAAGACGCGAACGCGGGCTGAGTTAACCCCAACTAAGGAGCAAGAATGTCGCTGGATAACGCCCCGGACGAGGTCAAACTGGCCGTCGATTTAATCATGCTGCTGGAGCAGCACCAGATCCCAACGGACACCGCCCTCGCGGCGCTGGACATTGTCCGTCAGGATTTTCTGCGTAAGCAGCGGGAAGCACAAACGCCTCCCGCCGGCGATTAAGGCTGGCTGGTCGGCGGCAGCAGACCGCCGTTTTTGCCTAAATCACGCTTCACTTCCGTTAGTTCATCGCCTTTTTCATTGTGCAGATGCACTTCAAGCTGGTTAAAGGCGATGTTGATATTGTTTTCACGGCACAATCTGTCAATGGCGCGGTTCAGCTCATCCACGGTAATGCTGCGGTCGCGTAGTTCACGGACATACAGGCGCAGTTCATGGTCAAGCGTGCTGGCGCCAAACGTGGTGAAGTACACCGCTGGTTCCGGGTCGTGCATCACTCTCGGATGTTCCATCGCCGCCTTCAGCAAGATCGCTTTCACTTTATCGAGATCGGATCCATACGCCACGCCGAGCTTGATCACCACGCGGGTGATCGTGTCCGTCAGCGACCAGTTGATCAGTCGTTCGGTCACAAACGCTTTGTTCGGAATGATCACTTCTTTACGGTCAAAGTCGGTGATTGTCGTCGCACGGATGCGGATCTTACTGACGCTACCGGAGAATGTCCCGATGGTAACGGTATCGCCGATGCGGACCGGGCGTTCAAACAGGATGATCAGGCCGGAAACGAAGTTACCGAAGATCTCTTGCAAACCAAAGCCCAGGCCCACCGACAGTGCCGCCGCCAGCCACTGCAGTTTGTCCCACGACACGCCCAGCGAGCCAAACACCGTCATCGCTCCAATCACGATAATGGCGTAGTTGAGGATGGTCGTAATGGCGTAAGAGGCGCCCTGGCGCATTTTCAGCCGCGACAGAACCAGCACTTCCAGCAGGCCCGGCAAGTTTCGAATCAGCGCCCAGGCGACCATCGTCGCCACTATCGCGAACAAGATGCTGCCCATCGTAACGTTTTTCATCACCGTGGCGCCGGCTTCGCTGCCGGTGTAATGCCACAGCACGATGCTGTCGAGATAGGCAAAGACGGTAATTAAATCCGACCAGATGGCGTAGAACACCACGCCGAACAGGGCGAACATCAGCAGCATGGTCAAACGCATGGTTTGCTGGTTGATCTGATCCAGCGCCAGCGGCGGCTCTTCGACCGGCTCTGCGCCCTCTGCCCCCTCTTTAACCATATTCTGGCGGCGAGCCAGCGCGCGGCGGTAGGCAATACGGCGTGCCGCAACGCTCAGACCACGAATCACCGTCTGGTGAATCAGGTTCCAGATAATAACCAGATAAACTGTGTCTATCCAGCGATTAGCCAGGCGCAGCGTGGTATAGAAATAGCCGGTTGCGGTCAGCACCAGCAGCGCGACCGGCACAATGGAGAGCACCGTAATGGTCAGCAGCCGCATCGGATGGGACTCTTTGTCCCGCCAGTTGTCGCGGCACATCGGGATAACCAGGGCGGTGATCAGCAGTAGGTTAAGGAGGATCATAAACTGCCCGAGCACATCGTCCATCAGGTTCAGCGGTGACATCTCGCCGACGACAGACCAGAACAGCAGCGGCAGCAAGGCAAAGCTGATGCGCACGATTTGGCGACGATAATGACGGGTCAGGTGCTCCGGCATGTTAAACCAGATCACGGCCAGACCGCGGCTGCTCAGAATGCGCCAGGCCATGCCAAACACCAGCCAGAACAGCGCCAGCTCTTTGGCAAACGCCCACAGCAGCTCACTGATATTGAGCTGCATAAACAGCAATACCAGCCCCACCGAGAGAATGGCCATCGTCAGCGGCAGCACTTTCAGGAAGTTGAGCAGAATCGCCTTAGGCGTGTTGAGCTGGGTATCCGTGCGCAGCTGCCCGACCTCCGAGGCCAGCTTAGCCAGCTGCCTGTCGATCCACTTGTAGCGCCAGCGCAGCAGCCCGGCCAGCAGCATTAACGGCAGCGCGGTGAACAGCGACATAAACAGCCCGTCCAGCACTTTGTGCCAGCTGATATCCAGCTTCATGCCTTTGATTTGGTCGTGCAGCGCACCCGGGAAGGATTTGATCCACTCCCAGTTCATCGGTTTGTTACTGTTCACCCAAAAGATTTGCTGGGTAAGCATTTTCTTCAAGCTGCTGCTGACGCTCATCAGCTGCTGTTGGTTAATCTGCAGGTTAATCGCCATCATCAGCTGGTTGCCCAGCTGCTTGTTGAGCTGGTCCAGCAGCTCACGACGCATGTCCACCACCTGCATCAGCGCGTCGTGAACTTCGTCGTTAACCTCGTTTTTATGCCCTTCGACAATCTTGTCGACGTAGCTGTCGCTTTGGAACAGCGCATCACGCTGCTGGTTGATGTCGAACTGCTCCAGGCGCAGGTCGGCGATGCGGTTGGTGAGGTCTTCCAGGTCGTCGGCTGACGGCAGCGTTTGCTGCTGCTGATAAAGAATGCGCGACAGCAAAAGGCTGCCCTTCAGCACCGAGATTTGTTCTTTCAGATTACGCTCGGACTGTAGCGCACGATCGAGCCAGTTTTTAACGCGGATATTCCGCTGAACCAGCTCATTCCCGCTTTGAGTGGCGTTAATCAGCCGCTGGCTGAGCTGGTGGTTAACGTCCAGTTCCTGACGCACCAGCGGGTTATTTTGCACCGCGCTGGCATCGGCGTCGTCCGGCGTGACGGCTTCCTGAGCCGTTTTTTCCGTCAGCGTTAAGCGCTTACTGTTAACCGCTTCCTGCAGCAGTTGAAGCGTGTGCTCAAGCTGCCCGATATTGGCGTTGGTGTAATCGCGCTGTTTTTGCAGCGCATCCTGCAAGACAGTGTTGCCTTCCAGGCTTTTCCGCTGTTGCTCAATTTGGGTATTCAACAGCGCCTGCTGCACCAGCAGCAAGTTTTGCTGGCTTGGACGGAGAGTGGCTTCCCCCGGCGTGGTGCCGTTCAGCCTGTTACGCACCTGCAGAAGCTGCTGAGAGGCGCTGTACATGGCATTCTGCACGCGCTCAGGCTGGGTTTGCAGCGACACCAGCTGACTGTTCAGCGTGGATAAATCGTTGTTGGCCGACTGCAGCTGATCCAGCACGCCGGTCAGCCGGGCTTCCAGTTGACGAAGGGAAAGCGAACCCAGCGTTTTACGCGTCGCTTCGTCATCGGCTGGCGTGCTCAGCGAATTCAGCGCGTCGGTCGCCTGCTTCAGCTTGTCCGGTGCCTGGGCAACCGTGGTTTTGAGCTGTGCCGTTTCCTGCTTCACGCGGTCGAGCTTGTCCAGCATCTCAAGCGTTTCGGTGAGATCTTTCTGGGTAAGCTTATCGTCCGGCGTCAGCGTTTTTTGCTTATTCAGCGAGTCCAGCTGCGACTGCACCTCTGCCTTTGTAGGCAAATCGCCATTGCCTGCCGCCGCCTGGGCCACAGAAAAAGGCAACAGGACGGAAACACACAAAAACAGGAAAAGAATCAATGCGGAACGGGAAGTCCGCGACAGAGCGTTGGGCTGGGTAGTCATGGTTGAGTCATTACGGTGCTGCGCATGTGAGTGCCAGCTAAAAGTAAAAGGCCACGGAAGACGCGCAGAATAACACGGCTTCAGGGCGCAGAATAGCAATCGCCCTCGGAGGAATCTCAAATGATTTATCGGGTGAATGGCAGCCGAAAGTTACGCCGGTTTGTTCAGCGTGGGGCTAAGCTGGAACATCTCCAGCAGGACGGCGACAAAGTCTGGCGCTTTAGCATGTAAATCAAAGGTTTCCGGAGCCACCAGCCAGTTCTCAATCAGCCCGGTAATGTAGCTGCGCATCAGCGTGACGGCGAGGGAAAGGCGCAGGCCTGCAGGGAGTTTTCCGGCGTCGATACAGCGCTGTAAAGCGGCTTCGATACGCTCATTTCCTTCCATATAAAGCGTGCGTCTGGCCTGCTGCAAAACTTCGAGTTCGCCCACAAACTCGCACTTGTGGAAAATGATTTCGGTCATCAGGCGCCGGCGCTCTTCTGTCACCGTTGCCTGTAGGATATAAATGAGTAATTCTCTTATCACCGAGAGTGGATCGTCTGGATATTTTGCCCGATACTCAATCTCTAAGTCACCAATACTGGATTCGGTTAGCTCCCAGATCTCACTAAACAATTCCGACTTATTTTTGAAATGCCAGTAAATTGCACCACGAGTTACCCCGGCAGCCTGCGCGATATCCGCTAGCGAAGTCGCAGAGACGCCCTGTTGTGAAAACAGGCGAATCGCAACGTCGAGGATGTGCTGGCGGGTTTCAAGCGCCTGAGCTTTAGTTTTTCGTGCCATAAGTGAGTGAATTTACTTTAGTCAGATTTACATACATTTGTGAACGTATGTACCATAGCACGACGATAATATAAACACAGCAATGGGTTTGTGGACATTTGATCCATTGAACAACTTTGAAATCGGACACTCGAGGTTTACATATGAACAAAAACAGAGGGTTTACGCCTCTGGCGGCCGTTCTGATGCTCTCAGGCAGCTTAGCGCTTACAGGATGTAACGAGAAAGAGACTCAGCAGAGTGCGCCGCACGCCCCGGAAGTGGGTGTAGTGACTCTGAAAAGCGCGCCATTGCAGATTACTACTGAGCTTCCAGGACGCACCAACGCCTTCCGCATCGCAGAAGTTCGTCCTCAGGTTAGCGGCATTATTCTGAAGCGTAACTTCACTGAAGGGAGCGACATTCAGGCCGGTGTTTCGCTGTATCAGATCGATCCTGCCACCTATCAGGCTGCCTACGACAGCGCGAAAGGCGACCTGGCGAAAGCCCAGTCCAGCGCGAATCTTGCACAGCTGACCGTCAAACGTTACCAGAAACTGCTGGGCACCAAGTACATCAGCCAGTCTGACTACGATACGGCTGCGGCAACCGCACAGCAGGCAAACGCTGACGTCGTCGCAGCAAAAGCCGCAGTGGAAACTGCTCGTATCAACCTGGCCTACACCAAAGTCACTTCACCTATCAGCGGCCGCATCGGGAAATCCGCGGTCACCGAAGGTGCGCTGGTTACCAGCGGGCAAACCACCGCCCTCGCCACCGTCCAGCAGCTTGACCCGATTTATGTGGATGTGACCCAGTCCAGCGATGACTTCCTGCGCCTGAAGCAGGAGCTGGCCGACGGCAAACTGAAACAGGAAAACGGTAAAGCGAAAGTCCAGCTGACGATGAACAACGGCGTTGCCTACCCTCAGGAAGGCTCGCTGGAATTCTCTGAAGTGACCGTTGACCAGACCACCGGGTCTATCACCCTGCGCGCTATCTTCCCTAACCCGGACAAAACCCTGCTGCCAGGAATGTTTGTTCGCGCCAAACTGGAAGAAGGCGTTAACCCGAATGCCATCCTGGTTCCGCAGCAGGGGGTAACTCGTACTCCACGCGGTGATGCTTCAGCGATGGTTGTTGGGAAGGATGACAAAGTTGAAGTTCGCCAGCTGCAAACCAGCCAGGCGATCGGCGACAAATGGCTGGTTACCGATGGGTTACAAACAGGCGATCGCGTGATTGTTACCGGCCTACAGAAAGTAAAACCGGGTGTTCAGGTAAAAGCGCAGGAAGTTGCGGAAGACAATAAAGGCCAACAGCAACCCGCCGCAGGCGCGCAGTCAGAACAACCGAAGTCTTAACTCAAACAGGAGCCGTTAAGACATGTCTAAGTTTTTTATCGATCGCCCCATCTTTGCCTGGGTAATCGCCATCATTATTATGTTGGCGGGTGCGCTTGCGATCATGAAATTGCCTATCGCGCAGTATCCTACGATCGCGCCACCGGCAATTCAGATCTCAGCTAACTACCCGGGTGCAGATGCGAAAACGGTACAGGATTCAGTAACCCAGGTTATCGAACAGAATATGAACGGTATCGATGGCCTGTTATACATGTCCTCTACCAGTGATTCCTCTGGTACCGTTCAAATCACCATCACCTTCGATTCCGGCACCGATGCCGATATCGCACAGGTTCAGGTGCAGAACAAACTGCAATTGGCTATGCCGCTGCTGCCGCAGGAAGTACAGCAGCAAGGGGTTAGCGTTGAGAAGTCCTCAAGCAGCTTCCTGATGGTACTGGGTATGATCAGCACCGACGGTTCAATGAACCAGCAGGATATTGCAGACTACGTTGGCGCAACCATTAAAGACCCGGTCAGCCGTACCCACGGTGTCGGTGACGTTCAGCTGTTTGGTGCTCAGTACGCGATGCGTATCTGGATGGATCCGAACAAACTGAACAACTACCAGCTGACGCCGGTGGATGTGATCAACGCTATCAAGGCACAAAACGCCCAGGTAGCAGCGGGCCAGCTCGGTGGGACTCCGCCGGTCAAAGGTCAGCAGTTGAACGCCTCCATCATTGCGCAAACCCGTCTGAAATCAGCAGAAGAGTTCAGCAAAATCCTGATGAAAGTGAATCAGGATGGATCTCGCGTACTGCTGAAAGACGTGGCAAAAGTTGAGCTGGGCGGCGAAAGCTATGACGTTATCGCTCGCTATAACGGCCAGCCTGCTGCCGGTCTGGGTGTAAAACTGGCGACAGGTGCTAACGCCCTGGATACCGCCGAAGCGGTACGCGCCACGGTAGAAAAACTTCAGCCTTACTTCCCGGCAGGCCTGAAAGTTGTATATCCGTACGACACCACGCCGTTCGTTAAAATCTCCATTAACGAAGTGGTGAAAACGCTGGTCGAAGCTATCGTGCTGGTGTTCCTGGTTATGTATCTGTTCCTGCAGAACTTCCGGGCAACGCTGATTCCAACCATTGCGGTACCGGTGGTACTGCTGGGCACGTTCGCTATCCTTGCCACCTTTGGCTACTCGATAAACACCCTGACGATGTTCGGCATGGTGCTGGCGATAGGCCTGTTGGTGGATGACGCCATCGTTGTGGTTGAGAACGTCGAGCGCGTGATGGTGGAAGATGGACTGCCACCGAAGGAAGCCACGCGTAAATCCATGGGTCAGATTCAGGGCGCACTGGTCGGTATCGCGATGGTACTGTCTGCAGTGTTTGTCCCAATGGCCTTCTTCGGCGGCTCTACCGGTGCCATCTATCGTCAGTTCTCGATTACTATCGTTTCGGCGATGGTGCTCTCGGTACTGGTCGCGATGATCCTGACTCCTGCACTCTGTGCAACCATGCTTAAGCCAATCCCGAAAGGTCATCACGATGACAAGAAAGGGTTCTTCGGCTGGTTCAACAGAATGTTCGACAAGAGCACGCACCACTACACCGACAGCGTCGGTAACATTCTGCGCAGCACCGGCCGCTATCTGGTGGTGTATTTGCTGATTGTTGTCGGCATGGCAGTTCTGTTTGTTCGTCTGCCAAGCTCGTTCCTGCCGGACGAGGACCAGGGCGTGCTGTTAGCCATGGCGCAGCTGCCTGCGGGGGCAACCCAGGAACGTACGCAGAAAGTGCTGGATGAAGTCACGGATTACTTCCTGACGAAAGAGAAAGCCAACGTTAACTCAGTGTTTACCGTTAACGGCTTCGGCTTCTCCGGTCGTGGTCAGAATACCGGTCTGGCGTTCGTGTCGCTTAAAGACTGGAGTGAGCGCTCTGGAGAAGAGAACAAAGTTCCGGCTATTGCAGGCCGTGCGATGGGCACCTTCTCGCAGATTAAAGATGCAATGGTCTTTGCCTTTAACCTGCCGGCGATTGTCGAGCTGGGTACCGCAACCGGCTTTGACTTCCAGCTGATTGACCAGGCAAACCTTGGCCACGAGCAGCTCACTCAGGCTCGTAACCAGCTGTTCGGCATGATTGCCCAGCACCCTGACCTGCTGGTTGGCGTGCGTCCGAACGGTCTGGAAGATACACCGCAGTTCAAAATCGATATCGATCAGGAAAAAGCACAGGCGCTGGGGGTATCCATCAGCGATATCAATACCACGCTGGGCGCAGCCTGGGGCGGCAGCTACGTCAATGACTTCATCGACCGTGGCCGCGTGAAGAAAGTGTACGTCATGGCCGAAGCGCCATACCGTATGCTGCCAAGCGACATCGGTAACTGGTACGTGCGTGGCTCTTCCGGCCAGATGGTACCGTTCTCCGCGTTCTCTACCTCACGCTGGGAATACGGTTCACCGCGTCTGGAACGTTACAATGGCTTACCGTCCATGGAAATTCTTGGCCAGGCAGCACCGGGTAAAAGTACCGGTGAAGCAATGGACATGATGGAACAGCTTGCGTCGAAATTGCCAACCGGCATTGGCTTTGACTGGACGGGCATGTCCTACCAGGAACGCCTGTCCGGCAACCAGGCCCCTGCCCTGTACGCCATCTCGCTGATTGTGGTCTTCCTGTGTCTGGCGGCGCTGTATGAGAGCTGGTCAATTCCGTTCTCGGTCATGCTGGTTGTTCCGCTTGGCGTATTCGGTGCCCTGCTGGCGGCAACGATGCGTGGCCTCACCAACGACGTTTACTTCCAGGTTGGTCTGCTAACAACCATTGGTTTGTCGGCGAAGAACGCGATACTTATCGTTGAATTCGCCAAAGATCTGATGGAGAAAGAAGGCAAAGGTCTGATTGAAGCGACGCTGGAAGCCGTGCGTATGCGTCTGCGTCCGATCCTGATGACTTCTCTGGCGTTTATCCTCGGGGTAATGCCGCTGGTTATCAGTACCGGTGCGGGCAGTGGCGCGCAGAACGCCGTAGGTACCGGTGTAATGGGTGGTATGGTGACCGCGACCGTGCTGGCTATCTTCTTCGTGCCGGTGTTCTTCGTGGTGGTACGCCGCCGCTTTAGCCGCAAGAGTGAAGATATTGAACATGCACATGCGGTAGAGCATCACCAGTAAGCCGTTCAATCACATAACAAAAGGCCGCGTAATGCGGCCTTTTTTATGAATACAGAAACCGGTTTCAGTATTGTTAATTCAGATTTCTTATTTCCACATTCACTTCTCTCTTCCGCATTATCTTCAACATAAATGCCGCCTCATTTCGGAAAAAATAACGCTTAAATGCTCGTTAATCCATGATTAACGAAACAACAAAAACCGAAGTGTTACATTTATTTGGGAATATTCTTACAAATTAACGCCTGATTTTTAGCCGGATACAGAATAGTCTTATAGATGGATTAACCAGCTGAAAGTTATAAATATTACCGATTATGGGTTAATGACTGCCTGAGAATTTAAGTTAAAATTCATACTAAAGTTTTAATTCACATTTAGTAACGTATTCTCCTTTTTTAACTTAATTGTAATTTTTCGTTAGAGCCGCATGAAATCCAGGCAATATTGATTTATAGTTACAGCACATGTAATAATCGTGGCAACAGTTCTTCACCTCTTCAGGTGTGTCCACCCCAACCCGTTGTGTTTATCATTTGGTTTACCGATAAAAGGGGCAGCACTATGGACGAATACTCACCAAAGCGGCACGACATCGCGCAGCTTAAGTTCCTCTGTGAGAGTCTGTATCACGATTGTCTGACCAATCTTGGTGAGAGCAATCATGGGTGGGTTAATGATCCTACGTCGGCCATTAATCTGCAGTTGAATGAATTGATTGAGCACATTGCAGCATCGGCGCTTAATTATAAGATTAAGTATCCAGATGAGAGCAAATTGATTGAACAGATTGATGAATACCTGGACGATACTTTCATGTTATTTAGCAATTACGGCATTAACGCACAGGACTTGCAGCGGTGGCGTAAATCAGGGAATCGCTTGTTCAGATGTTTCATCAGTGAGAGTCGCGCTAACCCAGTAAGCCACTCGTTCTAAAAATATTAAAATACTTAAGGCGAATTTATGACTACCAAGCTCACTAAGACCGATTATTTGATGCGCCTGCGGCGTTGTCAGACAATTGATACGCTGGAACGCGTAATAGAAAAAAATAAATATGAATTATCAGATAATGAACTGGCGGTATTTTATTCAGCAGCCGACCACCGTCTTGCAGAACTGACGATGAATAAACTGTATGATAAAATCCCACCCTCAGTGTGGAAATTTATTCGTTAATAGCTGTCTTATTAAATAATATTTAAAATCACATTTTATCTTCTGTTATTGTCTGGTTTGTCTCAGTCGATGTTACACAGGTTTGGATTAACGCCCGTTAACCAGCCAGCGAAATACCGCCAGCACTCCTCAACGCTAACCTTCCGCGCCGCAGTCTGCGACGTGAGGTCCATCACGCTCGGGGAACGATACCCACTCTTTTCTTCCGAAATTCAGGTAGCCTTGCAGGCCACTGAAGAGGGAACCCGTGATGAGTGAAGAAAAGCGTAAAATGATTGCCGGAGAGCTATACCGGCCTGGAGACGAAACCCTGCAGCTGGAGAGCCACAAAGCACGCCAACTGCTGCATTGCTACAACCAAAGTTCGCCGGACGAACAGGCGTACCGCGATGAGATCCTCGCCGAGCTGCTTGGCCAGAGCGAAGGGGCTTACATCGAACCCACTTTCCGCTGCGACTATGGCTACAACATCTACCTGGGTAAAAACTTCTACGCCAATTTTGAATGCGTCATGCTGGACCCTTGTCCTATTCGCATTGGTGACAACTGTATGCTGGCACCTGGCGTTCATATTTATACCGCGACCCATCCCCTGGATGCAGAAACACGAAATAGCGGCGTCGAACTTGGCAAGCCGGTGACAATTGGCAATAACGTCTGGATTGGCGGACGCGCGGTTATTAATCCGGGCGTCACCATTGGTGATAATGTGGTGGTGGGTTCAGGCTCGGTAGTGACCAGAGATATTCCAGCCAACTGCGTTGTGGTGGGTAACCCGGCCCGTATCATTAAGACACTTTAAGTCGGTCAGGCTTGTTAACTGTTATGGTTATTTTTGGCTTATCTGTTACTTTTTTGCCTGGTCCCTGGTTCTTAAAATAGTCTGGCCACGCGTACAACCGAAACAGAGAACTTAGAAGGCACACCATGTCAGAAATTCAGCGCCTGCTTACCAATACCATCGAACATCTGAATGAAACTGAAAAGCGCGATAACCGCCCGCGCTTCAGTATCAGTTTTATCCGCAAGCATCCCGGATTATTTATCGGCATGTATATCGGCTGGTTTGCCACAATGTGGGTAATGCTGGAATCAGAAACCCTGGCGGGCTCAGTATGGCTGCTGGTCGTGCTGTTCGCGCTGATGAACGCGTTTTTCTTCTTTGACGTCAACCCTCGCTACCGCTACAGCGATATTGACGTTCTCGACCTGCGCGTTTGCTATAACGGCGAATGGTACAACACCCGCAACGTGCCCACGGCGCTGATCGATGAAATTCTTAACTCCCCAGGCGTGGATGAAGAGCAAAAATCTTTGTTGCACAAAATGCTCAACCGCAAAGGGGAACTGTCGTTTTATGATGTCTTCTCACTCACCCGCCAGCAACCTGCGGGTGAGCGATAACCGCTAGCGACGTTTCTTCCGTCCCTGCACCGCTTTAAAACGCGGATTAGATTTGCAAATCACATACAGCCGCCCCTTACGCTTCACAATCTGGCAATCGGGGTGGCGCTGTTTTGCACTGCGAAGTGAATTCAATACCTGCATTTCTTAAGACTCCTTCCCGCCAAAGAACTTGCCAAAACGCTGCTGGAAGCGCGCCGGGCCGCCTTCATTGACGAAGACTTTCTGTTTGCCGGTGTAATGAGGATGTGAAGCAGAAGAGACTTCGATCGTCACGTAGGGGTAAGTCACCCCGTCCAGCTCAATCTCGCGGTCGGTTTTGATCGTCGAGCCCACTTTAAAATATTCATTTACGCTGGTGTCGTGAAACACCACGGTCCGGTAAAACGGATGGATATCGCGCTGCATAAAAATTATTCCGATATGTTATAACGTAACAATAAAATAAAAGATGATTGGGCAAATTGCAAGCGGGGTTTCAACGGGAAGGTAGGCCAAAAAGAAACGGGCACCGCCTGGGTGCCCGCTGTGATTAGAGTTTAAATCCGGCGACTACACGCTCAAGCTGAGTGGATTGTTCCGCCATCGAATGCGAGGCGGAAGAGACTTCCTGGACCAGCGCGGCGTTCTGCTGCGTGGTGCTATCCAGCTGATTAATCGCCAGATTCACCTGCTCAATGCCGGTGCTCTGCTCGCGGCTGGAAGACATAATTTCGGCCATCAGCGTCGTCACGTTACGCACGCCCTGAGTCAGCTCTTCCATGGTGCTGCCAGCCTGATTAACCAGCTCAGTCCCCAGATTCACATTGCTCACCGAATTTTCGATCAGCGCTTTAATTTCCCGTGCCGATTGCGCAGAGCGCTGAGCCAGGCTGCGAACCTCAGAAGCCACAACCGCAAAACCTCTGCCCTGCTCACCGGCTCGGGCGGCCTCAACAGCGGCGTTGAGCGCCAGGATATTGGTCTGGAAAGCGATGCTGTCAATCACGCTGATAATATCCACCACTTTGCCGGAAGAAGTCTGAATAGCATTCATCGTGCTGACGACCTGCTTCACCACTTCTCCCCCTTTCACCGCCACGCTGGACGCTTCGCGCGCCAGCTCGTTGGCGTGGGCGGCGTTGTCGGCATTCTGGCGAACGGTGCTGGTCAGCTCCTCCATCGAGGCCGCCGTTTGCTCAATCGAACTGGCCTGATCTTCGGTGCGGGCGGACAGATCCTGGTTGCCCGTCGCAATCTGATGAGAGGCCGAAGAAATGGCCCTGGCGCTATCCCCAACCTGCCGCAGCATGGTTTGCAGGTAACTAATCACGCCGTTAAAACTGTCGATAATGGCGTTAAATTCCGGGCTGCTGGTGGGCTCAAGGCGCTGCGTCAGATCAGCACCACCGGCAGACAGGCGGCTGATGTTGTGGTTAAGATCGCCCAGGCGGCGCATCATGTTGCGAACAAACAGCACCAGGATCCCGAGCAAAACGATCGCCATCGGGATCTGCACCATGCCAAGGCGCAGCAGAATCGCGTCCGTTTGTTTGGTCAGCAGCGCAGTTGGCAGGTCAACCGCCAGAATCCACGGGCTGCCTTTTACCGTCTGTAAAATAACGGTGTGCGAAGTGCCGTCGTTATCGTATTCATTCTCACCGCTCTGGCTGGCATTGAAACCGGGCAACATTCCCTGAACCGCTTTCGCCATTGGCAGCGAGCCGCTCAGCTCAGAAAGATTTTTTAAGCCCGCCGTTTTGCCAATCTGATCCGCGTTGCCGACGACTTTCCCATCGGCTTCGATGATCAGCACCTGGCCTTTCACCGCCTCGCTCATCTGTTTGGCCAGTTGATTAAAGAAGCCCAGCGTCACGTCGATGGTTGCCACGCCCCACGGCTGCCCCTCTTTGGTAATCGCCATGGCGCAGTTCGTTCGCGGCTGCGGGCTGGCGTCATCCTGGTAGGCGTTTGCCCAGGCACATTGCCCTGCCGGAGAAGCCAGCCCGGCTTTGTACCACACCTGCTCGTAGTAGTTAGGCGCGGCATCCGAGTTCCAGTAGGTATTTTCTTCAAGTTTATTGCTGCCGTTGCGGGCAAAGAAAGTGCTGAACTTATTGCGCCCCGCCTCGCGTTTTTCCGGCAGAGGCCAGATGCCGCCGCCAAACACGTTCACATCCTGGTACTGATCCACCAGCGTCGGTAATAACTTATTGATATCATCGCTTTGCATTGCAGCCACGGACTGGGTAATGCTGCGCATCTGCGCCTGTACCCGGTTCATCTGCTCGGTAATATTGACCGCCACGTTATCCACTTCGAAGCGAATCAGCTGGGTTTCGTTGCGCTTCAGCTGCGGCGTCACAAAAAAGTGAATCACCAGCGAAGTGACCGCGATTAACAACATGAAAAACAAACATAAAGAGGTAATAAATCGGGATTGTGTAGTTTTTAGCATGATGAAGACACCTGGGGGTAGAAAGCGAAACGCTTAGCAACCTCTTCGGCATAAAACCCATAAACTTAACTGCCGCCATAACTTAACTGCTCGTTAACTATTTCTAAATGTAATTAAGCCTCAGTGAAATCCATAAGTTACCCCTATTCATTGAAATATTTTGCAATGATTAGACTTTTCTCGTTTCCGCAAATGCTTAGAACCCCACCGGGTCATACCTTAGAAGATAACAATATTGGGCGAGGTTTTTTGATTGCGGCAAGGTAAGCGCTAACGCTACCCGACCGTATCCAGAAGGACATTGCCATGATGCTGTGCCGCTGTTGTGCCGAACTCAACCCGACCGCCTTTTCTAAGACTTTATTGACCGGAGTAAACTATGAGCACCAATCCAGGCCTGGCACTGCCGATTCTTGACCTTTCCCAGCTGAGCGGCAGTGAAACTGACCGTTCAGCCTTCCTCAGCCAGCTGCGCTACGCCGCGCGAGAAATTGGCTTTTTCTACCTGATCAACCACGGTATCAGCCCTGACCTGCAGCAGGCGGTCCAGGACGAAGCCCGCAGCTTCTTTGCCCTCCCCGACGATGAAAAACAGCAGGTGGCGATGATCCATTCGCCGCATTTCCGTGGCTACAACCGCGCCGCCAGCGAACTTACCCGCGGCCAGCCCGACTGGCGCGAACAGTTTGACCTCGGCGCAGAACGCCAGGCATCGCCGCCGGATGAATATGCCCCGGCGTGGCGTCGCTTGCAGGGGCCAAACCTCTGGCCGACCGCCAGGCCAGAACTCAAGCCCACGCTTTTACGGTGGCAAAGCGAAATGACCGCGGTAGCGTTAAAACTGCTGCGCACCTTTGCCGAAGCCCTTAGCCTGCCGGCCGATGCCTTTGACGACCTTTACGGCAACCTGCCCAACGAACACATCAAACTGATTCGCTATCCTGGGCAGTCTGCCACGCAGAGCAGCCAGGGCGTGGGCGCTCATAAAGACTCCGGCTTCCTGAGCTTCCTGCTGCAGGACGAGAAAAAAGGCCTGCAGGTCGAAGTCTCGCCGGACAACTGGGTCGATGCCCAGCCGCTGCCGGGCAGCTTTGTGGTCAATATTGGCGAACTGCTGGAGCTGGCCACCAACGGCTACCTGCGCGCTACCGTTCACCGCGTAGTTTCTCCTCCTCAGGATGAAGAACGCCTGTCCATCGCCTTCTTCCTCGGCGCACAGCTCAACGCCGTGGTGCCGGTTTATCAGCTCCCGGAATCGCTGGCCCGCGAAGCCCTGGGGCCAGAAAGCGACCCGCAAAACCCGCTGCTGCGCGACGTGGGCTGGAACTATCTGAAAGGCCGCCTGCGCTCACACCCTGACGTGGCGGAGCGTTATTACCCGGATGTCCTTCGTAACAGCAGTGAACTGATCGCTTAATAACACATTAAAACAAAAGGAAAATAATGATGAAAAAGACCGCTTTTAAATTGGCTGGCGTTGCGCTGTCACTGTCTCTGGCTTTCGCGGCACAGGCCGCAGATGCGCTGCGCGTCGCGGCAGATCCGGTCCCGCATGCGGAAATCCTCGCCTTTGTGCAAAAACTCGACCCTAATCTCAAGCTGAAGGTCGTCGAACTGAGCAACGGCGTTAACGCCAACGAACTGCTGGCGAACGGCGACGTCGATGCCAACTACTTCCAGCATGTGCCTTATCTACGTGACCAGGAGAAAGCGCTCGGCAAGAAATTTGTCGTTGCCGCCACGGTACATATCGAACCGCTGGGCATCTACTCGCACAAATACAAAGACCTGAAATCCATCCCGGAAGGCACAACCATCGCGGTACCGAACAACGTCACCAACCTCAGTCGTGCCCTTTACCTGCTCCAGGACAAAGGCCTGATCACCCTCAAACCGGAATTTAAGGACGCCGCCACCAACCAGGCAACGCCCAAAGACATTGCCAGCAACCCGAAGAAGCTGAAAATCCTGGAAGTTGAATCCCCGCAGATTCCCCGTTCGCTGGATGACGTAGGCCTGGGCGTGATCAACGGCAACTATGCGCTGGAAGCCGGACTCAGCCCGGCCAAAGACTCCCTTGGCCTGGAAAGCGCCACCCATAACCCTTACGCCAACATTCTGGTCACCAACCCGAATCTGGAAAACGACCCACGCATCAAACAGCTGGCGAAAGATCTTGAATCCCCTCAGGTGGCCGAGTTCATTCGCAAGCAGTACAACGGCTCGGTGATCCCGGTAGAGACTAAGTCATGATCGCTCTTGAGCGGCTGAGCAAAGTGTACGCCGGAGAAGGCCGACCGGCGCTGGATGACATTAACCTTGTGGTCCCGGATGGCGCTATTTACGGCATTCTGGGCCGCAGCGGCGCCGGGAAAAGTACGCTTATTCGCTGTCTCAATCTGCTGGAGCGGCCCACCTCGGGCCGCATTATCATGAATGACCGGGACATCACCACTTTTAACCAGCGCGAGCTGCGCCAGCACCGCCAGCGCACCGGCATGGTGTTCCAGCATTTCAACCTGATTCACGCCCGCAGCGTGGAGGACAACGTTGCCGTGCCGCTGGAAATCTCCGGCACACCGCGTGAGGCTCGCCAAAAGCGCGTTGCCGAGCTGCTGAATCTTGTGGGCCTGAGCGACAAAGCCAAAGCCTTTCCGTCCCAGCTTTCCGGCGGGCAAAAACAGCGCGTTGGCATTGCCCGGGCGCTGGCCGCCCACCCGGAAATCCTGCTCTGCGATGAGGCCACCAGCGCGCTGGATCCTGACACGACCGCGTCAATTCTCGCCCTGCTGGCGGACATCAACCGCCAGCTTGGGCTGACGATCGTACTGATCACCCATCAACTGGAAGTCGTCAAAGCCATCTGCGATCACGCGGCGCTGCTGGAGCACGGCCAATTAATCGAAAGCGGCCCGCTGTCTGAACGATTAGTCGACCCGTTCTCCAGGTTACGCACCTCGCTGCTGCACGACGCAGAGGCCGAACGCGAGTTCTTACGCCGCCACGGCGTGGAAGGGAGAGTCTTATGCGAAGTAGCATGAGTTGGGAAGATCTTTGGCCGCTCCTGCTGGACGGCACCCTCGACACGCTTTACATGGTGGGCCTGGCCGGGCTGTTTACCGTACTGATTGGGCTGCCGCTCGGCGTCCTGCTGTTCCTGACTCGCCGGGATGCAGTATTGCCCGCGCCCCGCCTGAATCAGGTACTCGGCAGCATCATTAACGTGGGGCGCTCGTTGCCGTTTATTGTCCTGCTTATCGCGCTGATCCCGCTGACCCGCATTATCGTCGGCACCACGCTCGGCAGCACTGCCGCTGTGGTGCCCATCACCATCGGCGCCTTCCCCTTCTTCGCCCGCGTGGTCGAAAGCGCGCTGGATGAGGTAGACAAAGGCCGGATTGAAGCCATTCTGTCGATGGGCGGCAACGCCTGGCATGTGGTGAGTAAAGTGCTGCTGCCCGAGGCGCTCCCTGCCATTCTGGCGGGCATCACGCTGACAATAGTGATGCTGATCGGCTTCTCTTCAATGGCCGGTGTTATCGGCGGCGGCGGTCTGGGCGACCTGGCGATTCGCTACGGCTACCAGCGCTTTAACAACCAGGTCATGGTCGGAACCGTCATCATCCTGATTGTAATGGTGCATCTGGTGCAAAGCCTCGGCGATCATTTAGTTCGGCGCCTGGCCCATCGCCGCTGATCCGCCCTGATGAACGCCCGATGCTCTGCATCGGGCCTCCCTCTAATTTCCCTCTTTCGCTGATGATCCAATCTGGATCACAAAACCACATTGTTAACGTTAACTATTGCGATTAACATCACATTTATGAAGCTTACGCTCTTCTCCCAGCCAAAAGTTAACGTTAACAATACAGTCATTCAAGCATTCAGAGACTGCACACATGGCACTGACCAAACGCAATAAACACCACTATCTGATCCTGAGCGGGCTGCTGTTTACCTTTTTCTGGACCTGGTCATCGGCGTTTTCACTGATCGCCCTCTGGCTGAACCAGAAAATCGGCCTGAAAGGAGCGGAAACCGGGCTGATCTTCTCCATCATCGCCTTTACCGCCCTGTGTGCCCAGCCGCTGTACGGCTTTGTTCAGGACAAACTGGGGCTTCGTAAATCGCTGCTGTGGGTGATAGGCGTCCTGCTTCTGATAAGCGGGCCCTGGTTTATCTTCGTCTGCACGCCCTTGCTCCAGATAAATATTGTCGCAGGTGCTATCAGCGTCGGGCTTTATGTCGGGGCAACCTTCTTCGCCGGGATTGGTGCGCTGGAGTCCTATACCGAGCGCGTCAGCCGCATCGTTGGCTTTGAATACGGCAAGTCACGCATGTGGGGCTCTTTAGGCTGGGCTGGCGCTACATTTTTTGCCGGGCTGCTCTTTAATCTCGATCCGCAGCTGAATTTTTGGATGGGTAGCGCCTCTGCCTGCCTGTTTCTGCTGTTGCTGTGGCGCATGCGCGATATGCAACCTAACGCCCTCAGCGAACTGGAATACGGCAAAGCCAGCGCCCTGACGCTGACCGATGCCTTCGGGCTGCTGAAGCTCTCTCGCTTCTGGGCGCTGGTCCTTTTCGTTTGCGGCGTCAGCGTCTACAACGTATACGATCAGCAGTTCCCGGTTTATTTCGCCTCGCTGTTCAACGACGTACAGCGCGGCAACGAAATGTTTGGTTTTCTCAACTCTTTCCAGGTCTTTCTGGAAGCGGGCGGAATGTTTCTCGCCCCAATGCTGGTTAACCGCATCGGGGCCAAACGCGGGTTGCTGCTCAGCGGCCTGATCATGGCGATGCGTATTTTTGGCTCCGGGATGGCAAGCGATCCGCTGACCATCTCCTGCATGAAGCTATTGCACGCCGTTGAGCTTCCTATCCTGCTTATTTCAATGTTTAAGTACATCACCACGCAGTTCGATCAGCGACTCTCCGCCACGCTGTATCTGGTGGGCTTCCAGTTTATAACGTCAATCTGTGCCACCGTACTTTCTCCACTGGTGGGGCGCGGCTACGACCAGCTAGGCTTCGCGGACACCTACATGATTCTGGCCGGACTGGTTCTGGCACTCACGCTGATATCCGCTTTTCTGCTCAAAGACTCAACCCCCGGGAACGAACATCCTTCTTTAAATCTGACCACCAGGTAATGCTATGAATACCCCACTGAACAAGGCGCAATCCGCCTTAGAAACTCTGCAAACAGCGCGCGGCAACGCCTTTTATCCGCTCTATCATCTGGCCCCACCCGCGGGCTGGATGAACGATCCTAACGGCCTGATTTATCACAATGGGCTTTACCACGCCTTCTATCAGCACCACCCGTTCGATCAAAACTGGGGGCCAATGCATTGGGGGCATGCCACCAGCCGGGATATGGTTCGCTGGGAACATCAGCCCATTGCGCTGGCGCCGGGGGACGAATGGGATCGCGATGGCTGCTTCTCCGGCAGCGCGGTGGACGATAACGGCGTGCTCTCGCTGATTTACACCGGGCATATCTGGCTGGAAGGTGCGGGCAATGACAGCGCTATACGCCAGGTGCAATGCCTCGCCACCAGCGAAGACGGGGTTCACTTTAAGAAACAAGGCGTCATTCTCACCCCACCGCCCGGCATCATGCATTTCCGCGATCCGAAGGTATGGCAACAGGAGGGCACCTGGTGGATGGTCATTGGTGCCCGGGACGAGCACGATCGAGGCAAAGTATTACTTTATCGAGGCAATTCACTTCGTGAGTGGCAGTTAGATCGCATTCTCGCAGAAGCCAACGCGGATATGGGTTATATGTGGGAATGCCCGGATTTCTTTCCGCTCGGAAACAGCCAGATCCTGATGTTTTCCCCGCAGGGCATCAAGGCTAAAGGCCTGGCTTATCAGAACCTGTTCCAGAGCGGCTATTTACGTGGGCGATGGCAACCGGGGAAAGGCTTCACCGTTTATCAGCCGTTTGAAGAGATGGATCACGGCCACGATTTTTACGCCCCGCAGTCCTTTGTCGCCGAAGATGGCCGCCGCATCGTGCTGGGATGGATGGACATGTGGGAATCTCCCATGCCTTCTAAACGCGAAGGCTGGGCGGGTTGCCTTACCGTGCCGCGCGAGCTGTGCGTGATGCCAAACGGCAAACTCTACCAAAATCCGGTTCACGAACTGGCAACGCTCCGCACCGGGGAGCAATTAGTGCTACCCTGCGTGCTGGACACGCAAGAGCTGATGCTGCACCCGAATGCAGAAGCCGTGGAGTTAGAGATAGCCTGGGAAGCCGGGCAAAGCACGGCTGAACGCTACGGTATTCGCCTTGGACAGGGTTGTGAGCTGTTTGTCGATGCGTTGACGCAGCGTCTGGTGCTGTCACGCGGCTATCAGGACGCGCAATTGGACGGCAATCGCAGCGTGCCGTTATCGGAAAAAGGCGACCTGCATCTGCGGATTTTTATCGATCGCTCTTCCATCGAAGTCTTTGTTAACCAAGGCGAATATTGTCTCAGCAGCCGCCTCTACCCGCAGCCTGGGGAACGTCAACTGGAACTGTTTGCCAGCCACGGGAAAGCCTTATGCCGGGGCGGCACGCTGTGGCAATTGAACGCGCTATAGCGAAACGCGCTTGACCAGCGGGCAAGGCAGCCGCTGGATGCCGCTGCGGGTCAACCCGTCAATTAAATGCAATGCCGCCTGGCGACCAATCGCGTCATGCGGCAACTGAACCGTCGTCAGCGGCGGAAGGAACAAATCACCGATCCCTATCTGATTATCGAATCCAAGCACAGCCACCTGCTCAGGAATTGCCACGCCCTGCGCCAACAGCGTCTGCCAGGCCACAAAAGCGATGCGGTCATTACCGCACACCAGCACATCGAAATCCGCTTTTCCCTGCTGGCAATGTGCCAGAACAAGCCCAGCCAATTCAGGATAATGGCTATCGCCCCACTGCATGTGATACTGCATCACAGTCTCAACGTCGAGCCCGGCTTCGCGCCAGGCCTGCTCAAATCCATCCTGACGAGAACGGCTGGCAAGCGCTTCTTCGGGCAGCCACAGGCAAAGCGGACGGCGGTATCCCCGCTCAATCAGATGGCGAGTGGCCTGGTACTGCCCGTTAAAATCATCCGGAATGTAACTCGGTAAATCAGCCTCGTCACTAATACAGTTGGCCAGCACCACCCGGTGGTTTTTTAGTACCGCAGGGAGCTCAACGTGCCGCAGCCCCATCGAGGTAAAAATGATGCCGTCCGGCCGCTGGGCCAGGAGTTGATTCACTGCCCGCTCGGCGTCGTTAGCAGAAAGAATATTAATGAGAAAACTGTTCCAGCCTCGCTCACGTGCAGTCTGCTCAATGGCCAACAGTATTTCTACAGAATAGGGCGTGGTGGCGGTGTCCAGCGCCAGAATACCGATTGTCGATGCTTTAACGCCTTTGCTTCGAATCTTCCTGGCGGAATAGTCCGGCACATAATTCAGCTCATCAATGGCCCGCTGTACCCGCTCCCGGGTCGCCGGGCTAACGTGTTCAGCCTGATTAATGACCCTGGAAACGGTCATCAGCGACACGCCCGCCAGGGTTGCAACATCTTTCAGAGAAGCCATATCCAATCATTCAGCACGAGAGAAAAACCGATAGTAGCGGTTTTTACACGCTTTTTCTCGACGAGAATGCGTTTGTCTCTTTCTCACGCACCAGCACGGTGGTCAGCGCGAAAGAAAGTCCCAGCGCCAGCGCCACGCCCAGCAGGGCAAAGATAAAGTACGGCCCAATATAAGCGGGCAGACTAAAAATGCTCGACAGAATATAGCCGTACAGCCGCACGCCGAAGAACGCGATGAAGGCCGACGCAATCGAACTGGCAACCGTGGCAGCAATAAACGCTTTCTTGTAGCGGGTTAACACGCCAAACAGCGCCGGTTCGGTAATCCCCAGCAGCGCGGAGATCCCGGCAGAGAGCACCACCGAACGATCCGCCTTCGACTTGCTCTGCCGCCAGATGGCAAACGTCGCCCCGGCGATAGCCATGTTGGCCATAAACATCATCGGCATCAGCATGTCATAGCCGCGATCGGTAAAGTTCTGCAGCGCAATCGGCGTCATGGCGTGGTGCATTCCGGTCAGAATCGCTATCGGGCGAATTGCGCCCACCACCAGCCCGGCGAAGCTCGCGGAAATCCCGAACAGCCCTTCAATAAACCAGGCCAGCCCTTTCCCCAGATAAATCCCCAGCGGGCCGATCACCACCAGCGCCACCAGCGCGGAGATGAATAACGTCAGTGTCGGGGTGAACACCGTTTTCAGCACGTCAGGCATGATGCTGTCCACCCAGCGGTGGATGTAGCTCAGCGCCAGCACCGAGAAAATAACCGGGATCACGCTGGAGGCGTAGTTAAACACCGAAACCGGGATCGCATTCAGAAAATAGAAAGCATCCACCGCGCCCGCCTGATGCGCGGCCAGCGCTTTCGCCGCCTCAATCAGCGACGGATACATGAAGCAGGCCGCCACCGCCGCCGCGAGGTATTCGTTAGTTTTAAACATTCTTGCCGCGGAGATCGCGAGGAAAAACGGCAGGAAATAAAACACGCCGCTGGCGATGAGATCGATAACGATCACCGTATCGCTTTTGGCCGAAATCAGCTTGAGCGCCACCAGCCCGGCCAGCAGGCCTTTGATCATCCCCGCCCCGGCTATTGCCGGGACAATCGGGCCAAAAACGCCGGAAACCGTGTCCATAAACAGCGACACCAGGCTCTTACGCTCTTTCTTGCCAGTAGAAGCGGCAGGTGCCTCTTTTGCGCCGCCAAGCAGCGCAGTCAGTTGCTCATACCAGCTGTTCACCTGCGGGCCGATGATTATCTGAAACTGATCGCTTTGTGTCTGCGCGCCCAGCACGCCGGGCAGCTTTTTGATCTCCGCCTGGTTCACTTTATTATCATCAATTAAATCGAAACGCAGACGCGTCATGCAGTGCCAGACTTTATTAATATTATCCGTCCCGCCGACCAGACGAATAATAGAAGCAATGACGTCACGACTCCCCATGAATAATTCCCCGGTGTTAGTTTATTGTTATGTGTTGCTGCGCCGATGGTAGAGAATCGAAAAATCAAAAACAAACCAATGAAACATGACAATCGTCACAAATAGCCAAAACAAAAGAACAACAACAGCAATTGGTACGGTTTTATGGCCTTTAAAAGTGAAATAACTGACCAATAAAAAAGAGTCAAAAAAGCGTTTACCCGAAGAGAAAAATAGGGTGATAGTAAGAGCAGAACTTAATTCACTGTGTTTATCTCAGCCTGACGGTGGAGCTTTCTCGTGCTACCCACAATTATCGAAAATATTGAATGTTTTATTACTAAACCGGACCGGCACAACCTGGTCACGGTCCGCGTCACCACTCACAAAGGCGTCACCGGCCTCGGCTGCGCCACCTTCCAGCAGCGGCCGCTGGCGGTAAAAACCCTGGTCGATGAATACCTCAAGCCGCTGTTAATTGGCCGCGACGCCAACCACATTGAAGACCTGTGGCAGATGATGACCGTCAACGCCTACTGGCGAAACGGCCCGGTCATGAACAACGCCATCGCCGGCGTGGATATGGCGCTGTGGGACATCAAAGGCCAGTTGGCGAATATGCCGCTTTACCAGCTTTTGGGCGGCAAATCGAAGGATGCCATCGCCGTTTACAGCCACGCCGCCAGTGAAACGCTTGCAGGGCTTTATCAGGAAGTGGATAAGCTGCTGGCGCAAGGATACCGCTACATCCGCTGCCAGCTGGGGTTCTATGGCGGCACGCCTCAGAGTATGCACCAGACCAAAGATCCCACGCCCGGCGCGTATTACGACCAGGACGAATACATGGCTAACACGGTGGAAATGTTCCGCGCATTGCGTGAGAAATACGGCCACCGCTTCCATATCCTGCACGACGTTCACGAGCGGTTATTCCCCCAGCAGGCCATTCAACTGGCGAAAGCGCTGGAGCCTTACCAGCCGTGGTTTATCGAAGATATTCTGCCGCCGCAGCAAAGCGCGTGGCTGGAACAGGTGCGCCAGCACTCCTCCGTGCCGCTGGCGATGGGCGAACTGTTCAACAACCCGGCGGAATGGCATGACCTGATCGTGAACCGCCGCATCGATTTTATTCGCTGCCACGTTTCGCAGATCGGCGGGATCACCCCGGCGCTAAAACTGGCGGTGCTCTGCCAGGCCTTTGGCGTGCGCCTCGCCTGGCACGGGCCACCGGACATGACGCCGATTGCGGTTGCGGTGAATACGCACCTGAACATTCACCTGCATAACGCGGCGATTCAGGAGTTTATTCCCGTCAAAGAGAACACCGCCGCCGTCTTCCCCGGCGCCCCGGCTGCGGAAAAAGGCTATATGTATCCGCTGGAAAAATCGGGCATTGGCGTGGGGTTTGACCAGCAGCAGGCTGAACGCTTCCCGGTGGAATATCGCCCGCACGAATGGACGCAAAGCCGCCTGCCCAACGGCGCGATCCACACGCCTTAAGACGTTTTACGGCGGGCGAGATTAGCGTGGTTGAAGGGGATAACGTAGGTGCAGGAATAGTTGATATCGACGATATCACTGATCTCAAACACCCGTCCCCCTTCCAGAATGCCGCGATTACTGATTTGCATCGCGGGCTGGCCCTTCTTGCATTCGAGCAGCTGGGCCTGTTCTTTATTGACCGCAACGGCCTGGTAGCGGGTCAGTAAATGCGAAATACGAAACCCCTTGCTCAGGACATATTGCTGTAAAGAGCTTTCTATCGCCTTCTGGTTGAGGTCGGGGAAATCTTTAGCCGGCAGGCGCGACGTTTCAATCTGTACTTTCTGGCCATCCACCAGGCGCAGGCGGCAAAACTGCCAGATAAACTCCCCGGCGCCAAGGCCAAAAACCTGCTGTTCGTCGCGGTCGGGCAGCTTTTTATGCAGGCTAATCAGCCGAAACGTAATGCGGTCGAAAGACTTTTCGGTAATCGAGTTATACACCAGCGGACTGCTGCGGGCCTGCTCGTTAATCCAGATCCCGGACCCTTGAATAATGGAAACCACGCCAATGCTGACCAGTTTTTCCAGCGCCTGTCGAATGGTAAAGCGAGAAACCCCATATTCTTCAGCCAGCTGCCGCTCAGGCGGCAATTTGCGTGGACCAGGCTCGCTGTGCTGATAAATTTTGCTCAGTAAATCCTGGGTCACAAAGTCTTTCTTTTTCATCGCGGGCTCCTAACCTTTGCGCTGAAACATAACATTCCTGTGCCCGGTGAACTATGCTGGCAGGTAAATTATCCCTGACATTTACCCCTTACGCCGGAACCCACTTATGACAAGCCAAAAAAGGGTCACCCTCGTCAATGGCGTACTGATCGTGGCAGTGCTGCTGCCCATCTTGCTTAGCATTTATCTGGCCCATAACAAAGCCGAGAAAAACTTCCATAACGAGCTTGAAAATTACGCCGATCGTGGGATGGTCCGCAGCGACAAAGTTTTTAGCCAGGCCAACATGGCACTCAGGCAAATCAACGCTTTTCGCGGCCAGCACTGCTCTGCCAGCCATCTGGATGCCATGCGCCGCGTCGCTTTTGATTATCTCTACATCCAGGAAGTCGTCTATCTCGTCGGCGACCGGGCCGTATGCTCTTCCCTTGAAGCAGCACACCATGGCATTAAGCTTGGCCCACCCGATACGCAAAGCACACGGGGCTTCTTCGCCTGGTACACCGACGTCACCGATCTGGGTTTTCAGCGCCCAATGATATACATCGGTAACCAGGATCATGTGGTGGTTATCGATCCGCAGGCCTTCATTGACGTCATTCCTCTTGGCAATACGCCGGTCAACGTTGCCCTGGTTGGCCTGGCGCGTAATCGACTGATTGCCAGTAACGCCGGGTTGCCCAACAACAGCTGGGAAAGTCAGGTAGCAAAGGGCGTGACAACTTACTCCGACGGGAAAAACGACTATGTCATTCTCCGCTCTCCGGCGTCCGGGTTGGCCCTGATAACCTGGGCGTCCAGTGCTCCGCTGCAAACGGCCTGGTATAAGCAACTGGTCATCTGGCTGCCAATAGGTATTCTCGTTAGCCTTAGCGCAGGCTGGTTCATCACTCGCCTGCTGCGCCGTCTTGAATCCCCGCAGGCGCGTATTCAGGACGCCATCAGAGGCCGGGAATTTAGCCTCGAATATCAGCCCATCGTTGATTTAAAAACCGGTGAAGGCGTAGGTGCAGAAGCGCTGCTTCGCTGGCGCTTACCGGACGGGAGTTTCATCAGCCCGGACATCTTCATTCCCATTGCCGAGCAGACCGGGCTTATTTCGCAGATCACCGATCTGGTGATTAAAAAGACTTTCGCCGATCTCGGTGACTGGCTGCACGCCCACCCTCGGCACCATATTTCAATCAATCTCTCCCCGAGCGACGTGCTTAACGACAGGGTGCTGCTGGCCATCAGGCCGCTGCTGCTGAAGTATCAGGTCAAAGCGGAACAAATAGCGCTGGAGATTACCGAGCGAGGCTTTGCCAACCCTAAGGTGAGCGCCCCGATTGTGGCGAAATACCGCGAAGCGGGTCATCCTATCTATCTGGATGACTTTGGCACCGGCTATTCCAGCCTAAGCTACCTGCAGGATCTCGACGTCGATATCCTGAAAATAGACAAATCGTTCGTTGACGCGCTGGAGTACAAAAACGTCACGCCGTACATCATTGAAATGGCGAAAACGCTTCATCTGGCAACGCTCGCCGAAGGGATTGAAACGGCTGCGCAGGCGGCGTGGCTGCGGGAACACGGCGTCGCCTGGGGGCAGGGCTGGCTTTACAGCAAAGCCCTGCCGAAACAGGCTTTTATCGACTGGATTGCCCGCAACCGCATTGTGAACTGATCACTTCCGCAACAGCTGCTGGAGGCGCTGCTGCTGGCGTTTCTCCAGCCAGCCCTTCAGCAGGAACAGGCGGAGGCCGCCCATCACCAGCAGCGCGCCCCAAATCAGCGTTGCCCACTGGAACCAATAGTGGCCCGGCGAAGTCAGCCAGTTAATAACGGCCAGGCCGGTACACACAATCGCCCACACCAGCACCGAACGGTAGAAGCGATACTCGCGGGCCACGCGGCGCTTAGCTTCAAGAATGCGCGTATTGAGCGCATCCTCTGGCTCGCAGTCCGGCTCATTACCGTCGTACAAATCCGTCACTTTAAGATCGAACGCCGCTGCAATCGCGCTCATGGTTTCCAGGCTCGCCTGCCCACCATTTTCAATGCGCTGAATGGTTCTGACGCTCAGGGAAGAGAGTTCGGCCAGCTGCTCCTGGGACCAGGCGCGGGACAAACGCAACGCTTTAATGTTGTTACTCATGGCTGGAGATCCTCAAATGATTTAACCCGCCCTGACTATGGCTCAGCCCGCGCCACTTCAACACGACAGCGACACGACATCAACCCGACGGCAACCTGACAGCCCTAATGCGCCGCTTTTCGCCGGGCAAAAGCAAAGCAGATAATCGGCAGAGGCAAAGTGAACAGCAGCAGCAGCCATACTAAAGTATAAACCGCATCCACGCCGTCGTTTTGCAGATTGGTATACAGCTTGACGGGGATCCCCTGAGGGAAATAGGCAAAAATCATCACGATGCCAAATTCACCGATGGCCCGAACCCAGGCCACGGCAAGCGCCGACGCAAGTCCCGGCGCGGATATCGGCAAAGCAAGGCGCAGGAAGCGCTGCCAGGGCGAGGCCCCGAGCGTGCGCCCGGCTTCAAGGATCTCTTTCGGCACCGCGGCAAACGCGGAACGGGCGGCGGTAATAAAGTAAGGCAGCGCGCCGTAAACCTGAGCCAGCACGAAAGCCCCGGGGTTATTCACCAGCGTCAGCCCGAAGCGGGACAGCCACTCCCCCGCCGGGCTATACGGCCCCCAGGCGGAAATCAGCAAAATCCCCATCGCCAGCGGCGGCGTAAGCAGGGGAAGCAGCACCAGTGCCTCAACCAGCAGTCGACGCCGGCCTTTGGCCCAGGCCAGCCACCATGCCACCGGCAGCCCCAGCGCGACAACAATCATCAGCGCCAGGCCGCCCAGCCCAAGGGAAACGGCAATCGCGCTACCGTCTCCCCAGGCCAAATGAAACCCGTGCCACGGCGTGACGCCCAGCAAAGTCGCAAACGGAATCGCCAGCAGAAGCAGTGCCGGGAGCGACAGCCACATTGCCGGGCTACGCATCATTGCGCGTAAATCGCCTGGCCTTTAGGTGCCGCATAGCCATTCGCTTTAAACAGCTTCTGGCCTTCGGCGCTGCGCATAAAGTCGATAAACTTCTGCCCCTGCGGCACGCCGTTCGGGGCGTTTTTCAGCACGGCAGCGTAATAGACCAGCGGCTGGGTATGCAGCACCTGATCTTTCCCGGCGCTGTCCTTGATGGTGAAGCTCACGGTGTCGTACCACTGTTTGGCTTCATCAGGGTTGCTGAGGTTGATCTCATCCGGCAGCGCGATGTACGGCAGTTTGGCGGAAATCACTTCGCTTTCGTACCCGGCGGCGGCGTCAACCTGCCCGCTCTCCAGCCGCGTCAGCAGGCCACCTTCCAGGCTGACCTGGGCAGGGTTTTGTACTTCCCCCATCACCTGCTTCGCCACGCCCGGCTGCTGGTAATATTTTTCCGCCAGCAGCAGCGTAAAGACAATATTCTGCCCTTTAGGATCGTTATACGGATCGGTACGGCCAAACTTCAGCCCCGGCGTCGCCAGCACTTTCAGCCAGCTGGCGTCTTTTCCGTTCGCGGCGGCAAACTGCGGCGCGTATTTTCCTTTCGGGCTATAGGCGATAACCATGCTGGTGCTGGCCACCGGCACGGCATCGTCAATCAGCCCGGCATCTTTCAGGATTTGCATAGGGCCAGGGGTGATGGAGACAAACACATCGGCGGTAATTTTCTTGCTGGCGAGCAGCCGCGCCATTCCGTAAGCGCCTTGCCCCTGCCCCTGGTAATCACCGTGGTTTTCTTTCGCGAAGGCCGGACCGAGGGACTGGTCCATGACCTTGCCCATCGAACCTGCATAGGTGACGCGAATATCGGCAGAAGCCAGCGCCGAAGCGCTGAAAAGAAGTGAGCAAAGCGCCAGTGCGCCCGCGCTGCGTGCTGAAGTCAAAGCCATAGCATCCTCGTTATATATAAAAATACACAGCGATTATCCGCGCCGCTTCGCCGCTAAACAACGAGTTTGTATGATGAATTTATCTGCGGTTGAAGTTAAGAGGTACTCCCTTGGGGTGATTTCACTCCCAGCCGCTTCGCCAGCCGGTGGAGGTTGGCCACATCGACGCCGAGCTGCCGGGCGCTGGCCGCCCAGTTATTGCCGTTACGGGCAAGCGCTTCCCTAACCTGGCCGCGCTGAAACGCATCGGTCGCTTCTCGCAGGCTGGCAAAAGGGGTTTCTACAGGTGGCGTTTCTGGCTCGTGGGCTACCACATCCAACTGGCCAGCAAGCTGGAAATGTTGAGGCTGAAGCACAAGCTCGCCCTGTGGGTAACCGGCGCGGGCCAGCACAATCGCGCGATAAATGGCGTGTTCCAGCTCGCGGATATTTCCCGGCCAGCCATACTGCGCCAGAAGCATCCGAGCCGATTCACTCAGCCCAACCTGCTTCAGCCCCATCTTCACGCGGCCTTGCTCGCAGAAAAAACCGGCCAGCAGCGCAATGTCCTCTCCCCGCTCGCGCAACGGTGGAATGTGCAGCGGAAAAACGCTCAGGCGGTGAAACAGGTCGGCGCGAAACTCGCCGGCCAGTACCTGCTGGCGCAGATCGCGGTTAGTCGCGGCCAATACCCGAACATCCACGCGCTGGCTGCGATCGTCCCCTACCCGCTGAATATCACCGTACTGCAACACGCGCAGCAGCTTGGCCTGCAGCGCCAGCGGTAATTCACCGATTTCATCGAGAAACAGTGTGCCGTTATCCGCCATTTCAAACTTGCCGGTGCGGTGATGAATCGCCCCGGTAAATGCGCCCTTCACATGGCCGAATAGCTCACTCTCCGCCACGCTTTCCGGCAGCGCGGCACAGTTAAGGTAGACCAGCGGACTTGCCGCCCTGGCCGATCCGGCATGAATTGCGCGCGCCACCAGCTCTTTCCCGACGCCAGTCTCGCCGGTGATCAGCACGTTCAGATCGGAACTGGCAACGATATCAATCTCTTTTTTCAGCTGGATGATGCCCGGCGAGCGGCCAATCATCTCCCCGGCGGCCTCCCGCGCAATAGCGGGCTGCACCGTGCCTTCCGGCGTTTGTTTTTCAAGCTGTTCCAGCAGCAAAGCATTGTTCAGCGCCCCGGACGCCAGTACGCCAATCAGCCTGAGCTCCTCATCGCTGAAGCTGTCGAACTGATAAGGATCCATGCCGTCCACGGTCAGCGCCCCGATGAGCGTCTGGTCGGCAAACAGCGGCAGCCCCAGGCAGGCGTGAACTTTGAGTTCTTCATGGTCCGGAATCAGGCCGTCATAAGGATCGGGCAGCTCGCTGTCGGCCGGGAAACGCACCACGTCACCCGCGCGGGCAATGGCCTCCAGTCGCGGATGAGCGTCCACGGCAAAGCGCCGCCCCAGCACATCGAGGGCAAGGCCGTCTATCGCCAGCGGGTAAAAATGCCGCGACTCGTAGCGCAGCAGCGCCGTGGCATCACCGCCGAGCAGCTTTCTCAAGGTTCGGATAACGCGGGTAAAGCGATCGGAATGGCTGATGCCGCTCTGCAGTTCGATTGCAATGGCGGCGAGAGAAGACATCGACAGGCTCATAGGGAGGCTCCTGGAACGCGAGGCGTTCAGCTTACGCCTAAGTAGTCAAAATGACAAACATCAGAGTCATTATGACCAAAAACAAAAATGTCATTATGACAATAAAAAAGAACACAAAAAACAACAAATAATTAAAAATCAATAAATTATAAAACTGGCACGATACTCGCAATAACACCGTCATTGAAGTACTTAACGCTATGACATCAATGAGGTTCTCAATGGCTATTCAGGTTAAAAACAACATTCAGTGGGTTGGGCAACGTGACTGGGAAGTGCGTGATTTTCACGGCACGGAATATAAAACGCTACGCGGCAGCAGCTACAACAGCTACCTCATTCGCGAAGAGAAAACTGTCCTGATCGACACTGTGGACCACAAGTTCAGCCGCGAGTTTGTGCAAAACCTTGAGCGTGAAATCGACCTTAACACGCTCGACTACATCATTATCAACCACGCGGAAGAAGACCACGCGGGGGCGCTGACCGAGCTGATGTCACGCATCCCGCACACGCCAATCTACTGCACCGCCAACGGCATCGACTCCATTAATGGTCACCACCATCACCCGGAGTGGAACTTTAAGGTGGTGAAAACCGGCGACAGCCTGGACATCGGCAATGGCAAACAGCTGATCTTCGTTGAAACGCCAATGCTGCACTGGCCGGACAGCATGATGACCTATCTGACCGGCGACGCGGTGCTGTTCAGCAACGACGCCTTCGGCCAGCATTACTGCGACGAGCATCTGTTTAACGACGAAGTGGATCAGACCGAGCTGTTCGAACAGTGCCAGCGCTACTACGCCAACATCCTGACGCCATTCAGCCGCCTGGTAACGCCAAAAATTACCGAAATCCTCGGCTTCAACCTGCCGGTGGAGATGATTGCCACTTCCCACGGCGTGGTCTGGCGCGACAACCCGACGCAAATCGTTGAGCTGTACCTGAAATGGGCCGCCGATTACCAGGAAGACCGCATCACGCTGTTCTACGACACCATGTCGAACAACACCCGCATGATGGCGGACGCCATTGCCCAGGGCATTCACGAAGTTGACCCGCGCGTGGCGGTGAAAATCTTCAACGTGGCGCGCAGCGATAAAAACGAAATTCTGACCAACGTGTTCCGCTCCAAAGGCGTGCTGGTCGGCACCTCCACTATGAACAACGTGATGATGCCGAAAATCGCCGGGCTGGTGGAAGAGATAACCGGGCTGCGCTTCCGCAACAAACGCGCCAGCGCCTTCGGCTCCCACGGCTGGAGCGGCGGCGCGGTCGATCGCCTTTCCACCCGCCTGCAGGACGCCGGGTTTGAAATGTCCCTCAGCCTGAAGGCGAAATGGCGTCCGGACGGCAACGCCCTGGAACTTTGCCGCGAACACGGTCGCGAAATCGCCCGCCAGTGGGCGCTCTCCCCGCTACCGGTGGCTCAGGCTTCAGTCACCGTCGCTCCGCTAGCCGAAGAAGCAAAAGCAGAATCCACCGGCGCCGACCTCGGCCCCTGCATGCAGTGCAGCGTTTGCCAGTGGATTTACGATCCAGCGCAGGGCGAACCGATGCAGGCCGTTGAGCCAGGCACGCCATGGAGCGAAGTGCCTGACAGTTTCTTGTGCCCTGAATGTTCGCTGGGCAAAGACGTCTTCGACGAACTGGCAACGGAGGCCAAATGAACAACGGCATTGTGATAGTCGGCTCAGGCTTTGCCGCCCGCCAGTTGGTGAAAAATATCCGCAAACACAGCGCAGAGGTGCCAATCCGGCTGATTGCCGCCGACAGCGCCGACGAGTACAACAAACCGGACCTGAGCCACGTCATCAGCTTAAACCAGCGGGCCGAAGCGATGACCCGCCAGCAGGCTGGCGCGTTTGCGGAGCAGTTCAACCTGACGCTGCACGCCAATAGCTGGGTCAGCAGCCTTGACCCAAAAAATAAACGGGTCAACTGCGGCGAGCAGCAGTGGCGCTACGACAAGCTGGTGCTGGCGACCGGCTCTTCCGCCCTGCTGCCGCCCGTTGCCGGCAAAGAGCTGATGACGACGCTCAACAGCCAGCAGGAGTATCAGGCCTGTGAAGCCCGGCTGCGCGACGCCCGGCGGGTGATGATCCTCGGCGGCGGGCTGATCGGCAGCGAGCTGGCGATGGACTTCTGCCGTGCGGGCAAAGAGGTTGTGCTGGTGGATAACGCCAGCCACCTGATGGCGTCGCTGCTTCCGGCAGAGGTTAGCGGCCGACTGCAATCCCGCCTGAACCAGATGGGCGTCGAGCTGCTGTTCAACCAGCGTCTGGAAGCGGTGAGCCAGGCGGAGTCAGGGCTGTGCGCCACGCTTAACAACGGACGTGAGCTGCAAGTTGATGCGGTAGTGTCCGCCATCGGCCTGCGCCCGAACGTTGGGCTGGCCCAGCATGCAGGGCTTGAGGTGAACCGGGGCGTCAAGGTGAACAGCCAGCTGCAAACATCCGATCCGGATATTTACGCCCTCGGCGACTGCGCAGAAATCGATGGCAAAGTGCTGCCGTTCCTGCAGCCGATTCAGCTCAGTGCCATGACGCTGGCGAAAAACCTGCTCGGGGCAAGCGACGCGCTTTCCCTTCCGGCGATGCTGGTCAAGGTGAAAACGCCGGAGATGCCGCTGCACCTGGCCGGAGAAACCCAGCGCCGCGACCTGGTCTGGCAGATTAGCGCCAGCCCGCAAGGGCTGATTGCCAAAGGGATGGACGCTGCACAGCAGCTAAGGGCGTTTATCGTCAGCGAGGAGCATATGAAGCAGGCGTTTAGTTTGGTGCGGGAGTTAACTTCAGCGCCTTAAGCCTGGCCGTTTCTATGCAAACATGGCTAAAGTCCCGTTCACCTTAAGTAAAGTTTTATATTTTGCCACCGCGTCGGTGAACGTCTCAGGGGAGTCACCGTCACTCCCCTGAGAACCCGGACTCCCGGCGAAATAAATCGACCGCTGAAGCGGCAGACCTCCGTTTTATCTCCCAGTCCTGGGTCGGCTGAGATGCGTTCCCGACGCTCTCAGCCTCCGGCCGTTCCCGACGGCCGGACCCTGGCCAGTCGGAGAGAAAACGGAGGCGATTTAAGCCGGAACCGTGCCTCGCTTTACGACTAACGTTGTCCTCAACCACGAAGTCGCTTCTGGTTTTTCCCCTCTCCCCTGTGGGGAGAGGGTGAGGGGCAAATCTTTACAACGCCTCAACCTTCTCCAGCGCCGCCAGCAAACCCTCCGGCGACAGCGCCACCGGCAGCGCATGAATCGACTCCCCGGCCTGTAAAGTACGGGCAATCACCTTATCCAGGTCGGCACGATTATGGATATCCACATCCAACTGCGCCAGTTTTGTTGGCAGATTGAAACGCTTATAGGCCTGCGTCAGCTGCGCCAGAACATCGTCCTGCCCCAGCAGTGCGCTCTGTACCAGAATCCCGTAGGCCACTTTCGTGCCGTGCAGGAAGCGGTCGGTTTGCGGCAGCGTCGTCAGACCGTTATGGACGGCATGCGCGGCGGCAACGCGGGTGTAACGTTCGCCCAGGCCACCCACCATCCCGCCCCCGGCAATAATCGCCTCGACCACGTCCAGAAACGCCTGACTTAACTTGCCCTGGCGCTGATCTTCCAGCGCTTGTTCGCTGCGCTCCAGCAAAACATCGCGGATCGCCAGCGCCGCACCAATACCGAGGCGCACGGTCAGCGGCAGATTTTCCGGCTGCGGGCTAAGCACCACCGCTTCGTACCACTTCGCCAGCGTGTCACCGACGCCGGCCAGCAAATATTCCTGCGGCGCACGCAGGATAATTTCCGGCTCCACCAGCACCAGGTGGTTAGCATCGTTGAAAATCTCGAAGCGCAGCGCCTGGCCGGCGTCGTTGTACCACACGGACAGCGGCGTCCAGGCCGCGCAGGTTGCCGCGATGGTCGGGATCGCCACCACTGGCGCATTCAGCCGACGAGCAACCACTTTGACCGTATCCAGCAGCGCTCCACCGCCGAGGCCGATCACCACCTGACGTTCACCAGACTCCGCCACCAGCCTCTGCACGTCGCTTTCGCTGCAGTGCCCACCAAACTGAATATGCTTCGCGCCGGGCAGCGAAAACGCCGCCGGCAGGAAAGGCCGGGCCGCCGCAAACGCGCGCTCGCCGTAGATCCAGACTGCGTTATTCAGCTGATCTTCGCTGTAAAACTCAGTCAGACGAGCAAGGCTGCCGGGGTGTGAATAGTAATTCGCGGGGCCGGTAACCACGCGGATAGCGGTGCTGGTCATGATGCATTTCCTTTTCTTCGCTGGCGGGATATATTCTATGCCGATGATATGTCCAGACATCTGGACGGCTAATATCATTTTGCTTTATCTTATGTCTTTTCGTTCATTGCCCGCAACCCAGAAGGCCGTTAAAAATTCGACAGATCAATTCATTAAACCCGGAAGCCGCTGCAGCTATGACCACGCTTAACCGCCTTGAGATGCGAGAAATCTCTATCGCCTTCGCGGGCTTTAACGCGCTGAGCCAGGTGAATTTCCGGCTGGAGGGCGGCTCGGTACATGCTTTAACCGGCGCAAACGGCGCGGGTAAATCCACGTTGATGGCGGTGCTTTCCGGCGCGCACGAGGGTTACCAGGGCGAAATCCTGATCGACGGTGAAACGGTGACGATCCGCAACCCGCGTGACGCCAAACTGCTGGGGATCCATCTGGTGCAGCAGGAAGTGGACGTTGCCCTGGTGCCGGGCCTGAGCGTGGCGGAAAACATCATGCTCGATAAGCTGGCCGAAACGGGGCATGTCTACCGCTGGTCGAAAATTTACCGGCAGGCTCGAGAAGCGCTGGCGCAGCTCGACGTAGAGATCGACGTCAAAAAACGTATTGAGCAATGCACCCTGGCGGAAAAACAGCAAATCCTGCTGGCGCGGGCGCTCTCACATCATTGCCGCTTTCTGATCCTCGACGAACCCACCGCCCCGCTGGACAGCCAGGAAAGCGAGCATCTTTTCCGCGTCGTGCAGCGACTACAAAGCGGTGGCATTGGCGTGGTGTTTATCTCCCACCGCATCCATGAACTGAAAGCCATTTGCGACCAGATGACGGTGCTGCGCGACGGCAAGCTGGTGGACAGCGGCCCGATGGGGCATCTCAGTGGCGAAGAGATTGTAGAGAAAATGCTGGGCCACCAGCTGGACGATATTTATCCCCCTCACCGCCCGCCGGTTGAGGGCGACACGCTGCTGGCAGTGGAAGGTCTGCATGACGATGTGCTGCTGCGCGACATCTCGTTACGCCTGCGCAAAGGCGAAATTCTGGGCATTGCGGGCCTCGCCGGAGCGGGGAAAACCGAGCTTTGCAAAGCGCTGTTCGGCGCCACCCGCAGCACGCTTGATCGCGGCGAATTAAAAGGCAAGGCCTGGCGCCCGACCGACCCGGCGGATTCCGTCACTCGCGGCGTTGTGCTGGTGCCGGAGGAGCGCCGCAAAGAAGGCATTTTTATCGACGAGTCGGTCACCATGAATCTCGCCGTCAGCGCCGACAGCCAGTTTACCCGCTGGGGGCTGTTCGACTACCGCAAAGCCAGGCGCTGGGCGGAGAAGACCATTCAGCAGTTGGGCATTCGCACCAGCGGCCCGGCGCAAGCGCTGCGCCGCCTGTCCGGCGGCAATCAGCAAAAAGTGGCCATCGGCAAATGGCTGCGCAACGAAGCCGACGTGCTGATTTTTGATGAGCCAACCAAAGGCGTAGACATCAAAGCCAAAACCGACCTCTTCGTGCTGATTGACAAGCTGGCCCGTCGTGGCAAAGGGGTGATTTACGCCTCGGGCGAATTTGCCGAGCTGGTCGGGCTGTGCGATCGCATCTGCGTGCTGTGGGACGGGCGCATCGTCGCTGAGCTGGACGGCCACCAGGCTACCGAAGAAACCTTATTACTCTACTCCACCGGAGGAACCCCCGCGTGAGCAAAGCATTATCCCTTAAGGCCAGCGCGTCAGGCCGCCAACAGTTCTTTGACTTTCTCTACAAATGGGGGATGTTGCTCACCGTGGTGGCCCTGGTGGCGCTGTTCGGCATCGCGTCCGACAGTTTCCTTGAGCCGAACAACATCATTAATATTCTGCGCTCCATCGCCATCGTGACGGTGATCGCCATCGGCGTGTCAATCTCGCTCACCGTGGGCGGGTTTGATTTGTCCGTCGGCTCGACCGCCTCGCTGGCAAACGCGCTGGTGATTTCGCTGTTCGTCTGGCACGGCTTCGGCACCACCGAAGCGATTCTTATTACCCTGGTGCTGTGCACGCTGGTCGGGCTATTCAACGCCTTCCTGATCGTGGTGCTGAAAATTCCCGACATGCTTGCCACGCTTGCCAGCCTGTTTGTGATTCAGGGCGTGGCGATGACCTACAGCTACGGTGGATCGATCACCGAAAACATGGTGCTGCCGAGCGGCGACATGGCGGAAGGGACGATTCCCGCCGCCTTTGGCCTGCTCGGGCAGGTGCCGACCATCGTCATCATCATGCTGGTGGTCACGCTGGTCGCACAGCTCGCGCTCTCTCTGACCAAACATGGCCGCCGGATGTACGCCATCGGCGGCAACCCGGAGGCGGCTCGCCTGTCCGGCATTCGTACCACCCGTTACCGCGTGGCAGCCTACGTGCTGGCCTCTCTGCTGGCAGGTTTGGGCGGCATCCTGCTGGCCTCACGTATTGGCTCTTCACAGGTTAACGCCGGTGGCGGCTACCTGATGGATGCCGTGGCTGCCGCCTGGATTGGTTTCTCTCTGGCAGGTTCCGGTAAACCTAACGCGCTCGGCACGCTGGTAGGCGCGGTGATTCTGGGCGTGTTGCAAAACGGGCTGGTGATGCTCTCCGTGCCCTATTACGCGATGGACATTATTAAAGGCCTGGTGCTGGCTGCCGCACTGGCAATTACTTACATACAACGACGCTAAAACAACAACTTCACACAGGGTAACGACCATGAAAAAACTGACAACTTCGCTGCTGGCGCTTAGCCTGCTTGCCGCTCTGCCGGGCCACGCCGCTACGCCATCGCCGGTGCCGGAAAAAATCGCCGCCCACGACGGTCCAATCCGCATCGCCGTGATCCGCAACCTGGGCTCCGACGACAACACTACGCAGTTTGTCGCAGGTGCGGTTCAACAGGCTAAAAAGCTGGGCTTCAAGGTCAGCACGTTCCTGAGCAACGGCGACGACGCCCGCTTCCAGGACTTTGTGAACCAGGCGATCAGCCAGAAGTATGACGGGATTATTCTTTCTCAGGGTCGCGATCCTTACTCCACCGAACTGGTGAAAAAAGCCGTAGCCGCAGGCATTGCGGTGTCGGTCTTTGATACCGCCGTAAACGGCACCATTCCCGGCGTGACCGTCACCCAGCAGGACGACGCCTCGCTGACCAGCCTCTCCTTCGGCCAGTTGGTCAAAGACTTCAACGGCAAAGCCAACATCATCAAGCTGTGGGTGGCCGGTTTCCCACCGATGGAACGCCGCCAGGCGGCCTATCAGGAACTGCTGAAAGCCAACCCGGGCATTAAAGAGCTGGAGTCCATCGGCGCGGTTTCTTCCGACGTGCAGGGCGACACCGCCAACAAAGTGGGCGCAGTGCTGGCGAAGTACCCGAAAGGCAAAATCGATGCCATCTGGGGCACCTGGGATGCCTTCAGCCAGGGCGCCTATAAAGCGCTGCAGGAAAACGGCCGTACCGAAATTAAGCTCTATAGCATCGACGTTTCCAACCAGGACATTCAGCTGATGCGCGAAGCCAACAGCCCGTGGAAAGTCAGCGTGGCGGTCGATCCGAAGCTGATCGGTGCCACCAACGTGCGCCTGGTGGCCTACAAGATCGCCGGGGAACAAACGCCTGCGACCTACGACTTTAAAGCCGCAGCCATTCCACAGGCTCTGCTAGCCAGCCAGCCTGGCCCGGTCAACGTCACTTCGTTGGGCAAAATCATTCCAGGCTGGGGCCAGACCGACGACTTTATCGCGCCGTGGTTCGCCACGCTCGAAGCGAAAAATAAATAAGGAGTTCCGCAATGGCACTGCCACAACCCGAATACAGCCGCAATATGCGGCTGATCGGCCATAGCGATCAGGGAGGAAAACCGGACGGCGTGCAGCTAATGGTGCACCGGAGCTATGCGTATATCGGCCATATGGTGTCGCAGGGCTTTTCGATTGTGGACGTCCGCGATCCTAAAAACCCGAAAGCGGCGGGTTTCGTGCCCGCGCCGCCGGGTACCTGGAATATTCACCTGCAGGCGCACGACGACCTGCTGCTGGTGATTAACGCCCGGGATCTGTTTGCCGACGTGCGCTTCGCCGATGAGAAGGTTTACTACACCAAATCGGTTGGCGAAACGGTTCGCGACGTGCAGGACAAAGGCTGGAGCGCCGGATTACGCATTTTTGATATCTCCACGCCGGATAAACCCAAAGAAATCAGCTTCCTGTCGCTGAGCGGCATCGGCATCCACCGCTGCTGGTATGTGGGCGGCCGCTGGGCCTATGTTTCCGCGCTGATCGATGGGTTTAGCGATTATATCTTCCTGACTATCGACCTCGCCGACCCGCGCAATCCGCAGGTGGCAGGCAACTGGTGGCTGCCGGGCATGAACACTGCCGCAGGCGAGCAGCCCACCTGGCCGGAAGGCAAACGCTATGCGCTACACCACGCGATTATCAGCGGCGACACGGCGTATGCCAGCTGGCGCGACGGCGGCCTGACGCTGCTGGACGTTTCCGATCGCGCTCAGCCGCAGCTCATCAGCCACCGTAACTGGAGCCCGCCGTTTGGCGGCGGCACCCATACGGCGCTGCCGCTGCCGAATCGCGATCTGTTGGTAGTACTCGACGAAGCGGTACTGGACAATCAGGAGGACGGCGAGAAGCTGATTTGGCTGTTCGATATTCGCGACCCGTCGAACCCGGTCAGCATCTCCACGTTCCCGCAGCCGGATGAGATTGATTATGTGGCGAAAGGCGCGCATTTCGGCCCGCATAATCTGCACGAAAACCGCCCAGGTAGCTTTATCAGCGATACGCTAATTTTCGCGACGTATCAGAACGCTGGCGTGCGAGCCTACGATATTTCCAACCCGTACCGCCCGGTAGAAACAGGTGCGCTGGTACCTGCCGCCCCGGAAAAGATGATGGATACTCGCCCTGGACGCCCGCAGGTGATCCAGTCCTGTGATGTCTTTGTCGACGCTCAAGGGATTGTGTACAGCACGGATTATAACGGCGGGTTGTCGGTTATTGAGTATTTGGGGTAGCCCTACGATTTACTTTCTCGTACTCCTATAATTGCCTTTAATACAGATCTTTATTTTATCATTTCGAAAAGAAGGATCTGCCAGCAAGCAGTTTTCCGTTCACCCATCCGACAAGTTATCTTTGCCACCGCAGCAAACGGTGAACGTGTCCGGGGGATAACGCCATCCCCCGAACAGCCCCGGCGCCCGGCGAGCTCATCGCCGCTGAAGCGGTAAACCCACCGGCTATCACCCCAAACATTCGGGGTCGTTCGCGATTCGTTCCCGACGATCGCTCTCTTTCGCTGTTCCCGACAGTTCAACCCCGCCTGAGTTGGGTCATAACCGGGGGCGCTGAGAGCCGGGGACAACGGCGTGGCTGTGGAACTGGAAGCGACTGGAACTTTCCGTATCGCTGCGGGATTGAAGCGAGGCACGGTTCCGGCTTAAATCGCCTTCGTTTTCTCTCCGACTGGCCAGGGTCCGGCCGTCGGGAACGACCGGAGGTTGAGAGCGTCGGGAACGCATCTCAGCCGATCCAGGACTGGGAGATAAAACGGAGGTCTGCCGCTCACGCGGTCGATTCATTTGGCCGGGAGTCCGGGTTCTCAGGGGAATGACGGTGATCCCCCTGAGACATTCACTGGCTCTGTGATGACATATGAAACAGGGCTGGAAGTGAACGGAACCTTTCGCCAGACCCTCATAGAAGAGATTAACGGTTGAAATAAATTTTGAGGCAAAGAAACTCACCCCTTCTGCCGAACCCTCGCAATAAACTCATCCACCGAATTCACCTGCCCGGCGATCAGAATCAAAAACTTGCCCAGCTCAATAGCATGGCTGACGCAGGCCAGGCGCGCCGCCTCATCCTCAATACTTTCCAGATCGGCAACGTGCGACAAACCAACCGAGCGGCGAATCAGTTCGGTGCCGCAGAAGCCTACCGCATCAACCCACACTTTTTGCAGGTAGTGCTCAACGTAGCCTTCCGTTGCCAGCGCCGAGTCGCGTGTTTTCTCGCGGGCAAGCGCCGTAAAGCGCTCTGAGAAGCTCAGCCACAGTTCCTGAATATCCTTCAGGCGCTGTTCACGCTGGCTGGCTGCATCCCGTGGACCAAAATGCCCCGGCAGCGCGCAGTAGTTCAGCAGCAGGTTGCCGATGGCGGTCCCAAGATCAAACCCGGCCGGGCCCACGTAACCAAATTCAGCGTCGATCGCTTTCAGGCTACCTTCCGCAACGAAAATCGACCCGCTGTGGATGTCGCCGTGCAGCAGCGCTTCCGCGCTGGAAAAGAATTTATGCTTCAGCAACGCCACGGCCAACTTCAGGTCGCTGTCGCTTCGCAGCGCGGCAACCTGTTCTTCCAGCGCGGCCGGGTAGTTATTTCGCTCGTGGATCTGATACGGATCGTTAAAGAACAGATCTTCTGTGATTTCGCACATTTCCGGGTTGATAAAGCGGGCAACCAGCGCCTTCTTATCGTGCGGATGCAGATAAAAATCTGACGTGTGGAACAGCGCTTTTGCCAGATACTCACCAAGCTGGCTGGCCGCCTGAGGATAATACACGCCCTTCACCAACTCGCCGCGCCAGATGCGATGGCTGGAGAGATCTTCCATCACCATCACCGCCAACTCTGGGTCGTAATGCACCACGTTGACCGTGTGTTCCGGGCTGTGCTGGTAGTGCTCCACCAGGGTTTGCGCCTCAAGGCGAGCGCGATCCAGCGTCAGCGGCCAGGACTCGCCCACGCAGCGCACATACGGCAGCGCCTGCTTCACGATAGTCCGGCTGACGCCATGATTATCAAAGATTTTAAACACCAGATTGAGGTTGCCGTCGCCCACTTCCTGCGCCTCCACCAGCTCAGACGGCGTCTGCAGCCCGCCAAACTGTTGAGCATAGGCCACTGCGTCAGCGGCGGTAAAAGTGCGGTATTGCGACATGGCGATCCTCTCAGAAAATAAAGTCAATTAAGACGTTTGGACGTCTATACATCTGGAAGTCATGTTGGCACAATATACCGCAACAACGCAACATGGAATTAACACGAATGCATAATTTAAAAACCACCAGCCTGGAAGTGCGTGATAACCAGCTTTGGATCCTTGATCAGCAGGCGCTGCCGCAGCAGAAAAACTGGCTCCCGGCGCACACCGTGTCACAGCTGGTCGCGCATATTCACGCCCTCAGCGTACGCGGCGCGCCGCTCATCGGCCTTTCCGCCAGCCTGCTGCTGGCGCTGTTGGCGGAGCAAGGGCTGACAAAAGCTCAGCTCGCTGAAGCCCTGGAAACCCTGCGGGCGTCCCGCCCGACGGCGGTAAACCTGATGAATAACCTCGACCGTATGAAGCAGGCGCTGGCTCAGGAAAATGTTGTGGCTGCGCTCGAAGAAGAGGCGCTGCGGCTGGTGGCAGAAGATAAAGTGCTGTGCAATAACATCGCCCAGGCGGGCGCGGCGCTGGTTAAACCCGGTAGCCGCCTGCTGACCCACTGCAATACCGGCGGGCTGGCTACCGCAGGCGTCGGCACCGCACTGGGCGTTATTCAGCGGGCATTTAACGAAGGGAACGTCGCCAGCGTTTGGGTGGACGAAACCCGCCCGCTGCTGCAGGGCGGCAGGCTAACGGCGTGGGAATTAGGGGAGCTGGGTATTCCTTACCAGCTGATTTGCGATTCCATGGCCGCCAGCCTGATGGCGAAAAAGCAGGTGGACGCCATCTGGGTGGGCGCGGACCGCATCGCCGCGAACGGTGACGTGGCCAATAAGATCGGCACCTACAGCCTGGCCGTGCTGGCGCATTACCACGGCATTCCATTCTACGTTGCCGCGCCTCATACCACGCTCGACAGAAATTGTCCGAACGGCGAAGCCATTCCGATTGAGCAGCGTGCCGCCAGTGAAGTGACCGGCGTGGCGGGCAGCTTTGGCAGCGTGCAGTGGGCGCCAGACAACGCAAGCGTGTATAACCCGGCGTTTGACGTTACCCCGGCAGAGTTGATTAGCGGCTGGATTTTGGATACGGGCATGGTGACGCCGGAACAGGTTCGGGATGGGGTATTTTTACCGAAGAAATAATGCCCCTCATTCTGACCTTCTCCCCAAAGGGGAGAAGGAATAGAACGCACTACAGATTCACAATTTTCCCCTCTCCTTTGCCAGGAGAGGGTCAATCACAGCCTACGGCAAGCGTGGATAAGCATCCGCAATCGCATCGCCGGTAAAGTGCGCCACCCAGCCTTCCGGGTTATCAAAAATACGAATCGCGGTGAAATGCGGCTCGGACCCCATATCAAACCAGTGCGGTGTCCCGGCCGGGACGGAAATCAGGTCGTTCTTCTCGCAGAGGATCTGATACACCTTGTCGTCCAGATGCAGGCAGAACAGCCCCGCGCCTTCGACGAAGAAACGTACTTCATCTTCGCCGTGGGTATGTTCAGACAGGAATTTAGTCCGCAGCACGTCTTTCTGCGGGTTGTCCGCCCGCAGGCTGATCACATCCCAACTCTGATAGCCCTTCTCCGCCACCAGCTTGTCGATAGCATGCTGATAAGCGTGGATCACCGTTTCCGGCGTTGGGTCGTTGCCTAAATCCTGGTTCGCTTCCCAGCGTTCAAAACGCACGTCTTTGGCGTTCAACTGCTCGCGAATTTCTTGCGCGTCCGTGCTGTGCCATACCGGCTCCTTTGCTTCGGTATCGGTAAAAATGGTCAATGCGCTCATGAAGAAAACGACTCCAGATTAATGTGGTCGAAACGGTTTACCTGGCGATGGCGGCTGACGTCATCCGCCTCGCCGCGAATAAGCTGCACGGTTTGCCAACCGCCTTCCCGTGCAGCATCCAGCTCCTGGTGAATATCTGATAAGAACAGCAGCGACTCAGGTGCCACGCCGATCTCCGCCGCGATGTTGCGGTAGGACTGCGCTTCACGCTTGGCCCCTACGTGGGTATCAAAATAGCCGCTGAACAACTCAGTAATATTCCCGGCGTCGCTGTAGCCAAAAAGCAGCTTCTGCGCCGCCACCGAGCCGGATGAATAGACATACAGGGCAATACCCTGCTGTTTCCAGGCCTTGAGCGCGGGCAGAACGTCATCATAGAGATGGCCGGTGAAGTCTCCATTCACGTAGCCATCCCGCCAGATAAGGCCCTGCAGCGCTTTTAGCGCGGTAGATTTACGATCTACATCCATGAAGCTAAACAACGTCTCAATCAGCCGTTCAATATCCGCCTGCGGTTCATTAATTTCCGCCCGCAGGTCGTTGAGTATTGGGGCTATTTCATTTTGCTGCTCGCGAACAAAACCCACGAGGCGTTCGCGGGCATACGGGAACAGGATGTTGTGCACAAAGCGAATGTCGCTGGTGGTGCCTTCAATATCGGTAACAATGGCGCGAATCATCATCTCTCCAGCCGTTAACGCTGCGTTATGTTGGCAACTGAGGTCATTATTATTTAGACGTCTAAGCGTCTTGATTGCTAAATCTTAACATCGTGTTATAGTCCCGGCAACACAGGGAAACACACGCACCACGTTAAGGTCGAAGAATAATGAGCCACTCCCCTTTGATTCCAGAAAGCAAACTGCCGGCGCTCGGCACCACTATTTTCACGCAAATGAGCGCCCTCGCGCAGCAGCACAATGCGATTAACCTTTCCCAGGGATTCCCGGATTTTGACGGCCCGCGCTACCTGCAGGAACGCCTGGCGTTTCACGTCAGCCAGGGCGCAAACCAGTATGCACCGATGACCGGCGTTCCAGCCCTGCGCGAAGCCATCGCCGAGAAAACCGAAGCGCTGTACGGCCACAAGCCGGATGCCAATACTGATATTACGGTCACCGCTGGCGCCACCGAAGCGCTTTATGCCGCCATCACCGCGCTGGTTCGTCCGGGCGATGAAGTGATTTGCTTTGACCCAAGCTATGACAGCTATGCCCCAGCCGTGACGCTTTCCGGCGGCATTCTGAAACGTATTGCTCTCCAGCCGCCGCACTTCCGCGTCGACTGGCAAGAATTTGCTGCCCTGCTGAGCGACAAAACTCGCCTCGTCATTCTTAACACGCCGCACAACCCCTCCGCTACCGTCTGGCGCAAAAGTGATTTTACCGCGCTGTGGCAGGCCATTGCGCAGCACGAAGTCTACGTGCTGAGCGACGAAGTGTACGAGCATATCTGCTTCGACGAAGAAGGCCACGCCAGCGTGCTGGCCCACCCGCAGCTGCGCGAGCGCGCTATCTCTGTGTCCTCTTTCGGCAAAACGTTCCATATGACGGGCTGGAAAGTGGGCTACTGCGTGGCACCGGCGGCCATCAGCGCGGAGCTGCGCAAAGTTCACCAGTACCTGACGTTTGCAGTGAATACCCCGGCGCAGCTTGCGATTGCCGACATGCTGCGTGCCGAACCGGAACATTATCGTGAACTGCCGGAATTCTACCGCGCGCGCCGCGACCGCTTTGTTGAAGCGCTGGCGGACAGCCGGTTTGAAATTTTGCCCTGCGAAGGGACTTACTTCCTGCTGGCCGACTACAGCGCAATCTCCGATCTCGACGACGTGAGTTTCTGCCAGTGGCTGACCAAAGAAGTGGGCGTGGCGGCGATCCCGCTGTCGGTGTTCTGCGCGGATGCTTTCCCGCACAAGCTGATTCGCCTGTGCTTTGCTAAGCAGGAAGCGACGCTGGACGCTGCGGCAGAAAGATTACGCCAGGTATAACGCGACATTCCCCGTCGGCGGACGGGGAAAACTACAGGCTGAGGATCTCTTTGACGAACGGAATAGTGAGTTTGCGCTGGGCGGTAATCGAGGCGTGATCGAGCTGATCGAGCGTCATAAACAGGGTTCGCATTTCGCGATCGAGGCGTTTTAACAGGAAACGCCCCACGTCTTCCGGCAGCTCAAACCCCCGCAACCGGGAGCGCAGCTGCAGCGCCTGCAGCTTGTCGTCATCGGAAAGCGGCTGCAGCTTGTAGATTTGCCCCCAATCGAGACGGGAAGCCAGGTCAGGCAACTGCAGATTAAGCTGGCGAGGCGGCCTGTCACCAGTGATCAGCAGACGCGTTTTCCCGGATTCCAGAATGCGATTATAAAGATTGAAGATCGCCATTTCCCACGGCTCGTCCCCGGCCACGCATTCGATATTGTCGATGCAAACCAGCGACAGCTGCTCCATCCCGTCGAGCACTTCCGGCACAAACCAGGTGCGCTTATCCAGCGGCACATAGCCCACGGCTTCACCGCGCTGGGAAAGCTCTGCGCAGGCCGCATGCAGCAAATGGCTGCGCCCGCCGCCTTCACGCGACCAGAAATAGATGTACCCGCTGTGATCCTGACGGAGTACCGCCTGCAGGGCGGCTAATAAAGAAGGGTTGTCACCCGGCCAGAAACTCGCAAAGGTTTCGTCGTCGGGAAGATAGAGTGGCAGTGAGAGCTGTGCCGGCGTATTCAGAAGTACCTCAACCATAACAGGCAGAAAATCGAAACGAGTCTAACACAGAATGGCTGAGGTTTAGAACCGGGCGAGGATCCGCCCGGCGAGGAAACGATCAGGCCTGCGCGTCGTTGTCTTTCGCGTCAAGCACGACTTCTTCCGGGCGCAGTATGCTGATAAGTTTGAAAATAAGACTCAGGCCCACGCCGACGATGGTCGCCAGCGCCATGCCTTTCAGCTCTGCCGCACCAATGTGCACCTTCGCCCCGCTCACCCCGATGATCAGGATCACGGAGGTCAGGATCAGGTTTTGCGCTTTGCTGTAATCCACTTTGGATTCGATCAGCACGCGAATACCGGAGGCGCCGATCACTCCGTACAGCAACAGAGAAACACCGCCCATCACCGGCACCGGAATGATTTGAATCGCCGCCGCCAGTTTGCCGACACAGGAAAGCAGAATGGCGATAATTGCCGCACCGCCGATAACCCAGGTCGAGTACACGCGGGTGATCGCCATGACGCCGATGTTCTCACCGTAGGTGGTGTTTGGCGTGGAGCCGAAGAAGCCGGAGAACACGGTTGAAATGCCGTTGGCAAACATCGAACGGTGCAGGCCCGGGTCACGAATCAGGTCTTTTTTCACGATATTCGCGGTCACCACAAGGTGACCCACGTGTTCGGCAATAACCACCAGCGCCGCAGGCAGAATGGTGAAGATAGCGAACCATTCAAAGCGAGGCGTATAGAAGGTTGGCAGCGCGAACCAGTGCGCTTCGCGGATGGGCGTCACGTCTACCACGCCCATGGCGAAGGAGAGCGCGTAACCCGCCAGCACGCCGATGAGAATCGGGATAATGGCCATAAAACCACGGAACAGCACGGAACCAAACACCGTGACCGCCAGCGTCACCAGCGAGATAATAATGGTGGTGGAATCCGGGGATGAGCCTTCCGCGGGCAGCAGCCCGGCCATGTTAGCCGCCACGCCCGCCAGCTCAAGACCGATAACCGCCACAATCGCACCCATCGCCGCCGGAGGGAACATCACGTCCAGCCAGCCGGTACCGGCTTTTTTCACAATCAGCGCCACGATGCAGAACAGCACGCCGCACATGATAAATCCGCCGAGGGCTACTTCATACCCCAGCGGCAGCAGCAGCAATACCGGAGAGATAAACGCGAAGCTAGACCCCAGATACGCCGGGATTTTGCCTTTACAGATGAACAGATAAAGTAAGGTGCCAATACCGTTAAACAGCAGCACCGTGGCCGGGTTGATGTGGAACAGAATTGGCACCAGCACGGTTGCGCCGAACATGGCGAACAGATGCTGCAGGCTCAACGGAATCGTTTGCAGTAAGGGCGGGCGTTCACTTACCCCAATGGCGCGGCGGGTCATGTTGTTTTCCTCTAAGTGTTATTTTTAACGAACGGTGTTTGCTTCAATCAAAAAAAAGCCGACTTTCAAAGTCGGCTGATGAATCTTATTTTGTTCCGAATATCTTATCGCCCGCATCACCGAGGCCAGGAATAATGTACCCGTGCTCGTTGAGACCCTGATCGATAGAAGCGGTGTACAGCTCCACGTCCGGGTGCGCTTTTTCCAGCGCGGCGATGCCTTCCGGCGCGGCAACCAGCACCAGTACCTTAATGCTGGTACAACCCGCTTTTTTCAGCAGGTCGATGGTGGCAATCATAGAACCGCCGGTCGCCAGCATCGGGTCAACCACCAGCGCCATACGTTCTTCTATATTAGAAACCAGCTTCTGGAAGTAAGGTACCGGCTGCAGGGTTTCTTCATCGCGGTAAACGCCAACGACGCTGATACGCGCGCTGGGTACGTTTTCCAGAACGCCTTCCATCATGCCAAGGCCAGCACGCAGAATTGGCACAACGGTAATTTTTTTGCCTTTGATCTGGTCGACTTCCACCGGGCCGTTCCAGCCTTCGATGGTGACTTTCTCGGTTTCCAGGTCCGCAGTGGCTTCATAAGTAAGCAGGCTGCCTACTTCAGAGGCGAGTTCACGAAAGCGCTTGGTGCTGATGTCTTGCTCGCGCATCAGGCCCAGCTTGTGTTTGACGAGTGGGTGTTTCACTTCCACGATCTTCATACTCTTTCTCCCCCGAGATAGTTGGCTACCACAAAAAAAATCGCCGGATTATACCGCTTTTTTGCCGCTGCGCTACAGCTAATGGGATGATCGAGATCAACCGGACTGGATTGAGTCTATCTCAGGAATTCTTTTCTTGCCGATGACAAGAGGCTCGCAAACGTTTGCCTCCACTGTTAGAATTGCCGCGTTTTTCTTATATACCACCCGTGGGGAACGAGCAGTGACCGATAAAACCTCTCTCAGCTATAAAGATGCCGGTGTAGATATTGATGCTGGTAACGCTCTGGTCGACAGAATTAAAGGCGTAGTGAAAAAGACCCGCCGCCCGGAAGTGATGGGTGGCCTGGGCGGTTTCGGTGCGCTGTGCGCGTTGCCTCAGAAATATCGCGAACCGATTCTGGTTTCCGGCACCGACGGTGTGGGGACCAAGCTGCGTCTGGCCATGGATTTAAAACGCCACGACGCGATCGGCATTGACCTGGTCGCCATGTGCGTGAACGACCTGGTGGTTCAGGGCGCCGAGCCGCTGTTCTTCCTCGACTACTACGCCACCGGCAAGCTGGACGTGGATACTGCCGCCAGCGTTATCACCGGCATCGCCGAAGGCTGCCTGCAGTCAGGCTGCTCGCTGGTTGGCGGTGAAACCGCTGAAATGCCAGGCATGTACCACGGGGAAGACTACGACGTGGCCGGGTTCTGCGTGGGCGTGGTTGAGAAGTCTGAAATAATCGACGGGTCTAAAGTTGCCGATGGCGATGTCCTGATTGCGCTGGGTTCAAGCGGCCCGCACTCCAACGGCTACTCGCTGGTGCGCAAAGTGCTGGAAGTGAGCGGCACCGACCCGCTGACCACCGAACTGGAAGGGAAACCTCTGGCGGATCACCTGCTCGAGCCAACCCGCATTTACGTGAAAAACATCCTTGAGCTGATTGAAAATGTGGATGTTCACGCCATCGCCCACCTGACCGGCGGCGGCTTCTGGGAAAACATTCCGCGCGTACTGCCGGACAACACCCAGGCCGTTATCACCGAATCTTCCTGGCAGTGGCCAGCCGTCTTCAACTGGCTGCAGCAGGCCGGCAACATCAGCCGCCACGAAATGTACCGCACCTTTAACTGCGGCGTGGGCATGGTCATTGCGCTGCCGGCGGCAGAAGCGGATAAAGCCGTTGCGCTGATGCAGGCCAAAGGTGAAAAAGCGTGGAAAATCGGTATCATCAAGGCATCTGATTCCGAAGAGCGCGTGGTTATTGAGTAATGAAACACATTGTGGTGCTGATTTCCGGTAACGGAAGCAATCTGCAGGCGATCATTGACGCCTGCCAGCAGAAGAAGATTAACGGCACCATCAGCGCGGTGTTCAGCAATAAGGCCGACGCGTTCGGCCTTGAGCGAGCCCGCGAAGCCGGGATCCCGACCCACGCGCTGGCGGCAAGCGAGTTTGCCAGCCGCGAGGCGTTCGATCGCCAGCTGATGCAGGAGATTGACGCCTACGCGCCGGACGTCGTGGTGCTCGCGGGTTATATGCGCATTCTCAGCCCGGCCTTTGTGGCGCGCTACAGCGGTCGTTTACTCAACATTCACCCTTCCCTGCTGCCGAAATATCCCGGTCTGCATACCCACCGCCAGGTGCTGGAAAACGGCGATGAAGAGCACGGCACCTCCGTGCATTTTGTCACTGACGAACTGGACGGCGGCCCGGTCATTTTGCAGGCCAAAGTGCCGGTATTTGAAGGGGATGATGAGGACGAAATCACCGCCCGCGTTCAGCACCAGGAACACGCGATTTACCCGCTGGTCGTCAGCTGGTTCCTCGACGATCGCCTAAAAATGCGCCAAAACGCCGCCTGGCTTGATGGCGTGCAGCTGCCCCCGCAGGGACATGCAGCAGAATAATTTAACTAAAAAGGGCTTAGGCCCTTTTTTTGTGTCTGTCTCTCATAAAGTTGTCATGGTCAGATGAGAGAGTTTCATCTGCATAGTTGGACATTCTCCGCTAAAGCTCGCCATAATAACTGACGTGACGGTGACGGCATTGCCACGTCCACGAAAACGGAGTGTGAGGACTAATGGGTCAGGATAAGCTGTATATCGAAAAAGAACTGAGCTGGTTGTCTTTTAACGAACGCGTTCTGCAGGAAGCGGCGGACAAGCTCAACCCGTTGATTGAAAGGATGCGTTTTCTCGGCATCTATTCCAATAACCTCGATGAATTCTATAAAGTGCGTTTCGCCGAACTGAAGCGCCGCATTTTAATCAGTGAAGAACAGGGTTCTCCTTCCAACCAGCGCCACCTGCTGAACAAGATTCAGGCTCGGGTGCTGAAGGCCGATCAGGAATTTGACAGCCTGTATAACGAGCTGCTGCTGGAAATGGCCCGCAACCAAATCTTCCTGATTAACGAACGTCAGCTTTCCGAAAATCAGCAAAGCTGGCTGCGCAGCTACTTCAAGCATCAGCTTCGCCCGCACATCACGCCGATTTTGATCAACCGCGATACCGACCTGGTGCAGTTCCTGAAGGACGATTACACCTACCTGGCGGTCGAAATCATTCGTGGGGACAGCATTCGCTACGCGCTGCTGGAGATCCCGTCTGACAAAGTGCCGCGGTTTGTGAACCTGCCGCCGGAAGCACCACGTCGCCGCAAGCCGATGATCCTGCTGGATAACATCCTGCGCTACTGCCTGGACGAGATCTTCAAAGGGTTCTTCGACTACGACGCGCTCAACGCCTATTCAATGAAGATGACGCGTGACGCCGAGTACGACCTGGTTACCGAAATGGAATCCAGCCTGCTGGAACTGATGTCCTCCAGCCTGAAACAGCGTCTGACCGCCGAGCCGGTGCGCTTTGTTTATCAGCGCGATATGCCGGATGCGATGGTGGAGATGCTGCGCGACAAGCTGACCATTTCCAACTACGACTCGATCATTCCCGGCGGACGCTACCACAATTTTAAAGACTTTATTGGCTTCCCGAACGTCGGGAAAGCTAACCTGGTGAACAAGCCGCTGCCGCGCCTGCGCCATATCTGGTTCGATAAATTCCGTAACGGGTTCGACGCCATCCGCGAGCGTGACGTCCTGCTTTACTACCCGTACCACACCTTCGAACACGTCCTTGAGCTGCTGCGCCAGGCCTCCTTCGATCCAAGCGTGCTGGCGATTAAAATCAATATCTACCGCGTGGCGAAAGACTCACGCATTATTGACGCCATGATCCACGCCGCCCATAACGGCAAGAAAGTCACCGTGGTGGTCGAGCTGCAGGCACGTTTTGACGAAGAAGCGAATATCCACTGGGCGAAGCGCCTTACCGAGGCGGGTGTGCACGTTATCTTCTCCGCGCCGGGGCTGAAAATTCACGCCAAGCTGTTCCTTATTTCCCGCATGGAAGGCGAAGAGATTGTGCGTTATGCGCATATTGGGACCGGTAACTTTAACGAGAAAACCGCCCGTCTCTACACGGACTATTCCCTGTTAACCGCCGATGCTCGCATCACCAACGAAGTGCGTCGCGTGTTCAACTTTATCGAAAATCCGTACCGCCCGGTGACCTTCGACTATCTGCTGGTGTCGCCGCAGAACTCGCGTCGCCTGCTGTACGATTTGGTCGATCGCGAAATCAAAAATGCCCAGAACGGGCAGCCTGCCGGGATCACGCTGAAGCTGAATAACCTGGTAGACAAAGGCCTGGTGGACAGACTTTATGCGGCCTCCAGCGCGGGCGTGAAGGTGAACCTGCTGATACGCGGCATGTGTTCGCTGATTCCAGAACTCGACGGGATCAGCGATAATATCCGCGTGCAGAGTATCGTTGACCGCTACCTCGAGCACGACCGGGTCTATATTTTTGAAAACGGTGGCGATAAAAAAGTCTTCCTCTCCTCTGCCGACTGGATGACCCGTAACATCGACTACCGCATTGAAGTGGCCGTCCCGGTCCTCGATCCGCGCCTGAAGCAGCGTATGCTCGATATCATTGATATCCAGCTGAACGACACGGTGAAAGCGCGCATCATCGACAAAGAACTGAGTAATCGCTATGTGCCGCGCGGCAACCGCCGGAAAGTGCGTTCGCAGCTGGCGATCTACGATTATATTAAAACTCTGGAACAACCTGACTAACGCTCTCAGGCGAAGATAAAATTATGCCGATATCAAACCATGCTCCACGGCCGCAGGAATTTGCTGCGGTCGACCTCGGCTCGAACAGCTTCCACATGGTCATTGCCCGTGTGGTGGATGGCGCCATGCAAATCATTGGCCGCCTGAAGCAGCGCGTGCACCTCGCGGATGGCCTCGGGCCCGATAACAAATTAAGCGAGGAGGCCATGGAGCGTGGGCTCTCCTGCCTGGCGCTGTTTGCCGAACGCCTGCAGGGATTTGCAGCAGACAACGTGTGCATTGTGGGCACCCACTCGCTTCGCGAGGCCACCAATGCCGCCGAGTTTCTGAAACGCGCGGAGAAAGTGATCCCCTACCCGATCGAAATCATTCCCGGGAACGAAGAAGCCCGTCTGATTTTTATGGGCGTGGAACACACTCAGCCGGAGAAAGGCCGCAAGCTGGTGATTGATATCGGCGGGGGCTCCACCGAGCTGGTGATCGGCGAAGATTTTGAGCCAATGCTGGTGGAAAGTCGCCGTATGGGCTGCGTCAGCTTCGCACAAAACTTCTTCCCTGGCGGCGTCATCAGCCCGGAAAACTTCAAGCGCGCCCGCATGGCGGCTATCCAAAAACTGGAAACCCTTGCCTGGCAATATCGCCTGCAGGGCTGGAAAGTCGCGATGGGCGCCTCTGGCTCCATTAAAGCGGCACATGAAGTGCTGATCGAGATGGGCGAAAAAGACGGGATGATCACCCCGGAACGCCTGGACATGCTCCAGCAGGAAGTGCTGAAGTTTAAAACCTTCGACGCCCTGAGCCTGCCGGGCCTGTCCGAAGAGCGTAAAGCGGTGTTTGTGCCTGGGCTGGCCATTCTGTGCGGCGTGTTTGATGCGCTCGCCATCCGCGAGCTGCGCCTGTCTGACGGTGCGCTGCGCGAAGGCGTGCTGTACGAAATGGAAGGCCGCTTCCGCCATCAGGATATTCGCATTCGCACCGCGCAAAGCCTGGCGGAGCAGTACCACATCGACAGCGATCAGGCTCGTCGGGTACTGGAAACCGTTGAACTGCTGTACCAGCAGTGGGAAAAACAGAACCACAAGCTGGCTAACCCGCAGATGGCCGCGCTGCTGAAGTGGGCCGCGATGCTGCATGAAGTCGGGCTGGGCATCAACCACAGCGGGATGCACCGCCACTCGGCCTACATTCTGCAAAACAGCAACCTGCCGGGCTTCAACCAGGAGCAGCAGGTACTGATGGCTTCCCTGGTGCGCTACCACCGCAAGGCCATTAAGCTGGACGATCTGCCGCGCTTCACCCTGTTTAAAAAGAAACAGTTCCTGCCGCTGATTCAGCTGATTCGTCTGGCCACGCTGCTGAATAACCAGCGCCAGGCGACAACCACCCCGCCGACGCTGGTGCTGGAAACCGACGACAACCACTGGAGGCTGCGCTTCCCGCACGACTGGTTCAGCCAGAACACGCTGGTTCAGCTGGATTTGGAGCGTGAACAGCTGTATTGGGAAAGCATGACCGGCTGGAAGCTGACCATCGAAGAAGAGGCCGAAGCGGCGCTCTCCGCCTGATTTACTCCATCAGCCCCTTTGCGTCTTCCGGTGCAGAGGGGCTTTGTTCTTCAGCAAGGCTCTCCAGCGGCTGAGGGCGACCAATCAAATATCCCTGCACATAATCCATGCCCATCGCCCGGACGGCATCTTTCAGCGCCTGCGTTTCCACATATTCCGCCACAACCTGCATCTTCTTCATTCTTGCCAGCTGGCATATCGAGCTCACCACCTGGTAATCCAGGCTGCTGGTTAAAATATTGCGGATAAAGCTGCCGTCAATTTTAAGGATGTCGGCGCTCAGCTCTTTCAGACGCGCATAGCTGGCATAGCCTGTGCCAAAGTCGTCGATAGCCACCCGGCAACCCATGCGCTGCAGCATCTTCAACGTTACATTGGCCTGTTCAAGGTTGGTTAAAGAGTGACTTTCTGTCACTTCAAAAACCAGCTGCCACGGCTCAATACGGTACTTCGCCAGCAAATGCTGCACATCCCCCGGAAGCTGGGCCTGACACACCGAAGCGGGCGTCAGGTTAATGGCGAGCCTGCAGCCCGGCAAACTGTCGCGGTGCTTATCCATAAACTGCAGGGCGGCATTCAGCACCCAGCGGTCAATGCGGGATGAAAGCCCAAATTCATGGGCGACGGGCAAAAAGATATCCGGTGACAGCAGTTCGCCTTTATCGTCGCGCATCCGCAGCAGCACCTCGTAGTAGGCGTCACCCCGTAACCCTTCAATACGCTGCGCCATCAGCACAAACAGGTCCTGATCGAGCGCATGCTGGAGGCGGTTCATCATTTCAACTTTGCGTTTGACCGCATTCTGAATGTGATTGGAGCCTTTTTGCTGCAGGCTTTCGGGCTGTTGCGTAGAGAGCGATACCCCGGCCATGGTGCTTAACTCGCCGAGCAATAAGTAGAGATGGGACACCGGGTGGCGCACAAAGCAATAGCTGATGCCGATTTGCGGCTGCAGCGGCATCCCGTCCCACATAAAGCGGAACCGTCGGGCATGGGCGTACAGAGACTCAATTTTAGCCTGATGAGATTCATAATTGAGGCGCAGGGCGAGATCGTGCCCGGAAAGGTTGTACACCCTCTCGCCGGGCGACAGCTGGCCGCGCAAATATTCCGCCAGCTGCTGTTTGTATTGAATGCGCAGCAAAACGCCGTAGTTTCGCCCCAGCAGCTCCAGCTCGGGAATCGACAAAAATCCCAGCGCGGACCAGGGCGTGTTCCCGAGGTCGCGAGATAACGCGCGTAGATTCGGCATCTGCATCATCGGGTCGATGAACGCCACGCGGCGTGCTTTATAGTGCAAGAAGCGCTGTCGGGTGGTCACCGCCGCCATTAAATAGATGGTGATGGAAAACACCGCATAGCAGGAAGACGCAATCGCCAAATGCAGCTGAAAGCCCATATCCGGCGGCAGGTAATTATGGAACCCGCCGCAGAGAATAATCAGTACCACGGTCCAGGCATTGGTAATAAACAAGAAGCCAAAACGCATCGCCCCCCACAGCATAACGGGCAGAATAAGCGTCAGCGTGTAATCGGTATTAAAAATAGTTTTGTTTTGGCTAATCGGGTACAGCAGCAGCCAAATAAGCAGGCCAATGAGCGCGGCCCAGAGCAGCATTTCACTTCGCGTCACGCCCTTCTGCCGCTGTCCCCGCATGCGGGACCAGAAGCTTTTGATAAAGCGCGGGTGCACTATCATTCTTAAAATAAAATAGAAGAACGGCAGCCCGGTTAATCCCCCCACCAGCACGGCCTGGAAATTAATTAATGTCCTGGCGCTCCACGGCGTGGCGGACAGAATAGAAAAACTGCGATCGTACCAGCCTAAAAATAACGCTATCTCGTAGAACACCAGAAATAGCCCGGCGTTAACCAGCACCAGCCAAAACATACGCTGAGCGGTGAGCTGAATCAGGCCGAAGGTCACCGCGCTGCGTCGCGACACAAAATAGCGATAGCAGCACGAACTGACCGTAATCGGCACGATAAAGTGCAGGACGGCCAGCAACGAAATCCACACGCCTTCTGAGGGCAGATAGCGAATCAGCAATGCCAGAACAATGCCCGGAATAGCCGCGCGCCCGAACAGTACGATGCAGGCGGTTAGCAGCGGGAGCGACATGTAAAGCAGGAAAACTCGCCCGCCATCCAGTACCGTCTGCGCGTTAAACGTTGCCACCAGCGGCAGCAGCAGGCTGGGGAGAATCAGGGGCAGTGCCCACCATTTACTTTTTGATTGTTTATACCAGCTAGCCAGTTGCATACATCTTCGCCAAAATCCCTGTTCCTCTTCGGGTATCTTCCGGATATCCTTTCCGGTTCGTTACGGCCCATCTTCCGTCACTGCGGGGGACAAATTTTAGTTCGCCAACATTAAGAATAATTGATGCATATCAGTATCAGTTCAATGAATCACCGCTGAGGTAAAATTCAGACTGAATATGATTCATATTAGTTCACAACAAATTCACCTCATGAATGAAATGCCCATGAATCATTCATTCAGGCCGTTTTTACATGATGAATAATTGACCTGAGTGGTTCTGTGTGACTAAATAGCCCCGTCGCCCGCATCGCCGGGCCAATCTTAAGGACCCCTGCGTGACACAGGTTACGACTATGCAAAGACGAAACCGTTTTAATAATCGCATGACCCGCATTATTCTGCTCATCAGTTTTCTGTTCTTTTTTGGTCGCTTTATTTATTCCTCCATCGGAGCCTGGTACCACCATCAGGATAAAAAAGCAGAAACCCAACAAAGCAGCCAGCAGGTGGACAGCGCTAACCGTTAGTCCGTCGGTTCCCCCTCGCGCTCTTTTAATTTCCTACCACTTGTTCAAAAATGCTCAAGCGCCCCGTTTGCTGGCCCCTCGCCTTGACCTGAAGTTAACTTGAGGTTGTAAAGTCACGCCATCAAAAACAGCTGAATGGGCAGACTATGGAACAGATTGATGTCGGCTTTACCCACGTCGCATTTATGGTGAAGGATCTGGATAAAAGCGTCGATTTCTACCTCCGCTATACCGCAATGAAAGTGATTCACCAGCGCGAACCCGACCTGCCGGACGCACGCAAGGTGGCCTGGCTCAGCGATCGCACCCGGCCTTTTGCGCTGGTTCTGGTGCAGGCAGACAACAACACCGACACGCCGCTGGGGAATTTTGGTCACCTGGGCGTGGCCTGCGCAACCAAAGAAGAAATTGATCGCAAGACGGAAATGGCGAGAGCCGAAGGCGTGCTGCGCAGAGAACCAGAGCAGCTTGGCGACCCGGTGGGTTACTTCGTGTTCTTTGCCGATCCAGACGGTAACACGCTGGAACTCTCCTACGGCCAGCGGGTTGGCATTGAGTCAATGTAAAGCCTGAAGGGCGACCAAAAGCCGCCCTTTTCTGTCGTTATGCCGCTACGCACCTCTGCCTTTATTCTCTCTTTCTGTTTAAGCATTTTATGTTCTAAGCATAGCTATTTATATTCCTATGGGCTTTAGCGGCGACGATTTACTCTCTGCTCAAATCAACGATTAATTGCGGGCAGTGATAAGTTAAATGAGTGGCAGAGCGTCGGTCTATTTACATGAAGAACAACGGGAATTTGTCAGTAAACTGCGGCGTTCGTGGCTGTGGCGCACGGAGCTGCCCACCTGGCTGCTGATTATCACGATTTACGGCGGCTGGTTTGCCACCGTGGCGTGGTGGAAAACCATTGGCCTCTTTCCGGCAACGCTGCTGCTCATCTGGTTAGCCACCTGGTATATGTCGCTGCAGCATGAGCTTTTGCACGGCCACCCGACGCGCTTCCCACGCCTGAACCAGCTGTTCGGGCTGATCCCTTTTTCTATCTGGTATCCGTACGGCACTTATCGCGATCTGCATCTGAAACATCACCAGGATGAAGATCTGACCGTGCCGGAAACTGACCCGGAAAGTTACTACTTTACCCGCCGCCGCTGGCAGCATTTTAGCGGCGTTCAGCGCTTGCTGGTGCGCCTGCGTAACACCTTCCCAGGTAGGCTGCTGCTGACGCCGGTGCTGACCATGCGCTGGACGGCGATCAATATCTGGGAAACTTTCCGCGGCGGTAATCGCCCGGCGATGGCGATGTGGACGGTACATCTGCTGCTGCTTATCCCGGTGCTCGGCTGGCTGGTGAAGCATGATTTCTCGGTGGTTTACTACCTGCTGGTCGTCACCTGGCCGATGCTGGCGATGACCAAAGTCCGCTCTTTCTTCGAACACCGCGCGGCGGAAGATCCCGAGGCCCGAACGGTGATTAACGAAGCAGGCATGTTCTGGCGTCTGCTGTTCTTGAATCTGAACTATCACTCAGTGCACCACGATCTCCCCGGCATTCCGTGGTACGGGCTGCCAACCGTTTACCGCGCGTATAAAGAGGAATACCTGCAGCGGAACCAGGGCTTCTTTGTGAACGGTTACGGCGAGCTGATGCGCGAGCATCTGATTAAGCCGATCCAGGTGGAAATTAACCCGTTCTTCCCGGACGGCCGCCTGGCGCAGGACGTGGTGCCGCAGGAGAAAGCCCATGAGTAAGCTTATCTCGCTGCCGATGTACGACGTGCATCACCCGGATACCGAAGCGCTGGTAGCCACCTTGCGCCTGCTACTGAGCGAAGAAGGACTGGACGGCGACAGTTTGATGTATAGCGAACCCGAAGATCGTCTGAGCCACTGGCAAGACTCGCGGCTGCTGCTCAGCCAGACCTGCGGTTATCCCCTGTGCGTCCTGCTGCCTAACGTGCAGGTCGTCGGTACGTTTCATTATCAGGCGGCAGGCTGCGAAGGGTTTCACTACAGCAGCCAGCTGATTGTGCGTGAAGCCGACGCGGCAAAAACGCTGGCAGATTTCCGGGGCAAGCGCGTCGTCTGCAACAGCGACGACTCCCAGTCCGGCTATCACGGCTTTCGCAGCCTGGTTACCCCGCTGCAAAAAGACGGGAAGTTCTTCTCAGACATCGCCTTTAGCGGCAGCCACCGCCAGTCGCTGGCGGAGGTGCAGGCCGGCACGAGCGATATTGCCGCCATTGATGCAGTCACTCTCGCGCTGGTTGCTCATCACGAACCGGAACGCGTTGCGGGCCTGGTTTCTATCGGCACAACGGCGCTGGCACCGGGTTTACCGATGATCACCTCGGCGCAAACTTCAGCCGTGGAACTGGCGCAGCTGCGCCGCGCGTTGAAACGGCTGGTGAGCGAGCCTGAGTGGCAAGAAGTAAGGGAGGCGTTACTGATAAAAGGTTTTAGCGTGACGCACCGGGATGATTATCAACCCATTAGCGATGCGGCACAGAAAGCGGCGGCAAGTGGACTTGTAACGCTGTAGCTGGTTGGTTTTTAACTTCTCCCACTGAGAATTATGCCTCGCTTTTCGTCCAACGTTTCACTCAGCCACAGCGTCGCTTCTGTTTTTCCCCTCTCCCTGGCAGAGAGAGGGGAATTACAGAAAAATCCTTCACAAATTTCAAAATTATGCCAGGAATTGCCAGCTCTTAACCTCGTAAAAAATATGGTTATATCATATAAAAACAACAAATGAGGTAGCTATTTAAAAGCCATTTCTCACGCTACTATCGTTAAGTACGCGACAAAACGCGCCTGATAATTCCTCCTACAAAAAGCTTATCCGATGAACCAAATACACTTTATTGAAGGCCCGGTTGGTGCGGGTAAATCGACCTACGCTAAGGCCCTGGCCAAAACCGACGGGTTTACCCACATCGCGCTGGACGAGTGGTTCGTGCGGCTCTACAGCCCCGACCGCCCGGCCAGAAATTTTGTGCCCTGGTATGTGGAACGCAAAGACCGGCTGATTGCGCTTATCCTGAGCTATGCCCGCACGGTGCTTGCCACCAACAGCATTGCGCTGGAGCTGGGGTTGATTCAGCAAGGCCCAAGGTTAGCCCTGCTCCGCCAGCTGCAGGAAGAAGGCATTCCGTTTTGCGTACACGTCCTTGACGCGCCCAAAAGCGTTCGCCGCGAGCGCGTACAGCGCCGCAATACCGAACAAGGCGAAACCTTCTCAATGGTCGTGCCGGACGAGATTTTTGAAGTCGCCAGCAGCCTGTGGGAATCGCCCGATGAGTTTGAACAGGAAGAGTTTGAGTTTGTTTTCCCGGCTACCGCCAGCCGATAACTGACCCACAGGGAGAAGTCGCCATGCCGCAGATTTATGCCCGCCCATTAACGGCGGGGGACACGATCGCCGTGTTTTCCCCCTCATCGGCGGCCACCGCGTTTGCCCCACAGCGCTACCAAAGGGCAAAAGCGTTTATTGAGTCGCAGGGGTTCTGTCTGCAGGAGGGCAGCCTGACAGGCAAAAAGGATTACTGGCGTTCTGGCTCCATTCGCGAGCGGGCGGATGAGTTTAATGCCCTTTTGCATGACCCGAACGTGCGCTGCATTATTTCGGCCATCGGCGGCTTAAACAGCAATTCGCTGCTGCCTTATATCGACTACGCGCAGCTGATGAAAGATCCCAAAATCATCATCGGCTATTCGGACGTAACCGCGCTGCTGGCGAGCATCTATCAAAGAACTGGGCTGATTACCTTTTATGGCCCGGCGGTGGTGGCTTCTTTGGGTGAGTTCCCTCCGCTGGTCGACAGCACGTTTGACTATTTCCTCAATATTCTCAGCCGGCCTCAGGCACTGCCGTACACGCTGAGCCAGCCCGCAGCGTGGACCGAGGAAATGCTCGACTGGGAAACACAATCCCGGGCGAAAACTCTGCGTCCGGGCAGCTGGTGCTTCGAGGGCACCGGCAAGGTAGAAGGCCGCGTCATTGGCGGCAACCTGAATACGCTTTACGGCATCTGGGGCAGCGAATACATGCCCGATATCAACCGGGGAGATATTCTGTTTATCGAGGACAGCCTGCAAAGCGCGGCTGAGCTGGAGAGGGAGTTTTCCCATCTTTTACTGTGCGGCGTGTTCGACCGCATCGCCGCCATTGTGCTCGGCAGACACGAGCTGTTTGACGACCAGGGCAGCGGAAAAACGCCGCTGCACATCCTGAGGGAAGTGCTGAATGGCCGCGAGATCCCCCTCGTCTCTGATTTTGACTGCTGCCACACACACCCGATGCTGACGCTCCCGCTCGGGGTGCGGATGCGCATCGACTTTGACACTCAGGCCATGTCCCTGACCAGCCAGTGGCTGGAAGCCAATCAGTAATCGAAAGCCAGCATGCCCGAGCGCCAGACGCTGGTCGTGCGGATCAGCGCCTTATCGCGCAGGAAATTAATCAGCGTGGCGATCACTCTGTCATGGCGCAGCTCGGGGCGGGTGACGATGAATAAATGGCGGCGCAGCGGCTGGGGCAAATCCAGAATGCGCATATTCTCCGGCACCGGCAGCACCGACAGCCACGGCATAATGGAAAACCCCAGGCCCTGATTCACCAGCCCGACTATCCCGCTGTCGCTGGCCAGCTTATGCACCACCTCATTACGCAGCCCCATCTCACGGCAGCGCTCCACGGCGGGGCTTAAGGTGTTGGCGTTCGGCTGGATAAACGGCAGGTTTTCCAGCTGCTGCCAGCTAAAAGGCTGCCGCAGGCGGAAGCTACGGGGCAGCATCAGCACGTAAGGGTCGCTGATGTACGGCACGCCGTGCAGCGAGTCCGGGTAGCCCTGAATGGTAATGCCGATATCCGCCCGCCCGGACACCACCGCGTCGTTGAGGTGATGGTATTCCGTCGCGCTGTCATCAATATCCAGATGAATATCGGGCAGCGCCGTGGCCAGCGCCTCAAAGTAAGGCGGCAACAGGTTCGCCGTCGCGCTGCGGAAGCAGGCCACCCGCACGCGCCCGGCAAGCTGCGGCGCTTCCGCCGCTGTCTGCTCAATACCGTCCAGCAGCTGCATGATTTTTTTCGCATCTTTGAGGATTTGCGTGCAGGCGGCAGTCGGCACGCAGCCGCTGCGCGAGCGATGCAGCAGGCGCACATTCAGCTGTTGTTCCAGTTCGGCAATCGCATGGCTGATGCGCGACTGAGTACAGCCCAATGCTGCGGCTGCGGCGCTGAAACCATTGTTTTCCACTACGGCTATCAGCATTTCCAGCTGATTTAGCTTTATTCCGGCCATATTTTCAGTCAGTTATTGGAAAGAGCAGCTTTCGACAAATCGAAATTCTTCATAGATAAGGAAAACATATCACGCTTTTCGGTTGCCGCCTACCGGCCTTCCTTCCCATCATAAAGCCAGCCAGTACGGCGCATAAAAGCAAGAATGCATCATCTGAACTAAGCACTTTAAGGAAAACCTGAGCATGCCCGGCATCATTCATTACGGCACCTTTGTCGTCTCTTTCATCCTGCTGTTAATCATTCCCGGCCCCGGGAATCTGATCCTGATCACCAGCGCCAGCAAAGGCGGCGCGCGCAGCGGCTATCTCTGCCTGATGGGGATTATTCTGGGCGACCAGGTGCTGCTGTGGCTGGCTATCGCGGGCGTAGCTGCACTGCTCGAATCCTCGCCGCATGTTTTCCAGGTCATCAAGTGGCTGGGTGCCGCTTACCTGCTGTGGATGGGTGTGCAGCTGCTGATGAAAGCGAAAACCAGCGCCCCGCCGCCGCCGGTGACCGGTAAAAGAACGCCGTTTTTGCAGGGCATGGTCATTACTCTGATGAACCCCAAACCCATTCTGTTTTACGTGATGTTTCTGCCGCTGTTTATCGACCCGGCGCGCAGCCTGGGGATCCCGACGTTCGCTATTCTGGCGGGTACGGCCGCCGCGCTGACCTTTATCTACTGTTCGATAATGATCTTCCTTACGACTTCGCTTGCAGAGAAAGTGCGTTCGCGGCCGGGCATGGTTTATCTGCTGGGGAAAGCCACCGGCCTGTTCCTGGCGATATTTGCGGTGAAGCTGGCATTTTTTAGCTGAGGCAGGACAAGTTATTTACGCCCGATTGCTCTGTATTTATTCTGATTCGGCATCTGGCGTTTTACAGAAATATCTCACTAATGGTTACGTGTCATTCTTTTTAGATTGCTATATTCTTTGCGCGGGTATTTCATCTAATAAGGAAATTAATTATATGAGAGTCGTCGTATTACAGGGCCAATATGGTCTGTTCAAAAAAGAAGGGCTTGATCTTTCCATGCCGGCAATACAAACCTGCCTGGGGCTTTATGCCGTATCAGAGCAGCATGATTACCTTCTCTGCGCGCATTTTGATTCAGAAGTCGGGCTGCAGCAAAATTTAAGAGAAATTAAGAATGCTTTAGCCGCTAAAAACATCAGCATGAGCAGCCTTAAAGCAACGGTCTTTGGCGGCGACGGTAAACAAAGCTACGTCCGGTGTTCCCCTCCCAGCAGCCACATAGGGAATGATATTGTCAGCTTTATTAAAGCGCAGGGAGGCAGCGCCGAGTATTCAAATGAGTATTACTCTGGCGTTATCCCCAAAACATTCAACTTTCACTATCAAAAAGGCTGCGGTATCTCCGAGGGGCAAAATCCGAAGGATTTTTCTGGCGCCAGTCAGCAGGCAATGAATTTAGCTAAGCAAAGAATGAGACTGAGGCCCGCTGAATATTCTCTCGCCCATGCAAAAATGGTAGATGTCAGCCGCTTATACTAAAATCCGTTATTTTTGACCTAAAGGAACCGTCTGGTATTATCGGGCATTATTTATAACCCCTTTATGTACAAATTAATCTCGCAGGTTCCTTTATTTTTAATAATGCAATGTACTATCCAACCATTACAAAATTAAGATACTTAATTTAGCAAAGCTGACAACACGAATTCACAATAATATCTTAATTAAGAGATTAACGGGGCATCTTAATGCCCCGAATTAAGCTTACTCAAAACGCTGTAGCGTCCTCGGTAACTGGCTAAACAATTCATAGCCGTCATCGGTGATGAGCAACATATCTTCCAGCATGATCGCCCCGACGCCGATGCCGTAGTAAGGCGTTTCCACGCTAAAGACCATGCCCGGTTCGAAGGTTTCGGTTGCCGCAGCGCTCACGAACGGCGCCTCTTCCAGGCCTAAGAACAGCCCATCGCCGTGCCCTAAATGGCCGCGATTATAGTGCGGCAAGCCATTGGCCTTGATTTTACTCATCGTGTCGTTAAACACATGGCTGAGCTTTACGCCCGGGCCAATCAGGCTGAGCATATGCTCGTGGCCCTGCAAAATGGTTTGGTAGATTCGCTCGGCCATGGCCGTTGGCTGCCCGAACACCACGGTTCGCGCCAAATCCGCCCCGTACCCGGCGACATCCACGCCGCAGTCAAATTTGATCAAATCCCCCGGTTTAACGGGTTCGCGGCTCGGGATGAGTTTTGGGGCAAAATCATCGCCCACCGAGATCAAATGGAAGCGCGACAGGTTGGTCTCCGGGTGCTGCATCACGGCTGCTTTGTAGGCGGCGGTGAGATCCCACGCCGAACAGCCCACGCCAATCGTCTTAAAAGCTTCACTGATGCCATACTCGGTGATCTGCGCGCTTTTACGCAGGAAGGCTATCTCCCACGGGCTTTTGACCATCCGTAGCTCATTAAAGATTGCCGTGGAGTCCACCAGCCGTAGATTCGGGATCACCTTATCCAGCGTCTGCTTGCCGCCGTTGCTCATCGCATTCAGCTCGATAGCGATGTTTTTATCCAGCACGCCCGCATCCGCCAATGTGGACTTGAGCAGCGTGAAAACGGCCTCCACCGGCGGGCCAATCGGCCGCTCTTTCACCACCCGCTGCGGGTTAAAAGGCTCATCGACATCCACCCAAACCGGGAAGGTCTTCAGCTCATAGTTCGCCAGATCAAACTTCAGGCCAGCCGCCTCAAACTCATTCATCACGATCAACGAAGGCAGCTTCTCATCCCGGAAAATGACCGCCAGCGCCGCGCCGGTGTGGCGGAAGGTGTACATAAAGAAACTGGCAAACCCGGTGACATGGCAAAAGTTGTCCGGGGTGGTCACCACCAGAGCCTCAATATTGTGCCGGGCCATGATCGCCCGGGCTTTGGTCGTGACCGCCTGGAGATGATCTGCTTTATTCATGGTGCTCGTTACCTCAGTCTTGTTTAACTTTTGCCGGAGTCGGATCGCCAGATGTTTTAGCAGATCACTCGGGATTTATATAGCGGGCTTGAAACCCGGACATGAAGTCGATTTTTAACCAAAGATATTTGGTGATATTTTAGCCATACAGTATATGTGCTACTGTATGCGTTATTAACACATACAAAAGCACAGTTCTTGAGGAGGAGCCATGCCTGCATCAGCAAGTATACGAGTGAAAAAAACCGTCACCGTCACACTGGAGCCAGATCTGATTCAGGAAGCCAAAGCGGCAGGAATCAACTTGTCACAAACGTTGCGTAAAGCGCTAAAAGCCGAAATCAAGGAGATTGAAGCCGCTCGCTGGAAGAAAGAAAACGAAGCCGCAATCGACTATCTGAACCAGCTCACGGAAGAAAACGGCCTTTTATCCGACACCTACAGGACGTTCTAATCATGCAATTCACCGTCTACAAAAATACGGGAAAGCCAACGGCTTACCCGTATTTATTGAATGTTCAGAGCAACATCATTGGGCGTAGAAACACCCGAGTCGTCATTCCTTTATTCCCTGCTGAAAACTATAAAGGGCCACGCACGGACAAACTCACCCCATCCATTCATCTGGCCGGTGAAGATTTTATTGTGATGACTCATGAACTCGCGAGCATCCCTGAACGGGTCCTGGGCGCAGAACACTGCAGCGCGGCTGAACATGAAAATACAATAAAAGCGGCGCTTAACTTCCTTTTCTATGGCATCGAGTAGCCTGCTCCTCTTTCGGAAACCGAATTCGTTTTAAAGCGAGGCCTGATTGATGATAACGCGCGACAAAACAAGCAGCGACTGGGTTGATATCAACCGCGATGAAGAGAGCGGTATAGAGAGCATTAACGCCCATTTCTCCGGCCACGCTTATGACGCGCACGATCATGATGAAGTGCTTGTCGGCGTTACGCAGCAGGGGCTCCAGCGCTTTAACTGCCACCGCACCACGCACACCAGCCATCCGGGAAGAGCCATTCTGATTGAACCCGGCGCGGTGCACGACGGCCACGCTCCCGAAGCCGAAGGCTTTACTTACGCGATGCTCTACCTGCCGCAAGCCTGGGTGGGCGATCACATGCAGCGCCGCGGGCTGGGCAACATCGCCACGCTGGAAGCCGCTTTCCATAACACCCTGGCGGACGACCCGCAGCTAAGCATTGCTATTCAGCAGGCGTTTTTTGCCGTTCACCATCGCGAAGGGCGACTCGCGTGCGACCAGACGCTCGACCACCTTATCGCCCTGCTTTCCCGTCACATCAGCCTCAGGCAGCCTTCCACCTCAAACGATGCGCTTCGGCAAATGCATGAAGTCCGGAATTATCTTCACGATCGTATGCATCTGGACATCGGCCTCGACGAACTCGCGTTGCACTCCGGCATCGACAGGTTCCGGCTCAACCGCCAGTTTAAGCAGGCATTTGGCCAGTCACCTCACGCTTACCTGGTGCGACTCCGCCTGCGCACCGCCCGTACGCTGCTGGCGCAGGGGAAAGAGCCAGCGCTGGTCGCCTCACAAACCGGATTTGCCGACCAAAGCCATATGGGACGCTGGTTCCAGCGTGCCTATCGCCTCTCCCCCGTCGCTTACCAGCGCCGCTGCACAAACGTTCTATACTGACCGCCCTGTTATCTTCGATGATGCTTTCTCAGAAAGATGAACGGAGAAGCAGGACAGATGTTTGATACCAAAATTGCCTTTATCGTACGCGACGATTTACCTGCCTGGCAGCGCCTGAACGTGGTGGCGTTTCTCGGCACCGGCGTGGCAGCCGCCTCCCCGGAAATCATGGGCGCGCCCTACATAGATGCGAAAGGCCGCGAATACGGCAATTTGTCCGGCCAGCCGATGCTGATTTTCGAATCCGATCTCGCAGGGCTGCAAACTGCTCACCACAAAGGCCTCGAGCGCGAGCTAACCCTGATCCCTTACGTACACGCCATGTTTTCCACCGGGCAAGACGAAGCCAACCGGGAAGTGTTCAAAGCGGAAGATGCCGACAGCATGAACCTGGTCGGCCTGGCAATGCGTGGCCCGAAGAAGGTGGTGGATAAGGTGATAAAGGGGATGAAGCTGCATAAGTAGCGTCGGGACTTTTGGCAGGTCAGTTTCTTCAGCGGAACCGACCTGTTTTTACGATCAATCACAGTGGGAGTGAATATCACCCTCTTCGGCCGCACCAGTGTTCAAGGCTGGATAGCGCGAAGGCCAAATCTCTTCTGGCTGTTTGCCCAACGCTTCGGCGATAAGCCGCTCGCCCTTCGGCCAGTGCCGGGTTAAGGCATTCGCCAGCGTCGATGACGCCAGCCCGGAATCTCTGGATAACGCCGCCAGCGACGTGCCTTTCTTCCTGATGCCAGCGATGATATCCGCCGGATGCCAGTCCTGTGCTTTCATACAACCTCCTTTCATGTTGACTATAAGTCACATCATAGCACATAAATTAACGTATGTGACTAATAGTCCGTGGACTCATAAGCATCAAAACAAGATGCTGATCACATGAAAACATCCAATTCAATCCAGGCCCTGCTGGGACAACGTGTTAAGCAACTGAGATTGCAAAAAGGTCTCTCTCAAGAAGCCCTTGCAGAAAGGTGCGGCTTGGATCGTACTTATGTCAGTGGAATTGAACGCGGCGTTAGAAACCCCACTCTGGAAGTGCTCCACATCATTGCCAATGGTTTAAACATCGATCTTGCCAGCCTGTTTGTATTTTCCGATCCTATCTAATCTTTAAATCTCAGATCTCATAACAGTAAAACAATTCACAAATGTGACTCATAGTCCGTGGTCTGATAAGCAACGAAGGATAATGCTTATCCGCATGGAAAATACTAAAAAAATTACAGTTCAATTTGGGCAACGGGTCAGAAAACTTCGCTTAGAGGCGGGGTTATCTCAGGAAGCCTTTGCAGATAAATGCGGCTTAGATCGTACTTATATCAGTGGAATCGAACGCGGAGTCAGGAATCCGACTTTGGAGGTGATTGCGGTGATTGCTGAAGGCTTAGATACTAGTTTATGGAATTTATTTAATTTATAAAACATGCATTATAAAAAATAAGAGTTGGTTCGATGAGTTAAAAAAGATATTTATAATAAACACAGAAACATATATACCTAGGCTTTATTAACATATCTTTCATAAATTTTCAATTTATTAAAACAATATAAACAACTACTGTATATGGTAGTTTTTTTAAATAAAAAAAGTGTATTCTATGATTATCTAATAATAAAAAACCCTTCACTTTGGGAGTTCTTACGGCATATTAATTATATCCTCCAAACATATAGCTATGTGTAAACCCATGTTTACTGTACAGCATAGTATTTCAGTTTTGGAGGTCATCGAAGTCAAACGGACAGTATAATACGTTTATCGTGAAGTCACTATATCGCCTTCCAGTTAAAAAAACTGAAGGGGGAAATATAATGGGATGGAATTAGCCAGTCTTAAAAAGATCAATGGTTTGAAGCACGAGTAAGAGAAAGCACTGACTGCCAGCGTGTAATTCAGCGCCAATGGCGATGTCAAAAGCGTTGAATCAGAACTTTTTCATCATTTTTATGCACAGAGCGCTGCTCTGTAGTCGATGCTTTCGGGCTTTCAATGTGATGGACAATGTTAACCGCGAAACACTGGCGATGAATATCGAACTGAATATCCCGACTCAACATGTCATACAGGTCCTAGACTAAGATTTCTCAAACCGCGGCTACTTATTTAATATACGGATAGACAACGGACCAGAATTGGTTTCGCAGGATCTGACACAATGGGAAGAAGTGCATAGTGTATTACAGGGATTTATTAAGTCAGGCAAGCTGATGCTATATCCCTTTATAGAACGTCTTAACCGAATGTACCGAACAGAAACCATAAATCTTTATCTATTGAGGGAACTGAAGAAGTCCATAAAATAATGGAGCGCTGACTGGTTAAATATAACAGCGAACCACCTAACCTAATGAACATCTTAATAATCTGAAGCTGAATGAGTACCGGCTGATAGCGAAAAACGGAAATATCACAAAATGTGTGGAGTTTAAACCAGTGCATTTACAAGAGGGCTATGCAGACAAAAACTGGACAGCAATGAATCAATTGCTTACAGGATACGATATTCACAAAAAACACCATCTCTATAATCTTCACTTATAGATAAAATCACATGCAAAGAGTAAAACATTATTTTTAATACACAAGTATTACGTGACCATTATAGAAATAATCAAAAAATATGATCATTTAAAAACCAATCGGTTACATTAACATAAACTTCATGAGGATAATATAAATGGAGCATCAGAAATTAGTTGAAAAACTGCTTCAGCAAGACGAAAACTTATGTTTAGAGTTCAAATCCTACTGGTATTGGACAAATGAAAAAAAATCTTTAATGCAGAAAGGATGGGATGAATTTTTAAAAGATTTTATTTCAATGTTCAATACCTATGATAAAAACGAGTCACCTCGACACTTTATTTTTGGATTTGATGAAAAAACAGGAGAAAAAAACAATTTCACCAAAAGTATTGATGGTAATGAGATAGGAGAACTACAGGATTTAGATGAATTAAAGTCAGATTTAACTTCTCGTTTAGAAAGTACATGTAGCTATTCATCAAATGACATTGATATTGCAGATTTTTTTGAATTTGATGTTATCAATATTGACGAAAAAAAAATATTGTTATTAACCTTACATCATGCTTCATTTTACCTCACTCTTAAAAGAGATCTATCAGGTGGAATGAAAGAGAATGCTATTCCTGTACGCATTATGAAGCAAAATTCGCCAAGTAACTCTATACTAGATGGCAATAGAATTAATGATTTGAAGGATGTTGTAGAAAAAAACAGTAAAAATATTCAAAAGAGAGAAAAACGGAGTATTAGAAAAATTGTCGAAGCATTCCAAACCAAACATTTCCCTTCAGCTAAAGTTTGCTTAATAAAAGAATCCAGAGCCAAATCTGGAATATATTATGAACTATTTGAAATAAATTCAGAATTTACCAAAAATCAAATATTTGTTTATATTACATCTTTTACCAGTCAGGAAAAAACAATTAACAATATTTGCTCTGATTACTCAACAACCTTACAAAATGCATCTAATATTTTCCTTTTGGCGGATAAAGAAAATAGAGTTGGTGGTACTATTGATCTAAATAGAATTGAGAAACTATTTAAAGATAAGATATCAAATAATAAAGACATCATAAAGGTTGAATATTTAGAAAACTTTTCAAGTAGAAAAATATACAAAGAAGAATTGTTGGAGGAGATTTTTTCTGTTGAAAAACCATCCTCTCATAATTCATACATTTCTCCAGACGTAAGAAAACCCAATGGAGAAAAAGTTCAGTCAAGTTTATTTTTTGATGATTGGATAAAAAATGATGAAAGTCCTATTTTAGTAATTAAAGGTACTGGTGGAGTTGGTAAAACAACTGTTGCCAGACAGTTCATTTATAAAATACAAAAAAAAAATGTGACTTCAAAGCCTGATGAAAATGACACAAAATATTTATTTATAAACTCACATGGAATTATCAATGAATTAATGTCATCAGGAAAAATAAGTGATTTATATGATTTTTATCAAGTATTAGCTGAAATATACAAAACAAAAAAAAGACTTAATAAGCATACATTTAGTCTCTCTGCTGACAATGGAAATTTGGTCATTGTCTTGGATGGTATTGATGAAGTTATTGCAAAGAAGGGTAGCGATTTCGATGTCATAAAGTTCATGGACTCTATTACCACTGAATATTTGGGCAGTGTTGGAAAAACAAAAATTATAATTACGTGTCGTGATAGTTTTTGGGGTGATGATTTAATCAAATCAAATAACATCAGTGAAATTGAAATTCTTCCATTTAATAAGGAACTAACTGAACAGTACTTTACAAGGATATTTAACGATAAGAACAAACAGAATAAAGCGATCAATATGGCTAGCGATTATGAAATTAATGGTAGCTACGTACCTTACATACTTGATATGATCAGAGAAATCATCATCTCCAATGAAGAAGGTTTAAATACAGCAAGTTTCGATAGCAAACTGTTGAAGTCAGATAAAAACAAGCATGATTTCTTAATTGGAAAAGTTTGTGAGCGTGAAATTAAAAAATTAGACAACACTAATATTGATGAGCAATTATACTTATTTATGAGCATGGCCCTACGCTATTCCGGGACATTAAATCAATCACAATTAAAAGAATTGTTATCTAAAAGCCACTCTCAAAAAAACCTAACCAAGTTTAATGCACACCCTTTATTAAAAGAACTGGATGATGTATTAAGCTTTAGATATGATTTTTTTGAAGAGTATTTTAAGGAATTGAAATTATGTATTTTTCTTGAGCTTGATGAGGTTAAACTATCAAACCTAGATAATTACTTGGTTGACATCCTTAAGGATTACATTAATTATGATAATGACTTTGTTGAAAACTTAAGAAAACGTATAAATAACACAGAAAAACTCAATGAAAATTTATTTCTTCTATTAATAGATCTAGTTAACATAAATAGAAACAAAGACTCCAACATTATTATTGATAATAAACAGTCAATAATCTCTTCCTTTTTCATTTTATTATTGTTAATTAATGAGCAAAGCAAAGAAAAAAGAACGGAGTTATTAAAGGAAATATTTACGAAAGATGACTGCATTGAGAATCTTTCTTTAATCAATTTACACAGTATCAACAAAAAAATAAATTTCGATTTTAAAAATTTAAAGTTCAATAATTGTCATTTTGAAAATTTCGAAAATTTTTTTGAATGTGACTTTGATGAAGAAACTCATTTCAGAAATAGTACTTTTTTACCTAAGTTAAGAAAAAACTCTCAGATATCATCAAGTCTTCTAGTGAATAACATTGATAAATCAACTTGCAAATACGATGGATTACAAAGTTATTTCGATGAAATAAAAGAAAAAGGTGTAAAGGAAAGTGATTTAAATGATAAATTTGTGAGAGATGTTGTACGTTTCTTTTGGAAAGGTATGGGTTTTAAAATCCTACCTAAACAAAGCGTACATAATAAATTCAAAAAAAACCATGCATTATTAGAAAAATTAGTATCTATATCTTTCTTAAAGGAAAAAAAAGTCACAACATCGAGAGAACGTAAAGAGCCGCATTACTATATTGCAGATGAGTTTGACGGAATCAGAAAAATAATGGAAGAGAATCAAACATGTATAGAGTTTGAAAGAGTCAAAAAAATCATGGGAAGTTAAATTAAAAATCATACTCACAAAATATTTTTAATTACTGCAATAATTAGAGGTGACCACTCTGGTGGTCACCAAATTAATCAATGAAATATATTTCATGATATCTTTATTACTCACGTAGCAACCTTGTTCCAAAAATAATCTCCTATAATTTATTTTTTAGTAAGCAATTTAATTAACAAGCCAAGCCACACTTTACCATTTAAGTAATTTGTGACATATAAAACTGATAGGTATGCCTATTATTTTATCTGCAAATTAATATTATCTATTTGACCATTCAGCCCCAACACTTGTTCCCGGATAGTTCACTGGGATTACCTATCGAGACATAGACATCTTTATGAGTATAACAACTTAGGAAGCAAAATTAGTGCAAGGGTGTCGAAATGACGTGATTTTGACAAAAATAAGAGCCATATGGCACCTTACAAAATCTACTAATGGTTAAATCACTGCCAGTTTTTATATATTACTGACACAGATGTTTCATGAATTACATTATTGTATAGAACTAACCTGTTTCAGACCTCCTCCACCAGAATTGCCCTTATTCAGAACCTGTAAGCCCGCAGTTACGCGGGCTTACAGGTTCTTTACTGCTTTTACGTGCAGGCTATTGCCAGACGTTAAATCATTCCCACTCAATCGTCGCCGGCGGCTTGCCGGAGATATCGTAAACCACGCGGGAGATGCCGTTCACTTCGTTGATGATGCGGTTGGACACGCGGCCGAGGAAGTCATACGGCAGGTGCGCCCAGTGCGCGGTCATGAAGTCGATGGTTTCTACCGCACGGAGGGAAACAACCCAGTCGTACTTGCGGCCATCGCCCATTACGCCCACGGAACGGACCGGCAGGAACACGGTGAACGCCTGGCTCACTTTGTTGTACAGGTCGGCTTTGTGCAGCTCTTCGATGAAGATAGCGTCGGCGCGGCGCAGCAGGTCGCAGTACTCTTTCTTCACTTCGCCCAGCACGCGAACGCCGAGGCCTGGGCCCGGGAACGGGTGGCGGTAAAGCATGTCGTACGGCAGTCCCAGCTCGAGACCGATCTTACGCACTTCGTCTTTGAACAGCTCGCGCAGTGGCTCAACCAGGCCCATCTTCATCTCTTTCGGCAGGCCGCCCACGTTGTGGTGAGATTTGATGACGTGTGCTTTGCCGGTCGCGGAGGCCGCAGACTCGATAACGTCAGGGTAAATGGTGCCCTGCGCCAGCCATTTAACGTCTTCCAGCTTCAGTGCTTCTTCGTCGAACACTTCCACGAACACGCGGCCGATTATCTTACGCTTGGCTTCCGGGTCGTTCTCGCCCGCCAGCGCGGTCAGGAAGCGGTTTTCGCCTTCAACGTGAACGATGTTCAGGCCGAAGTGGTCGCCGAACATGTCCATCACCTGCTGGGCTTCGTTCAGGCGCAGCAGGCCGTTGTCCACGAACACGCAGGTCAGGTTTTTGCCGATGGCACGGTGCAGCAGCATCGCGGTCACGGAGGAGTCAACGCCGCCGGACAGGCCGAGGATAACTTTGTCGTCACCCACCTGCTCGCGGATGCGAACGATAGCATCTTCGATGATTTTTGCCGGGGTCCACAGCGCTTCACAGCCGCAGATTTCCAGCACAAAACGCTCCAGCAGACGCTGGCCCTGACGGGTGTGGGTCACTTCCGGGTGGAACTGCACGCCGTAGAAGCGTTTTTCTTCGTTGGCCATAATGGCGAACGGACAGGTTTCGGTGCTGGCAACGGTCACGAAGTCAGACGGGATGGCGGTGACTTTGTCGCCGTGGCTCATCCAGACGTCCAGCAGCGGCTGGCCGGCTGCGCTCAGGGAGTCTTCGATGCCGCGAACCAGCGCACTGTCGGTTTTCACTTCAACCTGCGCGTAGCCGAATTCACGCTCGGTAGAGCTTTCAACGTGGCCGCCCAGCTGCATGGCCATGGTCTGCATGCCGTAGCAAACGCCGAACACCGGCACGCCGGCTTCGAACACGTACTCAGGCGCACGCGGGCTGTTTGCTTCGGTGGTGCTTTCCGGGCCGCCGGAAAGGATGATGCCGCTTGGGTTGAACTCACGAATTTGAGCTTCGGTAACATCCCAGGCCCACAGCTCGCAGTAAACGCCGAGCTCACGGACGCGGCGCGCCACTAGCTGAGTGTACTGAGAACCGAAGTCGAGGATCAGAATGCGATGTTTATGAATGTTTTCCGTCATTGACGTTAATTCCGAGGCAAGTGATACAAAACAAAAACACCCGGCATAAAGCCGGGTGCATAAAGATTAAGAACCCATACGGTAGTTCGGGGACTCTTTGGTGATCGTCACGTCGTGAACGTGGCTTTCCTGGATGCCCGCGCCGCTGATACGTACGAATTCTGCTTTGGTGCGCAGCAAGTCGATAGTACCACAGCCGGTCAGGCCCATGCAGGAACGCAGGCCACCCATCTGCTGATGAACGATCTCTTTCAGACGGCCTTTGTACGCTACGCGACCTTCGATACCTTCCGGCACCAGTTTGTCTGCAGCGTTGTCGGTCTGGAAGTAACGGTCAGAAGAGCCTTTGGACATCGCGCCCAGAGAACCCATGCCGCGGTAAGATTTGAACGCACGGCCCTGGTACAGTTCGATTTCGCCCGGAGATTCTTCGGTACCTGCCAGCATACCGCCAACCATGACAGCAGCTGCACCAGCGGCGATGGCTTTCGCGATGTCACCGGAGAAGCGGATACCGCCGTCAGCGATAACCGGAATACCGGTGCCTTCCAGCGCTTCAACCGCGTCAGCCACGGCGGTGATCTGCGGTACACCTACGCCGGTAACAATACGAGTGGTACAGATGGAGCCAGGACCGATCCCAACCTTCACCGCGCTGCAGCCAGCTTCGGCCAGGGCGCGAGCACCAGCGGCGGTTGCTACGTTACCGCCGATGATTTGCAGGTCAGGATATTTAGCACGGGTTTCACGAATACGTTGCAGAACGCCTTCGGAGTGGCCGTGAGAGGAGTCAATCAGCAGAATATCAACGCCAGCAGCGACCAGCGCGTCAACGCGCTCTTCGTTGCCTGCGCCTGCGCCAACCGCAGCCCCAACGCGCAGACGGCCCTGCTCATCTTTACAGGCGTTAGGTTTACGCTCTGCTTTCTGGAAGTCTTTTACGGTGATCATGCCGCGCAGGTGGAAGCCAGCGTCTACAACCAGCGCTTTCTCAACGCGTTTTTCGTGCATTTTAGACAGCACGACGTCGCGCGCTTCGCCCTCTTTCACGGTAACCAGACGCTCTTTCGGGGTCATGTACACGCTAACTGGCTGGGCCAGGTCGGTCACAAAGCGCACGTCACGACCGGTGATGATACCCACCAGCTCGTTGTCTTCGGTGACGACCGGGTAGCCGGCAAAGCCGTTACGCTCGGTTAATTCTTTCACTTCACGCAGGGTGGTGGTTGGCAGCACGGTTTGCGGGTCAGTAACCACGCCACTTTCGTGTTTCTTCACGCGCTTAACTTCTTCAGCCTGGCGCTCAATGGACATGTTTTTGTGAATGAAACCAAGGCCACCTTCCTGCGCCAGAGCGATAGCCAGACGCGCTTCCGTCACGGTATCCATCGCTGCGGACAGCATAGGGATATTCAGACGAATAGTTTTGGTCAGCTGAGTGCTGAGGTCGGCCGTGTTCGGCAGAACGGTGGAATGAGCGGGAACGAGGAGAACGTCGTCAAACGTCAGTGCTTCTTTAGCGATACGTAGCATGGCAATATCTCAACCTGGGGGTGAATGAGAACAGATAAAATATTGCCGCGGCATTATACAGAGCGTAAGCGATTGCATCCACACTTTTTTCGCAAAACTCCTTGCTAATAGCGAAACGGAAGGTACTATCGACCTAATAACCTGCTGATTTAGAATTTGATCCAGCTCACATGTCGACACAAAATTCCCCCTCAATTTTTACCGTTTCTCGCCTGAATCAGACGGTGCGTTTGCTGCTTGAGCAGGAAATGGGGCAGGTCTGGATCAGCGGTGAAATCTCTAACTTAAGCCAGCCTTCATCGGGCCACTGGTACTTCACGCTAAAGGACGATACCGCCCAGGTGCGCTGCGCGATGTTCCGCAACAGCAACCGCCGCGTGACCTTCCGCCCGCAGCACGGCCAGCAGGTGTTAGTGCGCGCTAACATCACGCTTTACGAACCGCGCGGCGACTACCAGATCATTGTCGAAAGCATGCAGCCCGCCGGTGAAGGGCTGTTGCAGCAGCAGTACGAGCAGTTGAAACAGAAGCTGAGCGCCGAAGGGCTTTTCGACCCGTTGCACAAGCAGCCCCTGCCCGCTCCGGCTCGCCAGGTCGGCGTGATTACCTCTAAAACTGGTGCGGCCCTGCATGACGTGCTGCATGTATTACAGCGCCGCGATCCGTCGCTGCCGGTCATCATCTACCCGACCGCCGTTCAGGGCGCAGACGCCCCGCTGCAGATTGTGCGCGCCATTGAGTTAGCCAACCTGCGCAACGAATGTGACGTGCTGATTGTCGGGCGCGGCGGCGGCTCGCTGGAAGACCTGTGGAGCTTTAACGATGAGCGGGTTGCACGGGCAATTTTCGCAAGCAAGATCCCCGTCGTTAGTGCCGTAGGGCATGAAACTGACGTCACGATCGCCGATTTTGTCGCTGATTTACGTGCGCCGACGCCGTCCGCCGCAGCAGAAATCGTCAGCCGTAATCAGACGGAGTTACTGCGCCAAATCCAGTCCCAGCAGCAGCGTATGGAAATGGCGATGGACTATTACCTCGCCCAGCGCTCACGGCGGTTTACCCAGCTACACCACCGCCTGCAGCAGCAGCATCCTCAGCTACGTTTAGCCCGCCAGCAAACCACGCTTGAGCGCCTGCGCCAGCGTCTGACCGTGGCAATGGACGGCAAAATGCGCCGGGCGAGTCAGCAGCAGCTGCGCCTTAGCCAGCGCCTGAACCAGCAGCAGCCTCAGCCCCGCATTCACCGCGCCCAGTCTCGCTTACAGCAGCTGGAATACCGCCTGTCGCAGTTAGTAAGCGCTCAGCTTAGCCAGACGAAACAACGCTTTGGCACCGCGCTCGCCCAGCTGGAAGCCGTCAGCCCGCTGGCGACGCTCGCGCGCGGCTACAGCGTGACCACCGCCGAAGACGGCAAAGTGCTGAAGAAAACCAAACAGGTGAAGTCTGGGGACACGCTAACCACGCGTCTGGATGACGGCTGGGTCGAAAGTCAGGTGACAGGCATTAAGCCGGTGAAAGCGCCGCGGAAACGTAAGCCCGCAGCGAAAGACAAATAAGCCACTCAGAGTGCGGCGGGCACAAACTCTACGCGCTTTTTAGAAATCAGCCCGTGGCCGTTCTGGCAGAAATAATCCACCGCCCCACACGCTTTCAGCACCTGCAGCGGCTTGTGACAGTCCGGGCAAAGCGCTTCCAGGCGGAAGTCCTTCCCGCAGGCATCGCAGTGCGCCCCATCGTCCGTTTGTTTCAGTTCGTTGTTACACGCCGGGCAATTCAGTTCCATGTGGTATCTCCATAAAGTAAAACGGGAGCTTAATGCTCCCGTCCGAATTACTTACTTTTCTTGATGTGCTTGATGAGACGCTTACGCTTACGCATCTGGTTCGGCGTCAGGGTGTTACGTTTCCCGGCGAACGGGTTCTCCCCTTCCTTGAACTGAATGCGGATTGGCGTCCCCATCACGTCCAGCGATTTGCGGAAGTAGTTCATCAGATAACGCTTGTAGGAATCCGGCAGATCTTTTACCTGGTTGCCGTGAATCACCACGATTGGCGGGTTATAGCCACCGGCGTGCGCGTATTTCAGCTTAACGCGACGGCCACGCACCAGCGGTGGCTGATGGTCTTCTGCCGCCATGTTCATGATGCGGGTCAGCAGCGCGGTGCTTACGCGACGCGTGGAGCTGTCGTAGGCTTCACGCACGGATTCGAACAGGTTACCTACGCCGCTGCCGTGCAAAGCGGAGATGAAGTGCACGCGGGCGAAGTCGATAAAGCCCAGACGGTAGTCCAGCGTCTCTTTCACCTGCTCGCGAACTTCGTTGCTCAGACCATCCCACTTGTTGACCACGATTACCAGTGAGCGCCCACTATTCAGGATGAAGCCCAGCAACGAGAGATCCTGATCGGAAATGCCTTCGCGGGCATCGATAACCAGCAGCACAACGTTCGCATCTTCGATCGCTTGCAGAGTTTTGATTACCGAGAATTTTTCTACCGTGTCAGTAATTTTCCCGCGCTTACGCACGCCCGCAGTATCAATCAGCACGAATTCACGCTCGTCACGCTCCATCGGGATATAGATGCTGTCGCGGGTGGTGCCCGGCATGTCATAAACGACAACGCGTTCTTCGCCGAGGATACGGTTAGTTAGCGTAGACTTACCTACGTTAGGACGGCCAACGATAGCGAGCTTGATAGGCAGATCCTGAGGATTGAAGGCTTCTTCCTCCTCTTCTTCCTCAAACTCTTCGTCATCGGACACAATGCCGTTTTTGGCGTTAAACGCGGCCCAGTAGGCTTCGTCTTCGTCCATCTCTGCCGGCTGTTCGCGCGGGTCGATATCGTCCATCCACGGCACCAGAACGTGTTCCAGCAGGCTGGTCACACCGCGGCCATGGGAAGCCGCAATCGGGTGGATTTCGCCGAGGCCCAGAGAGTAGAAGTCAATCACCGCCTGGTCCGGGTCAAGACCGTCGGTCTTGTTCGCTACCAGGAAAGTTGGCTTCTGGCGGGAGCGCAGGTGCTGAGCGATGGCTTCATCGGCAGGCATCAGGCCCGCACGTGCATCCACCATGAACAGCACAACATCCGCCTCTTCAATCGCCAGCAGCGACTGCTCGGCCATGCGCGTTTCCACACCGTCTTCCGTGCCATCGATACCGCCGGTATCAATACAGATAAACTCGCGGCCTTCGACTTCCGCACGACCGTACTTGCGATCGCGAGTCAGCCCCGGAAAATCCGCAACCAGCGCATCGCGGGTACGCGTTAAGCGGTTAAACAGGGTCGATTTACCGACGTTAGGGCGCCCAACAAGCGCGACCACAGGTACCATTATAAAAGCCTCATTACTCAAAATTTATTAATAAAACAGCGTCAATTTTCGGCTGTTTTTAAAAAGCCAAAACGGCTCCCGAACTACGGGAACCGTTTCAAACGTGACGATTATCCGACAAGTTTAGCGTTTGATGGCGTACAGCGTGCCGTCTTTTGCCTGGATAAGCAGTTTGTCGCTGGCAACCACTGGCGTCGTCTGGAAGCCGGAGCTGTCCACTTTCTGCTGGGCAACAAAGCGCCCATCATCGTTGTTGATCCAGTGCATGTAGCCTTCGCTGTCGCCAACGACCAGGTAGCCATTGTACAGCACTGGCGCGGTCAGGTTGCGGTGCAGCAGATCGCTTTGCGTCCACAGCGTTACGCCGCCGTCTACGTTCAGCGCAACAACGCGGTCATTCTGATCCACCAGGTAAATGCGGTTCCCGTCCACGATGAAGTCGTTCACCGAGCCCATCTCACGTTTCCACATGATCTGGCCGGAACGCAGATCCAGCGCCGTCAGGTTGCCGTTGTAAGCCAGAGCATAAACCACGCCATTCACGATAACCGGCGTAGTATCCACGTCGCTCAGGCGGTCAATTTCTGTCGCGCCAGTCGCCTGGGAGATACGCTGCTGCCAGATAAGCTGGCCCTGCTGCATCAGCACGGCGCTTACGCGGCCGTTATCTCCGCCGACAATAGCGGCACCAAAGGCGGTGGCCGGAGCCGATTCACCGCGCAGAGACAGCGCAGGCATATCGAGGTTAACGCTCCATTTTACCGCGCCGTCAGCTTCGTTCAGCGCCTGCAGCATACCGTTGCTGGTATGAATCAGCACCACGCCGTCGCTCACAACCGGGCGAGACAGCGCTTCGCCAGCCACTTTTGCCTGCCAGGCGATGCTGCCGTCGGAGGTGTTCAGGGCGAAGACTTTCGCTTTTTCGGTGCCAACATAAACGTGGCCGCCGTCAACGGTCAGGCCGCCGGACAGCAGAGCAGGAATATTGCTGGAGAAGAAGCCGGTTTTCTCAGAAAGATCGACCTTCCACTCTTCTTTGCCGTCATCCGCATTCAGCGCTTTCACGATACCGCGACGGTCAGCAGCATAAATGGTGCTGCCCTGCCACGCCGGATGCAGGTTAGAGTAGAAATCACCGATTCCATCACCCACGGAAGTGCTCCACGCTTTTGCCGGAGTGAACTGATTTTCCACCGTTGGCAGCGGGGACATTTTAACCACATCTTCTTCGCCGCTGAACAGGGAGCAGCCGCTGAGCAGCGTCAAGGAGAGCAGCCCAGGCACAAATAGTTTACGCAATTGCATCGGGTCCCTCTTAGCTGGACAAATTATTGATTTTCATCTGCATCATTTCACGCAGGGCCGGAGAAGCATTGGTCTGTGAACCTTTGCTCCACGCATCACGAGCGCCCTGCTTATCCCCTTTACTGAGCAGCGCTTCGCCGCGCAGGTCGGCAACCATCGCTACCCAGCCTTCGCCTTTTACGCTATCCAGGGTTTTCAGCGCGGCATCAGCCTGTTTCTGCTGAATCTGAATGCGAGCCAGACGCAGATTGATCAGCGCCTGCATGTTCGCATCTTTGGTGCTGCTAAGGCCGTTTTGCAGCTGCGTTGCCGCTTTATCCAGCTCGTTTTTATCCACGAACTGCTGCGCCAGCTCTAACGCCGCCAGCGCGCCGTAGGTGTTTTTGTTGTCAGCGGCAAATTTCTCGACCGCTTCCAGCGTTTGCGGCTGGTCTGCTTTCACCGCGCTGGTCACATTCTGGTAAGCCAGGGAGGCTTCACGCATGGAGTCGTCCTGGTGGCCGTTCCAGTAACGCCAGCCCACCAGAGCGCCGATACCCAGCACAACCCCGACTACCAGCGCTTTGCCGTTTTCCGCAAAGAAGCGTTTAACCGCTTCCATCTGATCGTTTTCGTTCTCGTAAACTTCCACGCAGTCCTTCTCCTTAACGAATAATCACCGGGTAATTAACCCAGTAACGCCTGCAGATGGGCGGCAACGTCGGCTTGCGCGACGTTTTGTTGCTCACCTGTGCGTAAATCCTTAACCACGACTTCGCCTTTAGCGACTTCATCTTCGCCCAGCACCAGTGCAACGCGAGCGCCCCACTTGTCGGCACGAACGAACTGCTTCTTGAAGTTACCGCCGCCGTAGTTAGTCATCAATTTCAGGGCCGGCACCTGGTCACGTAGCTTTTCAGCCAGCAGCATTGCCGCGCCCTGCGTTCCCTGACCTGAAGATATCAGGTACATATCGACAACGGATTCTGCTTTAAATTCAGGATTAATCGCCTGAACCAGTAAAACAAGGCGTTCGAGGCCCATGGCAAAGCCAACCGCTGGCGCCGCGCGCCCGCCAAGCTGCTCCACCAGACCATCGTAGCGGCCACCGGCACACACGGTACCCTGAGAGCCCAGGCTATTGGTCACCCACTCAAACACGGTGCGGTTGTAGTAATCCAGGCCGCGAACCAGACGCTGGTTAACGGTGTAAACAATGCCTGCCGCATCCAGGAACTGGCACAGACCGGCGAAATGCTCGCGGGACTCTTCATCCAGGTAATCGCCCAGCTGAGGCGCGTCGTTCAGCAGAGCCTGAACGTCCTGATTTTTGGAGTCCAGCACGCGCAGCGGGTTGCTGTACATGCGGCGTTTGCAGTCTTCGTCCAGCTTCTCTTTATGCTGTTCCAGGAAAGCAACCAGCGCATCACGGTAGTTAGCGCGCGCTTCCAGAGAACCGATGGAGTTCAGCTCCAGGCTGACGTGCTGGTCAATACCCAGCGCGCGCCACCAGCGAGCGGTCAGCATGATAAGCTCGGCGTCGATATCCGGACCGTTCAGGCCAAACACTTCCACACCCAGCTGATTAAACTGGCGGTAACGCCCTTTCTGAGGCCGTTCGTGGCGGAACATCGGCCCGATGTACCACAAACGCTGTTCCTGATTGTACAGAAGACCATGTTCGATACCGGCACGCACGCAGCCCGCGGTGCCCTCAGGACGCAGGGTCAGGCTGTCGCCGTTGCGATCCTCAAAGGTATACATCTCTTTTTCAACCACGTCGGTGACTTCACCGATAGCGCGTTTGAATAACGGGGTCTGCTCTACAATCGGCAAACGGATTTCGCTGTAACCGTAGCTCGCGAGCACCTGCTTAAGAATGCCTTCAATACGCTGCCAGATGGCGGTTTCGCCCGGCAGGTAATCGTTCATGCCGCGAATGGCTTGAATATTTTTTGCCACGTTTGTTCTCTGCTTTATATACAAAAAATGAACCCGAAATCAGGCCACTTACTCAGGTAAACGGCCGTGCGGGCTCAATCATACACGGGAAGCCCTGTGCTTCCCATGCTTCGCATTATTTTTCCAGCTGTTGGATATCAATACGCTGTTTTTCATCCAGCATGCTGGCTTTGGCACGAATACGCGCTTCAAGCTGCGCAATCATGTCGTCGTTGTCCATACGATCTCGCTGGCGGACGCCATCTTCGTAGAAACCACTTTTTTTATTGCCGCCGGTCACCCCAAGCGTGGAAACCAGCGCTTCACCCGGGCCATTCACCACGCAGCCGATAATGGAAACGTCCATCGGGGTGATAATGTCTTCCAGGCGCTGCTCCAGGGCGTTTACCGTCCCGATAACGTCAAACTCCTGACGTGAGCAAGTTGGACAGGCGATAAAGTTGATCCCACGGGAGCGAATGCGCAGCGACTTAAGGATGTCGAAGCCCACTTTGATCTCTTCCACCGGATCTGCCGCCAGGGAAATGCGCAGCGTGTCACCGATCCCTTCAGAGAGCAGCAGCCCGAGGCCGATAGCGGATTTGACAGAACCCGCTCGCGCGCCGCCCGCTTCGGTGATCCCGAGGTGCAGCGGCTGATCGATCTGTTTTGCCAGCAGGCGATAAGACTCAACGGCCAGGAATACGTCTGACGCTTTTACGCTCACCTTAAACTGATCGAAGTTGAGACGATCCAAATGATCGACGTGGCGCATGGCGGATTCGAGCAGCGCCTGAGGCGTCGGCTCGCCGTATTTTTCCTGCAGATCTTTTTCCAGAGAACCGGCATTCACGCCGATACGGATAGGAATGTTTTTATCGCGTGCGCAGTCAACCACCGAGCGAATACGCTCTTCGTTGCCGATGTTGCCGGGGTTAATACGCAGGCAATCAACGCCGTACTCTGCGACTTTAAGCGCAATACGGTAATCGAAGTGAATATCGGCGACCAGCGGGACACTGACCTGTTGCTTGATAAGCTTAAACGCCTCTGCGGCGTCCATTGTCGGCACGGATACACGAACGATGTCGGCACCCACGCGTTCTAATGCTTTGATTTGATTAACCGTGGCTTCCACATCGGTGGTGCGCGTATTGGTCATCGACTGAACGGCGATAGGGGCACCATCGCCGATTGGCACATTACCGACGTAGATCCGCTTGGATTTGCGACGTTGGATGGGTGCGGCATTATGCATGGTAAATCTCCACAATTACGCGTCTGAACTGGCGCTGATTATTCAGCACCGACAGTGAGACGTGCAACCTGGTTAGTTCTGATAAAGCGACTCAGGTCCACAGGTTTGCCCTGATATTGAACCTGTACTGCTGACGGTGCGCCAATTTTCAGTTTATAAGGCGCTTTACCCGCTAAATCGAGCTTCGCATCTTTGCGCTGCAGGCCGCTAAACAGCTTTTTGCCGCTGGCGTCAGTCACTTCCAGCCAGCAGTCAGCGGTGAAGTGCATAGACAGCCCTTGAGAGGCGTCTGCAGTCTGATTCACGCCAGCCTGATCGGTTGGCAGTTGGCCTGCGGTTGGGGCTGGCGTTGTCTGGGCGTTATCAACAGGTGCCTGGCTTGGCGCCACAACGGCAGATTGCTGAGCCGCATTTGCAGTAGCGTTTTGCTGAGCTGGCGCAGAAGAAGAAGCGGTGTTCTCTACTGGCGTAGGCAGTTCAACAGGTTGCGCAGGTGTTGATGTAGTAGATGTTGCATCGGCAGGCGTATCACTGCCGGTGTTCAGCGGCACAGACTGGCCGCCGCTGGTTGAAAGTTCGGTGGAAGATTGATCGGCCATGGTCGACAGCTCTTCCTGCTGCGCTTTGTGATTTTGCCACCACCATGCGCCGGTCAGGCCAATCACCACGAACAGAATCAGCCAGGTAAAGCTCATCAGCCAGCCGTCGCGCTTTTTACGACGCTTACCAAGAGAGAAGCTTTGCATCGGCTCAACTTTGGCTGCCTTAATCGGTGCCTGTTTCGCCATCATCGGCAACAGCTCTTCTTCAGGAATACGAACCAGTCGCGCATAAGAGCGGATATAGCCACGCAGGAAAGTAGACGCCAGCTCGGCAGGCGCCTTGTCGTCTTCGATATCCCTGACGGTGGAAACTTTCAGGCACAGGCGTTCGGCCACAGCCTGCTGGCTGAGCCCCATTTGCTCACGTGCATTACGTAAACGCTGGCCTGTGGTTTGTGCTGCATTTGATTCGTTAGTGGCTTCAGTATTCATTAGCTACAACTGCTGGTACTGTTCAAATTAAAGAATTTGGCACAAGTCCTGTACCGCAGCGTCTCCGCTACGTCAGATTGACTCGCACCGCGAAACAAATCTGATACCTGAAGGCTAGCCCTCAGTAAAAATTCCCGATTCCCGCCATGCTGTTAGCGCTAGCTGGCATTTTTACGGGCTACCGGACTCGCCGGTTAGTTAACCATAGTCAGCCTTTGGCTGGCTGTCCGTTAACTTTACGAAATGGGCACAACTAAACTGTTGTTGCGACGCTACATACTGCCTTAAAGCCGCCAGAAACGCACCGTAATTATTATGCTGAATGATGTATTAGGCCACGTTATTGACTGTTCATGCACTTTTGCCCGTTTTTTATACCGCGCCAGGCACCCTCGCCCAGCGCGGCAAATCGCCATCTACAATCAAACAGCTTTTACGGCAATAGGTTCGCCCTGCATACGTTTACGCATAGTGCGTTTGGTACGGTCGATCACTTCCCCCGCCAACTGACCACATGCCGCGTCGATATCGTCGCCGCGTGTCTTGCGAACAATGGTGGTGAAACCATAGCTCATCAGCACTTTAGAGAAACGATCGATACGGCTGTTGGAGCTGCGGCCGTATGGTGCGCCCGGGAACGGGTTCCATGGAATCAGGTTGATTTTGCATGGCGTATCTTTCAGGCATTCAGCCAGTTGATGCGCATGTTCGGTACCATCATTGACGTGATCCAGCAGAACGTATTCCACCGTGACGCGGCCCTGGTTGGCGTTGGATTTCTCCAGGTAACGACGAACGGCCGCCAGGAAGGTTTCGATGTTGTACTTCTTGTTGATCGGCATGATTTCATCGCGAATATCATCGGTCGGCGCGTGCAGCGAAATTGCCAGCGCGACATCAATCATATCCCCGAGCTTATCCAGTGCGGGTACCACACCAGAGGTAGAAAGCGTGACGCGGCGTTTGGACAGACCAAAGCCAAAGTCGTCGAGCATAATTTCCATTGCCGGAACAACGTTGTTCAGGTTCAGCAGCGGTTCGCCCATGCCCATCATCACCACGTTGGTGATAGGACGCACGCCGGTTTTCTTCTGCGCACCGATAATCTTCGCCGCGCGCCAGACCTGACCAATAATTTCAGACACGCGCAGGTTACGGTTAAAGCCCTGCTGCGCGGTTGAGCAGAATTTACATTCCAGCGCACAGCCAACCTGAGAAGAAACACACAGCGTGGCGCGGTCTTCCTCCGGGATATACACCGTTTCCACCAGCTGGTCGGCAATTTTGATTGCCCACTTGATGGTACCGTCGGCAGAACGTTGCTCTTCAGCAACTTCAGGTGCACGAATCTCGGCGATCTCTTTCAGCTTATTGCGCAGGACCTTGTTGATGTCCGTCATTTCGTCGAAATCATCACTGCAGTAGTGATACATCCACTTCATGACCTGATCTGCACGGAAAGGTTTTTCACCCAGCTCGGCGAAAAACTCGCGCAGCTGCTGGCGGTTGAGATCGAGCAGGTTAATTTTTTCGGCTTTATTGGAAACAACAACAGGTGTTGCTTCAGGCGTGTTCATTTCAGACATAATGTTTTCCGGCCTCGTTGTTACACGTTATGGCCCCTGGAGGGTTAGAAAAAGAAACGCCCCGGTGAGCAGGCTCTTCCGGGGGCGTTGCATTGTACAAATTCTATGGCATAGATGCCACGACTGAAAGCGAACAACTAAGATATTAAGTGTAAATTCGCTTACAGATTTAGAAATATCAACGTGTGCGTGGGCACACTTCGCCTTCGCCGAAGAAGTAGGCGATTTCACGGGCTGCGGATTCTACGGAGTCAGAACCGTGGGTGCCGTTTTCGGTGAAGCTGTCTGCGTAGTCTGCACGCAGAGTACCAGCCAGTGCGTTAGCCGGGTTAGTTGCGCCCAGCAGGTCACGGTGACGCTGCACTGCGTTTTCGCTTTCCAGCACGGAAACAACGATTGGGCCAGAAGTCATGAACTCCACCAGACCGTCGAAGAACGGCTTACCGTCGTGCTCGGCGTAGAAACCACGAGCCTGCTCAACGGTCAGGTGCAGCATTTTTGCGCCAACGATTTTAAACCCTGCAGATTCAAAACGAGCATAAATGTTACCAATAACGTTTTTTGCCACCGCGTTTGGTTTGATGATGGAAAAAGTACGTTCAATAGCCATGATTACCTCTGTAGATGTTCTGTGTGTCCGGGGAAACCCGGTTATGAAATTGGCGCAGATTATAAAGAGCAAGTTTGTCGTTGCCTATGGATGGAGATAACATTTTTTTAAAATAAGATTAGTTTTGGCAACACTATTGCTGCAGCGGGTGAAATTTCACGTTTTGCCGTCACTGCAGGATAAAGGTCGCGCTGGCAACCTGCCCGGACTCATCCATCACCACGACCTGATAGTCGCCCGGTTTATTGAGCATTAAGGCCAGCCCGTCGCCTTTGCTCTCTTCGCTTTCTCCGTTAATGAACCACCACCGCTGGCCCTGCCCGCCCTGGCTGGAAAGCCGTAGCGGGAGCTGCATCTGCCCCGGTAAGCGTTTCAAAATAGTGCCGTCACGCACGCCGAGCAGCAGCAGCGGCGTGGCACTCTCTGTCTGTAGCGGTGGGCAACTGGCTGAAACTGCTGGCAAACGAGCAACACGGCGCTCAGTCGGGGGTAGCCAGGGTTCAAGGGGCAATGGCCAGAGAGCAACTGCCTGTTGAATAGCCCCAGGGCAATCGGCTGCCACTCGCTTACCCTGCGCATCCACCCAAATAAGCTGACGCGTTCCCTGAGCGCCTTCTTGCCCCGGTGCCAGCAGCGTGGGCGGCTGAGCATCGTCCAGAAGCCATGTTGCCAGCCGTCGACGACAGTTCATATCCCCGGCTGGCAATGCCTGGCCGCCAGGCCAGCAGATCTCTGCGGCCGTAACGGAAGTGGGCCGGGGATCGGTCGGTAAATGGAGCTGCTGCACGCGCGAATTAGCCTGCAGCAAATTATTCACCTGATTAAGCAGCGGTACGGCACTCCCTAACCCAAACTGCCCCGCCACCGGCGTGCTATCAGGCCTGCCGGTCCAGATGCCAATCAGATAGCGCGAATTAATGCCTATGGCCCAGGCATCACGATACCCGTAACTGGTCCCGGTTTTCCACGCCAGAGGGACGACGGGAGGTAAAGAAGCATCCGGCTGAGGCTGGGCCTCCCCGGCAAGAATACGGCGAATCACCCACGCAGCTCCCGGCGACATCAGAGGGCGCTCTCGCAGGGCATCACTTTCCAAAACCCGCAACTGAGCGGCCTTGCCATGACGGGCAAACGCGCCGTAGGCTGCCACTATCTGGTCCAGCCTGGCGCCACCGCCCCCAAGAATAAGCGACAGGTTGGGCTCACTGCCCTGAGGAAAGCGAAGATTAAGCCCCACGTTGCCCATCTGCCCGGCAAAACGCTTCGGCCCGTAGGCCTCAAGCACCTGAACAGCAGGTAAATTCAGCGAACGCACCAGGGCATCGCTCATGCTTACCGGCCCGTGAAAACCGGTGTCGAAGTTCCCAGGGCGATAATCGCCGAACCGACGCGGAACGTCCTGCAACAACGACGCCGGATGAATCAGCCCGTCATCCATTGCCATGCCGTAAACAAAAGGCTTTAACACGGACCCCGGCGAGCGAATCGCGGTGATCATATCGACATGCCCAAATCGGCTGTCATCGTTAATATCCGCCGATCCCACCCACGCGCGAACCTGCATTGTAGTGTGATCAACCACCAGCATGGCCAGCGAGGAGCGAGGCGGCAGGCGTGATTTCCAGTTCAGCGCCAGCTCTTCCAGCTGGCGCTGTAAAGGAGCATTTATCGTGGTCGCAATCAACGTTGACTTGCTTTTCGATACCAGTGCCCGCGACAGCAGCGGAGCCAGCTGCGGCATCTGTCGCGGTGCCAGCCAAACAGGCTCCTGCAAAGCCTCATCAATCTGCTTTTGCGACCAGACGCTCTGTTCCGCCATACGGCGTAAAACCTTATCCCGCGCCTGTTGCGCTCGTTCAGGCCAGCGATCGGGCCGCAGGCGGCTGGGAGCCTGAGGCAGCACGGCAAGCAAGGCCGCTTCTGAATAACTTAGCTGCTCAGGCGCTTTTCCAAGATACGCCCAGCTTGCCGCGCCGATCCCCTGTAGTGTGCCGCCAAAGGGGGCACGATTAAGGTAGAGCGTCAGGATCTCCGTTTTGGAAAGATGCCACTCAAGCTGAAAGGCCCGCCAGACCTGACGTATTTTGCCGCCGAGTGTACGAGGATGGGGATCCAATAAGCGGGCAACCTGCATTGTCAGCGTACTGCCACCAGAGATCACTTCCCCATTGCGCAGATCCTGCCAGGCCGCGCGCAAAATAGAGAGCGGATTGACGCCAGGATGATCCCAAAACCAGCGATCCTCATAGCCGATTAGCGCTTCCAGGTAGCGGGGAGAAACCTGATTCAGTGCGACGGGATAACGCCAGATCCCTTCGGCATCAGCAAAACGCCAAAGCGGCGTGCCGTCTGCCGCCACCACCACTCGGGCCGGATTGACCTCTTGCAGCGGCAACGGCCAAAGCTTATCCCCCAGCCAGATAAAAGTGGCAACCAGCAGCGGGACTATCAGCCAGAGATAGCCCCGCCGCCAGCGTAGCCTTGATCCGTTAAGCACCGACGTTCTGCTTACGGCACAACGGTCAACGTGCCGGTACTGCTACCGGTTGCCCGCCACTGCGGAACGTACATGGATTCCACCTGCGGTACGGGCACGGTGTAGCTTCCCGGCGTAACGGCTCGGGCCAGGTAAATAAGCGTCGCATGCTGGCCTTCATTAAGCGGCAATGCGGCCACAAAGCGGTCATCCCTGAACTCCATATGCTGAATGTCCTGCTGCTGCATTTGGTTCAGCAGAGTCTGTACTTCACTCGCGCTGTCCCCCAGGCTGGCGCTGCTGTTAGCCAAATTCTGGTTTTCCAGCTCCAGCCCGGCCGGCAGTAAATCGACGACCAGCGCATCAGGCACGTTCTTGTCTGCCCAAACGTCCAGCCAGACCATAACCAGCTCACCGCTTTTCAGTGAAGAAAGCCGCCGGGTGTTGCCTTTCGCATCAAGGAAGTGGCGTTCAATATGCAGCACATTGCTGTAGGGAGCCGGTGCCTGCTGCGGATATCCCGCGCTGTCGAGGCGCAAATAGAGGCTGCTCATCCCGGTGTTGGTCACCTGCAGATCAGAAAGCAGCTGCGCGCTCAGATTGCGCGTTACCGACTGACTGGATGCCAGTGGCTGTGCACCTAGCGATGTTTGCGCCTGCCAGTCGCCTTTCACGTTTTGCAGACCGTGACCGGCAATAAACAACGCATTGGTTTCCTGAGTGGATAACCAACGCTGGCTCCAGGCCAAATCAGACAGCTCAAGCAGTAGCTGGTTTTGAGCGTCGGGTAGCAGCTTATTCTCTTCCAGCAGGCTCAGCATCATCGCTTTATCCCGCAGTTCGCTGCCGTAATCCGCCATCCAGATCTGTTTATCACTGCGCTGAGTTTTCAGCCCCAAAGCAATCGCTTGTTGGCTGCGAGGTTCATCCCCCATGAGCTTCAGGGCCACGCCCAACTGCACGAGAGGCAGCCCGGCACGAGTCTGCTCGCGGCGCTGCCAAAGCTCGCGCAATGCCCCAAGGGGCGCTTTTTGCTGGCGAGCCAGCACCAGCCCGGCATAGGTCTGTACCGCAAAGCGGCTGGCCGGAGCGTCGTCACTGTAGCGTAAGGCAATCAAACCCGGATCCTGCAGATAGCGCAGCAGGCGCTGATTGGCCTTGCTGAGTGCATCCGCATTGACGCTGTAACCCTGTTCGCCAGCTCGCACCAGGAAGTCGGTCACGTAGGCCGTCAGCCAGTATTCTTCCGGCCCTGCTTTATCCCACAGCCCAAAAGCGCCATTGTCATTTTGCATCTCAAGCAGGCGGGCAATCCCTACATCAATGGCGTTCCGGCGCTGCTGGTCGGTAATACCTTTGATACCCAGCGCATTAAGTTCAGCTTCATTGGTGTACAGAGACGGGAACAGACCGCTGGTCGTTTGCTCAAGGCAGCCATACGGATAGGCTTTTAGCTCACGAATGTAACGCGCCAGGTTCAGTGGCGGACGCCCACTCAGCAGCAGCTGCCCTTCCAGGGTAGATTCAGCAATGCCGGACAGATGCTTAGGCGGAAGCGTCCATGTCTCTCCCGGTTTAACCACGGCACCGCTGTTCACCGTCTGCGCAGGGAATGCAGGACGAACGGCGATTTTCCACTGTTTCATTGGGTCAGCCAGCGTTTCACCCGGCAGTGCGAGGCCGTTAATCACGGCTTTGATTTCACCGTCACCGAAACCTTCCAGCGCACGTACGGGAATGAACAGCGTGCCGCGAGCACCAGGCGCCAGCTTCACGTCCATCGTCGACGCGCCATTGAGCGCTAACAGCCCCTGAGCGCTGAGTACCACGCTAAGCTGCTGGGGCCTGTCCGTCAGGTTAGTAAGATCCAGCGCGAGGCGGCTGGTATCGCCACTCGCCATAAACCTCGGCGCGGCCAGTTCGCTCACCAGCGGCGCGGCAACCGTGACTTTTTCTTCGCTATTACCAAAGCGATCGTCGGTCCAGGCCTGCGCCATAACCCGCAACTCGCCGTTGAAATCACCAATCGGCAGCGTCACCGTTCCTTCGCCGTTTTCATCCAGCGCAACCGGTTGGGCTTGCTGAGCGATGATAGTGACATGATTCACCGGCTTTTTACCGCCGCGACTAAGCTCATCGCCTTCATCGCCGTCACCGCCGAAGCGCAAAGCAGCCAGTCGCCCTTCGCCTTCAATCACCTGACCGTAAATGTCATAGATATCTGCCCCATAGCGCTTGCGTCCAAAGAAGGCGTCCCACGGATCCGGCGTTTTGTAATCGGTGATATTCAGCACACCGCTGTCCACGGCGGACAGCAGCACGTTAATCTGCTTCGGCACTTCGCCATTTTTCACGCTGGCCTTCACCTTCACGGTCAGGTTTTGGTTAGGCCGCATTTTGGCTGGATTTTGCAACGTCAGATCGAGACGGCGGCTCTCGTCTCCTAGCGGCAGATGAAGGATCCCGACCGCGCGCTTAGGCGTGGCGGAACGCGCCTTGTCTCCGGGGCGAATAACAACGGTGCTTAAGTAAAGATCGTGCCGCTGCCAGCGCTTATCCACCGGAATGGCAAGATCCATGCCGCCTGCCGGAACATCAATTTCTTTCCACCACAGTGGGCCGTCACTGGATTCCACCAGCGCATAGCCTTTACCTGCGGCAGGCGCGGCAATATGCAGATTGATGGTATCGCCAGCTTTGTAAGACGGTTTATCTATTTTTAGCGTTACCCTGTCCGGGCGCACTGCACCGGTGCCATCGCTGTTATCCTGCCAGCTGTAACCTGCCCAGAAACGCAGGCTACTGACAAGGTTGCTCTCAGGATCTCGAACTTCCAGGCGGTACGAGCCCCACTCTACCGGGAAGGCAACTTTGCCGGTTTCTCCGGCAGCCAGCGTCAACTTCTGCTCGGCTTCCACCAGATCTTTTTGATCGTACTGAGACCGCCAGCCTTCACTTTCTTCCCAGCTCCAGTAGTAGTCCCGGCGCTCACGAATCAGGCGCACGTCCAGATCGCTTACCGCCAGCTTTTCCCCCTGCGCATCGGCATACACAATGTCGAAACCTGCGCTGCTGTCTTCATCGACGATGGGCTGAGTGTGGGTAGTGTCGGTCCGGTAGTCATAAACCTCTTTGCTGGAAAATTGAGGGCGGATCCCAGGCATTGCCTGAGCTGGCCAGATAGCCTGCTCAACGCGGCGTGTCACCGGGCGACCGCCGGACTCCAGCAGGCTAGCCTGCAAAATAAGGCGCAGAGGAGAATGCGCGTCCCCCCACTGGCTTTCCGCGCTGACGGTCGTGTGCCCTTGTTCATCCAGCGTTAGCTCAACGGCATCCAGGCTACGGGAAAGGTTTTGCTCATTGATATCGCCGAACTGGAACCCAGGCAGCTTTGCAACGGCATCACGTAAAGGGCGCAGGAATAGCTGCCCCTGAAGGCTGTTACCCGCGGCTGGCGCACCGTAGAGATAGCGCCCGGTAACGTCGAAATTGACGGTATCTTCAGGCGCTATCGGCGCTATCGGCGCGCTCTGCGCCGTGAGATTCAGCGCCATACGCTCCGGCATGAAGTCTTCAACTTTAAATGTCCAGATACGCGGCTGGTTATCCCCGGTGTTGACCCGCATTTGCCAGTTACCGGTTGCCGCGCTTTCGCTCAGAGGCCAGGTAAATTGATAAAGTCCGTTGGCAGACTGCCACACTTCGGTGCGGGTAACCTGGCCGTCCGGTTTTACGACCTCAAGCTTCACCGGCTGCGGCGGGAGCGGTTTGCCATCCCCATCCCTGAGCAGGGCATTCACGATGACAGACTCTCCGGGGCGATAGAGATCTCTTGGGCCAAACATGAAGAACTGTTTGCTGTAGCCTTGCTCACCGGCAATATCAAACTCCGCCAGATCCAGAGCCGGGCGGCTGAGATCGAGCAGCGTGGTTTGCTCCCCATTGCGCGCCAGCAGCAGCGTGCCTTTGTTCAGCTTCTCAAGCGTGGCATGCCCGTCACTATCACTTTTCGTTTGCCCTACCGTTTGGCCTTTTTCGTTCAACAGCGCAATCTCCACACCCGACTGCGCGGCACCGTTCTCCAGGCTTTGAGTAAAGACGTCAATTCTGTCGTGGTAGCGATGCACCGAAACACCAACATCACTCAGCGTGAACAGGGTTGCAGCATTGCTGTAGGCGTAATGCCCGGCCTGGCTCATGATAGCGAGATAGACGCCGGGCTGCTGGAGAGGTTTGATATCACCCAGCGGCAGCATTAGCTTCTCACGGGTATTTCGCGCAGGATTTAGGTCAAAACGCCCGGTGTAAACCAAGTCAGCCAGATTCAGCAGATTGTCAGATTCCCAGTTTGAAACCGAGTTACGGTACTGCCACTGGCTGACAAACGCGCTTAGGGAGCTGTCTTTAATGCGATAAAAGTTAACGTCAACGTTATCGACGTTAAGCGCCATCACCGGCAACCCCGCAATCACTTTAGTCGGCAGCAAGGAGCCCCGGCTGGCAAAGCCAACGCTCGGCTGAATATCACGCGTGGCAATTTGCTTTTCAAAGCCATCTTCGAACGTCGCTTTATTGAGCGCGAGCAGCCCGCTGTCTACGGTCACAATCAGCGTGCGTTTGGGCTCCAGATGCCGCAGACGAAGTTCTTTTAGGTCGCTGGAAAGCTCCCAGGCACCGTCCACTTTGCCGCTGGTTTTATCCACGAGATGGGCAACTTTATTGAAGTCCTGATTGGGGTCGAGCGGAATCGAGAAGGTCAGCACTAACGTACTGGCACCGTCCAGCTGAACTTCAGAGGCATCGAGCAGCTTCAGCGGCTTCCCCGCAGACTGCTGAGCCAGTTTTTCCAGTTGAGCTGCATCCGGTTTAGTTTCAGCCTTACTGTTTTGTTCCGCAGCTGCAGAGGCGGTGGGCTGAACGGTTTGCTGATTGTTTTTATCGTCACAGCCGGAAAGCGCAAGCAGGCCGCAAACCAGTACGGCAAGGCTCGTCAAACGTAGTGCATTCATTCTTTCATCCCTGGCCAATAAGGGCCGCCAAACATTACGTAGAGCAAGTATTATGCGGATTAGCCAGAAAAGCGAAAGTCGGAATACTCTGCCTTGCGCGAAGCCTCGCAGGCGGCAGTAAATTTGCGGGTGTATTCATTAAGTTTTACGAAGTATCTCGCGGTGTCGGGCAAGGCCGCTTGCCGGGTTATAGAAAAACACCGACAATCCATTTTTCTTTGATGAACCGGAGGCTCATTGTGTCCACCTCTTTCTTCGTCGCGAGCGACTGGCTCGCAGAACATATTAACGATGACGATATCCAGATTTTAGATGCCCGTATGGCTCCAGCAGGCCAGGAAGCACTTCGCGATATGCCTGCGGAGTACCGTGCCGGGCATCTGCCAGGTGCGGCCTATTTCGACATTGAAGCACTCTCCGATCACACAAGCCCTCTTCCTCATATGATGCCACGTGCAGAAGCGTTTGCCGTTGCTATGCGCGAGCTTGGCGTTAGCAGTGACAAGCATTTGGTGGTTTACGACGAAGGTAACCTGTTCTCCGCGCCTCGTGCCTGGTGGATGCTGCGCACCTTCGGCGTCGAGAGAGTGTCCATTCTGGCCGGTGGGCTGGCGGAGTGGCAGCGTGAAGCATTGCCGCTGGAACAAGGGGACGTGGATCTACCGGAAGGTGAGTTCGACGTTAACTTCGACCCACTGGTTATCAAACGCCTGACGGACGTGCTGCTGGTCAGTCACGAAGGCACTGCACAGATTGTGGATGCCCGCCCTGCTCCGCGTTTCAACGCGCTGGCCGATGAGCCACGCCCGGGCCTGAAACGCGGCCATATTCCAGGGGCGCTTAACGTGCCGTGGGTGGACCTGGTAGAAAACGGTCAACTGAAGACTACGGACAAACTGAGCGAGATCTTCGAACGCCAGGGCGTGAGCTTTGAGCGGCCAATTATTGCCAGCTGTGGTTCAGGCGTTACCGCCGCCGTTGTGGTGCTGGCGCTGACCACGCTGGGCGTGAACGGCGTGTCGCTTTACGATGGTTCGTGGAGTGAATGGGGTGCTCGCCCAGACCTGCCCGTTGAGCCTGCACAATAAATACAAAAAGGGAGGCACTGCGCCTCCCTTAGAATATGTATAACCGGCCGTTAAATAATGCGGTTTTGCTTGAAGTCGCGCAGGAAGCTGCCCCAGCGGCGTTCATAGAACGGCGTGATGTGGGCAATCATAAAGTGGCTGATACCCTTCTCGCCTTCAACAACCTGGCAGATATCAACCGGCTCATCGCCCGGCAACGTATCGGTGGCTACGCTTCCGGCCTGACGAATAATCGCCTCGATGTCGCCGTCGGCCTCAATGCCAATCAGCAGGTTTGGCTCTTCGTCCGTCTGTTCTTTAATGGAGCAGATAAACGCACGTTTGACCGTTTTCAGGTTTTTAAACAACGTGGTCAGAGAGTCAACCATCTGCGCTGGCGGTTCAGCAACTTCGGAAAGCAGCAATGAAGTACCGCCCTCCAGCACTTCCTGCTGGCTCAGTGGATCGCTTTCCGCGCTGACCAGATGGCTGATTTCATTTGGCGTAAATTCTTTGCCTGTCGGCAGTTTGGCGTTGAGGAACAGCGCTTCACCCAGCGTCATTTCAAATAAAGTGCGCACGGGCATTACCACAAACGCCTGCTCGTGACTGACCGCTTCCTGCAAAGCTTCCAGAGAGGTGAAGAAAGGGATCACCGAAGTGCCGTCTTCTTTTTCCCAGTGCTGCAGTTCAACCGCGCTATCGGCGTCAATCGCTTCACCTTCTGCCGCATTGCCCGGCACCCAAACGGTGGATTCCAGCAGGGTGCGGAAAAATGCCGGGCGATGCGCCGGCTCGGTTGCCGCCTGCTCAAGCAGGGTTTCTAATTCGTTCTTTATTTCTGACATTGTGATTCCGGGATAAAGCTTAAGGGGTTTACCCTCACCCTAACCCTCTCCCTGGAAGGAAGAGGGAACAGTTCTGAGTCTCTTTCCTGAAAGAGAGAGAAGAACCACTCAAAGTGTCTCCCCTTCCAGAGAGACTGTCGGTGTTAACTTCCCCCGAACTTTTTTCTCCCTCTCCCCTATGGGGAGAGGGCCGGGGTGAGGGGCAATATTACTTAGCTAACAGCAGATTGGCGATCGCACGCACGCCAAGACCGGTCGCACCAGCAGACCACTGCTCAACGGCACCTTTACGGTAAGTCGCAGAACAGTCAACGTGCAGCCAGCCTTCGTGGTAGTTTTCCACAAAGTGAGACAGGAAACCTGCCGCCGTGCTCGCTCCCGCAGGGTAAGAGGCGTTCGCGGTATTGTTCAGTTCGGCGAAGTTAGACGGCAGCTGGCTGCGGTGGAATTCAGCCAGCGGCAGGCGCCAGAACGGCTCGTTTTCTTCCGCCGCGCTTGCCAGCAGGCGGGCAGCCAGCTTGTCATCAAAGCTGAACAGCGCATGGTAGTCGTTACCCAGGGCCGTTTTTGCTGCCCCGGTCAGGGTCGCGCAGTCGATGATCAGCTCTGGTTTCTGTGCTGCGGCGTCAATCAGGCCATCAGCCAGCACCAGTCGCCCTTCGGCATCGGTGTTCATCACTTCAACGGTTTTGCCGTTGCGGTAGGTGATGATGTCACCCAGCTTCATGGCGTTGCCGCTGATCATGTTATCCGCACAGCAAAGGAACAGCTTAACGCGCTTGTTCAGGCCACGAGTGATGGCCAGAGCCAGTGCGCCAGTGATAGTCGCGGCGCCACCCATATCGGATTTCATGGAATCCATAAACGCGGTCTGCTTGATGCTGTAGCCGCCGGAGTCAAAGGTAATGCCCTTCCCGACCAGGCTCGCATAAACCGGTGCATCCGGATTGCCGGTTGGGTTGTAGTCCAGCGCCAGCAGCACAGGGGCACGGTCTGAGCCACGGCCAACGGTGTGGATACCGGCATAGTTCTGCTCACGCAGGTCTTCACCCTTGGTGATGCGGTAAGAAACGTGGTCGCAGGCGACATCGCACAGCAGATCTACCGCGCGGGAAGCAAGCTGCTCAGGGCCAAGCTCTTCGGCCGGGGTGTTGATGGTATGGCGAACCCAGTCGATCACTTTCAGGCGGTTATCCAGCTCTTTCTGCTCGGTTTCGCTCAGCACCGCCCAGTCAATTTTGCGGGTGCCTTTTGGGGCACGATAGCCCTGCCAGAAAGCCCAGCTTTTCTCAACGTCCCAGCCTTCACCAGCCAGTTGGACGTGCTTCAGCCCCTGGCCGTCAATTTTACGCGCCGCGCGCTGGATCAGACCGAGATCGTCTTTGCCGGTCAGGTGTAGGGTAATGCCGTCATTGTTAATGCTATACGTCGCCTTTTCGCCCCAGCGTGCGTCCGCTGGCTGCGTGGAAAGGGTGATTTTCATGGCTTCAGTCATTTTCCAATCCTTCATTATTCAGCACAGGCAAAATGCAAAAACGGGCCGCCCAAGGCAGCCCGTGTATCATTCAGCTTCATCTAACCAGACAAGTAAAATCGCTTCCAGTACTTTCTCGTTAGAAGCGTTCGGATCGTCATCAAACTCTTCCAGCTCGCAGATCCACTGGTGCATATCGGTGAAACGCACCGTCTTAGGATCGAGATCCGGGCGGCTGTCGTACAGCGCCTCGCCGATTTCGCGGCTGTCGGTCCACTTCAGTCCCATGGCGGCTCCCGTTAGTGTTCGCGTGCGTGGTTAATGGTGTAACGCGGCATCTCAACCACCAGATCTTCGTCGCTGACGCGAGCCTGGCAGCTCAGACGGCTTTCCGGCTCCAGACCCCATGCTTTATCCAGCATGTCGTCTTCGTCTTCGGTGCTTTCCGCGAGGGAATCAAAACCTTCACGCACTACGCAGTGGCAGGTGGTGCAGGCGCAGGACTTCTCACAGGCGTGTTCAATCTCAATGCCGTTGCGCAGCGCAACGTCGAGAATGGTTTCACCTTGCTTCGCTTCCAGAACTGCGCCATCCGGACACAGGTCCTGATGAGGCAGAAAAACAATCTTTGGCATATTAAACCTCGTCCACAGAATGGCCGGTCAGCGCTTTACGGATCGATTGATCCATACGACGAGCGGCGAATTCCTGGGTTTGCTTGTCTACGTTTTTGATTTCATTTTGAATAGCGTCGGCATCTTCGCCTGCGGCAGCAGCGCTTAACGCGGCCATCGCGGCATCAATCTCGGCACGCTCTGCGGCGCTTAGCAGCGCGGCATCCGCCGTCAACGCGCTGGTCAAACTTTCCAGCACGCGGGCAGCTTCGACTTTTTGCTCGGCCAGCATGCGTGCCTGCACGTCATGCTCGGCGTAACTCATGGAATCCTGAATCATACTGGCAATTTCACCATCGCTCAGGCCATAAGAAGGTTTCACCTGGATTGAAGATTCAACGCCGGTGGATTTTTCCATCGCCGTCACGCTCAGCAGGCCATCGGCATCGACCTGGAAGGTGACGCGAATGTGGGCTCCGCCCGCGGACATTGCCGGGATGCCGCGCAGCGTAAAGCGCGCCAGAGAACGACAGTCCTGAACGAGTTCACGCTCGCCCTGCAGCACGTGGATAGCCATCGCTGTCTGGCCGTCTTTGAAGGTGGTGAATTCCTGCGCGCGGGCCACCGGGATGGTGGTGTTACGCGGGATAACCTTCTCGACCAGGCCGCCCATCGTTTCCAGGCCAAGGGACAACGGAATCACATCCAGCAGCAGCATTTCACTGTCCGGCTTGTTGCCCACCAGAATATCGGCCTGAATGGCCGCGCCGATGGCAACAACTTTATCCGGGTCGATAGAGGTTAACGGCATGCGGCCAAAGAACTCGCCTACGCGCTCACGCACCAACGGTACGCGGGTTGAGCCGCCGACCATCACCACTTCCAGTACATCTTCTGCTTCCACGCCCGCGTCTTTCAACGCGCGACGGCAGGACAGCAACGTCCGTTTAACCAGAGAAGAGATAAGCTCGTTGAACTGCTCGCGGGTGACCTCGCCCTGCCAGCCAGCCACTTCTACACTAGCGGTGGCGGCATCGCTAAGCGCGATTTTGGCGGCGATGGCGGCGTCCAGAAGCTGGCGCTGCACGCGGTCGTCGCTACGGTCGGCAATCCCGGCCTGCTCACGCAGCCAGTCGGCCAGAAGATGGTCGAAGTCATCGCCGCCCAGCGCGGAATCACCGCCAGTAGCCAGCACTTCAAAAACACCGCGGCTCAGGCGCAGGATGGAGATGTCAAACGTCCCACCGCCCAGATCGTAAACGGCAATAACGCCTTCTTTACCGGAATCCAGGCCGTAGGCTATCGCCGCGGCGGTAGGTTCGTTCAGCAAACGAAGAACGTGCAGCCCGGCAAGGCGAGCAGCGTCTTTGGTGCCCTGGCGCTGCGCATCGTCAAAATAGGCTGGCACCGTGATCACCACGCCATCCAGTTCCCCTTCCAGGGTTTCACTGGCTCGCGCGGAGAGCGATTTCAGAATGTCGGCAGAGATGCGTACCGGGTTCAGCAGGCCAGCAGGCGTTTCAATCATCGGCAGGCCGTTTTCACTGGCCTGCAGGCGATACGGAAGATGAGGATAACGCGTCTGGATGTCCGCCAGAGAGCGGCCCATCATACGTTTTACCGAGCTAATGGTATTCGCGGGCTCCTGCGCGGCAAGCGCGCGAGCGTCAAAACCAACGATATGCTCTTGCTGCTGATAATGCACCACGGAAGGCAGCAGGTGGCGGCCTTCATGGTCGGCAAGGGTTTCGGCCTGGCCGCTGCGAACGGTAGCCACCAGCGAGTTGGTGGTGCCAAGGTCGATGCCCGCAGCCAGCCTGCGCTGGTGCGGCGCTGCCATCATGCCAGGCTCACTAATTTGTAATAAGGCCATGTATCGCTTCCAAAAATCGGGCCTGAGTTCAGGCGTTAAAAGTCGAGCAGCTTTTCTTCTAGTTGTTCAATTTGGCTCTGCAATTTATCGAGGAAACGCAGCTTGCGCACAGTGTCCGCCGCCTGTTCCCACTGCTGGTCATCCAGCTGCTGCACCATCTGCGCGCTGCGGTTTTTCACCATTGTTTTTACGCGCGAGGCAAAGCTTTCAAGCTTGTCGCTGTCTTTCGCCTGCTCGATATCGTCCAGCTCTTCACGCAGCTCCAGCTGTTCCATCAGGAACGCGGTGTCGCGCACGGTGTGCTGTTCATTCGCGAGGTCGAAACCATTCAGGGACAGGATGTATTCGGCGCGGGCAAGCGGGTGACGCAGCGTCTGCCAGGCCTGGTTGATAGTGGCGGACTGGCTCACGGCCAGAAGCTGTTCTGCCTGAGGGCGGCTGGCGTATTTGTCCGGGTGGAACTGACGCTGCAGCTCCTGGTAACGGCTGGCCAGTTGCTCGGTGTTCAGGGTGTAGCCTGGCGTCAGCCCAAACAGGGTAAAATAATCCATAACAGACTCGGGTTCAGGTCAGGTAAGTGCTGTGTGGTAAAGCAAAATCCCCACGGGCCAGAGCCAGTGGGGAATTGCGCGGGATCAGACGTGGAAGCTTTCGCCGCAGCCACACTCATCCTTCACGTTTGGGTTAGTGAACTTAAACCCTTCGTTAAGGCCTTCTTTGACGAAGTCGAGCTCGGTCCCGTTTAAGAATTGCAGGCTTTTACCATCGACAACCACCTTCACGCCTTTGTCCTCGAACACGGTGTCATCCGCCATCGGTGCATCAACAAATTCGAGAACATAAGCCATCCCAGAGCAGCCTGATGTGCGCACACCCAGACGCAAACCAAACCCTTTACCGCGGTTGGTCAGGAAGGCACTTACACGGGCAGCGGCGCTGTCGCTAAGGGTAATCGACATACAACAACCTCAATAAAAATTTTAACTCGTCATACTTCGAGCCGCTGCCGGGCAGCAAGCTCGAATGCGTTAGAGTTATTTTGTTTCACGTTTGCTTTTGTAATCCGCGATAGCCGCTTTGATAGCGTCTTCAGCCAGGATTGAGCAGTGAATTTTCACCGGCGGCAGTTCGAGTTCGTCTGCGATGTCGGTGTTTTTGATCGCCTGCGCTTCGTCCAGGGACTTGCCCTTCACCCACTCGGTCACCAGCGAGCTGGACGCAATCGCCGAACCGCAGCCGTAGGTTTTGAAACGCGCGTCTTCAATGATACCGTCATTGTTGACTTTGATCTGCAACTTCATCACGTCGCCACAGGCCGGTGCACCCACCATGCCAGAACCTACGCTGTCGTCGCTGTTGTCAAAAGAGCCAACGTTGCGTGGGTTTTCGTAGTGATCAATTACTTTTTCGCTGTAAGCCATTTTTACTTCTCCAGAATCTGAAATCGACGTCCTGACGAACGATCAGTGATGAGCCCATTCGATGGAATTAAGATCCACGCCCTGTTTGAACATTTCCCACAGCGGAGAAAGGTCGCGCAGACGGCCAATGGATTTACGTACCAGCTCGATGGTGTAATCGATCTCTTCTTCAGTGGTGAAACGACCCAGAGAGAAACGGATAGAGCTGTGTGCCAGTTCATCGCTCATCCCCAGCGCACGCAGCACGTAGGATGGCTCGAGGCTAGCGGAAGTACAGGCTGAGCCCGAAGAGACCGCGAGGTCTTTCAGCGCCATGATCAGCGACTCGCCTTCAACGTAGTTAAAGCTGACGTTGAGGATGTTTGGCGCGCCATGCTCCATATCACCGTTCAGGTAAACTTCTTCCATATCTTTCACGCCGTTCCACAGACGGTTACGCAGCGTGCGCAGACGGGCCATTTCGGTCTCCATCTCTTCTTTTGCGATACGGTAAGCTTCACCCATGCCGACGATCTGATGCACAGGCAGCGTACCGGAACGCATGCCGCGCTCGTGACCCCCGCCGTGAACCTGCGCTTCGATACGGATACGCGGTTTGCGACGCACGTACAGCGCACCGATCCCTTTCGGCCCGTAAATTTTGTGGCCGGAGAAGGACATCAGGTCAACTTTCAGCTGGCTCAGATCGATAGGCAGTTTGCCCACGCTCTGGGTAGCATCAACGTGGAAGATAATGCCACGGGAACGGCACATTTCGCCGATAGCCGCGATATCCTGCACCACGCCGATTTCGTTGTTAACGTGCATGATGGACACCAGAATAGTGTCTTCACGCATAGCGGCTTCCAGCTGCTTCAGGTCAACGATACCGTTGCTCTGCGGCGCCAGATAAGTCACTTCAAACCCTTCACGCTCAAGCTGGCGACAGGTGTCCAGCACGGCTTTGTGTTCGGTTTTGGCGGTGATGATGTGCTTGCCTTTCTTCTGATAGAAGTTAGCCGCACCTTTGATAGCCAGGTTGTCTGACTCGGTTGCGCCGGAGGTGAAGACGATTTCACGCGGGTCTGCGCCAACCAGTTCAGCGATTTGGTTACGGGCAATATCAACGGCTTCTTCAGCCTGCCAGCCAAAACGGTGGGAACGAGAGGCCGGGTTACCGAAGGTGCCGTCCATCGTTAAAAACTGCATCATCTTCTCAGCAACACGCGGGTCTACCGGCGTGGTTGCGGAGTAGTCGAGGTAAATCGGTAATTTCATTGCTCTTAAGCTCCGTACATCACTTCAATGCGAAGAATCAGGCTTAAAATATGTTGCCGTTATAGACAGGGAGCACCGCTCCCTCAACCTGATTCTAAAATTCTTGTTCTTCTGCTTATGCGCGCAGTTTGACGTCAATAGCGTCTTGAGAACGGGTGCTGCGATGATTTTCACTATGTTGACGATCGGACACGTCCAGCACTTCCTGGTTGTTAACCAGTTCACCCAGGGTGATGTTATTCAGGAAGCCGGTCAGGCGATCGCTCAGGTCGCGCCACAGCGCGTGAGTCAGGCACTTATCGCCGCCCTGGCAGCCGCCTTTACCCTGGCAACGGGTGGCGTCTACGGACTCATCAACGGCGCTGATCACTTCGCCTACGGCGATGCTGCTCGCGTCTTTACCTAACAGATAACCACCGCCAGGACCGCGCACGCTGGCCACCAGGCCATTTTTACGCAGGCGGGAGAACAGCTGCTCCAGGTAGGAGAGTGAAATACCCTGACGTTCAGAAATATCAGCCAACGGAACCGGGCCCGATTCAGAGTTCAGCGCAACGTCAAGCATCGCGGTTACGGCGTAGCGCCCTTTTGATGTCAGTCTCATGTCTTACTTAACCTCAAATAGCCCCTCGAGCCGGGGGTTTTTAAAAGTGTGATTGTCACATAGCAGGACGCAAGTCTGACATTCCTGAGTAAAATGGTCAACTATTTAACCTACCATTTTACTCAAGTATTATTGGCCCGATTTTTTTGGATTTTCCAGCGACGCCAGCATGCCGCGCAGGATGTTTAATTCCTGACTTTCCGGGCGTGCACGGGTAAACAGACGGCGCAGTCGGCTCATCACCTGGCCCGGATGGGTTGGGCGAATGAAACCGCTTTCCTGCAGCGCTTTTTCGAGATGCACATAGAAACGCTCTAAGTCATCCACCAGCGGATAAGGGGCGTCTTCCTCTTCTTTAGCCGCTTCCGGCTGCTCTTGCGTGGCGAGCCAGGCAATGCGCACTTCATAGGCGAGGATCTGAACCGCCATCGCGAGGTTAAGGGAGCTGTATTCCGGGTTCGCCTGAATGGCAACGTGATAATGGCATTTTTGCAGCTCTTCGTTGGTCAGGCCCACGCGTTCGCGGCCAAAGACGATTGCCACCGGCGCATGCTGCGCTTCGCTGATGCTTTTTAAACCGCATTCGCGCGGGTCCAGCATCGGCCACGGCAGAGTGCGGGAGCGCGCGCTGGTGCCGACCACCAGGCTGCATCCTGCCAGCGCTTCATCAAGCGTATCGACGATCTGAGCATCGCCAATAACATCACTGGCGCCAGCAGCCAGGGCGATGGCCTGGGAGTCCGGTTTGACCAGCGGATTGACCAGCCACAGGTTAGTTAAGCCCATGGTTTTCATAGCACGAGCCACGGAGCCCATGTTGCCGGTATGCGAGGTTTCGACCAGCACGATTCGTACGTTTTGCAGCATTGTCATTCATAGCCTGGGAAGAATATCGCAATATCTTATCATAACCCTGGGACATATTCCGAACGCTCTGCTATACTCCGCCGCGATTTCCGTTCTTTAACATCCAGCGAGAGAGACCGATGCAACATCCAATGTTGACCATCGCCGTGCGTGCTGCGCGCAAGGCGGGTAATGTAATTGCCAAACACTACGAAACACCAGACTCCGTAGAAAGCAGTCAGAAAGGCAGCAATGACTTTGTGACTAACGTCGATAAAGCTGCAGAAGCGATTATTATCGACACAATCCGCAAATCTTACCCGCAGCACACCATCATCACCGAAGAAAGCGGTGAACATGCAGGCGAAGATCAGGACGTGCAATGGGTTATCGATCCGCTGGATGGCACCACCAACTTCATCAAACGTCTGCCACATTTCTCCGTTTCTATCGCTGTTCGTATCAAAGGCCGCACTGAAGTTGCCGTTGTTTACGATCCAATGCGTAACGAACTGTTCACCGCGACCCGTGGCCAGGGCGCCCAGCTTAACGGCTACCGCCTGCGCGGCAGCAACGCACGCGACCTGGACGGCACCGTTCTGGCGACCGGCTTCCCGTTCAAAGTGAAGCAGCACGCGACTCCTTACATCAACATCGTTGGCAAACTGTTCACCCAGTGTGCAGACTTCCGCCGCACCGGTTCCGCTGCGCTGGACCTGGCCTACGTTGCCGCTGGCCGCGTGGACGGTTTCTTCGAGATTGGCCTGAAGCCATGGGATTTCGCCGCAGGTGAACTGCTGGCTCGTGAATCCGGCAGCATCGTGTGTGATTTCACCGGCGGCCATAACTACCTGACGACCGGGAACATCGTCGCCGGTAACCCGCGCGTTGTGAAAGCCATGCTGGCTACCATGCGTGAAGAACTGAGCGAAGCGCTGAAGCGCTAAGCTTTTTTGCCTGATCTTCAATAAAGAAGAGGCAAAAACAAAAATCCCCTCAGCTTTACGGCGAGGGGATTTTTTATGCCCGCATTTAGCTACCCGTTCAGAAAGGCCGAATACCTCGCGCCATCGGCTGGGCGCTCAGCCACATAATCAGCGCGGCCACGACCAGGACAATTCCTCCCGCCAGCGCGAGCGTTGACCAGCCCACCTGCCGCCACAGCACCGGGGCCCGGTTCCCGCTTAAGCGAACCGCCAGCGCACGGAAGCTGTGCACCAGCAGCGCCAGACCGGAAATGGTGATCGAGGTACCTGCCGCCATCGCCAGCGCAGACAGCACGCCCCAGCTAAAGACCCCGATCACCTTGCTGAACAGCAGCACCATAATCGCGCCAGAACAGGGGCGCATGCCCATTGACAGGACAATCATCAGTCTGGCCCGCCAGTCGCTGCTCGCCGCCAGTTGTTTTTCGTCCGGGACGTGCTGATGCCCGCAGCCGCAGTTGGCGTCATGCACATGATGCGGTGTAAACGAGGTAAATTTGGGTTTGCGGCGTAACTGAACCTGTAAACGCCGCAGCGCCCGCCAGCTCAGCAAAAGGCCCAGGAACCCGACAAGCAGATAGCTGCCCTTCTCCAGCCAGAAGCTGCTGAGATGAAGCTGCCGGGAAGGCAAAGCGAGAACGCCCAGCACCACGACCACCAGCGCAATAGCCACCAGCCCCTGCAATAAAGACGCGGCAAAGGTCAAACCGAGGCTGCTTTTAATTTTTGAGGGATGGGTCGCAAGCCAGGTGCTGATGACGATTTTGCCGTGCCCCGGCCCCAGCGCATGGAGCACGCCGTAGACAAAACTGAAAGAGAGCAGCGATAAGCCTGCGCGAGCGGGGTTGTCCGCCACCTGACGCAGCAGCCCGCTTAATTCCTGATTGATTGAACGCTGCCAGACGGCCGAACTAAGCAAGATTTGCGGCCAGTAAAGCCACAAGGCATAAAGCCCGGCGGTGGCAAGCAGCATAAACAGCGCCAGCGGCCACAGATGGCCCCAGCGGCGGACGGGAGAAGAAGCGGTGATTATTGACATGCCAGCGTCACCTCCTGAGCAAACTGTTTCCCTAAGTCCATGTCCTCCGGCGGGGCGTCAGCTTTATCCAGCGACTGCGCGAACAGCAGCGTCTCTTCGCTGGGCTTTGGCGTGTGCACGGCAACTTTACAGCTTGAGGCCAAATCCTGTGGCAGATGCACGTCCCTATCGTGCTCATAACTCATGTCGACAAAATAAGTCGGGTCGAAGATCGAGAAACGGTATGTCTGCCCTTTGAGCGGCTGCGGATGCGCCAGCGGCAGAACAAACGTCAGCACCGCCTGATGATTGCTACGGCTCAGGCCATATTCCGGCGGCAAATTGCCAAACTTCACCTTCTCTTTGTTATGCCAGAACTCGGTAAAGTAGTGCTGGCCCAGCACATTAGCCATCACTTCCGCCGCCAGCTTCTTCCACACCGGCGACCCCGGCTTGGCGTCGCCGGCGTCATACAACAGATCTGCTGAAGTAATGTCGTCCATCGTCCACTGCATTTTTAGCCCCGTCAGCTGCCCCTGATCAACCACAGGCGTGGTGACGATAGAGATAAAACTGTGGGGATGCGCCTGCACGCTTGTCGCCGAAAACCCTGCCAGCAGCAAGGCTACTCCTTTCAGGCTGATTCTTTTGTCGCTCATGCTTCCCTCAAGATTTAAATTCTGTGAGCCAGCCGTAATTCCGTGATGAAAAACTAAAAAGGGCAATATATTGGCCGAAACCTTTAGCTATTCTTAACTTCTGACACCACATTGGGACAGCCAGATGATGACTTTACTGACGCCGCCGCCCTCTGTGCTATCCAGTTCGCAGCGCCGCTGCCACCTGCTTCTGATGCTCTATCTCCCGGAGCAGATCGTCACGCCGGAGGTCATTGCCAGCCTTAACGGCGTGGATCAGAGGCAAACCCTGCAAGATATAGCCGACACGGGCCATGAGATCCAGAGTTATCACCGTCTCTCCCTGACGCAGCAGCAGGACGGCAGCTACCGGATTGAAGGCACAGTCCTTGACCGCCGCCTCTGTCTGCTGCACTGGCTGCGACGCTCGCTGCGCCTTTGCCCGCAGTTTGTGCAAAACCACTTTAGTCCGGCACTAAAGTCCCAGCTAAAGCATCTGGGGCTTATCAAGGCGCTGTATGACGAAACTAATTTACGTGCGCTGGTGAATCTGTGTGGTCGCCGTTTAAAAAGGCAGTACGACAGCCGGGACAGCCAGTTCCTGACGCTGTTTTTGCAGTATTGTCTGCATCAGCATCACTCCGGCAATGCGCCAGTCCTGACGCAGCAGCAGCGCGAGTGGAGCCAGATGCGGCCTGAATTTGTTGTCGCCCAGGAAATAGCCCGCCACTGGAAGCGCCGCGTCATGCAGCCCGCAGACGTTGATGAACAGCATTTCCTGGCCCTGCTGTTTCAACTGCTCAGAATTCCCGATCCGATTAATGACGAACATGAACAGGATGCCCGGTTACACAATGAAATCGCACGGATGATCGAACGTTTCCGCCGTCAGGCCGGGCTTTCTTTTAGCGATGAACAAGGGCTGAGCGATCAGCTTTATATTCACCTCGCCCAGGCGCTGAACCGCTGCCACTTTAATATCGGCATCGACCACAGCCTGCCCGAAGAGATCACGCGTCTTTATCCGAGGCTAATGCGAACCTCGCGAGAAGTGCTTGCGGATTTTGAACAGCATTATGGGATTCAGTTTTCCGATGCGGAAAGGGGCCTGGTCGCAGTGATCTTTGGTGCCTGGCTGATGCAGGAAAGTGACATTCAGGAAAAACAGGTGTTGCTGCTGACGGCCGACGATCGCGAGCTGGAACAGAAAATTGAGCAGCAGCTGCGCGAGCTGACCCTGCTGCCGCTCAACATTAAATATCTGGCGGTGCAGCAGTTTCAAAGCCAGGGCGCCCCGCGTGAAGTGGTGCTGGTTATTACGCCCTACGCGACCTCGCTGCCGCTGTTTTCTCCCCCGCTCATTCACGCCACGCTGCCGCTGGGTGAACACCAGCAGCAGCGCATCAAAGCACTGTTAGAGGCTTAGCTTTCCGCAACCGGGCTGACTGCGGCGACTTTGGGCCGCAGGAACAGCGCCGGGGCCGCCACCAGCGCCATGATCCAGAACATCCCGCCCTGCAAATGCTGATAGAGGAAGCCCGAGAAAATCGTCATCACGGCGATACCGCCGCCCATCGCCACGGCGGAGTAAACGGCCTGCAGGCGGATCACCTCCCCGCCTTTGCGGGCAGAGATATAGCGCATCGCCGCCAGGTGGCAAACCGTGAAGCTGCCGCAGTGCAGGATTTGCGCCACAATCAGCCACGGCAGTTCGGTGGTGCTTGCCATCAGGCTCCAGCGAATAATGCCGGTCACGGTGGACAGCAGCAGCAAATCTCTGGCGCTCCAGCGGCGGAACAGTTTGTTGCTGAGGGCAAAGATAACGATTTCCGCCACCACGCCCAGCGACCATAAATAGCCCACAACGGAAGCGGAATAGCCTGCCCCCTGCCAGTAAATCGCGCTAAAACCGTAGTAGGCCGCATGCGCGCCCTGCAGCAGAGAAACACAGGCCAGAAAACGCCAGGCGCTGATAATCAGCCCTTTCCAGGCGGGCCAGCCAGCTGAAGCCTGATGCCGGGTTTCGCCCTGAGGCATAATGGAAGGCCGCAGCATCATGCCAATCAGCATCGACGCCGCGCCAAGGGTCAGCAGGACCAGAATAGCCTGAGAGCTGAACTCGCTCACCAGCTTGCCGGTAATGGCCGAGCCGATGACAAACGCCAGCGATCCCCAGAGCCGCACCCGGCCATAATCCAGCGGCATTTGCCGCTGCCAGGTCCCCGCCAGCGCATCGGTCAGCGGCACCAGCGGCGAGAAGAACAGGTTAAAGCCCACCATCGTCAGCAGCAGCCAGAGCGCGGTATGGCCCAACCAGAAACCAGCGGCAAAAACCAGTGTGGCAAGGGCTAACAGACGAAGGGCGAAAACAAGGCGGGAAGGATCGGTCACGCGGGGGGCTAATAATAAACTGCCGAGGAAACGGGCAATCAGCCCTGAGCCTAACAGCAATCCGATAGTTTCCGGGGGAAGCCCGACGCCTTTGAGCCAGACGCTCCAGAACGGTAAAAACACGCCATAGCTAAAGAAGTAGGTAAAGTAACTGAGCGCCAGCCAGCGCGTGGAATGCAAAACCATGATCCCTCCCGTTTTGGAGGCGATAGTGTCGGGGATAGCTGGCTGGCATGCAAGCAAACATTAACAGCGCAATAACACTCATCAAAACAATGGCTATTGCGCGTTAGCTCACCTCAATCTCCATCTCCAGATGCGTGATCTGGCCCGTCTCCAGCATGACTAAACCCGGCATCCCCGCCTGGTTGTGCGCGTTGACCGGATGCGTTTGCGGTTCAAGACAGATAAACGGCTGGTTCCCCATGCTGAATACCATCAAACAGGCCGCCGGGCTACGCAGACAAATGCTCATCTCCGAGTGGGTAATAACCGCCCTGCCACTCCAGCCGGAATACCCCACGTTAAGCCACTTGTTCTCCGGCGTTTTTGCACGGGAAAAATCTGCCTGCGGGGTGAACGTCCCTTCCCAGGCCAAAGGCAGGTGCTGCTCGCCTTCGGGCCAGTAGCCGCTGGCGGAAAACTGCACCTGGCTGGCTCCAGCGCAAAATAAGGATGCAAACCCAGCCCGTATATCATCGGCTTCTCGCCAGTGTGCTTCAGCTCAAGTCGGGTTAACAGCCTGTTGCCTGCCAGGCGGTAAGTCAGATTTGCCAGATAGTGAAAACAGCAGGGATACTGGCTGCACAGGCTCAAGGTGACAGACTCAGCTTCGTACTGCTCAACGTGCCAAAGCTTTTGCCAACCATCCCCATGCAGGAAAAAGTGCTCATCGACGAGGCTGTCTGGCAGCTGGATTCGCTCGCCGTGCAGATGGAAAGCGTTCCCGGCCACCCGATTAGCCAGCGGCAGCATTGGAAACAGCGCCGGGTTCGCCGGATGAAAAATCGGTTTCCCGTGCCTGAGAGATTCAAAGCTGAGAACTGAGGCCCCCTGCGGGGCAACAGTCAAACTAAGAAAATCATTTTGCAGGTGCAGAGTGTCCATTAGCGTAGCGCCTTTGCGGCCCGCGCGGGAGAAGCATTCACGCGGCCTTCAGCCAGCTGCTGCTCCAGCGCTTCGAGGCTCACGCCTTTGGTTTCCGGCACGAAGCGGCGCACGTAGATAAAGCCAGCGGCACAGATAACGCCGTACAGCAGGAAGCTGCCGGATGCGCCCAGGCCTGCATTCAGCAGAGGGAAAGTGTAAGTCAGCAGGAAGCAGGCGACCCACAGCGCTAATGTCCCCAGCGACATCGCCAGGCCGCGAACGCGGTTCGGGAAGATTTCCGCCAACAGCACCCAGGTTACCGGGGCCAGCGTCAGCGCATAGGTGGCGATGGCGGCCAGCACCAGAATCAGGACCGGCAGCCCCAGAATACCCAGGCCGTAGGCGGCACCAATCAGCGCATAGATAATTGTCAGCCCAGCGGCCCCAAACAGCATCAATTTGCGGCGGCCAATTTTGTCCACCAACGGCAGCGCGGCAAGGGTGAACACCAGGTTAATCAGGCCGGTCGCAACAATCGATTTCAACGTGCTGTTAATGTCGAACCCGGCGGAGGCAAAAATCTCCTGCGCATAGTTGAAGATAACGTTAATCCCGCACCACTGCTGGAACACCGCCAGCACCATACCAATCACGATGATCGGGCGAACCTTCGGTGCCCAAAGCGCGGACCAGGACACTTTTTGTGTGTCCTTGCTTAACGTTTCCTGAATATCTTTCAGCGTTGCATCGGCATAGGCTTTACTGCCGATGCGGCTCAGCATTTGGTGAGCGCGTTCGTTTTTCCCGGCGCGCACCAGCCAGCGAGGTGACTCAGGCACAAAAAACATCAGGATCAAAAAGACCACCGCCGGGAAGGCTTCAAAGCCAAACATCCAGCGCCAGCCCACCTGCCCGTTCCAGCTGGCGCTGATTTCCTGCATCGTTGCCTGGCTGGCAACCGGCTCGGCAATCATCAGGTTAATCAGCTGCGCCGCCAGCACCCCAACCACAATGGTGAGCTGGTTGACCGCCACAAAGCGCCCGCGCTGTGCCGCCGGGCTGATTTCTGCGATATACATCGGACTAAGCGCCGAAGCGAGGCCAATCCCCACTCCGCCGACAATGCGCCAGAGAACAAACATATCGAAGTGACTTGCCACTGCGGTGCCCCAGGCAGACGCGGTAAACATAATTGCGGCAAGAATAAGGGGGATTTTGCGGCCAAACTTGTCGGCACACCAGCCGGAGAGTATCGCCCCAAGAATACATCCCACCAGGGCAGAGCTCATTGCCCACCCGGAAACGGCCGGGTCGGTAATAGAAAAATAGGCTTCGTAGAACGGTTTTGCCCCGCCGATAACCACCCAGTCATAACCAAACAACAGCCCGCCACAGGCGGCCACCAGACAGATGGTCCAGACGTAACCCATGCGTAGTTGCGATTGCATACTTTCCATGGTCGATCCTCATCTTGTATTTGTAGGGTAAGGGAGCGGGCGCTCATCGTCGCCCGCCAGTTATTGTTAAAGTACGTCGGTGCTAAGGACCTGACGCAGCAGATGCGCCTTGTCATGGGCCGGGTTAAGGGTCAGCAGGGCTTCCACCCGCTGGTTGAAGGCGGCGATATCCCCCAGGCCGAGCCACCCAAGCGCCTCCACAAACAGGCAATGCTGCTGATGTTGTTTCCGCGGGTCGCCGTTGAGCGCAATCAGGTCCGGCAGGGAAACGGCGAAGAAATCGGCCTCAACCCCGTCGGCACGGTGCGCCTGCGCCCAGTCAACAAAGGCTTTGAATTGCTGATGGGCCGCCTCAAGCTCACCCAGCTGTTTGAGGGCCATAGCCTGATAGAAGAGGTAGTCCACGGGTTGGTCGTTGTAGTAGCGCCCGGCCGCCAGGGAACTCCCGCCCTTCAACGCCTGCTGGAAGTAAGATTTCGCCCGTTCGTGACGCTGCAGGAGCTGCGCACAGCACCCAAGCAGATACCAGATATCGTTGTCGGTTTGCCCGACCAGACGGCCTTCGCCGAGGTTTTCCGGGTAGCTCAGCGCCTGTTGCAGCAGCTCCTCCGCCTGGCCGTAATGGCCGGCAGACATACTGGCCAGGGCAAGCCGCTGTTGGCTGATAATGTACTGCCCCGTCACTTTGCCTTCGCCGCCTTCCCACGGGTGGAACTTGCGTTCAGCCAGCACCTTCGCGGCAGCTTCCTGCTTGCCATGCTGGTTCCACAGGCTCAGCAGCTCGGCAGTGAGATCGTCACGTTTTAGCGCAACGTCACGCTTCGCCTCCAGACGGGTAAGACGCTCCTCTGGTGCGCGGCCATTCAGCTTCAGCAGGAAGTCGAGTTCAAACAGGAAGCGCGCATTATCAGGTTCGAGATCAACGGCACGCTGCAGCAGCGTTTCAGCTCGCTGAACGTCCTGCTCTTTGTTCCAGGCATGAATCGCCAGCACGCGCTGCACGGAGGCAAACTCAGGCATCTGTTCAGCGCAGAATGCCCAGCAGGTTAGCGCCCCTGCATAGCGACGTTTGCTGTACCAGAAGCAGCCCAGCAGATACTGCGCAAAACCATCCTGCGGGAGGCGCATCAGCATTTGCACTTCATCCAGCGTGTTAGGGAAGCGAACCCGGGCGGTAAACTGCTCCCGAGCCTGCACGAGATAGTTTTGCTGGCGCTGTGGATCGGATTCCAGCGAGGCCTGCCACAGCAGCGGCATCGTTTCCTGGGCATTCAGCACGGTGAGCAGTTCACGCGCGGCATGTTCTGCCCCAAAGCTCATCAGCCAGCCGGCCAAAACGCTGGCGTTAGTGCCGCGCTGGCCGGTCACCTGCCGCAGCTTTTGCTTGTCACCTTCACTCTGGGTTATCGCCCAGCGGGCATAATGCAGGGCATAACTCAGCGGCCAGACGGCAAGCTGCTGCTCAATCCACGCCAGCGCCGTCGCTTTTTCTCCTTGCTGAGACAGCGCCAGCGCTTTCAGCCCCATTGCGAGGTTATTCGAGGCGTTGAACTGCAGGCTTTGGGATACCAGCGTTAAGGCGCGAGCCGTTTCCCCTTTGCGCATTGCCAGACGGGCCAGGGCATAAAATGCCGCATCCCGGCAGTTGCCGCTCCAGCTGGCCTTGTAGTAAGCATCGAAGGCGCCGTCGTAGTCGCCCAGGCGCTCTTTCGCCGAGCCGAGAAGCTGGCTGGCATCGCCATTTTGCGGGTTTTTGTTCAGGCTGTGGGCGCGCTGCAGCGCCGCGTCGGCGTGCTCTTTGGCTTTTTGCCAGTTGCCCCGGTTGAATTCGAGCGTGCCCAGGGCGAGGTTACAGCGGGAATCGAGCGGATCAATGTCCAGCGCTCGCCGGTAATAGTCGAAGGCTGACCGGCTGGCGTGCAGATACTGCTCCAGATGCTGGCCAATGAAATAAAGCTCGTCGCAGTTAGCGATCTGTTCAGGCTTAGCCGGGGCCTGCGCCGCCTGCGGCAGAGGCAGCTCTTCCGCGATGTGTTCCAGGTAGCTGAGCACCACTTCGCCTTGCGCGTTGAGTAAGCTCAGCGTCAGCCGCTGCGGCCAGTCATCCGTCAGTTGATGCAGCCAGGCTTCCGCCGGTTTCAGGCTGAGCGGCGTTTGCCACAGGACTACGCCGTCGCTTTCAAGACGCAGCGTCACCGCTTCCAGCGGGGAAATGGCGTAGACGCCGAGTTCCAGCCTGCCCTGCTCACGCTCAAGCTTGATGGCCGCATCGGTGCTGGCGTTTTGCAGCGTCCCCAGCTTGCTGTAAGGCAGGAAGTTTTGCACAAACACTTTTTCTTCAAACGGCGCCAGCCAGGTAAAGTCCGGTTGGTTGTCGGTGAACACGCCGGTCATCAGCTCGATGTACGGGCCGTTGGTGTCGGTCAGATTGCGATCCCAGGCCAGGCCAAAGTCGCAGTTGCCCCAGGTCCACTGCTTTTTGCCCGGCGATACATGGTGATCGGCAATGTGCAGCAGACCGCCCTGTTCGCCGTGGTGGTAGGCCCCAACAAAATCGTAATTCGACTTATCGGCCATGTAAGAGGTTGGCACCGGGATGTTTTTGTAGCGCGAGATATCCACGCCCGCTGAGTAATCCACTTTGTAGTAGGTGCCGTGGGCAATCGGGAAGGCGGAAACGTCGCGTTTGCCGTGGTCAAACACCGCGGTCACGTCTGGCGGGAATACGCTCTGATGGTCGTCACCGCCCTTCACCGCCGGATTAGCCCACCACAGGAAGTGGCGCGGCGTGGCGTTGCCGTTAAAGACTTTGCCGGTAATTTCAATCAGCGCTTTTTCCGGGTAAAGCGTAAACCCGGTCATCACCTGCAGGCCGCGCATCGGCTCCACTTCCCCCAGCCAGACGGTTTGCGCCCCACTTTCGTGCTGCTGGAAGGTCACGTCTACCGGCAGAAAAGTGGTCGGGCGGTGGTGCTGAGGCCAGTTGAATTCGATCCCACCGGAGATCCACGGCCCAATCAGGCCCACCAGCGCGGGTTTGACCACTTCGTTGTAGTACACGAAATCGCGCCCCATCACTTTGTCCCAGGCTCGGTGAATACGCCCGCCCAGCTCCGGCAGCAGCATGACGCGAATGAAATCGTTCTCCAGCCAAACCGCCTGATACTCACGCATTTCACGTTTACCGGTCAGGGTGTCTATGACGCCATAGGGGTAAACCGCACCGGAAGATCCCTGATAGACACGATTTTCCAGGAACATCGGGTTGGGATCCTCTGCTCCGGTGGTCCAGGTAGGGAGTGAGATCGTTTCCTGCCAGACTTTAACGGCTCCGTACATAGCAACTCTCCAGTAAACAAATAACAGTGAATGGGGGATTGCCAGCAGTCTGGAGCAGCTGATTATGATTTAATCGCTCAATGCTCACGCAATACAGTTAATGAGGTTTAGTAAACATGCAGCAGTCAGGTTTCAATAATCAGCGGGTACGTCAGCTCAACCGACAAACGCTGATGACGCTGGTATGGCGACACAAGCAGCTGAGTAAATCGCAGTTTGCCCGCTACACCGGGCTGTCCATTCCGGCCGTCAGCAACATCCTTGAGGAACTGGTCGATGAGGGCAAACTTAGCCATTCCAGCGAAAACCTCAGCAGCCGGGGGCTGAACAGCGGCAGCTACCAGATCCCGCCGGAGGGGAATTACATCCTCTGCATGAACGTCACCCCCACCAGCATCGAGAGCCAGCTGTGCAACGCCCAGCTTTCGCCTATAGCCGACTTTGAGCGCCGCGCTATTGTGGCCCCTTCTCCCCAGATGCTGCTGTCGGCCATCGAAGCAATCTGGCAGCAACAGCGAAAAAGCTGGCCGAAAAAAACGATCAATCTCGCGCTGGGCATACATGGACAGGTAGATCCGGTGACCGGCGTGTCACAAACCATGCCGCAGGCTCCCTGGCGGGAGGCAGTGGAAATTAAATACCTGCTGGAAGAGAAGCTGAACATCGAAGTCAGGCTGGATAACGACTGCGTGATGCTGGCCCTGGCAGAAAAGTGGCAAAACAACGGCAACCGGGAAGATTTCTGCGTGCTTAACGTGGATTACGGCATCGGCTCTTCGTTTGTGATCAACGGGCAAATCTATCGCGGCAATCTGTACGGCAGCGGGCAAATTGGCCACACCATAGTTAACCCGGACGGCATGGCCTGCGACTGCGGGCGCTATGGCTGCCTGGAAACCGTGGCTTCGCTCAGTGCGCTGAAAAAACAGGCCCGCATCTGGCTCAAAACGCACCCTGAGGCACAGCAGCACGATCCGGAAAAGCTCACTTCCCGGCAGCTGGTTCAGGCGCTGCATGCCGGGGATGAAAGGGTCGCCCGCTGGGTAGAAGATTCGGCCAATGCGATTGGGCTTAGCCTGTATAACTTCCTTAATATTCTCAACATTAACCAGATCTGGTTCTATGGCCGCAGCTGCGAGTTTGGCGAAAACTGGCTGAGCGCCATTAAACAGCGCATTGGTTTTAATCCGTTCGACCACGGTGATGGCCTGAAGAGTCACGCCACGCAAATAAACTTCGGGCAGCTCACCCGCGCTCAGCAGGTGATGGGGATTGGTTATTTATATGCCGAGACTGCGCTGATGGAATAACGAGATGGCGTCGGGCGTCATTAATAAAAACATTCATTAACACAAACAACGCGGTAGAGGCGCAGCGGCAATGGCAGGCTCGGAAGTTGTGTATTAACTTTAAATTGAGTCCACTACAGGCGAGCCCGCTATGAACACACTCCGCTATTTCGATTTTGGTCAATCTCGTGCCCTGATCCTGCTTATTGCCCGTATTGCGTTGATTCTGCTGTTCATTATTTTCGGCTTGCCGAAGCTCAGCGGATTCAGCGGCACCGTGGCGTATATGGAGCATCTTGGCACCCCACTCCCGACGCTAGCCGCCGCGATTGCGGTGTTTATGGAAGTTGTTGCCGCTATCCTGGTGATCATCGGGTTCTTTACCCGCCCGCTGGCCATTTTGTTTGTGTTTTATACCCTCGGCACGGCGCTCATCGGTCACCATTACTGGAATATGACCGGGGATGCAGTGATGCCTAATATGATTAACTTTTATAAAAACATCAGCATAGCTGGTGGTTTCCTGCTGCTTGCGGTCACCGGCCCTGGCGCGATTTCCGTCGATAAGCGCTAAATTTCTGCCTCACTTAAAGGCCGCTAATGCGGCCTTTTTCATTTGTTTCCCGCTCATTTTGCTTGATACGCTTCAGCTCACAATTTCGTAACATTTTTTTGCTGGCTTGCACCCTCTTTGCTGCCAAAAACGTCCCCTTAACGGCAAATTGTTTATTAATTGTTTCTTATATGTTTCATTTCTGGCTATTAATTAACACCACCATGTCCGTCCAGTTTAAAAAAACATCATATATTTAACTATTTTTTAACTAAATTAGATCTAAAAAAAAACAATAATGGGCGTGCATCACATTTAGAAAAACTGCGATTCATTCCCTCTTCCCTTCGTTGCTAGTCTCCTCTCCGTGACATGCCTCAGTCCCTAATAAAAAAGGTACACCTATGAAATTCAAACTCGCATTACTCAGTGCAACCCTGATTTCTGCATGCATGTTGTCCGGTACGGCCGTTGCGGCGGATAAGTATGAAATCGCAGTGGTGGCGAAAGTCACCGGGATCCCATGGTTTAACCGGATGGAAACCGGCGTCAACGAAGCGGCAAAAAAACTCAACGTTAACGCTTACCAGACCGGGGCCTCAACGCCCGATCCGGCTCAGCAGGTGAAGGTGATTGAGGATCTGATCGCCAAGAAAGTGAACGCCATTATTGTGGTGCCTAACGATGCCAAAGTACTGGAGCCAGTACTGAAAAAAGCGCGCGATCAGGGCATCGTGGTGCTGACGCATGAATCCCCTGACCAGCAGATCGGCCAGTGGGATATCGAAACCATCGACAGCGAAAAATATGCTCAGGCCAACATGGACGAGCTGGCGAAAGACATGGGTGGCAAAGGCGGCTATGCGATTTACGTCGGGTCGCTGACCGTGCCGCTGCACAACGCCTGGGCGGATTCCGCCATTAAATATCAGAAAGAAAAATACCCGGATATGTTCGAAGTGACTTCGCGCCTGCCGGTGGCGGAGAGCATCGACAAATCCTATTCCACCACGCTCGATCTGATGAAAACGTATCCGCAGATGAAAGGCGTGATCGGCTTTGGCTCCCTCGGCCCAATCGGCGCGGGCCAGGCGGTACAGAAGAAACGTGCGAAGGACAAACTGGCGGTTGTCGGCATTGCCATGCCGGGCCAGGCGGCACCTTACCTGATGCGCGGCGACATTAAAAAAGCGCTGCTGTGGGATCCTAAAGATGCCGGTTACGCACTGGTTACCGTGGCCGATCAGCTGCTGCAGGGCAAAGCCGTGACCAAAGACCTGACCATTGACGGTCTGGGCAAGGCCGATGTCGACATGGATAAGAAAGTGATCCGTTTTAACAAGATCCTCGAAGTCACCAAAGATAACGCTCAGTCACTCGGTTTCTAAGGCACTCCGCCAACACCAGGGAAACCGGAATGCCGGTCAGCCGACCGGCATTCTCCAACAAGATTATTTTGTGGCGCCCACGTCGGGCGCCGGCAGGGGCATTACCCATGACCGACACATCCGCATTTATCACTCTTGAGAATATCAGCAAGCAATTCCCGGGCGTGCGGGCGCTGGATAACGTCAATCTGACGCTCAGAAAAGGCGAAGTTCATTGCCTGGCCGGGCAAAACGGCTGCGGTAAAAGCACGATCATCAAAGTGATTTCCGGCGTCTATCATCCGGAAAAAGGGGCGCAGATTGCCCTCGACGGCAAACTGTTTCACAGCCTGACGCCCACGCTTTCCGCGCATTACGGCATCCAGGTGATCTACCAGGATCTGTCGCTGTTCCCCAATTTCAGCGTGGCCGAGAATATCGCCGTGCACCGCTATCAGCCCGGCGGCAGCCTGTGGGTTAACCGCAGCGTGATGAAAGCCCAGGCGCTGGCGGCCATGCAGCGCATTGGCGTCACGCTCGACCCGGACAAAAAAGTCGAAAAACTCTCGATAGCCGATCGCCAACTGGTGGCGATTTGCCGCGCCATTGCCGCTGACGCCCGGTTGGTTATTATGGACGAACCCACTGCGTCGCTTACCCGCCAGGAGGTTAACGGCCTGCTGCGGGTGGTGAATGAACTCAAAGCGGACGGGATTTGCGTGGTGTTTGTCAGCCACCGTCTGGACGAAGTGATGGAAGTCGCCGACCGCATTAGCGTGATGCGCGACGGGAAGCTGGTCGGCACCTGGCAGGCCAGCGAGCTGGACAGCAACGAGCTTGCGTTCCTGATGACCGGGCAACGCTTCCACTACAGCCCGCTGCCGGAAAAACCTCCGGTAGAAAAACAGCCGATGCTGGAGCTGCGCGGCCTCAGCCGCAAGGGCAAATACCACAACATCAATCTGTCGCTGCGCAGCGGCGAGATTGTTTCCATCGTCGGCCTGCTCGGGTCGGGCCGCACCGAACTGTGCATGAGTCTGTTCGGCATGACGCAGCCGCAAAGCGGTGAAATGCTGATCGACGGCGTGCCGGTGACGTTTCGCAATAACCACGATGCGATCAAACACGGCATCGGCTACGTGTCAGAAGATCGCCTGACTCAAGGCCTGATCATGGAGCAGTCGATCTACGACAACACGATTGTCACGGTCTTCGACAGGCTTCATACCCGCAGCGGCCTGCTCGATCATGAAAAAGCCCGTCATCTGGTGGCCGATCTTATTCGTGAGCTAAACATCAAAGTCTCCGATGCCGGGCTGCCGGTAAAAACCCTTTCGGGCGGCAACGCCCAAAGGATTGCCATCGCCAAATGGGTAGCGACTAACCCACAAATATTGATTCTCGACTCGCCCACGGTGGGCGTGGATATCGCCAATAAAGAAGGTATTTACCAAATCGCCCGTTCCCTGGCGGAACAGGGGCTGGCGGTACTGATGATTTGCGATGAAATCCCTGAGGCGTATTACAACAGCCACCGCGTGCTGGTGATGCGCCGGGGCGAGCTGGTCGCAGAGTTTAATCCTCATCGCAGTAGCGAGCAGGACATTGCTGAGGTGGTCAATGAATAACCCTCGTTTTTCCCGCCTGGCCGGGCAACATGAGTTCTGGCTGGGTCTTCTGGTGGTGGCTCTGGCCGTTGGCCTGAGTATCAGCACCGATGAGTTTTTGTCCCTCGGTAACCTGACGGATGTCGCCACCAGCTACGCCATTCTCGGTATTCTGGCCTGCGGGCTGTTTGTGGTGCTGATTTCCGGAGGGATTGATATTTCGTTCCCGGCGATGACCGCTATTGCCCAGTACGTGATGGCAAGCTGGGTCATTGCCCACGGCGGTAATTTTGCGCTGGCGCTGGTGATTTCCATTGCCGTGGGGCTGCTGCTCGGGCTTATCAACGGCTTCCTGGTTTACTGGCTGCGGGTCCCGGCGATCATCATCACCATTGCCACCCTCAACGTTTACTACGGCCTGCTGGTTTACCTCACCAAAGGCACCTGGTTGTACGGCTTCCCGGACTGGTTTATGAACGGCATTAACTGGTTCTCTTTCACCGCCAAAGACGGTTACCAGTACGGGTTAACCCTGCCGCTGCTGTGCCTGGCCGCAGTGATTATCTTTACCGCCGTGCTGATGAACTACACGCGCCTTGGCCGCCAGATTTATGCCATGGGCGGCAACCGCGAGGCGGCGTCCCGGCTGGGGATGAACCTGCTTAAGCTGCACTTCTACGTCTACGGCTATATGGGGATTCTGGCCGGTATTGCCGCCGTCGTTCAGGCGCAGATCACCCAGTCCGTTGCCCCAAACTCGCTGCTGGGCTTTGAGCTAACGGTCCTGGCGGCGGTCGTGCTCGGCGGGACAAGCATGAGCGGCGGGCGCGGGACGCTCACCGGCACCCTGCTCGGGGTTATCCTGCTGGCATTCTTACAAAACGGTCTGACGCTGCTGAGCGTGTCCTCTTACTGGCACGCCGTGTTCAGCGGCGTGATTATCCTGGTCAGCATCAGCGCCACGGCCTGGAATGAAAAACGCAAACTCGCAAGGGAGCTTTGAGATGAAAACCTTCGCCAGATTTTTACCCGGTGACGCCATCATCCGGCTGCAGTGCGTGATTATTGTGGTGGTTGCCGTGGCGTTTTCGCTGCTGCTGGGCGGGCGCTTCTTTAGCCTCGCCAACTTCCAGTCCATCGGCTCTCAGTTGCCTATTCTTGGCATGCTGGCGCTGGGTATGGGAATGACAATGCTGACCGGCGGGATCAACCTGTCGATTATTGCCGGGGCGAACGCCTGTTCGCTGGTGATGGCGGCCATTATCGTCAGCCACCCGGATAACCCGCTGTTCTTTGCGCTGGCGCTGCTGGCGGGTATTGCCGTGGCGGTGGCTATCGGCACGCTAAACGGCGCGCTGGTCGCCTGGGTCGGCGTTTCGCCTATTCTGGCTACGCTCGGCACCATGACGCTGATTTCCGGCCTCAATATTTTGCTGTCTAACGGTACGGTGATTTCCGGCTTCCCGGCGGCAATTCAGTACCTGGGTAACGCCACGCTGCTCGGCATTCCGGTCGCGCTGCTGCTGTTCCTGCTGGTTGCCGTCCTACTCTGGGTATTGCTGGAGCACACCACGCTGGGACGCAGCCTTTATCTGGTCGGCTCCAACGAACAGGCCACGCGCTTCAGCGGCGTTAACACCGTGCGGGTGCAGATATCGGTGTACGTGATTTCCGCGCTGCTCGGCTGGGTGGCCGCCATTCTGATGATGGCCAAGTTCAACTCCGCCAAAGCCGGGTACGGTGAGTCTTATCTGCTGGTCACCATCCTTGCTTCTGTGCTGGGCGGCATAAACCCGGACGGCGGCTTTGGCCGCATTATCGGCCTGGTGCTGGCGCTCATTGTGCTGCAAATGCTGGAAAGCGGCTTTAATTTGCTGGGGATCAGCAGCTATTTGACTATGGCGCTCTGGGGCGCGGTGCTGATCCTCTTTATCGCATTACAGAATCGTAAAGCCTGAGTTCAGGAGAATCATTATGGCGAGTTACTTCATTGGGGTGGATGTAGGGACGGGAAGCGCCCGAGCGGGCGTCTTTGACCTGAATGGCAGAATGGTTGGCGAGGCAAGTCGGGCGATTGAGATTTACCGCCCACAGGCGGACTTCGTTGAGCAATCCTCGGACAATATCTGGCAGGCGGTTTGCAACGCGGTGCGGGATGCGGTTAACCAGGCCGACATTAATCCGATTCAGGTAAAAGGGCTGGGATTCGACGCCACCTGTTCCCTGGTGGTACTGGATAAAGAAGGTAAGCCGCTGACCATCAGCCCTTCAGGGCGCAGCGAACAGAACATCATTGTGTGGATGGATCACCGCGCCATTACCCAGGCCGACAGAATTAATGCCCTGCACCACCGCGTGCTGGACTACGTGGGCGGGATTATTTCCCCGGAAATGCAAACGCCAAAATTGCTCTGGCTTAAACAGCACATGCCGAATACCTGGTCTAATGCCGGTTACTATTTTGACCTCCCGGACTTCCTGACCTGGCGCGCCACCGGGGATGATACCCGCTCGCTCTGCTCCACCGTCTGCAAATGGACCTACATGGGCCACGAAGACAAATGGGACAGCAGCTACTTCCGCCAGATTGGGCTGGAAGATCTTCTGGAGCACGATGCGGAAAAAATTGGCCGCTATGTAAAAACCATGGGGGAGCCACTGGGCCACGGCCTGACGCAGCGCGCCGCAAGCGAGATGGGGCTGATTGCCGGCACCGCCGTCAGCGTCTCGATTATTGACGCCCATGCCGGCACGCTCGGTACGCTCGGCGCCTGCGGCGTTTCGGGCGAAGTGGCAGACTTTGACCGCCGCGTGGCGCTCATCGGCGGCACCTCTACCGGGCATATGGCCATTTCAAAAGAAGCTCGTTTTATTAATGGCGTTTGGGGGCCTTACTACTCCGCCGTGCTGCCGGGCTACTGGCTCAACGAAGGCGGCCAGTCGGCCACCGGAGCGCTTATCGACCATATTATTCAGTCTCATCCGTGCTATGAGACGCTGCTTGCCCAGGCGAAGACTCAGGGGCAAACCATTTACGAACTGCTGAACGCTCTGCTGCGTAAAATGGCCGGGGAGCCGGAAAACATCGCCTTCTTAACGAAGGATATGCACATCCTGCCCTACTTCCACGGCAACCGTTCGCCGCGCGCCAACCCGACGCTAACCGGCGTTATCAGCGGGCTGAAGCTTTCCCGCACGCCGGAAGATATGGCGCTGCAGTACCTGGCGACGATTCAGGCTATCGCACTCGGTACCCGCCATATTATCGAAACCATGAACCACAGCGGCTACACCATCGACACCATCATGGCGAGCGGTGGCGGCACTAAAAACCCTATCTTCGTTCAGGAGCACGCCAACGCCACCGGCTGCGCGATGTTGTTGCCGGAAGAGAGCGAGGCGATGCTGCTGGGCAGCGCGATGATGGGCACGGTGGCGGCGGGCGTGTTTGATTCCTTCCCGGAAGCGATGTCGGTCATGAGCCGCATTGGCAAAACGGTCACACCGCAGACCAACCGCATCAAGCAGTACTACGACCGCAAATACAAAGTGTTCCATGAGATGTATCTCGACCACATGAAATACCGCCAGCTGATGCAGGAGGAAGCATGAGTCATTCATGGCAGCAGGCCGTCAGCGCGTGGGCAACCTGCAGCCGCGAGCTTGCCGCGCTGGAACAGCATTTAAGCGAGCCGCAGTGGCTCGCCTTGCTGGCCGAACTGAGAAACTGTAAAGGTAAGATTGTGGTCACCGGCGTCGGTACTTCGGGCATCGCCGCGAGGAAAATTGCCCATATGCTGGCCTGCGTCGAACACCCGGCTATTTACCTCAGCGCGACGGATGCGGCGCATGGTGATCTAGGGTTCCTCCGTGTGGACGATCTGATGATCATGCTTTCCCGGGGCGGGAATTCCGACGAGCTGACGCGGCTGCTGCCGGGCCTGGCGGCCAGAAACGTCCCGCTCATTAGCGTCACTGAAAACCCGGATTCAGCCATCGCCCAGGCAGCAAGGCTGGTGATTTCTACCGGCGTGAAGCAGGAAATGGATCCTCTGAATATGCTGGCGACCACGTCGATAATTCTGGCGCTGGCGATTTTTGATGCCGCCTGCGCCTGCCTGATGAGCGAGAGCGGGTATTCGAAGGAGACGCTGCTCGCCGTTCATCCCGGCGGGGATGTCGGGCTGACGCTAAGCCAGAAGCAATAAAAAAAGGCTCCCGATTGGGAGCCTTCCAACTTTTCAGCTTAACGATTATGCGTAAACCGGGAAGCGGGCACAGATATCCAGCACTTTACCTTTGACGCGCTCGATAACCGCTTCGTCATTGATGTTGTCCAGAACGTCACACATCCAGCCAGCCAGCTCTTTCACTTCCGCTTCTTTAAAGCCGCGGCGAGTAACAGCCGGAGAACCGATACGGATACCGGAGGTCACAAACGGGCTCTTCGGATCGTTTGGTACGCTGTTTTTGTTCACGGTGATGTTGGCGCGTCCCAGGGCAGCGTCAGCTTCTTTACCGGTCAGGTTTTTATTAACCAGATCCAGCAGGAACAGGTGGTTTTCAGTCCCGCCGGAAACCACTTTGTAGCCACGGTTCAGGAACACTTCCACCATCGCTTTGGCATTTTTCGCAACCTGCTGCTGGTAAACCTTGAACTCAGGCTCCATCGCTTCTTTCAGCGCCACAGCCTTGGCCGCGATAACGTGCATCAGCGGGCCGCCCTGCGCGCTTGGGAATACAGCAGAGTTCAGTTTCTTGTAGAGATCTTCGTCGCCGCCCTTCGCCAGGATCAGGCCACCGCGTGGACCCGCCAGGGTTTTGTGGGTGGTGGTGGTGACAACGTGCGCGTGTGGCACCGGGTTCGGGTAAACGTCTGCGGCAATCAGGCCCGCAACGTGCGCCATGTCAACGAACAGGTAAGCGCCGATGCTGTCTGCGATTTCGCGCATCTTAGCCCAGTCAACCACGCCGGAGTAGGCAGAGAAGCCGCCGATGATCATCTTCGGCTTGTGCTCTTTAGCCTGCTTCGCCATGTCTTCGTAGTCAATTTTACCTGACTCATCAATACCGTAAGGAATGATGTTGTACAGCTTGCCGGAGAAGTTAACCGGGGAGCCGTGAGTCAGGTGGCCGCCCTGCGCCAGGTTCATGCCCAGCACGGTATCGCCCGGCTGCAGCAGCGCGGTGTATACCGCAAAGTTAGCCTGGGAACCGGAGTGTGGCTGCACGTTCGCATAGTCTGCGCCAAACAGCTCTTTTGCACGGTCGATAGCCAGCTGCTCGACGATGTCCACGTACTCGCAACCGCCGTAGTAGCGCTTGCCTGGGTAACCTTCAGCATATTTGTTTGTCAGCTGAGAACCCTGAGCCTGCATCACGCGCGGGCTGGTGTAGTTTTCGGAGGCGATCAGTTCAATGTGCTCTTCCTGACGTACTTTCTCTTGCTCCATGGCCTGCCACAGTTCGGCATCATAATCGGCAATGTTCATTTCACGCTTTAACATTCGCATCTCCTGACTCAGCTAACGGTAAAAATTTTACTGCAATGAGGGGGCCCATTTGGGCGACGGGCAACAGTGTAAACCGAAACCCTTTCGGGTGATAGGGCTTGACAGAGGTTTTTACGCAAACGATTACCCAGGCATGAAATAAGGCTTCAACGCAATAAACCCTGCATCTCTTTGCCGGATATTTCTTCATCAATACTATGCGTATTTTTCACGTTCTGTGAGCTCAGTCGTTAACAACGATAACCCATTTACAACATAAGGCCATTTCTATAAGATGCATTTAAAATGCAATTTATACACTACGCTGTTTATGGAGACCGCCATGCTAGACGCACAAACCATCGCCGTTGTTAAGTCGACCATCCCTCTGCTGGCCGCGACCGGGCCTAAACTTACCGCCCACTTTTATGAGCGCATGTTCAGCCACAACCCTGAGCTGAAAGAGATCTTTAACATGAGCAACCAGCGCAACGGTGACCAGCGTGAAGCGCTGTTCAACGCCATTTGCGCCTATGCTTCCAACATCGAAAATCTGGCCGCCCTGCTGCCCGCGGTAGAGAAAATCGCCCAGAAACACACTACCTTCCAGATTAAACCGGAGCAGTACAACATTGTGGGCGGCCATCTGCTGGCGACGTTAGACGAGCTGTTCAGCCCGGGGCAGGAAGTGCTGGACGCATGGGGAAAAGCCTACGGCGTTCTGGCGCAGGTCTTTATTAACCGTGAATCAGAAATTTACCAGGATAACGCCGCTAAGCAGGGTGGCTGGGAAGGCACGCGTCCCTTCACTATCGTAGAGAAAAAAGAGCAAAGCTCACTGATCACCAGCTTCGAACTTGCCCCGTTAGACGGCGGCCCGGTGGCAGATTATCAGCCGGGGCAATACCTCGGCGTCTGGCTGAAACCTGTTGGTTTCCCGCATCAGGAAATTCGTCAGTACTCTTTGACCCGCCAGCCGAACGGGAAAAGTTATCGCATTGCCGTGAAGCGTGAAGAGAAAGGTATGGTCTCAAACTGGCTGCACAATCATGCTCAGGCGGGGGATCGGGTGCATCTGGCTTCACCGGCAGGCGACTTCTTTATGGACGTAAAATCGAACACGCCGGTAACGCTGATTTCCGCAGGCGTCGGCCAGACGCCGATGCTCTCGATGCTGGACACGCTGGCGAACGGCGGCCATCAGGCACAGGTCAACTGGCTGCACGCCGCCGAGCACGGGGATGTGCATGCGTTTAGCGAAGAAGTGGCAGGGCTTGGCGCTCAGTTGCCGAAATTTGAAAGCCACGTCTGGTACCGTGAACCCTCCGCAGAGGATCGTGCTCAGGCGCGCTTTGACCGTGAAGGACTGATGAATCTGCTGGAAATCGAAGGGAAGTTAAGCGATCCGGCGATGCAGTTCTATCTCTGCGGCCCGATCAACTTTATGCGTTTTGCGGCGGAACAGCTGGTGAAGATTGGCGTGAATAAAGACAGCATTCACTATGAGTGCTTTGGCCCGCACAAGGTGATGTAGTTTAGTACGGATGCCCCTCACCCCGGCCTCTCCCCAAAGGGGCGAGGCCGGGGTGAGGGGAAAAATCTAAATCAAATCGCCGCGTCGTCTTCTTCGCCGGTACGAATACGCACCACGCGCGCCACATCAAACACGAAAATCTTACCGTCACCGATCTTGCCGGTCTGGGCCGTACGGATAATGGTGTCCACGCAGGTATCAACGATATCGTCGGTCACCACAATTTCAATTTTTACTTTCGGCAGAAAGTCCACCATGTATTCGGCACCGCGGTACAGCTCGGTATGCCCTTTCTGACGGCCAAAACCTTTGACTTCCGTCACCGTCATGCCGGTAATGCCCACTTCAGCCAGCGCTTCGCGCACATCATCCAGTTTGAAAGGTTTAATAATCGCATCAATTTTTTTCATGGTATTACCGGTGTCCCCGCGCGGCGTTTTGTACTGTTAGTAATCGGTTGCTCACACTACCACAGCCTACTCTTTAAAGTCATTGGCCTCGAGTTCATGCCTGGCCAGTAATTTATAGAATTCAGTTCGGTTACGCCCCGCCATGCGTGCGGCATGGGTGACATTTCCTTTGGTAATTTGCAGCAGCTTACGCAGATAGTTTAGTTCGAACTGGTTACGGGCTTCGACAAATGTCGGCAAGGCGGTGTTTTCGCCTTCCAGCGCCTGCTCCACCAGCGCTTCGCCAATCACCGGGGCTGAGGTCAGCGCCACGCACTGCTCAATCACGTTCACTAGCTGACGTACGTTGCCCGGCCAGCTTGCGGTCATCAACCGCTTCATGGCGTCGGTGGAGAAACTCCGAACGAAAGGTTTATGCCTGTCGGCGGACTGGCGTAACAAATGATTCGCCAGCAGCGGAATATCTTCGGCACGTTCATGCAACGCAGGAATTTTCAGGTTCACAACGTTGAGGCGGTAGAAGAGGTCTTCACGAAACTCCCCGCGCTCCATGGCTTTCGGCAAGTCCCGGTGCGTGGCGGAGATAATCCGCACGTCGATGTCCAGATCGCGGTTGCTGCCCAGCGGGCGAACTTTTCGCTCCTGCAAAACGCGCAGCAGCTTAACCTGCAGCGGGATAGGCATATCGCCGATCTCATCCAGAAATAGCGTTCCACCTTCTGCCGCCTGGAACAGGCCTTCGCGGCTGCTCACCGCCCCGGTAAAGGCTCCGCGAGCGTGGCCGAACAGCTCTGACTCAAGCAACTGTTCAGGCAGCGCGCCACAGTTAATCGCAATAAACGCTTTTTTGCTGCGCGGGCTGGCGTTGTGTATCGCCTGGGCCAGAATCTCTTTCCCGGTGCCGCTTTGGCCGTTAATCAACACGCTGACGTCCGACTGCGCCACCATGCGTGCCTGCTCGAGTAAACGCTGCATAATCGGGCTGCGGGTCACAATGGTGTCGCGCCACATGTCATCGCCAGCGATGACGGTATGCTCAAGCGCGTTGTCGATGGCCTGATAAAGTGCGTCTCTGTCCACCGGTTTGGTGAGGAAGCTGAATACACCCTGCTGGGTCGCCGCCACCGCGTCAGGAATAGAACCGTGCGCAGTCAGGATGATCACCGGCATCCCCGGCTGGCCTTTTTGGATCTCCGCGAACAGCGCCATGCCGTCCATTTCGTCCATCCTGAGATCGCTTATCACCAGGTCGATTTTTTCCCGTGCCAGGACTTTCAGCCCCTCAGCCCCGCTTTCAGCCGTGGTGACCGTATAGCCCTCGCTCGACAGGCGCATTCCCAGCAGCTTTAACAGGCCGGGATCATCATCCACTAATAGTAAGCGCGCGGGTTTCCTTTGCGTCATGGTTTTGCCTCCGGCTGCGATTTGTTTGAAGCGCCGCTATCGTCGTCGTCATTGTCATCCGTGCTGTGCGTGCCGGGCACCAGATTGCTTCCCGGCTTGCGGCTGGAAAGCTGACGCTCAATGTCGGTCAGATTTTCCAGCTTGCGCGTAGTGAGATCGAGCTGGCTGCGAAGGCGCTGCTGCTGCTCTCGCAGCGTATCCAGCTCGCCGTCGGTTGACTGCTGCAGCTTGCTGTAGCGCGTGCGCTCATCCGAGAGTTTAAGCTGAGACTGTTGCCCGTCGCGCCAAATCTCAAACAGAGAACGTACCTGCACAGGCACTTCGCTGGTCATGGTCTCGAGCTGGGTCATGTAGCGGCGGCGCTCGGTCGGGGTAATTTTAGCCGTAGACAGCAAAATGCCGCGCTTAAACGTGTCCTGCCAGGTTTCCGCTGGCCACTGGCGGGCTTCCGCGCGGGCTTCTGCCGGTGACAGGCGCTGGGCGCAATCCATACCGCGAAGCCAGTAAAGCGGGTTACTGCTGACGTCATGCCCCGTGAGATCCCATATTTCGGTGCAGTCCGTGGACAGGTAATCAGGGATTTGTTGTTCTGGAATATGCGGTTTGTGGGCCTCATCCAGGCTGCTGGACACCCTTGCGGGGGCGCAGCCTGTCAACAGCGTCGCGCCAACCAGCGCCCCAGATACCCAGCAAATCAGGCGAGTCAAAGACCCGCGGCGCGGTTCACGCAATAAAAGTACTTTCATCGTTTTAATCATTCTCAGGGAAAACCGGTAATTCGATACGGAAGCACACTTCCGCGCTGTTAGCGTTGATCAGGCTAAGTTTTCCGTGCATACGTCGAATGCAATCCCTGGCGATACTTAACCCCAGCCCACTTCCCTTTACGGAGCCCTTCCGCTGGTGGCTACCCTGGAAGAAAGGCTCAAAAATCATCTCTTGTTCCGTGGCCGGAATCGGCTCGCCGGTATTCGCGACCTCAATGTACAGTATCGTGCCCACCTGCAAACTCCGGAGATAAATGGTACCGGATTCACTGCCATAGTGCACCGCATTGGAGTAGAGATTATCCAGTACGCTCATCAGCAGCGTCGCCTCTGCGAGGCAGGCTTTTGGGCTCAATTGAATGTCGGTATGCATCATTTTAGCCCTCGCCGGCAGACTGTGGGCAGAGATAACCATCTCCACAATCGGGGCCAGTTCGACCCTTTCCAGCGTTACCGTTCCGTCCGCCAGCTTGCGGTTATAGTCCAGCAGTTGTTCAATCAGCTTTTGCAGGTGGCGGCTGCTGTTGTCCAGGATAGCGACGACCTCTTTTTGGTCGGCATTGAGCGGCCCGGCAACCTGGTCAGCAAGCAGTTCAGTCCCCTCTCTCATACTGGCGAGCGGCGTTTTTAATTCATGGGAAAGATGGCGGAGGAACTCGTGGCGCTGGGATTCAAGCCAGGACAGGCGTTCGCTTAACCAGACAATGCGCTGCCCAACGGAACGCAGCTCACGCGGCCCTTTAAAGACCTCGCTGTTGCCCAGCGAACGCCCTTCCCCCAGCCGGTTAATCATCCGTTCGATGCCTTTAACCGGGCCGATAATCATGCGGGTGAAGATGATGACCAGCCCCAGGCTGAGCAGAAACAGCACCAAGGCCTGCCAGCCGAAGAACTGGCCTCGCTCAGCAATTTCCTGCTGCAGCTGCTGTCCACGAGAGAACACCACCGCCCGCGTGGCCTGCACCATCTCTGCATTGGTTGAGGCGAATTGTTCCAGTTGGTTTGCCGCAGGCGCTTCCGGCCCGCTGTTTTTACATTTGAGTTCAGCCAGATCGCTCAAAGACTGGCTGAGCGATTGGTAGAGTTTCGGATCGGGTAATACGGAGGCGTGGGCTTCAAGCATTTGAGCATAGCGCTGACGCTGCCCCTGATACAGCTGGGCAAGACGTGAGTCATCGAGCACGCAATATTGACGGTAGCTCCGCTCCATTTCCAGCGCGACATTAGTCATCGCTTCACTGCGGCGGGCATCGGTCAACGTGGTGCGGTTGGTCAACGCGGCCTGAGCGCTCAGGGCGTTAAGGCTTTGCCACGCCTGCCACGCAAGCACCAGCAGCGGTACGAGCACCAATAAAAAGGCCATCATGACAAGCTGGCGCAAAGATCGAGGGAAAAAATGCCACTGGTTCAATAGCTTCATCTCACATTACCTGTATGACACGATGCTAGCCGCGATTGCGCGTGGTGGAAAGGTGCGATTCCCGGAAACAACAAAGGCAGGGTCAAAAACCCTGCCTTTGTTTAGGAATTAGGCGGCGCCTTACTCAACGTTTCGCCCGGAGCATGATAAGCCGAAAGGCATTTATCAAAAATCGGACGGCAGGCACCTTTTTGTGCGTCATTCGGCGGTTTATGTAGTCTGTCTGAAAAGACGCTGACATAAGAGATTGAATGAGCCACTGAGCGTTATTAAGCAGATATCATGCCAACTTTACAAGTTTAAATTTAACTCATTGTTTTAAATATAATTACGAAGGGATGCAGGAGGATATATTGTGCGTATTTTTTGTTCTCTATGTCGCCATTTCACAACACTCTTTAACCCAGTCAATTACATCATTAAAAATCAATGAGTTAAATGTCTCTTTTTAGCGACACTTTAAAAGTGAAGGTGTCGGGGTTTAGTGACAAAAAAAGCCCCTCGCCCTGGCCCTCTCCCCAAAGGGGAGAGGGAACTGGATCGGAGCCTGCCTGCTGTTTTCCCACCCTCTAAAAGCCAGGGGACTGGATCGGAGCCTGCCTGCTGTTTTCCCCCTCTCCCTTTAGGGAGAGGGTCGGGGTGAGGGTAATCAGCCCAGTTGCTTACGTGCGTTGCGGAAAATACGCATCCACGGGCTGTCTTCGCCCCACTCTGCCGGGTGCCAGGAATTACTCACGGTACGGAACACACGCTCAGGGTGCGGCATCATGATGGTCACGCGCCCGCTTTCGTTGCTCACCGCGGTGATGCCGTTCGGCGAACCGTTCGGGTTAGCCGGGTAGGTCTCGGTCACGTTCGCGAAGTTATCCACGAAGCGCAGCGCCACCAGCCCTTTGCTTTCAAGCGCGGCGAGATGAGCGGCATCACGCACTTCCACACGACCTTCGCCGTGAGAAACCGCGATAGGCATATGGGAACCGGCCATGCCCTGCAGCAGCAGCGACGGGCTGGAGGTCACCTCAACCAGGCTGAAGCGCGCTTCAAAGCGATCGGACTGGTTACGCACGAAGCGCGGCCACAAATCACTGCCTGGGATCAGCTCACGCAGGTTAGACATCATCTGGCAGCCATTACAAACGCCAAGCGCCAACGTTTCCGGGCGATGGAAGAAGGTTTCAAACTCATCGCGCACGCGAGCGTTGAACAGGATGGACTTCGCCCAACCTTCACCCGCGCCCAGCACGTCACCATAAGAGAAGCCGCCGCACGCCACCAGCGTATGGAAGCTTTCCAGCCCGGTACGGCCCGCCAGCAGGTCGCTCATATGCACGTCGATGGCGTCAAAGCCCGCACGGTGGAAGGCGGCCGCCATCTCAACGTGGGAGTTAACGCCCTGCTCACGCAGGATGGCCACTTTAGGACGAGCGCCCGTCGCGATAAACGGCGCAGCAATATCTTCTTTGATATCGAAGCTCAGCTTCACGTTCAGGCCAGGATCGTTATCGTTCGCCTTGGCGTTGTGCTCTTCATCCGCGCAGTCTGGATTGTCACGCAGACGCTGCATCTGCCAGGTGGTTTCTGCCCACCACATACGCAGCGTGGTGCGGCTTTCGCTGAACACAGCGTGCCCGTCAGCGCTAATAGTGAAGCGGTCGCCTTCGACAGCTTTACCGAGGTAATGCACGCAGTCAGCCAGGCCATGCTTAGCCAGCAGCGCCTCAACGGCTGCGCGCTCCTCAGCGCGAACCTGGATCACGCCGCCCAGCTCTTCGTTAAACAATGCAGCAAGGCGATCGTTACCGAGACCGGCGATATCAACCTCAACGCCGCAGTGGCCGGTAAAGGCCATTTCCGCCAGCGTCACCAGCAGCCCACCGTCGGAACGGTCGTGCCAGGCCAGCAGTTTGCGATCCGCCACCAGTGTCTGCATTGCGTCCCAGAAACCTTTCAGTTGCTCAACGCTACGAACGTCCGCAGGCTTATCGCCCAGTTGACGGTAAACCTGGGACAGCGCGGTCGCGCCCAGCGCGTTATGGCCTTTGCCTAAATCGATCAGCAGCAGGGAGTTGTCTTCGGTGCTCAGCTGTGGCGTCACGGTGCCGCGCACGTCTTCCACGCGGGCAAACGCGGTGATCACCAGCGACAACGGAGAGGTCATCTCGCGCTGCTCGTTACCTTCCTGCCAGCGGGTTTTCATCGACATGGAGTCTTTACCCACCGGGATGGTGATCCCGAGAGCCGGGCAAAGTTCTTCGCCAACGGCCTTCACCGCTTCATACAGGCCGGCATCTTCGCCAGGGTGACCGGCTGCGGCCATCCAGTTTGCGGAGAGTTTAATGCGCTTCAGGGAGCCAATTTGGGTCGCGGCGATGTTCGTTAAGGCTTCGCCCACGGCCAGACGACCGGATGCCGCGAAGTCCAGCAGGGCCACCGGCGCACGTTCACCGATAGACATCGCTTCGCCGTAGTAGCTGTCCAGGCTGGCGGTAGTCACCGCGCAGTTGGCGACTGGGATCTGCCACGGGCCAACCATCTGATCGCGGGACACCATGCCGGTTACCGTGCGGTCACCGATGGTCACGAGGAAGGTTTTTTCAGCCACGGTCGGCAAATGCAGAACGCGTTTCACCGCATCGGCAATAGAAATTTCGCTGCTGTTGAAGGCATCGCCTTTGGCTTTCAGCGTCTCAACGTTACGCTCCATCTTCGGCGTTTTGCCCAGCAGCACGTCCAGCGGCATGTCGATAGGCTGGTTATCAAAGTGGCTGTCGTTGAGCGTCAGGTGCTGTTCGGTGGTGGCTTCACCAATCACCGCATACGGCGCGCGCTCGCGGCGGCAAAGTTCATCAAACAGCGGCAACTGCTCTGGCGCAACGGCCAGCACATAGCGCTCCTGAGATTCGTTACACCAGACTTCGAGCGGACTCATGCCCGGTTCGTCGTTAAGAATATCGCGCAGCTCGAAGCGGCCACCGCGTCCGCCATCGCTGACCAGCTCAGGCATGGCGTTAGACAGGCCACCCGCGCCAACATCGTGGATAAACAGGATTGGGTTGTCGTCGCCCATCTGCCAGCAGCGGTCGATCACTTCCTGACAGCGGCGCTCCATTTCAGGGTTGTCGCGCTGCACGGAAGCAAAATCTAAATCCGCATCGGACTGGCCGGAAGCCATTGACGAAGCCGCCCCGCCGCCCAGGCCGATGTTCATTGCCGGGCCGCCCAGCACAATCAGCTTCGCGCCAGGGGTGATTTCGCCCTTCTGGACGTGGTCGGCGCGGATGTTGCCGATCCCGCCCGCAAGCATGATAGGTTTGTGGTAACCGCGCAGCTCCACGCCGTTGTGGCTGTTCACCTGCTCTTCATAGGTACGGAAGTAGCCGGTCAGCGCCGGACGGCCAAATTCGTTGTTAAACGCAGCCCCACCCAGAGGGCCTTCGGTCATGATATCCAGCGCGGTAACGATGCGGTCTGGCTTGCCGAAATCCTGCTCCCACGGCTGTTCAAAGCCCGGAATACGCAGGTTAGACACGGAGAAGCCCACCAGGCCTGCTTTTGGCTTCGCGCCACGCCCGGTCGCGCCTTCGTCGCGGATTTCACCGCCTGAGCCAGTTGCCGCGCCCGGCCACGGAGAGATAGCGGTCGGGTGGTTGTGAGTTTCAACCTTCATCAGGATATGCGCGTCTTCCTGGTGGAAGTCATAGCGCCCTGCTTCACGGTCGGCGAAGAAGCGGCCGACGGCGGAACCTTCCATCACCGCCGCGTTGTCTTTATAGGCAGACAGCACGTAATCCGGCGTTTTCTCGAAGGTGTTTTTGATCATTTTGAACAGCGACTTCGGCTGCTTCTGCCCGTCAATAATCCAGTCGGCGTTAAAGATCTTATGGCGGCAGTGCTCGGAGTTCGCCTGAGCAAACATATACAGTTCAATGTCGTTCGGGTTGCGGCCAAGCTTGTTGAACGCATCCTGCAGGTAGTCGATTTCGTCTTCCGCCAGCGCGAGGCCAAGGCGAATGTTCGCTTCCACCAGCGCATCGCGCCCTTTCCCGAGCAGATCAACGCTCTGCACCGGGGCCGGCTGCTGCTGGGTAAACAGCTGCTGTGCATCGTTCAGAGAGGTAAACACGCTCTCCATCATGCGGTCGTGCAGCAGAGCGGCAACGTCCTGCAACTGCTCAGCGGTCAGCGTGCTGCCGGTAACATACCAGGCCACACCGCGCTCAAGGCGTTTAATCTGCGGCAGGTCACAGTTGTGGGCGATATCGGTAGCTTTTGAAGACCAGGGGGAGATGGTGCCGGGGCGCGGAGTCACCAACAGCAGGGTGCCTTCCGGCGCATGCTCTGCGAGGGTTGGACCATATTTCAACAGCCGCTGCAGGCGGGCAAGCTCGTCAGCGTTCAGCGGCGCCTCAAGGTCGGCAAAATGAACATACTCGGCATAAATATCGCTTACCGGGAGGTCAGCATCGTTGAAACGGGCCAGGAGTTTGTTAATACGAAATGCCGAAAGAGCAGGCGAACCACGCAGAATTTCCATCATTAAAGATCTCTCGTCTTCAGGGCGAAGGGGGGAAAACGGGCGTCATTATAGAGAATCCTCCGCCGCGACGAAACCGTTTGCGTAGAAATAACAGCAGAAGTTTTTATTGCACGAAAAGTAAACGATATATTCTTAAAAGTTGCTTACTGGCGTTTTCTTACGCAAAATGCGCCTCATTCACTCACGGGGTTCAGACAAATCATGGTTATTGTTGGCTAAGGCTCATCCTGCTGCAGAATGTTATCTATTTGAAAAGAATAAAGATTAATTATCTGCTTATCGGTATCGTCACCTTGTTGCTGGCAGTGGCTTTATGGCCCTCCATTCCAGGTTTCAATCAGGCCGAAAACCGTATCGCCGCGATCAAAGCGCGGGGGGTTTTGCGCGTCAGTACCATTTCATCGCCGCTGACCTGGACGATAATTAACGGCAAGGCAACGGGCCTCGATTACGAACTCGCAAAACAGTTTGCAGACTACCTGGGCGTGAAGCTGTTAGTGGTCGTGCGGCCAAACATTAACGCGCTGTTTGATGACCTGGACAACGACAACGCCGACCTGCTCGCCGCCGGCCTGGTGTATAACTCTCGCCGCAGCAGCGACTACCAGGCAGGGCCGACCTATTATTCCGTGTCACAGCAGATGGTCTACCGCGTGGGTAGCCCGCGCCCCAAATCTCTCGGCGGCGTCAAGCCATCGCAGCTGGTGCTTTCTTCGGGCCAGGCGGTGGTGAGCGATCTCCAAAAGCTAAAAGACGCTCAGTACCCCGACCTGAGCTGGAGCATTGACGCCAAACAAACCAGCAACCAGCTCTTGCAGCAGGTGATTGACGGCAATATCGCGTTTACCATCTCAGACTCCATCGCCATCAGTCTTTTCCAGCGCGTGCATCCTCAACTGGCCGTTGCCCTGGACGTCACGGATGAACAACCGGTCACCTGGTTCTCTAAACGCGATGGCGACGACAGCATGAGCGCCGCGCTGCTCGATTTCTATAATAAGATCAGCAGCGACGGCACGCTGGCAAGGGTTGAGGAGAAATACCTGGGCCATATTGGCGATTTTGATTACGTCGATACCCGAACCTTCCTGAACGCGGTGGATGCCGTTTTGCCGGAACTCCAGCCGCTGTTTGAAAAGTACTCCGACGACATTGACTGGCCGCTGCTGGCTGCCATTTCCTATCAGGAATCCCACTGGGATACTCACGCGACTTCGCCGACGGGCGTGCGCGGGTTAATGATGCTGACAAAAAATACGGCCCAAAGTCTCGGCATCACCGACAGGCTGGATGCCGAACAGAGCATCAGCGGCGGCAGCCGGTATCTGAAAGATATGATGAGCAAGGTCCCGGCCACGGTACCGGAGTACGAGCGTATCTGGTTCGCGCTGGCGGCCTATAACATGGGCTATGCGCACATGCTGGATGCCCGTCAGCTAACGGCCAAACAGAAAGGCAACCCGGACAGCTGGGCCGACGTGAAAACACGCCTGCCGTTGCTGAGCCTGAAGCCTTATTACAGCAAAACAACCTATGGATATGCTCGTGGACACGAGGCTTACGCGTATGTAGAAAACATCCGCAAGTATCAGCTAAGTCTGGAAGGGTATTTGCAGGAGAAACAGAAGAAGGCGATCCAGGCTGATAAATTTGCCGAGGCTTACCCTGCGGTTGCCCCGGTGGAGCTGACTAGTCCGTCTTACGGGCCTTTTCCTTTAGGGCCTTTTTCTCCAGGCGACGAGCACGAAAAAAATCGCTCAGCATGGCTGAGCACTCTGTCGCGAGCACCCCTTCACTGACCTGCACCTGATGGTTCATGCCGGGGTGGCCGAGCACGTCCATCAGCGAGCCTATCGCCCCGGTTTTAGCGTCACGCGCCCCAAACACTAAATGGCCAATGCGGCTATGCACCATCGCCCCCGCGCACATGACGCAAGGTTCGAGCGTGACATAGAGCGTGGTATCCAGCAGACGGTAATTTTGCAGTACCAGACCGCCCTGACGCAGCGCCATGATCTCCGCGTGAGCCGTAGGATCGTGGCGACCTATAGGGCGATTCCAGCCTTCACCTATGACCTGATTATTGTGTACCAGCACCGCACCGACGGGCACTTCGCCTTCATCCCAGGCTCGTTGAGCGAGGGTCAGGGCGTGGCGCATCCAGTGTTCATGGGTAAATTCTGTGTCTGACACAATGCTCTCCGCGGCAAAAGTGGGCGGCGCATTATACACACCGCTTAACGGATTCAAAACGCCTCACTCAAGCTGCTGCAGTTCCCCCTGAGGCGTGACGCGCCAGCGGTGCTCGCAGAAATAGAGTAAGGGATTATCCTGATGGCTGTCGCTGTAGCCGCTGTAAAGCCGCAGCGGCGCGCCAAGATGCTGCTCCAGCTGAACCACTTTCTCATGGCCCAGACAGCGCAGGGTCAATATCCAGCCGCCGTGAGCCCGTGCAATCTGGCTGGCAATCACTTTGACCTCCGGCAGCCACGGCGTATCAAAATAGACTTTTTCTACCAGCGGCTGCGGTGAACCGGTAATCAACCAGACGTCGGCATCCGGGCTGTGCAGATAATCCGTGAGGCGCTGCTGGACGACGGGAAATGCCCTCACCTTCTGCCGGAACCAGGCGACAAACTCGCTTTGTAGCCGCTGAAGCCGGGCCTCGCTGCGCCCAAACGTGATGCCCCATAACAGCAGGCTCATCGGCTGGCGGGCCGCGCTGCCTTTGATCAGCATCATGCCGCCAATCAGCGGCAGCAACATAATAACCAACGGCACGTTCAGCGGCAGGCGGCGCAGGAGATAAAACAGGAAGCTGCCGAACATGTCCTGCTGATGCAGGGTGCCATCCAGGTCAAAAAAGACGACGCGGCGCGGGTGATGGGTTGTCAATTCAGGCTCCTTTTGGACTCGCGTTCACGAAACAACGCCAGCTAAAGCCTAACAGATAGCCCCGCGATTTTCCGCGTGCCTTACTGGCTGGCAGGTTGAACACAACAGAATATTTAATTCGGCAACATTGCTCTATAATGGAATTTATAATTCGCTCAGATGCTTACCAGAGCAAGTCGTTATCAGAAGTGCCGCCCCGGAGGTGAAATGAACTGTTTACTGCGCATTCGAAGCCGTTACGCCATGCTGGCCCAGAGTGACCGCAAGCTGGCCGACTTTTTGCTCGCTGAGCCCGATCGCGCACGCCACCTCAGTTCACAGCAGCTGGCGGAAGAAGCCGGTGTCAGCCAGTCCAGCGTCGTAAAATTCGCGCAGAAACTGGGGTTCAAAGGCTTCCCGGCAATGAAACTGGCGATCAGCGAAGCGCTGGCGAGCGGTCAAAATCCTAACTCTGTCCCGGTTCATAACCAAATTTTAGGTGACGATCCGCTGAGGCTTGTTGGGGAAAAATTGATTAAAGAGAATATCGCGGCGATGCACGCCACGCTGGATATTAATGCGGAAGATAAATTGCTGGCGAGCGTTTCGCTGCTGCGCAATGCGCGGCGCGTGCTGCTCGTGGGAATAGGCGCCTCTGGCCTGGTGGCGAAGAATTTCTCGTGGAAGTTGATGAAGATTGGTATTCACGCTGTCGCCGAGCAGGATATGCATGCCCTGCTGGCAACCGTGCAGGCGATGACGCCGGAAGACGTGCTGCTCGCTATTTCATACTCGGGCGAGCGCCGTGAGATCAATCTGGCCGCCGATGAAGCGCTGAACACCGGCGCGAAAATCCTCGCGATTACCGGCTTCACGCCTAACGCCCTGCAGCAGCGCGCCAGCCTGTGCCTGTATACCATCGCGGAAGAACAGGCCACGCGCAGCGCCGCAATTTCCTCAACCAGCGCCCAGATGATGTTGACCGATCTACTGTTTATGGCCCTGGTTCAACAGGACCTGGAAAACGCGCCGGAGCGGATCCGCCAGAGTGAGGCGCTGGTGAAAAAGCTGGTTTAGGTTTTCGCATTTGCCGGAAATTTTTTATACAGCGTAGAGACGCCGACATCGTAAATAATCGCCACCTGCTGCCTTGTTTCTCCGGCAGCAATTAGCCTCCCGGCCTGCGCCCATTGCGTTGCCGAGAGTTTAGGCCGACGCCCGCCAATTCGCCCTTCAGCTCTGGCCGCCGCCAGTCCAGCCCGGGTTCTTTCGACGATAAGCTCACGTTCCATCTCGGCCAAAGCGCCCATCACGTGAAAGAAAAATCGCCCCATCGGCGTGGAGGTATCGATGCTGTCCGTCAGGCTACGGAAGTTAATCCCGCGCGAACGCAGTTCCTCAATCAGCGAAACAAGGTGACGCATGCTGCGCCCAAGCCGGTCCAGCTTCCAGACGACCAACGTGTCGCCTTCGCTCAGCGTTCTGAGCACTTTTTTTAACCCCGGCCTGTCCGCCGTTTTACCGCTGATTTTATCCTCAAAAATCAGCTCACATCCTGCACACTCCAGCGCATTTTTCTGCAGCGCAGTATTTTGGTCATTTGTTGACACCCTGACATAGCCTACCAGCATGACGTTTTGCCTCACAAAAGGCTGAGAGCATGCCACGGCGCGGCAGGATGTGCATTTTCTTAAAGGTTGGTTTGGGGGAGGCGGCGAAACGGGGAGTAGGGACGGGAGCGAGCCAGATACCTGATGCGAATGACTTCAGGCGAGATTTAAAATCAACCGGCTATCAGTTCTTGCCGGGTGGGTTATTAATACAGTGGGGTGCAAGTGGTCCCGATCTAAACACTGGCACCGCAACAATAAATTATTCTGTGCCATTTTCCCAACGACCATTTTTCATCGGTTTTGGGTATCGCCAATCATCCTTACCAACAGTAATTCAATCTATCATTGTCAATGATCTAATTAATAATAATAACGGGTTTCAAGCTCGCTGCCTTCAGTATGATGGCACAGGATTGGTTAATGGACAGAGTGCATTTAATTGGTTTGCAGTAGGCATTTAATCTCCATAAATATATAATTCATTAATGATATAAGGTGTGTTTTTTATCGGCACAACAAATCATTGTGCCGAATAATAGTTTACACGACTGTCCTCTGAGGCCATTCAATGTCAGGCGCGGTGGAGGTATCTATCGCTTTCACCGCTTTTATATATTCCATCCATGCAATAAGTTTTTCTTTGTCAGTATCGTTGATAATACCGAGAGTGAGTTCAGTTCGCCAGTCAGCAGTGATATTGCTTGCATCACTTAGCAGGGTTCGCCGTTTTAGTTCTGCATCAGAAATATCGTCTTTTTTCTTTGCTTCAATGTCCGTCACCCATTTTTCGCCATCCCATTTATCATAGGCTGTTGCAGGGGCGATTGTCGTTGTGTCCGATGGGTAGTCACCTGGCGTTGAAATAGTGATTCTCTCACCAGTTAGCTTGCTATAAACTGTGTCTCCTCTATGGTCCGTAATATATACCCAATCCGTTAGCTCTACGTTTCGACAAATGGTGAAACCATCTTTGCTTTCACCAGGTTCATCGGTACATGAGCTTGCAGGAATACCTACACCAACTGGCAGAAACTCAACTGAAGTGGAAGTATACTCGCGTGTCTCTCCATCGTAGTTAAACACCGTTATATCACCGGCTACTGTAGCAATATAATCATTATTTAATTTCGCCTTCGCCATTATGCAGCCCTCACGATGTAGTTAAATGCGATATTGCGAGGACGGGCTGAAACATAAGCCCACCATTCGTAACGTTGAGAATTTGTCGTATTACTTATCCAGGTTTTTCCTTTTATTTTTTCCCATTGTACTGTAGTCATTGTATCGCCGAAACCATAGGCGGGTGACCCGATGGAGCTTATATCCCCCGTGTCATTGTCATCAAAGCCTGAAATAATAGTGCCCTCCTGAAATGACAACAGCCCGCGGTTGCCATCAATCCCTCTCCCATCATCCCAACCACGAATAAACTCCCCACGTAAATCAGGCAATACAAGCGCGGGATATACCTGTGCAAGTTTTGGATATTGAGCCGCTGAAAACGCTGCGCCATTGCATTTCAACCATCCTGCCGGTGCTACAGACAACGCCCACGGAACAGGCACACCAACCGGCAAAGCCGATCCTTCCCCCAAACCAAGGTTTGCGAGAGCCGTAGAAACCGCCCCGGCACCGTCGGCCTTAATATCCGCAAACGGATTCTGGCGGCTGAGATATTGGTTACCAAAACCTGAAGTAAGCTTCGCCAGGAAGGCAGCGATATCACCGTCGTCCAGCACGTCCTGCCCGCTTTTATCGCTCACGAACTGGGCCAGCGCAGCGGCAATAAATGACGTCTGGCGCAGCGCTTTGTTCACCTGAGCGCTGCTGGCTTTACCGCTGGCAAAGCCGCTTAACAGCGCGGGCAAATTTTCCCATTCATTTTGCGGCGTGACGTTGGCGTCAGGCCTGGTTGCAAAAGGTTTAAACTGATTTGTAGCCATTAAAGTTTCCTCTCCCATGCGCCGTCGTCAAAACCGGCGATATAGTGATTGTTGATATCAAACCCAAAGAATTTGCCGCCCTGCGACGGCGCTTCTACCGAAGGCGTCTGAATGTCTCCGGCCCAAACGCCGGCGGCTTTCACCGTCAGGTAGCCCTGTTTGATGGCCGCGAGAAGCTCGAGGGACACGTCAGCAATGTCCGTTTCCGGCAGCACCCAGACAGAAATGGTCATGTCCTGGTTGTCGACGATTTGCATTCGCAGCCCTGCGCCTGCCGTGGCGGCGTCCAGAATCGCGGGCAGCGTGTCGTTCTGCCCGTCCCAGTTGTTCATCGCGATTTTTGCCTTGAGGATGATGCGGTAGGTTTCATCGCTCAGTGAGGTGTAGCCTGCATCGGGATCGTAAGGTCCCTGCCACACGCCCTGGTCATAACCCAGCCCGTCGGTGTCCCAGCTAAAATAGACGCCGGAAATAGGCTGACTAACGATGCGGCTTCGCCCAATCCACTGCCCCAGCGCATCAAGCTGAACCCCAACCGCAGTGTCGATATCAAACGCATCGATCAGGCTTTCGGTGGTCATTGCGGTCTCAGTGAAAGGACGGGTACTCAGATCCACGTGGGCAAAAAACAGGGGCTTGCTGGCGTGGTAGCTGGTGATGCGCCCGGTATATTTACTCATGAGCTCACCGTGATATTGATGTTGTCCACGCTGCAGGAGGCAGCTTCGCTGTAGCCGATATTGACGTTAGCCGCCGCGACCGCAGAGGTAGATTTACCGATCAGCAAGTCGGTGATGTCGTAATAACGCGCTTTCCCGCCGCTGACTACGCCCAGGTTGGCCGGTGAGTAAATGCGGCTCAGCAGCACGCTGTCACCAATCCCCAGCCCGTTGATATAGTCGGCAATCGCCTGCTTCATCTGCTCGCCGATTTGCGACGTATAGCCAGTGAACACTTTCAGCACGATGTCGACGTAAATCGGCACATTGCCGGACCGAGAGAAAGCAATGCTGTGGGGATTGCCGTAGAGATCGGGCACCACAATGGACGTCGAGCCAAAGGTGGCGACGCCCTGGCCTTTTTTGCCCCTGATCGTCTGAGCAATTTCAGTCACATCCCCGCCGTCCACAATCGCAGCGATGGTATGCGGAGGCAGGCCATTGGCGTTGATAGCACCGGTATCATTTTCGTAGAGCTTATGTCGGGTAACGCCTGCAATGTTGGCAATAGCCCCCTCGACCGCCTCGAACGGCGTGAGCGCAGGCAAGGCAACGCTCTGCGACTGCCGGATGCGTAATTCGGCATCGGTTTCCGCAGCAACACCTGGCGTAGCGGCCTGAGGGTTCGTGACCGCAGTCCAGCCGCGCGTTGGGGTGCCCATAATGGTAATAGACCCCGCAGGGGCTACCATTACGCCGCTGCTGGCACAGGTTGCGGTGGCGATGACTGAGCCATCGACGCCTATCGACACCACCTCAGGCAAAAACCACGTCACGCGGCTGTCATCCCTGACGGAACCGTGGGTGATGGTCGTACCGGGAATGCCCGTCAACAGCAGATCGACCGTCGAGAAAGTCGCTGCCCGCCTGACAATACCGTTGATCTTAACGTTGCTAGATAACGCCCGCCCCATTGCCGTCACAGGCGAAAAGCTGTTGTAAGAAGCAATCGCCGCATTGTTAGCGTCATGAATGGCCAGCGCCACCAGCGAGATGAGCTGCCCGTCTTTGCTGTCCGGCTCCAGGTACGCATCGGTGCCGTAGATTTGCCTGAACGCATCCATCAAAGTCCCTAACAGGCTTTGATAATCAGGCGCGGTTATCCCCTGGGCCGTTACCGTTGCCGATAACCCCAGCGTTTCAGAATTGAGGGCCATTTATGCCTCGCTGTTTAAAGTGGTAGAACCGTAAACGGTGTCGATGGTGGCGTTGAAGGTTACGGTGCGTTTTTCAGTGCGCGCAGCGGTGACATCCAGCACGGACTTAACGCCCATGGTCTGGCTGACGCGGTCAATCAGCATTAATACCCAGGTGTCATCCTGCTGTTTGCCAAGAACGGACTGGCGGTAAGGTGTGCCGGTCCGGTTATCCAGAAACCACTCACCCTGCCACAGCTTGAGCCGGGTACTCACCGCCTGAGCCACGCACTCCGGCGAGTTTTCCAGGAAGGTGTTTTCTCCCTGACCAAAGGTGTAATCTCCGTCGCTGCTCTCTCTGCGGTATTTCATACCGGACCTCCCGTGTTCGCACCGCCGGACTGCACGCCGCCGTGGCGGTGCTTCGTCAGGCTTATCCCGCTGGCAGTAACATCTCCGCTCACGGTCACGTTGCCTTTGATATTGACCTCACCGGTCAGGTCAATGCTGGCCGCCGTCGCGGTAAGTTTTCCCGGCGTAGCGAGCGTGATGCTGTGGCTGCTGGGATCCAGCTCAACAAAGGCTTTGCCGTCTTCGCTGCGTAGCTGAACCGCCGAAGTGCTGATGCCGCTGATTTTTTTCGCCTGTGACTGAGGGCCTGGCAGCACGAAGGCATCCGACAACGAGTGCTGACGGGCATCGACCGGCTCCTGAATGCCTCCGCTTTGCCACCAAAAGTCGATGGCGCGATCGGCGAAAATAACCAGGCATTCGTCTCCCGCTTTAAGCGGAAACGTCAGCGAGCACCCTCCGCCATGCGGGAAAACAACCGGCACATCCACCAGCAGCGGATAGGCGACTGAAGCAATTGTGCCATCGCGGCTCGCCTTCGCGCCCCGGATAGCCGGTGCCACTTCACAGGTCACTGATAGCGGATCAAAAGACTGAATGATGCCGGGTAACGCGACCCGAAGATCGTTGCTTAATGCGGCCCGGCTGGCCGCAAGCGTATCGGCCAGCTCACCGCTGAGAGCCGAAGTCGTCAGAGCCATGATTCCTCCAGGGATAAAAAAACCCGCAAAGGCGGGTCTGGCTTTTATTTATTAGAGGCGGAATGTTTTTTCCACGCCTCTTCCACATCATTAACTTGCTGGCCTGCCGGGAAGCACATCATGGTCATATACCATTGATCCCCACGGGTATCCCCGTTGTAGGTAATGCCATAAATGTCGTACACGCCGTCCGGCGAGGGGCGAATATAGTCATCCTTAGCAAGCAGCTCAGGCTTATAGAGCGTGTTTTGATCTAACTGCACCTGACCGTGGAGCAGGATTGTGGGATTAATCAGGCATTTCAGGGTTACGCCAGCATTGGTTGATGTTTGCGGCCGTCCAATCAGGCCACTCTGGCTGTTAAGACTCACCGGCGGGTGTGCTTTTTCAGTCGCGTTGAAATAGTCCAGTCTGTCATTCGACAACTTCCAGGTGGCCTTGCACAGCTTTCCGATTTGATCGAGATAACTGCTGACCTTGCCGTGGAAGGTATACCCTCTGGGAAACTTTGTTTCGGGAAAAGGCGGCAACCTGCCGGGCAGAATGCCAAAAGGTTTCAGTGCGCCAGCTGCAAGTTGATACATGTCATATACCGTGTAGCCTTTAGCAAGCGTGGCGCTAAGCACGGCAGACATTAGCGCCTCATGGCCATCAATGGCCTGAATTAAAATCCAGTCATCAGGGGTATCCTCTCGCCCCGTCATCCAGATGCGAATGTCGCCGCTGAAGATCACCCCAAAGTTCATGCCGTCTCGCGGCCCCCACTCGGCAGGCTCGACAATCCTGACTTTTCCCACTTCACTGCGGCTTACCACCGGTTCTAATCCGTTGTAGCCCGCAATCAGCCGGATTTTGCTGTACTCCTTTTGTGCAATACGATTCAGGCTATCCGGCGAGAGGTTGTAGATTTTTACCTCGGCCGTTTTGGCTGAACTGCCGGCATGCCAGTCGATTTTAAACGTCACTTTAAAATCAGAAAGTGCAATACCGCTGCCGTCTTGCCTGAGAAGCTGAAGCTCAAAGTGGCGGGACCAGTTATCACTCATCTCCCCCCTCCTTAATCTGCCGTCACAAAGTAAAGGTGACTGCCGTTTCCAAGGTTAGTTTTACTTGGGTAGTCCTGAGTTTCATCATCACAGCCAACCCAGAGCCCTCCGCCAAAACCAAGCCAGGCGTACGGAGCCAACAAATCGGCGCCGCTCACCAGCGGGATCCCATTCACGATGGGCCGATCATCGATATCGAGAATATCCAGGATCCAGCCAGCGGCATCCCGATAAAGCAGCCGCATGCGCAGGGTCAGCCCGGCTAGTTGGATCGTAAAGATTTGGTTATCCGCGCTGAGGGGAATTTCTGCAATTGACATTCTCTCTCCTCATTTTGATTTCGGCTGAAGCGGCGTGATTTTTGCCGATCCCATCGGGGAGGTAACCACTTTCTCGCCTTTGTTACCGACGGAAGCCGTCGTTACCCCTTCATCCATCGCCGTTTTAGGCGGCGCAGGGCGTGCTTCCGTGGCCGTCAGCAATACTTCGGTCAACACCAGTTTGCAGCCAAGAATGTTTTCCGATTTGACGCCGGTCGTCACCGTCAACGTTTTGATCAGCATATTGTCGTAGGAGCGGCGGCGGGTGATGACCCTAAAGGGTTCTGCTTTGGTCTGTAGATCAAGCAGTTGTTGGTAAATTTGCGCCGGACTGGAGCCTGTGTTTAGCCAGGAACCGAACGCGGTCGTATTGACAAAATCAACCAGTGAACCACCGGCTTTAAAGAAGCAATCAATCGTTAACTCACCGGGCTCTGCCCAGGCATGGTCGCTGATATTCGGGCCAAACTCGACGGGATGAGAAGCAATTTTCAGCGTGTCCGTGTGGAGTTCGTTGACCACCACATCCGGCACCAGAAAACCGGAGAAGCTCGTGCGTGGCTGAAAGTAAGCACCAAAAATATCCATTAGCTCATCCTCCTGTCATACTGCTGCGCCAGCTGAGAATGAACATTGAACAAGCGCTGAGATGTCTCGGTCGCCGCCAGACGAGGTTCAGAGACGCCATTCACGACGATATGGGTATTACTGTTAATCGTGGGTGAATGCGTAGTGCTGTTGTTCGCCGTGGAGAAATCTCCTGAAGTCGCCAGGCGTTCATTGTTGGCCCCCCACGCCGGAAGCAACATTGAGACAGGATCGGGTTGACTGAGATTATTGACAGCATTGGATAACTTTCCGCCAGAGCCCTTTTCTTCATCTCCAGCAAGCCAGCCCTGGAATGTGTGCCATCCCTTAGAGAGCTTCTCTTTAATAATGCCTGCTGCGCCATCCGCAATTTTGGTCGCCGGCGTCTGGAACAGACCGTTTGCTACCAATGACTTTCCGATATTGGCTGCTTCTGCCCAGTTCCCCTCTTTTAGCGCATTGATCAGACTCCCAATCAGCCTTAGCGTGGCGCCTAACTGATTAAAGTTGTCCAGAAGCCCCTTAAAGATGGTGCTGATAGACCACTTGCTAAAATCGATGCCCAACAGGCTGCCAATATCAACAATAAGATCTTTGATGGTTTTCGCGAGGCTACCGATCGTGTCCGCAGCCGTTTCAATAACCGGTCCCCACTCTCCCCAGTCAATAAAGCTCTCTTCCCCAGCTTTCCATTTCTGGTAGTCGTTATAAAGCAGGCCAATGGCCGCAGCCAGCGAGAGGATAATCCCGACAGGGGAAGCGAGAAATGCGCTGTTCAGAACCAGCCAGGCCGCGGTAAGCCCCGCTAAACCACCGATTAGCCCCTGAGAACCTTCGTCAAGGCGATCCCACCAGGCCATCACGTCGGTAACCCAGTCGATGGTGCCGCTCAGTGCATCAACGAAAATGTCAGCAAACTGTTCAACGACGGCGCCAATTTTGTCCAACACGCGTTCAATTTGTGGCGCTTTAACCAGCATTTTTTCGGCCAGTCTCTCAACGGGCTCAGCCAATTTTTCGGCCAGATCGCCACCTGATTTTGCTACTAACAAATCAAACACGGAGTCCGCTTTACGCCAGGACTGCATAAATTTTTCGGACTGGTCGGCGCTTTGCTCTGCGCTTCCGCCTATGCGGAGGGACAAGTCCTGATACTCTTCGGCAAACTGGCCTAATCCGCGCTGCATCGCATGCAGCGTGTCGTCATCAATCCCCAGATTCAATGCATAGAAATCGGCGCTGTCTCTGTTCACTGTGCCCAAAGAACGGGCAACCTGCGTGAAAATATCGGCGTTATCCCGCTTTAAGCCAGCGTCATCATGCGTTTTTACGCCGAGACTTTTCAACAGGCTCTCGTGCAGCGAGTCACCGTTCACATACTCACTGACGCTTTTAATCGACTTTTGCAGCGCACCAATGTCCGCCCCTGACTGACTGGCACCGTATTGCAGTGCCTTGTAAGCCTCTAAATCGGCGTTCAGAGATTGAGCTGCCTGTGCATCCTTCTCGATGCCAGACAGCCGCTTTTCAAACCAGGATCCCGCTTTAGTTAGCGGAGACAGCACCTGATTACTGAAGTTTTCGAAACTTTTAGCCAGTTTTTCAAAATCAACTTTTGCCGCCTCTTCTTTTCCCTTTTTCAGCGTTTTATCCAGTTCCCCAAAAGCGGCGTTGATTCGCGAGCTAAGGTCTTCTTGATAAAAAAAATCTGGGATCGGGACGTAAGGAACAAGCTGTGTGCTAGCGCTCATTTTCCTCTCTCCAGCGTGTGATACAGGCCTTATTCTCGGCCTGCATCTCAAGGTAATCATTCATCAGCGCAATGTCGTTGAGATCCACCGCGCCGCTTTTCAGATCCAGCCAGCTGAGGCCGAAGACCTCCGCCGGGCGAAGAATGTAATCTTCCCCACCCGGCAACGTCTCCAGCCTCAGGCCGCTGGCGGGGCCGGGTTTTCGCTCCCGGGGAGTTCTTGCAAAAAATTTCCCAGCGAGTCGGCCACCACCCGGGCCACCAGCTGCAGCAGCGTCATCAGGTCGATATCGTCAAAAGACAATGCGCCCTGACTAAAGACCGGCACCCAGCCCTTCATGTGTTCGCGCGTCACGACCGAGAGGCACGGATACAGAATGGTGTTGCAATCTTCCTCGCTGAGGTCGGCAAGGGTGCGGGCAATTTTTGGCAGCACGGTTTCGAGGGCGTTTCCGCCCTCCTTACCCTGCAAGCTGCGAAAATCACCCACAACGCCTGCCAGAACCGGCAGCAGCTTCCGAGCAACGCTAAGCTGCTCGAAAACGCCGAGCTTGCGAATGCGGTAGTTCACCGCTTTCAGGGTAATTTCCATGGCTTAGAACTCCCCAAGCAGCTGATCGATTTTGCCGCAGTCAAACTTCCAGTCCATGGTGCCCGCCTCTTTGCCATTGGCATTGGCCGGTAGCTGTGAAAATGCCACGTCACGAGCGGTGACCAAATCGCCGGAGGAAGTGTTGCGCACGACAATGGTGTTCTTACCCCACAATGCCGAGGAGAGCGTTTGGGCGTTGTAAGCCAGCATCAGCTTTTTGTTCACCGGGGAGGTTTTCATCAAGGTCACGGTGATCGAACCGTTTTTAGCCGGAGAGAGGTTATGCATCACCTCACCGTCTATGCCGACGGTCATCGTGTTTTTTGTGCCAGCCATTTCCACTTTGATCCCGGCATCACCGTTCGCACTGCCCGCGCCCAAATCAATCACGCCGGTTGGCCCCACAAGAGAAGCCGTCACATCCATAAAAGAATAAGTACCCATTTAAATCTCCTTAACGAACAACATTGATTTCGACGTCAGCGAAGTGCACGGCACCCGCCAGTTTGCAGGCCACCTGAATCACTGGCGCCTTACGCGCCTCGCGGTCTGACTGCGCCTGAGTCGCTACAGCTGGGGCGTAAACGTAGTAGCCTTTGGTCAGCGTGTCGCCGGAGGCCAGTTGGCCAATATCGGCGCCATTCCAGACACCCGGTGCGACCAGGCCATTGGTGACCGCCTGCGCCATGGAGTGCTCAACGTTGCTCAGCAGACGGGTAACACCGGCATCGGTTTGCGGGATTTTGGTGGTGCTGGTGTAAAGCAGGTTATAGAGGTTGGTCTGCACATAGTTTTGCAGCCAGTCCAGGCCGTGGCGCTCATCGATGAAGCTGCCGTTGCTCATTACGCCTTCCTGAATAATGGCGGTGTCGTTGTTGTAATTCACAAAGACGTTGGCGTTTTTCGCGGAAAGAGCATTGATTTGCGTTTGGGTCAGCGTTTCTGCGGTAATCCCTGGTTCCTGCTTGAATTTCAGGGTAATGGTGGTGTTATTGCCGTTGAAGTTAACGGTAAACGCGCGGCCAAACAGGGAGGCTGCCGCAAACGGCGTGACGCTGGAGTACTGACCAAAAGTGCGGGCGAACTTAGCCGCTTTCAGCTTGCTGAAGACATCGGTGCTGTCGTTAGCATCCAACACTTTAGCGCTGGCGGAAGTATGACCAAAGATACGGGAAACGCCGTCGCCTTCAATAACCGCCGCCACGGCCAGCACGCCTTCATCGGTAAGGGTATCGTCGGCAATTACCAGACCATACCAGTCGGTCGAGTGCGCACTCAGCGCGGAGACGCATTCGGCGATGGTTTCTCCGGCTTTGCCCTCGCCGCCTTCTTTAACCCAGCGCCCGATATACAGGTCAGCAGGCTGCGGGGACTGCTGGTAGTAGAGGCTGGCGGCTTTGTATTCCGGCGCTTCCAGACCAAAATCGGCGGCTACGCCGCTCAGGCTGGAATAAGCACGCATACGCTCTTTGGCATCAATAACGTTGCTCGCGCCTACGACCAGCAGCGCACCATAGTTACGGGACTGCGCCGCACGCGGCGCCATATTCACTGTCACGCTGACAATGTTAGATACAGGTAAACCCTGTGACATAGCTTACTCTCCAATGATTTTTACTGCGGATGAAAGGATGGAACGAATACCGTAGCGCCGGGCAATACTGCGCTTGAGCGCCACGGTGAGGGTGTAGCGGCGTAGCCACTGGTTATTGATAAATTCAGGGTCCGGCGTAATGTCGCCGCACTGCAAAAACGTCAGGCCCAGTCGGTTAAGCTCGGCGTTGTTTTGCGGCACGTTCAGGCCATCACGAAAAAGCGCGGCAATGGCCTGAGCGCCGGGGCCATAAAAGCCACAGGTCACGTCCACGGACTCGGTGCTCTGAAGTACGCTTTGATCGCTGTCCTGTGAGTGGAAGAAAGACGCTTCCGCCTGCTTCACGTTGGTAAAAAAGTCACACCAGGTAATGCCGGCCTCAGGCGTGGCAGGTGGCGGGTCGCTCCACTTCGCCATCACCATTTCCGGCGGCAGGCCTGATACGCCGACAATCCAGCCGGTAAGATCGACATCAAGTGCATCGTCGTAGTGTGGCGATGCCCCCATCGGCGTCAGAAAGCCCGGACGCGTGGTGTCATTCATTGATTTCTCCAAAGAAAAACCGCCCGAAGGCGGTTCAGATAAGGCTTACAGCCCTTTGGCCTGCAGACGAGCCACGTGATCGACGTACAGCTTGACCGGGTCGCTGTTGCTGGCCACCACGCCGGCAAGCTGGTTGATGGCATCGACGTGATCCATCGAATAGTCGGAGCCAATCACCTTGCCCAGATGGCTGCTGTAACGGCCAACCAGGCCATCGTTCTGGAAACGTTCGTTGGTGAACAGGATGGAAAACGCCAGCATGGCGACGTGCAGCGGATCCAGGTTGTTCGCGCCCTGATTCAGCGGGTTGTAGTCGATAATCCCGCTCCACGAGTAGTAGTAGACGCCGTTATCCAGCTCTTTGCCCTGGCCGCCCCACTGCGCAGGCAGTCCCTGCGGATACTTCTTGTTAAAGGCGGCAACGCCTTCGCTGGTCAACGCATCCAGAGCATCCACGCCGGATTGAGGCAGACGAGGTGCCCCCGCCAGGGCGGAAAGCAGCTGGCCGAAAGCCGACAGGGCAGCATTGGCGATAGACTCTGGCAGGCGGCCAGGCTTCAGCGCCAGACGAACAAGGTCTGCCACTTCGGAGCCATGGTTAACGCCGTTCACGGAGGTTACCGAGGCAATAAGTTCAGGGTGGGTCGCCGCAGCGTAACGACAGGCCAAAGGCCCCTGACTGTGGCCAATCAGGTTAACTTTTGCCGCACCCGTTTCGGCCAGGACTTTACGGATAAATTCCAGCAGCTGCTCGCCGCGCATTTCATTGCTGTTCAATGCGGAAATCGTGGCGATGTAGACCTTCGCCCCGGCTTTCTCCAGCGCCTCTTTGATGCCGTAGAAATAGGGGTAGATCCCGCCAATTTTGTCGAAACCGAACAGACCGTGGACCAGAACAATCGGGTACTTCAGGGATGTAGACATAGGAATGACCTCTTTGACGTAGGAATAAAAAAGCCTCGAAAATTCGAGGCTTAGTTCAGGCACTGATTGCGGATGTACTCCTGCAGCCCCGCCAGCTGCTTGTTGCTCGTTTCTATTCGCTCCCGGAGACGGAAATAATCCCGTTGAGCGGCGTCAGTAAGTCCGGGGGCGGCTCCATCATCCAGCCTGGCGGTGGCGGTGGTGCCAGGCACTGCTTTGCAGGTGGCGCTGACGCGCAGCCGCTGAGTACCAGCAGCCACATCACGCTGCAGGTTTTCAATGGTGAGCCGGGCATGGGTTAACTCCTCGCTATAGTGAGCATCCAGCTCGGCTACCGCCTGCTGGCGCCGGACAAGGTTTTGCAGCTCATTTTTTTGCTGAGCCAGCTGCTCCAGTGCTAACTCTGCCCTTTGTTTTTGCACGGCATAGCGTTGGTGAAACCACCAGCTGCTGGCAACGAGCAGCGTAAAGGCCGCCAGCACAAGTGAGGTCAGCGGCTTCATTCTTCCGGCTCCGGCCAGGTACAAAGCTGGTACTCCACCTCGCGGCGATTGATAAGCCCCTGCCACTGCTTCCCACCCGCCCAGATCCATTTTTTCAGCCCAGCGCAGGCCTGTTTGTACTCGCCAGCGTTTAACATCCTGAGCACGGAAGAGCGCAGAAAAGCGGCTGTGCCAACGTTGTAGGTAAAGCTAATCAAAGCTGCTCGTTGGTACTCACTAACCGGGACGGTGACGGCCCTTGAGACCGCCTGAGCCGCTGGGCCGAGATCCTGGTCAAGCCAGCGCCTGCACTCAGACAGGGTGTATGTTTTGTCGGGAATAATGTCTTTACCGGTATGGCCGTAACAGACGGTCAGCACCCCGGCGACGTCGTAATATGGCGTGTAGCTCACGCCTTCCAGCTCGGGCAGGAGCGTGCCTGCAATCGTCAGCGCACCCGCCCCTGACAATCCGAGTAATGTTTTTCTGAGTCCGGGAGAAAGAGCCACTAGTTACCTGCCTTTTTCAGTACCTCGCTGACTGCCCTGATAATCTCAATCTGCTCGGCTCGGTTTAAAGTTTGCAAGTCATCCACCAGCGTCTGGAGGATGCGGGTGCGCTTTTGATCTTCGAGATGCTGTCGGTGGGCATCCAGCCTGCCGCCCAGCCACGAAGCCAGTGAAATCAGTACGCTAAGCAGTCCGAATATCATGTAGACCATATCCTGTGTCGTGATACCCAGACCGGCGGCAAGCGCCGCCAGCCACGCAAAAGACTGCGTGACCAGATTTGCGGGTTGGTCGTGCATGGAAGAACCTTCGGTTGAGGGGTCGAACTGCCGTTGGGATAAAGAAGCGGTATGGCGTTAAATCAGCGGAACAGGTTTTCCGCGTCGGGTTTGCTTCCCGGTCGCTGCCGGTAAGCCGGATTCGCTGCGAGGCGTGGCCTGATAAATACTCTTTTGCCTGGCGTCTAACTTCTGGCGCAGTCGTTGATAATGCTCTGCCTGCTGAATGATTTGCAGACCATAGATGTTAATCACCTCCAGAGCCTTGTCGGGGCGAGACCTGGGTTTACGAACCAGCGAGAGAATAAGCCGTGCCTCAGGTTTCGCTCTTACCCCGACTAACAGCGGGTTGGCAGCTTTCCAGACGGCCTGTTTAGCTTCGCGGCGCTGGCGGCGACGTGCCTGTGCGTCCATACAACCTCCTGTCAATCAACTTTGGTGATATCTCTCTGATATCCCAAAGCTTCTTGCTTTGGTGTATGTGCCCTTTTTCAGGGCCTGATGTTAAGGAGCGTTCACTTGCCTTGTGAGTCGGTGCGTCCTGCCGATGAATTGATATTGAACCAATAGTACAATAACGTCAAGAACCAAAAGTACGAATTATTTAAAAAAAGATCGAATTGATAATTAGTTATTGATTTATAAGATTATTTTTAGATGGGTTAGCATTCGAGCTGCGGCAAGGCGGCAAGGGATCCAGCCTCAGGAGCACACTTGGGTAAGTGACTGAGGCTGGAGCTTGAGGATGAGCTATCTCAGGCGTGGCGGCGAATTGAATGGCTGTACATCACTCGGCCAATAATTTTGAGGTGCTGTTCGTTCTCTTCGCTAATGCGCCAGTCAGCATATTTGGGGTTGTCCGATCGCACCAGCAGGCAGTCATGGGTCATCTGCAGGCGCTTCACCAGCAATTGTCCCTTATAGAGGAACACGTAGATGCCATCGCCATCGAAGTAGTCTTTGCCAATATCCACAAAGATATAGTCACCCAGTTCAATGGTGCCGGACATGCTGTCACCGGTGACAGTGATGACTTTTATCGTTGAAGCCGGCCGGTGGCCGAACAGCTCCAGCGCTTCCTGACTGTCGTAAACGATGTGGTTGATAGTTTCGGTGACTTCGCTGGAGACCAGTCGCCCCGGCCCCGCGCTGGCCTCAATGTCCAGCACGTCGATGCGAAAGCCCTGCTCTTCGCGCGGCTGGAAAGGATAAATGGCCGCCTCTTCATGGCTGGCCGCATTCTCGCGCCCTTCGCTTTGATAGCCCGTTTCACTGCCGTGCTGAAGCCAGAGCGCGTCGGCCCGAAGAAACGTTGCCAGCTCGTACATTTTATCCTGCCGGGGGATGGCTTCGGCGTTAAGCCACTTACTGACGGCCTTGGAGGAAACGCCCAGCGCGCGCGCTATCGCCATACCGCGCCCGAACTCATCGAGGTTTGCTTCGCTGCAGGCCTGCGCCAGCCTGCGGGAAAAAGCTTCGCGCAGTTGTTCTCTCTGTACCATAAGTACGATCCCACCGTGTTTTTCATGACCAATAGTTCAATGATAACACGTACTGAAAGTACACAAAGCACAAAACTTAAAGGCGCAGTATCATTGGGGATGATCTGCTTTTGTGGTAAAGTGCGCGCCATCGAAACGTCCCTGCTTTATCCATTATCTTTAATCAAACTTAATACTGGTTAAATATACAGGATTTTGCAATGTTTTGAGCGCGAAATGTGAATATATCTTTGAGTCCGGTGGGGCTGGTAACAGGTTGAAATGGCGTTATTAATTACGAAGAAGTGCATCAACTGCGATATGTGCGAGCCGGAATGCCCGAATCAGGCCATCTCCATGGGCGATGCTATCTACCAGATCGATACCGATCGTTGCACGGAATGCGTGGGCCATTACGAAACCCCGACCTGCCAGAAAGTTTGCCCGATCCCCAGCACGATAATTCACGACCCGGCGCACATTGAGAATGAAGAGCAGCTGTGGGATAAGTTCGTGCTGCTCCACCATGCGGATAAACTTTAGCTTTCGATGATCACCGTCGCGCAGGCGTAATGGCGCTCATCCGCCAGGGTAACGTGAACTGAACGCACGCCCATTTTTTCAGCCAGCCGCTCCGCCTCTTCCCAAAACCGCAGTTGAGGTTTGCCCAGCGCGTCGTTAAACACTTCAAACTGGTTGAACGCCAGCCCGTTGCGAATTCCGGTACCAAAAGCTTTCGCGGCCGCTTCTTTCACCGCAAAACGCTTCGCCAGAAAACGCACCGGCTGCTGATGCGCCTGGTACAAGACCCATTCATTTTGGCTCAGTACGCGCTTTGCCAGTCGGTCGCCTGAACGGGAAATGACGCTCTCAATGCGCGCAATTTCCACTATGTCCGTGCCGAGGCCGAGAATGGCCATTAGCGACGCGCTTCCTGCATCAGGCGTTTCATTTCAGCCACGGCTTCTTTAAGCCCGCTCATTACCGCTCGCCCGATAATCGCGTGACCGATGTTCAGCTCATGCATTTCAGGGATCCGCGCAATGGCCTGAACATTGTGATACGTCAGCCCGTGACCAGCATTCACCTTCAGCCCTTTAGCGGCGGCATAGCTCGCGGCTTCAGCAATGCGAGCCAGCTCTTTGGCCTGGGTCGCTTCGTTTTCAGCGTCCGCATAGCAGCCGGTGTGGATTTCAATGTAAGGCGCGCCCACGGCCACCGCCGCGTCAATCTGCGCGTGGTCGGCATCAATAAACAGAGAAACCAGAATACCGGCGTCAGCCAGGCGCTGGCAGGCATCGCGCATTTTATCCAGCTGACCGGCAACATCCAGGCCGCCTTCGGTGGTTACTTCCTGGCGCTTTTCCGGCACCAGGCAGCAGAAATGCGGTTTCGTCTGGCAGGCAATAGCGATCATCTCTTCGGTGACGGCCATTTCCAGGTTCATGCGGGTATCGAGGGTTTCACGCAGAACGCGAACGTCACGGTCGGTGATGTGGCGGCGATCTTCGCGCAGGTGAACGGTAATGCCATCGGCACCCGCCTGCTCCGCGATAAACGCGGCCTGAACCGGATCCGGGTATGCCGTACCGCGCGCGTTACGCAGGGTAGCGATGTGATCGATGTTGACGCCTAACAGTAATTCAGCCATGACAATCCTCAGAGTTCGCAGACAGATGCCGGGCAGTGTACACCTGCCGGGGAAAGCCTGGCTACGGTCTGTGATTACTGTGAGCTATCAGATGGCTCAGGTGGCGTTTTTTTAGGCACAAACTGGCGGAACAGTTCGCGACTTTTGAGAGGCTTCCCTTGTAGATACGGCTTGAGCGCCATACGCGTGAAACGCTTGGCGGCACGGAGCGTGTCGGCATCAGGAAATTCGCGTTCGGCTAGCGCCCTGAGCTGGCGGCCGGTAAAGCTGCTGTGGCCGATCACCACGCTGGCAATAAAACCTTTCTCTTCACGGTAGGTGTAAGTCATGGTGTCATCGACGCCTGCCCCGCTGCCGGCGCAGTGCAGAAAATCCACGCCGTAGCCAAGGTGCCCCAGCAGCGCCAGCTCAAAACGACGCAGCGCAGGCTCCGGTGTGCCCGTAGCGCCAGCTAAGGCCTGAATGCAGTGGAGATAATCGAAGAACAGTTCGGAGAAGCGGGTTTCCTGCTCGAGGACGCGAGCCACCAGTTCATTGACGTACAGGCCGCTGTACAGCGTGATACCACTTAAGGGAAGGGCCAGAGAAACCGCTTCGGCGCTGCGTAGCGTTTTGACTTCGCCACGGCCGCCCCAGCGAACCAGCAGAGGGGTAAAAGGCTGCAGAGCGCCTTTCAGATTTGAGCGTTTAGAGCGCGCGCCTTTGGCAATCAGACGAACGCGCCCGGACTCTTCGGAAAACAGGTCGAGCAAAAGGCTGGTTTCGCTCCAGGGGCGACTATGCAGGACAAAAGCCCGTTGCCAGCCTTCCATAAGTTTTAGCTCAGGTCGTCGGTATAACCGAGACTGCGCAGCGCACGCTCGTCATCGGCCCAGCCGGATTTCACCTTCACCCAAAGTTCGAGGTGAACTTTGGCTTCGAACATCTCTTCCATGTCTTTACGGGCTTCGATACCGATGGTTTTAATTTTGGCCCCTTTGTTGCCAATCACCATCTTCTTCTGCCCTTCGCGCTCAACGAGGATCAGCCCGTTGATGTCGTAGCCACCGCGTTCGTTGGTCACGAACTGCTCGATTTCTACGGTCACAGAATACGGCAGCTCGGCGCCCAGGAAACGCATCAACTTTTCGCGAATGATCTCAGACGCCATAAAGCGCTGGGAGCGGTCGGTGATGTACTCTTCCGGGAAGTGATGGATAGCTTCCGGCAGGTGCTTACGGACGATTTCCGCGATGGTATCAACGTTCATCCCGGTTTCAGCCGAAATAGGCACAATATCGAGGAAGTTCATCTGGCTGCCGAGGAACTGCAGGTGAGGCAGCAGAACGGTTTTATCCTGAACGTTGTCAACTTTGTTGACGGCCAGGATTACCGGCGCACGGCTGTCGCGCAGCTTGTTCAGCACCATTTCATCATCCGGCGTCCAGCGGGTACCTTCAACCACGAAGATGACCAGCTCAACGTCACCGATGGAGCTGCTTGCCGCGCGGTTCATCAGGCGGTTAATGGCGCGTTTTTCTTCCATGTGCAGCCCCGGGGTATCGACGTAAATCGCCTGATATGGCCCTTCGGTATGGATGCCCATGATGCGGTGGCGCGTGGTTTGCGCCTTACGCGAGGTAATGGAAACTTTTTGCCCAAGCAGCTGATTCAGCAGCGTGGATTTGCCGACGTTCGGGCGACCAACAATGGCCGCGAAGCCGCAATACGTTTTTTCTTCGCTCATTCCAGCTCCAGCTTTTTCAGCGCCTGCTCAGCCGCAGCCTGTTCCGCTTTACGGCGGCTTGAGCCCGTCCCTACGACAGGCTCAGGCAGGCCACTCACCTGACAGTGAATGGTAAATTCTTGATCGTGCGCTTCACCACGCACCTGCACCACCAGATACGACGGCAGCGGCAGATGGCGACCCTGCAGGTACTCCTGCAGACGCGTTTTCGGATCTTTTTGCTTGTCGCCTGGACTGATTTCGTCGAGACGGGTCTGATACCACGAGAGAATGAGACGCTCAACGTTCTGAATATCGCTGTCGAGGAAGACGCCACCGATCAACGCTTCCACGGTATCAGCAAGAATCGACTCGCGACGGAAACCGCCACTTTTCAGTTCACCCGGCCCAAGACGCAGACACTCACCCAGTTCGAACTCGCGGGCGATTTCCGCTAGAGTATTGCCGCGCACAAGCGTCGCGCGCATGCGGCTCATGTCGCCTTCATCTACGCGAGGAAAACGATGATACAGCGCATTCGCGATGACATAACTGAGAATGGAGTCACCCAAAAACTCAAGACGCTCGTTGTGTTTGCTGCTGGCACTCCGGTGGGTTAATGCCTGTTGCAACAGATCCTGATGTTGAAAAGTGTAGCCCAGCTTACGCTGCAGCCTATTTATTACGATGGGATTCATGCGATACCAAAATTAATGAATGCGTCAACTATTCAGCACACGGAACAGACCTGAAAAAAGGAAACCAACGCTGTTTCGTGTGCCGTGGCTCCCTTTCGGGAGCCAATCTTTAAAGGCGGGAATATTCTATACACAACGACAGGGGATGTCGTTAGTTTGTGGGATTAATTGTTTAATGAATGCCGCCAATTCGGCTTAAACGAACGCCCGTTGGCCATTCGCCTTCTTGTTTCTCGAAACTCATCCAAATTGCTGTCGCTTTACCGACCAGATTTTGCTCTGGCACAAAGCCCCAATAGCGGCTGTCTGCGCTATTGTCGCGGTTATCACCCATCATGAAATAGTGACCCGGCGGAACAATCCATGTCGCAAGCGGCAAGCCTGACTGCTGGTAGTACATCCCTACCTGATCCTGAGCGATAGGCACCGTCAGAATGTTATGGGTGACGCTACCCAGCGTTTCTTTACGCTCGCTCAGGCGGACACCGTCTTCACGGGTCTGATCTTTCGGCAACTGGAAGAAGCCGGAAGTGGCTTCACTGCCGTTGCGGCGGGCAAACGTCTGCACAAAATCACTGGCTTCCACGTTGGAATACGTGATTGGCAGTGCGTTGTCGCAGGCCTGGCCGGAACTGCAATTAGGCTGCACGGTGACTTCTTTCGACTGCGGGTCGTAGCTTACCCGGTCGCCCGGCAGCCCAACAACGCGCTTAATATAATCCAGGCGCGGATCTTCAGGGTATTTAAATACCGCAATATCGCCGCGTTTAGGGTGCCCGGTTTCAATTAAGGTTTTCTGATAAATAGGATCTTTAATGCCGTAGGCAAACTTCTCTACCAGAATAAAATCACCGATTAACAGCGTTGGCATCATCGAACCGGATGGGATCTGGAAAGGCTCATAAATAAATGAGCGCACCACCAGCACAATCGCCAGCACCGGAAACACCGACGCACCGGTTTCCAGCCAGCCTGGTTTAGGGCCGACTTTTTTCAGCGTCTTTTTGTCCAGTGCGTCACCGGTGGCAGCCTGCGCTGCCGCCTGTTTTTCACGACGTTTTGGTGCAAAGATAAACTTGTCCAGACACCACAAAATGCCCGTCACCAGCGTGGCTACCACGAGGATCAAAGCAAACATATTCGCCATGCCAACTCCTTAGATTATTTGCTGTCTTTGCCAACGTGCAGAATGGCCAGGAACGCTTCCTGAGGCAGTTCGACGTTGCCGACCTGCTTCATGCGTTTCTTACCGTCTTTCTGTTTCTGCAGCAGCTTTTTCTTACGACTGACGTCGCCGCCGTAGCACTTAGCCAGAACGTTTTTACGCAGCTGTTTCACCGTCGAACGCGCAATAATGTGGTTGCCGATGGCTGCCTGAATCGCGATGTCGAACTGTTGGCGAGGGATCAGATCCTTCATTTTTTCCACCAGCTCACGACCACGGTAAGGCGCGTTGTCGTTGTGTGTGATAAGCGCCAGCGCATCAACGCGATCGCCATTTATCAGTACATCAACGCGCACCATGTTGGAAGCCTGGAAACGTTTGAAATTGTAATCCAGCGACGCATAGCCACGAGAAGTGGACTTCAGGCGATCGAAGAAGTCGAGCACCACTTCCGCCATTGGGATTTCATAGGTCAGCGCAACCTGGTTGCCGTGATAAACCATGTTGGTTTGCACGCCGCGTTTTTCGATACAAAGCGTGATCACGTTGCCGAGGAACTCCTGCGGCAGCAGCATGTGACATTCCGCAATCGGCTCGCGCAGCTCTTCAATGTTGTTGAGCGGCGGCAGCTTAGACGGGCTATCAACGTAGACAATCTCTTTGCTGGTCGTTTGCACTTCGTAAACTACGGTTGGCGCGGTGGTGATCAGGTCGAGATCGTATTCACGCTCCAGACGCTCCTGAATGATCTCCATGTGCAGCAGGCCCAGGAAGCCACAGCGGAAGCCGAAGCCCAGCGCCGTTGAGCTTTCTGGCTCGTAGAACAGAGAGGCATCGTTCAGGCTGAGCTTGCCGAGTGCATCGCGGAAGTTTTCGTAGTCGTCGGAGCTGACCGGGAACAGGCCGGCATAAACCTGCGGCTTCACTTTTTTGAAGCCTGGCAGCGCTTTGTCCGCCGGGTTACGGGACAGGGTCAGAGTATCGCCTACCGGGGCACCCAGGATGTCTTTGATGGCACAAACCAGCCAGCCTACTTCACCGCATTTTAGTTCGGTACGGTCGATCTGCTTAGGCGTAAAGATGCCCAGACGATCGGCGTTGTACACCTGGCCGGTGCTCATGACTTTGACTTTGTCGCCTTTACGCAGCGTGCCATTTTTCACGCGGATCAGGGAGACAACGCCCAGGTAGTTATCGAACCAGGAGTCGATGATCAGCGCCTGTAGCGGTGCATCTGGATCGCCTTCCGGTGCGGGGATATCGCGCACCAGGCGTTCTAATACATCAGGTACGCCAACGCCGGTTTTCGCCGAGCAGCGAACCGCATCGGTGGCGTCGATGCCCACGATGTCTTCAATTTCTTCCGCCACGCGCTCAGGATCGGCCGCCGGCAGGTCAATTTTGTTCAGAACCGGAACCACTTCCAGGTCCATTTCCATCGCCGTGTAGCAGTTCGCCAGGGTTTGAGCCTCAACGCCCTGCCCGGCATCCACCACCAGCAGCGCCCCTTCACAGGCCGCAAGCGAGCGGGACACTTCATAAGAGAAGTCAACGTGCCCAGGGGTATCGATGAAGTTCAACTGGTAAGTTTCACCGTCGCTGGCTTTGTAGTCGAGGGTGACGCTCTGTGCTTTGATGGTAATACCACGTTCGCGTTCCAGGTCCATTGAGTCAAGAACCTGCGCGGCCATTTCACGGTCGGACAAGCCGCCGCAAATCTGGATGATACGGTCAGACAGCGTCGATTTACCGTGGTCGATGTGGGCAATAATAGAAAAGTTACGTATATTCTTCATAGTTAGAGGTTTTATGCCTTACAAATGGCCTGTGAGCTCGGCGCTTCGCGCTGTACGGAGCAGGATGTCAGAGACTGTCTTCTGCCTGAAACGCCGCATTCTACACTACAACCAGAAAGTGAGGAAACTGCTCATCCTGCAAGCTTAGGTAAGCCATAAGCAGGATGTGCAAAGAGATGTCATTTGAAGGGAATTTATTGATTTTCAGCCGGCGGCGCGGACGTATCGACGCGCACTGCATCCGGGCTAAGCGCAACGCTTAGAATCACCGGCTGCCAGCTCTCACGACGGCTGAAATGCTGGGAAAAACCGCGAGCAAGCAGGAAGCCCCCTACGCCACCAAGCAAAGCTCCGCACATAGCGGCCAGGTTGGTACCAAACAGCGTCTGGAAAAGACCTGAACACAAAAATAGTCCGACCAACGGCGACATGTACACCAGCAGCGCGGACCCTAACAGGCTACCTTCCGCAATGCCCAGCTCCACTTTTTGCCCGGCAACCAGCGGCTGTTCGCTTGGCACAGACAGCAGATGGCTGGTTTGTGGCCCCAATTTGTTTAGGACACGAGTCCCACATCCGGAGCGCGAAGCGCAGCTGCTGCAAGAGGCTTTAACATCACAGTGCAGCAATGCTTCACCATTTTGCCAGGAGACGACCGTCGCCCATTCTTTAATCATTGCGTCGCTCCGTTAAACTTCACGCTATCGCCAATGCGTTTCGCCGTTTGTGGAGGCAACTCACCTACAACGGTAATTTCGGTTTTATCACGAATTTCAGTGCTAATAGTCCGGCGACCGGTCCGCACAAGCTGTTCGCCATTACTTGCCTGAGACGGGGCCTGGCTGATGTTCACCGAGAAACTAAATAACCCGTCAGAATAAAGTCGGGATTCGATAGGCACGCCCACGGTTGGCAGTGGCCGGCGGCTGCTCGACACTTCGCTAAAGCCTTGCGGCAGCCATGTCGGTGCCCATGTAAAACTGGCCTTTTCCGCACCCGGTACGGACAGCAGAGGTGGCAACGTCGCTTTTGCTAAATTCTGCAGAAGCCCGCTCGCCTGATTTTCAACAGAGAATGACACAACACGGAACTGTTCGAGCGTTTCGCCATCGCGATCCAGTAAATCAACGCGAAGCGGCAGCTTGGTTTCGGTATCGAGCCAAACAATGTAGTTATAGCGAGTGCCGTCCCGAGCAACGACGCGAATAACTTCGCATAATCTGTCGGCAATACGCGTACGCCCGACAGAAATAAAGTCGTAGTACGGCGTCAGGCGCTTAAAGTCGGTATAAACGATGGAAGGCAGAGAATCGACGATGTAGTCCCCGGTGAGCGTGAATGGCTCGAGCCCAGGCTCAAAATAGCTGATTTCATTGCCGCGCTGAACGACTTCGCGGCGCGGGCCGTCCATTTGCAGGAACTGCGCAAGCGGGCGATTATCAAGACGTGCATGGCGATAACTAAGGGACTCAATCCCTTGTTTGCTGATATTGATAAACGCCAGCTCATAATTGAGTGACTGACTAGCCTGGTTCATCTGCTGCAACAACGCCCCGGACGAAACAGTGTCCGCCGAGGCGCTGGAGGTGAACAACAGGCTGCCTGCCACGAGAGACAGGGCACACCAAAGTTGCTTCATTACTGCGATTGCGTTCCTAAAGTTTGGTTTCCTGGCACTTGCACAGCGGCCTGCTGGGTTTGCGCCTGTTCAAACTGGAGCTGCTCGGAGTGTAAACGACGCTGCAATTCGTAATCCTGCAGCATAGCGTTAATACGACGACGCTGTTCCTGTACTTGCTGACTGCTGTTGCTGGCGGTCGTGTCAGACGGTACGCCCAGACTTACCGGACTGGCTTTTCCCATCATCGGCAAAGTGTTAAAGACCGGCGTTTCCGGCTGTGCGGTGCTGTCAGACTGGCCATTATAGTGCTGCACACCCACGATAACCGCAAGCGATACGCACGCGGCAACGCCCATTTGGGTAAGCTGGCTTGCCCACGGACGCACCTTATGCCAGAACGGCATTTTCTGCCACTGCTGAGGCTGCGGCTGAGATTCGGTAATGAGCGGCGCGACGTTACGCACAGGCTCATTTGCGATAGCCGCCATCACGTTGGCAGAAATATCAAAGTGGAGCACTTCGCTGGTATCTCCGCGCATTGTGTCGCGGATAAGGTGGTAACTCTCCCAGCTTTGCTGCAATTCACTGTCGTTTGACAGGCGATTGAGCAACTCGCTGTCGAGAGATTCGCCATCCATTAAAGCGGAAAGTTGTTCTTTCTGCATGCCTAAATACCCTTCCAGTAATCCGCTATCGTCAACGCCTGATAAGCGGTTGAACTTTATTATCAATAGCTTCCCTTGCGCGGAAAATACGAGAACGCACAGTACCTACCGGGCAATCCATGATGTCGGCTATCTCTTCATAGCTCAGGCCATCCAACTCCCGCAACGTAATTGCCATGCGTAAATCTTCCGGGAGCGACTCAATAGTACGGAAAACTATTTGTCTCAGTTCTTCAGACAACATTAAGTTCTCAGGGTTCGAAATTTCTTTCAATGCGCTGCCACTTTCGTAGTTTTCAGCGTCAATAGCGTCCACATCACTTGATGGCGGACGCCGCCCCTGAGCAACCAGATAATTTTTAGCCGTGTTGACCGCGATGCGGTACAACCACGTATAAAACGCACTATCGCCACGGAATGAATCCAGCGCGCGATAAGCTTTAATAAAAGATTCCTGCACCACATCGGGTACATCTCCCGAAGGTACATAGCGGGAAACCAGGCTCGCAACCTTATGCTGGTAGCGTATCACCAGTAGGTTAAATGATTTCTGATCTCCCTTTTGGACCCGTTCGACGAGGACCTGATCCGTTAACTGCTCGCTCATCCGAGGTAATGTCTCCCCAAACCCAATTTCCACGCGTAATCGAAATGCCACTCGAACCCTGCATTTTTGAGCAAGCTTTGAGTTTGAGTGCCCGAGGCCAGCAAAGTTCCGTTACGCCTTTGTTTTTCTGTCATGTTTAGCGGATTGCATCTTTTCATTATAAATTCCGCTTCGCAAAACGGTAACGCCGATTCTTCTGAATCAATGCTCAAAAAGTTAGCGAGAAGAGTATCTCATGAATCAGGGTATTTCATCATCTAATCTGCCATTTATCCTTCCGTAGTGAGATTTATTTACGCAGTTTGCTCGAGCCCTCCCAATGACTTTACCGATGACTCTGTTTAGTCTGCACAACGCTAAAACAAAAAAAGCGTGTTCAGCGTCCCACCCGGTGCTATGCTCGGGCCACTATTGTTTAGTAAATTAAACACTATGAACAAAAATAGCGATCTGATCTGTGACGTATTAATTGTCGGTAGCGGTGCTGCTGGCCTTTCTCTCGCGCTGCGTCTGGCTCAAACCAGCAAGGTCATTGTGCTAAGCAAAGGCCCAGTTAACGAAGGCTCAACTTTTTATGCACAGGGGGGAATTGCCGCCGTTTTCGATGAAACCGACAGCATAGCTTCCCATATTGACGATACGCTGATAGCCGGGGCAGGAATTTGCGATCGTGAGGCCGTAGAATTTGTGGCAAGCAATGCAAAGCACTGCGTCCAGTGGCTGATTGATCAGGGCGTCATGTTCGATACCCACACGCTGGCGAATGGTGAAGAGAGCTACCATTTGACGCGTGAAGGCGGCCACAGCCATCGCCGAATTCTTCATTCGGCGGATGCCACCGGGAAGGAAGTTGAAACCACGCTAGTCGGCAAAGCCCTCAATCACCCCAATATCCGGGTGATCGAGCGCAGCAACGCCGTAGACCTAATTATTTCGGACAAAATTGGCCTGCCGGGCACAAGGCGCGTCGTCGGTGCCTGGGTCTGGAACCGGAACCTTGAAAAGGTCGAAACCTGCCGTGCGAAATCTGTCGTTTTAGCCACCGGTGGCGCTTCAAAAGTCTACCAGTACACGACAAACCCGGATATCGCCTCCGGTGACGGTATCGCTATGGCATGGCGTGCAGGCTGCCGGGTCGCCAATCTTGAATTCAACCAGTTTCACCCTACGGCGCTGTTCCATCCTCAGGCCCGAAACTTCCTGCTTACCGAAGCATTGCGCGGCGAAGGTGCATACCTGAAGCGTCCGGATGGTTCACGCTTCATGCCGGAGTTTGATGAACGTGCCGAGCTTGCGCCACGTGATATCGTCGCCAGGGCTATCGATCACGAAATGAAACGCCTGGGCGCAGACTGCATGTATCTGGATATCAGCCATAAGCCAGAGGCGTTTGTTCGCCAGCACTTCCCCACTATTTATGAGAAGCTGCTTGGGCTAGGCATTGATTTAACCAAAGATCCGGTTCCCGTAGTCCCTGCCGCGCATTATACCTGCGGCGGCGTGATGATAGATGAACACGGGCGCACCGACGTGGACGGGCTGTATGCCATTGGCGAAGTGACGTATACCGGCCTGCACGGCGCTAACCGAATGGCCTCAAACTCTCTGCTCGAATGCCTGGTTTATGGCTGGTCTGCCGCAGAAGATATTCTGAAGCGACTGCCGTATGCGCGCGAAAGTAAAAATCTGCCCGACTGGGATGACAGCCGTGTGGATAATCCAGACGAACAGGTTGTTATCCAGCATAACTGGCATGAGCTGCGGCTCTTTATGTGGGACTACGTTGGGATCGTCCGCACCACTCGTCGGCTGGAGCGGGCGCTGCGAAGAATTACCATGCTGCAGCAAGAGATTGATGAGTACTATGCCAACTTCCGCGTTTCAAACAATTTGCTTGAGCTGAGAAACCTGGTGCAGGTTGCCGAACTCATTGTGCGCTGCGCCATGCAGCGTAAAGAGAGCCGGGGCCTGCACTACACGCTCGATTATCCGGATCAGCTCGCTGAATCCGGCCCAAGCGTGCTTTCCCCGCTCTACATAAACAGGTAGAAGTCCTGGGTCAGGCTGCAATAGCCTTCAGAGTAGGTTTGGTCTGGCCCACGGATCACCAGGCGGTCGTTGTAGTATTCTCCGCCCGTAGGAGAAAGCGCGAGCATCACCCGATGCGGCAGGCGAGTTTCATTGTCGGCCACATCGGTACGGTAACGAACGTGCCAACCCTGTGATTTCGCCAGCTCGCTGAATGCCGTCCCGGCAGTTTCCGGCATAATCACGCAGAAGAAACCGTCTTCGGTGATCAGTTGTTCAGCGCTGCTGAGCAAGGCCTGGTGATCCAGCGTCGTGGTATAACGTGCCTGAGCTCGTTCTGGTGATGCGCAGTTACTGCCCTGCTCAAAGAAAGGCGGATTACTGACAATTAAGGAGTAGCGCTGAGTAGCCTGCTGCGCCCACTCGCGGATGTCCGCGCAGTGAACGTGAATACGCGAAGCCCAGCGGCAGCCTTTGGCGTTTTCTGCCGCCTGTCCTGCAGCAACCGGATCCAGCTCCACGGCTTCAATCGTGACGTCATCAGCGGTTCTCTGGGCGAGCATCAACGCCAGCAAACCGCTGCCGGTGCCAATATCCAGGACGCTTTTTACATTAACTACCGGCACCCATGCACCGAGCAGCGTCCCATCTGTTCCCACCTTCATGGCGCAGCGATCGTGCGCCACAAAGAACTGTTTGAAGGTGAAACCATCCCGACGTAATACCGCTTTTTGATCCGACATCTTATCTACCTTGCAAAGAAACCGCCGTAGCATAAGTGAAACGGACATCTACGGAAAGACACAAACAGATGAAGATCGCGGTCATTATGTCTATAATCGGCGTCCCAAACAGAGGTAGACCATGACTGTAAGCACTTTTTCCGAACTCGAACTTGATGAAAGCCTTTTGGACGCGCTCCAGGAGAAAGGCTTTACTCGCCCGACTGCCATCCAGGCTGCGGCCATTCCTCCTGCACTTGAAGGACGCGACGTGCTGGGTTCAGCACCGACGGGTACCGGTAAAACCGCAGCTTACCTGCTGCCAGCGCTACAGCATCTGGTCGACTTTCCTCGTAAGAAATCTGGCCCGCCGCGTATTCTGATCGTCACGCCAACCCGTGAACTCGCTATGCAGGTCGCCGACCACGCGCGTGAACTGGCAAAACATACCCATCTGGATATCGCCACCATCACCGGCGGCGTAGCGTATATGAACCACGCTGAAGTTTTCAGCGAGAATCAGGATATTGTCGTCGCTACCACCGGCCGACTGCTGCAATACATAAAGGAAGAGAACTTCGACTGCCGCGCGGTTGAAACGCTGATCCTCGATGAAGCAGATCGCATGCTGGACATGGGCTTCGCGCAAGATATTGAAACCATTGCCGCGGAAACCCGCTGGCGCAAGCAAACCATGCTGTTCTCCGCTACCCTGGAAGGCAACGCGGTTAAAGATTTTGCTGAACGCCTGCTGGAAGATCCGGTTGAAGTTTCCGCCACGCCATCCACGCGTGAGCGCAAGAAGATCCATCAGTGGTACTATCGCGCCGATGACGTTGAGCACAAAACGAAGTTACTCGTTCATTTGCTGAACCAGCCGGATACCACCCGCTCTATCGTCTTTGTGCGTAAGCGCGAGCGTCTGCATGAGCTGGTTGCCTGGCTGCGTGAAGCGGGCATCAACACCTGCTATCTCGAAGGCGAAATGGTACAGGCCAAGCGTAACGAGGCCATCAAGCGCCTGACCGATGGTCGCGTAAACGTTCTGGTTGCGACCGACGTTGCTGCCCGTGGGATCGATATCCCTGACGTTAGCCACGTATTCAACTTTGACCTGCCACGTACCGCGGATATCTATCTGCACCGTATTGGTCGTACCGGTCGCGCAGGCATGAAAGGAACCGCGATTTCGCTGGTTGAGGCGCACGATCATCTGCTGCTGGGTAAAATTACCCGCTACATGAAAGAGCCTCTGAAATCCCGCGTTATCGACGAGCTGCGCCCAACGACGCGTGCGCCAAGCGAAAAGCTGACCGGTAAGCCATCCAAGAAAGTGCTGGCTAAGCGCGAAGAGAAGAAGAAAGAGAAAGACAAAGAGAAGCCGCGCGTTAAAGTGCGCCATCGCGATCAGAAAAACATCGGTAAGCGCCGTAAACCAACGGCAGCTAACACGACAGAGTCGCCAAAAGTCGACGAATAACATGAACGCCGGGATAATCCCGGCGTTTTTTATTGCCCGGGTTCTGCGTTTTCCTGCAAACAATCATTCTTTACGGCATTCCTGCCCTGTCGTATACGGCGAAGATAGTGACATCGAAGAAATGAGCGTAGTGCTGGCAGCCCCAGGAAATTTAGGGAACCTGTACCGGGTGCTGATGCGGGTTTACTATGCATTCTATTAACGTGAAAGAGCGCCAGAAGGCGCTCTTTATTCTCAACGGCAGGAACTGAATTACAGGCTTTCAGTGAAAGTACGGGTAATCACGTCGCGCTGCTGTTCCGGAGTCAGGGAGTTAAAGCGCACCGCGTAGCCGGAAACACGGATGGTCAGCTGCGGATATTTTTCCGGATGCTTAACCGCATCTTCCAGCGTTTCACGACGCAGAACGTTAACGTTCAGGTGCTGCCCACCTTCAACGCGAACTTCCGGTTTCACTTCCATTGGAATTTCACGGTATTCAAACTGGCCCAGTTTACTGACTGCAACCACTTCATCTTCCGCAAAACCTGCTTTCGCGCACACGCAGCGAGCTTCTCCTTTTTCACTGTCGAGCAGCCAGAAAGAGTTCAGAAGTTCGTCGTTTGCCGCTTTTGTAATTTGGATACCAGTAATCATTTTATTTCTCCCTCAGGGTAATGTGCTGATTCTTTGGGCCAGCGCTCTGGCTCATTGGTAAAACCTTTGTTGCTTTGTTGTTCTTATATCAGTCCACCAGGCGTGATTCTTTGACTTAAATCAATTAAATCCACACACTAAAAATGGCTTTAGCTGGTTTTATTTGTTTTACATCAACTTAGACGGTCAGCGCCATGCTAAAACTTTTGTAAATTTTCAACTTTATTTATCACTGTAGCTCATTGATGCCACGCACTATTTTGCTCAGAAGGAAGAAGCAGTTAAGCTATCGGACAATACAGATTCGCGGGAGAGCGAGATGACTACCCACCTCACCTGGCACGACGTGCTGGCAGAAGAGAAACAGCAGCCCTACTTTATCAATACGCTCAGCGCCGTCGCGGCAGAGCGCGCAGCGGGCGTGACCGTTTACCCTCCGCAAAAGGATGTTTTCAACGCTTTTCGCTTTACCGAGCTGGGCGATGTCAAAGTCGTGATTCTGGGGCAGGATCCTTATCATGGACCAGGCCAGGCGCACGGACTATCTTTCTCCGTCCGTCCAGGAATCGCTCCCCCGCCTTCGCTGGTCAATATGTATAAAGAGCTTGAGGCTTCTGTCCCAGTCTTTACCCGCCCTACGCACGGCTACCTTGAAAGCTGGGCTCGGCAGGGCGTGTTGCTGCTCAATACGGTACTTACCGTCGAAGCGAGTAAAGCGCATTCCCACGCCAATTTTGGTTGGGAGACGTTTACCGACAAGGTTATCGCCCTCATTAATGAACACCGTGAAGGGGTGGTGTTCCTGCTGTGGGGTGCTCATGCCCAACGCAAAGGCAGCATTATCGATCGCCAGCGCCACCATGTCCTGACCGCACCGCACCCTTCTCCGCTTTCTGCGCATCGTGGTTTTCTGGGCTGCGGGCATTTTGTGAAGGCGAATGAGTATCTGGCCGGGCGCGGAGAACAGCCCATCGATTGGGTGCCGCAGCTGCCACAGGACAATGGCTAAAATCGGGGCGAAAAAAAACCAGCAATTACGCTGGTTTTTTATAGCTGGAGAAGGCCTTAGGCCTTGTTCTGGCGCCACCATTCGCCCAGCAGCACGCCAGTCGCTACCGATACGTTGAGGCTTTCAACATTACCTGTACCTTCAATGGCTACGCTCATATCTGCGTTTTCAAAAGTCGTGTCGGAAACGCCATCGCGCTCCTGGCCCAGCACCAGCACCATTTTCTTAGGCAGCTCAGCTTTATACAGCGGGGTGCCCTGGTGGCTTGAGGTTGTCACGATGGTGTAGCCCGCTTTACGGAAAGCTTCCAGCCCATCGCCAAACGTCTCGCCGCTGATCGCCACCACGTGCTCGGCCCCGCCTTCTGCGGTACGAATCGCCGCACCGGATTCCAGCAGAGAAGCATCCTGAATCAGCAAACCTTTAACGCCGAAGTGTGCGCAGCTGCGCATGATCCCGCCCAGGTTATGTGGGTTGCCCACATCCTCCAGTGCCAGCACGCAGTCTTCTTCCCCGGCTTTGTTCAGCCAGGTCTGCACGCTGATGCCGCTGCGTTTTTTAATAATGAAGCAAACGCCGCCGTGGTGTTCGGTGCCTGAGGCTTTTGTCAGCTCAGCGTCATCCACCACGTGATAAGCCTTGCGATTTGCCGCCATCCAGCGCAGCGCTTCTTTAAAACGAGGCGTAACGCTCTGGATAAACCAGGCGCGCACGATGCTTTCCGGGCGACTCTGGAACAGCGCCTGACAAGCATTCTCACCGTACACTCGGGCTTCTTCGGCGCGCTGGCGACGAATCACTTCCGGATCAACGATATGTTTAGTTGTACCTTCATTGTCTGATGCCGACAGCGAAGAGTCTACCGGGGCACGGGAAACCGTACGCCATGGCGAGACCGCTTCACCGCGATCGCCTCTGTCACTACGTTCATTACGATCGCGCCCGCCGCGAGGTTTATCATCGTGACGAGACTGACGGCGGCCGCCGCCTTCACCACGTGACGCACCGGCAGGACGCCCACCGCCTTTCCCGGTACGCGGGTTTTGGCTGCGCTGTTCGCTTTCGTCGTCACTGCGGACATACATCACTTTGACCTTGCCGCTTTTACCTTTAAATTCGTCGTTCATTGTTCCTCCACCTGGCTGAGCGCGAAGCGCGCAGATTACCTGATGTGCCATGGGTTAGCCATTAACTTTGCTTAAAAGCTAAAAACTATTGTACTCATCGAATAAATCACTTTGTTGGCCTCCCCATCTTCGCCGATAATATGTAACATATTTGAAACATCCGTGGTGCATGGCACCGATTTCAATCATTCTCTTTGAGGTTAGTTATGAATACCGTTTGTGCCGACTGCCAGGCCATTAACCGCATTCCTGACGACCGTATCGATGACGGTGCAAAATGCGGTCGCTGCGGCCATGAACTGTTTGACGGTGAAGTCGTTAACGCCACGACGGCGACGCTGGATAAACTCCTGAAAGATGAGCTGCCGGTTGTGGTTGATTTTTGGGCGCCGTGGTGCGGCCCGTGCGTGAACTTCGCCCCTATTTTTGAAGATGTTGCCGAAGAACGCAGCGGTAAAGTTCGCTTTGTGAAGGTGAACACCGAAGCGGAGCAGGAACTGAGCGCACGTTTTCGCATCAGAAGCATCCCGACCATTATGATTTTCAAAAATGGCCAGGTCGTCGATATGCTGAATGGCGCCATGCCTAAAGCCCCGTTTGATAGCTGGCTGGACGAAAATATCTGATTATAAGGGGGCATTTTTTAGGCCTCCTTTCTCTATCTACGGTAGAATGGTGTTTTTAGCCAGACATCCTTCATTAATGACCGAAAACGCCGTTCTTCGCCTTCGTGCAGCCCGCCTTGCTCGCGCAACTCGTCCCTTTCTCGCCCGTGGTAATCGCGTTCGTCGCTGCCAGCGCTGCCTGCTGCCGTTGAAAAATTGCCTGTGTGAGACGCTTAAGCCACAACATGCCCACAGTCGCTTTTGCCTGGTAATGTTTGACACCGAACCGATGAAGCCGAGTAACACCGGGCGACTTATTGCCGATATTTTGCCGGAAACAGAGGCATTTCAATGGTCGCGCACGGAGCCGCCTCAGGCGCTGCTGGATCTTGTCGCTAACCCGGATTACCAGCCAATGGTAGTTTTCCCCGCCTCTTATGCCGATGCAAGTCGCGAGGTACTGACCACGCCACCAACCATCGGTAAGCCACCGCTATTTATCATGCTTGATGGCACGTGGACTGAAGCACGTAAAATGTTCCGTAAAAGCCCTTATCTCGATGCGCTGCCGATAATTTCCGTAGATTTAAGTATTACCTCAGCTTATCGCCTGCGCGAGGCCCATGCGGACGGCCAGTATTGCACCGCGGAAGTCGCCGCAGCCCTGCTAGAACTGGCGGGAGATGTAGTAGCGTCCAAAGGATTAACCCAGCATTTCACTCTTTTCCGCGAGCGCTATCTGGCGGGGAAACCCCATCATCAGGGCAGCGTCACAGCAGAAGTGGAAGAAAACGTTTAGACTCTCCTGAACATCACTCAGGGGAGAGCGTCGTGAGTCAACGAGGCCTGGAAGCGCTGCTGCGTCCAAAATCCATTGCCGTTATCGGCGCTTCGGCAAAAGCCGACCGCGCCGGTTATTTAATGATGCGCAACTTGCTTGCTGGCGGCTTCAATGGCCCGGTAATGCCGGTGACGCCGACTCACAAAGCCGTGTGCGGAGTGCTTGCCTGGCCGGATATTGCCAGCCTGCCGCTGGCTCCTGACCTCGCTATTGTTTGTACGCATTCCCGGCGAAATCTTACGCTACTGGAAGCCCTGGGTAATAAAGGCTGCAAGGCCTGCATTATTTTATCTGCCCCACCTGAGCAATTACCCGAATTGCTGGCCTGTGCCGCTCGCTGGCAAATTCGCCTGCTTGGCCCGAACAGCCTTGGCCTACTGGCTCCGTGGCAAGGGTTAAACGCCAGCTTCTCCCCTGTTCCGATTCAAAAGGGCAAACTGGCGTTTATTTCTCAGTCTGCCGCAGTGTCCAACACCATTCTGGACTGGGCACAGCAGCGCGAGATGGGCTTTTCCTGGTTTATTGCGCTTGGCGATAGCCTGGATATCGACGTGGATGAACTGCTTGATTATCTGGCCAGGGATACGAAAACCAGCGCCATCCTGCTGTATCTTGAACATCTGAGCGATGCCCGCCGCTTTGTTTCCGCCGCAAGAAGCGCCTCACGTAACAAGCCGATTCTGGTCATCAAAAGCGGGCGCAGCAGCAAAGCACAAACGCTACTGAAAACCCATCCGGGCCTGGATGCCGCCTGGGACGCGGCGATACAACGAGCAGGTTTACTTCGGGTCCAGGATACGCATGAGCTCTTTTCCGCCGTAGAAACCCTTAGCCACATGCGACCTCTGCGCGGTGAGCGACTGATGATTGTCAGCAACGGCGCGGCACCTGCGGCGCTGGCCCTTGATGAGCTTTGGATACGTAATGGCAAACTAGCGACGTTAAGTGAAGAAACTCTGCAGGCTCTTGCGGGCGTGCTTCCTCCTGGCGTTGAGGCAGGAAACCCGATAGATCTAAGGGATGACGCGACGCCTGGCCGGTACCTGCTGGCCATAGAGAAATTGCTGGATAGCCATGATTTTGATGCCTTAATGGTTATCCATTCCCCCAGTGCCGCCGCCCCAGGAACCGCAAGCGCTCTTGCCCTGATCGATCTTCTGCAGCGGCATCCTCGTGGCAAATATCTCACCATTGTCACCAACTGGTGCGGAGAGTATTCCTCCCAGGAAGCCAGACGCCTGTTTAGCGATGCCGGTATTCCGACGTACAGAACGCCAGAGGGTGCGGTCACGGCGTTTATGCACATGGTCGAGTATCGCCGTAACCAGAAGCAATTGCGCGAAACGCCGGCCCTGCCGGCTAACCTGACGGCAAACACCAGCGACGCCCACCATCTGATTCAGCGGGCCTTGCATCAGGGAGCCACGACGCTGGATACCCATGAAGTCAGGCCGGTGCTTGAAGCTTATGGCTTAACGACCCTGTCGACATGGATTGCTGGAGACAGTGCAGAAGCGGTGCATATCGCAGAGCAAATTGGTTATCCCGTCGCATTAAAGCTTCGTTCTCCGGATATTCCCCACAAGTCGGAAGTTCAGGGCGTTATGCTCTATTTGAGAACGGCCAGTGAAGTACAACAGGCCGCCGAAGCCATCATCGACCGTGTAAAAATGGCCTGGCCCCAGGCTCGTATTCACGGCCTGCTGGTGCAAAGCATGGCAAACCGCGCAGGCGCGCAGGAACTAAGAGTCGTCGTTGAGCACGATCCGGTATTTGGTCCATTGATCATGCTGGGCGAAGGCGGCGTAGAGTGGCGACCTGAAAGGCAGGCGGCGGTAGCCCTCCCCCCGCTAAACATGAATCTGGCCCGATACCTTGTCATTCAGGCGATCAAAAGCGGCAAGATCCGTAGCCGGAGCGCATTACGCCCGCTGGATATCGCCGGGATCAGCGAAGTTCTGGTGCAAGTTTCTAACCTGATAGTTGATTGCCCCGAGATTGTCAGACTCGATATTCACCCTCTACTGGCATCCGGCAGTGAATTCACCCTGCTCGACGTCACTCTGGAATTGGCCGAATTTACGGGGGATGCGGATGCCAGGCTGGCCGTGCGTCCTTATCCTCATCAGCTTGAAGAGCTGGTGCAGCTTAAGAACGGTGACCGCTGCCTGTTCCGGCCGATCCTGCCCGAGGACGAACCTCAGCTGCAGCGTTTTATTGCTCAGGTAACAAAAGAGGATCTCTACTATCGCTATTTCAGCGAGATCAATGAATTTACCCACGAAGATTTAGCCAATATGACGCAGATCGACTACGATCGAGAAATGGCGTTCGTTGCAGTCAGAAGAATAAAAGACAACGATGAGATCCTCGGCGTCACACGCGCCATTTCAGACCCTGACAACGTTGATGCCGAGTTCGCCGTGCTGGTTCGCTCCGACTTAAAAGGCCTCGGACTCGGCCGACGCTTACTGACTAAGCTCATCGATTACACCAGAGAGCATGGCCTTCAGCGACTGAATGGCATAACGATGCCGAACAACCAGGGCATGATTACCCTGGCCCGCAAACTGGGTTTCAGCGTCGATATTCAGCTGGAAGACGGTATTGTAAGTCTGACGCTTCCATTGAGCAAAAGCGCAGATTCGTGAGTAAGGTACTGGAAAACATACTCACTTTGCGCAGTAGTAGTGGTATTATCAGCAAGTTCTGACGTCTGGATTTTGCAGAAGGCCATCCAATGAAGAGAGAAGATAAGCACTGTGATGTTGTCTAAATTTAAGCGTAATAAACATCAACAACACCTTGCCCAGTTACCGAAGCTTTCTCAATCAGTTGATGATGTAGAAACCCTGTTCTCCCCTGCGGATTTCCGCGAAACGCTGTTGAAAAAAATCGCCAGCGCAACGCAGCGTATTTGTATTATTGCGTTGTATCTTGAACAGGATGACGGCGGCAAAGGAATTCTGTCCGCGCTTTATCAAGCCAAACAGCAGCGGCCAGATTTAGATGTTTCCGTGCTGGTTGACTGGCACCGTGCCCAGCGCGGACGTATTGGTGTTGCCGCGTCCAACACCAATGCGGACTGGTATCACCGCATGGCCGAGCAGTTCCCCGACGTGAATGTTCCTGTCTATGGCGTTCCCGTCAATACTCGCGAAGCCCTTGGCGTGCTGCATTTCAAAGGCTTTATTATTGATGACAGCGTCATCTATAGCGGCGCCAGCCTCAACGATGTTTACCTGCATCAGCACGATAAATATCGCTATGACCGCTATCAAATCATTCGCAATCGCGCCCTGGCAGATATCATGCATGGCTGGGTTAACCAGAATTTGATAAATGGCCGGGCGGTTCATCGCTTAGATGTCGCTGAGCGCGTAAAAAGCCCAGAAATCAAAAACGATATCCGTCTCTTCCGCCAGGAATTGCGTGACGCTAGCTTTATCTTCCACGGTGATGCAGATAACGATCAGCTCTCGGTTACGCCGCTGGTCGGTCTGGGAAAATCAAGCCTGCTGAATAAAACCATCTTCCATCTTATGCCTTGCGCAGAGCAGAAGCTGACTATCTGCACGCCATACTTCAACCTGCCAGCTGTCCTGGTCCGCAATATCATACAGCTGCTGCGGGACGGTAAACAGGTTGAGATTATCGTTGGCGATAAGACAGCGAATGATTTTTATATTCCGGAAGATCAGTCGTTCAAGATTATTGGCGCGCTACCTTATCTCTATGAAATTAATCTGCGCCGCTTCCTGAGCCGCCTGCAATATTATGTGAATACCGGGCAGTTGATTGTGCGTTTGTGGAAAGATGGGGATAACAGTTACCACCTGAAAGGCATGTGGGTGGACAACGAGTGGATGCTGCTGACCGGGAATAACCTTAATCCGCGCGCGTGGCGCCTGGATCTGGAAAATGCTCTGCTGATTCACGATCCCAAAAGAGAGCTTGAAGACATTCGCACCAAGGAGCTGGAGCTTATCCGCACCCATACGACGGCTGTTAAGCATTATCGCGATCTCCAAAGCATCGCCGAATATCCGGTGAAAGTTCGCAAGCTGATTCGCCGCCTGCGCCGTATCCGTATCGACCGACTAATAAGCCGTATTCTCTAAACGTTTAAGCCCTGCACTGCAGGGCTTTTTCTTTCTAGAGCTTGATCCCTTTGCCTTTACGGTGAAGCAACAGAGAAACAGCAAATGCCAGCGCCCCCATCGCAGAGACATACCAGAAGAAGGTCGTTTCGCTGCCCATCGATTTCAGCGATAAGGCGACATATTCTGCCGAGCCACCAAACAAGGCATTTGCAACTGCATAAGACAGACCTACACCTAGCGCACGGACTTCCGGCGGGAACATTTCTGCCTTAAGGATGCCGCTGATTGAAGTGTAAAAACTGACAATTAGCATCGCCGCCATCACCAGAGCAAAGGCCGCATAAGGTGAGCTAACATTCTGCAGTGCCGTCAAAATAGGCACAGTCAGCACCGCAGCCAGTCCGCCAAAGCAAAGCATAGAACTTCGACGACCAATTTTATCCGACAGCGCACCGAAAAACGGCTGAAGTACCATGAAGACAAACAGCGCACAGGTCATCAACGCGCTGGCCGTGTTCGCATGCATCCCCGCAGTATTCACCAGATATTTCTGCATATAGGTGGTGAAGGTATAGAAAGCCAGGGAGCCGCCGGCGGTGAAACCAAGCACCATAATGAAGGCTTTTTTATTTTTCCACAGCCCGGAAAGCGTACCGGCATCCTTGTGCGCGCGGCTTGCTTTATCCGATGTTTCATCCAGAGAACGGCGAAGATAGAGAGCAACTATCGCCAGTACGGCTCCAATCGCGAAGGGAATTCTCCATCCCCAACTACGCAAATCTTCATCACTTAGCACTTGCTGGAGAACAACCACAACAAGCAACGCGGCCAGCTGCCCGCCAATGAGCGTCACGTACTGGAATGAGGCATAGAACCCTTTACGACCTTCGACCGCCACCTCACTCATGTAAGTTGCGCTGGTGCCGTACTCCCCTCCAACAGATAACCCCTGGAACAGGCGTGCTAAAAGCAATAATGCAGGGGCCCATGTGCCAATGGTGGCGTATCCTGGCAGGCAGGCAATGACCAGCGATCCAAAACACATCATACACACTGAGATAAGCATGGAGTTTTTACGTCCATGCTTATCGGCAATATACCCGAATAACCAGCCTCCAATGGGTCGCATCAAAAAACCTGCGGCAAAGACACCGGCGGTTTGCAGAAGCTGAGTCGTGGTGTTTCCCGTTGGGAAAAAGATATGAGCAAAATAGAGCGAACAGAACGAGTAAACATAAAAATCAAACCACTCAACCAGATTCCCTGATGAAGCACCCACAATGGCCCAGACGCGACGACGGGTATCAGCCGCCGACGGCACAATATTTGATTCACTTGTTGTTTCAATCATTTTATTTTCTTCTCCTGTCTTCCTGAATGGGTCTAATAACCCAGGATCCAGTTAAGCAGGAGAAAGAAATTTTGTGAGGTGAAGTATCTTGTTGCGGAGTTGTTACATTAACTTTTGTGAGCGGACGGATATTTTTGCGAAAAAGTATGCTTTAAAAAGCAAAAAACCCCGGCCTTTCGGTCGGGGTTAATGCTGATTTGATGCCTGGCCGCTCCCTACAATACGCGTATCATCCTGATACTCGCCCCTCCGGGGCCGCCGCACGCGGCGTTCAAACGTGTTCCCGACACGTTTGTCGCATGCCCATGCTCGTGCATGGGTATGGCCTGATACCACATAAACAAAAAACCCCAGCCATCAGGCTGAGGTTTTCTGTTTTATTTGATGCCTGGCAGTTCCCTACTCTCGCATGGGGAGACCCCACACTACCATCGGCGCTACGGCGTTTCACTTCTGAGTTCGGCATGGGGTCAGGTGGGACCACCGCGCTACGGCCGCCAGGCAAA
>NZ_VWWS01000020.1:0-3643 GCF_011752855.1 Enterobacter sp. Ap-867 | reverse complement strand
CATCCATAACTGAAATGGCCTGGGTGATATTGTTTTCATATGGCTCATTGGCGTTCACAAAGAATAAAACACCATCATAAATACAAAGTTGCTCAAATATCCATTTTTTTAAAGTTAACAGGCTGATACTCACGCAAGGTGATAAATACAAAAATGTTCCATTAATTTAAGTTTCTTTAATATGTGCTTGTCTGGCGTATTTACTGACGGTTCTTTTGGCTTATTTATCCAAGCATCCTTGATATCTGCGACCTCACGCTTGATTAAAATAGGATGAATCGATCAATTGCATTCCTCTGATAGCCCAAGCCTATCACAAAAAGATAATTGATCGTTTTTGACTATTTTGTTGTTATGTGTATATTATTTCGCTACAACCTCTGAGTCGGTGCGAAATCAATGTAAACTACACTGTGGGCCTGTCTGAATTTGTGTTTTTCATTGGTTGGCATTCTTTTTTTGGTCATAATTAATAACGTGCTTTTTAATGTCACGCAGGAGACTCACATGGATAAGTGTGGTTACTGGCCGGAAAATGATTCTTTTTTTGGAAAGGGAATCATGGCAATTGCTGAGATAGCGGGCAGAAAAAATCTTTACTTTGTTAATCTTGATGAATCTACATTTTATGACTTTATAACACAGCCTCAGATTTTGAATATAAAAAGCATCGTTATTATCTCTAGCCCAACGTTATATCCTTTGTCACTCTTATTATTGACCGAATTTGCCAATGTACATGCAGTTTTATCCTCAGACAGTGGACTTGAACGACTGGCAAATAGTATACGCCGAATACCCGATAATGGAAAAATTACTGCTGCAAATTATAGTGCTGGCGCACTCACCCTGCCTGAGTATCGAACTCTGACTTTATTAGCACAAGACGTCAGCATGAAACATATAGCCTGCATTCTCGGCACCAGTATCAGTACAGCCTACGTATACAGAAAAAAACTATCAGAGAAAATGCGTTTCCCGCATAACGGAATACCTGTTTACATGAAACGGTGAGAGACATGAACAATGAAGTGCTACTGATTGTATTGACAGAGAATTGCTGGTTATACACGGGCCTTACCGCGCTGTTGCCCGAGATGGTTTGTCTACGGGTGGGGTTCAGTTCGCGATATATTCCTCCAGAAATCGAGGTTGCAGGACGTATAATTCTTGCTGTGGACAGCCGGATTGTGTTTCGGGGAGAATGGACGGCTCTGAACGCTCTTCATGCCCTTCGTCCTGATGCAGTTCGGATCTGGCTGACGTGTGATGAGAGCGGGAGATTATGTCCATTTGCAAACCAGAGATGCCTTAGCCTTAGTCAGCGACAGGATATTACCTCATTACAGTTCGCTTTGCGTCAGTCAGGACAACACGCTCTGGGAAAAAGCACCCGCGTCGAAAGCATAAGACTGACATTCACAGAGCGTCGCATGCTCCCCTTTTTTTTATCCGGGGTTAGCCTACCGTTACTTTCCCGCATGACAGGAAAACCGGTCAAAACACTCTACGCGCACCGAAAAAAAATTCTTGAGAAGACGGGACTACGGCAACTGGCATTTTTACAGTTTGTGAATGAACGTAACCGAGGATTGCCGGGCATTCCCGGCATGTAAGAAATTCATGATACTTTTTTAATGGATTTAATAGTAGGGATACTCCATGAGTTATTATTATAAGAAAAAAAGATTTTCTTTAGACATATAATTCCCGAGAAATAAAATAAGGATTGGTGTGTGCTTTCCTGCCATCTTTCCCTCTCCAGATATCGACGTTTATTTCAAATTTTTATTTTCAATTCATAACCTAAGAGGAAACCAAGTGAACCATAGATATCACCTCGCATGGAATTCAACTCAGCGAGCCTGGATGGCTGGTGGGGAATTGAGCCGTTCACATAAGAAAAAAAAAGTGATTTTCTCTATTGTCTTTTTTTTAGGCGGAATTAATAGTTCATCAGTCGCTGAAACAAAAAACATAACACTACCTGGGAATGGAGTGACCTATTTCCTCCAGTCAAATAAAGGCAGTAACGGTGTTGACTCATCGAATGGAATCAATGGATCAGATGGTTCATCATCTTATGAATTTACGACCAGTACTTTTAAACCTGAGGATAACCCCATCAGCATTACTGACGCTAATATAGCTGGGGGGATTGGAGGGGCAGGTACCATAGCAATGGGCAATGGTTCTGAAAGCGGTAATGGCGGTAATGGGGGGGACGCAGTCAGCATATCGACAGCTACTATATTTAATAATGGTGCAATACTAACGGGCGGTAACGGCGGCGATGCGGGTGGAGGCACCGGTCGATATCTCACCATGGGTTCTGGCGGAGCAGGAGGCAATGCAATATCTGGGAATCACCTTACTATCAACAATAACACAGGTGGAGTGCTAGCGGGTGGGGAAGCCGGTAGTGGTGGTGATGTTCTTGGTATTCAGATCGCCAGCGCAGGAGGCTCGGGAGGTACAGCTATCGCCGGTAAGAATCTATCCATCCTTAACGATAGCGTAATTTCGGGGGGTAATGGTGGTTCCGGTGGCACGGGCGGCGTGGACCTAAACGAATGGGGTTGGTCGGGACCTGGTGACGGAGGTGAAGGAGGCTCTGGAGGCGCAGGTATAAGTGGCGATAACCTTAACATCGTCAATAATGGAAGGATTAGCGGCGGTAGTGGCGGTAAAGGTGGCTCAGGTTCAACTACAGATACGAGCATAGGTGGTAATGGTGGTATTGGTGGCGATGCCTTAGTTGGAGGCAACCTGACTATTATTAACAACGGAACTATTGATCGGGGTGCAGGTGGTAACGCGGGTAACGGGAACGGTGGAACCAATGGTACTAGCGGAACGGGCGGTGCGGCAATTCGTTTAACCAGCAATGATAATTATTTGATCCTTAAATCTGGTTCAGAGATCAACGGTGACATCGTTCTTTCAGAAACCGACACTTTCAATACCCTCTCCATTGCCAGCGATGACGCCACGACAGTTACCGGAAATCTGACGGCGAATGCTTATACCAGCTTAACACTCTCCGGTAAGATGCTCACCCTAACGGGGCAAGCCTCTTTCGCCAGGAACACGTCGCTCACCTTCAATAACCCCACTTGGGACTCTGTGCTAAAGGCAGATTCGGTTTCTCTGGAAAGTACCGTTACCCTGCGTGGAAATATCAGTGAATGGCAGCAGAACACCTACACACTGGCCACCACCACCTCAGGCATTAGCGGATTTATATCAGGGAATGTTATCAACGAGCTGCTGACAGAGGCCGCAACAGACTACGCAAAGATGTCTCTTTCAGATGATGGAAACTCCATCATCTACAGCCTGCGGTGGAACAATACCGCAGGTGATGGCTATGGAACCTTTGACCTTAAAGGCGGAGCAGTACTCAACATAGGCACAATACTTGCCGATAATATCAATGGTGCCGATGGTGTATGGGACGGTAAGACATTGACCAAAGAGGGTGACGGCACCCTCATACTGACTGGCACCAATACCTACACAGGTACTACTACGGTCAGCCGCGGCACACTTAAAACCGGTGTTGAGGATACTTTTGCCTCCACCTCCGGTGTGACGGTAGCTGAAGGTGCGACCCTTAATCTCAGCGGCAACAGCCAGACCG
>NZ_VWWS01000019.1:0-4438 GCF_011752855.1 Enterobacter sp. Ap-867 | reverse complement strand
CCTGGCGGCCGTAGCGCGGTGGTCCCACCTGACCCCATGCCGAACTCAGAAGTGAAACGCCGTAGCGCCGATGGTAGTGTGGGGTCTCCCCATGCGAGAGTAGGGAACTGCCAGGCATCAAATAAAAGCGAAAGGCTCAGTCGAAAGACTGGGCCTTTTTGCTGTGCGCGTTCTACTGAGACAGACAAGCCATTCTCAACAGGATCGGGTAAACTATTCTGGTTTATATTCCGGAAAATGGCTGACATGAACTCCTCTCTTAAACCCTTCAATACTTTCGGTATTCAGGCAACTGCGGCACATATTGTTATCGCTGAATCTGTACAACAGCTTACTGAAGCGTGGGCAGAATCGACGCAGGCTCATCAGCCGGTACTTATCCTTGGGGAAGGGAGTAATGTTCTTTTCCTCGAAAACTTCGAAGGCACGGTCATTATCAATCGTATTAAAGGGATTGAAATTGCTGAGACGGATGATGCCTGGTTGCTCCATGTCGGTGCTGGTGAAAACTGGCATCACCTCGTGGAATATACTCTCCAACAAGGCATGCCAGGTCTGGAAAACCTTGCTCTGATACCGGGCTGTGCTGGCTCATCGCCCATTCAAAACATTGGTGCATATGGTGTTGAAATTAAACAGGTATGTAACTATGTCGATTGCGTTGAGCTAAGTAATGGCCAGGCATTGCGTTTAACAAACGCGGAATGCCGCTTTGGCTACCGGGACAGCATCTTTAAACATGACTACCAGGACCGCTTTGCAATTGTAGCCGTTGGCTATCGATTGCCTAAAGCCTGGAGGCCGGTTCTCAGCTACGGCGACCTGAGTAAACTGGATCCGTCGACCGTTACGCCCCAGCAGGTTTTTGAAAGCGTCTGCAATATGAGGAGCTCGAAGCTGCCCGATCCAAAAGTGAATGGTAATGCCGGCAGTTTCTTCAAAAACCCCGTTATTAGCGCGGAACAGGCAGAAAAACTGATTTCTTGTGGCGCGAACGTCCCCCATTACCCTCAGCCAGACGGCAGCGTTAAACTTGCAGCAGGTTGGCTGATCGATCAATGTCAGTTGAAGGGATACCGCATTGGTGGAGCCGCGATTCATCGGCAACAGGCTTTGGTCATCATTAACGAAGAAAATGCCAGCAGCGCAGATATTGTTGCCCTTGCACACTACGTACGCCAACAGGTTGGTGAAAAGTTTGATGTCTGGCTTGAACCAGAAGTTCGCTTTATGGCGAGCAAAGGGGAAGTCAGTGCCGTGGAGACTGTCGCGTGAAAGACAATCGGGTTCCGTTAACGTTAATTAGTATTCTGGCAGACGGTGAGTTTCATTCAGGTGAGCAACTGGGTGAGCAGTTAGGGATGAGTCGTGCGGCTATTAATAAGCATGTACAGACTCTGCGAGACTGGGGGATTGATGTATTCACCGTGCCGGGGAAAGGATATAGTTTGCCGGAGCCTATCCAGTTACTGGATGAAGGTTTTATTACGTCACAAATAGCTAATGGGAGCGTGGCTGTCCTTCCGGTGATTGATTCCACCAACCAATACCTGCTTGATCGCCTCAATTCCCTTCAATCTGGTGATTCCTGCATAGCCGAATATCAGCAGGCCGGGCGTGGAAGACGAGGCCGTCAGTGGTTCTCGCCCTTTGGAGCAAATCTCTATTTGTCCATGTACTGGCGTCTGGAACAGGGGCCAGCTGCGGCAATTGGACTCAGTCTGGTTATTGGCATTGTGATGGCGGAAGTATTACAACGCCTTGGCGCTGAAGACGTCAGGGTAAAATGGCCAAACGACCTCTATCTGAACGACCGCAAGCTCGCCGGTATTTTGGTTGAACTCACCGGGAAAACGGGAGATGCCGCGCAAATCGTTATCGGTGCTGGGATTAATCTTGCGATGCGTAATGTTGCTACAGATGTGATTAATCAGGGATGGATCAACCTCCAGGAAGCTGGCATCCGTATTGACAGGAATACGCTAGCGGTCACTCTAATCCAGGAGTTACGTACGGCACTACAGCTGTTTGAGCAGGAAAGTTTATTACCGTTCCTGCCTCGTTGGGAAAAACTGGATAACTTCATCAATCGACCGGTAAAACTCATTATTGGGGAACGAGAGGTCCATGGAATATCTCGAGGCATTAATGAGCAGGGTGGATTATTGTTGGAGCAGGACGGAGTAATAAAAGCTTGGGTTGGCGGTGAGATTTCTCTGCGCGGCGCAAATTAAAGAGAGGGGGAATTCCCCCTCATCTTATTATTTTCTCAGTTTGACACAATCAACAGCATGATTAGCACTTTTTGTCATAATCAAGCATGCGCGATCGCGAGTTGGTAATATGTTTTGTTTTAAATTCAATAAATTAATTTCATTCCATAGCTGCGTTGCAATATTTATGGCTTCATCTTTAGAGAGCTTTGCATAGCTGTGGAAATAAGAGTTTGGATCGGTGAATGCACCTTCACGGAATTTTAAGAACCGATTTATATACCAATTCTGTAATAGCTCTTCCGGCGCATCTACATATATAGAAAAATCTACGAAGTCAGAAACAAATACATGATGTGGATCGTGGGGATAATCCATTCCGCTTTGCAGAACGTTTAACCCTTCCAGAATCAAGATATCCGGCTGGGCAACGGTCTTATCGCCGTCGGGGATCACGTCGTACACCAAATGTGAGTACACCGGCGCCGTCACGTTGGTTGCACCCGATTTGATGTCGGAGACAAATTTCACCAGACGATGCATATCATAGGATTGCGGGAAGCCTTTCTTCTTCATCAAATTGCGCTCTTTAAGCACTTTATTTGGATGAAGGAAGCCGTCGGTGGTGATCAGTTCAACTTGACGGTGCTCAGGCCAACGGCTGAGTAGCGCCTGCAGCACACGCGCTGTCGTGCTCTTTCCGACAGCCACACTTCCCGCAATACTGATGATGTAGGGAATACGTTGGCCATTGGTGCCAAGGAACTGCTCGAGTACCGCCTGGCGCCGCAGGTTTGAACTGATATAGAAATTGAGCAGACGAGACAGCGGCAGGTAAATCTCCGCCACCTCTTCCAGGGAAAGGTCTTCGTTAATGCCTTTTAACCGGGCGATTTCCCCTTCGGTTAACGTCATGGGAACAGAGTCGCGCAATGCTGCCCATTGGCTCCGGTCAAATTGTAGATAAGGGGTTGTTGCCAACATTTGCTCTTTATTACTCATAAGCATGCTTCTGCCTGTAATTCAGGACAAAATTTACGCGCTACATTCTCGAACGCAAGTAATCAGACGTTGTGTATAAAAAGTATGCCGCGTATTTAACTTTTCAACAGTGGGCAGGAGGGTAACACCTGAATGAAGAGAACGATAAGAAAAAATCAACAACAGTGATGTATTACGGCGGGTACATCACGTTGCGCTTACAGTGAAAGAAGGGGCTGCGAGCCATTTTAGAGGGGCAGTCTTATTTCTGATGATTATTATTTGTCATTCAGGCATCGTCAGGCGCCTACTCCCAGGAAAAACGGATGCCGGGAACGATGAAAATTTGCTCTCAATTGGTGCTTTAGCCACCATATTCTCGAGATCTAGCGCAAAATGTGAGCGGTAGTGCATTTTATGCGATTTTTTTGTTGCATGAGCGGCGCTCTCTTCCTAGAATGCGCGCTACTTGATGCCGGCTTAGCTCAGTAGGTAGAGCAACTGACTTGTAATCAGTAGGTCACCAGTTCGATTCCGGTAGCCGGCACCATCAAGTACCCCAGGTGGGGTTCCCGAGCGGCCAAAGGGAGCAGACTGTAAATCTGCCGTCATCGACTTCGAAGGTTCGAATCCTTCCCCCACCACCATATTCGGCAACGCATTGCGAAGCCCGGTGCGATAAACGAACAGTTTGTCGACCCGAATACTGAGAGGCCTTCTCTCATATTCACTACAGAAAGATTCAGGTAGCCGAGTTCCAGGATGCGGGCATCGTATAATGGCTATTACCTCAGCCTTCCAAGCTGATGATGTGGGTTCGATTCCCACTGCCCGCTCCAACAAGATGTGCTGATATAGCTCAGTTGGTAGAGCGCACCCTTGGTAAGGGTGAGGTCGGCAGTTCGAATCTGCCTATCAGCACCACTTCTTTATCTCCTCCCTGTTTCTCTTCTGTTAATGCATTCAGCTAATTCAGGCATATGCCTGGTTGATGTGGTGATATCACCGATTTATCCGTGTCTTAGAGGGACAATCGATGTCTAAAGAAAAGTTTGAACGTACAAAACCGCACGTTAACGTCGGTACTATCGGCCACGTTGACCATGGTAAAACAACGCTGACCGCTGCAATCACTACCGTTCTGGCTAAAACCTACGGTGGTTCTGCTCGTGCATTCGACCAGATCGATAACGCACCAGAAGAAAAAGCTCGTGGTATCACCATCAACACCTCCCACGTTGAGT
>NZ_VWWS01000018.1:0-4707 GCF_011752855.1 Enterobacter sp. Ap-867 | reverse complement strand
GGCGGAATGCAAACCAACAGACTGGTCTATACCGGCGCCCGGAATAAAGAGTCTTATTATCGCGTGCGTTATATTCCCGTCGTGCCGAAAAACAGGGATGAATTTACGCTCAGCAAGGACGAAGTTGAAAAGTATCAGGATGCCATCAACGCCAGCGTCAGCGTACTCACCGGGTTTGGCACCATTGTGACCGTTCATCCCAATAATGTTCGCTTCGATACGCAAATTACGGATAAAGGTAAAAAACTGCGTATCAGCAACAAGGGGAATGCCTCCGTGGTTATCAGCGACCTGAAATCCTGCGATGCAACACTTAAAGACTGTAGTCCACCCGTCAATATTCAATTAAGGCCCGGCCGGAGCCTGGAGCGGGACATTGTGCCGCAAAAAATCTGGCACTACACGCTGAATGAAGGTGGTCAAAAAAAGGCGCTGAAATCAGGTTCGTAATTTGAAGTAACCCTGTTCTCTCTGTTATCAAAAGGAATGATATATGTACGCAAAAAAAATCACTTTACTCGGTGCCCTTCTGGCGACGGCATCGGCGGTTCACGCTGCTCCTCTGCAGGTTGATTTCAACGTAGAGGCGGCGATCCCTGCTACTGATTTCTTCGTCACGCCAGTTAACGGCTGGAATGCCCAGACGCAAAAAATGGCATGGAATGCGGCGACGGGCTCTCTGGATGGATTTTCTCAGCAGCTGCAAATGAAAAATTCTGGCGGGGGCATTAAAGCCTATCTGGCCGGGCAGCCTGTGCTCAGCTCGGCCAGCGGTACGGATACTATCGATCTCCAGGTGAATATTGCCGGCCAGACGTTGCCGGTTGACGCCGTGTCAGCGGTCACGCTGTACAACACGACCGAAGCCGCAGCAGAGAAAACGGCCACCCTGACGGTAAGCCAGAAATCTGCTGGCACTAAACCAACGGCCGGGACCTACATCGGGGCCGTGACCATGATGTTTGATACCGCGCCTTAATTTTAGCGGCGGCAGTATTCATGGTGTGTTCGGTTAACGAACAATCGTGCATTGAGGAGAAAAGAGAGAGGGATTTCTCTTTTCTTTCTTCGGAAAGAAAATTTCAGGCGTTTGATATTATGGGATTCTTTCGTCCATTAACAGGGTCGTTATTTCTGCTTTTCAGCAGTGTAAATGTTTTGGCTCAGCCTGCGACGCTTGCCAGCCAGGCAGCGGCTATGCCGGATGATTTTCAGGCGTATTTCTTCAATGCCCCGCTTTCAGCCCGCATCATGGTAGATAACCGGGTCCTGGGCGATGCCATGATCATCGTGACGGAGGATAACCGGGCCAGGATTATCCATTTTACCGATAACGGCGACAGTGAGTTTAGCGAGGCCGAACGCCAGCGCTGGTTAAAGGCGTTCACTGACTTTGTTCCGCTTGGGAAGTGCAGTGACCATGCCTGCCCGCCGGGGCTGCTGGCGGCGGATTACAGCCTGAGCGATGCCCGCCTCGTTTTACTCACGCAGCAACCGGGAAACGACGCGAATAAATACTGGTATACCTTACCCGAAGATGGGGATTCAGGCCTGCTGCTGAATAACCAGCTTAACCTCAGCGGCAGCGAGCAGCAGTCAAGCATGAGCTGGAACGGGGGCCTGGAGGCCGCGCTGGGGAGCTGGACATTAATGAGCCAGTTTCAGCATGACCAGACCCGCAGCAACAGCCTCGGCAGCACTTCCCGCCATGCCATAACCTCTCTCTACGTTCAGCGTGAATTTCAGCAACACTTTCTCCGTACCGGGCTATTTACGCCGGACAGCCAGGGCCTGATACGCCAGCTTTATACGCCGGGAGGTGGTATCAGCACGCTGGCGGGCATGATGGCGGGCAGCGGCGATGCACTACTGAAGGGCGGGGACATTCCGGCGCTTTATCCCGTCTACGTCTCGGCCAACCGTGAAGGTGTGGCTGAAATTTACCGCGACGGTACCCTGATAAATTCTCAGCCTGTTGAACCCGGCCTGCAAATGTTAGACACCGTGCCGCTGCCGGCCGGTATCTATGAAGTTGAAATTCGCCTCATTGAAGACGGCCGTGAGAGCAGCAGGGTCACTGAAACGATTAATAAACCCACCCGCTGGCGAACGCCGGGCCAGCGCCTGCGCTATAACGTGTTCGCCGGGCAGCAGCAGACGCTGTGGAACAGTGACAAAAGTGAAGATAACGGTGAATTTGCGGCCGGGGCCAGCGTCAATTACCTGTTGCATCCGCTGGCGACGGTCGGCGTGGCCGTGCAGAAGACGGGGGAAGAGCGTCAGGCCGGGATTTCACTCGACTGGCAGGCGGCAAAGCCGGTGCAGCTGTACGGTAATATCTGGCGGAGCAATCTCACCGGTCACGGGTTTGATACCCAGGGAATATGGTCGCACGCAAAGGGTAATGTCGCCCTCAGCCACAGCCGGAGCTGGTATCGCCAGGAAGATGAACCCTACCGGTATACGGCTCGCCCTTCGCTGGAACACAGCAGCGTGCTGTCCACCACCTGGCGCCTGAACAGCGAGAACAGCCTCACCGCCCGCCTGACGCACAGAAGCCGTCACAGCGGGATCGGTGCCGACGTGGGCTTTAATACCCGTACCGTACTTGCCGGGAACGCCATTAACTGGCGGCTGGCCGCGTTTGATCGCCCCTACGGCAATGGCAGTACGTTACGCAACCGCGGCGTGAGTCTCTCCGCCAGCTTCGCGCTCGGCGGGCAGAAACGCAGCGGCAATATCAGCGTCGGCAGCCGAACGGATACCAACGGCAGCCGGGATCTCTATACCTCCGCCTCGGTCAATCAGACCTGGGACAAAGGCCCCGTGAAGATGACGACGGCGACGCTGACGGCGGACCGCCACGGCGCAGGGTTCAGCACTTACAACCAGTTTGATACGCCGATGATGGCGGGCACTTTCTGGGGGCAGAGTTCAACGCTGGACGGCAGGCTGTCCGGCGGCCTCAATACCGGCAGCCTGCTGGCGTTGGGTGGCGGGCGGGTCACAATGTCGAAACAGACGGCACATTATCAGGGCGGCGGCATGATAGTGGATGTCTCCTCCGACGATAAAAATGCCGAACTGGTGGCGCTTTATTCGGGCGGTGCCGTGCCGCTCAAACCGGGCAGGAACTTCATTCCGGTCGATGCCTGGCAACCCGGCACGGTGCAGATCGACTTCCCCGGCACGGAAGCCCCGGCGCTGAAAGTCGAGCCTGAATACCTGAGCTACCAGCATATTCGCGGGGGCGTCAGTGCGTATTCCGTGAAAGTGATGAAAACGGTGACGGTGATGGGTCGCCTGGTGGACGGCAATGGCCACGCCCTGGGCGGTGCTCAGGTGGTGAATCATGCCGGCAGGACGGTCACCGAATCCGACGGGCTGTTCACCCTCGAAGTGCATGAAAACAACCCGGTGCTGGCGGTGGAGTACCGCGCAATGAACCAGTGCGAAATACGCCTGAATCCCACCACGCAGAAAACGGCCGATGAGATTATTTTCCTCGGCAATCTGACCTGTGACGAATTACCGCTGGCGGGGAACGCAGGCTATGCGGCCAGCAAAGCAGCCAGGAATAAGGACATATAATGTTTACCCGACAGATGTATATTATCGACTTCATTAATAACGCGCTGTTTCGCAGAAGAAATACGGCAGCACTGTCCGCGCTGCTTTTATTGGCGATGATATCCACAGTCAACGCGGCAACGGTGAACGTCACTACGGAGTTTATCGCCGACCTGCAGCAGCCGCAGAAGAATGCGTTTGTGAATACTACACCGGTCTCAGGATTTTGTTCTCAGCACTCTACGCTTTGTAATGTGGGGGAATTCAGTATTTTGGTTCCTGGCTTATCGGCGGAAAAATATTTTGACTCTACGAGCAATAACGTACGCAATTATACATCAATATCCCTTGATGGCACGACAAGGAATATTGTTTTAAGAGATGATAAAGCAGGGAATCAAATTACAGGGGTATTTCGTCTGGCTTTTTTTGGTGTGCAACACAATTCGATAGATGGATATAACATAACTAGTGCAATGAACGGCGTGGGCCGTTATCCTCAGGGCGGGTGCTCAGGGCGGGTTGGCGTTGGTTATATGCATTGGTACAGATATGGATGGGGAGTGCCAGAAAAAAAGCTGACCTGCTACAGGGAGCTTAGTGGCTCTTTTCAGGGTGATGTTCGTATTGCCGATTTTAGCTTTGGCTATACGTTAGAAACACCCAATCCATTAGGTGTTTATAGCGGTGAGTACGAAGGTGAAGTGGTTTATACCGTTGGTGAAGGCGAAGATATTGACTTTCATGCCGTAACAACCTCTGACACTGAAATTAGAATAAAAATAAAGGCGACCGTACGTCATGCCTTCCAGGTGAAGTTTCCCTCCGACGCGGAATTGATCAAGGTCAGTCTGGCCCCGAAAGGCGGCTGGAGCCAGTGGGCAAACGGTGGGCGTGTCCCTGATACCCTGAGTCAGGAAGTCCCCTTCATCCTGTCGTCCACGTCCGGCTTCACTGTCAATATGCGCTGTGAGTATGATTTGGATGGGGCCTGTGCGTTACGCGAAACAACATCCCCCACCGGAGAAAAAATACCGCTGGAGGTTTCTCTCACCTTACCGGGTTATAAAACGGAAAACGGAAGAGAAGCCAGAAATCTGCTGTTGAATTCGTTACCGGCTGGCCATGTTATTTTAC
>NZ_VWWS01000017.1:0-7965 GCF_011752855.1 Enterobacter sp. Ap-867 | reverse complement strand
GGTTCAGCGATATTCTTCATGCCCGGAAAACGATTAATGACTGGCGGCAGGATTATAACGAGTGCCGTCCCCATTCATCGCTGGATTACCAGACACCAGCTGAATTCGCAACGGACTGGCGAAACAGGAAATATGAAGAAAAACCAACCGACATTACTAACTGAAGGTTTTATCGAAACCAGGGGGCAGGTGACTACCATCACGTATAAAATTTACAAAAGAAAATACTCCCTGCTAAAAAATAAGAATTTGAATAGTATTGATTCAACTGGAATGCAATCTCTCTCTAGAGGATAATAAAATGATTAATAAAGAGAGTTATGAAAATTACTATCATGTATTCAAGCATGACTATAGAGGCTGCCACCATTGTAATAAGATTATTCACATCAATGACACAAGATGTAGGTGGTGTGGTTGTAAAAAAACAAATAAAATAACCCAGTATAAACCGTCATCCTTTGTGTCGTTCTTTCTGTACAGTTCATTCATATTCTTACTTGGTTGTTTTGATGCAAATAAAATAATATGCATTTTAATTATAGTGTTCGCATCAATTTTTTTTTCAAAAGTAAAAAATACAAGATGGTTGAAGAAAAATCCTTTTTGATCTGTAATTTTTTTAGAAAATACGATGCATAACGTTGAAGGTTATTATTGTAAATTTTAGAGGCGACATCACTCATTAACTTCACTCTTCATTTTCATGATTTTTGTAAAAAATCATTTATCTTTTTTTGTATTATGTATAAATAAAACAGTTGCTGCTTACTCCTAAGCCCTGATTTTTTTTTGATATTACCAATATGAGTTGACAAAGTTTTTTCCATGAAGGAATGTTGATTGCAAATATCTTTAACACTCTTCCCTTCACAAAGGCATTTAATAACTTCACTTTCAGTCCTGCTGTAACTTAAAATTTTATTTTTAAATTCTTGTTTAACAAGGAAATTACTAACTTTATCCTTCAAAAGCTCTGACAAAGTATTATTCCCTATGACAATTATTTTGTAATCGACAGGAATATATTCCTCTCTAAAAGTTGAAAGATCTGAAACAATAAAGAGTAATCTATTATTTTTTTTCGCATGAAATAATATTTCATACGCATTGCTATCCCTAAGCAAAAAAAAATCACTAATGACTACTGCTGATGGTTTACGAGAGATGAATTTTTTTATGATATCTCTTTCGTAACATGAGTAAATTTCACACACCTGTCCTTTTATGTTTTTTATAACTGCCTTGCCTGAATCACGATCAATACAGTCGCTTATAATAAACATCATACTTTATACCTCTCACATTAATTTATCTAATAGTGTAAAAGTCCTATCTTAAAATCCTAAAACCACTCTTGAAAATGTCAAATCTATTGCATAACTCAAGATCAGAACTAAATTAGTAATAGTAAATGAATCCATTATTTAGAATAATAAATAAAGCCATTTAAAATGTAAGGGAGAAAATTTAAAAAAAATATTTATCAGAAATTCTTAAAGGGATGAATAAAAAAAGGAGTAATAAATGTATACTGATTTTGCATGGGAATTTCTTAGAAGAAATGATAGCTATAGAGAGTGCTGGAATGAAATGCAGTTAAAAGTGGCTCAAGAAAAAAACTCAAAAGCAATAGTAAATAACGCTGCAGCATCATGGGGGTTGGTGAATTTTGTTGATCCATATACATCATCACCATTAGACGTTTTTTGGTGTCCTAAAGTTAGCAGAAGAACACTTTATGCAAAGGTTGCAGAGTGTGCTGAGCATGACATCTATGGCACTTCAAAAATAGACTTGAGATTAATTAATAAATCATTGGAAATAAAGGGTATTGGTGTCATTACAAAATATTATAATGAAAATGGTTATGTACAAATAATAACAGAGGATGCATTATCCAGTAATGAAAATTTTTTGTTCTTTTCATTAAACAAATCAAGCTTAGTTAATAACTTGCGACTTGTTAGTTTTTTATATGGAGAAAATTGCGCTTTAACAACAAAATCAATGAAAAATACACAAGAATATCTGTCATTCTATGACTTGTATAATAATGGATTAACTCAGAGAGAAATTGCTAAAATTAAGTTTAAGGATTTTTTTACCGATCAGAGTTGGGAGTGTTCAGATTGGTTACGCGCAAGGGTTCGTTACAAAATAAAAAAGGCTACAAGTTATATAAGAGGGCAATATCTTGATCTTGTTTAGAATTATTAAAACAAAGGCATTGTTGAAAAGATTGTGATAGTGAAGCCTCTGGTGTTGCTGAAGGACATTAAATTTCAAAGACTCGGCTCACCAGACGCATTTCGACCAGGGGATGGCCAAAGTAAAATGATTCAACCTGACCTTTGTGCAGTGACCCTGACCCCGAATATGCTCCAGTCATAATCAGGAATAACCGGCTTCATGTTGGTTGCATGTTCTGGCAACCGGCAGACTTTTCAGCAAATTCGGACGGGGTCATCCAGCCCAGCGCAGAATGAGGACGTCTCTGGTTATAGTATATGCGCCAGGCTTCGATTTTGCACCGGGCATCCTCCAGCGACATGAACCAGTTTTCGTTCAGGCACTCCTGCCGCAGCCTGCCGTTGAACGACTCCACGGTCGCATTGTCCGTGGGCGTTCCCGGTCGTGAGAAGTCGATGCGGATCCCTCTTTCGTACACCCATTTGTCCAGCATTTTCCCTGCAAATTAAGAGCCATTATCGGTTTTCAGCAATTGTGGGTGTTGTGGTTCACGCAGGCCGGGATGCAGGCCATCGCCCCCCGCGCCAGAAATAAACACCTTCAGCAGTGCCGCCGGCTTTATGAGCAAATCCGCAACCTGAGCCCGCAGCGTCAGGCAGCCCGGACGGGCGCTCAGCGCCAGCTTCTCCTTTATCTCCATCATTCATTCTCCTCATTCACCCCCGCGGGAGCGCGGGGGTGAATAAAAAATCATCATTAAAAATAAAAACCAAAGGTTAAAAACTAAAGACTAAATGCTAAAGACCCTGACGACACACGACGGCTACATCCCTGACTACCGCGGATTGTTTATCGTTATCCCGGTAGTTCACGTTCCCATTGCCGAGCGTAACCACGTAGTGCGCTGTGCTGTCATACTCATCTGATGTCCAGGAGAATGCTGAGCTGAACCCTTTACTATACGAAGACATGTCACCCCACTCATTCCACAGATGGCCTATCGCACTGCGTTTTGAAACGGTTCCTAGTTTGCTGGCGGTCATCTGTAGAACCGTTGGCATACTATACCCTGACTGCGATGAGCAGTACGTGTTTGCCTCAGCCCAGGTATTAGTTGTAGCTCCGCTATTTATGAACCAGCTCTTAAGCGTGAAGCTGTACTTAATGATTTTCCCCTGACCACTGGTCGGGGTGCCGGTGATGGTCACTTTACTGCCCGTCCCCGTGCCGGTGAACTTCACCACTCCACTGGCCACTGATACCCAGCTGGCGTCGGATTTCCATGTGTAGTCAGTCGCGCTCTTGCTGTCCTTCGGCACGATGGTGAACGTCGCCCCGGTAAAGCCGGTGGTCGGGAATGTCCCCTCTTCACTGGTCTGTGTAAAGGTGTAAGCATTGACATGCGTATTGATGGATGCGGGGGCCTCATCTCTCAGCGTAATGGCATACTTCTCAGACTTCGGCGGCGTGTCCCACCCGGCAAGCTTCAGCGATGCCTGATTGTCTGTGCTCATCGTCCCTGCCGTGTACGTCGCCGTGTAGGTTCCGTCGCTGTTGTCCTTCCAGCTGCTGTCCGTTTTAAGCGTTGCGTTCGGCACCGTCACCGTGGAGGTGGTCAGCAGGCCCGCATCGCCCGTCAGGGCCGTGCCGTTCCTGTCCTTCAGCGTCACCTTGATGGTGATGTCGTCGCCTGAGACGTAGGTGTCCTTGTCCCGCGCGATGAGGGACTGGCTCTGGTCCGGCGTGGTGGCCGTCAGCGTCACCGTTGCACTCAGACTGTCTATCGCGGTACCGTTGTACTCCGGCACCACGGTATATTGACCCGCCGTGGTCCCCTTCAGGGTAGCCGTGTAGGTACCCGCTGTGCTGCTCTCCGTGATGGCGCTTTCCGTGATGATACCGCTGGCCGGTGTCTGACCACCGCTGTCTTTTACCGTGAATGTCAGACTGTCCTTCAGCCCCGTCAGGGCGTTACCCTGCGCGTCCTTCGCAACCAGTGTCAGCGTAGAGGTGGCCGCGTTGTCAGCCGCAATGGTCTCCGGGCTCGCCGTGAACACCGACTGTCCCGCATCCGGCGTGGTGCTGCTGATGGTCACTCCGGCCGGGGAGAGCGTGACGCCACTTACCGACGGTGTTAACGTCACCGTCTCAACATCCGTGCCCGCCGTCACCGTCACGGTGTACACGCCCGCGGATTTTCGGGTCAGTGCCGATACCGTGGCGCTTTTCAGCGTGCTGTTTTTCAGGCTGATGTCCTTCACATCCATGTCCACCGCCTGGTTATTCCCGTCCCGCAGACTCAGGGTCAGAGCCTGCACACTCCTGCCGTCCGCAGCCAGCGAAGAGGTGGCGGGCGTGAACGTACTCTGCACCGCGCTGACCTGAGGCGCCTGCACCGTCACCTGAGTTTCAGCCTGATTTGAGCGGTTTCCTTTTCTGTCCACCGCCACACCCTGCACGGTATAGCTGTTGACGTCAGCCCGGTAAACCGGCATCACCACGGCCCAGTCCTCTCCGCTCTGCACGATTTTTCCTCCCGCGGCGATGAGTAATGAAGCCGACCAGTCAATGCGCTCCAGACCGTACTTGCTGTTGACGGATACCCCCAGAGACTTCTGCTCCCCGGTATGCCCCGTCACCAGATCGGCCGTCTTCAGGCGAATAACCTCTTTCTTGCGGTACTCCAGCACGATGTTGTTATTGCGCTCCACCAGGTCATATCTGCTACCGGCCAGGCTGCGCATGGCAGCCACCGCGTCCGGATTAATCTGGTGCTGCCAGGGCATACCCAGCTGGTAATTCATGTCCACGCCAAAGCGTGTTTCGGCGTTTGACCCGGCCCCCTGACGCTGCTCTGCACTGAACGTCAGCAGCGGCACCGGCGTATAGTTAATCCCCGCCGTAATGGCGTGCGGGTCACGCTGTCGACTGTCAATGCCGAACAGGGCGACTTCTTTGCCATAGTACTGCTCATAGGTCAGCTTGCCGCCGAGCTGCGGCAGCGCCGGAAGCCAGTACTGTGCCCTGACATCCCAGCCTCTGGCCGGACGCTCCTGGTAATCGGTCAGGTCAGGGGAATCCTTCCACCCGGTCAGGGGGATATATCCGTTAAAGCCCAGCTTCAGGAAGTCTCGCCAGTATTCAAGGCCGGCGCCGGCACGGGCGTGGTCCCGGGACAGGTCGTAATCGAGAAAGCTGTTGGCACCGAACATCCATGCATCATAGAAGCGCCGGACGCCGGCACCAAGATTAGCCTGAGTCCGGTCATCGGTGCGGTGAATGCTGCCCTGAGAAAAAACAAGCCTGTCCTTTTGTTCGTACAACGGGACAAGCAGGTCAAGTTGTGAGTTTTTCAGAGAGAAATTTTTATCCGCATCCAGCTGCACTCGGGCCGTACCGAAACGACTCAGCCACTGCTGAATTTCACCACTGGCAGCACCGCTCGCCATCCCGCGCGCCATGGACGCTGCCGCGTCGCTTCTGGTGCTGGCTGAGATGAAATTACCGGCCTGTGAGGCATAGCCGGCGACTTTCGTCTGCGCATCATCTTCCTTTTCCTTTTTGTCTGAAACCGCCCCTGACGGCGTATCATCCCAGCGAACTTCCGGGAGCGGAGCCACAGGAACGTCCAGCTCATCCCCCGCCTGCAGGTGGTCAAATCCGTGAGCGAAAGTGCGGAACTGGTTCAGTTTACGCAGTGAATCTACGGACATATTGTATTTTCTGGCAACGGACGAAACGCTCTCCCCCTCACCAAGGGTGTACACCCGGGTCTGCATTGCTGAAACTGCCTGCTCATGCAGAAAACGTCCGTCACTGCCGGCCGTGCCGGCGACCGCGGGCGTAAAAGCGACCGCCAGGGGAAAGGCTGCCTGTACGGCGATGTTTAGCCAGGCAAATAATCGCATTCTCAGCGACACGGGAACTAAGGATGATGTCTTCACAAATGACTCCATAAATTACGCCGGTTCTGTCCGGACGTCGGCTGTGTACAAATAAGTGAGTTCCAGAGAACGGGGGTTGTAAGTTGCAATGCCGTGATGCGTCAGCTGCCGTTTCTCTGGAGGCCACTCCACGGCGCGATACGGAGGCTTGCATCGGGAGGGGCTCCCCCTTCCTTCTTGCATCCTCATGCCGCTTCAAATTTGTTTTCTATTTATTAACGCCCTCTAAGCCAAAAATGCCTGGTAATCCCTGGTTTCGTTCATTCACAAACTGTAGAAATGCCAGTTGCCGCATTCCGGTCTTCTCAAGAATTTTTTTTCGATGTGCGTAGAGTGTCTTTAAGGGTTTTCCGGTTATACGGGAAACCAGATGAATGCTCATCCCTGACAAAAAAAACGGCAGCATGTGACGTTCGGTGAGTGTCAGGTTAATATTTTTGATACGGGCAAATTTTCCCTGTGAGTATTGCCCTGACTGACGTAAAGCCAGGCGTAACGAGGTAATATCCTGTCGCTGACTAACGCAGAGGTATCTCTGATTTGCAAACGGACATAACCTGCCGCTCTGTTCGCAGGCCAGCCAGACCAGGATGGCATCTGGTCGAAGCGCATGAAGGGTATTCAGGGCCGACCACTCCCCCCGGAGCACAATCCGGCTGTCCACCGCGATGATGACCCGCCCGGCAGCCCTGACCTCCGGAGGCAGGTATGGCGAACTGAATCCGACACGGAGGGAGTCCATTTCAGGCAGCAGTGCAGCAAGCCCCGTGTATAACCAGTGGTTTTCAGTCAATACAATCAGCATCACGTCGTTTTTCATATCCCGCACCGCTTCATGTAAACGGACATTCCCTTGTGCGTGAGCTGCATTTTCTCTGATAGCTCCTGGTATACGCAGGCCGTGCATAGAATGGTGCAGGGGATATCTTTCATACTGACTGCCCGCATGAATAAGTGCAGAAGCCTGAATTCAAAAGGCGTGAGAAAACGGGTTTCGGAGTATTGGATATTTTTTTCTCCGTTGTCAGGTGCCTGCCTAATCTCACCGGCAACCCGCTCAGGCCTGCAGTCTGAGGGGAATATGGCATATACAGAGGTAAACTCGGTCAATAATAAGAGCGGCAATGGATATAGCGCCTGGCAGGGGATAACAATGCCCCTTTTTAAATTAAAAACCTGAGGACATATTAAAAATATATAAAATGGAAATTCATCAAGATTAACAAAGTAAAGATTTTCTCTGCCCGCTATCTCAGCAATAGCCATGAACCCCTTTCCAGAAAGAGGCTCATTTTCGGGCCAGCACGCGCACTTATCCATGTGATTTTCCTTCCCAGGATTAAAAACCAGGCTATTACTTACGAGCAAAAAAAGAACGGCTACAGATGAAAATAAACAATCTCAGTCAGACGCTATGGTGTTGTTTACACATAGAATTCTCGCGACAACAGTGTATTTTGATCATTATACACACAATCAAAGGATAGTCAAAAACGATCAATTATAACCACATGATAGCCTGTGACTATCAAAAGGTGGTAATCGATCGATGTCGCCTGTATTAATCAAGCATCAGTTTGAAAATATTAAGTGCGCGGGTGGGAATAAACAACAATAACCGAGAGGGAGATGTTCCAGGTAAACTCATATCACTGAAACCTGAATGAATTGCACAATTTTGTATTTATCACCTGCGTGAGCATCAGCCTGTTAACTTTAAAAAAATGGATATTTGAGCAACTTTGTATTTATGATGGTGTTTTATTCTTTGTGAACGCCAATGAGCCATATGAAAACAATATCACCCAGGCCATTTCAGTTATGGATG
>NZ_VWWS01000016.1:0-8983 GCF_011752855.1 Enterobacter sp. Ap-867 | reverse complement strand
GCCCCAGAGCCACCTGAAGCGCCTCCTTATCCAGCATGGCTTCGGCAAGCAGCTTCTTGAGCCTGGCGTTCTCTTCCTCAAGCGACTTCAGGCGCTTAACCTCGGGCACCTCCATACCGCCATACTTTTTACGCCAGGTGTAAAAGGTGGCGTCGGAAATGGCGTGCTTACGGGCAGAAACCCCGGCTTCAGCCTCGCGGAGGATACTGATGATCTATTCGTCGGAAAAACGCTTCTTCATGGGGATGTCCTCATGTGGCTTATGAAGACATTACTAACATCGGTGTGTATTAATCAACGGGGAGCAGGTCAGCGGGCAATGGGTGTTACGTGGTCGACCTGACTCATCAGTATGTCTGCCGTGACGGCCGTGTCTCTGCTCAGCTGGCGCCAGGCCATGACTGACGACAGCAGTGTAGTCAGGATTGCGGGTACGAGAATTCCGGCAGCAAGCGCTCTTTTTCGTAATTGCATTATTTGTCCTGTGAGGTCTTTCCATGAGTACACTATCACTATTTAGTGACGTTATAGTCATTAATCCCTTTCCATTTCAGTGTTATTTAAACAGGTGACGCAGCGGGATGTACTCTGTAATGAATATAAGCGCAGGTTTTAAGGCGGGTAATTATTTTTTTTGAACAGGGTGGATATCGTTCTGACAGCCTCATTCATTTTCGTTATCTCTGCAGAAATCTGGCTGCTTTCGGGGAGCAGGATATGGCGGACTGGCATGCTGATAAGTCTTTATCTGCTGCAGTGAGAAGAATGCTGCTCTGGACCAGGAAACAGGTCTGCTGTCAGGATTATTGGGTAATTACCTTCGAAGGGAGAACTAAGCTGTGACACTCAAAATGACCATTCTGGTCGAAAACCATCTTTCCCCGCACGCGGCTGCAGGAATGCAGGCCCGTGCAGGCCTCTCCATTCTTCTGGACGACGGAGAGAGCCGGATACTGTTTGACTCCGGTGCGGATGAAACCGTTGTTCGCAACGCCAGGCTGATCAACGAGCCGCTGACAGACCTGGACGCGGTTGTATTATCCCACGGGCATTACGATCACTGCGGCGGAATAACGTCTCTTGCCCCCGGGACGAGGATTATCTGTCATCCCGGCATTTTACAGGAAAGGTATGCCGCCGTCAGGCTTCCAGGAAAGGTCATTCCTCTTAAGAAACTTTCGGTCGTGGAGCGTTTTCGCGGACTTAACGTGGAGTACAGTAAAATCCCGCGGGTCGTGGCAGGACGTTTTGTCTGGAGTGGTGAAATCCCCGTGGAAAGCCCGAAGCCTTGGGGTTATACCGATTACAGGAACGCCACGCCTGATTATGTGTCTGATGAGGGTGTGCTTATCTGGTGCTCATCACGCGGGCTGGTCATTATAACCGGGTGTGGCCATCGTGGGCTGGAGAACACCGTTCGCCACTGCATGAACATTACGGGGGAAAAACGCGTGTACGCCCTTATCGGGGGATTTCATCTGCGGGCAGCATCACCGCTCAGGCTGATAAGGCTGAAAGCTTTTTTGCGTGAGATCGCACCTGAGCAACTGCTGGGCTGCCACTGCACAGGAAGATGGGGAAAACTGTGGCTCAGGAACACGCATCCTGTCGCCTGCGGAGATACCGTTATTTTTGAAGAGTAAGTCTGTGATACAGGCTCATCCTGTCATTCGGTCTGCACCTGTCTCGTTTGTGTCGTCTTACTGTCAGGCCCGTGTCGTGTACTGTGCCGGCAGGAAATGCGAATATCTTAGCCGCTACCAACATACACCAGATATGAGGTTATCGATGACCGTCGCAGAGAAAGTGAAAGCCCTTCGCCTGAAGAAGGCCTGGTCTCAGGAGCAGCTGGCAGAAGTCGCCTCGCTTTCAGTCAGAACGGTTCAGCGTACTGAAAAAGGGAAGAAACCTGGTCTTGAAACGTTGAGTGCGCTTGCCTCAGCCTTTGACGTCAGCGTATCTGAGCTCCTGGAAGAGGCCGGGGATGCCGTTAACACGCTGGATGAACGTATCAGTGATGCCAGAGCCCAGGTTGCCCGGGAAATGACGTTTTGGCGGATACTAACAAGGGCTCTTCTGACATGCACCGCAATGATGGTTATAAACTATCTGCTTACTCCGGAAAGTTACTGGTCCCTTGTAGTGACGGCCATATGGTGCACTCTGGTTATGTTCAGGGGGGGCAGGGTGTTTGTTATTCATGATCGGCTTAAGTCATGGCAACAACGCAGGTTGAATAAACTCCTCCGTCCGGGCACAAAAAAGGAAAATAACCTTCGGGCAATCAAGTAAAACGCTGGAGCCATTCTCTGCGGCTAAATGTAATCATCATTAAGCGAAAAGGAAAAACGATGAACCTGTCTGAATTTTTACTTCATGTACCGTTCTGGGTCTGGCTCCTGCTGATTTTTTTACTTCGCCGTGGTTTTGCCGCCCTTTATGACAGAGAGATGAAAATCGGACGGCTTTTTTTGCTCCCTGTACTGTTTCTTGTCTGGGGAGGCTACGGAGTTATGACTGAAACAGAAAGGGCAGGAGTAAGTCTCACCATGATGGTCGCAGGATTACTCGCGGGAGGAGCACTCGGCTACTGGATGTGGGGGGCACAAACTCCCCTGCAGGATTCAGGCAACCCAGGTACGGTTATCAGGGCCGGGACGCCGCTGACGCTGGGCATGATCGTTATTACTTTTTGTACAAAATTCATTCTTACTTCAGCCCTCTTCCTTCAGCCTGGCCTTGCGGCGTCAGCGAGCTTCTGTCTGCTAATGGGTGGGCTCACCGGACTGAATGATGGAGTATTCTGGGGAGGCACACTAAGGATATTTATACCATGGTACAACAAACATCTCACTCAATTGTGAATTGAACCATTTATGTGTATTTTATTTTTAATAGTAACTCCTCAAATGTATTCCAAAAGGGAAAATTATGCTGATAATTATGAACGGGTTGCCGGGTTCTGGAAAAAGTACTGTAGCAAAAATGTTGTGCGAAAAATTGAGCGCTGTGTATTTACGGGTGGATACTGTAGAGCAGGCCATTCTTTCGGCGTTTGAAACAGAGAGAAAGCCCGGGCCTGAAGGGTATTTTGTCATATATGCATTAGCACGTGAGAATCTTAAGCTAGGGTCAACGGTGGTGACAGATTCGGTTAATGATATTAATCTTGTGCGTGATGCTTTTCGTGATATAGCTATATCACTGGAAATTCCATTCATAGAAATTGAAATAATTTGTTCGGACAAAGAACAGCATCGGCATCGAGTGGAAAACAGAGTTTCAGATATTCCCGGTTTGACTGTACCTGACTGGGGAAAAGTGCAAAGCCGTCACTATGAACGATGGTACAGGGAACATATTCAACTTGATACAGCGAAATTAACAGTTACTGAGTGTGTAAACAGAATCCTGGCATTAACAGAGCAAGACAGGATTGGAAACAATCTAACTATACATCGGTAGTAATCGTTAATTTTTCTTACGCTGTATGAACGTCTGGTGTATCGAACGTGGCGTGATATTTAGGAGCTTATCGGATAGCCGCCACCGTAGCCTCGTACCAGATAAGGCTCTAAGCTTCGTCTAAGACAGGCGTCGTATTACTTTAATCACCAGGCATCAAGGCCTTCCCATGCTTTAAGAGAACGTGCCCGGGCAGTCTGAGTATACGTTTATTCAAACAACAGCGCTTCGCTCAGAAGCCAGCTCCTGAAGGTTTTGACCACAGGGCGCATGATTCTGGATTTAGAATATGTCAGCCAGTAGCTGCCGGCGTTGACCTCAGTTTCGAAGGGCTGCACAACCTGCCCGGATGTGAGCTCCCGTGTAAACATTTTCAGGGGAACCAGCGCCGCGCCGCCGGAATGTATAACGGTCTGGATCATCAGTCCTGACGAGTCATAGACCGTACCGCTGATGACAGCAACGTCCTCGCCGGCCTCACGGAACCAGTCTTCCCATTCATTGATCCGGTAAGAACGGAGCAGCCTCTCGTTCAGCAAATCACGTGGTGCGCGAAGCCGCCCGGCCATTTCCGGGTCGCATAGCACGCCAAACGGCGCGTCGAATATTTTTTCATTATTGGTTGAGGGCCATATCCCGGTACCAAACCTGATAGCCAGATCGAGCCCCTCTGCAGCAATATTGACGATATTATTGTTAATACGCAGACGGACATCCACATGGGGATGAAGCGTCTGGAAACGCCCCAGCCTGGCCTCAAGCCAGCCAAGGGCAAACGTGCCTACACAGCCCAGCGACAGGACTTCCTTATATTCCCCGCCTTCAAACTTATGATAAATATTTTCTATTGTCCGAAACGCCTCGTGCAGTCCGCCATAGAGGATCGCGGCTTCCTCTGTGAGCTCCAGACTGCGGGACTGTCGTCTGAAAAGCGTGATACCCAGACGCTCCTCAAGAATTCTGATTTGCTGGCTGACGGCGGCTGGGGTAACGAAAAGCTCTTTCGCGGCCCGGGTAAAGCTGAGGTGTCTGGCGGCAGCCTCAAAAGATTTGAGGGCCTTCAGGGGAGGTTTTTTTCGCATAGGACATCCTTTAGATTTTCTTTAAATTAATACAAATTTTTATCGTTTGCCAGCATTCAAGATTATCAACATAATCCCGCTTCCTGACCGGTGCGACATACTTGTTATTTATTGCGAAATTTATAATTAATTAAACCGGGCTTTAAATTTTTATTTGCGGCTGGCGATTATTCGCATTTATCTGCTGATTAACACAATGAATGCATCCCAAAGTATTCATTAACATCTCGGTAATCAGCTCACTGAACAATATTTATTAGGGAAACCTGGATGAAGAGAAAATCACTGTTTCTGGCCGTGGCCAGCCTGCTGGCCGCCAGTTATGCCAATGCTGGCCAGATGACGACCGAGCAGCAAATTGCTGAGAAATCTGCACAGATATTTCATGACACTAATCCTCCGGCTATGGTCATGGCCATTATTCAGAATGGTCAGGTGACATATCGTGCCTATGGTGAAACGGCTAAAGGCAACCATACCAGCCCCACGCCCGACTCGCTGCTTCGGGTCGGCTCTATGTCAAAAATTCTGGCCTCAGAGCTGCTGGTTAAGCTTGCCGATAAGGGAGCGCTCAGGCTGACCGACACGCTTCAGAAGTATGCTCCCCCGGGGATGACAGTACCTGAGGTGAGCCGCGGCAATCCCGTTACCCTGATTTCGCTTGCCACACATACCAGCGGGCTGCCGCGACTTATCCCGGGTCAGGCACCAGCCGGCTCAGCTCCGTTCACGTGGCCGGACAGGCCTGCCCGCTGGAACTGGCTGAATCAGAAGCCGACCCTGACCGCGCCGTGGGAACAGGCGCAGTATTCTAATGTGGGATACGATCTGCTGGCCGATGCTATGGAAGCTGCAGGTAAAAAACCCTACCTGCAGCTTATGCGGGAAAATGTGACGGGCCCGCTGGGCATGAAAGACACCACCACCCAGCCTGACAGCGCTCAGTGTCAGCGGCTCATGGAAGGCTCTGGCATCGATCCTGCCGGTCCCTGCACGGATACAACGGCAGCCGCCGGCAACGGCGGGATGTATTCCACCGCAAGGGACATGGCGAGCTGGATGCAGCATCTGTTGAATATCCGTCATCCTGAAAAGCCAGCGCTCAGAGCCGTTCAGCAGGCAATGTACGTGCAGAGACAGCAACTCAAATCCATTACGGGTCTGGATTTAGCAGGGAAAGCGCAGGGGCTGGGAATGGGTTGGGTCTTTATCCAGCCTTCGGTTGACTCCCCGGTAATGATCCAGAAAACCGGTGGTGGCGGCGGTTTTATGAGTTATATGGTTTTGGTCCCCGGCGAAAAAACGGGGATCTTTGTCTCTGTGACAAAAGTGGATCTGGATATGTTCTCAGCCTTAACGCGTGAAACGAACAGCCTTATCCCGCTCCTGTTAAAAGCAGCCCCCGGGGAACGCATCAGTCCGGCTTCATAACGGGTCGGGTGGCAGCATCTGACTCCATAAAAAACGGGTGCTGTCAGCGGAAATGTGCCCGGATTTCGCCAGAACCCGGCTCCTCGCAGAACAACACCTGTAATGTATTTCCCTGGGTATATTGGGGCAAACTCGATAATCGATAGTAAGACTGCCTGGGCAACTCACTATGTGACGACAGGTATCACGTATTGCCTGAATTCTAACCTGAACCTGGATATTGCTTACAAATTCAACAACATCACGGGGCTGCCAAAAGTTCACTCAGAATAACGAAGATGCTTTGATAATGGGCATAACATACCAGTTCTGATAGGACCCTCAGGTTGCCAGGGCAGTAATCAGAATGATGCAGAGTGACGTGTATTTCGGGTTGAGGTTGCATCAGATGCTTCACATGGTCCGAAAGTGCACCAACAGTCTGGCCGAAGAGGTCCTGTTGGCTCAGTATTTAACTTTTAACACATTAATTTAACATGCAAAATAAAGGATACTAATATGAAAATGATTCGACTTATGATAATCCCCTTGCTGGCTGGAATGTGCACGCCAGCACTATCTACACCAGTCAATATCACTGATACAATACAAACCACAGAAGACCATATCAAAGGTCGGGTTGGTTTTACTGAAATAGACTTTTTATCCGGAAAGGTACTGGGTAGTCATCGCCATGAAGAACGCTTCCCTATGATGAGCACATTCAAAGTTTTGTTATGTGGGGCAGTATTAGCACGCGTTGATAAAGGGCTTGAACAGCTTGAACGCAGAATTACCTATAATGAGCATGACCTGGATGACTATTCACCAGTAACCAGTCTGCACCTTGCAGATGGAATGTCGGTTTCTGAATTATGTAATGCTGCCATTACCACCAGTGATAATACTGCTGCAAATTTATTGCTATCAACAATTGGCGGGCCGGAGGGATTAACCCAATTTGTGCGAAGCACTGGTGATAATTATACACGACTAGATCGACACGAACCCAGCCTGAATGAAGCGCTACCTGGCGATGAGCGTGATACTACCACTCCGGCTGCAATGGCTCAGACGTTACGAAAATTGTTAAATGGGAGTCTCCTCAAGATAGCATCACAGCAAAAATTAATAACGTGGATGCAGGAAGATAAAGTTGGCGGGCCTCTGTTCCGCTCTGTACTGCCAGCTGGCTGGATGATAGCGGATAAAACAGGAGCAGGTGAACACGGCTCTCGTGGCATCGTTGCATTGTTGGGGCCCAGAGGAAAACCATCCCGAATAGTTATTCTCTATATTACCAATACTCATTCATCCATGAATGAACTTAACGAACATATTGCAGGGATCGGAGATTCAATTATTAAGCACTGGTAATATGTTTTCAAAGATTAGTTCACTCCAGACCCACACTTTGGTATTCCGGACTGTAAGATGAGTGGCTAAGACAACTTGTTTTCCATGTAATTAACAGGTGAATCTTGGCCGCTTTCAGAGTAGGTATCTCATCGTCTAGGTGAAAGTTATCTGTAGCGATGCAGACTGCGTAGGCAGTGAATGAGCCGACAAATTATCTATGTAATATTTGAGGTAATTTGGGTAATGTACTTCACCAAATCATCCAGTTCGATTCGTTCACCGGGCAGAGAGCTGATGGCCTGAGGTAGGTAATCAGTAAAATATTTTATTCCGCTTGTAAGTATCCCGCTTAACCGAACCATTCACTTTTAGAGATCTTCCGACATACTGATTATGTTCCCGAGGAGATCGCCATGCGTAAAGCACGATTCACCGAACACCAGATCATCGCTGTGCTGAAGTCCGTCGAAGCCGGACGCACCGTCAAAGATGTCTGCCGCGAAGCGGGTATCTCTGAGGCCTCTTACTACAACTGGAAAGCGAAGTTTGGCGGGATGGAAGCCTCTGATATCAAAAAGATGAAAGATCTTGAGGACGAAAACCGCCGCCTAAAACAGATGTTTGCCGACCTGAGTCTGGAAAACCGCGCACTAAAAGACGTCATCGAAAAAAAGCTTTAAAGCCAGCGATAAAGCGTGAACTCGTCAGCTATCTGAAAGAGGTGTTTTCGATGAGTGTACGTCAGGCATGCAGGATGTTATCGCTGAGCAGGACGGTTTATTTTTACCAGCCCGATACCCGGCACAATGAACGGGTGATCCAGGCACTGACTGAGCTGGCGGAGCGCTATCCGCGATACGGTTTTAAGAAGCTGTTCCAGCTTCTGCGCAGGCAGGGGCACACCTGGAACCATAAGCGTGTTCACCGGATTTACTGCCTGCTGAAACTGAATTTTCGTCGTAAGGGTAAACAACGTCTGCCGGTACGCAATCCGGCTCCGTTGATAATGCCGGAAGCGCTTAATCAAAGCTGGTCCATCGATTTTATGCACGATGCGCTGGTCTGTGGCCGGCGCTTCCGTACCTTTAATGTGGTGGATGATTTTAATCGCGAAGCCCTGGCGATAGAAATCGACCTGAATATTCCGGCTCAACGGGTCGTCAGGGTGCTGGACAGGATAGTGGCAAACCGTGGATATCCGCTGAAGATGCGTATGGACAACGGGCCAGAACTGGTCTCACTTGCGCTGGCGCAATGGGCCGAAGACCATGGTGTGGTGCTGGAATTTATTAAACCAGGCAAACCGACACAGAATGCCTTTATCGAGCGTTTTAACCTGACGTACCGGACAGAAATCCTGGATTTTTATCTGTTCAGAACACTGAATGAAGCACGGGAAATTACTGAGCGCTGGTTGATGGAATATAACAGCGAGCGACCTCATGAGTCCCTGAATAACCTGACGCCGGAAGAGTATCGGCTGATGGCTGAAAAACCAGAAACCTCAAAAAGTGCGTGGAACTAAAACGGGTGTACTTACAAAATGTTTACTTCGTATATGGCTTATTACTTTTCTTTCGTGCAGTTTGGGCTGGAAGGCGGGCATCTTTCAGACAATGCTGATTAAGTCTGTTCTGGCTATTATTATAATGACTCATCTCTGTATG
>NZ_VWWS01000015.1:0-10819 GCF_011752855.1 Enterobacter sp. Ap-867 | reverse complement strand
GATTTTTTGTAGATGGTTTTCTCCGGTGGCTCTTTATACCGTAACTGGCGGAGCATATAAACAAGTCTTTCTATTTAATTGTTCTTTCATACTGCAGCATATAGATCTTAAAAATTAGCGGGTTAAGAATAATATCAGGGGGAGCTTAAGTAGATTAATCATTTTCATTTGAAAGTAAAATACCAACAGTGACATTCCTACTGGTTGAATAGCCAATCTGGATTGTTCTTCACTCTTTGTTAACACTGGGGTGCAAAGAGAGCACAATTTATGCTAAACTTCTTCTAAGGAAGACAGTGATTTATTTATCGAATATGTGCCCTGACATATACACAGATAAAAACGAATAATTAGTGCGCGATTTATATTAAAGGAAAAAAAATGACGGCTTACCATATCCATGAGGTTTTTTTAGTAAAAATCGCACACCTGCCTCTTTCAGACAGTTATTATCTTGAATCAGACCATTTAGTCTCATAAAAGACGATGATTTCATCTGAGAGACTGGGTTTGGTGCTTGCATTGCCATCTGCTTCAATAATTATATTTCTTATTATAGTTGTACTTTCCGGAAATAACTTTCAAGATCGTTTCAAACAAGTTAAGGAAAATAATCTAACTGTTTCAGTTCAGGCAGAGCATGTGACAAAGAAAAGTAAGGAAACGATTATCTGCTTTTACCTGCAGCAAAGTATGATTGGTGTTAAGAAAAGAACTTTTCTCAAGCAGCAAATGCTACAAGTAGCAGGTAAACTGAGAGCTATGGCACGACGTATCTCGCGTAATGTCCCCCCGTGCAAGAAAAAAATGTTCACATTGGTTACGCCTGGATTGATTTTCCCAGTCACTGGTAATCCGATATTACAATGATTCTGATGTAGTCAAGTTCGATAAATCCGAACAGTAACCTTCAGGCAAAGCGGATGCCTGACTATAGGTATATCAAACAACATGGGTCGATTCATTTGAAATGCATGTCTGATCACAGACCTGGTTGCAACTGGTCCGTATCGTACTGGATCATGTATCTTCCTCAGGGATATATTAATATCCATAAAATGAGAGATTGCCGCAATATAAATTTGGTTTGCAGGCAGTCTTGAAACAGGAGATGCCACTTTTGCTACCACTCATCTAGTGAAATGATGCCGCTCAAATTCTACCACATGAGGATCTCATTTAAGGTTTTGATGCCTAGTTTTGCAGCAACCCGTGAACGCATTCCATAGATGGTTTTGTTTGACACCTTATATCTCCATGCTTCCTCGTCCACCGTCATCAGGTTAAAAAAACATTTCAGTGTTCTGTACTCGGTAGCCGTCAGGCGTCCGCTTCTTTTTCTGCTCAGTGAGGTGAGCCTCTCTGTCATTAAACCTTCGGAACATAACTCAGGAAGTATTAACTGACCGGAGTTTAATACAAAGGAGTTTCCATTAGCAGATTTTAAATAATCTGCGACGGGGAGTAAGCTATGTTCCGTAATAATAAATGATGGCTGCATCCGTCTCATCTCCGCCCAGTTTGAAAGAACGATTTCTTTGAGAGACCACTTCGCAAGATTCAATACCATTATTTCTTCTTCTGGTGTTTTTCCTGAAAACAAATGAGCTAAACCTTCAGAAAAAAAACGGTCCCTAGCTGGGTAAACGGTCAAAGTCATTGCCTGATCCTTGTATGCTTAATGTTCGGATGAAATCTGGTCTAACCTGTTCATATTTTTAGCAACGATCGATCAAAATCCGGTAGTATGATAGGTATTGACTATCATGTATTGGATTTTGATCGTTATTTACGATCAAAATACTTGATATCGATCAGATTGTCTCTTAATATCCACCAGGAAAAGAAAAATTTATTAACGTAACCTATTGATTGGTAGGTAAGTAAATGGAATTAAGAGTTTTCAGGCTGACGTTACTCGCAGTATCCGCATTTTTCATGCAGATAAATCCAACCTCAGGTGCAATGTACGTTTATCCCATGGAGGTATCTGTAGGTCTTAAAGGAGCCAGCCAGATAAAAGTCATCTCCCAGGACAATGATGTTCAGTTTATTAAAGTCAGTCTCAAGCAGATATTTCAACCCGGGACAGCGCAGGAGAAGGAGAAAACTAGTGATGCGTTTAGTGTTGCCGGACTGATTATTACGCCGCAAAAGATTGCGCTCTCTCCTGCAAGTGAGCGAGTGGTCAGACTTGTTTCTGTCATGCCTCCAGAAAAGGAAACAACGTGGCGTGCTTATTTTGAAAGCGTAAATGAAGATAACTTTATTGTGCAGCAAGGCGATTTAAAAAAATCGACAGCAACCGCAAGTATCGGCGTTAATGTTGTTTGGGGCGCACTTATTCACGTCGCGCCTGAAAAAGTTCAGGCAAGCCTTTTATTTATCGATGGTAGTGGCAAGGTGTTAAATAATGGCACAATCCGTATCCCGGTAAAAGAAGTGGGGGTTTGTGACCAGTCTGGCCAGTGTCAGTGGATAAAAGTGTCTGCAACCATATATCCGGATACAGAGGCCCGCCTGGCGGGGATCACATTCTCACGCGATAAAAAGTATCGTATTAAATACGTAAACTGGATAACAGAAAAAACCGAAGAAATCTCTTTGTCTCTATAAAGAGACTATTACTCCGTCCCCGACACCAGGGAACAACAATATAAGGAATGTTCGATGAAAACTCAGATTAAAGTTATTTCATTTGTCAGCGTGCTTGTCACTACCTTCAGTGTGAATGCTGTCCAGCGTGATATTACTGTCACGGCAAATATCGACCCTACGGTCGATGTCACACTTGCTGATGGATCACCTCTGCCGTCATCTATCGCCATGCAGTACCTGCCAGGCAAAGGTCTTGCCGCCCATAAAGAGAACATCAAGTTCTGGTCCAATACTGCGGACCGTGCGCTAAACGTCAGCCTGGCAAATACACCGTCGCTCACGGATGCGAATGGCGCTAACCCTATTCCGCTAAGTGTGTCCGTCAATGGCACCGCCCTCTCCACGACGGCGACAAGCCTTGCTTACGCCACCACATTCCCAAGCGGGATTACGAATGGCTCGTCGACCATGCCGTTGGTTATTTCACAGACCACGCCAGGCGCAGTTTCTGCAGCAGGGACCTATACCGGCATTGTAAGTCTTGTCGTGACCCAGGCCACTGCAGCAGCGGGCGGCTGACAGAGATAAGAATAATGACAGGGGAAACCCTGTCATTAGACAGGACTTCATGGATGAATATACGATTCACGTTTCTGGCCGTAATGATAAGCGCGTATTCAGTCTCTCTGACGAGTAATGCATCATTGCGCGTACCCAGGGGATTTGAAGAGCTGGCCCGGGGTCAGACTATTCTCACGGAAGTCTCACTGTACGGACAATCGCTGGGGGTTTTCAAGAGCTGGGTGGATCTTGAAAGCATCCAGTTCATACAACCGGACGCGTTGATATCTTCCATCCTGAGGGCATATCCGGACAACCCTCGGCTCAGCATCATGCTGCATAAGTCTCTGGATAAACCGTTTCGCCGCAACAGCCAGCTCTCCTGCAGTACGGGCGGTAACCAGCCCGGATGCGATTTTCTGGACACTCAGACGGTTGACGTTATCTATGATGAAAATAATGGCAGGATAAATCTTTTTATTGCCCGGGATTATTTGCCAGCTAAAAAGCAGGACAATATTTATTACGACGTAAGCGCAGAAAGCCGTAATGCGCTCATTCATCAACAAAATGTCAATTTCGTTGCGGACAGGCGTTATCAGTCTGTGTCGCTTCAGGGTAACGGTACGTTGGGCGTTAGCGACGGGGGTTATCTCAACCTTGACTGGAATCTTCAGGGGCAACGTTCAGGCAATCAAAGCACGCATGATGTATCCGTCAATAATGCTTACATCAGGCAGGATTTTTTAAAGCGGATTTATGTGCAGGCAGGTGTCATGGACGCCCGGGACATATTCAGCAATACCGGGGGGAATATCAATCTCAGTCAGTTACCCCTGGGTAAAATTCGTGGCGTCAGGACGGGCTCGACGCTTGCATGGATAAACATGGATAAGGTCTCAACCGGCACGCCTGTCAATCTGTTTCTCTCACGTGATGCGAGAGTCGATGCTTATCGGGAAGGACAGCTACTGGCTTCATTTTATTTAAAAGCCGGTGCACAGATTCTGGACTCCCGGGCATTCCCTCAGGGAAGTTACACGCTTACTTTACGGATTTTTGAGGATAACCAGCTGGTAAGAACAGAAACAGTCCCTTACACCGGGCTGGGAGAACTTTCATCCCGCACGTTACAATGGTTTATTCAGGCGGGAGTACCGGACGCGGACGGGATCTTCAGTGAGCGCACCGACAGGCAGGTCGTTCAGGCCGGGCTGAGGCTGCCGGTGAGCAATAACCTCGCTCTGACCACTGGTTCAGCTTTTTTCAATACTGCGCGTTTCTGGGAAAGTGCGCTGGACTGGGCGCACGGTTTTGATTCCGGATGGCTTGACGGGCTTCTGACGTCGAGAGTCAGCTATCTGCACGGAAGCGAAGGCTCAAGAGGTAATATTCAGCAGGCAAATTACAGCGATGGTTTTTCGCTCAGTTTTTATCGTAGTGCAATGACGGCCCCGGAGTGTAACAGTCAGGGACTTCATCGCTACAGCATAAACGGTTGCTACAAGAGTAGTAGCGTGATGTTTTCTGTCCCGCTGGATAAGTGGTATGCCACACTCGGATTTGCCCGCAACAGTAACCGGGGGCGGTATGTCTATCGCCGGGATATAGCTGATTTTGACCCGCGTGACCGGACGGCTGTTCCCTGGGAAAGAATTTATCAGACTCACTCTGAAAGCCGGACATGGCAGGCGGGCCTCACGCGCACGATTAATCTCAATGAGATTAATATCACATCAGGCATCAATGCCTTTTTTCGAAATGACAGCGCATTTAATGCTCCGGATAAAGGCATGTTTATTACGCTTTCGTTCTCTGCAAGCAGGAATGGCGTGGACGGAAAGCGAAGTACATTTTCTGGCGGAGCAAACTGGCAGACCAGTAAGCGGGGTAATGACGGGCTGGGTTATAACATTGCTGCCAGTCAGTACAGCGATGAGACGGGGGAAAACGAAACAGGTGTGTCGCTTAACGGCGTGAATACGGGCACGCTGACCGCTTCAGCTTATGGCCGTATGGGGGGGCAGTACGGCGCGGGGTCCCTGACCGTCAGTGACGCCTGGGACCGGACAAGTGGGGAACATCTGCTCAACGGTAGCGGTAATTACAGCTCCTCCCTCATCCTGGATCGGGATGGGCTGGCCGCTGGCCGCTGGGGAGATGGAACGCCTTCTTCAGCAATAACTGTGGGTGTTGAACAGCAAGACACCCCAGAAGTATCGCGGGTAAATGTCTCTGTGGACACCGGTGGAAGGAGTGAGGTGAGAGGCAACAGCAGGGCGCTTTTTACTGTGCCGGGTTACAGGGAAAACCAGTTTGACGTCACGGAGTCCGTTGCCTCCCCTGAGGGAATAAGCAGTGAGATAAGCCGGGGTACCGGAGCAAGAAAAGTCTTCATGACTCCAGGAAAGGTCTTTAACCGGGCTGTGAGCGTGCAAACGCGCTACACGTGGCTTGGCCAGTTGCTGGATAACAACCGCCACCCACTTGAAGGGGTCATCCCGCTTAATGTGATGGCATGGACGCCTCTGGGTAACGGAAGTTTTACCCTTCAGACGACGAGAAAGGTGGAAAAGTTGTACGTTGTGAAAAACGAATCCTACTGGCAGTGTGGGATGAAGGTCAGCATGATGAGAGATGTTATTCGTTATGTCGGGGAAACGAGGTGCCAGCGTACAGATCTTGCAAGGCTGCCTGCGGCAGAACAAAAGCAGGTTGTTCTGATGACTGCAGGGTTAAGTGATCATACGAAAAATACCGCTATGAATAATTAAGGCGTAAATATGTATTTTAAAAATGTTTTACTATACTTAATCTCATTTTTATCCATTGTTTCATTCTCTTGTAAAGCTATTTACGAGCCACCGATGAACAGAACTACAAATCTTACAGCTGAATTTGATAAAAACTCACTACCTGCTTCTTTAATTATCTGGAATGCTTTATCAGGCGGTCAGGATGATACTAATGGACAAAAATGGGGAAGAAATACACTAACCTGCCTTAATGCTACAGACACCACATATGGAGCTTGTGCGACTACGTCTTCGTGGTGGTACAACTCAACAGACAACAGACTTTACGTAAGACTGTCTTTTTCTCTTAAAGGAAGTTCAACTAAAGTTGATTTAAATATTACGCCTATAAAACAATGGAATGTTATTTCTGGAGGTTGTGCAGGACAATCCAAAAACACCCCTGCTTCAATGACTACTGGCTGCGATAATGCTTTAATCGTGACCAGTGATTTCACTTACAGCATTCCGCAAAGTGAGCTTGCCAAACTCTCATCTCCAGGCACCTGGACCGCTACGTTGAAGCAAAATTTACGTTTATGGGACAATGGATATGGAATATTGGGTGTTTGGAGTGCGGATATATCATTGACAGTGACAGACCTTAAAAGTCAGCAAGTTTATTTCCCAACATTCCCTTATTCAACCCCCCAGGTAAATCTTAATTTATCCAATCGCACTGGCACTAAGAATACACAAAGTATGAGCGGTAAGTCTGTATTAGATATGTGTCTATATGATGGGAAAAACTCGACAAGCTCTCAGGTTAATATGATATTCAGCGACGAGAGAGCGAGTGCTCCAGGAAGGCAGCCTGGATTTTTTTCTGTTTATCGAAATGGCGCTGACAAAAGTCAGGCTGAAAACAGAGTTGATTACCAGCTTAGCGTATTAAACCCTACATCCGGACAGTCACAGATTATAAGTAATGGAGCGGAGGTTTTATGGAAAAATACGAATGAAAGAAAAATTCAGAGACAAGTTGTTATTCCCGGTGTTTCGGGTGTTTCTTTATGCGTGCCAGCACCATTAACATTTACAACACCGCAATTCCGCTTTGCCGATAAGTCAGCAGGAATATATAGTGGGAAACTCACTGTTATATATACACCATCTACCCAGTCTAATTTAACTAACTAGAGCGTACGTTAAATACGACGAGCTATTGCAATAAATGGATTTCTATTACAAGGTTCGCTATGCTGAGCAGATTTACTTACATTATTACAAATAACTTTAGCTATGGACGTGTTTAAATGATAAGCGTTATTGCAAGGGTGACTAGTAAACCATAAAATTTCTTAGTGGACGGTATAATAGGCATTAGCTCTCAAGTAGAGAGAGTATATAAAGGGTTATAATTTGGATGCTGGTCGCCTTTTAATCATCTTTCCATGGTGGGTGGAGAGCTTAGCTGATGGATGTAGTTGCAGATAAAAGTACCGTTGTGCCAATCGAATACGGCTAAAACGAACTCTCTGATCGGCACTTGCAGGTAGACTGGTGCAGGGCTGGAGACAAGGTTGCGCTCTACCTTTTTCTTTAACGCGAATGACCTTCCCCCTGAAAACAGTGCCAGGCTAAACTGAAGTCTCCGGTCTTTCTTCCATCTCAAAGAGAGGCACACCGCCATGAAAAAGACCCGTTATACCGAAGAACAGATAGCCTTTGCGCTGAAACAGGCCGAAACCGGTACTTGCATCGGGGAAGTCTGCAGAAAAATGGGCATTTCTGAAGCCACTTTTTATAACTGGAAGAAGAAATTCGCTGGTCTGGGCCTGACAGAACTGCGTCGTTTGCGGCAGCTGGAGGATGAAAATCAGCGGTTGAAAAAGCTTGTCGCTGACCTGAGTCTGGACAAAGAGATGCTGCAGGAGGTACTGAAGCAAAAGTTCTGAGGCCGGCTCAGAAGCGTCAGGCGGTACATTTCCTGCGGGAAGCTTACCGTATCAGTGTCCGGCGGGGATGTGGACTGCTGATGCAGAGCAGAACCGTTTACCACTGGCAGAGTCGGCGGGATGATCGAGCGATTACCCTTCGCATCAGGGAAATAGCGGAAACCCGGATCCGCTACGGCTGCCCGCGTATTCATATTCAGTTGCGACGGGAAGGCTGGCCTGTTAACCACAAGAAAACACACAGAATCTATTGTCTGGAAGGACTGAACCTGCGGAGAAAGCGTCCGCGCAGGCATGTCAGTGCAGCGCATCGCCAACAGCGCCCCTTCCTGACCGGTGTCGATTAGTGCTGGAGTATGGATTTCGTGTCGGATAATCTGTTTAACGGACGGCGTTTTCGGGTGTTAACTGTAGTGGATAATTTTAGTCGTGAGTGTCTGGCGATCCACGCAGGAAAGTCGCTGAAGGGCGAGGATGTGGTCGCTGTGATGGAAGCATTACGCTTACTGAGTAAACGCCAGCCTGTGCGTATTCAGACAGATAACGGCAGCGAGTTTATCTCGAAGAGCCTGGATAAATGGGCGTATGAAAATGGGGTGACAATGGACTTCTCTCGTCCAGGAAAGCCGACAGATAACCCGTTTATTGAATCATTTAACGGTAGTCTGCGGGATAATGCCTGAACATTCACTGGTTCCTCTCACTGGAAGATGCGCAGAATAAACTCGACAGCTGGCGCAGGGAATATAATCATGGGAGAACGCATTCATCATTAAATGACATGACCCCGGCTGAATTTATCCGGAGCCTACAAAAAGACGAAGATCTCTGATTTAGCACTGCATTGATTTTGGGCCAGGGTCAAAAACCCAGAAACCTCAAAAAGTGCGTGGAACTAAAACGGGTGTACTTACACCGGGACTTAACCCGGCACGGCCACGAGCTTGCGTATATAAAGATCTGTTGCTAATTTTTCAGGGTATTCATTGGATTACAGATAGCATAAATTGAAGAGAAAATCGTTATTCTGGCGGTCAAAAACGTACATTGTTGCCGGATCATACCCAGCATTACGTTCCCGGCCCCTGAATAACAGAGACAGATGCTGAAACGGTGATGTTTCATTCAGGCTAAAAATGAATCAGGGGGTTATGTATGTTTACAGATCTTCAGGGAAAAGTGGCTGCAGTAACAGGCTCCTCAAGAGGAATAGGGGCTGCAATTGTTACCCGCTTAGTTGAAGAAGGCATGAATGTCGTCATCAATTATCATTCAGACAAAGAAGAAGCGCAGGCGCTGGCTGATAAACTGAACGGCCTTAAGTCGGGAAAAACGACCATATTTGGCGGTGATATCAGTGATGAAAATACTGCCCATGACTTCGTTACGGCTGCGATAGATCATTTCGGAAAACTGGATTTGCTGATTAATAACGCCGGGATTGAAACTCAAAACCCGACGCACAGAATAAGCCTTGATGACTGGCGCAGGATCATTGACGTCAATCTTACCAGTTTTTTTCTCACCGGGAGATCTGCGCTTAACTACTTTTTAGAAAACGACATTAAAGGCAATATTATAAATGTGTCATCTGTTCACGAGATCATTCCCTGGCCGACTTTCGCCAGCTATTCTGCCAGCAAAGGGGGAGTACGTATGCTGACTCAATCCCTCGCGCTGGAATATGCTGCAAAGGGCATCCGGGTTAACGCTATTGGGCCGGGTGCTATAAACACGCCCATGAATCAGGATAAAATGAGCGATGAGACGTTACGTGTGGAGCTGGAAACGCTTATTCCAATGAAGTATGTCGCTGAGCCAGAGGTTGTTGCAAATGTTGCCGCCTGGCTGGCTTCAGACCAATCAGCCTATATTACCGGGCAGACCATTTTTGTGGATGGCGGGATGACGCTGTATCCCTCATTCCAGGGTGGGAAGGGCTGAATCATGAGTGAAGTGAAATCTGTCACTTCACTCTTTCAGTCACCGCATAAGCGGTCTCAGAAGTCCTGAGACAGAATAGTCGTCGGGCGTTTCTTCACAGACGAGTTACGCGCTGTGACAACAATTTATCGACTATATCTGCAAAATTGGCAGTAGAGGCAATAAATACGCTAATACCGCGCGGGATAAGAACAATGCTTATGTAGTACGCTTGTTATCTTGCCAGCCTGTGTCCGCAGAGGCTCAGGCAGTTACAGCTTTCCGCACCTTTTGGAAGTACACTGTAAGATGGTCAAGTTGTATACCTTAGCGTAATTGCTGGACTGAACGTACCGGCTCTGAAAGTGGTGCGTGGAAGACCAGTCTGATGAGATACATCGTCTCTGATGGTGAAAGAGTCAACATTGCCACAGAACGTTTATATTCATCTTTGTTTAAGACTGAAAGTCAGTTGCATCAAGACAATCATTTTCTTTTATAACATGTATATTCTGGTCAGTTGCAACTAAGTTTTGCAAGGTATGAGTGAGCTATTTTAAAGAATAAACAGGATGATGGGTGTCATCCACGTCATTCTACTTTCATTTAACGTAAATATTATGCCAAAAATATTTATTTCAAAAAGCAGTCTGGAAGTGAATGCAGCAATTATTTAATGCGTTCTGTGCACAAAAAAATAGAATATATCCTCAGCCCAGGGTATTCTCGATTAAAATAATAGGGGTATTCGTTGATTAACTATATATCAGCAGATGTTTCACCGTCGGTAATGCATTTTAAGTCATAAAGGTTTTATCTGAAAGCTGTCCCGTTGTTGGTTGTGAATCCGAGGGGATCGCAGCTATATATTCTGCAATCAGGAGTCGAACTTTGTTGTAAAAAAGGTTTTTAAACTATTTCCCAGGTAGGGAGACATACATTCTATGCAATATGCACGAACGATGACAAAGAAAGACTGGCTTTATATTCTCCGACAGTTACGCCACAAAGAGTCACTGCAGAAAATCATAGATAAAAAAAACT
>NZ_VWWS01000014.1:0-26594 GCF_011752855.1 Enterobacter sp. Ap-867 | reverse complement strand
CGTTCTTCAAAGGCTACCGTCCACAGTTCTACTTCCGTACAACTGACGTGACCGGTACCATCGAACTGCCAGAAGGCGTAGAGATGGTAATGCCAGGCGACAACATCAAAATGGTTGTTACCCTGATTCACCCAATCGCGATGGACGACGGTCTGCGTTTCGCAATCCGTGAAGGCGGCCGTACCGTTGGCGCTGGTGTTGTTGCAAAAGTTCTGAGCTAATCCTCTGATACTTTAATGCAATAGTGAAAAGGGCATCTTAGGATGCCCTTTTTTATGTTTGAAATTTGCTGTTTGCCAGTGAAAGCGATCGCTTACTGCAGTTGGCATCAGTTTTTGCATTTGATTACCATTCTCTGTCTTCTGCCCCGCCGTACTCCTTGTAAAGCCAATCATTCTCATTTACAATTTGCGCAGTTTTTGAGCGGGAGTGATCATGTACGTTTGCTTGTGTAACGGTGTAAGCGATAAGACAATTCGTCAGGCGGTGCGACAACATCACCCGCAGTCTTTTCAGCAACTTAGAAAGTTTATCCCGGTGGGAAATCAGTGCGGGAAGTGTGTTCGACAGGCGCGTGAAATCATGCAAGACGAACTGATGCAGATCCCGGAATTTAAAGAGATCGCTTAAAACACGCTCATTTTTTTGACTTACACCCTGTGACATCTACGCTTCAATAAGTGGAAGCGGAGGATGTCAAAATGAAAGGTGATGTTAAGATAATAAATTATCTCAATAAATTATTGGGAAACGAGCTTGTCGCAATTAACCAGTATTTTCTACATGCCCGCATGTTCAAAAACTGGGGATTAAAACGTCTGAACGACGTTGAGTACCACGAGTCCATCGATGAAATGAAGCACGCCGATAAGTACATCGAACGTATTCTCTTCCTCGAAGGCATTCCAAATCTGCAGGACCTCGGCAAGCTGGGTATTGGGGAGGATGTCGAAGAAATGCTTCGCTCTGACCTGAGGCTGGAACTGGAGGGTGCAAAGGATTTGCGTGAAGCCATCGCCTATGCCGATAAAGTGCATGATTATGTTAGCCGTGACCTGATGATCGAAATTCTGGCCGATGAAGAAGGCCATATCGACTGGCTCGAAACGGAACTGGACCTCATTCAGAAGCTGGGCATTCAGAACTACCTGCAGGCCCAGATACGCGAAGAGTAACCCCGTATGATCAAGACAGAGGGATTTCCCTCTGTCTTCTTTGAAACCTTATCCAAACACCTGCCAGCAAAAATTCCCCCATCCTGAGAGCGCAAGCCAGGGGCCAAAAGGCATTTCAGCGCTGTCACGGTACCCGATCAGATAAAGTATTCCGGCATAAGCGATCCCCAGGGAAGATGCCAAAGCGACGATGAGAGGCAGATGCTGCCAGTAGCTCCAGGCTCCAATTGCCGCCAGCAGTTTGAAATCACCATAACCTAATCCTTCTTTGCCGGTAGCATAACGGAATACTTGAAAGATAACCCACAGGAAGAGGTAGCCGGCTATCGCGCCGAATACGGCATGATGAAAATGGTGGGGGTTAACCAGACTATGAAACAACAATCCCAGCCACAGTAAGGGTAGGGTAAGTCTGTCTGGTAGAAGCATGGTTTTGAAATCACTCAAGCTTAGCGCCAGAGCCAGGCAAAAATAGAGCAACGCAGCGACGGGGAGTAGCCAGGCGATCTGTATGTCGGTCAGTATCATCTTTTTATCCCGCTGAGTATTAAGCCCTCGGATGCTACGCGGGTGTGCTGGCTAAACCTATCAACCTTCTAATTTGGCGTGTGATAATGCGCAATGCCTCGAAGATATAGGGAAGGTAAGGCATGAAACTCACTAAATGCAGGATGCCGGTGAAATTTCAACCCATATGACTTGCAAGCTGCCTTGAAACCCGTATAATGCGCGGGCTGTCTTAATAGACCGCTGGTTCAATATGAACCCTGATAGCAGTCAGTCGAAGCAATTCAGTTGCTATCAAACAATGTCCCCAATTGGGGGACTATGTATGAACGATTACACTCCTCCATCAATCGTAATGGATGTGAGTAGTAATTTTTTTCGTCTATAAAATAATTGGAGCTCTGGTCTCATGCAGAACCAAAGAATCCGTATCCGCCTTAAAGCGTTTGATCATCGTCTGATCGATCAATCAACTGCGGAAATCGTCGAGACTGCTAAGCGCACTGGTGCGCAAGTCCGTGGTCCGATCCCGCTGCCGACCCGCAAAGAGCGCTTTACCGTTCTGATCTCCCCGCACGTCAACAAAGACGCGCGTGATCAGTACGAGATCCGCACTCACAAGCGTCTGGTTGACATCGTTGAGCCAACTGAGAAAACCGTTGATGCTCTGATGCGTCTGGATCTGGCTGCCGGTGTAGACGTGCAGATCAGCCTGGGTTAATCAGGTCATTGACGATTGAGAGGTTGAAACAATGATTGGTTTAGTCGGTAAAAAAGTGGGTATGACCCGTATCTTCACTGAAGACGGCGTTTCTATCCCAGTAACCGTAATCGAAGTAGAAGCAAACCGTGTTACTCAGGTTAAAGACCTGGCTAACGACGGCTACCGTGCTGTTCAGGTGACCACTGGTGCTAAAAAAGCTAACCGTGTAACCAAGCCGGAAGCTGGTCACTTCGCTAAAGCTGGCGTTGAAGCTGGCCGTGGTCTGTGGGAATTCCGTCTTGCTGAAGGCGAAGAGTTCACCGTAGGTCAGGACATTAGCGTTGAACTGTTTGCTGACGTTAAAAAAGTTGACGTAACCGGTACCTCTAAAGGTAAAGGTTTCGCAGGTACCGTTAAGCGCTGGAACTTCCGTACCCAGGACGCGACCCACGGTAACTCCTTGTCTCACCGCGTTCCGGGTTCTATCGGTCAGAACCAGACTCCGGGCAAAGTGTTCAAAGGCAAGAAAATGGCAGGCCAGCTGGGTAACGAACGTGTCACTGTTCAGAGCCTGGACGTAGTACGTGTTGACGCTGAGCGCAACCTGCTGCTGGTGAAAGGTGCGGTCCCGGGTGCAACCGGTAGCGACCTGATCGTTAAACCAGCTGTGAAGGCGTAAGGGGATAGCAATGGAATTAGTATTGAAAGACGCGCAAAGCGCGCTGACTGTTTCCGAAACTACCTTCGGTCGTGACTTCAACGAAGCGCTGGTACACCAGGTTGTTGTTGCTTATGCAGCAGGCGCCCGTCAGGGTACTCGTGCTCAGAAGACCCGTGCTGAAGTAACTGGTTCCGGCAAAAAGCCGTGGCGCCAGAAAGGTACCGGCCGTGCGCGTTCTGGTTCTATCAAGAGCCCGATCTGGCGTTCCGGTGGCGTAACCTTCGCTGCTCGCCCGCAGGACCACAGTCAAAAAGTTAACAAAAAGATGTACCGCGGCGCGCTGAAAAGCATCCTGTCCGAACTGGTACGTCAGGATCGTCTGATCGTTGTTGAGCAGTTCTCTGTTGAAGCACCGAAAACCAAGCTGCTTGCTCAGAAACTGAAAGATATGGCTCTGGAAGATGTGCTGATCGTGACCGGTGAACTGGATGAGAATCTGTTCCTGGCTGCTCGTAACCTGCATAAGGTTGACGTGCGCGATGTAGCTGCAATCGACCCAGTTAGCCTGATCGCCTTCGACAAAGTCGTTATGACTGCGGAAGCAGTTAAGCAAGTTGAGGAGATGCTGGCATGATCCGTGAAGAACGTCTGCTGAAAGTACTGCGCGCGCCGCACGTATCTGAAAAAGCGTCTACCGCGATGGAAAAAACCAACACCATCGTACTCAAAGTTGCGACTGACGCGACCAAAGCAGAGATCGTTGCTGCTGTACAGAAGCTGTTCGAAGTTGAAGTAAAAGACGTTAACACCCTGGTAGTTAAAGGGAAAACTAAACGTCACGGACAGCGTGTTGGTCGTCGTAGCGACTGGAAAAAAGCTTACGTCACCCTGAAGGAAGGCCAGAATCTGGACTTCGTCGGCGGCGCTGAGTAAGTCGGAGGAGAAAGACAATGGCAGTTGTTAAATGTAAACCGACATCTCCGGGTCGTCGCCACGTAGTTAAAGTGGTTAACCCTGAGCTGCACAAGGGCAAGCCTTTTGCTCCGTTGCTGGAAAAAAACAGCAAATCCGGTGGCCGTAACAACAATGGTCGTATCACTACCCGTCATATCGGTGGTGGTCACAAGCAGGCATACCGTATTGTTGACTTTAAACGCAACAAAGATGGTATCCCGGCAGTTGTTGAACGTCTTGAGTACGATCCGAACCGTTCCGCGAACATCGCGCTGGTTCTGTACAAAGATGGCGAACGCCGTTACATCCTGGCCCCTAAAGGCCTGAAAGCTGGCGACCAGATTCAGTCTGGCGTTGATGCTGCAATCAAAGCGGGTAACACCCTGCCGATGCGCAATATCCCGGTTGGTTCTACCGTTCATAACGTAGAAATGAAACCAGGTAAAGGCGGTCAGCTGGCTCGTTCCGCTGGTACCTACGTGCAGATCGTTGCTCGTGATGGTGCTTACGTTACCCTGCGCCTGCGCTCCGGTGAAATGCGTAAAGTCGAAGCTGACTGCCGCGCTACCCTGGGCGAAGTTGGCAACGCTGAGCATATGCTGCGCGTTCTGGGTAAAGCAGGTGCTGCTCGCTGGCGTGGTGTTCGTCCTACCGTTCGCGGTACCGCGATGAACCCAGTCGATCACCCACATGGTGGTGGTGAAGGTCGTAACTTTGGTAAGCACCCGGTATCCCCGTGGGGCGTTCAGACCAAAGGTAAGAAGACCCGCAGCAACAAGCGTACTGATAAATTTATCGTACGTCGCCGTAGCAAATAATTTTAGAGGATAAGCCATGCCACGTTCTCTCAAGAAAGGTCCTTTTATTGACCTGCACTTGCTGAAGAAGGTAGAGAAAGCGGTGGAAAGCGGTGACAAGAAGCCCCTGCGCACTTGGTCCCGTCGTTCAACGATCTTTCCTAACATGATCGGTTTGACCATCGCTGTCCATAATGGTCGTCAGCACGTTCCAGTCTTTGTTTCCGACGAAATGGTCGGTCACAAACTGGGTGAATTCGCACCGACTCGTACTTATCGCGGCCACGCTGCTGATAAAAAAGCGAAGAAGAAATAAGGTAGGAGGAAGAGATGGAAACTTTAGCTCAACATCGCCATGCTCGTTCTTCTGCTCAGAAGGTTCGCCTTGTTGCTGACCTGATTCGCGGTAAGAAAGTGTCGCAGGCTCTGGATATTCTGACCTACACCAATAAGAAAGCGGCTGTATTGGTTAAGAAAGTACTGGAATCTGCCATTGCTAACGCTGAACACAACGATGGCGCTGACATTGACGATCTGAAAGTCGCGAAAATCTTCGTAGACGAAGGCCCTAGCATGAAGCGCATTATGCCTCGTGCAAAAGGTCGTGCAGATCGCATCCTGAAGCGCACCAGCCACATTACTGTGGTTGTGTCCGATCGCTGAGACTCTGGAGACTAGCAATGGGTCAGAAAGTACATCCTAATGGTATTCGCCTGGGTATTGTAAAACCATGGAACTCAACCTGGTTTGCGAACACCAAAGAATTCGCTGACAACCTGGACAGCGATTTTAAAGTACGTCAGTACCTGACTAAGGAACTGGCTAAGGCGTCTGTATCTCGTATCGTTATCGAGCGTCCTGCTAAGAGCATCCGTGTGACCATTCACACCGCTCGCCCAGGTATCGTTATCGGTAAGAAAGGTGAAGACGTAGAAAAACTGCGCAAGGTCGTAGCGGATATCGCTGGCGTTCCTGCACAGATCAATATCGCCGAAGTTCGTAAACCTGAACTGGACGCAAAATTGGTTGCTGACAGCATCACTTCTCAGCTGGAGCGTCGTGTGATGTTCCGTCGTGCGATGAAGCGTGCTGTACAGAACGCAATGCGTCTGGGCGCTAAAGGTATCAAAGTTGAAGTTAGCGGCCGTCTGGGCGGCGCCGAGATCGCACGTACCGAATGGTACCGTGAAGGTCGCGTGCCGTTGCACACTCTGCGTGCTGACATCGACTACAACACCTCTGAAGCGCACACCACTTATGGTGTAATCGGCGTTAAGGTATGGATCTTCAAAGGTGAGATCCTGGGTGGTATGGCTGCTGTTGAACAACCGGAACCGGCTGCTCAACCTAAAAAGCAGCAGCGTAAAGGCCGTAAGTAAGGAGAGTCGCTGATGTTACAACCAAAGCGTACAAAATTCCGTAAAGTGCACAAAGGCCGCAACCGTGGTCTGGCGCAGGGTACGGATGTTAGCTTCGGCACTTTCGGTCTGAAAGCTGTTGGCCGTGGTCGTCTGACTGCCCGTCAGATCGAAGCAGCACGTCGTGCAATGACCCGTGCAGTTAAGCGTCAGGGTAAGATCTGGATCCGTGTATTCCCGGACAAACCGATCACCGAAAAGCCGCTTGAAGTGCGTATGGGTAAAGGTAAAGGTAACGTGGAGTATTGGGTTGCCTTGATCCAGCCAGGTAAAGTCCTGTACGAAATGGACGGCGTACCTGAAGAGCTGGCCCGTGAAGCCTTCAAGCTGGCAGCAGCAAAACTGCCTATCAAAACCACCTTTGTAACTAAGACGGTGATGTAATGAAAGCAAAAGAGCTGCGTGAAAAGAGCATCGAAGAGCTGAACACCGAGCTGCTGAACCTGCTGCGTGAGCAGTTCAATCTGCGCATGCAGGCTGCAAGTGGCCAGCTGCAACAGACTCACCTGCTGAAGCAGGTTCGTCGTGATGTTGCACGTGTTAAGACTTTACTGACTCAGAAGGCGGGTGCGTAATGACCGATAAAATCCGTACTCTGCAAGGTCGCGTTGTCAGCGACAAAATGGAGAAATCCATTGTTGTTGCCATCGAACGTGTTGTGAAGCACCCGATCTACGGGAAATTCATCAAGCGTACGACCAAACTGCACGTACATGACGAGAACAACGAATGCGGTATCGGTGACGTGGTTGAAATCCGCGAATGCCGTCCGCTGTCCAAGACTAAGTCCTGGACGCTGGTTCGCGTTGTAGAGAAAGCGGTTCTGTAATACAGTACCCTCTCTCAAACAAATAAACGGCTCAGCGATGAGCCGTTTATTTTTTCTACCCATATCCTGGAACCGGTGTTATAATGCCGCGCCCTCGTTTATGGGGCTTTTTAACGACCTGATTTCCAGGTCCCGAAGTAGTAGTTGACATTAGCGGAGCACTGAAATGATCCAAGAACAGACTATGCTGACCGTGGCCGACAACTCCGGCGCACGTCGCGTAATGTGTATCAAGGTTCTGGGTGGCTCGCACCGTCGCTACGCAGGCGTCGGCGACATCATCAAAATTACCATCAAGGAAGCAATTCCTCGCGGTAAGGTGAAGAAAGGCGATGTGCTGAAAGCGGTAGTGGTGCGCACCAAGAAGGGTGTTCGTCGCCCGGACGGTTCTGTCATTCGCTTCGATGGCAATGCATGCGTTATTTTAAATAATAACAGTGAGCAGCCAATCGGCACGCGTATTTTTGGGCCGGTAACTCGTGAACTGCGTAATGAGAAGTTCATGAAAATTATCTCTCTGGCACCAGAAGTACTCTAAGGAGCGAATCATGGCAGCGAAAATCCGTCGTGATGACGAAGTTATCGTGTTAACCGGTAAAGATAAAGGTAAGCGCGGTAAAGTAAAAAATGTCCTGTCTTCCGGCAAGGTCATTGTTGAAGGTATCAACCTGGTTAAGAAACATCAGAAGCCGGTTCCGGCCCTGAACCAACCAGGCGGCATCGTTGAAAAAGAAGCTGCAATTCAGGTTTCTAACGTTGCTCTCTTCAACGCGGCAACCGGCAAGGCTGACCGTGTAGGCTTTAGATTCGAAGACGGCAAAAAAGTCCGTTTCTTCAAGTCTAACAGCGAAACTATCAAGTAATTTGGAGTAGTACGATGGCGAAACTGCATGATTACTACAAAGACGAAGTAGTTAAGAAACTCATGACTGAGTTTAACTACAATTCTGTCATGCAAGTCCCTCGGGTCGAGAAGATCACCCTGAACATGGGTGTTGGTGAAGCGATCGCTGACAAGAAACTGCTGGATAACGCAGCAGCTGATCTGACAGCAATCTCCGGTCAAAAGCCGTTGATCACCAAAGCACGCAAATCTGTTGCAGGCTTCAAAATCCGTCAGGGCTATCCGATCGGCTGTAAAGTAACTCTGCGTGGCGAACGCATGTGGGAGTTCCTTGAGCGTCTGATCACTATTGCTGTACCTCGTATCCGTGACTTCCGTGGCCTGTCCGCTAAGTCTTTCGACGGTCGTGGTAACTACAGCATGGGTGTCCGTGAGCAGATCATCTTCCCAGAAATCGATTACGACAAAGTCGATCGCGTCCGTGGTTTGGATATTACCATTACCACTACTGCGAAATCTGATGATGAAGGCCGTGCTCTGCTGGCTGCCTTTGACTTCCCGTTCCGCAAGTAAGGTAGGGTTACTTCATGGCTAAGCAATCAATGAAAGCACGCGAAGTAAAGCGCGTTGCTTTGGCTGAAAAATTCTTCGCTAAACGCGCAGAACTGAAAGCTATCATTTCTGATGTGAACGCGACCGACGAAGACCGTTGGAACGCTGTTCTCAAGCTGCAAACTCTGCCGCGTGATTCCAGCCCGTCCCGTCAGCGTAAACGCTGCCGCCAGACTGGTCGTCCACATGGTTATGTGGGCAAGTTCGGGTTGAGCCGTATCAAGTTACGTGAAGCCGCCATGCGCGGTGAAGTACCTGGCTTGAAAAAGGCTAGCTGGTAATTGTCACCAATTGAATCACGGGAGTAGAGACAGATGAGCATGCAAGATCCGATCGCGGATATGCTGACCCGTATCCGTAACGGTCAGGCCGCGAACAAAGTTGCGGTCACCATGCCTTCCTCCAAGCTGAAAGTGGCAATCGCCAACGTGCTGAAGGAAGAAGGTTATATTGAAGAATTTAAAATTGAAGGCGACATCAAGCCTGAACTGGAACTGACTCTTAAGTATTTCCAGGGCAAGGCTGTGGTAGAGAGCATTCAGCGAGTCAGCCGCCCAGGCCTGCGCATCTATAAGAAAAAAGATGAGCTGCCTAAAGTTATGGCCGGCATGGGTATTGCTGTCGTTTCTACCTCTAAAGGTGTTATGACTGATCGTGCAGCGCGCCAGGCTGGTCTTGGTGGCGAAATTATCTGCTACGTAGCGTAATTGGAGGAATAAAATGTCTCGTGTTGCTAAAGCACCGGTCGTTGTTCCTGCAGGCGTAGAGGTAAAACTCAACGGTCAGGTTATTTCGATCAAAGGTAAAAACGGCGAGCTGACTCGTACTATCAACGATGCTGTTGAAGTTAAACACGCTGAAAATGCTCTGACTTTCGCTCCGCGCGAAGGCTTTGCAAACGCGTGGGCCCAAGCGGGTACCACTCGTGCGCTGTTGAACGCAATGGTTGTCGGTGTTACCGAAGGCTTCACTAAGAAGCTGCAGCTGGTTGGTGTAGGTTATCGTGCAGCCGTTAAAGGCGACGTGGTGAATTTAGCCCTGGGCTTCTCTCACCCTGTTGAGCATAAGCTGCCTGCGGGTATCACTGCTGAATGTCCGACTCAAACTGAAATCGTGCTGAAAGGCGCTGATAAGCAGATGATCGGTCAGGTTGCAGCTGATCTGCGCGCCTACCGTCGTCCTGAGCCTTACAAAGGCAAGGGTGTCCGTTACGCCGACGAAGTCGTGCGTACCAAAGAGGCTAAGAAGAAGTAAGGTAACACTATGGATAAGAAATCTGCTCGTATCCGTCGTGCGACCCGCGCACGTCACAAGCTCAAAGAGCTGGGTGCAACTCGCCTGGTGGTACATCGTACCCCGCGTCATATTTACGCACAGGTAATTGCTCCAAATGGTTCTGAAGTTCTGGTAGCTGCATCTACTGTAGAAAAAGCTATCACTGAGCAACTGAAGTACACTGGAAACAAAGACGCCGCTGCAGCTGTAGGTAAAGCTGTTGCTGAGCGCGCTCTGGAAAAAGGCATCACCGTTGTTGCTTTTGACCGTGCTGGTTTCCAATATCATGGTCGTGTCCAGGCACTGGCAGATGCTGCCCGTGAAGCTGGCCTTCAGTTCTAAGGTAGAGGTGTAAGATGTCTCACATCGAAAAACAAGCTGGCGAACTGCAGGAAAAGCTGATCGCGGTAAATCGCGTATCTAAAACCGTTAAAGGCGGTCGTATTTTCTCCTTCACTGCTCTGACAGTGGTAGGCGACGGTAACGGTCGTATTGGTTTTGGTTACGGTAAAGCGCGTGAAGTTCCAGCAGCGATCCAGAAAGCGATGGAAAAAGCCCGTCGCAACATGATTAACGTCGCGCTGAACAGCGGCACCCTGCAGCACCCTGTTAAAGGCGTGCACACAGGTTCCCGCGTGTTCATGCAGCCGGCTTCCGAAGGTACCGGTATCATCGCCGGTGGTGCAATGCGCGCCGTCCTGGAAGTCGCTGGTGTTCATAACGTCCTGGCTAAAGCGTATGGTTCCACTAACCCGATTAACGTGGTTCGTGCAACTATCGATGGCCTGGCGAATATGAAATCTCCAGAAATGGTCGCTGCCAAGCGTGGTAAATCCGTTGAAGAAATTCTGGGGTAATTGACCATGGCAAAGACTATTAAAATCACTCAAACCCGCAGTGCAATCGGTCGTCTGCCGAAACACAAGGCAACGCTGCTTGGCCTGGGTCTGCGTCGTATTGGCCACACCGTAGAGCGCGAGGATACTCCTGCTGTACGCGGTATGGTCAACGCGGTTTCCTACATGGTTAAAGTTGAGGAGTAAGAGATGCGTTTAAATACTCTGTCTCCGGCCGAAGGGTCTAAGCACGCTTCCAAGCGTCTGGGTCGTGGTATCGGTTCTGGCCTCGGTAAAACCGGCGGTCGTGGTCACAAAGGTCAGAACTCTCGTTCTGGTGGTGGCGTACGTCGTGGTTTCGAAGGTGGTCAGATGCCGTTGTACCGTCGTCTGCCGAAATTCGGTTTCACCTCTCGCAAAGCAATGATCACGGCAGAAGTTCGTCTGTCCGATCTGGCGAAAGTTGAAGGCGACGTAGTTGACCTGAACACGCTGAAAGCAGCAAACATTATCGGTATTCAGATCGAGTTCGCGAAAGTGATCCTGTCTGGTGAGGTAACTCGTCCGGTAACTGTTAGCGGCCTGCGTGTGACCAAAGGCGCTCGTGCTGCTATCGAAGCTGCTGGCGGTAAAATCGAGGAATAAGTAGCAGATGGCAAAACAACCGGGATTAGATTTTCAAAGTGCTAAAGGCGGCCTCGGCGAGCTGAAACGCAGACTGATGTTTGTTATCGGTGCGCTGATTGTGTTTCGTATTGGCTCTTTTATTCCGATCCCTGGTATTGATGCCGCTGTACTTGCCAAACTGCTTGAGCAACAGCGAGGCACCATCATTGAGATGTTTAACATGTTCTCTGGTGGTGCTCTCAGCCGTGCTTCTATCTTCGCGCTGGGTATCATGCCGTACATTTCGGCATCGATAATCATTCAACTGCTTACCGTGGTTCATCCCGCGTTGGCAGAGCTGAAGAAAGAAGGGGAATCTGGTCGTCGTAAGATTAGCCAGTACACCCGTTACGGCACTCTGGTGCTGGCAATATTCCAGTCAATCGGTATTGCTACCGGTTTACCGAATATGCCTGGTATGCAGGGCCTGGTGTTAAACCCAGGCTTTGCATTCTATTTCACCGCTGTTGTAAGTCTTGTCACCGGGACAATGTTCCTGATGTGGCTGGGTGAACAGATTACTGAACGTGGTATCGGTAACGGTATCTCAATCATAATCTTCGCGGGTATCGTTGCGGGACTTCCGCCGGCCATTGGCCATACCATCGAGCAAGCAAGGCAAGGCGACCTGCACTTCCTCCTGTTGCTGTTGGTTGCAGTATTAGTATTTGCAGTGACCTTCTTCGTTGTTTTTGTTGAGCGTGGCCAGCGCCGCATTGTGGTCAACTACGCTAAACGTCAACAGGGTCGTCGTGTCTATGCTGCGCAGAGCACACATTTACCGCTGAAAGTGAACATGGCCGGGGTTATCCCTGCGATCTTCGCCTCCAGTATTATTCTGTTCCCGGCGACCATCGCGTCATGGTTCGGGGGCGGTACCGGTTGGAACTGGCTGACAACAATTTCGCTGTATTTGCAGCCTGGGCAACCGCTTTATGTGTTACTCTATGCGTCTGCAATCATCTTCTTCTGTTTCTTCTACACGGCGTTGGTCTTCAACCCGCGTGAAACAGCAGATAACCTGAAGAAGTCCGGTGCATTTGTACCAGGAATTCGTCCGGGAGAACAAACGGCGAAGTACATCGATAAAGTAATGACCCGCCTGACTCTGGTTGGTGCGTTGTACATTACCTTTATCTGCCTAATCCCGGAGTTCATGCGCGATGCAATGAAAGTGCCGTTCTACTTCGGTGGGACCTCACTGCTGATCGTTGTTGTCGTTATCATGGACTTTATGGCTCAAGTGCAAACTCTGATGATGTCAAGTCAGTACGAGTCTGCATTGAAGAAAGCGAACCTGAAAGGCTACGGCCGTTAATCGTCGCTTGAGAAGTTACGGAGAGTAAAAATGAAAGTTCGTGCTTCCGTCAAGAAATTATGTCGTAACTGCAAAATCGTTAAGCGTGACGGTGTTATTCGCGTGATTTGCAGCGTAGAGCCGAAGCATAAACAGCGTCAAGGCTGATTATCTCGCATATTTTTCTTGCAAAGTTGGGTTGAGCTGGCTAGATTAGCCAGCCAATCTTTTGTATGTCTATGCGTTTCCATTTGAGTATCCTGAAAACGGGCTTTTCGGCATGGGACGCATAATCTAAATAGTAGGAGTGCATAGTGGCCCGTATAGCAGGCATTAACATTCCTGATCAAAAACACGCCGTGATCGCGTTAACCTCGATCTACGGTGTCGGCAAGACTCGCTCCAAGGCCATTTGCGCTGCGGCGGGTATCGCTGAAGATGTTAAGATCAGTGAGCTGTCTGAAGAACAAATCGACACGCTGCGTGACGAAGTTGCCAAATTTGTCGTTGAAGGTGATCTGCGCCGTGAAGTGAGCATGAGCATCAAGCGTCTTATGGACCTTGGTTGCTATCGCGGTTTGCGTCATCGTCGTGGTCTGCCAGTGCGCGGTCAGCGTACTAAGACCAACGCACGTACCCGTAAGGGTCCGCGCAAACCGATCAAGAAATAATCGGGGTGATTGAATAATGGCAAAGGCACCAATTCGTGCACGTAAACGTGTAAGAAAAACAGTCTCTGACGGCGTGGCTCATGTCCATGCTTCTTTCAACAACACCATCGTTACTATTACCGATCGTCAGGGTAATGCGTTGGGTTGGGCAACTGCCGGTGGTTCCGGTTTCCGTGGTTCTCGCAAATCCACTCCGTTTGCAGCTCAGGTTGCAGCAGAGCGTTGCGCAGAAGCCGTGAAAGAATACGGTATCAAGAACCTGGAAGTTATGGTTAAGGGTCCTGGCCCAGGCCGCGAATCAACTATTCGTGCTCTGAACGCCGCTGGTTTCCGCATCACTAATATTACTGATGTGACTCCAATCCCTCATAACGGTTGTCGTCCGCCGAAAAAACGTCGCGTATAACGCGTCCGTTTTCTAGGATTGTTGGAGAAAGAAAATGGCAAGATATTTGGGTCCTAAGCTCAAGCTGAGCCGTCGTGAGGGCACCGACTTATTCCTTAAGTCTGGCGTTCGCGCGATCGATACCAAGTGTAAAATTGAACAAGCTCCTGGCCAGCACGGTGCGCGTAAACCGCGTCTGTCTGACTATGGTGTGCAGTTGCGTGAAAAGCAGAAAGTTCGCCGTATCTACGGTGTGCTGGAGCGTCAGTTCCGTAACTATTATAAAGAAGCAGCTCGTCTGAAAGGCAACACCGGTGAAAACCTGTTGGCTCTGCTGGAAGGCCGTCTGGACAACGTTGTTTACCGTATGGGCTTCGGCGCTACTCGTGCAGAAGCACGTCAGCTGGTTAGCCATAAAGCTATCATGGTAAATGGTCGCGTTGTTAACATCGCTTCTTATCAGGTAACTCCGAATGACGTAGTCAGCATCCGTGAGAAAGCCAAAAAGCAATCTCGCGTTAAGGCCGCTCTGGAGCTGGCTGAGCAGCGTGAAAAGCCAACCTGGCTGGAAGTTGATGCTGCCAAGATGGAAGGTGTGTTCAAGCGTAAGCCTGAGCGTACCGATCTGTCTGCGGACATTAACGAACACCTGATCGTCGAGCTTTACTCCAAGTAAAGCTTAGTACCAAAGAGAGGACACAATGCAGGGTTCTGTGACAGAGTTTCTAAAACCACGCCTGGTAGATATCGAGCAAGTGAGTTCGACGCACGCCAAGGTGACCCTTGAGCCGTTAGAGCGTGGCTTTGGCCATACTCTTGGTAACGCACTGCGCCGTATTCTGCTTTCGTCGATGCCGGGTTGCGCGGTGACTGAGGTTGAGATTGATGGTGTACTGCACGAGTACAGCACCAAAGAAGGCGTTCAGGAAGATATCCTGGAAATCCTGCTCAACCTGAAAGGGCTGGCGGTAAGAGTTCAAGGTAAAGATGAAGTTATCCTTACCTTGAATAAATCTGGCATTGGCCCTGTGACCGCAGCCGATATCACCCATGATGGTGATGTCGAAATCGTCAAGCCGCAGCATGTGATCTGCCACCTGACCGATGAGAACGCTGCTATTAGCATGCGTATCAAAGTTCAGCGCGGTCGCGGTTATGTGCCGGCTTCTACCCGAATTCATTCGGAAGAAGATGAGCGCCCAATCGGCCGTCTGCTGGTCGACGCCTGCTACAGCCCTGTAGAGCGTATTGCCTACAATGTTGAAGCCGCGCGTGTAGAACAGCGTACCGACCTGGACAAGCTGGTCATCGAAATGGAAACCAACGGCACAATCGATCCTGAAGAGGCGATTCGTCGTGCGGCGACCATTCTGGCAGAACAACTTGAAGCTTTCGTTGACCTACGTGATGTACGTCAGCCGGAAGTTAAAGAAGAGAAACCAGAATTCGATCCGATCTTGCTGCGCCCTGTTGACGATCTGGAATTGACTGTCCGCTCTGCTAACTGCCTTAAGGCAGAAGCTATCCACTATATCGGTGATCTGGTACAGCGTACCGAGGTTGAGCTGCTCAAAACGCCTAACCTGGGTAAAAAATCTCTTACTGAGATTAAAGACGTGCTGGCTTCTCGTGGTTTGTCTCTGGGCATGCGCCTGGAAAACTGGCCACCAGCAAGCATTGCTGACGAGTAACCGGATCACAGGTTAAGGTTTTACTGAGAAGGATAAGGTCATGCGCCATCGTAAGAGTGGTCGTCAACTGAACCGCAACAGCAGCCATCGCCAGGCTATGTTCCGCAACATGGCAGGTTCACTGGTTCGTCATGAGATCATCAAGACGACCCTGCCTAAAGCGAAAGAGCTGCGTCGCGTAGTTGAGCCGCTGATTACTCTTGCCAAGACTGACAGCGTTGCTAATCGTCGTCTGGCATTCGCCCGCACTCGTGATAACGAGATCGTGGCAAAACTGTTTAATGAACTGGGTCCGCGTTTCGCGAGCCGTGCAGGTGGTTACACTCGTATTCTGAAGTGTGGCTTCCGTGCTGGTGACAATGCTCCGATGGCTTACATCGAGCTGGTTGATCGCGCCGAGTCTCAAACAGAAGCTGCTGCAGAGTAATCTGTAGTAACGTAGAAAAACCGGGCTTGCCCGGTTTTTTTATATCCAGAATATTCCCTTCTCTCTTTTCCCCGTATTCTTGTATTACTCCCGATAATTTTGAGGTCGCTATGTGGTTGCTTGATCAATGGGCAGAACGGCATATTCTTGATGCGCAGCGAAACGGAGAGTTCGAGGGGCTAGTCGGTAGCGGTGAGCCTATATTGCTCGACGATGACAGTCATGTTCCTCCCGAGCTCCGTGCCGGATACCGTCTGCTAAAAAATGCAGGTTGCTTGCCGGCAGAGATGCAGCAGCGGAAGGATGTCATTGAGCTGGTTGATCTGCTAAAAACGGTGCATATTCAGAGCGAGGAATATCAGGCGATCGGTAAAAAGCTCGCACTGCTTGAGCTTAAGCTCCGACAGGCGGGTATAAACACCGACTTCTTACGTGGTGAGTATGCCGTAAAATTGATGCAGCATATCGATGAGGAAAGGTGATGTTTCGTATAGGTGAACTGGCAAAACTGGCGGATGTGACGCCGGATACTATTCGTTACTACGAAAAGCAAAACATGATGGATCACGAAGTGCGAACTGAAGGTGGTTTTCGCCTGTATAGCGACAGCGATCTTCAGCGTCTTAAATTCATTCGTTACGCTAAGCAACTTGGTTTCACGCTTGAGGCCATCCGGGAGCTTTTATCGATCCGTATCGATCCTGAGCATCATACTTGCCAGGAATCGAAAGGGATTGTGCAGAGCCGGCTGAGTGAGGTTGAGTCTAAAATCAAAGAATTGCAGAATATGCGGCGCTCGCTGCAGCGTCTGAATGATGCTTGTTGTGGCAGTGCACACAGTAGCGTTTATTGTTCTATCCTTGAAGCGCTGGAACAGGGAGCAAGCAACAAAAAATAGCCGCTTGATCTTTTACAGCCTCAGGCATAGACTCGCGGCGATCGTTTAACCCATCTGGAGTAACTATGAGCACCAAGTATCGCCATCAAAAAGGGCAAATTAAAGATAACGCCATTGAAGCGCTATTACATGACCCACTGTTCAGGCAAAGAGTTGAGAAGAATAAGAAAGGGAAAGGCAGTTATCAGAGAAATGAGAAACACGGTAAGAGAGGTAACTGGGAGGCCAGTGGCAAACAAGCAATTCGCTTTTTTACCACTGGCTTTCTGCTTTTAATAACCAGTATTAATTCCGTTGGTTCTGCTCTTTCAGCAGGTCACGAATCTCGCTCAGCAGAACTTCCTCTTTAGACGGTGCCGGAGGTGCGGCAGGCTCTTCCGCTTTTTTACGATTCAGTTTATTGATCACTTTGATGGCCATGAAGATGGCAAACGCGACAATCACGAAGTCAAAAATATTCTGAATAAATACGCCGTAGTGCATAACTACCGCAGGAACATCACCCTGGGCATCACGCAATGTTAAAGCAAACTGTTTAAAATCAACGCCACCAATCAGCAAACCCAGTGGTGGCATAATAATATCCGCTACCAGGGAGGAAACAATCTTCCCGAATGCTGCGCCAATAATCACACCTACTGCCAAATCAACAACGTTCCCGCGCATCGCGAATTCGCGAAACTCTTTTAAAATACTCATTAATCTCTCCTTGTGCCGGCTGACAGTAATAATTCTAACAAAGGTTATCTTAATTTCCATTGCTACAAGAAATAAGAATTTTTTGTTAATTCCATAATTTTAAAATGGTTTTTATATGAAGAAACAGAGCAGAAAATATTTCTGCTCTGATGAGTTTAGAGGAAGAATGGGCTTGGCTGGAACAGGCGTTCGACATCGCTGACAAATTTCTTATCCGTTAAGAACATAATGACGTGATCGCCCTGTTCTATACGAAGGTTGTCGTTGGCAATCATCACATCATTGCCACGTACAACCGCACCAATGATCGTGCCAGGCGGCAGTTTAATCTCATCGATGACTCGACCCACAACGCGAGAGGTGCTTTCATCTCCATGAGCCACGGCCTCAATGGCTTCTGCAACGCCACGGCGAAGAGATGAAACGCCAACAATATCGGCTTTACGCACATGTCCGAGCAGAGCAGAAATGGTTGCCTGCTGAGGTGAAATCGCAATATCAATCACGCTCCCCTGCACTAAATCGACATAGGCATTACGCTGTATGAGGACCATGACTTTTTTAGCGCCCATTCGCTTAGCCAGCATGGCCGACATGATGTTAGCTTCATCATCGTTGGTGACCGCAATAAAGAGATCAACCTGATCGATATGTTCCTCTGCTAACAGTTCCTGATCTGAGGCGTCACCATAAAATACGATGGTATTTTGCAGCATTTCTGCAAGTTCAGAAGCTCGCTGCTGATCGCGCTCGATCAGTTTTACGCTGTAATCTTTCTCGAGACGATGCGCTAAACCTGCGCCGATATTACCGCCGCCCACCAGCATGATGCGCTTGTAAGGTTTTTCGAGGCGCTGAAGCTCGCTCATTACCGCACGGATATTTTGTGACGCGGCAATAAAGAAGACTTCATCACCGGCTTCAACAATGGTTGAACCCTGCGGGCGAATAGGGCGGTCGTGACGGAAAATGGCTGCGACACGAGTATCGATGTGCGGCATATGTTCGCGCATGGTGGAAAGTGCATTACCCACCAGCGGACCACCATAGTAGGCTTTTACTACTGCCAGGCTAACTTTCCCTTCGGCAAAATTCACGACCTGAAGTGCCCCCGGGTACTCAATCAGGCGGTAAATATTGTCGATAACCAACTGCTCAGGAGCAATCAGGTGATCAATGGGAACGGCTTCTGCATTGAACAGTTTTTCTGCATCGCGAACATAATCGGGGGCTCGAATGCGGGCAATTCTGTTCGGTGTATTAAACAGCGAATAAGCGACCTGACATGCGATCATGTTCGTTTCGTCAGAGCTGGTGACTGCGACCAGCATGTCTGCGTCATCGGCCCCTGCTTCACGAAGTACGCGGGGATGAGAGCCGTGGCCCTGGACTACGCGGAGGTCAAACTTGTCCTGCAGGCTGCGCAGGCGGGCCTGGTTAGTATCGACGACGGTAATATCGTTGTTTTCACCGACCAGATTTTCTGCCAGAGTGCCGCCGACCTGGCCCGCACCCAGAATGATTATTTTCATCGTTTATCGCTTCACGAGTGATGAAACTTATGACTCACCCTGCAGGGAGTCAGCTCTTAATTAGCTTAGCGTAATAGAAGCCGTCACCGTCGTCTGCTGCAGGCAGATTTTGAATGCCCGGAGCCTTATTGTCACCGGTTTCTACCAGTTTGGCATCGGCATGACGCGCCAGAAACGCGCTCACCTGATCCTTATTCTCGTCGGGGAGAATAGAACAAGTGGCATAGACAAGCGTCCCGCCGGTTTTAAGGTGAGGCCAGATAGCATCCAGAATCTCTTTCTGCAAAGCAACGAGTTCTGCGATATCCCTGTCGCGACGCAGCCATTTGATGTCTGGATGGCGACGAATAACGCCGGTTGCTGAGCATGGCGCATCAAGCAAAATACGGTCAAACTTAGTTTCGCCACACCACTGAGCAGGGAAACGGCCGTCTCCCTGTTTTACTTCTGCTTTCATGCCAAGGCGTTCAAGATTTTCATGCACGCGTTTCAGGCGCTGGGTGTCAACGTCGACGGCCATCACTTTTGCATTCGGGGCCGCTTCCAGAATATGCGTTGTCTTACCGCCCGGTGCGGCACAAAGATCCAGAATAGTTTCACCGTTTTGCGGATCTAAAAGATCGACGCTGCCCTGAGCTGAAGCATCCTGCACGGTCACCCAGCCTTGCTCAAAACCAGGTAATGCCTGAACGGGGGCGGGTGAATCAAGGCGAACAGCATCCTGGTATTTGGGATGTATATGGCCTTCCAGACCAGCCTCAGCCAGCAAAGCCATCCATGCTTCACGCGTATGGTGCTGGCGATTTACGCGCAGCCACATTGGAGGGCGCTGGTTATTAGCATCGACAATGGATTCCCAGCAGTCCGGGTAAGCTTTTTTCAAACGCTGCAGCAGCCAGGCCGGGTGCAGAAAACGGCTTTCATGCTTAGCAGCTTCTGCCATCAGGTTTTCTTGCTGGCGCTGGAACTGACGTAGTACGCCATTGATTAAGCCCTTAAAAGCCTGGCGCTTAATCGCGATGGCACCTTCAACGGTTTCAGCCAGCGCAGCATGCGCAGGAATACGGGTATACAGAAGCTGATAGATGCCGACCATAATTAAGTAATGGATTGTGCGCTGCTTTCCAGTCATCGGGCGTGACATGAGTTTGCCAACCAACCAGTCCAGCTGCGGAAGGGCACGCAGCACGCCGAAGCACAGCTCCTGCAGCAGGGCTCTGTCTTTATCAGACACTTTCTGCTGTACCCCAGGCAGTACATTACTTAATGATTGTCCTTGCTCGACAACTTGTTCAATTGTTTGGGCAGCCAGGCTGCGAAGATTCAGTGTTTTTTTCATTATCGTGCTCTGGTTTTTCCAGCGCTATAAACAAAAATGCCCAGGTTACCCTGGGCGTATAAATGCGGCTTTATCAGGAGAGGACTGTACCAGGTTCAAACCATTCACGGCGTGAGTTCAGCAGGTCCTGCGCTTTCATGGCTTTTTTACCTGCAGGCTGCAGTTCTTCAAGATTCAGAATGCCCTCGGCGGTCGCAACCTGGATACCTTGTTTACTGGTGGCCAGAATGGTGCCCGGTGCTGAATTTGTCTGGGTGCTGATCGCCGACGCGCGCCAGACTTTTAGCGGCTGCCCGTCGATTTCCAGCCAGCTCATTGGCCATGGGTTAAAAGCACGGATACAGCGTTCCAGTTGAACGGCAGAAAGGTTCCAGTTGATGCGGGCTTCTTCTTTGCTGAGTTTCTCAGCATAGGTCACCAGCGCTTCGTCTTGAACCTCCGGCGTAGCGGTACCGTTGGTTAGCTGTTCCAGCGTGTCCAGAAGGCCTTTAGGACCCAGCCCCGCTAGCTTATCGTAGAGGGTTCCGCTGGTGTCTTCTGCCTCAATCGGACAAGAGAGTTTATACAGCATGTCGCCGGTATCGAGGCCGATATCCATTTGCATAATGGTGACGCCAGTTTCAGCATCCCCGGCCCACAAAGAACGTTGGATCGGTGCCGCACCACGCCAGCGTGGCAGCAGTGAACCATGAACATTTACGCAGCCCAGGCGAGGCATATCGAGTACCGGCTGAGGCAAAATCAGGCCATATGCAACCACCACCATAACATCGGCGTTGAGGTCGGCAATCAACTGCTGATTTTCCGCTTTACGCAGCGTAGCCGGCTGAAAGACAGGAATGCCTTTCTCTTCTGCCAGCGCTTTTACCGGGCCTGGCATGAGTTTTTTGCCGCGGCCTGCCGGACGATCTGGTTGGGTAAATACACCAACGACCTGGTGCTGAGAAGACAACAGCGCGTCAAGGTGACGCGCTGCGAAGTCTGGGGTTCCGGCAAAAATAATACGCAGAGAATCTGACACGTTGTTTGTTGTCCTTAAGCTTTCGCTTTCAAACGGTCGAGTTTTTCAACTTTCTGGCGAATACGTTGCTGTTTCAGCGGCGACAGATAATCGATAAACAGTTTACCGACCAGATGATCCATTTCGTGCTGGATACAAATCGCCAGCAGGCCATCTGCTTCCAGTTCAAAGGCTTTACCGTCACGATCGAGCGCGCGAATTTTTACTTTTTCCGCACGAGGTACCAGCGCACGCTGTTCAGGGATGGACAGACAACCTTCTTCAATACCGGTCTCACCGCTTTTTTCCAGCAGTTCCGGGTTAATCAGCACCAGCTGTTCGTCACGGTTCTCGGATACATCAATCACGATAATACGTTGGTGAATATCTACCTGCGTAGCCGCCAGGCCAATGCCTTCTTCGGCGTACATAGTATCGAACATATCATCAACGATACGCTGAATGTCCGCATTCACTTCTTCAACCGGTTTAGCGACTTTGCGAAGGCGCTCGTCGGGAATATGTAATACTTGCAAAACTGCCATAAATTTCCAGAGCTGTGTTCAGTAGTAGAAAGGATTATTCCCTCTATTCTAGACATTTCCCCGGCTGATTGACAGCATCAGTGACCAATCGCAAGGATTGCTTTGATGGCCTGTGGCAGGGGGATTGAGTGCAGATAATGGAGATTTGGCTACGTCTTATGGCTGTTAAGGGGCTGAGTGGGGATAAGTTCCTAAAAATAGCCCACTTCCTGGAACGATGCCCAAGGGTAGAAAGGGAGAGTCTGCTCGCGGTGGGATTAAATGCCCGAGAATGTGCATTATTTACTGCATTCGATGAGCGCCAGCTTGAAGCTAGCCTTCTTTGGCTCGATAAGCCAAATCACCATCTGCTGACGGCGGAAGACGCCCTTTATCCTGAGCAGCTCAGAGCCATAAATGATTATCCTGCCGCTCTGTTTGTTGCCGGTGAACCTTCACTACTCAGCCAGAACCAGCTTGCCGTTGTTGGTAGTCGTAACCTGTCAGATTACGGCGAGCGCTTTTGCCGGCAGTTCAGTGAAGCGCTTGCACAGTCTGGACTGGTGATAACCAGCGGGTTGGCATTGGGCATTGATGGGGTGGCGCACCGTGCGGCACTGAGAGTCAAGGGTAAAACCATTGCTGTGTTGGGGAATGGATTAGGCAGCGTTCATCCTAAACGTCATGCGATGTTAGCCCGGAAAATTCTCGAGCAAGAAGGGGCAGTGCTATCCGAGTTTCCCTTTCCTGTACGCCCTGGCCCTCGAGCTTTCCGTGGCGTAATCGTGTCATCAGTGGGCTGAGTAGAGCCGTTTTTGTCGTAGAAGCCGGTGAACGAAGTGGATCCCTGGTGACTGCCCGCTATGCCGTTGAACAGGGAAGAGAGGTATTTGCTCTGCCCGGTACGGTAGGAAGTCCTGGGAGCGATGGCCCACACTGGCTTATTCAGCAAGGGGCTAATCTAGTACGAAGTCCGCAGGATATCCTCGATTATCTCGCCTCTGAACTCCATTGGCTTCCCGCTTCGCACAATGTGTCAATATATTCGCCAAATCAACAGGACGGCGCATTGCCATTTCCCCATCTGTTGGCTAACGTAGGAGATGAGGTTACACCTGTTGACGTCGTCGCTGAACGTGCCGGCCAACCTGTGCCAGAGACGGTAGCTCAGTTACTCGAACTGGAGTTAGCAGGATGGATCGCAGCTGTACCCGGCGGCTATGTCCGATTGAGGAGGGCATGCCATGTTCGACGTACTAATGTACTTATTTGAAACCTACATCCACAGCGAAGCAGAAATGCGCGTTGATCAGGATAAGCTGACGAGCGATCTCACCGACGCTGGTTTTGATCGTGAGGACATTTTTAACGCATTAGTGTGGCTTGAAAAGCTGGCCGATTATCAGGATGGCTTGACCGAACCGATGCAGCTTGCTGCCGATCCTCTCTCTATGCGTATTTTTACCGCAGAAGAGAGCCAGCGGCTTGATGCAGACTGTCGGGGCTTTTTACTGTTCCTTGAACAGATTCAGGTGTTAAATCTCGAAACCCGCGAAATGGTGATTGAGCGCGTGCTGGCGCTGGACACAGCAGAATTCGAACTGGAAGATCTGAAGTGGGTTGTACTGATGGTGCTGTTCAACATTCCGGGGTGTGAAAACGCCTACCAGCAAATGGAAGAATTACTCTTCGAGGCAAATGAAGGTATGCTGCACTAAATTAAGTTGCAGCATGAGATGTTATGGCCAAGTCAGCACTGTTCTCGGTGCCAAAAAATGAACCCTGCCCCCAATGCGGGGCAGAGTTAGCAATACGTTCCGGTAAACACGGCCCATTTTTGGGCTGTTCCCATTACCCGGAATGCGATTATGTTCGCCCGTTAAAGAGCCAGGCGGATGGGCATATTGTTAAAGTACTTGATGGCCAGCAATGCCCGGTTTGTCAGTCAACGCTCGTGCTACGTCAGGGGCGGTTTGGCATGTTTATCGGCTGCAGCAATTACCCTGAATGCGAACACACGGAAATCATTGATAAACCCGATGAGACGGCAATAGCGTGCCCCCAATGCCAAAAAGGGCAACTGGTTCAGCGTCGTTCTCGCTACGGGAAAACGTTCTGGTCCTGTAACAGCTACCCGGACTGTCAGTTTGTCATTAATGTTAAACCGGTAGCGGGTATCTGCTCTGAATGTCAGTATCCGCTGCTTATTGAAAAGAAAACGGCTCAGGGCGTGAAACGTTTCTGCGCCAATAAACAATGTGGAAAGCCGGTAACGACGGAACAAGCCAGTGAATAATAACCTGCCTGAAGGCCAGCTAGCGCAGATCGTAGCGGCCCTGAAAGAAGAACAAGTCATCGCCTACCCAACCGAAGCCGTCTTTGGCGTTGGTTGCGATCCCGATAGTGAACTCGCAGTTACTCGCCTGCTTGAGCTGAAACAGCGTCCGGTAGAGAAGGGACTTATCCTTATCGCCGCCAATTTTGAGCAGCTGAAACCTTATATTGATGCCGCTGCGCTTAATGAAGCACAGCTTTCGGTGGTGTTTGCAAACTGGCCTGGCCCGGTGACGTTTGTTTTCCCGGCTTTGCCTTCCACCCCAAAGTGGCTGACCGGGCGTTTTGATTCTTTGGCGGTGCGTGTGACCAATCATCCGCTTGTGAAAGAGCTATGTCTTGCCTACGGTAAGCCTCTGGTGTCTACCAGTGCGAACCTTACGGGCTTGCCTCCGTGTCGCAGTTCGGAAGAAGTTCAGCAGCAGTTTGGCCAAAGTTTCCCTGTACTTATGGGGGATACCGGTGGGCGGCTTAATCCTTCAGAAATACGCGATGCCTTAACCGGCGAACTCTTCCGTCAGGGGTAATTATGGAAACTTTCGCCGTCTTTGGTAACCCTATTCAGCACAGCAAATCTCCTCTTATTCATCGCCTTTTCGCAGAACAATTGGGAATAGAACATCCTTATGGACGCGTGCTTGCTCCGTTAGACACTTTTGCTGAAACACTTGAAGCCTTCTTCAATAAAGGAGGAAGGGGAGCCAACGTCACCGTACCTTTTAAAGAACAAGCTTTTACTCGTGCAGACGAGCTAACAGAGCGGGCGGCGCTGGCAGGTGCGGTCAATACGCTCAAGCGCCAGGAAGATGGACGTTTGCTTGGAGACAATACGGATGGTATTGGCTTGTTGAGCGATCTTGAACGTTTGAAACTGATCAAACCCGGCGATCGTATTCTGCTGGTGGGGGCCGGCGGCGCAGCGCGTGGTGTACTGTTGCCCTTGTTATCATTAGATTGTGCGGTCACGATAACCAACCGTACGTTTGCCAAAGCGGCAGAACTAGCTGATTTATTCAGCCATACGGGAAGTGTTAACGCCGTGGCAATGGATCAGCTCGAGGGGCATGAATTCGATTTACTGATCAACGCCACGTCCAGCGGGATTGGCGGTGAGATCCCTGCGCTGCCGGTTTCTCTCCTTTCCCACCGTGTAAGTTGCTACGACATGTTTTACCAGAAAGGGCTGACGCCATTCTTGAACTGGGCCACGAGTCACGGTGTAGTGTCTTACGCGGATGGTCTTGGCATGCTGGTGGGGCAGGCTGCACACGCTTTTATGCTTTGGCACGGCGTCATGCCAGATGTCGCGCCAGTTATTGAGGCGTTGAAAAGAGAAATGGCGGCGTGAACCAGGCCATTCAGTTCCCGGATCGTGAAGTCTGGGATGAAGAGCGGCAGGCTATCCGTTTTCCTGCGCTGGTGCAGGGGTTCCAGGTTGAGTGCGCGATAAGCTCATTGGCCATTGCCAGCCGCTTCGGCGGCAATGGCGCCGAAGAGTGGCTTTCTTTATTTCGGGAATATCGTTGGGATCTTGAAGAAGAAGCCGAAGGCCTGATAGAAAGTGAGCAGGAAGGCGATCAAGGGTGGTACTGGCTATCCTGAGCCAGATACTCATCTTTCCAGCGCACATAATTGTTAGCGGAGTAGGTTAATCCGGCCAGCTCCGCTTCAGTCAGGCGGCGAATCTGTTTCACCGGACTGCCTAAATAGAGAAAGCCGCTTTCCAGGTGCTTGTTCTGGGGGACCAGGCTACCGGCACCAATCATCACATCATCTTCTACTACTACTCCATCCAATAGGATCGACCCCATTCCAACCAAGACGCGATTGCCGATCGTGCAGCCGTGCAGCATTACCTTATGGCCCACCGTCACATCTTCACCAACGATCAGCGGGTTCCCTTCAGGTTTATAAGAGGACTTATGGGTAACATGAAGCACGCTGCCATCCTGGATGTTGGTGCGTGCTCCAATTGTCACGGTGTTTACGTCCCCTCGAATAGCAACTAACGGCCAGATACTGACATCATCCGCCAGTTTTACGTCACCAATGACCACGCTGGTGGGATCAACCATGACTCGTTCATCGAGTTGAGGGAAAGTTTTTTGAAAAGCACGCAGTACCGCAGACATAAACACCTCAGGGAAATTCATTACAGAAATAGACTGTGGCCGCTTTCTTGAGCAATGGCAAGGGAGTAAAGGGCGATAAAGAGGGCAGATCGAACAGGATCTCAGCGAAAAGAGTGAAAACTAAACATTCAGAAAAAAAGATCGAAAAAGTACTTGTGCTAAAAAGTGGGATCCCTATAATGCGCCTCCATCGAGACGGCACAGTGAATCACTTCACAAATTAGCCGGTTCGATAAAGAGAAAAAATCCTGAAAATCGGGGTTGACTCTGAAAGAGGAAAGCGTAATATACGCCACCTCGAGTTAGCAAGCGAAAGCGCCTAACTCACTGCTCTTTAACAATTTATCAGACAATCTGTGTGGGCACTCGCAGGATTGATATCTCAGCA
>NZ_VWWS01000013.1:0-27726 GCF_011752855.1 Enterobacter sp. Ap-867 | reverse complement strand
CGTTCTTCAAAGGCTACCGTCCACAGTTCTACTTCCGTACAACTGACGTGACCGGTACCATCGAACTGCCAGAAGGCGTAGAGATGGTAATGCCAGGCGACAACATCAAAATGGTTGTTACCCTGATCCACCCAATCGCGATGGACGACGGTCTGCGTTTCGCAATCCGTGAAGGTGGTCGTACCGTTGGTGCAGGCGTTGTAGCTAAAGTTATCGCTTAATCGCTGATAACATTTGACGCAATGCACAAGAAGAGGGCATCATTTGATGCCCTTTTTGTACGCTTTCGAACCAGAACCTGGCTCATCAGTGATTTTTTACCGATAATCATTGCTGAGACAGGCTCTGAAGATGGCGTTTATGCCGGGTAGTGTCTGAAAAGAGCCATTCGGTTTGGTTTGCCTCGCAGTGGCGGGGCAAAAGTGTTTGTCTGATTTATTGTGACAGGTTGGTTTATGAGTGCGAATACCGAAGCTCAAGGGAGCGGGCGTGGCCTCGAAGCGATGAAGTGGCTGGCAGTAGTCGTTTTGCTGCTCGTGGCAATCGTGGGCAACTACATTTATCGTGATATCACTCTGCCGCTTCGTGCACTGGCTGTGGTCATTCTGATTGCAGCCGCAGGTGGTGTTGCGCTGCTGACGGTAAAAGGCAAAGCAACCGTAGCGTTTGCTCGTGAAGCAAGAACGGAAGTACGTAAGGTTATTTGGCCTACTCGCCAGGAAACTCTGCACACCACTTTAATCGTGGCAGCGGTTACCGCTGTGATGTCACTGATTCTGTGGGGGCTGGATGGTATTCTGGTCCGCCTGGTATCTTTTATTACTGGCCTGAGGTTCTGAGATGTCTGAAGCCCCTAAAAAGCGTTGGTACGTCGTTCAGGCGTTTTCCGGTTTTGAAGGTCGTGTAGCCACGTCGCTGCGCGAACATATCAAACTCCATAATATGGAAGAGCTGTTTGGCGAAGTGATGGTTCCAACCGAAGAGGTTGTTGAAATCCGCGGTGGCCAACGCCGTAAGAGCGAACGTAAATTCTTCCCGGGTTACGTTCTGGTCCAGATGGTGATGAACGATGCGAGCTGGCACCTGGTGCGTAGCGTTCCGCGCGTAATGGGTTTCATCGGCGGGACTTCCGATCGTCCAGCCCCAATCAGCGATAAAGAAGTTGATGCGATCATGAACCGCCTGCAGCAGGTGGGTGACAAGCCGCGTCCGAAAACGCTGTTTGAACCAGGTGAAATGGTTCGCGTTAATGACGGTCCATTTGCGGACTTCAACGGTGTAGTGGAAGAAGTGGATTACGAGAAGAGCCGCCTGAAGGTTTCCGTTTCCATCTTTGGTCGTGCGACGCCGGTTGAGCTGGATTTTGCTCAGGTGGAAAAAGCCTGATAATTTGATCGTTTAAGCAGCGATTGTTCATTGCACAGGGCGCGAAATTGGCATACAATTTCGCGCCTTTTGTTTTTATGTGTCCAGTACACGTAAGACGTTTATTCACGGGGAGCCTTCTTGAGGCGCTATTACCCAATCAGAGGATTTTAGAATGGCTAAGAAAGTACAAGCCTACGTCAAGCTGCAGGTTGCAGCTGGTATGGCGAACCCAAGTCCACCAGTTGGTCCAGCTCTGGGTCAGCAGGGTGTGAACATCATGGAATTCTGTAAAGCGTTTAACGCAAAAACTGAATCCCTGGAAAAAGGTCTGCCAATTCCGGTTGTTATTACCGTTTACGCTGACCGTTCTTTCACTTTCGTTACCAAAACCCCTCCAGCAGCAGTTCTGCTGAAGAAAGCGGCTGGTATCAAGTCTGGTTCCGGTAAGCCGAACAAAGACAAAGTGGGTAAAGTTTCCCGCGCCCAGCTGCAGGAAATCGCGCAGACCAAAGCTGCCGACATGACTGGTTCCGACATTGAAGCGATGACTCGCTCCATTGAAGGTACTGCACGTTCCATGGGCCTGGTAGTGGAGGACTAAGAAATGGCTAAACTGACCAAGCGCATGTCCGTGATCCGTGACAAAGTTGATGCTACCAAACAGTACGACATCAACGAAGCTATCGCTCTGCTGAAAGAACTGGCTACCGCTAAGTTCGTTGAAAGCGTTGACGTTGCTGTTAACCTGGGCATCGATGCTCGTAAATCTGACCAGAACGTTCGTGGTGCAACTGTACTGCCACACGGTACTGGCCGTTCCGTTCGCGTAGCCGTATTTGCTCAGGGCCCTAACGCTGAAGCAGCTAAAGCTGCTGGCGCAGAGCTGGTAGGTATGGAAGATCTGGCTGACCAGATCAAGAAAGGCGAAATGAACTTCGACGTTGTTATCGCATCTCCAGATGCAATGCGCGTTGTTGGCCAGCTGGGTCAGGTTCTGGGTCCACGCGGCCTGATGCCAAACCCGAAAGTTGGTACCGTAACTCCTAACGTTGCTGAAGCAGTTAAAAATGCTAAAGCAGGTCAGGTTCGTTACCGTAACGACAAAAACGGCATCATCCACACCACCATCGGTAAAGTGGACTTTGACGCTGACAAACTGAAAGAAAACCTGGAATCTCTGCTGGTTGCGCTGAAAAAAGCAAAACCATCTCAGGCAAAAGGCGTGTACATCAAGAAAGTTAGCATCTCCACCACCATGGGTGCAGGTGTTGCGGTTGACCAGGCTGGTCTGAACGCAGCGGCGAACTAATAATCGCCTTTACGCGGGCGAAAGATTAGTCTATTATCTTACGCCCGTTGTTCTGTTTAGGCAGAACACAAAGAATTTTCGGTTGGAGCCTGGCCTTATCCAGGCCTCCGTCCAAGACCGCAGGTGTTTCGCAAGAGACTTAATTGCCTGCGTAGACGGTGACAGAACCTGAAGAATATTTTTAGATAGTCTTTAGCTTGTTTCTGCTCACCGTATGTAGACGCACTTTTCCATTTTGGTTAAGTGCGAAGTGAGTTTCGGGACGTTTCGTCCCGGCTAAAACCCAGGAGCAAAAGCTAATGGCTTTAAATCTTCAAGACAAACAAGCGATTGTTGCTGAAGTCAGCGAAGTAGCCAAAGGCGCGCTGTCTGCAGTAGTTGCGGATTCCCGTGGCGTTACTGTAGACAAAATGACCGAACTGCGTAAAGCAGGTCGCGAAGCCGGCGTTTACATGCGTGTTGTTCGCAACACCCTGCTGCGCCGTGTTGTTGAAGGTACTCAGTTTGAGTGCCTGAAAGACGCGTTCGTTGGTCCGACCCTGATTGCATATTCTATGGAACACCCGGGCGCTGCTGCTCGTCTGTTCAAAGAGTTCGCTAAAGCGAATGCAAAATTTGAGGTCAAAGCCGCTGCCTTTGAAGGTGAGCTGATCCCGGCGTCGCAAATCGACCGCCTGGCAACTCTGCCGACCTACGAAGAAGCAATTGCACGCCTGATGGCAACCATGAAAGAAGCTTCGGCTGGCAAACTGGTTCGTACTCTGGCTGCTGTACGCGATGCGAAAGAAGCTGCTTAATCGCAGTTTTCTTTATCAAGTATTCGCTTACGTATAAACTTATTCTGATATTCAGGAACAATTTAAATGTCTATCACTAAAGATCAAATCATTGAAGCAGTATCCGCTATGTCCGTAATGGACGTTGTAGAACTGATCTCTGCAATGGAAGAAAAATTCGGTGTTTCTGCTGCTGCTGCTGTAGCTGTTGCTGCTGGCCCAGCTGAAGCTGCTGAAGAAAAAACTGAGTTCGACGTTATTCTGAAATCTGCTGGCGCTAACAAAGTTGCCGTAATCAAAGCAGTTCGTGGCGCAACTGGCCTGGGTCTGAAAGAAGCTAAAGACCTGGCAGAAACCCCGAATGCCGTTCTGAAAGAAGGCATCAGCAAAGACGACGCAGAAGCTCTGAAAAAATCTCTGGAAGAAGCTGGCGCTGAAGTTGAAGTTAAATAAGCCAACCTTTCCGGTTGCAGCCTAAGTCATTAGGCTGATGGCTGGTGACTTTTTAGTCACCAGCCTTTTTGCGCTGTAGGGTGCCAGTAGTGTTTCACACTGTTTGACTGCTGGTTTCCATTCAATGCATGTTTCTATCGACGCCTTAATATACTGCGACTTTCTACGCCGGGAGTTCCGGGGTAAAGCGCAATGAAATGGTTTAAGAGTGATAGAAACAGGTATTGCGGGGAGTGTTCCACTTTCCGGTCCACAAAATAGTGTTGCATAAACTGCCCCTTTCGACGGGCAGATGGGTCGACTTGTCAGCGAGCTGAGGAACCCTAATGGTTTACTCCTATACCGAGAAAAAACGTATTCGTAAGGATTTTGGAAAGCGTCCACAAGTACTGGACATTCCTTATCTCCTTTCTATCCAGCTTGACTCGTTCCAGAAGTTTATCGAGCAAGATCCCGAAGGACAGTACGGCCTGGAAGCTGCTTTCCGCTCCGTATTCCCGATCGCAAGCTACAGCGGCAACTCCGAGCTGCAGTATGTGAGCTATCGCCTGGGCGAACCTGTATTTGACGTTAAAGAATGTCAAATCCGTGGCGTGACGTATTCTGCTCCGCTACGTGTGAAACTGCGTCTGGTGATCTACGAGCGCGAAGCGCCGGAAGGCACCGTTAAAGACATCAAAGAACAAGAAGTGTACATGGGCGAGATTCCGCTCATGACCGACAACGGGACTTTCGTTATCAACGGTACTGAGCGCGTTATCGTTTCTCAGCTTCACCGTAGCCCGGGTGTGTTCTTCGACAGTGACAAAGGTAAGACCCACTCTTCAGGGAAGGTGCTGTATAACGCACGTATCATCCCTTACCGTGGTTCCTGGCTGGACTTCGAATTCGACCCGAAAGATAACCTGTTCGTGCGTATTGACCGTCGCCGCAAACTGCCTGCGACCATCATTCTGCGCGCACTGAACTACACCACTGAGCAGATCCTTGACCTGTTCTTTGAGAAAGTTAATTTCGAAATCCGTGACAACAAGCTGCAGATGGAGCTGGTACCGGAGCGCCTGCGTGGCGAAACCGCCTCCTTCGACATCGAAGCTGACGGCAAAGTGTACGTTGAAAAAGGCCGCCGTATCACCGCGCGGCACATTCGCCAGCTGGAAAAAGACGATATCAAACATATCGAAGTTCCTGTTGAGTACATTGCCGGTAAAGTTGCGGCTAAAGACTACGTTGATGCTTCTACCGGCGAACTGATTTGCCCGGCGAACATGGAACTGTCTTTGGATCTGCTGGCCAAACTGAGCCAGTCAGGCCACAAGCGTATCGAAACGCTGTTCACCAACGACCTGGATCACGGCCCGTACATTTCTGAAACCGTACGCGTCGACCCAACCAACGACCGCCTGAGCGCGCTGGTTGAGATCTACCGCATGATGCGTCCTGGTGAGCCACCGACACGCGAAGCAGCCGAAAGCCTGTTTGAGAATCTGTTCTTCTCTGAAGACCGCTACGATCTGTCTGCGGTAGGTCGTATGAAGTTCAACCGTTCTCTGCTGCGTGAAGAGATTGAAGGTTCCGGTATCCTGAGCAACGACGACATCATCGAAGTGATGAAGAAGCTCATCGATATCCGTAACGGCAAAGGCGAAGTGGATGACATCGACCACCTCGGCAACCGTCGTATCCGTTCCGTAGGCGAAATGGCGGAAAACCAATTCCGTGTTGGCCTGGTGCGTGTTGAGCGTGCGGTGAAAGAGCGTCTGTCTCTGGGCGATCTGGATACCCTGATGCCTCAGGACATGATCAACGCCAAGCCAATCTCTGCGGCAGTGAAAGAGTTCTTCGGTTCCAGCCAGCTGTCTCAGTTCATGGACCAGAACAACCCGCTGTCCGAGATTACGCACAAACGTCGTATCTCCGCGTTGGGCCCAGGCGGTCTGACCCGTGAGCGCGCGGGCTTCGAAGTACGTGACGTACACCCAACCCACTACGGTCGTGTGTGTCCAATCGAAACCCCTGAAGGTCCAAACATCGGCCTAATCAACTCCCTGTCCGTGTACGCACAGACTAACGAATACGGCTTCCTTGAGACTCCGTATCGTCGTGTGGTTGACGGTGTTGTGACCGACGAAATTCATTACCTGTCTGCTATCGAAGAAGGTAACTACGTCATCGCTCAGGCGAACACTAACCTGAACGAAGAAGGCCGTTTCGTAGACGACCTCGTTACCTGCCGTAGCAAAGGCGAATCCAGCTTGTTCAGCAACGACCAGGTTGACTACATGGACGTTTCCACCCAGCAGGTGGTTTCCGTCGGTGCGTCCCTGATCCCGTTCCTGGAACACGATGACGCCAACCGTGCATTGATGGGTGCGAACATGCAACGTCAGGCGGTTCCAACTCTGCGTGCTGATAAGCCGCTGGTTGGTACCGGTATGGAACGTGCTGTAGCCGTTGACTCCGGTGTTACTGCCGTAGCTAAACGTGGCGGTACCGTTCAGTACGTTGATGCATCCCGTATCGTTATCAAAGTTAACGAAGACGAGATGTACCCGGGCGAAGCGGGTATCGACATCTACAACCTGACCAAGTACACCCGTTCTAACCAGAACACCTGCATCAACCAGATGCCTTGTGTGTCCCTGGGTGAGCCGATCGAACGTGGCGACGTGCTGGCAGACGGTCCATCTACCGACCTCGGTGAACTGGCGCTTGGCCAGAACATGCGCGTAGCGTTCATGCCCTGGAACGGTTACAACTTCGAAGACTCCATCCTCGTATCCGAGCGTGTTGTTCAGGAAGACCGTTTCACCACCATCCACATTCAGGAACTGGCTTGTGTGTCTCGCGACACCAAACTGGGGCCAGAAGAGATCACCGCTGACATCCCTAACGTGGGTGAAGCTGCGCTCTCCAAACTGGATGAATCCGGTATCGTGTACATCGGTGCTGAAGTGACCGGCGGTGATATTCTGGTTGGTAAGGTAACGCCGAAAGGTGAAACCCAGCTGACGCCAGAAGAGAAACTGCTGCGCGCAATCTTCGGTGAGAAAGCGTCTGACGTTAAAGACTCTTCCCTGCGCGTACCAAACGGTGTTTCCGGTACTGTTATCGACGTTCAGGTCTTCACCCGCGATGGTGTGGAAAAAGACAAACGTGCGCTGGAAATCGAAGAGATGCAGCTGAAGCAGGCTAAGAAAGACCTGTCTGAAGAACTGCAGATCCTCGAAGCGGGTCTGTTCAGCCGTATCTATGCTGTGCTGGTTTCCGGTGGTGTTGAAGCTGACAAGCTCGACAAACTGCCACGTGACCGCTGGCTGGAACTGGGCCTGACCGACGAAGAGAAGCAAAACCAGCTGGAGCAGCTGGCAGAGCAGTACGACGAGCTGAAGCACGAGTTTGAGAAGAAACTCGAAGCTAAGCGCCGCAAAATCACTCAGGGCGATGACCTGGCACCTGGCGTGCTGAAAATCGTGAAAGTGTATCTGGCCGTTAAACGTCAGATTCAACCTGGTGACAAGATGGCAGGTCGTCACGGGAACAAAGGTGTTATCTCCAAGATCAACCCGATCGAAGATATGCCATACGATGAAAACGGCACGCCGGTAGACATCGTACTGAACCCGCTGGGCGTACCATCTCGTATGAACATCGGTCAGATCCTGGAAACCCACCTGGGTATGGCTGCGAAAGGCGTTGGCGAGAAGATCAACGCCATGCTGAAACAGCAGCAGGAAGTCGCGAAACTGCGCGAATTCATCCAGAAAGCGTATGACTTGGGTACAGACGTTCGTCAGAAGGTTGATCTGAATACCTTCACCGACGAAGAAGTTCTGCGTCTGGCTGAAAACCTGAAAAAAGGTATGCCGATTGCTACTCCGGTATTCGACGGTGCAAAAGAGTCGGAAATCAAAGAGCTGCTGCAACTCGGCGGTCTGCCATCTTCTGGTCAGATTACCCTGTTCGACGGCCGTACCGGTGAACAGTTTGAGCGTCAGGTAACCGTAGGTTACATGTACATGCTGAAACTGAACCACCTGGTTGACGACAAGATGCACGCGCGTTCTACCGGTTCTTACAGCCTGGTTACTCAGCAGCCGCTGGGTGGTAAGGCTCAGTTCGGTGGTCAGCGCTTCGGTGAGATGGAAGTGTGGGCGCTGGAAGCATATGGCGCTGCCTATACCCTGCAGGAAATGCTGACTGTTAAGTCTGATGACGTGAACGGCCGTACCAAGATGTATAAGAACATCGTGGATGGCAACCATCAGATGGAACCGGGCATGCCGGAATCCTTCAACGTTCTGTTGAAAGAGATCCGTTCGCTGGGTATCAACATCGAGCTGGAAGACGAGTAATCGTTGCTCAAAAGGTCCAGGGTGCCCGGCTAATGCCGGGCATCACAGAGTGCTAACTCCGACGGGAGCAAATCCGTGAAAGACTTATTAAAGTTTCTGAAAGCGCAAACTAAAACCGAAGAGTTTGATGCGATCAAAATTGCTCTGGCATCGCCAGACATGATCCGTTCATGGTCTTTCGGTGAAGTTAAAAAGCCGGAAACCATCAACTACCGTACGTTCAAACCTGAGCGTGACGGTCTGTTCTGCGCCCGTATTTTTGGGCCAGTGAAAGACTACGAGTGCCTGTGCGGTAAGTACAAGCGCCTGAAGCACCGTGGTGTCATTTGTGAGAAGTGTGGCGTAGAAGTTACCCAGACTAAAGTTCGTCGTGAGCGTATGGGTCACATCGAACTGGCTTCTCCAACTGCCCACATTTGGTTCCTGAAGTCTCTGCCATCTCGTATCGGCCTGCTGCTGGATATGCCGCTGCGTGATATCGAGCGCGTGCTGTACTTTGAATCTTATGTTGTTATCGAAGGCGGGATGACCAACCTCGAGCGCCGTCAGATCCTGACTGAAGAGCAGTATCTGGATGCGCTGGAAGAGTTCGGCGACGAATTCGATGCGAAGATGGGTGCGGAAGCTATTCAGGCCCTGCTGAAGAGCATGGATCTGGAGCAAGAGTGTGAAACTCTGCGCGAAGAGCTGAACGAAACCAACTCCGAAACCAAACGTAAAAAGCTGACCAAGCGTATCAAGCTGCTGGAAGCGTTCGTTCAGTCTGGTAACAAACCAGAGTGGATGATCCTGACCGTTCTGCCGGTTCTGCCGCCAGATCTGCGTCCGCTGGTACCGCTGGATGGTGGTCGTTTCGCAACCTCAGATCTGAACGATCTGTACCGTCGCGTGATCAACCGTAACAACCGTCTGAAACGTCTGCTTGATCTGGCGGCTCCTGACATCATCGTACGTAACGAAAAACGTATGCTGCAGGAAGCGGTAGATGCCCTGCTGGATAACGGCCGTCGCGGTCGTGCCATCACCGGCTCTAACAAACGTCCTCTGAAATCTTTGGCCGACATGATCAAAGGTAAGCAGGGTCGTTTCCGTCAGAACCTGCTGGGTAAACGTGTTGACTACTCCGGTCGTTCTGTAATCACCGTAGGTCCATACCTGCGTCTGCATCAGTGCGGTCTGCCGAAGAAAATGGCACTGGAGCTGTTCAAACCGTTCATCTACGGCAAGCTGGAACTGCGTGGCCTCGCGACCACCATCAAAGCTGCTAAGAAAATGGTTGAGCGTGAAGAAGCTGTCGTTTGGGATATCCTGGACGAAGTTATCCGCGAACACCCGGTACTGCTGAACCGTGCACCAACTCTGCACCGTTTGGGTATCCAGGCATTTGAACCTGTTCTGATCGAAGGTAAAGCTATCCAGCTGCACCCGCTGGTTTGTGCGGCATATAACGCCGACTTCGATGGTGACCAGATGGCAGTACACGTTCCACTGACGCTTGAAGCTCAGCTGGAAGCGCGTGCGCTGATGATGTCTACCAACAACATCCTGTCTCCAGCGAACGGCGAGCCAATCATCGTTCCTTCTCAGGACGTTGTATTGGGTCTGTACTACATGACCCGTGACTGTGTTAACGCCAAAGGCGAAGGCATGGTGCTGACTGGCCCTAAAGAAGCTGAGCGTATTTATCGCGCTGGCCTGGCCTCTCTGCATGCGCGCGTTAAAGTGCGTATCACCGAATACGAAAAAGATGCTCAGGGCACATTCGTTGCGAAAACCAGCCTGATCGACACCACCATTGGTCGTGCGATTCTGTGGATGATCGTACCGAAAGGTCTGCCTTTCTCCATCGTCAACCAGGCGCTGGGTAAAAAGGCCATCTCTAAGATGCTGAACACCTGTTACCGTATTCTGGGCCTGAAACCGACCGTTATTTTTGCGGACCAGACGATGTACACCGGCTTTGCTTACGCAGCGCGTTCAGGTGCATCCGTTGGTATCGATGACATGGTCATCCCGGAGAAAAAATACGAGATCATCAGCGAAGCGGAAGCTGAAGTTGCTGAGATCCAGGAGCAGTTCCAGTCCGGTCTGGTTACCGCTGGCGAACGCTATAACAAAGTTATCGATATCTGGGCTGCGGCGAACGATCGTGTATCCAAAGCGATGATGGATAACCTGCAAACCGAAACCGTGATTAACCGTGACGGCGTCGAAGAACAGCAGGTTTCCTTCAACAGCATCTACATGATGGCCGACTCCGGTGCTCGTGGTTCTGCAGCACAGATTCGTCAGCTGGCCGGTATGCGTGGCCTGATGGCTAAGCCAGATGGCTCCATCATCGAAACGCCAATCACCGCGAACTTCCGTGAAGGTCTGAACGTACTCCAGTACTTCATCTCCACTCACGGTGCTCGTAAAGGTCTGGCGGATACCGCACTGAAAACGGCGAACTCCGGTTACCTGACTCGTCGTCTGGTAGACGTTGCCCAGGATCTGGTCGTTACTGAAGACGACTGTGGCACCCTGGAAGGCATCACCATGACGCCAGTTATCGAAGGTGGCGACGTTAAAGAGCCGCTGCGCGATCGCGTACTGGGTCGTGTGACTGCTGAAGATATTCTGAAGCCTGGCACTGCGGACATTCTGGTTCCACGCAACACGCTGCTGCACGAACAGTGGTGTGATCTGCTGGAAGCTAACTCCGTTGACAGCGTGAAAGTCCGTTCCGTAGTAGGTTGCGAAACTGACTTTGGCGTGTGTGCTCACTGCTACGGTCGCGACCTGGCACGTGGTCACATCATCAACAAAGGTGAAGCTATCGGGGTTATCGCGGCACAGTCCATCGGTGAACCTGGTACACAGCTGACGATGCGTACGTTCCACATCGGTGGTGCGGCATCCCGTTCTGCTGCTGAATCCAGCATTCAGGTTAAGAACAAAGGTAGCATCAAACTCAGCAACGCTAAGTCGGTTGTGAACTCCAGCGGTAAACTGGTTATCACTTCTCGTAACACCGAGCTGAAACTGATCGACGAATTCGGTCGTACCAAAGAGAGCTATAAAGTGCCTTACGGTGCTGTGATGGCGAAAGGTGATGGCGAGCAGGTTGCCGGCGGTGAAACCGTAGCAAACTGGGATCCACACACCATGCCGGTTATCTCGGAAGTGAGTGGTTTCATTCGCTTTACCGACATGATCGACGGCCAGACCATTACTCGTCAGACCGACGAGCTGACCGGTCTGTCCTCTCTGGTCGTTCTGGATTCTGCTGAGCGTACTGCGGGTGGTAAAGATCTGCGTCCTGCTCTGAAAATCGTTGATGCTAAAGGCAACGACGTTCTGATCCCTGGCACCGATATGCCGGCTCAGTACTTCCTGCCGGGTAAAGCGATTGTTCAGCTGGAAGATGGTATTCAGATCAGCTCCGGTGACGCCCTGGCGCGTATTCCACAGGAATCCAGCGGTACCAAGGATATTACCGGTGGTCTGCCACGCGTTGCTGACCTGTTCGAAGCCCGTCGTCCGAAAGAGCCGGCAATCCTGGCTGAAATCAGCGGCATCATTTCCTTCGGTAAAGAAACCAAAGGGAAACGTCGTCTGGTTATTACCCCGGTAGACGGTAGCGAGCCATACGAAGAGATGATTCCGAAATGGCGTCAGCTTAACGTGTTCGAAGGCGAGCGTGTTGAACGTGGTGATGTTGTTTCCGATGGTCCAGAGTCTCCGCACGACATCCTGCGTCTGCGTGGCGTGTACGCTGTAACTCGTTACATCACTAACGAAGTACAGGACGTTTACCGTCTGCAAGGCGTTAAGATTAACGATAAACACATCGAAGTTATCGTTCGTCAGATGCTGCGTAAAGCCACCATCGTTAACGCAGGCAGCTCCGACTTCCTGGAAGGCGAGCAGGCTGAATACTCCCGCATTAAGATCGCTAACCGCGAACTGGATGCGAACGGCAAGATCAACGTGACCTTTGCACGCGATCTGCTGGGTATCACCAAAGCCTCTCTGGCAACCGAGTCCTTCATCTCCGCGGCATCGTTCCAGGAGACCACTCGCGTGCTGACCGAAGCAGCCGTTGCGGGCAAACGCGACGAACTGCGCGGCCTGAAAGAGAACGTCATCGTGGGTCGTCTGATCCCGGCCGGTACCGGTTATGCGTACCACCAGGATCGTATGCGTCGCCGTGCAGCGGGTGAAATCCCTGCGGCACCTCAGGTGACTGCTGAAGATGCTTCTGCCAGCCTGGCAGAGCTGCTGAACGCAGGCCTGGGCGGTAACGACGAGTAATCGTGCGATACGCCTGAAATAAAAAACCCGCTTCGGCGGGTTTTTTTATGCCTGAAACTGACTAAATGCTCAATTGTTGACGATGTGCCCAGGAATAGACAAAAACAAATGCCCGCGATGCGGGCATTTTAGGGTCGGGCAAAGAGGGCTTATTTCACCAGCGGCAGGCGGCGGTAAAGCTCAATCATATCGGTAGCCAGATCCTGAATGACCATGGCATTCATCAGGTGGTCCTGAGAGTGAACGGTAATCAGGTTTACCGGCAGTTTGCCGGAGCCTTCATCCAGGCCAATCAGCTGGGTCTGGATTTTATGGGCGTGTTTCACGAATTCGTGTGACTCTTCCATTGCCTTCTCGGCACCCTCAAAGTCACCTTTACGTGCCAGCTGCAGAGCAGTCAGGGCCTGGCTACGTGCGCTGCCGGCGTTGACCAGCAGTTCCATAATAATTGATTCTAAATCTTCCACATCTTACTCCATCATTTTCAGGGCTTTATCAAGCACCACGTCGCCTTTCATCAAACCGTAATCCATCATGTCGATAACGGCGACTTTTTTACCCAGAGGATCGGCAAGGGCCTGAAGTTTGGCCTGCTCATATTTTACCTGCGGACCAAGCAGAACGATGTCGGCGCGTTCGATGTTCTCTTTAAACTCTGCCACGGGCACAGCCTTGATTGAGACCTCGATGCCTTTCTTTTGTGCGGCATCAACCATACGTTGAACCAGAATGCTGGTCGACATACCTGCAGCACAACACAACACGATATTTTTCATAGTTCGCTCTCAATGTCCGAAGGATACAGAGATATTTATCCGTCAGAGGGGGCGGCAACAACCGCTTTAACCCGATTGTGTGTCAGGTATCACAAAAGAAACCACAGAAAACTGAAACCGGTTACATTTTTGCTTTTTCTCGAAGAATCAAGACGGCAGTTGTGAAGGCGGAGCGGCGTGAGGAAGCGTTTGCTGCCGCTCCGGTCAGTCATCTGCGCTGACCGGAGGACAGTATTTGAACGGCAGAGAAGCGACAACGACCGATCGATGTTCTTTCGGCAAACACCGAAACTTATCCTTTCCATTGCCGTGTGTTACATCAGGATTGCGCGTTTCTTCCCAGAAAATGATCCCAGTCCTTCCAGACCGGCTGCAAACCTGAGTGACGGAGCGCGGCGGCAACTTCCTGCGGCGTTCGGCCATCGTGTGGGGCAAACTGCTCAAGTTCCGGGTGATTATCGGCATAGCCGCCGGGCTGTGTTTTCGAAAACGCGCTGACGTTGTTAATCGCCAATGGGATCACGTGGTCGCGGAACCACGGTGATTCTCGGGTAGAAAGCGACAATTCCACGTCCGGCGCAAGCAGGCGGAACGCACAGATCGTCTGCACCAACTGTTGCTCAGTCATGATTGATGCTGGTTCTACGCCGCCGGTGCACGGGCGCAGGCGCGGGAAGGAGACAGAATATCGGCTTTGCCAGTAGCGCTGCTGTAGCCAGAGCAGGTGTTCGGCCACCATAAAACAGTCGGTGCGCCAGCTGCCCGACAGCCCAATCAGCGCGCCAAGGCCGATTTTATCGATACCCGCGCGGCCCAGCCTGTCGGGTGTTTCCAGCCGCCAGAAGAAATCCTGCTTGTTACCTTTCAGGTGGTGCTGGGCGTAGGTCGCCGGGTGATAGGTTTCCTGGTACACCATCACGCCATCAAGCCCGAGGGTTTTGAGTTCGGCATACTCATGCTCGTCCAGCGGCTGGACTTCCATGTGCAGTGAACTAAAGCGGCTGCGGATAGCCGGCAGATGCTGGCGGAAATAATCCATGCCGACTTTGGTCTGGTGCTCGCCGGTCACCAGCAAAAGGTGTTCGAACCCCAGGGCACGGATAGCCGCGCATTCCCGCTCAATCTCCGCTTCATCCAGCGTTTTGCGCTTAAGCTTGTTGCTCATGGAAAAGCCGCAGTAAGTACAGTCGTTGGCGCACAGGTTAGAGAGATAGAGCGGCACGTAAAAACTGACCGTGTTGCCGAAGCGCTGACGCGTAAGCTGCTGCGCCCGCTGAGCAAGAGGCTCGAGGTAACGGCTGGCGGCAGGGGAGAGCAAAGCCATCAAGTCTTCTCGCGTCAGGCGGGCGGCGTTAATCGCGCGTTCGACATCTGCCGCCGTTTTACCGTTAATTTTGAGGGAGATATCGTCCCAGTCCAGCTGACGCCAGCGGTCGGTAAAGGTTTCTGCCATCAGGCATTCTCCTCGCTAAACTGAAGGAAACTGGTCAGCGGGCTGGAAGCCTGAGCCTGCTGGTGGCGAGATCCTAACCCGGCCTGTGCCGCAAGGCTTCCGGCTTCCACGGCCAGGCGAAACGCCTGTGCCATTTGTACCGGGTCACGGGCGACCGCTATGGCGGTATTGACCAGCACGGCAGAAGCCCCCATTTCCAACGCTTCGGCTGCATGGCTTGGGGCACCGATCCCCGCATCGACAACAACCGGCACGCGGGATTGCTCAATGATGATTTCCAGCAGCGCGCGGGTTTGCAGACCCTGATTTGAGCCGATGGGCGCGCCGAGCGGCATCACGGCCGCACAGCCAGCTTCCTCGAGGCGTTTGCAGAGCACGGGGTCGGCGCCGCAGTAAGGCAGCACCACAAATCCTTGTTTGACCAGCGTTTCGGCGGCCTTCAGCGTTTCAATCGGGTCAGGAAGTAAATAGCGGGCATCAGGATGAATTTCCAGCTTAACCCAGTTTGTTCCCAGCGCTTCGCGGGCAAGCTGGGCTGCAAAAATAGCTTCTTCTGCCGTTTTCGCCCCGGAAGTATTGGGCAGCAGATGCACGCCCGCCTGCTGGAGTGGCTGAAGAATGTCATCACTATGGCCACGTAAATCCACGCGTTTCATCGCCATGGTAACAAGCTGTGAGCCAGAAGCACGAATCGCGTCGATCATCATCTGGCTGGAGGAGAATTTTCCGGTGCCGGTGAACAGGCGGGAGGAAAAGGTTTTATCGGCAATCTGTAACATGTCAGCCCCCGGCAATTGCCTGAAACAGCAGAATGGTATCGCCCTCGCGCAGCAGATAATTGCTCCACTGTTCACGTGGGATGATAGTTTGATTAACGGCCAGTGCCGCGCCAACTTTGCCCTGATCAAGCTGGGCCAAAAGGGCTGCGAGCGTCAGGCCGGCCGTACATTCCAGATATTCATCGTTAAACTGAATGCGCATCGCGACCTCCGCAGACTGGGCAGGTGGCTGATTTTTGCATCGCCAGAGTGCGCCAGCTATGTTGCCGGGCGTCAAACAGGCGCAAAGCGCCAGCAGCAGGCGTCATGCCGGTAAGTAATTTAATGGCCTCCAGCGCCTGAAGAGTGCCCATCACGCCCACGACCGGGCCGATGACGCCGGAGGTGCGGCAGTTGCGTTCAGGTTCACTCTCGTCAGGCCAGACGCAGCGGTAGCAGCCATGCTCCCAGGGCGGTGTCAGGACCATCATCTGGCCGCCAAAACCGACGGCGCTTGCGGTGATAAGCGGCGTATTCCCGGCCACGCAGGCGGCGTTAACCGCCTGGCGGGTTGCCATATTGTCGCTACAGTCCAGCACCACGTCGGCTTCGTGCACGGCTTCTGTCAAAGAATCCCCCGTCAGCCTCTCTGTCAGCGAAACAATTTTTACGCCTGGGTTAAGGCGCTGCAAATGCTGGTGGGCCGCCGAAGATTTCGGGCGCTCAATATCTTCTGAGGTGAACAGGATCTGGCGCTGGAGATTGCTGATATGCACCCTGTCATCGTCCGCGACGATAAGCTTGCCTACGCCAGCGGCGGCGAGATACAGCGCGGCAGGTGAACCTAAGCCGCCCAGACCGACGACCAGCGCCGTGCTGGACAGCAGTTTTTCCTGCCCTTCAATCGCCACGTCTTCCAGCAGTAGCTGGCGGCTATAGCGCATAAAATCCGCGTCATTCATCGCCAGTTCCCGCCAGGTCGAGTAGCTTCGCCGTGGCGATGCGCCAGTCGGGAGCCTGTGTAATGGCGCTGACGACGGCGACGCTGCCCACGCCGGTGGCTAAGACGGCAGGTACGCGATCGATGCTTATTCCGCCGATGGCGACGGTGGAGTAATCACCCAGCGTCTGAATATGTTCTGCCAGCTTATTCAGCCCTTGAGGGGAAGAGGGCATCTGCTTGGTTTGGGTAGGGAAGACATGGCCCAGCGCGATGTAGGACGGGTTTGCACTTAAGGCGCGATCCATTTCCATGTTGTCGTGGGTTGAAAGCCCCAGACGCAGTCCGGCTTCGCTTATCGCCGCCAGGTTGGCGACATCCATATCTTCCTGGCCGAGGTGTACGCCGTAGGCACCGTGTTGGATGGCCAGTCGCCAGTAATCGTTAATGAACAGGCGAGCGTTGTAGCGTTCGCCCAGCGCAATGGCTGCGATGACGTCGGCTTCAACGTCTGCATCGCGTTTGTCTTTAATGCGGAGCTGGATGGTCTTGACGCCTGCCCCGAGGAGACGTTCGATCCATTCCACGCTGTCGACGACCGGATAAAGGCCCAGTCGGCGTGAGGTGGCAGGGAAAGTGAGTCTGGACATTATGCTTCCTCTTGTCTGAGATAAATTTCGCCGCCCCGGGCGCGAAAGTGCTGGGACATATCTTCCATGCCAGCATCTCTCGCCTGTTTTGCGGCGTAATCGCGCACTTCCTGGGTGATTTTCATGGAGCAAAACTTAGGGCCGCACATGGAACAGAAATGCGCGACTTTGCCGGATTCCTGCGGCAACGTTTCATCGTGGTAAGCGCGAGCGGTGAAGGGGTCGAGCGCCAGGTTGAATTGGTCTTCCCAGCGGAATTCAAAGCGTGCTTTGGACATCGCGTTGTCGCGTATTTGTGCGCCGGGATGCCCTTTGGCCAGGTCCGCGGCGTGAGCGGCAATTTTGTAGGTAATTAGTCCCTGCTTAACATCCTCTTTGTTCGGCAGGCCGAGGTGCTCCTTCGGGGTGACGTAGCAAAGCATCGCGCAGCCAAACCAGCCGATCATGGCGGCGCCAATGCCGGAGGTGAAGTGGTCATAGCCTGGTGCGATGTCGGTTGTGAGCGGGCCAAGGGTATAGAAAGGCGCTTCGTGACAATGCTCCAGTTCTTCGGTCATGTTGCGGCGAATCATCTGCATCGGCACATGCCCCGGGCCTTCAATCATCACCTGAACGTCGTACTCCCAGGCAATTTTGGTCAGCTCGCCCAGCGTATGCAGTTCGGCAAACTGCGCTTCGTCGTTGGCATCCTGAATGGAACCCGGGCGTAAGCCATCGCCCAGAGAAAGGGAAACGTCATAGGCGGCGCAAATTTCGCAGATTTCACGGAAGTGCTGATACAGGAAGTTTTCCTGATGATGGGACAGGCACCACTTCGCCATAATCGATCCACCGCGCGACACGATCCCGGTCAGGCGCTGCGCGGTCATCGGGACGTAGCGAAGCAGCACGCCCGCATGAATGGTGAAGTAATCCACGCCTTGCTCTGCCTGCTCCAGCAGCGTATCGCGGAACATCTCCCAGCTCAGGTCTTCGGCGATACCGTTGGCCTTCTCCAGCGCCTGGTAGATGGGCACCGTGCCGATGGGCACCGGGCTGTTGCGCAGGATCCATTCCCGCGTTTCATGAATGTAGCGGCCGGTGGAGAGGTCCATCACCGTGTCTGCCCCCCAGCGAGTGGCCCACACCAGCTTCTCCACCTCCTCTTCAATAGAAGACGTGACTGCCGAGTTGCCGATATTGGCATTGACCTTCACCAGGAAATTGCGGCCGATAATCATCGGCTCTGATTCCGGGTGGTTGATATTGGCGGGAATAATCGCTCGCCCGAAGGCGACTTCATCGCGGACGAACTCCGGCGTGATGTTTTCCGGCAGGCGGGCCCCAAACCCTTCGCCGGGATGCTGGTGGCGCAGGACGGCATCACGAATACGCTCGCGCCCCATATTTTCGCGAATGGCGATGAATTCCATCTCCGGGGTGACAAGGCCTTTGCGGGCGTAATGCAACTGGGTGACGCATTGCCCGGCTATTGCCCGGCGAGGTTTGGACTGAGTTTCAAAGCGCAACTCGTCCAGGCCGTCGTCGGCAAGACGCGCTTTTGTGTAAGCGGAGCTGCGGTCACCCAGCGTTTCGCTGTCGCCGCGGTCGTCGATCCAGGCGCTGCGTAGGGGATTTAGCCCGTTTAACACGTTTATGGCGATGTCGGGATCGCCATAGGGGCCGGAGGTATCGTAGACGGGAACCGCCTCGTTCGGCTGATATTGCGGGGCATCTTTGCTCCCGCCGGTGAGCGTTGGGCTGAGTTGGATTTCGCGCATCGGGATGCGGATATCTTCACGTGACCCGATCAGATAGATGCGTCGGGAGTTGGGGAAGGCGGTGCCTTCAAGCGTGTTGATGAAGTGTTGGGCGGCGGCGCGCTGTTCGCGGCGGCCAGGTTTTTTTTCAGATGTAGACATAGCTCATTCCAGGTTTAGTCAGGATATGGCTTGTCAGGACAACGGAAGGAGTAATGGATATGGGCCGCCCGAGAACGGGTGTACCCAAAGACAGAATTACTCTTGTTCCCTTCGCAGGTTCTAACCTGATCAGGTTCCGCGGATCCCGAATTAACGGTCTCAGCCGGTGCATAACGCACTCGGCACTCCGACAAGAATGATCCCACCTTGCGGTGGGAAAGTTGTAAATTACTCGTTAATAGCTAACAACTCAAGCTGGACTTGCCAGCCCGGCAGGATCGCTGGCGCTGCCGTCGAGGTTGTTATCAATAGCCAGGAGGACTAGTTTATCTTCAAGGGTGAAGCGGGACTCCAGGCACTCGCCAATCTCCGACAGCGCCTGCTGAAACTCGACCCAGCTGTCGCGGTCAATGGCATTTTCCAGATGGGAATCGTAGAGATCCATGATTTGCTGGGTGTTAGCTTCCAGTTGAGGGTAGAGCTGGGCTGCGCTTAGCAGCGGGCTGCTGCCTTCCAGGTTGCTGATGATTCGTTCGTAGATACTGAAATGACCGGAAGAGAGGTAATCCACCAGGCCGTGGCAAAAATTGTCTAACGCTTTTTCGTCGAGCGCGGTGTGCGATTCCTTGTTAGGCTTGATCCCGACCATGTTGTAATAGGCGACCAACAGGTGCTTACGGGCCTGCAGCCAATGGTCAACTAACTCATTACTACCACCAACGCGCTCAGTCAGATTGGCTAACTGGTTCAGCATGATTGAGACTCCGTGAGTTAAAAGATTGAACGCAAACTAACCCAAAAAAGTAAAAACTAATTGTTTATATCAGTGAACACGGGGATGTGCACCAGGTTATGGAACGTGTTATTCAAAACTTAGATCATGGTTGGTGGATAGTCAGCCATGAGCAAAAAATATGGTTGCCGCAGGGTGACTTACCTCACGGCAGCGCGGAAGAATTTCAACTCGTAGGCAGCCGCGCCCTGGATATCGGTGAGTGGGAAGGTGAGCCCGTCTGGCTGATTCGCGAAAATCGCCGCTCGGACATGGGCTCGCTGCGCCAGCTCCTGGATCGCGATGTGGGCCTGTTCCAGCTGGCCGGGCGCGGCGTCCAACTGGCAGAGTTTTATCGCTCGCATAAGTATTGCGGTTACTGCGGCCATGAAATGCACTTCAGCAAAAGCGAATGGGCAATGCTCTGCGGGCACTGCCGGGAACGCTATTACCCGCAAATTGCCCCCTGCATTATTGTCGCTATTCGTAAGGACGATCATATCCTGCTGGCTCAGCACACGCGCCACCGCAACGGCGTCTACACCGTGCTGGCCGGGTTTGTCGAAGTGGGCGAAACGCTGGAGCAGGCGGTGGCTCGCGAAGTTATGGAAGAGAGCAGTATTCAGGTGAAAAACCTGCGCTACGTGACTTCCCAGCCCTGGCCGTTCCCGCAGTCGCTGATGACCGCATTTATGGCGGATTATCACAGCGGTGAAATCAAGATTGACCCGAAGGAGCTGCTGGATGCGGGCTGGTATCGCTATGACCAACTGCCGCTGTTACCGCCGCCGGGCACCGTGGCACGCCGCTTAATTGAAGATACCGTCGCCCTGTGTCGCGCGGACTATGAATGATAGACTGCGGCGATACAGCTAAAGGAAAGGTAAACATGACTGAACTGAAGAACGATCGTTACCTGCGCGCCCTGCAGCGCTTGCCGGTAGATGTCACCCCTGTGTGGATGATGCGCCAGGCAGGGCGTTATCTACCGGAATATAAGGCGACGCGCGCTCAGGCGGGTGACTTTATGTCGCTATGCAAAAACGCCGAGCTGGCCTGCGAAGTCACTTTGCAACCATTGCGCCGTTACGCGCTGGATGCGGCGATCCTCTTTTCGGACATTCTGACCATCCCGGATGCGATGGGGCTTGGGCTGTACTTTGAAGCCGGGGAAGGCCCGCGCTTTAGCTCCCCGATTCAAAGCCTGGCCGACGTTCAAAAGCTGCCGATTCCCGATCCGGAAGGCGAGCTGGCATACGTGATGAACGCGGTGCGCACCATTCGCCGTGAACTGAAGGGCGAAGTACCGCTGATTGGCTTCTCCGGCAGCCCGTGGACGCTGGCCACTTATATGGTGGAAGGCGGCAGCAGCAAAGCCTTCACCGTGATTAAGAAAATGATGTTTGCCGACCCGAAAGCGCTGCACCTGCTGCTGGATAAGCTGGCGCAGAGCGTGACGCTCTACCTGAATGCGCAAATTCGTGCGGGCGCGCAGTCGGTAATGATCTTTGACACCTGGGGTGGCGTGCTGAGCGGGCGCGATTACAAAGAATTCTCGCTCTACTACATGCACAAAATTGTCGATGGCCTGCTGCGTGAAAACGATGGCCGCCGTGTACCGGTGACGCTGTTCACCAAAGGCGGCGGGCAGTGGCTTGAAGCGATGGCGGAAACCGGCTGCGACGCACTGGGCCTCGACTGGACAACGGACATTGCAGATGCACGTCGTCGCGTAGGCCATAAAGTCGCGCTGCAGGGCAACATGGACCCTTCCATGCTGTACGCTCAGCCGGCACGTATCGAAGAAGAAGTTGCCACCATTCTGGCTGGTTTCGGGCAGGGGGAAGGACACGTCTTTAACCTTGGGCACGGCATTCACCAGGACGTTCCACCAGAGCATGCAGGCGTCTTTGTGGAAGCCGTGCATCGCCTGTCCGCGCAATACCACCAGGCTTAAGGTAGCAAGAGATGGATCTCACCATACTGCGAGAGCAACAGCTGAATCTGGCCTCAAAGGTGATCCGCGAAGATCGCCTTGAGCAGGATCCGCCGCGGTTGATCGCCGGGGCCGATGTGGGGTTTGAACAAGGCGGAGACGTCACCCGCGCGGCCATCGTTTTGTTGAGCTACCCGTCTCTTGAGTTGGTTGAATATCAGGTGGCAAGAATTACCACCACCATGCCTTATATCCCCGGCTTTTTATCCTTCCGCGAATATCCCGCGCTGCTTGAGGCGTGGGGTATGCTTTCGCAGAAGCCCGATTTGGTGTTTGTGGACGGACACGGCATCTCGCATCCCCGTCGTTTAGGGGTTGCCAGCCATTTTGGGCTGCTGGTGGATGTGCCGACGATTGGCGTGGCGAAAAAGCGGCTGTGCGGGAAGTTTGAACCGCTGGGGGACGAGCCCGACGCTCGTGCGCCGTTGATGGACAAAGGCGAGCAGCTGGCCTGGGTCTGGCGCAGTAAAAAACGCTGTAATCCTTTGTTTATTTCTACCGGGCACCGCATAAGCCTCGACGGCGCATTAAAGTGGGTGGAGCGCTGCATGGCCGGTTACCGTTTGCCGGAGCCAACCCGTTGGGCCGATGCCGTTGCCTCCGGGCGCCCGGCTTTTAAGCGCCTGCAAGCAATCGGCAGGTGATTCAGGTAAACTGCCGCTAATTTTCCGTCTTTGAGACATCGTCATGTTACAGAACCCTATTCATTTACGCCTGGAGAAGCTGGAAAGCTGGCAGCACGTCACTTTTATGGCTTCTTTGTGCGAGCGTATGTACCCGAACTACGCCATGTTTTGCCAGCAAACTGGCTTTGGCGATCCTCAGCTTTATCGCAAGATCCTGGACCTGGTTTGGGAAACCCAAACGGTGAAAGACGCCAAAGTGAACTTTGATAGTCAGTTAGAGAAACTTGAAGAGGCAATTCCTGCGGCTGACGACTATGATATTTACGGTGTCTATCCGGCGATTGACGCGTGCGTGGCGTTGAGTGAGCTTATTCACTCGCGTCTCTCGGGTGAAACGCTGGAGCACGCAATCGAAGTCAGTAAATGTTCAATCACTTCGGTGGCGATGCTGGAAATGACTCAGGCCGGTCGTGAAATGACCGACGAGGAGTTGAGAGCAAACCCGGCGGTAGAAGAAGAATGGGACATTCAGTGGGAGATTTTCCGGCTGCTGGCGGACTGCGAAGAACGCGATATTGAGCTCATTAAAGGGCTTCGTGCTGACCTCCGTGAGGCCGGCATCAGTAATATCGGTATAAATTTGCAGCAGTAAGACAGTAAAACGTGACATACAGTCTGATTTGTCCTCCCTGGAGGCTTCCAATTAACCCCCCGTCTGGTCTACATTTGTGGGGCGAATAAAAGTGGCTATCGGTGCGTGTATGCAGGAGAGTGCTTTTTAGGCATTTCCGTCGCACTCGATGCTTAGCAAGCGATAAACACATTGTAAGGATAACTTATGAACAAGACTCAACTGATTGATGTAATTGCTGACAAGGCTGACCTGTCTAAAGCACAGGCTAAAGCTGCTCTGGAATCCACTCTGGCTGCAATTACTGAGTCTCTGAAAGAAGGTGATGCTGTACAACTGGTTGGTTTCGGTACCTTCAAAGTGAACCACCGTGCTGAGCGCACTGGCCGCAACCCGCAGACCGGTAAAGAAATCAAAATTGCTGCTGCTAACGTGCCGGCATTTGTTTCTGGTAAAGCACTGAAAGACGCGGTTAAGTAAGTTAACGCGTGTCAGTGAACAGTTTTAACAGAGGGGCGTTTACGCCCCTTTTGTCCGTCTGGCGTCCGCTGCTGGCGCTGGCGGGTGTTCTGGTGCTCACGGCATGCAGCAGTAACAAACTCCCTCCTTTTACCGCTACCGGCTATGTTGCCGACCAGGGCGTGGTGCGCATCTGGCGAAAAGACAACGCCGATGAATCTACCCATATCCTTACCGCGTTTAGCCCGTGGCAGCACGGCGCCACCACCACCGGGGAATACCGCTGGCAGGGCGACAAACTGACCTTTATCGAACTCAATATTCAGGGTAAGCAGCCGGAGCATGTCAAAGTCCGCTTTGACGACCACGGCGAGCTGAGCTTTATGCAGCGGGAAGTGAATAGCCAGAAGCAGCAGCTTTCTAACGATCAGGTGGCTTTGTACCAGTTCAACGCCAATCGTATTCGTGAGACTAGCGAAGCGCTGCGCATCGGCCACGTTGTGCTGCGCCAGGGGCGCTGGCACCAGAACGGCACGGTAACGACCTGCGAAGGCGAAACGTTATCGCCAAAGCTTGATAGCGCCTCCCTGAGCCATATAGCGCGCCGTCAGAGCAACTCTTCCCTTGACGTCAGCGTTGCCTGGCTGGAAGCCCCGGAAGGTTCACAGCTGCTGCTGGTGGCGAACCAGAACTTCTGCAGTTGGCAGCCTAAGCCTGGCGATTTCTAGGTATAAAAAAACCGCCACGCGGGCGGTTTAGTGTGTACTGTCGGGATTACTTCGCGTTTTCACGCGCAATGGCGCGATAACCGATATCCGAGCGGCTGAAACTGCCTTCCCAATGAATCTCTTTTTTCAGCTCCAGCGCGCGCTGTTGCGCTTTGGCTACCGTTTCGCCCAACGCAGTCACGCATAACACGCGCCCGCCGTTGGTGAGCACTCGGTCATCTTCGCTGAGCTTAGTCCCGGCGTGGAACACCTTGCCATCGGCCACTTCTTCCAGTGGCAGACCATGGATAACGTCGCCGTTACGATAGTCGGCCGGATAACCGCCCGCCGCCAGCACGATCCCTAGAGCCGGACGTTCGTCCCACTTAGAATCTTTCTCATCCAGCTTGCCATCACAGGCAGCGAGGCACAGCTCGACCAGATCTGACTGCATACGCAGCATGATGGGCTGAGTTTCTGGATCGCCGAAGCGGCAATTGAACTCAATCACCTTCGGATTACCCTGCTTGTCGATCATCAATCCGGCATACAGGAAGCCCGTGTAGGTATTCCCTTCGGCAGCCATACCGCGCACGGTTGGCCAAATCACGCGTTCCATGGTGCGCTGATGCACTTCGTCAGTCACAACCGGAGCGGGAGAGTAAGCACCCATGCCGCCGGTGTTTGGGCCAGTATCGCCGTCGCCAACGCGTTTATGATCCTGGCTGGTGGCCATCGGCAGAACATGCTCGCCATCTACCATCACAATAAAGCTGGCTTCTTCGCCATCGAGGAACTCTTCAATAACAATACGGTGACCTGCATCGCCAAACGCGTTCCCCGCCAGCATGTCATTGACGGCAGCTTCCGCTTCTTCCAGCGTCATCGCCACAATAACGCCTTTCCCTGCGGCCAGGCCGTCGGCCTTGATCACGATCGGCGCGCCTTTCTCGCGCAGGTAAGCCAGCGCAGGCTCAACTTCGGTAAAGTTCTGGTATTCCGCCGTCGGGATATTGTGGCGAGCCAGGAAGTCTTTGGTAAAAGCCTTCGAGCCTTCCAGCTGTGCAGCCCCTTCGGTAGGCCCGAAGATTTTCAGGCCAGCGGCGCGGAAGGCATCCACCACGCCAATCACCAGCGGCGCTTCCGGACCGACGATGGTTAAGGCGATGTTTTCGTTCTGCGCAAAGCTAAGCAAAGCTGGAATATCTGTCGCGCTGATAGCAACGTTCTGCAGCGCTGGCTCCAGCGCGGTACCGGCGTTACCTGGTGCAACAAATACAGTACGTACTAAAGGGGACTGAGCCGCTTTCCAGGCCAGCGCGTGCTCGCGCCCGCCGTTACCAATAACTAAAACTTTCATCTATAAACGCTCCGGTAATTAATGGCGGAAGTGGCGCATATCGGTGAAGATCATTGCGATCCCATGCTCGTCGGCGGCGGCAATGACTTCATCATCACGAATGGAACCGCCCGGCTGGATCACACAGCTCACGCCAGCTTCGGCGGCGGCATCAATCCCATCGCGGAATGGGAAGAAAGCATCAGAAGCCATGGCAGAACCTTTTACTTCCAGGCCTTCATCGCTGGCTTTGATACCGGCAATTTTTGCGGAATAGACGCGGCTCATCTGGCCTGCGCCTATGCCGATGGTCATATTGTCACGGGCATAAACGATGGCGTTGGATTTAACGAACTTCGCCACTTTCCAGCAGAACAGCGCGTCATGCAGTTCTTGCTCGGTCGGCTGACGTTTAGTGACTACGCGCAGATCGCCTGCTGTCACCATACCCAAATCACGATCCTGAACCAGTAGGCCGCCATTGACGCGTTTGAAATCGAGGCCAGCCGTGCGTTTCTGCCACTGGCCGCAAACCAGGACGCGAACGTTCTGTTTGGCCGCGGTGATCTTCAGCGCTTCTTCGCTGGCGGAAGGGGCGATAATGACCTCGACGAACTGGCGAGAAATAATGGTCTGTGCGGTTTCTGCATCCAGCTCACGGTTGAAAGCGATGATGCCGCCGAAGGCAGAGGTTGGATCGGTTTTATAAGCCAGATTGTAGGCTTCGAGTACGGAACCGCTGACGGCCACGCCGCAAGGGTTGGCGTGTTTAACGATAACGCAGGCTGGTTCGTCGAACTCTTTCACGCATTCCAGCGCCGCATCGGTATCCGCGATGTTGTTATAGGAGAGTGCTTTGCCCTGAACCTGGGCCGCGGTTGCCACGGATGCTTCTTTGATTTCTTCTTCTATATAGAAGGCGGCCTGCTGGTGGCTGTTTTCGCCATAACGCATATCCTGCTTCTTAATGAAGTTCAGGTTCAGCGTGCGTGGGAATCGCCCGGCAGGATCTTTGCTTTCGCCGTGATAGGCCGGGACCAGGCTACCGAAGTAGTTAGCGATCATACTGTCGTAGGCCGCAGTGTGTTCGAAAGCTTTGATCGCCAGATCGAAACGGGTTTCCAGCGTCAGGGATCCTTCGTTGGCGTCCAGTTCGGCAACGATCGCCTGGTAGTCGCTGCTCTTTACTACGATCGCCACATCTTTATGGTTCTTGGCTGCGGAGCGAACCATGGTTGGCCCGCCAATGTCGATGTTCTCAACGGCATCTTCTAAAGAGCAGCCTTCGCGGGCAACGGTCTGGGCAAATGGATAAAGGTTAACGACGACCATATCAATAGGAGAGATGGCGTGCTCCGCCATGATGGCATCGTCCTGGCCGCGACGGCCCAGAATGCCGCCGTGAACTTTCGGGTGTAGCGTTTTGACGCGTCCGTCCATCATCTCCGGGAAACCGGTGTAGTCGGAGACTTCGGTTACCGGCAGGTTTGCTTCTGCCAGCAGGCGGGCGGTTCCGCCGGTGGACAGCAGCTCCACTCCACGTTGGGAGAGGGCCTGAGCGAATTCGACGATACCGGCTTTGTCAGAAACACTGAGCAGTGCGCGGCGTACAGGACGACGTTGTGACATGGTTTTATCCCTTGGCTTTGGTTCGCATATAGAAGAGCGTTAGCTGAATTTTAGTCTTCACCTTAGTTCTGGCGGCGCAGAAAAGGGAAATTGAGGAAAAGAAGAGACGAAAACTCAGCTAACGCCCCCATCGGGGGTGTCCATTTTATCGCGGTGCATTGTAGCGAAAACGTTTGCGTCGCGCTCGCGAATTTTAAGTTCAAATCCGGATTGTGGATAAGTCTGTGTGCAAAAGGGTATAAGGCTGGGTTTTGCTGTGGAATGCAGCAGTCAGTCATTTTTCTGTCATTTTAGTGTTGCAGCGCCGGGAGAACTCCCTATAATGCGCCTCCATCGACACGGAACATGTGAACAACATCACAGAGTAACGGCGGCGATGAGAGTGAAAAATCCTGAAATTAAGGATTGACTCTGAAAGAGGAAAGCGTATTATACGCCACCTCGAGTTAGCAAGCGAAAGCGACTGACTCACTGCTCTTTAACAATTTATCAGACAATCTGTGTGGGCACTCGCAGGATTGATATCTCAGCA
>NZ_VWWS01000012.1:0-82417 GCF_011752855.1 Enterobacter sp. Ap-867 | reverse complement strand
CGGTCTGGCTGTTGCCGCTGAGATTAAGGGTCGCACCTTCAGCTACCGTCACACCGGAGGTGGAGGCAAAAGTATCCTCAACACCGGTTTTAAGTGTGCCGCGGCTGACCGTAGTAGTACCTGTGTAAGTGTTGGTTCCGGATAAAATAAAGCTGCCTTCACCATTTTTACTTATGCCTCCCCTGCCAGAAATCTTGCCTGAAAATGTGGTAGCGGTGCCAGCAGTATTATTTTCCGTGAGGGTATTATCGCCTAGTAGAATCTCTCCTTTTCCGGATAGGGCATTTACTTGCTGATTGTAACCTCCAAGATCTAAACTGGCACCAGAGTTAACGACCAAGCTGTGGGAGGTCATGATTGCATTTTCCACACCCGTCTTGAGCGTTCCTTTCTCAATCAGAGTATCGCCAGTATAAGTATTGTTACCGCCTAAAATCAGCGTTCCATCTCCTAATTTTTGTAGGCTGCCCGTACCTGCTATAATGCCTGAAAGTGACATGCCTACACTGTTAGTGTCTAATGAAGAGATACTATTTCCATTTAGATTGATATCGATGCTGGATGTTAGCGTCGATTTGTATGCCTGAAGGATTCCACCGTCGAGAGTAAAAAGGGGTGGAATACTGCTTCCCCCATAAACAATGCCGTTCTGCCCGCCAATGGACAGTTTGCCGCCATTGGAAATGATCATCTCCGTAGTGCCAGCAGAACTTGTCGCAAGGTATAATTTGTCTGCAACGGTGATGCTTGCTCCGTCGGTAACCGTAGTTTTGGCTGTACCTTCATCTGCGCCGAGATAGAAAGTATTAACATTTAACGCTGAGCCCTCACCCATGACGGTAATAGCGGTGTCAGAATTGTCATTGCTGTTACCGGCAGCGAGCATATCTGCATTGACAATGCCACCATTAGATATATTGAGATATCCAGTTCCACCTCGGCCGTAACCAGTCCCCCCCATACTTAGTAATGCTCCATTAGAGACATTAACAATACCTCCATCGGATACGTTTAGTTCTCCGATAAAACCTTGAGATCCAATTGTTAATTGCTGAAATGGGGTGCCGGCCGCATCGCGGCCAGGCTTTACAGTCAGAGCTGAACCATTTCCCTGTACGTTAATCGTGCCTTCAGCGCCATATCCGGTGTAAACATCAAACGAGTTAACCTTGCCGCCATCGATAATGTTGAGAATATTGTTTTTACCTCCTCCAGCATTACCAACACGGATCTGGGGGCTGGTTAGTGAGGAGCCATTTCCGGAAACTACAATATATGACGACAGACTGTTATCGCTTCCAATGAAAATATTTTGCTCTGCTAACACAGTTGCACCATTTTGCACCTGCATATAAGCTTCTTTATCGCCCGATGCAGCACCGTTACCGATACTTATGGTGCCGCTTAGCGGTAATGTATTAGTATACTTTGCGGCAATTGATGTGCCCGATCCTGTAACAACAAAATTTGATGAGGTATTATATTTTTCACTGTACGTGAGAAAGCTTGCAAATTCTCTTGAACCACTTTCGTATACAGTGTCACTTGATGCTGAAACTCCAAAGTTTATTCCATAAGCGATCATGGAAATCGACATGGCAATTTTTTTAATTTTCAAAGCATATTCCTTAAGCTCTGGTGTTAATGAGTGGGTAATTTATAATTGATACTCTGGTGTTTTTATTTTTATGAGGTTGCTTTGAATCTTTGCAAAAAAAAATATTAATGTATTAGCATTATCAGATAGGGGGGCATGCTCCTTTTCTTATGGCGCTTTCAGGTAAGCTACCGCCCGTTACTATACCAAGTACACTAGGGAAAATAATTATCAATACTTGTGGCGAGTTACTATCAATGAACATGCATTTATTTGCGCCTTATTCATCCTCATATGAAGAGTTCACGTATGTGAGTTCATTCCCAGACGAGAGTACAAAGAATACCAAATTAAATAAATGTCAAAAAAAAGCACCAAAGTTTGTTACTGAAAGTTATTGACATTACGAAAAAATGTATTTTATTCCTCGTGAGCTTGGTGAACCTTAAGGTTGTATTATTTAGGAGAGATGTTTTATGAGAAAAATTTAGAGAATTCAAGTGGATTGGTAAGTAATATCATTGAGTTATGAGGTTGATGTTTCTATTCCCCCAGTTGTCTTGGTTCATCGACTCCTTAGCCTCTATATATTAAGGCGCAACTTCATCGTTAAATTTATTTTTGGGTGCTCATTTATCACTCAATAGATAAAGCGCTAACGCATATAGATTAACCCGCTCCAAGTGAGAAGAATTGTTACATCTGGTTATTTACCAGACTCTACGCGATAGTTTTCGGAATAGTTCCCGTTATTTCATATGTTCACTAATTTATGTTTAAATACTTGAGCATTGTTCCCTTGATTCCCTTTTCTTAAACATGTTTATAGTTACCCGGCTTGATTAACGCTTTCCCCTGCGATGTTCGATAAGCGTTGGCATCCCGCAAAGAATAAGCGCAGCCGCAATACTCCTGCTGATAAAACTGCTCGCGTTTGCAGATCTCTACCGTGCGCGCGGAGCCACCTTGCTTACGCCAGTTGTGGGTCCAGTAAAACATTCCCGGATGACGCGCCGCTGCTCGCTGGCCGCATTCGCAAACCTGCTGAAAATTCTTCCAGCGTGAAATTCCCAGCGAACTGCAAATCGCCTCGAAGCCGTGTTCAGCCGCGTACAGCGCGGTGCGCTCCAGGCGCATATCAAAACAGGCCGTACAGCGCGCGCCGCGCTCGGGTTCCCATTCCATACCTTTCATGCGCGCAAACCAGTTATCGGCATCATAATCCGCGTCGATGAAGGGCACGCCGTGTTGCCCGGCAAACCGCTTATTCTCCTCCTTACGGATGAGATACTCCTTTTGCGGATGGATATTGGGATTGTAGAAAAAAATCGTAAAGTCGATATCCGAGGCAAGCAAAGCCTCGATGACTTCGGAAGAGCAGGGCGCGCAGCAGGTATGCAATAACAGCTTGTTTGCACCGTCCGGCAGCACAAGCTTCGGGCGCTTAAATTCGGTGGTTGTCATGATATGTTGGCGGAAAGAAGGAAAACGGCGTGGATTGTACCACTAAAATTGTGGTCAATGGGCTTTGCCAGCTTAAGGTGAGGCGGGAGACTGCTTCTCCCACCTTAGCTAACAGTTATTCCTGCCCTGATAAATGCATCCCGACGTACCGCTCATAGCGGCTTTTTTTCAGGAACGTTAAATCCACCAGCACCAGCCCATCGACGCAGTTGTTGAAGGCCGGGTCGCTGCCAAAATCAATAAACTGCACACCGCCCGGCTCGCAGAGTTCCGAATATTGCTTATACAGCGTCGGGATGCCGCAGCCCATATTGCTGAGCAGGGATTTTAACCGAGTCAGATCTTCGCCGTAATCCTCTCCCTTGAACTGCGCCAGCACGTCGGGGAGGCTTGCCGGGTAAGGGCTGCGGGACGAGGCCAGCGGATGGCTCGCCGGGAACCACAGCCGATAAAAGGCGACAAGCAGATCGCGTGCGTCCGGCGGCAGGCCACCGGAAATAGATACCGGGCCGAACAGGTAGCGATATTGCGGGTAACGGGCCAGGTAAGCGCCAATCCCCGACCATAAATAGTCCAGGCCACGGCGGCCCCAGTAGCGAGGTTGAATAAAGCTGCGCCCCAGCTCGATGCCGTGCTGCAGCACATCGTCCATTTTTTCGTCGTAGTGGAACAGGCTATAGCTGTAAAGCCCGTCTAAACCGCGTTTTTTGATCTGCTGAGCGGTAGGCATAAAGCGGTAGGCGCCGACGATCTCCAGGTCCTGCTCATCCCAAAGGATTAAATGCAGGTAATCGTCATCATACCTGTCGAGATCCCGGCGTTTGCCGCAGCCTTCACCTACGGCGCGAAATGCTATCTCACGCAGGCGACCAAGCTCGCGCAGCAGCGGAGCCTCTTCTTTGGTGTCGTTTCGCTGCCAAAGATAAATCACTTTATCGTCGGCGGTTCGGCCCAGACACTCGGCTTTAGCCAGCTCCCGGCGCAGCGTGGCCCGGTCTTCCGCCCGGGCAATCGCGCTTTCCGTTGTGAATTTGCCGGACAGCCCTTTACCCAGCAGCTGAACGTGCTGGCGGCACTTTTTAGCCAGTTCGCGCGGGATTTGCTGTGGACTATGCCAGCTTTCCCAGGGAATGCGCTGGCCAAGCGTGATTGGCAAAGTGGAGTTGCGGCGGCGGAACATTTGCTGCATCAGCAGCAGCAACGGCAGCGCAGGGGAAACCATCGCGCCAGCATAAAACAGGGCGCTGTTACGCGCGTGGATAAAGGCCGGCAGAAGCGGCACGCGGTACTTCGCGGCAAGCTTAATGAAGCCGGTGTGCCAGTGTCCTTCGGCAATGCCTTCCCGGGATAAACGAGACACTTCTCCCGCCGGGAAAAAGATCAGTACGCCGCCGTTTTGCAGCTGCTGTTCCATCTGCACAAGCGATGATTTAGGCGTGCGGCCATTGATATTGTCGACCGGGATAAACAGAGAACTCAGCGGTTCGAGGTGATTGAGCAGGCGATTGGTGACGACTTTAACATCGCGGCGGACGCGGGAAACGGCATACAGCAGCGCCAGTCCATCAAGCGTGCCCGTTGGATGGTTGGACATCATCACCACGGGGCCACTTTCAGGGATATTTTCTAATTCACGGGGAGAGATATTACAGCGGATTTGCAGGTGGTCCAGTACCTGTTCGACCATGTCGAGGCCACGAAGATGAGGGTATTGCCCGGCAAAGGCCTGAAACTCTTCCTCATGCAGCAGGCGTCTTAACAGATTTTTTTGCCAGGGTGCAGGCTTAGCCTGAGGCCAAAGATCGTCAAGTACGTTATCGATACTAAACATGTCAGCTCCTCCTAACTTCCTGTTGGTGAAAGTATAAGCAAAAGATGAAGTTTTCGTGTCAGTGAGGTGATGTTTCAGGGATACGCGCAGAAGCGGTGCCGATTTTTTATTCCGCAGTGATACATCGATGGGGGGTTAACGCGATTTTGGGCTTAGGTAATGGGGTAAACCCTGATGAGTTGTAGGTTAATGGCGAGTGTTTCGTGAAAAAGCGTGATTTTTATTTAATTAATTGTTTTTAATGGATTTTAATTTTGGTTGTTTGAGATTTTATTGTCAAGATGAAAGCGCATTTAATGAGATTTTTATCATGAAAAATGAGAGTTAAGTCGATTTTTAATCTAAAAACCCTCTATTAGACACTAAAGTTACTCTTCGTCCTGATGATTTTTCAACGATCTACGCTAAAGTAGCCGCCGCTGGCTAACGACCAGCCTATGATTAAAAATCTGCAACCGAACGCCGGGAACGGCGTTTTATCAACACCGCATCAAAAAAAAGATAACCTATGGGAGTTCACAGATGAGTCACTCTGCGACGAAAACAAAAACATTTTTCGGGCATCCGTACCCGTTAAGTTCGCTCTTCCTCACCGAAATGTGGGAACGTTTTTCTTTCTACGGGGTTCGCCCGCTGCTCATTCTGTTTATGAGCGCCGCGCTGCTTCAGGGCGGGATGGGGCTGCCGATTGAGCAGGCATCCGCCATTGTCGGGATCTTCGCCGGCGGTGTGTATATCACGTCTTTACCGGGCGGCTGGCTGGCCGATAACTGGCTCGGGCAGCGCCGCGCCGTCTGGTATGGCTCGCTGATTATTGCCCTCGGCCACCTCTCGATTGCGCTGTCGGCATTCGTGGGCAACACCTTCTTCTTTGTCGGCCTGCTGCTGATCGTCCTGGGAACCGGGCTGTTCAAAACCTGTATTACCGTCATGGTCGGCACGCTGTACAAAAAAGAAGATACCCGCCGCGACGGGGGCTTCTCGCTGTTTTACATGGGCATCAATATGGGCTCGTTTATTGCCCCGCTGATCATCGGCCCGCTGCATGAAAAATACGGCTGGCATATGGGCTTTGGCCTGGGTGGCTTAGGGATGCTGGTTGCGCTGTTCATCTTCCGCTTCTACGCCATTCCGCAAATGCGCCGCTACGACAAAGAAGTCGGCCTGGATTCCACCTGGAACCGCCCGACGACCGAGCGTAAAAACGTCGGTAAATGGGTGACGCTTGCCATGGCGCTGCTTGCCGGGCTGGTGGTACTTATCTCCAATGGTACGATTCCGTTCAACCCGACGGTGATAGCGAAAAGCTCCGCCTACATCATTTCTACCTGCGTGGGCCTCTACTTCCTGTTTATGTTCTTCTTTGCGGGCTTAACCAGCAGCGAGCGTTCGCGCCTGCTGGCCTGCCTGATCCTGCTGATTGCGGCGGCGTTCTTCTGGTCTGCCTTTGAGCAGAAGCCGACCTCCTTCAACATCTTTGCGCGTGACTATACCGACCGCCAGATGGGCAGCTTTGAAATCCCGACGATCTGGTTCCAGTCGATCAACGCGCTGTTTATTATCCTGTTAGCCCCGGTCTTCAGCTGGTTCTGGCCGTCGCTGGCTAAGCGTAATTTGAACCCGAGCAGCATGACGAAATTCGTTATCGGCATTCTGTTTGCGGCGGCAGGTTTTGCGGTGATGATGGCGGCGGCAAACCAGGTGCTGGCGACGCAGAGCGGCGTTTCTCCGTTCTGGCTGGTAGGGAGCATCCTGCTGCTGACCCTCGGTGAGCTGTGTCTGAGCCCAATCGGCCTCGCGACCATGACGCTGCTGGCACCGCAGAAAATGCGCGGCCAGGTGATGGGGCTGTGGTTCTGCGCCAGCGCGCTGGGTAACCTGGCGGCGGGTATTATGGGCGGGCACATCAAAAAAGATCAGCTTAGCTTGATGCCGGAGCTGTTCTCCCACGTCTCTATCGCCCTGGTTATCTGCGCCGTTGTGCTGGCCGCGCTGATTATTCCGGTCAGAAACATGCTGAGAAACGCGGATGCCAACGAAGCTAAATAACGGTTTTTAAGCACCTGGCCCGGTAGCCTTTATGGGGTACCGGGCCTTTTTATTTTGTGGGCCGCTACTGCACATCAGTCGAACGACTTACCGTTTCCCACGCCTCAATATCTGCTTCCATTCGCTCAAGCTTCTCTTTGACGAAGGTAACGGCGTCGCTGCCCAGGAGCAGGGTTGCCGGTGGATGAGGGCTGTCGATAAGCGCCAAAATTGCTTTGGCGGCTTTGATCGGATCGCCCGGCTGCTGCCCGCTGCGTTTCTGGCGCGCGTCGCGAATCGGGCCGAAGCTCTGGTCATAATCGCTGATGCTGCGCGGGCTTCGCACCATAGATCGCCCGGCCCAGTCGGTTCTGAAGGAACCGGGCTGCACGGCGGTGACCGCGATATTAAAAGGCAGGAGCTCTTTGCTCAGCGTTTCGGAGATGCCCTGCAGGGCAAATTTGCTGCCGCAGTAGTAGCTGATACCGGGCAGGGTGATAAAGCCGCCCATCGAAGTGATATTGATAATATGGCCCGTACGACGAGTGCGGAACCCAGGCAAAAAGGCTTTTATCATCGCGACGGCGCCAAATACGTTGACGTTGAACTGGTGAATCAGTTCGCTCATCGGGGATTCTTCCATCACCCCCTCGTGCCCGTAGCCTGCGTTGTTGACGAGTACATCAATAGCGCCAATCTCCTGTTCCACCGAAGCCGCCAGCGGGGCTGCGGCATCAAAGTCGGTGACGTCCAGAATTCGGGCAAAACACTTGCCGGGTGCCAGCGCCTCAAAGGCTTCCTTCGCCTGGTGATTACGCACGGTTCCAACCACGCGGTGTCCGGCTTTCAGGGCTTCTTCTGCCAGCGAACGGCCAAAGCCGCTGCTGACGCCGGTAATTAAAAATAACTTCGACTGGCTCATTATTATGTCCTCCGTTAATGGGAGGTAAATCGTAGGGCTGGAAGGACTGAGTGAGTAGCCTGGATCCTCTCTGATGTTTGCCTATTCCTATGAGGTGTCTGGACGAGGTGAGGTTTCACTGCCAGACTCTGCCAACATTTCCCTTGGCCAGATGAACCGCTATGACAAACGCCAGCCTTCTGGCCAGTAAACAAATGGTTGAGCTTCTGGATCGGTTAACCCCGCATGAAGGCTACAATCTCACCGCGCTGAACGAAGTCCGTTTCTTACGCTCTAATCGCCCGCTGATGCGAACCCCGGTTCTTTATGAGCCCGGCATTGTGATTGTGGTGCAGGGGCGTAAACGGGGTTTTTTAGGTGAGGATGTCTATTTATATGATGCCCAGCACTACCTGATGGTTTCCGTGCCCGTGCCGTTCACCATGGAAACGGAGGCCAGCGCCGAAGAACCCATGCTGGCTATCTACATGAGGTTAGACTTTACGCTGGCTGCGGAGGTGATGCTCGCGCTCGATGGCCGAGGCATTGAGCTGGCCTGCGAGCCACGCAGCATGATGTCCAGCCCGATGGACGAAGCGATGAGCGCCTCCGTACTGCGTTTCCTCCAGGTGATGTCGACGCCGCTGGATGCCGATCTCTTGGGGCCGGCTATGATGCGGGAGATTTATTATCGGGTACTGACGGGCGCGCAGGGGCAGACGTTACGCAGCGCGCTGACGATGCAGGGGCAGTTTGGCAAAGTGGCGAAGGCGCTGCGCAAGCTTCATGCTGAATTTAATGCGCATCTGGACGTTGATGCTCTGGCAAAAGAAGCGGGCATGAGCGTGCCCACTTTCCACAGCCATTTCAAAGCGGTGACCAACACTTCCCCCATGCAATATCTCAAATCCACAAGACTGCATCAGGCGAGATTGTTGATGCTGCGAAACGATCTGACCGCTTCGGCGGCCAGCGCCCGCGTGGGCTACGAAAGTGTGTCGCAGTTCAGCCGCGAATTTAAGCGTCTTTTTGGGCTCACGCCGCTTAGCGAGGTGGCGCGCATGCGGCAGCATTTTTCCATGCCGGCCCCGCTTGCAGAGTCGGCATTTATCTCTTCCCACTGAAGAGGTTAGTACCGGTATTTCTTATCCAGAATTCGGCAGGTTGTATAAGCCCCGGCGGCGCAGAGCAGCGCGGGGGCAAAATAGCCGTGATCCATATGGGTAAACTCCATCACCAGCGCCACGGCGGTGATTGGCATCTGCATCGAAGCGGCTAAAAACGCCGCGCCACCGACCAGCGCAAAGCTGCCCACGTCCCCGCCAGGGAAGACAAACTGCCAGACCACCGCCAGCAGCAGGCTTAGCAAAGCGCCCACCGTTAAGCCCGGCGTCAGCAGCCCACCCTCAGCGCCGCCTCGCAGGACGGCGAGGATCACCAGCATTTTCAGCGCCAGCAAAATCGCCGCGAAGTTAAAGCTCAGGCCGTTGCTGATGGCAAGCTGCATCGGACCTTTGCCGTTGCCCGGCAGCTGCGGGAACCACAGGCTAAGCACGGCCAGCAGCGCAAAGGCCAGCAGGCAAAATACCGGCATCTGCCAGTTAGTTTTTACCTGCGTTCTCACGCTTGTTGTCGCCTTGCGGAACAGCCAGGCTGCATAACCGAGCAGCGGGCTGGCAACAATGGCCCAGGCGATAAACGCGTGGGGAAGCGCAAAAGAAGCGAAGTGATACTGCGACTCATCCCCCAGCCCCAGCGTGGCGACCCAGGCCGCTACTGCCGAAGTGATAACCGCCGCCAGCGCTTTCTCCCAGCTGAACGAGATCAGCAGCACTTCCAGCGTGAACAGCGCTCCGGCAAGGGGCACGTTATACACCGCAGCCAGGCCCGCGCCCGCGCCGCAGGCAATCAGCGTCCGGGTTTCATCCGGCTGCAGGCTGAACTTCCGGGCGAGGAGCCCGGCCGCCAGCGCGCCCATTTCCCGAGGGGCCACTTCACGCCCGAGCGGGGAACCCAGCGCAACGGTAATGATTTGCAGCAAAGCATGAACAGTGGTGGTGCCCGTAGGCATCGGCACGGCAGGATTTGCCACGGCGGCAGCGATAGACACTCTTTTCTTGCCGTAACGCGCGAGCAGCCACCAGCCAAATCCGGCGACGGCCCCGCCGCCAAGAATCGCCGCGACCCGGCGTAAATGCGTGGCGTCCGTCACGCCCTCAAGGAACGTCTCGCTCCCAACCAGTTGGTCAATGCTGTAGCCAAAAGCCAGGTGCTGAATAGCGTGTAAAATCAGCGCGAGAAGCATCCCCGCGATGCCGGCAAGAATGCCGGTAAGTACGACCGCAATCAGGCGCACAAGGTAGTGTTTAGCGTCAGCCTGGTCAGCTTGCTGGGTCATATTGGGATCCTTAACGCGGGAAAATTCGATGATAAGGGAGAAGAATTAAACAGTTAGTATAAATGTAGCATTCATCCGGCCCGAATCTCTCTCACCTTTCCCCACGCAGATTGCCCTTGTTTAACTCGCTTTCTGGCATGCCGCAAGCAGCATGCCTGCCACAGCGGCAGCGCCCAGCAGCCGGAAAGCCGTTGCCCACTGTGTTATATCGGGAGCCTGCCCGAGCACGACGGAAAGCACCGCCAGCATCATTGCCCCGGCCATATACTGGCTGGTGGCCATCAGGGCGCTGGCGCGTCCCTGTTGATCAAGCGGGGTGGATGACAGCCCCACAGCGAACATCGCCGGGAAGATGAGCCCGTGGCCAAGCCCGCTTAAGGCGATACCACTGATAAATACTGCAGACAGCGGGGACGCCACCCCGACGGACAGCAGCCCCAGCCCCAGTGCCGAACAGGCAAACCCGACGGCCAAAACCGTGGCGCTGGCGTAACGGGCCGTCAGGCGGGTAAAAAGAGTATTGCCCGCGACGATTAATAGCGCGAGCGGCGTGAACATCAGCCCGGTGGTAACGGCATCCTGCTGCAGCGTCTGCTGCCAGAATAGCGTCATGGCATAAAACTGGCTCCCCACGCTTGCCATATAACAGGCGCTGCTGAGCCAGCCCGTTTGCAGGCCCAGCAGAGCGCGAAGCGAGCGGGCCAGTAAAGGCTGAGGGGCGTAGCGCTCGTGCAGAATAAACAGGATCCCCATGGCAACGGCGAAGCGGTTGGCAATATAGTCAGGCTGCCCGGTTTCGCCATAGCGCATCAGCGCCCAGACCAGTGCCCCGGCGGCGAAGCACCCGACCAGCGACCCGATGCCCGTCTGCTGTTTTTCGCCCTGCGTGCTGAGCGGGAGATAATCCCGGCGAACCAGCCACAGCGCAAGCAGCCCCGGCGGAATGTTAATAAAGAAAATGGTTCGCCAGTCCAGCGCGGCCAGGATCCCGCCCAGTATCACGCCCGCAACCAGACCCAGCGCGCCGATGGCGCTCCATATCGCCAGCGCCCGTCGGTGCGCCTCGCCGTGAAACCGCTGCGCCATCAGCGCCAGTACCGCAGGCTGCAACAACGCTGCCGCCATCCCCTGTCCGCAGCGGGCAATGAGCAGCAGCGTGCCGCCCTGCGCCAGCCCACCAACCGCTGACGAGAGTAAAAACAGCGCCATGCCGAAGCTGAACATCCGGCGTGCCCCCAGCCGGTCGCAGAGGCTGCCGCCCGCCAGCAAGAGGGCGGCAAACGTCAGGCCATACAGGGAAACCACCCACTGCATCTCGCTGAGAGAAAGATTCAGGCTCTGCGCCAGCGTGGGGAGCGCGACGTAGACAATTGCATAGTCCAGCGCAATCAGCGCCTGTGCAATGCCGGGCGCGGATAAAGCGCGCCAGGACCCGGCGGCGGGTTTCGCATAAGTTTGTGTCATCGGCGTTTCCTGCTATTTTCTCTGTGATGAATCATTTTCATCATTTGATGAGCGTGAATAACAGGCTAAGCCTTTGTTTATGGTGCAATCAAAATCATATAATTCAGCCAAGGATGAGTTAAATTCACTCATGAAAAATCGTCGACTCCCGCCACTCACGGCCATTCGGGCCTTTGATGCCGTGGCACGCCACGCCAGCTTTAAAGCGGCAGCGGAAGAAATTGGCGTGACGCCCACCGCCATCAGCCACCAAATTCGCCTGCTGGAAGATTCGCTGGAGCAGCGATTATTCACTCGCTCTGCTCGGGGCGTGGCGCTGACTGCGGCGGGGGAGATTCTGTTTCGCGCCTCCGGAAACATGTTCACCATGCTGCGCGAGGCCGTTGAGTCCATAGCTACAATATCTCAGCCCGGCACGCTCACGCTCAGCACTACTTCGAACTTCCTGACTAACTGGCTGGTGCCGCGTTTACCGTCTTTACATCAGCAGCATCCCTCGCTGGAGCTGCGCTTTCACAGCGGCGTAGCGCTGGCCGATCTCCACGGAAAAATGGCGGACTGTGCGGTGCGTTACAGCATGCAGGCCGACGAATCTCTCGACAGCACGCTGCTGCATAGCGACAGCTTTGTGCTGGTGGCAAGCCCGCAGTTAAAGCTCAGGAGCGTGAAGGATCTCGCGGGGATGACGCTTTTTCATATTGATAACCGGCATGTGCCCAGCCCTGAACCCAGCTGGCAGCACTGGAAATCCGTCTTTGGGCCTGAAGATTTGGATGTGCAGAGCGGCATTCATTTTGACGACGAAACCCATGCGATTCAGGCGGCGATAGCCGGGCAGGGGATTTTGCTGGCAAGCGAGCTGCTGATTCGCCGGGCGCTGCAGCAGGGCTTGCTGCATATTGCGCTGCCGGGCGCGCTGCCTGGGGCGAACTATTATTTTGTGACCAGCCACGAAAAGGCCCGGAGAGAAGATGTGCGGCAGGTTAGGGCGTGGTTGCAGCAGGTGTTTGAGGCAGGTGGCTGATGATTGCCCCTCACCCTGACCCTCTCCCCAAAGGGGAGAGGGGATTGGATCGAGTTTGGTTTCTCCCCTTTCCCCGGAGCGTACAGGAGGGATGAGGGGGACTGGATCGAGCAGAGATTTTCCGTCGGTTTTCCCCCTCTTCCTTCCAGGGAGAGGGCCGGGGTGAGGTTCTTGTTATTCCCCGGATTCCCACCGTTTCAACAGCAGGCTTGCATTCACGCCGCCAAAACCAAACCCGTTCGACAGCGCATAGCGCAGCGTCTTCGGCCGGGCGGTAAGCGCCACCAGATCCAGCCCGGCCGCCTCTTCATCGGGGTGATGCAGATTCAGCGTCGGCGGCACAACCTGGTCACGCAATGCCTGAATAGTAAATATAGCCTCGATGCCGCCCGCGGCGCCCAGCAGGTGGCCGGTGGCGGATTTCGTTGACGTCACAGCCACCGGAAGCGTGCCGAAAAGCGCTTTAATCGCCGCCAGCTCGCCTTTGTCGCCGACCTGCGTCGAGGTTGCGTGCGCGTTGATATGGTCAACATCCGCGGCTGCAATGCCGGCCTGGCGAAGGGCCGCCTCCATTGCTCGCCTTGCGCCGTTGCCGTCTTCCGGCCCGGCGGTCAAATGCCAGGCATCCGCGCTAGTGCCGTACCCGACCAGCTCAGCCAGCGGCGTTGCGCCACGAGCCATGGCGTGTTCCAGGGATTCAATCACGATAAGCCCGGCGCCTTCGCCCATCACAAAACCGTCCCGGTCACGGTCGAACGGGCGTGAGGCGGCTTCGGGATTGTCGTTGGAGGCGGTAGACAGCGCGCGTGCGGCAGCAAATCCGGCCAGGCTGACGCGGTGAATGGCCGCTTCTGCGCCGCCGCAAAGGGCAATATCAGCCTCGCCGCTGCGGATCAAGCGGGCGGCATCTCCAATGGCCTGGGCTCCGGCGGCACAGGCGGTCACCGGGGCACCAATCGGCCCACGAAAGCCGTGCGCAATGGACACATGCCCGGCGGCAAGGTTGGCGAGGAAAGAGGGGATGGTAAACGGCGACAGGCGACGTGGCCCGCGCTCGTCCGTGGTGCGCACTGCATTGGCTATTTCGCTGAAGCCGCCGATCCCGGTGGCAATCACCGTTGCGGTACGATCTTTCTCTTCCTGCGAAGCTGGAGACCAGCCCGCCTGGGCGAGCGCTTCATGGGCGGCAACCAGTGCAAACTCGATGAACCGATCCATCTTTTTACGTTCTTTGGCGGAGATCGTCGCCAGCGGATCAAAGCCGTGCTCAGGATCCTGTTCTACGGACGGCACCTGACCGGCCACTTTGCAGGGGATATCTGCCACGACGTTCTCATCCAGCGCCGAGATGCCGGATTTTCCCGCCAGCAGCGACGGCCAGACATGCTGCACGCCACAGCCCAGCGGGCTGACGATACCCATACCCGTGACCACAATCCTTTTCGCTGAAACGCCCATCATTATTCTCCTGAAATATCAGTGTGGCTGCGGCTTTTTCATTAACGGAACCAGCATCGCAGCAATCAAAAAACCTATCATGATCAGGTAAAAAGCATCCGAAAATGCCTGAGTGCGTGCCTCGCGCAGTGCCAGGGAGGACAAGTTTTTTAGCGCCCCGCTGGTGGCGGCATCCGGGGACAATCCCTGCGCGGCCAGGCTGGCGGCGCTGCGCTGGACAAAATCCGTCATCGCGAGGTTAGCGGTATTGAGATGATCGGCCAGGCGGCTGTAGTGCAGGTTGGTTCTGTCATTCAACACCGTGCCGCACAGCGCAATGCCGATAGCGCCGCCGAGGTTACGCATCAAGTTGAACAGCCCGGAGGCAAGCTTAAGCCGCGCGGGCGGCAGGCTGCCCAGCGTTAACGTCACCGTAGGCGCGACGGCGAACTGCTGCGCAAGGCCGCGAAACGCCTGCGGTAGCAGCAGTTGGTCCGCGCCCCAGTCGTGGGTGATCGGCACGAAGCTGTACATCGAAATGGCAAAGCCGATCAGCCCGGCCATCAGCAGCCAGCGGAGATCCACGCGGTTTGCCAGCCAGGCATAAAAGGGAATCGACATCACCTGGAACAGGCCAGTGGAAAACACCGCCAGGCCGATTTCCAGCGCGCTAAAGCCGCGTACGCTGCCGAGATACAGCGGCGTTAAATAGATCGTGGCGAAAATGCCCACCCCGGCCATAAACGAGAAATAGCAGCCGAGGCTAAAGGTTCTGTCCTTGAGCGCCCGCAGGTCCATCACCGGCTGGGCGTGGCGCAGCGTTCGAATAATAAAGGCGATGCCGCACAGCAGCGCTATCCAGCCGGTTGTGGCGATGGTGTTGTCATCAAACCAACCCCAGCGCGGGCCTTCTTCCAGCGTATATTCCAGGCAGCCGAGCGAGGCCGCCAGCAGCAAAATACTGAAATAGTCCGCGCCGCGCAGCAGCGAGAAATCAGGACTATCCACCTTCACCAGCAGCGGCACGGCGACGGCGATATAAATCCCCGGGATGACGTTAATAAAGAACAGCCAGTGCCAGTTGAAGTTCTCGGTGATCCAGCCGCCGACGGTGGGGCCAAGCGTCGGAGCCAGCGAAGCTAGGCCGCCGATGGTCGCGGCGGCAATAACGCGCTGTTTGCCCTGAAAGAAAGCGAAGGCGGTGGTAAACACCAGCGGGATCATCGAGCCGCCCGCCAGCCCTTGCAGGGCACGGAAGGCAATCATGCTTTGAATATTCCACGCCCAGCCGCAGAGCAGGCTCATCAGGGTGAAGCCTGCCGCCGAGGCGGCAAACAGCCAGCGGGTGGACATCACCCGCGCCAGCCACCCGGACAGCGGAATAATAATGATCTCGGCGATCAGGTAGCTGGTTTGCACCCAGACAGTTTCATCATCCCCAGCCGAAAGGCCGCCGCCGATATCCCGCAGCGACGCGGAGACGATTTGGATATCAATCAGCGCAATAAACATCCCGACGCACATGCTGGCAAAAGCGAAGATCTTTTTTGCCATTGGCATAGAGATGCCCTGCGGCATCGGTGCGGCCTGGGCGGTGCTCATCGCGTGCTCTTTTGATCGACGGTAACGATGACCGACAGCCCCGGACGAAGCACATCCAGTTTTGCGCCGTCACCTTCCAGCGCTATCCGCACCGGAACCCGCTGAACGATTTTGGTGAAGTTCCCCGTAGCGTTTTCCGCCGGAAGAATGCTGAACCGGGAGCCGGTCGCCGGAGAGACGCTGGCAACGTGGCCCTTAAAGGTGTGGTTCGGCAGCACGTCGGCCACCACGGTCACCGGTAAACCGGCTCGCATGTGCGCCAGCTGGTTTTCCTTGAAGTTGGCATCGACCCAAAGCCCCTGGGAAGGCACCAGCGAGAGTAGCTGCATGCCGCTGGTCACGAAGGAGCCGGTCCACGCGCGGCGGTTACCGATCACGCCGTCGAACGGGGCGCGAATTTCGGTATAGCTGAGATTCAGCTTCGCCATCGCCAGTTAGCCTGCGCCTGTTCCAGCGCGGCCTGGGTTTGTTTTTCACGGGCATCAAGCACCGCGAGCTGGCGCTGGGCGACGGCTTTGTCGGCCAGGGCTTTGCTTTGTTCCGCTCGCGCCCGGCGATAATCCGCCGAGGCGTTGTCGCGTATTTGGGCTGAAATGGCGCTCGAGGCTTCCAGGGCGTTATAGCGGCGGTTGTCGTTGGCTGTTTTGTCCGTTGCCGCCGCCGCTGCCGCTAAAGAAGCGGTGGAACCTTCAATCGTTGCCTGCTGCAGCTGGCGCGTGGCGGCGATATCCGCCAGCGCAGCCTGCTGGGCGGCAACTTCCCCAAGGGCTTTCGCCAGCGCGGCCTGGTAATCACGATCGTCAATGCGGATCAGCAGGTCGCCTTTTTTCACCGCCGTGTTGTCCTGCACCGCAATCTGTTGAATGTAGCCGGAGACTTTGGTTGAAATGGCGCTGATATCCCCGCCGATGTAGGCGTCGTCAGTCGACTGAATAAAACGCCCGCTGTGCCACCACCATGTACCATAGCCTGCGGCCGCCAACACCGCGGCACCAAGTACGGTTAGCGTAATCAATTTTTTCTTATGGGCGGCGTTCATTACTGGTGTTCTCTGTACGGTTCTGGCTGGAATTTAAGCCCGGCGTCGCCGGCGTGTTTACGCTGCAGGTAGTCGTGGCGGTATTTCATCATCGGTGAGGCCGCCGGACCCGGCACCATGGCGTATTTTCCAGGCTCAATCAGCTCGCCGGTTTCTTTATCGGTAAGAATGGGCTCTACCGGGCGCTGGGTTTCGCGCTCAACCAGCTGCATCTGACGCCCTTCGGGCGCGAAGTGGCGGTTGCCCCATTCCGCCAGTGCCAGAATCACCATGCGGAAATCACGCCCGCTTTGGGTGAGGTGATATTCGTAGCGCGGCGGCGAGCTGCTGTAGCAAACCTTCTCCAGTAAGCCATCATCAACCAGCTCTTTCAGGCGGCGCGAAAGAATATTGGGCGCCACGTTGCTGCTCTTCTGGAATTCATCGAAGCGGGTAAAACCGGCCAGGGCATCCCGCAGGATCATGATGCTCCAGCTGTCGCCGATACGGCCAAGACTGCGGGCAATGGGGCAGGGAGCGCTGCACAGAGGTTCGTTTTTCATGGTTCGATCCGGGGGCGGGGTTATCGTCTGGTGACAAATTGGCATAGTGACTTTCAAAATGCAAGTTACTAAATACAGCGCTGATGAAAGTGACTTGATCGTAACGTCACGGATATATTCAGAAAGGCGTCGTTCTTAAACGAAAAGTGCGGATTTAAAATCTTTTCAGTTGACTTATGTCGGCGTTAAATTCTGATTTATTTTATGGGATGGCTTTTCCATAAATCCAGGTAATAAATAATATACCCGCCCAAGTCTCGCACAGGATTACCTATGCTTAAGAATGCCAGCGTTCGAAGCGTTATTGTCTATTTTTTGGCAATATCCTTTTTAGTTATAGATTTCTTAGCATTTGCTTTATCAGCTAGCGTGCTTGTTTTAGCCATGCTTAATATTGCCTGGGTTGTCTTAATCTTCTCCCTGTGGACGTATATGACGATATATCTTGTACGGCCCATTAATAACGTTAAGCGGAGCATTGACGAAATTAATTCGGGGAATTTATCGGTGCATATCCCTGAGTTTGGGAATAATTGTGCCGGACGATTGATTCCGGGCATAAATACGCTTTCCGCCGAAATTACTACCCTGGTAATGGATATTCGCAAGTCGTCCCAGTCGGCCAAAGCACTTTCTGAAAGCCTTGCGCACCAGAGCGCCACGCTGTCGGTGAAAACCGAGCAGCAGTCGGCGATGCTGATTCAGACGGCATCGAGCATGGAACAGATTTCCGCCGGGACAAAAAACAATGCCGACAGCACCCGTGAGCTGAGCGATATCACCAGCGGCGCGCACCGTTCGGCCAACCACGGCAGTGACCTGATGCAGAAGCTGACCAGCAACATGACCTCAATCACCGACTGCGCCAACAAGATGACGGAAATCATTACCATCATCGACAGCATTGCCTTCCAGACCAATATCCTGGCGCTGAACGCTGCGGTGGAAGCCGCCCGCGCCGGGGAACACGGCAAAGGCTTTGCGGTGGTGGCCGGTGAAGTCAGAAATCTGGCGCATAAAAGCTCGGAATCGGCCAAGAACATTAAGTCGTTAATTGATATCACCAACCAAAACGTTCTGCAGGGCGCAAGCCTGGTCTCCGAAGCGGAAAAAAATATGAAGGATATTGTTTCCGGTTCAGAAAATATCGACGCGCTGATGGGGCATATTTTTATCTCCACCAACGAACAGGAAAAAGGTATTCAGCAAATTACCACGGCGCTCTCCGAACTGGAGAAAGTCACCCAGGGGAACGTAGCGGTGGTGGAAGAGCTGGCCGGATCTTCAGAAGTGCTGAATAAACAAGTGTTCGAGCTGGAAAAAAGAACCAGTAGCCTGCATTTGGGGGCAAGCGATGAGGCAAGCGTAATATTATCGCCCCAGCTGGCACCGCGCCGGGCGTTAAAAAGAGAAGAGGAACACTGGCAGGCGTTTTAATCTTTAACTTTAGAGCAAATAATAAAAGGCTCCGACGCATGAATATGCCGGGGCCTTCTATTTTTCAATGACTTCTTCATTGTGATGCAGATCACATTAAAGCATTACTTCGGGCCAAAATGCTGCTTTATCGACCGTTCCCCCCTGGTTTTTGCCTGCAGAAATAACCGTGACCTCCGATATCGGTTAACAACGTGGTTACAAAACACGCCATTCCCTCGCGCCAGGCGCCGGGGGCACTCCGGGATGTGGTTTTCTAAGGAACGAGAATGAAACTAAGTAATTTGCGTGTAGGCGTCAGGCTGAGCGGCGGTTTTTTTCTGCTGTTGTTTTTAATGATTCTGATGGGGATCGGCGCCAGCCTGTTCAGCCGGAACAATGTTCACGCCGTCGATGAGATGATTAACCAGCATTTGCTGAAGGAAAGGCTGGTCGAGGAATGGCTGGCGCAGGTCGACAAGAGCAGCGGGAACGCTATCGCGGCAATGGGAACTGAAAATGCGATGCTGCGTAAGAATCTGCTCGCCAGCATTGCGCAGAATTCGGCGGTCACCACCCGAGTCCAGTCCCAGCTCACATCTTTGATTGCGTTGGAAACCGGCAAACACCTGCTGGCGAATCTTGTCCCCGTGCGTGAAAAGTATTTGCAGGTTCGTTCCGAAGGGTTGGCCCGGGCTGAGCGGAGCGAACATGAGGGCATGGATAGCTATATCTCGGAACGTTTTATTCCGATAAGCGAAGAATATCGGCAGGGGCTGCAGGCTCTGCTGGATTTCCAAAAACAGCTTATCGACAACACGCATGCCAGCATTCAGAAAAACTCCCGTAATAATGAGCTGCTCATGTTGCTGCTAGTGGCGCTGGGTGTGGCGCTGGGAGCGGCAACGGCCTGGTACATAACCCGGAGTATTACGCATCCGCTGCTGCAGGCCGTTAACGTTGCCGGCAGAGTGGCGCAGGGCGATCTCACCGCCAAAGTGCATGTGCATGCGAAGGACGAGCTGGGGCAGCTCATGCATTCATTGCAGGAAATGATTACTTCGCTTGGGAGTACGGTTAGGAACGTCAGCAGCGGGGCGGAAAGTATTGCCCTGGCAGCGGATGAAATTGATGCCGGGAACCAGGATCTCGCCTCACGAACAGAGGAACAGGCGGCGAGCGTCGAACAAACTGCCGCGACCTTAGAGCAGCTAACGTCGACGATCAAGAGCACCGCCAGTCATGCCCATCGGGTGAATACGCTGTTTAATGAGTCCGGAGAAATGGTCAAGGCCAACAGCGAACGTATGCACGTGGTGGCCGATGCCATGGGCGAAATCCATGCTGATGCAGGCCGAATGACCGATATCATTGCGGCCATTGAAGGAATTGCTTTCCAGACAAATATCCTGGCATTAAATGCCTCCGTTGAGGCTGCCAGAGCCGGTGAACAGGGGCGCGGTTTTGCCGTGGTAGCCGGGGAAGTGAGAACGCTGGCGCAGAGAAGTTCGGCCTCCGCGAAAGAGATTCGTGACATCATTAGCGCGTCCGTGAACAAAATCACCGATGGCCGTAAGCTGGTCACGGAAGCGGATGAGGGCATGCAGGAAATCGTTGAAAACGTTGCCCGCGTGCGGCAGCTGGTGGATGAAATTGCCCGCGCGAGTCATGAGCAAAGCGACGGCATCGCGCAAATTAATGCTGCTATGGGGCAGATCGATACCACCACTCAGCAAAACGCCTCCCTGGTTGAGCAGTCCTCCGCGGCCAGCGGTTCCCTGAAGGAGCAGTCCGGCTTGTTGCTCAACAGTATTCGTGTCTTCACCCTACATCAGGCGTAGTTCCTCAGAGGCAGGTATCCTGCCTCTTTTTTTCGCTATTTCAACTGCTCGTAAATCAGCAGCAGCGCAATGATTACCATGAGGACACCCGAAAGCATACTCACCCTGCGAGCGGCCTGAGGACGGGTACTTAAGAGCGTTCTTGAACCGTAACCAATCAAGAGATAAATCAGGGTACAGGTCACCAGGTGCATCGCACCCAGAGCGGACATCTGCTGCGCCACTGACCACTTCCCCTGGGGATCGGTAAACTGCGGTAAAAGGGCCAGAAAAAGCAGAAACACTTTCGGATTCAGGCCGCTGATACACATCCCTTTGATGGCCCACTGTTGCCAGTTGCCGTTGTTCTGAGCGGCGGCGTTCAGCCCGGGAGGGCTGCGCAAAATAGCGAGGCCAAGCCAGAGCAAATAGAGCGCACCCAGCAGCGTGAGGACGGATAAAGCGAGCGGATGCCCGGCGAGCAAAACCCCCACGCCGGCAACAACAATGATTGTCGCGATAGCATGTCCCGACATCAGTCCGGCCACGGCGGGAATAATTCTGCGGCCATTGATTCCGGCGCTGATGGTGTAAGCCCAGTCAGCTCCTGGGGTGATGATTAGCAGGAACGAAACCAGCCAGAATCCTGCGGCAAGGCTCATCGCCATGATGGTATTTCTCTCTTGGATAACGGGAAAGAAAGAATACGGTTAATCCCCGGCAATGGGCTTTCAATGTTATGCTCAAAACTCTTGTTAAAAGAGAGAATATTCCAAATGGATAGCGTAGACAGAAAAATTCTTGCTGAACTCCAGGCCGATGGGCGTCTGTCCATTACCGACCTGGCCGAGCGGGTTAACCTCAGCCTCTCGCCGTGCCATCGTCGGCTCAGAGCGCTGGAGCAAGAGGGGGTCATTACGGGCTATCGGGCTAACCTTGACCCGGGCAAGATGGGCTTTAATTTTGTGGCTCTGGTCTTTGCGACGCTCAAAGAAGGGGACAGAAAGGCCGTCAGCGCGTTTGAAGAAGCTGTGGAAGATATCCCGCAAATTGTGCTGGCGCAGAGACTGTTTGGCGACCCGGACTATCTGATGCAGGTCGTAACCCGGGACCTGCCTTCGTTCCAGGCGCTGTATGACAGAAAACTATCGGCCATGCCCGGTGTGCAGCATCTCCGCTCGACGCTGGTGATGAAAACCGTGGTACAGGACAGGCCCTTTCCGCTGGAGAAATTAAAATAGGCCTGCATGTTACGATGTGATTTTTCCGCCATCGCTCTCTGGCTGCTTTATGGGCTTATTGGCCGTATTTCACTTTTGCCGCGGGTGCTGAACAACACCAGCGGCACGGCAACGGCGTACACCACAATCACCGACAGCCAGATAGCGCCTGGCCACGAATCCTGCACCACAAAGTAGAAGCTTGAGAAGCCCAGCGGGGCAATGATAGACGCGAGGCTGACCGCCGAGGCCAGAATTCCCTGCAACTGGCCCTGGCTGGCTTCATCTACTTTCCGGGTGGCTAGCGCCTGTAGGGCCGGGGTGCCAACGCCGCCCAGCCCGAACAGCGGCATAATCACAAACACCTGCCAGCCTGCTTGCACAAAGGCCAGCATCGTCAGCGCAATACACGAGCTACAAATGCCAAACAGCACCGCGCCGCGCTCGCCCAGCCAGCGGGTTATCGGGCCGGGAAGCAGCGCCTGCGTCAGCGTCTGGCAGATGCCATAAGCGCCGAGAGACAGCCCAATCCACAGCCCGTTCCAGCCGAAAGTATCGGTCCCCCAAAGCGCCCAGCAGGTGCCGTATACTTCGCCGGTTGCGCTCAGAATGAAAAAGACCATCGCAATCGGGATTAGCCCTTTCAGGGTGAAAATGCGGCGCAGAGGCTGCAGGGGATTGAGTACGGCAAAGCTGAACCGTTGGCGGGCGGGTTCGCGGGATTCCGGCAGCATAAACAGCGCCATCAGCAGGTTAACGGTGTTTAGCACGGCAGCCGCAATAAACGGCAGCCGCACCCAGGTATCGCCCAACAGGCCGCCAAGCACCGGGCCGATGATAAACCCGGCCCCAAACATGGCGTTAAACAGCCCGAAGCGACGGGCGCGTTTATCCGCCGGAGTGACGTCGGTGATGTAAGCCATCGCCACCGAGACGTTCGCGCTGGTCAACCCGGCGATAGCGCGGCCCAGCAGCAGCATCCACAGGTGCGGGGCGAAGGCCATGATCAAATAATTCACGGCGGCCCCGATAAGGGATACGAGCAGCACGGGGCGGCGACCATAGTTGTCGCTCAACGCCCCCAGCAGCGGGGCGAAAACAAACTGCATCAGGGCATACAGCGCGGTCATGATGCCGATCCAGTGGGCGATATCCGGGGTGTGTGTCACCTCTTCCAGCAGGCGCGGCAGAATCGGAAAGATCAGGCCGATGCCGACGGCATCCAGGCAAATGGTGGAGAAAATGACAACCAGCGCTTTGTTCATGTTTACCTGTACTAAGTACCAATATATACTCAGTACATAATTATCCATTCCGCAGGATCCTGTCAATGTCCGTCGATCGCCGAACCCTGAACCGACTCGCCACCCGCCAGAAAATTTCTAATGTCGCCACCCGGCTGTTTCTGGAAAAGGGCTTTGAACAGGTGACGATTGACGAAATCGCCACGGCGGCAGAGGTGGGAAGAATGACGGTGTTCAACCACTTCCCGCGCAAAGAGGAGATGTTCTTCGACCGCGAAGAAGAGGGGTTGCAGATGCTGCGCCGTGCGCTGAGTCAGCGGGATAAAAACACGGGGCCGCTGGAAGCGCTGCGTCGCTTTGCTCACCATCTGGTGGAGCAGAATAGCCCGGTGGTGGCTTTCTCCGTGGCGGGGCAGGGGTTTGTCTCGACGATTGAGCACAGCCCGGCACTGAAAGCGAGAGCCAGAGAGATTCGGGATGAATTTGCCCAGGCGCTGGCGCATGAGCTGGCCGCCGGGGCCGGCCTTGAAAAAAGCGACCCGCACACTCAGCTGGCGGCGGGCCTGGTGCTGGCCACGTGGAGCGCGGCGCTGATTCAGGCTCATCGAACTTTTAGCCAGACGCTGAGCAACGCCGCCGCCGCCGCCGTATTTCTTGACCTGATCGACAGAGGAACCGCGGGCGTTATCGCGGCAATGAACGGGACAGTTTACGGCGAAAAATAACGGCATCAGGGCATTGTCGGCTGAGCTGAATTTCAGTAGATTTATCGTTTTCGGAGTTAGAAAAATGTCCGTCACCGATGCGCTTCTTGCTTTCACGCTAGCCGCCACGCTGCTCACGCTTACCCCTGGTCTCGATACCGCCCTTATCCTGAGAACTGCCGCCGCCGAAGGGGGCAAAAAAGCTTTTCATGCCGCGCTTGGCATCGACGTAGGCTGTTTTGTGTGGGGGGCGCTGGTTGCCTTTGGACTTGGCGCTCTGTTGGCAGTTTCTGAATTTGCCTATACCTTGCTCAAGTGGTGCGGTGCCGCGTATTTATGCTGGCTGGGTATTCAGCTGCTTTTGCGTCCTCGCCAGAGTTTTAGTCTTGCCTCCGCTGACTCAACCCGAGTCAGCAACTGGTTTTTGCGCGGCATGTTAGGCAACGTGCTTAATCCGAAAATGGGCGTGTTCTACGTCTCTTTCCTGCCGCAGTTTATCCCCTCCGGCCATTCGCCGATCCTCTGGACTTTCCTGCTGGTTTCTATTCATGCGGTGCTTGGCACTCTGTGGTCCCTGACGCTGATTCTTGCCACGCGCTATGCTTCCGGCGTGCTAAGAAAGCCTGGCGTTGTGAAGTGGATGGATCGCGTCACCGGCTGTGTGTTTCTGCTGTTTGCCGCGAAGCTGGCCATCAGCCGACGTTAAGTCTGTTTCGCCGTCAGCATGCCCGGCGTCTGGCCGGTCATGCTACGGTAAAAGTAGATAAAGGCGCTGTCGCTGGAAAAACCTAGCTCCGAGGCAACAACGGTAACCCGCGCGTGGCTGGCCAGCATTTCCACCGCCTTCATTAAACGCCACTGCTGCCGCCATGGCTGGTAGGAGAGGCCGGTTTCACGGAGGAAAATACGGCCAATGGTGCGCTCGCTTGCGCCGGTTACGCTGGCCAGTTCGTTGAGCGGCGGCGGCAGCGTGTCGCCCGTCAGGTGGCGCAGCCGCTTATCCTGAGGGAAGCGCAGCGTCATCGGGACTTCTTGTGCGGCATTCAGTTCCGCTACGCACAGGGCGGCCATGTGCATCGGGGCGCCTTGTTCCCAGTCCGTTTCCCAGGCGCTGGCCGAAATCCTCTCCAGCAGTTCGTTGAGCAACGGCGTCACGTTGAGCACCAGCGCGGTGGCGGGCAGCGTGGGGTAACGTTTTATATCAAACCAGATTGAGCGGTAGGCCACGCTACTTTTCATTTCTGCCCGATGGCTGACGCCGCCGGGGAGCCAGGCGACTTTACCCGGCGGCAGCAAAGAGAGTACCTGGCCTTCATCCAGCGTGAGCTTCACGCAGCCTTCCCGGGTAAACAGCAACTGCCCCATCCGGTGTCGATGTAGCCCGGAATCATGATCCCCAAGTTCAGCCTGCACGCCAATCACGCCGTTATGCAGCGCGTCAGGGTTAAATTCTGCATCCGCACTTAGCCAGCTCATAATGTCTGATTTCCGATATTAAATGTCATAATGTTTATAATGATTCATCTGACGTTTTCCTACAATAGCGCCTCTTTTTGAGGAGGACGTATTGTGAAAACACATCGCGGTATGGCGCTCTTAACGACGCTACTGATGTTTCCGCAGATTGTGGAAACCTTTTATAGCCCGGCACTGACCGATATTGCCGGGTATTTCGCGGTCAGCGCGCAGGATGCATCCTGGACGCTGTCCATTTATTTCCCGGGCTTTGCCCTCGGCGTTCTGGTCTGGGGACGGGTATGCGATCTGGCCGGCCGTAAGCCAGCCCTGTTGCTGGGCCTGGCATGCTACACAGTAGGGTCGGTCCTTGCGCTGCTGGCGCACGATTTCAGACTGCTGCTCGCGGCACGCGTTATCGCGGCCTTTGGTGCGGCGGCCGGGTCGGTTGTCACCCAGACGATACTCCGGGACCGCTTTAGCGGGCAGACGCTGGCAAAGATCTTCGCTTTTATGGGCATTGCTCTGGCGGTAAGCCCGGCGATAGGCCTGTGGGCGGGCGGGATGCTTGTTTCCTGGGGCGGTTTCCGGGGAGTGTTTGATGCTCTTGTGGCGCTTGCCCTGCTGCTCTTTATCTGGAGCGCCTGGCGGCTGGAAGAAACTCGCTCTGCGCAGCATCAGAGTCAGCCCATCGCCAGCGTCGCGGTGCGAATGCTGAAAGATATGCAGATCTGGCGTGCAACGGCGCTGGTCGCGCTGTTTAACGTGAGCCTGTTCAGCTATTACGGCCTGGCGCCGTTTATGTTTGAGCGGTTTGGCATGGAGCCCGGTACATTTGGATTAAGCGGTGTCCTGCTGGCGCTTGGCTCTTTGGCTGGCGCGCAGCTTAACCATCAACTCATCCAGCGCGGCACGAGTTCAGCCAAGCTTTTACGCCTCGCCTGTATCTGCGGCCTGATCGGGAGCCTGGGCGTTGGTCTGCTGTCGGCCAGCCCGTGGTTCCTGGCACCGATGTTTATGGTGATGCTGGCTTTTTCGATGGCAATTCCGGTGGTGCTTGGCACTGCGCTCAGCGCCTACTCAGATTGCCGGGGGACGGCAGGCGCACTTTTCGGCCTGGTCTATTATGTGCTGATTGGCGCCGGGCTTTTCGTTGCCGGCTGGGGACAACGGCTGGATATGACGCTGATCGTATGTGCCGTGGGCATTACGCTTATCGGTTGGAAACATTTACGGAGATAATACTCTGCGCCCTCTCCTCGTGGAGAGGGCCGCATCGCTAAGGCAACAGTTACAGCAGTCCACCCAGATTCACATACTTGGTTTCCAGGTACTCTTCTAGTCCACAGTCGGAGCCTTCGCGGCCGAGGCCGGACTCCTTCACACCGCCGAAAGGCGCGACTTCCGTGGAGATAATCCCTTCATTAACGCCGACCATGCCGCTTTCCAGTTGCTGTGTCACCCGGAAGGCGCGGGCGAGATCGCGGGTATAAAGATAGGCGGCAAGGCCAAACGGCGTGCCATTAGCGCGTTCAATCGCCTCCAGTTCATCGCTGAAGCGGAAGCAGGCCGCCAGCGGGCCAAAGGTTTCCTCGCGGGCCAGCAGCATGGCTTCGGTAGCGTCGGCCAGCACGGTAGGCTGGTAGAACGATGCGCCGAGGGCGTGACGCTCGCCGCCGCACAGCAGGCGCGCGCCGTGCTCAAGGGCGTCCTTCACGTGGGCTTCCACTTTCTCAACCGCTTTCTGGTGAATCAGCGGCCCCTGCTGTGCACCCGGTGTCAGGCCAGGGGCAACTTTCAGCGCCCGCGCGGCGGCAGCGAGTTTCTCAACAAACTGCTCATACACGCCGGCCTGGATGTAGAAACGGTTAACGCACACGCAGGTTTGCCCGCTGTTGCGGAATTTGGCCGCCATCGCACCCTCTACGGCGGCGTCAATGTCCGCATCGTCAAAGACGATAAACGGTGCGTTACCGCCCAGCTCCAGCGACAGTTTTTTCACGGTATCCGCCGCCTGGCGCATCAGCAGCTTGCCGGTTGGCGTGGAGCCGGTGAAGGAGATTTTACGCACCGTCGGGCTTGCCATCAGCGTGCTGCCGATTGCCACGGTATCACCGGTGACGGCGTTAATCACGCCAGCCGGGACGCCTGCCCGTTCGGCAAGCACGATAAGCGCGAAGGCCGATAGCGGTGTTTCGTTCGCCGGTTTAATCACGGCGGTACAGCCCGCTGCCAGCGCGGGGCCGAGTTTGCGGGTCAGCATCGCCAGCGGGAAGTTCCACGGGGTAATAGCCGCGACCACGCCAACGGGCTCCTTGAAGGTGAGGATTTGGTTACCCGCTTTTGTGGAAGGAATGGTTTTGCCGTTGGCGCGTTTGGCTTCCTCGGCAAACCATTCGATAAAGCTGGCGGCGTAGGCCACTTCGCCTTTGGCTTCTGCCAGTACTTTGCCCTGTTCGGTGACCATCAGTTCTGCCAGTTCGGCCTGATGCTCCATGATCAGCGCGAACCAGCGCTGGAGGATCTGCGAGCGGGCTTTGGCGGTTAATGCTCGCCAGGCGGGCAGGGCGGCGTATGCGGCAGCGATGGCTGCCTCGGTTTCTTTTGCTCCGGCGTTGGCTACCTGAGCCACTATTTCATCGGTTGCCGGGTTTAATACGGCATAGAGCTCGTCGGCGTCCCGCCATTCACCGTTGCAGTACCAGCCGGTACGAACCAGTGCGTCAAAGCTGCTCATGCGATGTTCCTTGTGGTTACGTTGTCGATAAACAGGCCGCGAGCGGCGCGGCTCTCACGCGCAATACGTTTGCCTGCGGTGTAGTCGTTGATGACGTCGCACGGCGTGTAGTTACGCTCCAGTTCGTAGCGCTCATCTTCATCCAGCGGTGTGCCGAGTGCGGCAATTGCGCTGTCAATTTGCTGTACAGAATCTGCGCCAACCAGCATGCAGTCCACGCCCGGATGGTTCAGGACCCATGCCTGAGCAATTTGTGCCGGAGGCAGGCCGCGCAGCTGAGCTACATGGCTGACGGACTGCGCAACGTTTCGGGAAGTGATGTCCGCGTACATCTCCTGGGTGAAGAAGTCGGTCTGGTTGCGCACGGAGGTAAAGTCACAGCTCAGCAGGCCGCGGGCGAGCGGGCTAAAGACTGACACGCCAAGCCCCTGGTCGCGGCAGAAAGGGATCATTTCCCGCTCTTCTTCGCGGTAGGCGCAGTTCAGCTGCAACTGCATATTGATGGGTTTCGCGTAGCCATAGCGCTCGCAGCACCAAAGGATTTTCGCCAGTTGCCAGGTGTACATGGTGGAAACGCCGACGTAGCGCGCTTTGCCACTGCGCACGATGTCGTTCATCGCCGCCCAGGTCTCTTCGACAGGCGTATTCACGTCGAAGTAGTGCAGCATGTAGATATCGACGTAGTCGGTGCCGAGGCGCTTCAGGCTGCCGTCGATGCTTTCCATGATGTGTTTGCGTGAATGGCCCTGGTTGTTAAAGCCGGTGCCGATGGGGTAGCCGACTTTGGTGGTGAGGACCAGGTCATCGCGGCGGGCAATGCGTTTTAACACGTTGCCGACCACTTCCTCCCCCGCGCCGCTGGAGTAGAAGTCCGCGAGGTCGATAAAGTTAATGCCGGATTCCAGCGCGTGACGGATCAGCGGCTCGCTTTGCGACTCGTCAAAAATCCAAGGTTTCCACTGTTTGCTGCCCATGTTCATGGTGCCGAGGCACAGGCGAGAGACTTTCAGGCCGCTTTGGCCCAGATTGACGTATTCCATTTCGCCTCCTCAGGCTTTTGGGGTGTAGAAAGGGTTACCGAGCTGCGGCAGGGCGTCGGCAATCTGGCTGCGCTGCGGCAGTTTGCCCATGGCCGCGCGGATGGCCTGGCGGCAGGCGCGGTAGTTGTTGTGGTACACCTCGTCGATATCGTTGCAGCCGGGATTGACCCAGTTGGCGGTGACGATGCACCAGTTGTCTTCTGCTTCCGGCGGCAGCGTGCCGTCCAGAAGTGCTTCGGTGACCGCTTTGGCGATGGCGGCCTGAGAGGCTCCCCAGGTGGCATTGCCGTGCAGCTCGCCGCTGATTTCCGCTTTGTTGACGTACAGCGTCATCGGTTTGGCCGGAACGTTAGGTTTGATCACCACCATAAACGGGCAATGACCCTGGCTTGGCGAAGCGAGGCTGCTGGAAAACGCCTGGCCAACCACGCCGCTGCGTGGGCCAATCATGATGTTGATGTGCGAGGCGTTAACGCCGTTACCTTCAAACCCTTCTCCGATATACATTTCCACGAGACTTCTCCTGTTAAGCGTGAGCGTTATTTAGCCGGTTCAGCGGCGGCATTGCCGTGACGCTGGGCCGGATCGTGAGCGGCATCGACCAGGGTTAACCCTTTGGTTTCGGGCGCCCAGGCGAGAGAGACAACGGCACCGATGACGAGGATCAGCGCCAGCATGCCGGTGGTGGCCTGCATGCCGTAATTCAGAATGGCCAGCGGCAGTAAGCCGGTGCCGATGGCGGAGCCGAGGCGGCTCATGGAGGTGGCAAAGCCGACGCCCATCGAGCGTACTTCCGTCGGGAAACTTTCAGCTGGGAAGACGCCCACCAGATTGCTGACCGCCGACATCACCAGCGTGAAGGCGGCAAAGAACAGAATTAACCAGCCGGACTGGCTGACCGGAATGATGCTGAGCATCACCAGGCAGGCGGCGAGGAAGACGAACGAGCCGATCAGGAAGCCACGGCGCGAGCAGACCACCGTCAGCAGGATCCCGAGCAGCGCGCCGACGATCAGCAGGGCGTTCAGCAGCAGGTCGGTGGTGAAGTTATTGTTCAGCCCCATCACCTGCAGAATCGACGGCAGGAAGGTGTAGATGGCGAAATACGGGATCACCAGGCAGACAAAAAACAGACTGTTGAAGGCGGTGCGGCGGCGGTATTTCGGCCCGAACAGCGACATAAAGCGCTGTTTTGAGGCGACGGGGGCTTCATCCACCAGCAGCACGTTAGGGCCGAAGTGTTTATGGACAATCGCCATCGCTTCTTCTCGTCGCCCTTTGCCCATCAGCCAGCGCGGGGATTCCGGCGTGCCGATGCGCATCAGCAGAATAATCAGCGCGGGCAGGGCGGAAGAAGAGAGCAGCCAGCGCCAGGCGTCCGGCCCTAGCGCCGTCAGGAAGTGCCCGGCAAAGCCTGCGGCCACGTAGCCAAAGGTCCAGATCACGCTGAATGAGCCGAGCAGGACGCCGCGATGTTTTCGGGGGGAAAACTCGGCCAGCATAGTGTGGCCGACGGAGAAGTCGCCGCCGAGGCCGATGCCGACCATTACCCGCAAGAAGAACAACTGTTCTGGCGTGGTGGCGAAAAACTGCAGCGCCGAAGCGAGGGTTATCACCACGAAGCTGAAGCAGAAGATCTTCTGGCGGCCAACGTAATCGGAGATCCAGCCCAACACTAGGCTGCCGAGAAACAGGCCGATCAGCGCCGAACTGCCGAGCATCCCTTCCCAGAAGGGCGTTAACCCCATTTGAGGTTTGATTTGGGCCAGCGCGAAGCCGATGACGCCGAGCACGTAGCCGTCGGTAAAGTGTGCGCCGAAGGTCAGGCCGGCGATTTTGATATGGAAACGGTTTAACGGCACGTCATCCATACGGGTGTACTGTTGTGTCAGGTGGGACATGATGCCTCCTCCCGCGAGGTGGTTTTGTAGGGTATTTGTATTTTTTATGTTTCAAGTACGTTAACAATTTGGCAGTAAAGCGCCTCAGCAGGCGAGTGCGTTTTAGTCATACCCCCAGGCAAAAAACGCATGTGATCCTCCTCCTGTTTTGCAGAAATAGCTGCGGCGGGGGATGGTGTTTCAGGGCAGGTTAGAAACATATTATTAACATGACTGGCGCTCGCCCGCGGATAATGACAACAATGAGAAAACTCCCGTCACTCAGTATGTTAAGGGTCTTTGAAGAGACTTGCCGGACGCTTAGCTTTAGCAAAGCGGCGCAGGCCTTGTGCATTACCCAGAGCGCGGCCAGTCGGCAAATCAAACAGCTCGAGGCGTTTCTCGGCAAGCTGCTGTTCGTGCGTACCCACAGCGGGCTGGAGTTGACCCAGGACGCTATGCTGCTGTTGCCGGTGGTACGCCAGTCGCTGGATATTCTTGAAGAGGGCGTGTGCCACGTTCAACTGCGCAATCCTCTCCAGCATCTTCGCCTGCAGGTTGCTCCGACCTTTGCCACCCGCTGGCTGGCACCGCGGCTGGTGGCGCTTCGCCAGCGCAACGGCCAGCTACAAATTGCCCTTATCAGCGAAACCCGGCAGAAATACAGCGATTTTGACTGCGCCATCCGCTTTGGCACCCGCCAGGAAAGTGAAGGACGGGGGCAGTGGCTGTGCCATGAAAAACTGCTGTTGGTGGCCAGCCCGCTGCTGATGATTGACGGCGTCTTTCCCTCGCTGGCCTCGCAGTCACAGCTGCATATTCTTAACGGCGACATCCGACTGGATAACTGGTCGCGCTGGCTTGCTGCGACGGGAGAAAATGACAGTCTGCTTTCCGGCGGGCTGGAGTTCAGCACCGAGGATCAGGTGATCAACGCCTGTGTGACCGGGGCAGGCTATGCGGTGCTCGACAGGATGATGATCCGCAACGAGCTGCGTGGCGGGTTATTGGTGCCGCTGGCGGAGCTGGAGCTTGAAAGCGGAAATGGTTACTGGCTGGAGATCCCCCAGGGCAAGCGGGAGCTGCCGCGAGTGGGCTATTTTAGCGACTGGGTTCAGGCCGAGATCGCCCGTTTTTGGCACGAAGAAGAGGGGGAATCTTCCCGGGCAAAGCTGCTTCTTTCCCGTGAAGAACCGATAGCCCTTTCTCTCTAATGTGATCTTAATGAGAGTTAACATATATTTTTCATTCGATTAATTTCCACAACGTGCTGAGAGTATGCTTCGCCAAACTCAACGCAGTCTCTGACCTGACACGCCATGAAAAGTGAGTTGGATCGCATTTCTATTTCTGAAAAAAAAACAAATCTCAATATTTGGTGGTTGTTTTTAGGATTATTCTTGGGAATAATGGCGCAACGCTTTGCTTCTCTTCAACCATGCTCGGTTCTATGAATGCGTGGTGTTAAATATCATTGATTATTTTGTTGTTATTTAGCTCTGTGCTCAATCCATTAGTTTCCTGTCGGTATAGTTTCGTCTGGCATCTATTATGAGTTGGTTAACATGTCCGCAATTGAATTAAAAAATGCTCCTGTGGAAGATATCCGTACGTTTTCGGTGATAACTGAATCGAGTCAGGAAATTGATTTGATTCATCTGTTAAGTACCCTTTTCGCGGCAAAAAAAACGATAATTGCCATCACATTTGCTGCTGCATTAGCCGGGTTGGGCGTTAGCTTTTTGATGCCGCAGAAATGGTCAAGTAAGGCCGTTATTACGCCGCCAGAATCCTCTCAGCTAATCGAGTTGCACCGCGCGATGGTTGAGCTGACGGTTCTGGATGCAGCGCCTAATGTCGACGCCGGGCATGTTTATCAAGCCTTCCTGAAAGACTTTGACTCGCAGGCGTTGCGTGAAGAGTATTTGGCCAATTCTGAGTATGTTAAAAAGCTTGTTAATGCCGTTAACTCGGACGATAGCGTAAAACTACACCGGGCTATTCAGGAAACGGCTGCAAAATTCAAATCGGTAAATACCGCAGATTCTAAACTGCCGGATGCCATCCCCTATACCTCATGGGCTTTAAGCTTCACTGGACCGAATCCAGAAGAGGCCAGGGATGTGCTGAGCGGTTATATTCACTTTATTGCGCAGCGAGTTAATCAAGACATTGTGCAAAATTTACGCTATAGCGTTGAATTAAAAAGCGCGGTAGAGAAAGATAAACTCGAGCTGGATAAGAGAAACCTCGAAAACCAGCATAAAGTGAATATTCAGCGTCTGGGCTACTCGCTTGAAGTTGCTAACGCGGCGGGAATTAAAAAGCCGGTATACAGCAATGGGCAAGCGGTAAAAGACGATCCTGATTACTCGGTTGCGCTGGGGGCTGATGGGCTGGCCGAAAAACTGAAAATTGAATCCGCGCTTAAAGATGTGGCGGAATTAAACGCCAGCGTTCAAAACCGGGAGTACTATTTAACTAAACTGGAGCAGGTCAAGGTTAACGACGTTGACTTCCAGCCCTTCCGCTATCAAATGAATCCTTCTTTGCCGTTGAAAAAAGAAGGCCCGGGGAAATCCCTCATCGTCGTGCTGGCGGCTTTGCTTGGCCTGATTGGCGCCTGTGGCTACTTGCTAATGCGCAATGTCATGGCCGATAGGCAGAAAAAGCTGGAAATTGTTTAGCGCGCTGCATTCCTTTTAAAGCCTCCCTTCGGGGGCTTTTTTCTTACCGGAATAAGGGTTATAACCGAAGGGAAATGGCAAAAGGGGATGACAATGAAAACGATTGGGCTGCTGGGCGGCATGAGCTGGGAATCCACCATTCCTTACTACCGATTAATTAACGAAGGGATCAAACAGCGTCTGGGCGGGCTGCATTCGGCCAAAATTGTGCTGCACAGCGTCGATTTTCACGAGATTGAGGCCTGCCAGTCTGCCGGTGAGTGGGACAAGGCCGGTGAGATGCTGGCTGAGGCGGCGCTGGGGCTGCAAAAGGCCGGGGCTGAAGGCATTGTGCTGTGTACAAACACTATGCACAAAGTCGCGGAGCATATTGAATCCCGCTGCTCGCTGCCGTTTCTGCACATTGCCGACGCCACCGGGCGGGTGATTGCGGCTCAGGGAGTAAGCCAGGTGGCCTTGCTGGGCACGCGCTACACCATGGAACAGGATTTTTATCGTGGCCGCCTGCAGGCGCAGTTCGGGATCCGCTCGATTATTCCTGACGCCTCCCAGCGTCAGCGTATCAACCAGATAATCTTCGATGAGCTGTGCCTCGGGGTGATCAACCCTGAGTCGAAGCGCTATTATCAGCAGGTGATTCAGGCGCTGCAGGCGCAGGGGGCGGAAGGGGTTATTTTCGGCTGTACCGAAATTGGCCTGCTGCTCAGCCAGCAGGACTGCCCGCTGCCGGTGTTTGATACCGCCGCCATCCACGCCGCCGATGCAGTTCGCTTTATGTGCGGTGAAGAGTAATGGTTTATCCTTATATATCAATTAAATAAGCGTAAGTAGTGTTTTTTCCCCACGACGAGCCGGGTCATGCCCGGCCGCTAATGTGTTATAAATTTGTTATGTAGCGCACATTATTCCAAAAAGCTGCTCCTCTGAAATCCTCACACTACAGGCGATTGCGCACAGCAATGGCTTTTCATCATGTCTGCAACCGGAGTTATACAATGCCTGTTTCCTTACTGGCGCTGGCGATGAGTGCGTTCGCCATCGGCACGACGGAGTTCGTGATTATGGGACTGCTGCCCGAAGTGGCAGGGGATCTCCATGTCTCCATTCCCGTCGCCGGCTGGCTGATCAGCGGCTATGCGCTGGGGGTCGCCATTGGCGCGCCTATCATGGCGCTGCTGACCGCCCGACTGCCGCGCAAGCTGTCGTTAATTTTGCTGATGGTGATTTTCATTGTTGGCAACCTGCTGTGCGCCCTCGCGCTGAGCTACAACTTCCTGATGCTGGCGCGCGTTATTACGGCGCTGTGCCACGGCGCGTTCTTCGGGATTGGCGCAGTCGTCGCGGCAAGCCTCGTACCTGCCGGGCGCAAGGCTTCGGCGGTGGCGCTGATGTTTACCGGCTTGACGCTGGCTAACGTGCTGGGCGTGCCGATTGGCACCTGGTTCGGACAGCTTTACGGCTGGCGAGCGACTTTCTGGGGCGTGGCCGTTATTGGGGTGATTGCGTTTCTGGCGCTGGGAGTGAGCCTGCCGTCGCAGAAAGATGAAGAAGCCACTGACTTAAAAAGCGAAATCAAAGCGCTGGCGCACGGCAAGCTTTGGCTATCGCTAAGTATGACGGTGTTCTTCTCTGCGGCGATGTTCGCGCTGTTCAGCTATGTTGCACCGATGCTGCTACAGGTGACAGGCATTACGCCAGAGGGCGTGAGCTGGACGCTGTTCCTGATCGGTGCGGGGCTGACGGTGGGTAACATTCTGGGTGGGCGGTTGGCGGACTGGCGAGTCTCGTTCAGCCTGATCCTCAGCTTCAGCCTGATTGCGGTCTTCTCGTTACTGTTCAGTTGGACAAGCCATGCCGCATGGCTAGCGGAAATCACGCTGTTCCTGTGGGCGATGGCGGCGTTTGCCACGGTACCGGCGCTGCAAATCAACGTGGTGCTGCACGGCAAAGAAGCACCTAATCTGGTGTCCACGCTGAATATTGCGGCCTTTAACGTCGGCAATGCGCTCGGTGCCTGGGTTGGCGGCACGGTCATTGATCGTGGCTTCGGCCTGACGGCGGTGCCGGTCGCCGCGGCTGCGCTGGCAGTGGTTGGCCTGATACTTTGCCTGATTAACTTTAGCAACGGCACGGGGCATCAGCAGCCGGTGACCGGGCAATAAGCTAGCGGTTGAGCAGCGCGTTGAGCGGGTCGCTATACAGATGCATGTTGTGCTGTAAGTGGTCGCTGAACGCGCTGACCAGGGCTGATGCCGGGCGGTGCAGGGGCCGAATCAGGCTGACGGTAAAAGGCACCGCCACGCTGAACGGGCGTACCACCACGCCGCGTTCGTGGTAATCCAGCGCGGTTAAAGGGTTGACGATAGACACGCCAGCCCCCGCCTGAACCATTGCGCAGACGGACGCGGCGCTGTGCGTTTCCACCACCATTCTTCGTTTTACGTCATATTCCTGAAACAGCGAGTCCAGCAGTTGCCGATAGCTGTCGGTTCTAGACAGGCTGATGTAATTTTCCCCGGCAAAATCCTGCGGTGTGAGTTCTGCTTTCGCGGCTAGTTTGTGCCCGGCGGGCAGCACGCAAACTTCATTCAGAGTGAGTAGGGTTTGGCGTTCCGTCCCGGCAGGCGTGGTGATGTTTTCCGTCAGCCCCAGGTCGTGGCGTTGGGCGGAAAGCCACTCTTCCAGCAGCGGGGATTCCTGCGGCACGATGTTCAGGCTGAGCTCCGGGTAGCGGGCCAGGAAAGGGTGTATCAGGCGCGGCAGAAATGACTGAGAAAATACCGGCAGGCAGGCAATAGACAGTTCGCCCTGGCGGAACTCACGCAGGCTTTCGGCGGCATTAATAATACGATCCAGTCCGTACCAGGAGCGCTGAACTTCTTCAAACAGCCGCAGTCCCTGAACGGTGGGGTAGAGGCGGCCCCGACTGCGCTCGAACAGCTGCAGGCCGATAAGCTTTTCAAAGCGCGCCAGCTCCCGGCTGACCGTGGGCTGGGAGGTGTGCAGCAGGCCTGCGGCTTCGGTGAGGTTGCCGGCCGTCATCACGGCGTGGAAGATTTCGATGTGGCGCAGGTTGATGGCTGGCATGGTGTTGTTCCGCTGATGTTGATTACCCTCACCCCGGCCCTCTCCCTGGAAGGGGGAAACAGAAATTGCATTGGGCATTAAACTGTCCCCTCTCCCCTCTGGGGAGAGCGTTAGGGTGAGGGGCATTTTCTAAACCATATCATATTTGAATAGACTCGCTAGAAAACGATATTTTTTATCCCTCACTTTCTGTGGCGTAATAGGGAAAATGACGTTTACCGGAGTTCACCATGCCACGCTCGCTGCACGACACCACCACCGCGCTGAACGCGCAAAACTTGCTGACCCTGCCCGCTGAATTTGGCTGCCCGGTTTGGGTGTATGACGCGGAGATCATTCGCCAGCAAATTGCCCAGTTGCGCCAGTTCGATGTGATTCGCTTTGCCCAAAAGGCTTGCTCGAATATCCACATCCTGAAACTGATGCGTGAGCAGGGCGTGAAGGTGGATTCGGTGTCGCAGGGGGAAATCGAGCGCGCGCTGGCGGCAGGCTACAAGCCGCTGGAAAACCCGGATGATATCGTCTTTACCGCCGACGTGATCGACAACGCCACGCTGGCGCTGGTGGCCGAGCAGAAAATCCCGGTCAATATCGGATCTGTGGATATGCTGCATCAGCTCGGCGAAGTCTCGCCGGGACACCGCGTCTGGCTGCGTATTAACCCGGGCTTTGGGCACGGGCACAGCCAGAAAACCAACACCGGCGGCGAGAACAGTAAGCACGGCATCTGGCTGAGCGATATGCCGAAAGCGCTGGAAGCGATGCAGCGCTACGGTATCCACCTGGTGGGTATCCATATGCACATTGGTTCCGGCGTGGATTATGGCCATCTCGAACAGGTGTGCGGCGCGATGGTGCAGCAGGTCATCGACTTCGGTCAGGATCTTGAGGCGATTTCTGCGGGCGGTGGGCTGTCCATTCCTTACCGTGAAGGTGAGGAAACGATCAATACCGATCACTATTTCGGCCTGTGGAATACCGCGCGTGAAAAAATAGCCGCTCATCTGGGGCACCCGGTGAAGCTGGAGATCGAGCCGGGGCGTTTCCTGGTGGCGGAAGCCGGGGTGCTGGTTTCGCAGGTGCGCGCGGTGAAAGATATGGGATCCCGCCACTTTGTGCTGATCGACGCTGGTTTTAACGATCTGATGCGTCCGTCTATGTACGGCAGCTACCACCATATTTCTGCGCTGGCGTGTGACGGGAGGGATCTGTCCGCACTGGAGCCGAAAGAAACCGTGGTGGCGGGGCCGCTGTGCGAGTCCGGGGATGTGTTTACCCAGCAGGAAGGCGGCAAGGTAGAAACCCGCCTGCTGCCGCCGGTAAAACCGGGTGATTACCTGGTGCTGCACGATACCGGCGCATACGGGGCTTCTATGTCCTCTAACTACAATAGTCGTCCGCTGCTGCCGGAAGTGCTGTTTGATAACGGCAGCGCGCGCCTGATTCGCCGCCGCCAGACGATTCAGGAGCTGCTGGCGCTCGAGCTACTTTGAGACTTTCCGTCCGGCCTCGAAAAAGGGGCCGGGCGCAACGGAGTCCCTCAGTACCAGCGTCCCCACAAATGGCGGGATGGGGGCTAACGGTTCGCCGCTCGCCAGCTTAATGGCCTGATCGATGGCGGTAATGATCATGTTGTCGATGGGCAGATAGACGGATGACAGTGCTGGCTCCAGCCACTGGGCGCTCGGCGCGTCGTCAAAGCCGAACAGCGAAATATCCTGTGGAATACGGATCCCGGCCTGGTGCAACGCTTTCGAAGCACCCAGCGCCATATCATCGTTACAGGAAAACAGCGCGCTGAAGGTCACGCCGCTGGTCAGCAGCTCCTGGCACAGGTGGTGCCCTTCGGTCATGCTGGAATCCCCGTATTTCACCCGGTTCTCATCCCACGCAATACCATGTTTTTGCAGTGCTTTCCGGTACCCCATCAGGCGCGCCTTGCCGGTTGGCGTGGAAATAGGCACGGTAATGCAGGCAATTTCCCTGTGACCTTGCTGGATCAGGTATTCGGTGGCCTGAAAGGCGGCATCCTGCTGCTCGAAGAAGACGCAGCGTTCACGGGCCTGGGTGACGTCCCGGTTAATGACGACCAGCGGCACCTGAATCGCATTCATCAGCGACATCAACGCCCGTTCGCTCATAAAACGCGTGTAGAGAACGATGGCGTCGCAGTGCCTGTCCGCCAGCATTTGTACGGCATCCAGCTCTTTTTCAGGCGTGTCATGCCCGTCGGTGACAATCAGCTGTTTACCGTAGAATTCCGTGCGGCGTGAAGCCTGCTGCAGCAGGCGCCCGAAGTAGAAGCCATCGAAGGTGGAGACAACCAGCCCGATACTGTTGCTGCTGCGGTTTGCCAGCGATCGTGCCAGAAAATTAGGCTTATAGCCCAGCTCTTCCATGGCCTTAAATACCTGTTCGCGGGTGCTTGCTTTAACCTGTCCGGTGCCGTTTAACACGCGAGATACCGTCGCTTTGGAAACCCCTGCGCGTAACGAGACATCTAACATTGTTACCATTGTTTCCTTCCCGATCTGGACGCTGTCGCGATTTTCCAGCAGTTTATCACAGGAGTTTCGCCCGCAAGCGGCCTTGCCGTTTCGCCGTGCAAATTGTCGTCCCGGATCACGCTTTCAGAATTTGGTGTGGTTTTTTAGGAGTATATCGTTGTGAAAATTGTCCCGTTATACCAGGCCCCTCAGCACGCAGAGCAAGTCACGGAGTGGCTTTGGCAGGCGTTTGGCAGTCAGGAAAGCCGAGGATTTTTTGCGTCTATTGTTGCCGCCAGCCAGCGGAAAGGCGAAATGCCCCTGACGTTTATTGCGCTGGAGGGCGAAAAGATGGTGGGGACCGTGGGGCTGTGGCGCTGTGATTTGATCAGCCGGCAGGATCTCTGGCCCTGGCTGGCGGCGCTGTATATTGATGAAAGCCAGCGAGGAAAGGGACTGGGCGAGATTTTACAGCGACACGTCGTGGAATATGCCCGCCAGCTGGGTTTTGAGTCTTTGTATCTGTATTCGGCCTGTAAGACCTATTATGAACGGTTTGGCTGGCGCTACATTGGCGACGGGCTGGATTACCCCGACCAGCCCGTACATCTTTATCAACTTACGCTTTAAGCGTTGTCGCCCGGAGAGGCCACCGAGTGTCGGCGCACCAGCGTCGGGCTGAACATATGGGTGATTTCCGGCAGCGGCAGGTTTTCGGCCAGCGCCAGCGCGAGCTCTGCTGCCTGAGTCGCCATGGTCACAATCGGGTAGCGAACCGTGGTCAGCCTGGGCCGCACGTAGCGTGAAATTAACACGTCATCAAAGCCAATCAGCGAAATCTCACCGGGAACATCAATGCCGTTGTCGTTCAGCACGCCCATCGCCCCGGCGGCCATTGAGTCGTTGTAGCAGGCCACGGCGGTGAAGTTTTTGCCGCGTCCCAGCAGCTCCGTCAGGGCCTGCTCGCCGCCGCTTTCATCGGGTTCACCAAAGGTCACCAGACGCTCGTTGACGGGGATATTGTGCTCGCGGAGCGCGTCGTAGTAGCCCTGAAGGCGGTCTTCTGCGTCCGATATCTGGTGGTTGGAACAGATGTAGCCGATGCGGGTGTGCCCCTGCTGAATCAAATGGCGCGTCGCAAGCCAGGCGCCGTAGCGGTCATCCAGCGCAACGCAGCGCTGCTCAAACCCTGGCACAATGCGGTTAATGAGCACCATACCGGGGATTTGCTTCATCAGCGAAATTAGCTCCTCATCAGGGAGTTTTTTGGCGTGAACGACCAGCGCCGCGCTGCGGTGGCGAATAAGCTGTTCAATGGCCTGGCGCTCTTTTTGTTCGCTGTGGTAGCCATTGCCGATAAGCAGGAAGTTGCCGGTGCGGTAGGCAACCTGCTCCACGGCTTTAACCATCGCGCCAAAGAAGGGGTCGGAAACGTCGCCCACGATCAGGCCAATGGTTTCCGTGGCCTGTTGGGCAAGGGCTCTCGCGTTAGCGTTGGGATGATAATTCAGCGCTTCCATGGCGCTATTCACCGCCTGCTTTGAGGCATCGCTGGCTTTTGGGGAGTGGTTGATGACGCGTGAAACCGTGGCGACAGACACACCAGCCAGCCGAGCCACATCCTTAATTGTCGCCATGAAAAGCCTTCCTGTTAGGGGTAATCGTTTACACTGCGTTTAGTTTTACGGAATTCCCTGATGACTGCAAGGCAACAACTGATGGGAATATCGCAAAGTAGAGCAAAATCAAGGTGAAAGCGTGTAACGGTTACACCTGCTTCAAGAGGTTGCCTCTTTTTAGTGCATGTCGCGGATTTTTAAACGTTTCCGCCCAAATCTTTGCTTACATTTTGCAGTCGGCTGTTGCGATTTCAGCATAGCTTAATGGAAGACGCCGCTGCTACATTTGTGGTCCCAGAGGTATTGATAGGTGAAGTCAGCGATTATTTGCTGATCCTATGAATTACACCAACCTGCGCGGATGCGCAGGTTTTTTTTTGCCTGAATCCAGCCGCCTGTAACAAGAATCGAAAATTTAAACACCTGGTTGCACTTGGGCTCATTCCCTTGCTTTTTGCCGCTGGTTTCGCCGCTGGCGGCACGAGACAATTCAGATCCCAGAGGTATTGATTGGTGAGAATTCCTGGTACTCTGCTGAGTACAATTCTTTTGCACCAACCTGCGCAGATGCGCAGGTTTTTTTTTGCCATTTTTTGAGCCCCCTCCCGCACTTAACGCAACTGGTGTACTCTGCGACTCTACACTTAATGCTGACCGACAGACGACAAAGAGAGTCGCTATGCTTCTTGCTTTTTTCCGTGCGCTATTTCGCATTCTGTTCCGGGTAACTCTTTCCGGCGATCCGCAGGTGCTTCAACGCCAGCGGGTGCTGATTGTGCCAAACCACGTCTCATTTCTGGACGGGATCCTGGTTGCACTTTTTCTGCCGGTGCGCCCCGTATTTGCGGTCTACTCCTCAATAAGCCAGCAGTGGTTTATGCGCTGGCTTAAGCCGCTCATTGATTTTGTTCCGCTGGACCCGACCAAACCGATGTCTATCAAGCACCTGGTGCGCCTGGTGGAACAGGGGCGCCCGGTAGTGATTTTCCCGGAAGGACGCATCAGCGTGACCGGATCGTTGATGAAAATCTACGATGGAGCTGGATTTGTGGCGGCCAAAGCACAGGCCACGGTGGTGCCTTTGCGCATCGACGGCGCGGAGCTGACTTTCTTTAGCCGCCTGAAAGGGCTAGTAAAACGCCGGGCTTTCCCGCGTATTACCCTGCATCTTCTGCCGCCAACTTCCATTGCAATGCCAGAAGCCCCACGGGCCAGGGATCGCCGTAAAATGGCCGGCGAGATGCTGCACCAAATCATGATGGAAGCGCGTATGGCCGTGCGCCCGCGTGAGACGCTTTTTGAGGCGCTGCTGGCGGCGAAGGATCGGTATGGTTCGAGTAAAAACTGTATTGAAGACATAAATTTCAAGCCAGATACTTACAGTTCGTTGCTGAAAAAAACGCTGTTTGTGGGCCGAATCCTCGATAAATACAGCGAACAGGGTGAAACCATTGGTTTGATGCTGCCGAATGCGGCGATCAGCGCGGCGGTGATTTTTGGCGCTTCATCCCGGGGCCGTATTCCGGCAATGATGAACTACACGGCTGGCGTAAAAGGGCTGACCAGCGCGATTACGGCGGCGCAAATCAAGACGGTCTTTACCTCCCGGCAGTTCCTGGATAAGGGAAAACTGTGGCACCTGCCGGAACAGCTGACGCAGGTGCGCTGGGTGTATCTGGAAGATTTAAGGTCCACCATCACCCTGCAGGATAAAGTGTGGATCTTTGCTCATCTGCTTGCGCCTCGCCTGGCCCAGGTGAAACAGCAGCCGGAAGATGCGGCGATGGTGCTGTTTACCTCCGGCTCGGAGGGCAATCCAAAAGGCGTGGTGCACAGCCATAAAAGCCTGTTGGCCAACGTAGAGCAGATTCGCACCATCGCGGACTTCACCGCCGATGACAGGTTTATGTCCGCGCTGCCGCTCTTCCACTCTTTTGGCCTGACGGTCGGGCTGTTCACGCCGCTGCTGACCGGGGCGGAAGTGTTCCTTTACCCCAGCCCGCTGCATTACCGCGTGGTGCCGGAGCTTATTTACGACCGCAATTGCACGGTGGTCTTTGGCACCTCGACGTTCCTCGGCAACTATGCCCGTTTTGCTAACCCGTATGATTTCTTCCGCCTGCGCTATGTAGTTGCCGGGGCAGAAAAGCTGCAGGAAAGCACGAAGCAGCTGTGGCAGGACAAGTTTGGCCTGCGAATTCTGGAAGGCTACGGCGTGACCGAGTGCGCGCCGGTGGTGTCTATCAACGTGCCGATGGCGGCGAAACCGGGCACCGTGGGCCGCATTCTTCCGGCAATGGATGCTCGCCTGCTGGCGGTGCCCGGTATTGAACAGGGCGGAAGGCTGCAGCTAAAAGGGCCAAACATCATGAACGGCTATCTGCGCGTGGAAAATCCGGGCGTGCTGGAGAAGCCTGAGGCTGAAAATGGCCTGGGTGAGATGGAACCCGGCTGGTACGACACTGGCGATATCGTGACCTTTGACGAGCAGGGCTATTGCGTGATTCAGGGGCGTGCGAAGCGCTTTGCCAAAATCGCTGGGGAGATGGTGTCGCTTGAGATGGTCGAACAGATGGCGATCGGCATTTCGCCGGACAAATTGCATGCTACGGTCGTTAAGCTCGACGCCGCCAAAGGCGAGGCGCTGGTGATGTTTACCACCGACAGCGAGCTTAACCGCGAAAAACTTCTGCATTATGCGCGTGAGCACGGCGTGCCTGAGCTGGCGGTGCCACGCGATATTCGCTTCCTCAAACAGCTGCCTGTGCTAGGCAGCGGAAAACCAGATTTTGTCACCCTGAAAGCACAGGTTGATGAAGCGGAGAAAGCCCATGGCTGAACAGGCTGGCAATAGCGGTTCGTTGTGGTCCCGGGGCATGATGGCGGTCACCGCGGCGCAGTTTTTATCGGCTTTTGGCGATAACGCGCTGTTGTTCGCCACGCTCGCGGTGCTCAAGCAGCAGTTCTACCCGGACTGGAGCCAGCCCGTGCTGCAAATGGTGTTTGTTGGCGCGTACATCCTCTTTGCGCCGTTTGTGGGACAGGTGGCCGACAGTTTCGCCAAAGGGCGAGTGATGATGCTGGCGAACAGCATGAAGCTTGTGGGTGCGGCGGTGATTGCGCTGGGGCTGAATCCTTTTGTCGGTTACACGCTGGTGGGCATTGGCGCGGCAGCCTATTCACCGGCTAAATACGGCATTCTCGGCGAGCTGACCACTGGCGATCGGCTGGTGAAGGCCAACGGCCTGATGGAGTCTTCTACCATTGCGGCGATCCTGCTGGGATCCGTTGCCGGCGGCGTGCTGGCAGACTGGAATCTGACGGCGGCGCTGGTTGTCTGCGCGCTGGTTTACGGCGGGGCGGTGGTTGCCAACGTCTTTATCCCTAAACTTGCCGCCGCGCGCCCCGGCCAGTCGTGGCGTTTCAAGCCGATGACGCACAGTTTCTTTTCCGCCTGCTGCAGCCTTTGGCGCAGCGGAGAAACGCGCTTCTCGCTGGTAGGCACCAGCCTATTCTGGGGGGCGGGCGTGACGCTTCGATTCCTGCTGGTGCTGTGGGTACCGGTGGCGTTAGGGATCACGGATAACGCGACACCGACTTACCTTAATGCGATGGTTGCGGTTGGGATTGTGGTGGGGGCCGGAGCAGCCGCGAAGCTGGTGACTTTGGAAACCGTCGCCCGCTGCATGCCCGCCGGGATTTTAATCGGCGTTGGCGTACTGATTTTTGCTCTACAGCATTCTCTGTTGCCGTCTTACGCTTTGCTGGTGTTGATTGGCCTGTTGGGCGGTTTCTTTGTGGTGCCGCTTAACGCGCTGCTCCAGGAGCGCGGCAAGCACACGGTCGGGGCAGGTAACGCCATTGCCGTGCAAAACCTTGGTGAAAACACGGCCATGCTTTTGATGCTGGGTCTGTTCTCACTGGCGGTGAAAACCGGGGCGTCCATCGTTGGCATTGGCATTGGATTTGGGGCGGTGTTTGCGCTGGCGATTAGTGCCCTGTGGCTGTGGCAAATCAAACATAAATAGCAAAAAGGCCCTCTTTTGGAGGGCCTTAGTTTTTTACGGTGCCGGGTAAGTATAGAGGCGATGCACCGCTTCAATCTCCTCAATCACCTCTTCGCTTAGCGTCAAATGCAGGCTTTCAAGGTTGGTTTTCAGCTGTTCCAGCGTCGTGGCGCCGAGCAGCGTGCTGGCCACAAACGGCTGACGGCGAACGAAGGCCAGCGCCATTTGCGCCGGGTCGAGATTATGGCGTTTAGCTATTTCTACGTAGGCCGCAACGGCTTTTTGCGACTGCTCGCCGCTGTAGCGGGTGAAGCGGCTAAACAGCGTGTTGCGAGCGCCGGCCGGTTTGGCTCCGTTAAGGTATTTGCCCGACAGCACGCCGAAGGCGAGGCAGGAATAAGCGAGCAGCTCAACGCCTTCGTGCTGGCTGATTTCAGACAGGCCAACTTCAAAGCTGCGGTTTAACAGGCTGTAAGGGTTTTGAATGGTCACGATGCGCGGCAGATCGTGTTTTTCCGCAAGCTGCAGGTAGCGCATCACGCCCCACGGGGTTTCGTTCGAGACGCCGATATAGCGAATTTTCCCGGCACGCTGGCACTCGGTCAGCGCTTCAAGGGTTTCCAGCAGCGTTACCGGCAGCGAGGTTGTGTCGCTCCAGGTGTAGCCCAGTTTGCCAAACATGTTGGTCTGACGCTGCGGCCAGTGAACCTGGTAGAGGTCGAGGTAATCGGTTTGCAGGCGTTTGAGGCTGGCATCCAGCGCCTCGCGGATGTTTTTCCGGTCGAGGATCTGGTTTGGGCGGATGCCCGCGTCGTTGTTGCGGGTGGGGCCAGTGACTTTGGAAGCAACAACCAGTTTTTCGCGGTTGCCGCGAGCTTTAAGCCAGCTGCCGACATAGCTCTCGGTTAAGCCCTGGGTTTCCGGGCGCGGCGGCACCGGGTACATTTCCGCGACATCAATCAGATTCACGCCCTGACTGACGGCGTAGTCGAGCTGCTGGTGGGCATCGGCCTCGCTGTTTTGTTCACCAAAGGTCATGGTTCCCAGCCCCAGCGTGCTGACTTCAAGTGAACTGTGGGGGATACGGTGATAGTGCATAGCCGGCTTCCTGTTGTTCTTTTGACTCGTCAGGCATCGTTACCCGACAAAAGGTCTATAAACATGGCAGAGGCCGGAGCAAAGCGAAAGAGGGGGAAAGAAGAAAAATCATCAGGCCAGCCGAGGGGCTGACCCTGCGAGATTAGCGCTCAATAATCTGGGAAACGTCGTTGCGGTTGATCTGCATTTCATTACCTTGCTGGTCACGATAGCTTACCAGACCTGTATCTTCATCGACCTTCGGCTTGCCCTCGGTCAAAATCATTCGTCCATCTTTGGTGGCCATTACGTAGTCACTGCTGCAGCCTGAAACGGCAAAGGCAAGACCAATGGCGGAGATTGCTACTGCCCATTTAGTCATCGGTATGTTCCTCGTCAGGAAGGGATCTTGTTAATAAGTTTAGTAATAACCTGATGAACAGGGGAAAGAAAGCGGTAAATTCTTAATAGGACGAGGGAAATGTAACATTCCCCGGTACTTACTGACAGAACCCTGGATTCCGTTCTCTGCGGCGGCTATTAGAGCGTGAAGTGCCGTGCGAGAAGAGCTGCGGTGAAATTCTTCTTTAAGTAGAAGCCGCGAGGTAACGTGAGAATAGGTGAGCCGTCCGCGCCAATAGCCTCTGTTAACGCCCGGCTGTTGGCGGCTTTTGGCCGCAGCTGCAGCACTTCGCCGTGACGGGCGGTAATGCGCTCGACCTGGCCCAGCACGATCAAATCCATCAGTTCTTCCCAGTCCAGGCGCAGCTGCTGTTCTTCCTCTTCTGAAGGGCTCCATAATAGCGGAGAACCCACGTGCCGCTCGGCAAGCGGGATCTGCCTTTCTCCCTCAACCGGGATCCACAGCACGCGCTTGAGCTTATGCCGCACATGGCTGGTTTCCCAAATGACGCCGCTATTACCGGTTAACGGCGCGACGCAGACGAACGTGGTTTCCAACGGGCGGCCAAGGCTATCCACCGGGATCGTTTTCAGTTCGATCCCGAGCGCGGCAAAGTCTTGTTCGGGCTTGCTGCCCGCGCTGGCACCCAGCCACAGCTCCAGCAGCACGCCAATCCAGCCTTTATCGCGCTTCAGGTCTTTCGGCGTCTGTAAGCCAGCGCAGGCGGCCAGCTCGCCCAGAGTATAACCGGCGACGCTTTGCGCCTGTTGGAGCAGCTCGGCTTCACTGCGTGGGGGCGTGATGAGCGGACGTATTGGTTGCATAACTCGTTGATGTTTTTTGGTTAAAAAATGAACGCACTTTGTGCACAGCGAAAGCTTAGTTTAGTCGTCTGAGGATAAGATTAACAATATTCTGATTTATAATGAGTTTTTAAAGGCAGCCGTTTCGTTGCAGCAACATTAAAAAGGCTTTTCCAAATCTGGTCACTGACAATGAACAGGATCTTACACCATGTTATCCACAGAAAAGTGGGATAACTGGGAAAAAGCATGACTACTGGTTCCATTTACAGCCTTGACGAGGCGCTAAAATACAATTTATCACCGATTTGTGACTAACTTGTTGGCACAATCTGTGGATAAAAACAACATTGTGCGATCTTTCATCAGTAGGCGATCTTCATATGTGACGATCATCACATTATGAAACTCGTGTGTCATTTTTATAGTATTATGATTATGAAATTTAAAGGCTTTAATGTGTGGCAGGATTGCTCCTTATTTTAGTTGTCCTGAGTTGTCCCGATGTAATTCGGTAGTTCTTCACAGTTATATCCACAGAAAAAGTGAATAAAACCGCCGGTTTTGACCGTCCCCTGTTTATAACCCGGCTCTCTTTTGTGAGTTATTCAAATGTTATTCCATGCGAGCGCCGCCGAGAGAGTGGTTTACCGCCTGACACTTGTATGAAACAATCGATGCAATCTAAGTTTGTTTTGAGGTAGTCCGGTGATCGATGATGATGGCTACCGCCCCAACGTTGGGATCGTAATATGTAATCGGCAGGGACAGGTGATGTGGGCGCGACGCTTTGGCCAACATTCCTGGCAATTTCCCCAGGGGGGTATTAATCCTGGCGAGTCCGCTGAACAGGCAATGTACCGGGAGCTTTTCGAAGAAGTCGGTCTACAAAGAAAAGATGTTCGCATTCTTGCCTCGACCCGAAACTGGTTGCGTTACAAATTACCTAAACGTTTGGTGCGTTGGGACACAAAGCCGGTTTGTATCGGCCAAAAACAAAAATGGTTTCTTTTGCAGTTGCTGAGCAGCGACGGTGAGATCAACATGCAAACCAGCAGTACGCCGGAATTTGATGGCTGGCGCTGGGTCAGTTATTGGTATCCGGTCCGTCAGGTTGTTTCATTCAAGCGCGATGTCTATCGCCGGGTAATGAAAGAGTTTGCCAGCGTGGTGATGCCACTGCAGGAAGTTACGCCACCACGCAATAACTCGCCGGCATGGCGACGTAAAAGAGGTTAAGTCACGCGAAAAATGCTCACCCGTCTGCGAGAAATAGTCGAAAAGGTCGCCAGTGCCCCGCGTCTCAATGAGGCGCTGGACATTTTGGTGACTGACATCTGCCTTGCGATGGATACCGAGGTTTGCTCGGTTTATCTCGCCGACCACGAGCGCCGCTGTTTTTACCTTATGGCGACGCGCGGGTTAAAGAAACCGCGCGGTCGCACCGTCACGCTTGCCTTTGATGAAGGTATTGTTGGCCTGGTTGGGCGGCTCGCGGAGCCGATTAACCTTGCAGATGCGCAAAAACACCCCAGCTTTAAATATGTGCCCGCCGTAAAAGAGGAGCGTTTTCGTGCGTTCCTCGGCGTGCCTATTATCCAGCGCCGTCAGCTTCTGGGAGTGCTGGTTGTTCAGCAGCGTGAACACCGGCAGTACGATGAGAGCGAAGAGTCTTTCCTCGTTACGCTGGCAACGCAAATGGCCGGGATATTATCGCAGTCTCAGTTAGCGGCCCTGTTTGGACAGTATCGCCAGACCCGTATCCGTGCGCTGCCTGCATCGCCAGGCGTGGCGATTGCCGAAGGCTGGATGGACACAACCGTCCCGCTGATGGAGCAAGTTTTTGAAGCGTCGACCCTGGACACGGCGCTTGAGCGCGAGCGTCTGACCGCCGCGCTGGAAGAGGCTTCCGGGGAATTCCGCCGCTACAGCAAGCGTTTTGCCGCCGGGGCTCAGAAAGAGACTGCGGCGATTTTCGACCTTTACTCTCACCTGCTGACCGACGCCCGCCTGCGGCGTGAGCTTTTTGCTGAGGTAGATAAAGGCCTGGTCGCTGAATGGGCCGTGAAAACGGTGGTGGAGAAGTTTGCTGAACAGTTTGCCAGCCTTTCAGATAGCTACCTGAAAGAGCGCGCGGGCGACCTCAGAGCGCTGGGGCAGCGCCTGTTGTTCCATCTCGATGACACGATTCAAAGCCCGAATACCTGGCCTGAGCGCTTTGTGCTGGTTGCCGACGAACTTTCAGCCACCACGCTTGCCGAACTGCCGCAAAACCGTCTCGCGGGCGTTGTCGTGCGCGATGGTGCGGCAAACTCTCATGCCGCCATTATGGTCCGTGCGCTCGGTATCCCAACCGTCATGGGCGCTGATATTCAGCCATCGGCTCTGCATCGCCGAATGCTGATCGTGGACGGCTATCGCGGTGAATTGCTGGTGGATCCTGAGCCGGTTTTGCTGCAGGAATACCAGCGCCTGGTGACCGAGGAGAACGAACTTAGTCGCCTGGCGGAAGATGATGTGGAGCAGCCCGCGGCGTTAAAAAGCGGCGAGCGGGTGCAGGTCATGCTGAATGCCGGGCTTAGTCCTGAGCATGAAGAACAGCTTGGTAGCCGTATCGACGGCATCGGGCTGTACCGCACCGAAATACCTTTTATGCTGCAAAGCGGTTTCCCGTCCGAAGAAGAGCAGGTTGCACAGTATCAGGGCATGTTGCAGATGTTTAACGACAAACCTGTGACGCTGCGAACGCTGGACGTCGGGGCGGATAAACAGCTTCCGTATATGCCTATCAGCGAGGAGAATCCCTGTCTTGGCTGGCGAGGCATTCGTATTACGTTGGATCAGCCAGAGATCTTTCTGATCCAGGTCCGCGCCATGCTGCGTGCGAATGCGGCTACGGGGAATTTGAGTATCCTGCTGCCGATGATCACCAGCATTGATGAAATCGATGATGCGCGCAGACTTATCGATCGTGCGGGCCGGGAAGTCGAAGAGGAATTAGGCTACCAGTTGCCGAAGTTCAGGCTTGGGGTGATGGTTGAAGTGCCTTCCATGGTGTTCATGCTGGGGCATCTGGCCGGGCGTATTGATTTTATTTCCGTTGGTACAAACGACCTGACTCAGTATCTGCTGGCGGTTGACCGTAACAACACGCGGGTGGCTAACCTTTACGATAGCCTGCATCCGGCGATGCTGCGTACGCTGAACCTGATTGCCCGTGAGGCCGAGCGCTATGACCTCGATCTGTGCCTGTGCGGCGAAATGGCCGGTGACCCGATGTGCGTCGCGATTCTTGTGGGCATGGGGTACCGTCATCTTTCAATGAACGGCCGTTCCGTCGCGCGCATTAAATACCTGTTACGCCATATTCAGCTTGAAGAAGCCGAAGTGCTTGCTCAGCGTACCCTTGAGGCTCAAATGGCGACGGAAGTACGCCACCAGGTCGCTGCGTTTATGGAGCGCCGCGGCATGGGTGGCCTGATTCGCGGTGGGCGCTGATCCGTTCTCAATGTCCCGATCTCACCGGGACATTTTCCCCGTCTGACAACAAGGGAAAAAGCGTGGTTTTTCCCTTGTTGTGGCTCATCTTCCGAAAACCCCGAAGGGGTTTCCCTGTTCGTTTTCTTCTATGCCTGGTGTTGGTTCACACTCCCGGATACGCCCTGGATGCCCCGGTACCACCGGGACATTACACATCTTTTACAACTTCCGTAATCAATCACTCTGGCTGTTTGTGCTATGATCCGCTGCTTTCGGAGCGCATCGAGAGTGGTGCGTACTTGCCACTCACCTTCTATTTTGGGTGAGGTAACAATAGCTTGTGGTGACAGATGAATAGTGGCTATCTGCGTTTCCCTGAATTTGATCCGGTGCTTTTCTCCATCGGGCCGGTTTCCCTGCACTGGTACGGGCTCATGTACCTGGTCGGGTTCGTGTTTGCCATGTGGCTTGCCGGGCGCCGCGCCAGCCGTCCGGGCAGCGGCTGGACGAAAAATGAAGTAGAGAATCTGCTGTATGCAGGTTTCCTTGGCGTGTTCCTGGGGGGACGACTGGGCTATGTCTTCTTCTACAATCTGCCGGTCTTCCTTGCCGATCCTCTCTACCTGTTCAAAGTCTGGGACGGCGGTATGTCCTTCCACGGCGGCCTGATCGGTGTTATCTGCGTGATGATTTGGTTTGCGCGCCGCACCAAGCGTACTTTCTTCCAGGTCTCTGATTTTATTGCTCCGCTGATCCCGTTTGGTTTAGGTGCTGGGCGCCTCGGCAACTTTATCAATGGCGAACTGTGGGGCCGCGTTGACCCGAACTTCCGCTTCGCCATGCTGTTCCCTGGTTCACGCAGTGAAGACGTTGGCCTGCTGGCAACGCACCCGGAATGGCAATCGCTGTTCAATACCTACGGCGTACTGCCTCGCCACCCGTCTCAGCTTTATGAGCTGGCGCTGGAAGGGGTTGTCCTGTTCATCATCCTGAACCTGTTTATTCGTAAGCCTCGCCCAATGGGGTCCGTCTCTGGCCTGTTCCTGATTGGCTACGGTGCGTTCCGTATCATCGTCGAATTCTTCCGCCAGCCGGATGCGCAGTTCACCGGCACCTGGGTACAGTACATCAGCATGGGGCAGATCCTGTCGATTCCGATGATTGTTGCCGGTATCATTATGATGGTCTGGGCTTACCGCCGTCCGCAGCAGCAACTTTCGTGAGGTGACATGAAACAGTATCTTGATTTGATGAAAAAAGTGCTCGAAGAGGGCACGCCAAAAGCGGACCGTACCGGTACCGGCACGTTGTCGATTTTTGGACATCAAATGCGCTTTAACCTGCAGGAAGGCTTCCCGCTGGTTACCACCAAAAAATGTCACCTGCGTTCGATCATTCATGAGCTGCTGTGGTTCCTTAATGGCGATACCAATATCGCGTACCTGAAGGAAAACAAGGTGACGATTTGGGACGAATGGGCGGATGAAAACGGCGATCTCGGCCCGGTTTACGGCAAGCAGTGGCGTTCCTGGGCAACCCCTGACGGGCGTTATATTGATCAGCTAACCACCGTGCTCAACCAGTTGAAAAACGATCCCGATTCTCGGCGCATTATTGTCTCTGCGTGGAACGTGGGCGAGCTGGATAAAATGGCGCTGGCCCCTTGCCACGCGTTTTTCCAGTTCTATGTGGCAGACGGCAAACTCTCTTGCCAACTCTACCAGCGCTCTTGCGACATCTTCCTTGGTTTGCCGTTCAACATCGCCAGCTATGCGCTGCTGGTGCATATGATGGCGCAGCAGTGCGACCTGGAAGTGGGCGACTTTGTCTGGACCGGGGGCGATACGCACCTGTACAGCAATCACCTGGAACAGACACGTCTGCAGCTAACCCGTGAACCGCGCGCGCTGCCTAAGCTGGTTATCAAACGTAAGCCGGAGTCATTGTTTGACTACCGTTTCGAAGACTTCGAGATTGAAGGCTACGATCCGCATCCGGCGATCAAAGCGCCTGTCGCCATTTAACCTGCTGACAGAGTGACAGAACCGGTGCCTGAGTGCGCCGGTTTTTTTTGCCCTGGTTTTGCTTCTTCGGCATTGATTCCAGAGCGTATGCAACTCTCCGTAACGCCTTAATTATCTTCCGATATGTGTCGCATCATCTGATTTGCGAACTGGCTGATTCAACTTCTGTGGCCCACACTCCTCCCATGAAAATCAACCAACGTGGTTTTAGCGTTATTGAGGTGATGGTGGTGATAGCCATTGTTGCCGTACTCAGCGCTGGTGGGCTTCACGGCTGGCACGAGTGGCAGCAGAGAGTGCAGTTGCGGCAAACGGCTCAGCAACTGAGTCACTTTCTCTCGCGGCTAAGAAATGATGCCAACTGGCACAACCAAACCCATCTTTTGGCGCTGCATCAATTGGGGAAAAGCTGGTGCCTGACAAGCCGTGCCGCTGAAGAAAACTGTTCGGGAAACTCAAATCTGACGTTTACCCCCGAGTTTGACGATATCGTCGTGGAGGATATGACTGCCGGGTTAGGTTTCTACGGTATTCGCAACACAGCCTGGCCAGGCCACCTTATTGTGAAAAGTCAGGTCGGGCGCTGGAAAGTGACGCTCTCGGTTTGGGGGCGCATCCGGCTGTGCGAAATGTCCGGAGACAAGTCATGTTGAGCGCTCAGAGAGGGTTTACGTTACTCGAAACGCTTATTGCGATGGCCTTGAGCAGCGTGCTGCTGCTAGGCACTTCAAGGCTTTTCCCCGCTTTGCAGGGCGAGGTTTTACGCCAGTACAGCTACGTTGCTCAGCAGGAAGCGCTTTGGCAAATGGCGTTCACCGTTGGAAAAAATTTACAGCGTGCGGGTTATTGCCGAGGGAAGTGTCAGGGGGAGGCTGTAAAGCTTATGAACAACGGAAACTGCGTGGTATTGCAGTGGGATGCCAACGGTAATGGCCGGTGGGACACGACCCCTGGTAGTCAAAATGAACAGACGGGCTATCGCTTGCGTAACGGCAGCCTGGAGACTCAAAAGGGCGTAGAGCATTGTGAAGGTACCGGCTGGGAAAGAATGTCTGACCCGACGCAATTGGTGGTGCAGCATTTTTCCGTGGTTCGCCTGAATCGCAAAACCGGCAGGCCTTTATTCCTCGTGAGTCTTGCTGCATATCTGAAGCAAGGTGGGCGTCCTGTGGAGCTTAGCTACACGGTGAGTGGAGAAAATTCATGAGCGGCAAGCAAGAGAAAGGGAGCACCTCTTTGCTGATGGTATTGATGCTGCTTGCAGTTGGTTCTCTGATGCTGAGTGGGCTTTCCCGGCAACTTAGCGCCCAGCGCTTTGAGGTTGCCGCCGAAATTCAGTTTATTAAAAATCAGACGGCTGCAAGATCTGCGCTGGCATGGGGGGAAAAACAAAGCTGGCAACCCCAGAGAACCTGGCAATGTCAGTTTGAGTCGCGTAATCAGTGGCACGCCTGCCTGCATCTAACCGATAAAGGTGAGGCCTTACTGGCTGCTTCCGGTTCTGTTGCAGGGCCCACGCTACCGTTCACATTGTGGCGCTGGGGGGGACTTCAGGGGAATAAATTAGTGGCCTCCGCGCAGGGCTGGCTGGATTTTTGCCCTTTATTGGACGATGACTTATGCAAACTGCCTCGATAGTTTCCCGGCAGCATGGGTTCAGCCTCCCGGAGGTGCTATGTGCCCTGGCGCTGTTTGCGATAGTGATGACCGCATTGCTGGGGTACCACGGTGTATTGCAGCAGGGTTTCACCAGCCAATGGCAGCTAAGGCAGCTGTGGCGAGTCGCGCGTGAGTAGACCGAGCCAGAAGTTCCTCCACTTTCAGATGCATGGAATGTGCATCAACAGCAGACATCGTCTTTGGGATGTGTCAGCATCGACGTTACTGTAACAAGTCCAGAGGGCCGGATAGCGCAGCTTTCGAGGCTCGATTGCCCACGGTCAGAACAACGTCAGGAGTAGCGATTTCATGTTGCGTGTCTACCATTCCAACCGCCTTGATGTGCTGGAAGCCATTATGGAGTTCATTGTGGAGCACCAGCCATTGCCGGATCCTTTTGAGCCGGAAGTGGTGCTGGTGCAAAGCACCGGGATGGCGCAGTGGCTGCAAATGACGCTGGCACAGAAGTTTGGTATTGCGGCGAACATCGAGTTTCCGCTGCCCGCCAGCTTTATCTGGGACATGTTCGTGAAGGTATTGCCCGATATCCCGGAAGTGAGCGCTTTCAACAAGCAGAGCATGAGCTGGAAGCTGATGACGCTTATCCCCAATATGCTCCACAAGCCAGAGTTCGAGATGCTTGGCCACTATCTGCAGGTAGACGACAGCAGCCGTAAGCTGTTTCAGCTTTCTTCCCGGATTGCCGACCTTTATGACCAGTATCTTGTCTATCGTCCCGGCTGGCTAAGCCGCTGGGAGAAGGGCGAGCTTGTCGAAGGCGTGGGAGAGTCTCAGCTCTGGCAGGCTCCACTCTGGGCGGAACTGGTGCGCTACACCGCTGAGCTGGGGCAGCCTGAATGGCATCGAGCCAATCTCTACCAGCGCTTTATTAGCGCTCTTGAGAAAAGCGAGGTTTGCCCGGCGGGACTCCCATCTCGCGTCTTTATTTGTGGGATTTCCGCTCTGCCACCGGTGTACCTCCAGGCTCTGCAGGCGCTGGGTAAGCATATCGACGTCCATGTGCTATTTACCAACCCCTGCCGCTACTACTGGGGGGATATTAAAGATCCCGCGTTCCTTGCTCGTCTTGTCAGCCGTCGTCGTCGTCGGCATCAGACAGAACAAGAGCAGACCTTGTTTAAGGACAACGACAATGCCTCTTCGTTGTTCAATGAGCTTGGTGAGCAGGATGTGGGGAATTCCTTGCTGGCCTCTTGGGGGAAATTAGGGCGCGACTACGCGTTTTTGCTTTCCGAGCTGGAGCGTTTTGAAGAGATCGATGTTTTTGTCGATTTAGAACCCGATAACCTTCTCCACGGCCTGCAAAATGACCTGTTAGAGCTGAAAGATTCGCAGGTGCTGGGGCTGACGGCTGAGGAGTACGAACACAGTGACGGTAAACGGCTGCTGGATCTTAACGATCGTTCTTTGACATTCCATGAGTGCCATAGCCCGCAGCGAGAAGTTGAAGTGCTGCACGATCAACTGCTGGCGATGCTGGAGGCCGATCCAGAACTTACCCCGCGCGATATCATCGTGATGGTTGCGGATATTGATAGCTACAGTCCGTTTATCCAGGCGGTGTTTGGTAGCGCGAAGGACGAGCGTTGGCTGCCGTTTGCCATTTCTGACCGTCGGGCGCGCCAGGCTCACCCGGCCCTGCAGGCGTTCATTTTACTGCTTGGCTTGCCGGAAAGCCGTTTCGCAGCAGAAGATGTGCTTTCATTGTTGGAAGTGCCTGCCCTGGCGGCGCGTTTCTCTATTGATGAAGAAGGGCTGCGCTATCTGCGTAAATGGGTGAATGAATCAGGTGTACGTTGGGGCATTGATGATGACAACGTTCGAGAACTGGATCTGCCTGCGACCGGGCAGCATACGTGGCGGTTTGGCCTGACCCGGATGCTGCTTGGCTATGCGATGGAAAGCCAGGCTGGGGTCTGGGATTCTGTGCTGCCCTATGATGAGTCCAGCGGCCTGATTGCCGAACTGGTGGGGCAGCTTGCGGAGTTGCTGATGCAGCTGAACCGCTGGCGTCAGCTGTTAACTCAGGAGCGCCCTTTAGACGAATGGTTGCCGCTATGCAGGGACATGCTGAACAGCTTCTTCCTGCCTGATGGTGAAACAGAAGCCGCACTGGCGCTGATTGAGCAGCAGTGGCAGGAGATGATTGAAAAAGGCACTGATGCAGCCTACCAGCAGCCCGTGTCATTAACCTTGCTGCGTGATGAACTGGCCCAGCGTCTTGACCAGGAGCGCATCAGCCAGCGCTTCCTCGCCGGGCCGGTAAACTTCTGTACCCTGATGCCAATGCGCGCCATTCCCTTTAAGGTCGTTTGTTTGCTGGGCATGAATGACGGTGTCTATCCGCGAACGCTTGCGCCATTGGGCTTTGACCTGATGAGCCAGCACCCGCAGCGTGGGGACCGCAGCCGCCGAGACGATGACCGCTATCTGTTCCTGGAAGCGCTTATTTCGGCCCAGCAGCGGCTGTACATCAGCTATATCGGCCGTTCGATTCAGGACAACAGCAGGCGTTACCCGTCGGTGCTGGTGGAAGAACTGCTGGATTATATCGCTCGCAGTCACTACCTCCCCGGAGATGCTGAATGTAATGCAGATGACAGCAGTGAGCATGTGAGAAAGCATCTGGTCACGCTTCATGCCCGAACACCTTTTGACAGCACCAACTACCTTGCCGGAGGCGATGGGCAAAGCTTTGCTCAGGAGTGGCTGCCAGCGGCAAGCGGCAGCGGCGTAGCGCATGCCCACTTTATTCAGCCTTTGATTGCGGATCCCTGGGACGACATCTCCCTTGAGCAGCTCCAGCGCTTTTGGCGGCACCCGGTGCGGGCATTTTTCCAAATGCGTCTCGGCATTAACTTCCGCCTGGAAGATACCGAATTGCCGGATGAAGAGCCTTTTACCCTCGATGTACTCGACCGTTTTCAGTTAAACCAGCACCTGCTTAATGCTCTGGTTCAGCAAGATGATCCGCACCAGCTGTTTGTGCGTTACCGGGCAGCTGGCGTTTTACCTTACGGGGCCTTCGGTGAAATCTTGTGGGAAAACCAGCGGAATGAAATGCAAACTCTGGCTGAAAAAGTGCTGGCCGAACGGCAAAAAGGGGAAAGCTGTGAAGTGGATCTTCACATAGACGGAACCAGAGTGACGGGCTGGCTGTCGGACGTACAGGCTGATGGTTTGCTGCGCTGGCGCCCTTCGGTGCTGAATGTGGCTCATGGCATGCAGCTGTGGATTGAACATTTGGTTTACTGTGCGAGCGGCTATTCGGGCGAAAGCCGAATGTTCGGGCGCAAAGATTCACAGTGGCGTTTCCCTCATATGGCACAGGACGAAGCTAAAGCCTGGTTGTTGCAACTGATTGAGGGTTATAAAGAAGGTCTCCGTCAGCCATTGCTGCTGCTGCATAACAGCGGTGGCGCGTGGATAAAAACCTGTTATGACCCACAAAATGATGCCATTTTATGGGATGAGGAGACGCAGCAGAAAGCCCGGACTAAGCTGCTTGCTGCCTGGGAAGGAAACCATATGGTGGAAGGGGAAGGGGCTGATATTTGGCTGCAACGTTTGTACCGTACCCTTGATGCCGAGTATTACGAAGCGATTATCGCAGAGGCCGAGCGCTACCTGCTGCCTCTGTTCAGATTCAACCAATCCTGAACAAGGGTTGTATAAAAATTGCACAGCCCGGTGAGTTCAATTATGATGCGATTTCTTGCTCAGGGCTGGCGAAGTATAACAACGGCGTTCGACGGATAGCTTCGAAAAGTTGTTAATGATGAGTAAGTTAGTGAAGACGAGGTTTGTGAATGCCTAAATGCAGCACCTGGTTTACCGCGCTTTTCTTGTTCGTTGCTCTTTGGGCACCCTGCAGTCAGGCAGATAACGGATGGCAACCGATTCAGGACACCATCCGTAAAAGTGAAAAAGATCCTCGTCAGTATCAGGCTATTCGTTTAGATAACGGTATGACCGTGCTGCTGGTTTCCGATCCGCAGGCGGTGAAGTCGCTGTCAGCGCTGGTGGTGCCGGTTGGCTCACTGGAAGATCCAGATGCTCACCTTGGGCTTGCCCATTTTCTGGAACATATGACGCTGATGGGGTCTAAAAAATATCCGGACCCGGATAGCCTGTCTGAATTCCTCAAAAAACATGGCGGCAGCCACAATGCCAGTACCGCCACCTATCGAACCGCATTTTATCTTGAAGTAGAAAACGATGCGCTCGACGGTGCCGTAGACCGCCTGGCCGACGCCATTGCTGAACCTAACCTCGCGGCACAATATGCCGAGCGTGAACGTAACGCGGTAAACGCCGAGTTGACGATGGCCCGTGCGCGTGACGGGATGCGCATGGCACAGGTTAGCGCCGAAACCATCAACCCTTTACACCCGGCGGCGCGTTTCTCCGGCGGCAACCTTGAAACCCTGCGTGACAAACCCGGCAGCAAGTTGCTCGACGCGCTGGTGGCATTCAGAAATAAGTACTACTCGGCAAACCTGATGAAAGCCGTTATCTACAGCAACAAGCCTTTGCCTGAACTGGCGAAGATTGCCGCTGAAACTTACGGCCGCGTTCCTGACAAAAATATCGAAAAGCCGGTTATCGATGTACCGGTGGTGACTGACGCGCAAAAAGGGATCTTCATCCACTATGTGCCGGTCATGCCGCGCAAGGTGGTTCGCGTTGAGTTTCGCATTGATAACAATAGCGATAAATTCCGCAGCAAAACCGATGAGCTGATTGGGTACCTGATCGGTAACCGCAGTCACGATACGCTGTCGGATTGGCTGCAAAAGCAGGGGCTTGCGGAGAGCATTCGCGCGGATTCTGACCCGATGGTGGCCGGTAACAGCGGTGTTTTCGCCATCTCCGTCTCCCTGACGGATAAAGGCCTGGCCAATCGTGACCAGGTGGTTGCGGCGATATTCAGCTATCTCGATCAGTTGCGCGCCAAAGGTATCGATAAACGTTACTTTGACGAGCTTGCACACGTGCTGGATCTCGACTTCCGTTACCCGTCCATCACCCGTGATATGGACTACATCGAATGGCTGGCGGATACCATGCTGCGCGTTCCGGTCAGCCATACGCTGGATTCCGCGAACATTGCTGACCAGTACGATCCTAATGCGATTAAAGCACGTCTGGATATGATGACGCCGCAGAATGCCCGTGTGTGGTACATCAGCCCGCAGGAGCCGCACAATAAAACGGCCTATTTCGTTGATGCGCCTTACGAAGTTGACAAAATCCCTGCGCAGACTTTTGCCGACTGGCAGCAGAAGGCAGATGCCATCAAGCTTGAGCTGCCTCAGTTGAACCCTTACATTCCCGATGACTTCACGCTTTATAAACCGCAGAAGGAGTACCAGCATCCTGAGCTGCTGATCCACGAACCGGATCTGCGCGTGGTATATATGCCGAGCCGCTATTTTGGCAACGAGCCAAAAGCGGACGTGACGCTTGTGCTGCGTAATCCACAGGTGATGAACAGTGCGAAGAATCAGGTGCTGTTTGCCATCAATGATTACCTTGCGGGCATTGCGCTGGATGAACTCAGCAATCAGGCATCGGTTGGCGGCATCAGTTTCTCATCTAACGCGAATAGCGGGCTGATGATTAACGCCAACGGCTATACGCAGCGGCTGCCGCAGCTGTTCGAAGCGCTGTTGAAGGGCTATTTCAGCTATACCCCAACGCAGGAACAGCTGGATCAGGCTAAGTCCTGGTATGCGCAGATGATGGACTCGGCGGAAAAAGGTAAAGCCTTTGAGCAGGCGATTGCGCCGGTGCAGATGGTTTCGCAGGTGCCTTATTATGAGCGTAGTACCCGCCGGGCGCTGCTGCCGGAGCTGACGCTTAAGGACGTGCTGGATTACCGTGAACGGCTGAAAACCAATTCCCGACCTGAGTTTATGGTCATTGGTAATATGTCTCCGGAGCAGACCAAACAATTGACGGAAAACGTCAAAACGCAGTTGGCGCCGAAGGGCAGCGAATGGTGCCGCAATGACGATGTGCTGATCAATAAGCGGCATCTGGCGATGTTTGAAAAGGCCGGAAGCAGCACCGACTCAGCGCTGGCGGCAGTTTATGTACCAAAAGGCTATAGCGAAGCCACCAGCACGGCTTACGGTTCAATGCTGGGTCAAATCGTTCAGCCCTGGTTCTATAATCAGTTGCGGACACAAGAGCAGCTTGGCTATGCGGTGTTTGCTTTCCCTATGTCTATTGGTCGCCAGTGGGGCGTGGGCTTCCTGCTGCAAAGCAGTGATAAGCAGCCTGCTTACCTGTACGAGCGGTTTAAAGCGTTTTACCCGGTTATCGAGAAAAAACTGCGCGGCATGAGCGACGCCGAATTTGCCCAAATCCAGCAGGGGATGATTGCCCAGATGCAGCAGGCGCCTCAAACGCTTGCGGAAGAGGCGGCGCAGCTTAGCAAAGATTTCGATCGCCGAAACATGGCGTTTGATTCCCGTGATAAAGTGATAGCTGAAATTAAGAAATTAACGCCACAGAAGCTGGCTGATTTCTTCCATCAGGCGGTGATAGCTCCCCAGGGGATGGCGGTGCTGTCACAGATTTCCGGCAGCCATAACGGCAAAGCAGAGTATGCGGCTCCAAAAGGGTGGAAAACCTGGGAGGGGGCACGCAGTCTGCAGCAGACGTTACCACTAGTAAGCGAGAAATAATGACCGATGTAACCGCGCAGCCCCTTGATCCTTTAAGTTTGCCGCTGTTCGGCGAACGGTTGATAGAAGCTTCCGCGGGGACCGGTAAGACCTTTACCATTGCCGCGCTTTATTTGCGGTTGTTATTGGGCTTAGGGGGAGAGAATGCTTTCCCCCGCCCGCTAGGTGTTGAAGAACTGCTGGTGGTGACCTTCACCGAAGCGGCCACCGAAGAACTGCGTGGTCGTATTCGGGCAAATATCCACGAATTGCGCATCGCCTGTATTCGTAACCGCACCAAAAACCCACTTCTGCAAAACCTGCTTGCCCAGATAGCGGACAAGCAGCTTGCTGCCCGTACCTTGCTGTTAGCCGAACAGCAGATGGATGAGGCCGCTATCTTCACGATCCACGGCTTTTGCCAGCGAATGCTCAGCCTCAATGCTTTTGAGTCCGGAATGCTGTTCGAGCAACAGCTCCTTGAGGATGAATCCGTGCTGCGCCGCCACGCGTGTGCTGACTTCTGGCGGCGTCACTGCTACCCGTTGCCAAAACCAGTCGCTCAAGCGATGAGTGAAGAGTGGTCTGGCCCGGAAGCGCTTTTAAAAGACATCAATAGCTGGCTTCAGGGGGAACAACCCCAGCTGAAACAGCCCCCGGCGGATGACGAAACGCTGCTGGCTCGCCATGAAAAAATAATCTCCGCTATCGACGAGGTCAAAGCTCAGTGGAGAGCAGCCGCGGGTGAGCTGGTAAGCCTGATTAGCGATTCTGGCGTGGATAAACGCAGCTACAGCAGTAAACATTTGCCAAACTGGCTGGAAATTGTTGGCCAGTGGGCGCAGCTGGAAACCACCAGTTATCAGCTCCCTGAGGCGTTGGCGAAGTTTGCGCAAAGCACGCTTGAAGAGAAAACCAAAAAAGGCGAAGTGCCCCGGCACAGCCTGTTCACCGCCATCGACGCATTGCTTGCAGAGCCGCTAACGCTGCGTGACCTGGTGATTGCCAGAGCCATGGCGGAAATTCGCTATATTGTTCAACAAGAGAAGCGCCGCCGCGGCGAACTGGGCTTTGACGATATGCTGAGTCGGCTCGATGAATCTCTGCATCAGCCCGGCGGCGACGCCTTAGCGACGGCGATCCGCAGCCGTTTCCCGGTGGCGATGATCGATGAGTTCCAGGATACCGACCCGCAGCAGTACCGTATCTTCCGCCGCCTGTATATCAAGCAGCAGGGCACCGCGCTGTTGCTGATTGGTGACCCTAAGCAGGCTATTTACGCTTTCCGCGGCGCCGATATTTTTACCTATATGAGGGCTCGTCAGGAAGTTAGTGCCCACTACACACTGGACACTAACTGGCGCTCGTCTCCCTCAATGATCCACGGCGTAAACACGCTGTTCCAGCAGGTTGAGAATCCGTTCTTATTCCGGCAGATCCCGTTCCTGCCGGTTAAATCAGCGCCCCGCAACGGTGGGCTACGGTTTACGGTCCAGGGTGAAAGCCAGTCGGCGGTGAAAATGTGGCTCCAGCCGGGGGATGGCGTCGGTGTAAGTGATTACCAACAAGCGATGGCATCGCAGTGTGCACGGCAAGTTCGAGACTGGCTCACCGCCGGGCAACGGGGGGATGCGCTGCTTTGGTTGGGGGATGACGCCCGGCCGCTCAGGGCATCGGATATGACGATTCTGGTTCGTAGCCGCGGAGAAGCGGCCATCGTACGTGATGCGCTGGGCGCGCTGAATATTCCTTCGGTGTATCTCTCTAACCGCGATTCGGTGTTTGCTACCGTTGAGGCACGTGAGCTGCTGTGGGTGCTACAGGCCGTACTGACGCCTGAAATTGAGACGGCCATGCGCAGCGCGATTGCGACAGCCATGTTAGGGCTGGATGCCCATGCTATCGAGTCTCTGAACAACGACGAACTGGCCTGGGATCATCTGGTTGACGAATTCTTTGGCTACCGCGAGCAGTGGCTTAAGCGGGGCGTGATGCCCATGTTAAGAGCCTTAATCGGGGCGAGAAATATAGCTGAAAACCTGCTGGCCACGCCTGGCGGAGAGCGCAGGCTGACCGATATTTTGCACATCAGCGAACTGTTACAGGAAGCCTCAGCAGAAATGGAGAGCGAGCATGCGCTGGTGCGCTGGCTGGCGCAGAGGATTGCCGAGCCGGACAGCAACGCTTCCAGTCAGCAGTTGAGGCTCGAAAGTGATAAACATTTGGTGCAGGTGGTGACCATCCACAAATCCAAAGGGCTGGAGTATCCGTTGGTCTGGCTGCCGTTCGTGGCCAACTATCGCCCACAGAGCAGCGGCCTTTATCACGACCGAACCACCTTTACCTCACTTCTGGATTTGAGCAACGATGCGGAAAGCCTGGGGCTGGCCGAAGAAGAACGTCTGGCGGAAGACTTGCGTCTGCTCTATGTGGCATTGACCCGCTCCGTCTGGCACTGCAGCTTGGGCGTTGCGCCGTTGTTCCGCGGTTCGAGAGCCAAAAAAGGCAACAGCGACCTGCACCTCAGTGCGCTGGGCTATTTGCTGCAAAAAGGGGAAGCGCTCGATGCAGAGGGACTGCGCCAGGCGCTTGATGATCTGAAAAGCGAAGCCATCGACGTTGAAACACTCTCTTCCGGGGACGATACTCCGTGGCAGCCGCGGCCCGATGCTTTGCCCGAGCTTGCCGCCCGCCAGCTCAAGCGTCGAATCACCGATAACTGGCGCGTGACCAGTTATTCTGGTCTGCAGCAGCACGGCAGCAGTCGGGTTCTGGATTTCGTGCCACGCCTGGACGTTGACGCCGTTGGGGAAGCCCCGGAGCAAAGTGAGCCGTTACTTACGCCGCATACTTTCCCGCGCGGGGCTTCACCGGGTACTTTCTTACACAGCCTTTTCGAAGAGGTTGATTTTACACAGCCAGTACAGCCTGAAGAGACAGAAAAACACCTGCTTGCCAATGGGTTTAGCGGCGAGTGGGAGCCGGTGGTGAGCCGCTGGCTGGAAGAGGTGCTTGCTGCGCCGCTCAATGACACCGGCGTTGCCCTGAACCTGCTTTCTGCGAAGGAGAGACAGGTGGAGCTGGAATTTTATTTACCTATCGACAATGAGCTACAGGCGCCGGCGTTAGACGGTCTGGTTCGTCATTACGACCCGCTGTCTGCTGGCTGCCCGCCTTTGGACTTCCGTCAGGTGAAGGGAATGCTGAAAGGTTTTATCGACCTGGTGTTCCGCTGGCAGGGGCGTTACTACCTGCTGGACTATAAATCTAACTGGCTGGGTGAAGACAGCAGCGCCTACACCCAGGAGGCGATGGCGAAGGCGATGCAGTCTCACCGCTACGACTTGCAGTACCAGCTCTACACGCTGGCGCTGCATCGCTACCTGCGCCACCGTATGGCCGGGTATAACTACCAGCAGCACTTTGGTGGGGTTATCTATTTGTTCCTGCGAGGCGTGGAGCAGGGTAAGCCCGAGCAGGGTATTTTTTCTACGCGACCGGACGTCAGACTGGTTAAAGCTATGGATGCGCTGTTCGCCGGGGCAGCAGAGGAGATCCCACAGTGAGTATGTCTCAGCTACTCAACCAGGCGGTGGTGCTGAAAGCTCTCAGGCCGCTGGATTCACAGTTTGCCATGATGGTGGCTAACGATGAGCAGCCCGCCGTTATGCTGGCCGCAGCGCTGTTGAGCCGAGAATCAGGCGAGGGGCATGTCTGCCTGCCGCTGGAGCGCATCAGGCCCGAATATGCCTTCGCTGGCAAACATCCTGAACTTGTGGCTCAGCTTTTTACCGAGGCGGAGCCTTCTTCGGGCTGGCACAGCGCATTACTGGCTTCCCATTCGGTCAGTTCGGGCGACGAACCCACGCCGCTGAAACTCATTGATAACCGCCTTTACCTCAACCGTATGTGGAGCAACGAGCATCGGGTGGCGGCCTTCTTCGGTGAACATAACCAGCCTGTTGCGGTGGATGAGGCCCGGCTTCGCGAAATCCTCGACGCGCTGTTTGGTCACAGCCCACAGACGGACTGGCAGAAAGTGGCCGCGGCGGTGGCATTGACCCGACGTATTTCAGTTATTTCCGGCGGGCCGGGAACAGGTAAAACCACAACGGTGGCAAAGCTGTTGGGCGCGCTGGTTCAGCTTTCCGATGGCCAGCCCGTGCGCATTCAGCTTGCGGCGCCTACGGGCAAGGCGGCCGCACGCCTGACGGAATCGTTGGGAAGTGCGCTGCGCCAGCTGCCGCTCAGCGATGAGCAGAAAAAGCGCCTGCCTGAAGAGGCTTCGACGCTGCACCGGCTTTTAGGCGCGCAGCCGAACAGCCAGCGGTTGCGCCACCATGCCGGGAATCCTCTGCACCTGGATGTGCTGGTGGTGGATGAGGCGTCAATGGTGGATCTGCCGATGATGTCCCGGCTGATTGATGCTTTACCGGAGCAGGCCCGCGTCATCTTCCTCGGAGACAGAGATCAACTGGCTTCCGTAGAGGCGGGGGCGGTGCTGGGCGATATCTGCCATTACGTGAACGACGGGTATTCGGCTGAGCGTGCGGAGCAATTAAAACGGCTCACGGGCTGTGAGGTACCCGTGGGGGAGAGTACCCGGGCGAGCGCGCTGCGTGACGGGCTTTGCCTGCTGCGTAAGAGCTATCGGTTCGACAGTCAGTCCGGCATCGGTCAACTGGCCTTTGCCGTTAATGCCAGCGATAGCAGGCAGGTGAAAGCTGCGTTTGGACAAGGGTTTACGGACATCTCACTGCAGCCGCTGCTGGAGCCGGAAGATTATACGGCGATGATTGCCGACGTGGTCAGCGGCTACGGCGAGTATTTGCAGCTGGTGCGTCAGAAAGCCGCGCCTGCGGAGATCATTGATGCCTTTGGCCGTTATCAGCTGCTGTGTGCCTTACGTGAAGGACCTTTCGGCGTCAGCGGCCTGAATGAGCGTATTGAGCAGGCGCTGGTACAGGCGCGTTTGATTCAGCGGCCTTCGCAGGCGCTGTCCCGCTGGTACGACGGGCGTCCGATGATGATTGCCCGCAATGATAGCTCGCTTGGCTTGTTTAACGGCGATATCGGTATTGCTTTGCAGCGTGAGGAAGGGCTTCGCGTGTGGTTTTCAATGCCGGATGGTTCAGTAAAATCCGTTCAGCCCAGCCGCCTGCCTGTACACGATACGGCCTTCGCCATGACCGTGCATAAATCTCAGGGTTCTGAATTTGACCACGCCGCGTTGGTATTGCCGAATCAGTTTGTGCCGGTGGTGACGCGTGAGCTGGTGTACACCGCGATCACGCGAGCCCGTAAGCAGCTGTCGCTGTATGCCGATGAACGCGTGTTGAATAAAGCGATAGCCACGCGTACGGAGCGCCGCAGCGGGCTTATGGCGATTTTCTCTGGAGAATAAAAGACAAGGGAAGGCACACTTTATGCCTTCCCTTTTTTCAGGTCAGGTCGGCCATCAGCACTTTTGATTTGCGCTGATAGTTGTACATCTCTTTTTTGCTCGCCGGCAGCAGCTCCACGTCCACCGGCAGGAAGCCCCGCTCCTGGAACCAGTGGATGCTGCGGGTGGTCAGCACGAACAATTTACTCAGCCCCATCTGCCGCGCCTGGTTGGCTATGCGGTTCAGCAACTCTTCGCCCCGGGACGAACTACGGTAGTCAGGGTGCACCGCGACGCAGGCCATTTCGCCGATGCTTTCTTCCGGGAACGGATAAAGCGCAGCGCAGGCGATGGTCAGGTTATCCCGTTGAATAATCGTGAACTTGTCGATCTCCATTTCCAGCTGCTCACGGGAGCGGCGCACCAGGATCCCTTGCTGTTCCAGCGGGCGGATCAGCTCAAGAATACCGCCGATATCGTTGATGGTAGCGCGGCGGATCTGCTCGGCGCTTTCCATCACAATCTGCGTGCCGATCCCATCGCGAGAGAACAGTTCCTGCAGCAGGGCACCATCTTCCTGATAGCTGAGCAGGTGGCTGCGGCGCACGCCGCTGCGGCAGGCCTTCACCGCTCCACGCAGGAAGCGCACTGTGCCGGAATGATAGTCGCCGCTGTTTTCCAGGGCTTCAATGCGCTGCTGAGCCTCGTTCGGGAACAGTTCGGAAATCACGTTTCCCTGGTCGTCGGTCACGCCCTGAGCGGAGCAGAACCCAATCATTTTCTCTGCCTTCAACTTAACCGCTAGCTGGGTGGCGACTTCTTCGGAGGTGAGGTTGAAGCTTTCCCCCGTGACGGAGACCGCAACCGGCCCCATCAGCACAATCGCGCCGCTGTCCAGCTGGCGGTGAATGGCTTCTTCATCGATCCGGCGGACGCGACCGCTATGGCAATAGTCCACGCCATCGTCCACGCCCAGAGGCTGCGCGATAATGAAATTACCGCTGACCACGTTGATATGGGCGCCCTGAAGCGGCGTATTACCCAGACTCATGGAAAGCCGCGCGGTGATGTCGAGCTGAAGTAGCCCTGCCGCCTGCTTTACCAGTTCGAGGGTTTTTGCGTCGGTGACTCGGGTATGTTTATGGTAAACCGGCTCATGGTGGTGCTCAGCCAGGTTTTCGTCAATCTGCGGGCGTGCGCCGTACACCACGACCAGGCGAATGCCCAGGCTGTGAAGCAGGCCGATATCGTTGACGATGCTGGAAAAGTTTTCATGTTCAATGGCTTCGCCGCCGAGCATGATGACAAACGTTTTTCCCCGGTGGGCATTAATATAGGGAACAGAATGGCGAAATCCCTGGACCAGTTCAGTTCTGCGTTCCTTTACCACGGCACACCCTCATTGCATGATTATTCGTAATTTGTGTATTTTTATTCTTTTATGGTGTCTGGTGCAAGTGCCAATTTTCATCCAGGATAAAATTCCTTCCCCCTGACTTTTGATGACCTTTTCCGAACGTTTACCCTTTTATAGATGACAGTAACCGCGTGTTTCGCTAAAGTTTTTGGCTCAAAAAATAAATTCGTCTATTCAGTGATTTTATCGCTCAGGGGAGCCATGCCAGATTCCAGTTCGTTAATGAGTCGCCGCCGTCTGCTTCAGGGTGCCGGAGCCATGTGGTTGTTGAGCGTCAGCAAGGTCGGTTTTGCTGCCTCAAGCCAGGTGATCGCCGTGCGCGTCTGGCCGGCCTCGTCTTATACCCGCGTGACGCTGGAATCTAACCATCAGCTGAAGTACCGCCAGTTTGCGCTCAGCAACCCGGAGCGGGTGGTTGTGGATATTGAAGGGGCGCATTTAAATTCAGTTTTAAAAGGCATTGGCAGCCAGGTTCGCGGCGACGATCCCTTCATTAAATCCGCCCGCGTGGGGCAGTTCGATCCCAAGACTGTGCGCATGGTTTTTGAATTGAAGCAAAACGTGACCCCGCATTTGTTTGCGCTGGCCCCGGTCGCCGAATTTAAAGAGCGCCTGGTGATGGATCTTTATCCCGCCAATATGAATAGCGAACAAGATCCGCTGCTGGCATTACTGGAAGATTACAACAACGGCCAGTTAGACAAGAAAATGCCGGTGGAAAAAGGGCCGAAGCCGGGTAAAGCCGGGCGGGACCGGCCGATTGTCATCATGCTTGATCCAGGCCACGGCGGTGAAGACCCCGGTGCGATAGGCCCAAACAAGACCCGCGAAAAAGATATTGTGCTCAGCATTGCGCGCAGGCTGAAGGCCCTGCTCGATAAAGAGGGCAATATGAAGGCCTACATGACGCGTAATGAAGATGTGTTCATCCCGCTGAAAGTGCGCGTTGCCAAGGCGCAAAAACAGCGAGCCGACCTGTTTGTTTCTATTCATGCGGATGCATTTACGACCGCTGCCGCGCGCGGATCGTCGGTCTTTGCGTTGTCCACCAAAGGGGCGACCAGTACGGCGGCGAAATATCTCGCGCAAACGCAGAACGCCTCGGATTTAATTGGCGGCGTGGGCAAAAGTGGGGATCGCTATCTCGACCACACGATGTTCGACATGGTGCAGTCGCTGACCATTAACGACAGCCTGAAGTTCGGGAAAGAGGTGCTTAACCGGCTGGGGAAAGTGAACAAGCTGCATAAAAACAGCGTCGATCAGGCCGGGTTTGCGGTGCTAAAAGCGCCGGATATTCCATCTATTCTGGTGGAGACAGCGTTCCTGAGTAACCCTGAAGAAGAGCGCAAGCTGCGTACGGCCAAATTCCAGCAGGAAGTTGCGGAGTCAATTCTGGCGGGGATTAAGGCGTACTTCTCGGATAGCTCAAGGCTGGCAAGACGAGGCTAAAATGGCTGATAAAGGCGGGAGATAAACCTGCCTTATTTTTTTACAAACGGCAGAAACAAAAAAACACCCGTAAGGGTGTTCTCAATGTTGGTTGCGGGGGCCGGATTTGAACCGACGACCTTCGGGTTATGAGCCCGACGAGCTACCAGGCTGCTCCACCCCGCGTCCGTCATACTACTCTTTTTAATGATTTTTCATCATTGCGCTGTTAAATCAGCGACTTTTAATTGGTTGCGGGGGCCGGATTTGAACCGACGACCTTCGGGTTATGAGCCCGACGAGCTACCAAGCTGCTCCACCCCGCGTCCGTGGATGCGCACTATACTCCGCTCGCTTTTTGATGCAACCCTTTTTTCAAGTAAATACCTGAATTTCCCCTTGGTTGTTGAATTAACCCGCACAGTGGCCATAAAACAGACGTTTTTGCTGTGAGGGGTGTGCAACTCGTTTAATTCTGGCGGCGCGTTTGCTATCTTCGGCGAGGCATACAGAGGCAACGAGCAGGGCGAAAGGTAAATGAAAGGACGTTGGATTAAGTACACAGCGGCGGGGGCCATGTTAGCGATGCTGGCCGCCTGTTCATCAAAACCGACCGATCGCGGTCAGCAATATAAAGACGGGAAATTCTCCCAGCCTTTCTCACTGGTGAATCAGCCTGATGCGGTTGGCGCGCCTATCAACGGCGGCGACTATGCCGAGCAGGTTAACCAGATTCGTTCTGCTTCTCCCCGCCTCTATAATAACGGCAGCGATATCTATAATGCCGTGCAGCAGTGGCTGCGGGCCGGCGGCGATACCCGCCAGCTGAAGCAGTTCGGCCTTGATGCCTGGCAGATGGAGGGGGCTGACAACTACGGCAACGTGCAGTTTACCGGCTACTACACCCCGGTGATTCAGGCTCGTCATACTCGCCAGGGCGAATTCCAGTACCCTATTTACCGCATGCCGCCAAAACGTGGGCGTCTACCGTCCCGCGCGGAAATCTACGCCGGTGGGTTGAGCGACAGCTATGTGCTGGCCTACAGCAACTCTCTGATGGATAACTTCATCATGGATGTGCAGGGCAGCGGCTACATTGATTTTGGCGATGGTCAGCCTTTGACCTTCTTCGGCTATGCCGGTAAAAACGGCCACGCTTATCGCAGCATCGGCAAGGTGTTGATCGACCGCGGTGAAGTGAAGAAAGAAGACATGTCGATGCAGGCGATTCGCCACTGGGGTGAAACCCATAGCGAAGCGGCAGTACGGGAGCTGCTTGAGCAGAATCCTTCTTTTGTCTTCTTTAAGCCTGCAAGCTATGCGCCGGTGAAAGGCGCGAGCGCGGTACCTTTGATTGGACGTGCCTCCGTGGCGTCTGACCGCTCCATCATTCCTGCTGGCACCACGCTGCTGACCGAAGTCCCGCTACTGGACAATAACGGGAAGTTCACCGGCCAGTACGAGCTGCGCGTGATGGTGGCGCTCGACGTTGGGGGCGCGATCAAAGGCCAGCACTTCGACATCTATCAGGGCATTGGCCCGGATGCCGGGCACCGCGCGGGTTGGTACAACCATTACGGGCGAGTCTGGGTGCTGAAAGCGGCCCCTGGCACGGGCAGCGTTTTTAACGGTTAATGCTGCAGCGTTTCCACCTTTATCTACGGGCTGTATAATCAGCCCGTTTTTTATTTCTGAGGATTTCCCCGATGTCTGTTGTTCTCTCTGATGCCTGGCTGCAACGCTTTGGCGGCACCGCTCGTCTGTATGGCCAGGCGGCGCTTCAGCTTTTTGCAGAAGCGCACGTTTGCGTGATTGGCATCGGCGGGGTGGGCTCGTGGGCGGCAGAGGCGCTGGCGCGAACCGGGATTGGGGCCATTACGCTAATCGACATGGATGACGTTTGCGTCACCAACACCAACCGCCAAATCCATGCCCTGAAAGACAGCGTAGGCCAGGCCAAAACGGAAGTCATGGCCGCACGCATCAAGGAGATCAATCCTGAATGTCGGGTTACGGTGGTGGATGACTTTATTACCGCTGACAACGCTGCTGAGCTGCTTAGCCAGGGATTCAGCTATGTTATCGACGCCATTGACAGCGTGCGGCCAAAAGCGGCGCTGATCGCGTATTGCCGCCGCTATAAGATCCCGATGGTGACCACGGGGGGAGCCGGTGGGCAAATCGATCCGACGCAGATTCAGGTTAGCGATCTGGCAAAAACTATTCAGGATCCGCTGGCGGCGAAGCTGCGTGAACGCCTGAAAAGTGATTTCGGCGTGGTGAAAAACAGCAAAGGGAAGCTTGGCGTAGACTGCGTATTTTCAACTGAAGCGCTGGTGTATCCGCAGGCTGACGGCTCAGTTTGCGCGATGAAAAGCACCGCCGAAGGCCCAAAACGGATGGACTGTGCCTCGGGCTTTGGGGCGGCGACCATGGTAACCGCCAGCTTTGGTTTTGTGGCGGTGTCTCATGTGCTGAAGAAGATGATGGCGAAGGCGGCAAGAACCTCCGCCTGATTAACCCTCGTGCGCGGCCTGTTGAACGGCCGCGGCAAGGGCCGTAAGCCCGCTGCTGCGGGAAGCGCTTAGCTGATGGCGAAGCCCCAGATCGTCAAACAGACTTAGCGGATCGTTTTCCAATAGCTGCCTGGCGGTTTTCCCCTCTACCGCGGTCAACAGCACCGCCAATAAGCCACGAACGATGCGTCCTTCACTGTCACCGTAAAAGTGCAGCGTTCCGTCCGGCAGGCGCTCGTGGCCCAGCCAAACGCGATTTTCGCAGCCGCTGATTTCAATACTCTCGGTTTTTAATGCCTCCGGCAGCGCCGGCAGCTTCTTACCCAATAAAATCAGCTGGCGGTATTTGTCTTCCCACTGCCGCTGCGCTTCGAAGGTGGTACGCAGCATATCTGCGTTAATTTCTGTGCCAAAGGGATGATTAGCCTGCATTCAGTCCACCAGAATATCGAGGGCGCGATCGACTGCGGCGAGCAGTTCGTGCACATCCTGCTGTGTGTTGTAAGGGGCGAAAGAGGCGCGCAGCGTTCCGCTAACGCCTAATGCGGCCATCAAGGGCTGCGCGCAGTGCTGGCCCGCCCGCAGCGCAATGCCTGATTCGGCCAGCAGCGTGACCATATCGCTATGGTGAACGCCCGCAAAGTCAAACGCCAGCAGGCTGGAGTCCTGACTGCGGAAGCTACGGAAACCGGGGCGTTTTGCCAGCCCGGACTCCGCGAGCGTGGCCAGGCTACGGCTCCAGTTTTCCGCCTGCTGTAAATCGACAGTTTCAAGCCATTCCAGCACAGCGCTAAGGCCAATGACGCCCGCGACGTTTGGCGTCCCGGCTTCAAAGCGGTAGGGCACTGGCTGAGTCTTAAACCCGTCGAATGAGACATGGGTAATCATTTTCCCGCCGCCGAGCCACGGCGACATCTGCTCAAGGAGATCTGCTTTGCCATAGAGCGCGCCGATGCCGGTCGGGCCATACAGTTTATGGGCGGAAAAGGCGTAAAAGTCGATATCCAGCGCCTGGACGTCCGGCGGGCAGTGAACAATGCCCTGCGCGCCATCAACCATCACGACGGCGCCTGCTTCGTGGGCAAGCTTGATAGCTTTTGCCAGATCGGGGCAGCCCCCGGTGACGTTAGACATTTGCCCAAGCGCCAGGATACGAGTGCGGTCATTCAGCAATGCAGGAAGCTGGTTAAGATCGGGCAGAGCCTGGTCATTCAGCGGCAGTTTCACCACTTTCGCACCGGTTTGCTCAGCCACCATCAGCCACGGCACAAAATTGGCGTGATGTTCTGCCTCACTCACAATGATTTCATCCCCGTCTTTGAGGCGAGGGCGGGCATAGCACTGCGCAACCAGGTTTATGGCTTCGGTTGTGCCCCGGGTCCAGACCACGGATCTACCGCTTTCGGCGTTGATCAAACGTGCTACCTGGTCACGTGCCGCTTCGTAACGCGCCGTCAGACGCTGCGCTTCTGGAAACTGGCTGCGGTGAACGTTCCCGGCACTCAGGCTGTAAAACTGTTGGGTAGCGTCGATCACGGCCTGGGGTTTTAGCGCCGTGGCCGCGCTGTCGAGATAGACGCCTGCATCTGACAGCGCGGGGAATTGCGCGCGAAAATGAGCGGGGTTAAATGCTGTCATGGGGATCCTCAGTTCAATGCACAGATCGTCGCGCAAAACTGGCGTTGGCACAAGGTTTCCGTCTTTCTCGGAATTGTCTGTTTCTCCTGGCAGAATGTGAGAAGCAGGTTATGCTAATTATTGTTGGACTAATATTTAAGCATGTTAGTAGGAAAGACTTAAACAGCATTAAACGCTATCCACAAGGAGAAGAATAATGAACAAATCTATCGCTATTGTTTCTGCCTGTATGATGACCTTTGCACTTGCAGCTTGTTCCAGCCCGAACTACATCATGCACACCAACGATGGACGCGCGATTGTCTCTGAAGGTAAGCCAAAAACCGATGACGAAACAGGAATGATCAAGTACAAAGATGCTAACGGCAATATGCAGCAGATTAACCGTTCGGACGTGAAAGAGATGGTTGAGCTGAAGAAGTAAAACTGCAGGCAAAAAAAAGCACCGCATTCGGCGGTGCTACATTAATCACTATGGACAGACAGGGTAAATGTACAGGAAGTGAAAAGGGGTAGCTTAGCTACCGTGGTCCGAAATGTCAGACCAATTGCAAACACAACAACACAACATCACAACCGTAAGCCAAAAGCCCTCCAGAACACGCATTCCAGACAACTTTTCGTTCCGACTCAGGAAGTGCCGCCACTATAGGTATTTGCTGGTGCATCCTCAACGGACAATTTATAATGGCTCAGATAAAAAAAACTAATAGGTAAACAAACGCTATCTGTTTGTTAACTCTTATTAACACTTAAGCCAAATAACCCCATGTCTAAGCGATTACCCCCTCTGAATGCGCTGCGCGTTTTTGACGCTGCGGCTCGTCACTTGAGTTTTACTAAAGCGGCTGAGGAACTGTTCGTTACTCAGGCCGCGGTAAGCCACCAGATCAAGTCCCTGGAGGATTTTCTTGGCCTGAAGCTGTTCCGCCGCCGTAACCGATCGTTGCTGTTGACGGAGGAGGGGCAGAGTTATTATCAGGATATTAAAGAGATTTTTTCCCAGCTGACGGAAGCCACCCGCAAGCTGCAGGCGCGCAGTGCAAAAGGCGCGCTGACGGTGAGTTTATTGCCCAGTTTTGCGATTCACTGGCTGGTGCCTCGCTTAACAAGCTTTAACTCAGCTTATCCGGGCATCGACGTGCGAATTCAGGCGGTGGACCGCCAGGAAGACAAGCTGTCTGACGACGTGGACGTGGCGATATTCTATGGGCGGGGAAACTGGCCGGGGCTAAGAGTCGAAAAACTTTATGCTGAGTATTTGCTGCCGGTTTGCTCGCCTATGCTACTAACCGGCGACAAACCGATTAAAACGCCGGAAGATTTGGCCAGGCACACTTTATTGCATGACGCTTCGCGCCGCGACTGGCAGACTTATACCCGCCAGCTTGGCGTGAGCCATATTAATGTCCAGCAAGGGCCCATTTTCAGCCACAGCGCAATGGTACTCCAGGCCGCGATTCACGGGCAGGGGATTGCGCTGGCCAATAACGTCATGGCCCAAACGGAAATCGAAGCGGGCCGTCTGGTATGCCCGTTCAATGATGTGCTGGTAAGTAAAAACGCCTTTTATCTGGTTTGTCATGACAGCCAGGCAGAACTGGGTAAAATAGCCGCGTTTCGACAGTGGATCCTGGCAAAGGCGGCCAGTGAGCAAGAAAAATTCCGTTTTCGCTACGAACAATAAGCAACCTTCGCGTGGCGCGGCCACGCCTTACTTTAGGGTTACACCATGACCAGCCGATTCATGCTGATTTTTGCCGCCATCAGCGGTTTTGTTTTTGTTGCCCTGGGCGCCTTTGGGGCGCACGTATTGAGCAAGTCTCTGGGTGTTGCAGAGATGGGATGGATCCAGACCGGGCTTGAGTATCAGGCGTTTCACACGCTCGCGATTTTTGGCCTTGCGGTGGCAATGCAGCGTCGCATCAGCATCTGGTTCTACTGGAGCAGCGTCTTTATGGCGTTAGGCACCGTATTGTTTAGCGGCAGTTTGTACTGCCTGGCCCTGTCGCACCTGCGGCTGTGGGCGTTTGTTACCCCGGTGGGCGGCGTCAGCTTCCTGGCCGGTTGGATATTGATGTTAATTGGTGCTGTGCGCCTGAAACGTAAGGGCGTAAGCCATGAATAAAGTGATTTTGTACTGCCGCCAGGGATTCGAGAAAGAGTGTGCGGCAGAGATAACCGACAAAGCGGGTCAGCGCGGTGTCTACGGCTTTGCCCGCGTTAAAGAGCACAGCGGTTATGTCATATTTGAATGCTATCAGCCGGAAGAGGCGGAAAAGCTGGCGCGCGAGCTGCCGTTCAGCGACCTGATTTTTGCCCGCCAGATGTTTGTTGCCGGCGAGCTGCTAAAGGATTTGCCGCCGGAAGACCGCATCACGCCTATTGTCGGCATGCTGCAGGGCGTGGTGGAAAAGGGCGGCGACCTGCGGGTTGAAGTGGCCGACACCAACGAAAGCAAAGAGCTGATGAAGTTCTGTCGTAAGTTTACCGTGCCGCTGCGTGCCAGCCTGCGCGAAGCCGGAGTGCTGACCAACTACGAAACGCCGAAGCGTCCGGTTGTGCATGTGTTCTTTATCGCCCCCGGCTGCTGTTACACAGGTTACTCCTACACCACCAACAATTCGCCGTTCTATATGGGCATCCCGCGCCTCAAGTTCCCGGCGGATGCTCCAAGCCGCTCCACGCTGAAGCTGGAAGAGGCGTTTCACGTCTTTATTCCCGCCGATGAATGGGACGAGCGTCTGGCCAACGGCATGTACGCCGTGGATTTGGGTGCCTGCCCGGGCGGCTGGACCTATCAGTTGGTAAAACGCAATATGTGGGTTTCGTCCGTCGATAACGGCCCGATGGCGCAGAGCCTGATGGACACAGGACAGGTCACCTGGCTGCGCGAAGATGGCTTCAAATACCGCCCGACCCGCACCAACATCTCCTGGATGGTCTGCGACATGGTGGAAAAACCGGCGAAAGTAGCCCATTTAATGGCAACCTGGCTGGTAAACGGCTGGTGCCGTGAGACTATCTTTAACCTCAAGTTGCCGATGAAAAAGCGCTACGAAGAGGTGTCGCAAAACCTGGCGCAGATCCGCGAAATCCTCGAGAGCAACGGCATTAACGCGGAAATCAAAGCCCGCCAGCTTTACCACGATCGTGAAGAAGTGACCGTTCACATCCGCCGTTGGTGGGCGGCCGTGGGTGGCCGTCGCGACGAGCGTTAATGACCAACCCCTTGCTCATCCGGGCAAGGGGAGTTCTTTTGCGTTATGCAGAAGGCAATGCACCAGGCAACCTTAGCTGCTGTAAGTTCCCGTCGAGCTGTAAATCCGTCTCAAGCCTTGCCACCTGGCGGCTGATAAACGCACTTTCTCTGTGCAGCTCCAGCTTCTTACGCCATTTTTCCGGGACTTCATCGAGCCGCTGATAGAGCGTTTCCAGGTCAGAAAACTGGTTAATGAGCTGTGTGGCGCTTTTCGGGCCAATACCGGGCACGCCGGGAATTTTGCTGCTGCTGATGCCCGCCAGCCCCCAGAAGTCCCCCAGTTGTTCCGGCTGAACGCCATATTCCTGAGCAATAAAGGGCGCATCCAGCCAGCGTTTTTGGAAGTAATCGCGAATTTGCAGCGTTGGGGCCAGCAGTTGGCAATAGCCTTTGTCGGTGGACACAATGGTTGCCCGATGGCCGCCGGAGGCGACTTTCACCGCCAGCGTAGCCGCAAGATCGTCCGCCTCGTTGCCTTTTGAATGCCAGCACTGAACGCCACGACGGGTAAAAGCATCCCGCAGAGCCGGCATTTCGGCATGCAGGTCGTCTGGCATTGGCGAACGGCCCGCTTTGTAGTCGGGCAGAACCTGATGCCGCCAGCCTTCGCGACGTTCTTCGTCATCAAACACTGCCACCGCATGAGTAGGCTGACTGTGGCCAATAAGCTGGTCCAGCGCATGCAGACATGTATCGACACAGGGCGAACCCTGCACCGCATGTATGCGGCGAATCAGGTTCAGGGCATCGACGATAAGTAAATGAATAGCCATAAGAAATTAACTCGTCACTCTGATGGGCCTACCCTAACACTTCCCGCCATGATGAGCTATTCTCATCGCAGCATTCAGGAATGCCTCTCGCAAAACCTTATCGGGGCCGGGTGGAAAGCCATTGCGTAGTTGTTAGCGGGCTATGTATATTTCTAACGCATAAAAAAATAGAGAACATCAATATGAGTAATACTAAACACCTCGCGCAACGCATTCAAAACCTGCAACCCTCGGCCATCCGCGAACTTCTTAAGCACAGCAAAATGCCCGGCGTGATTTCACTGGCTGGCGGCATTCCTTCCAGTGAGCTGTTTGACAGACAAGGGCTGGAGCTGGCGACCCGTAAAGTGCTGGAAGAGAACTTTAACGACGCTTTTCAGTATGGCCTGACCGAAGGCAATTCCGAGCTGCGGGACCAGCTAGTTGAGCTGTGCAAGGCTCGCGGGATTACTACGCGCAGCGACCAGTTGCTCATCACCTCTGGTTCCCAGCAGGCGTTGGATTTGCTGATTCGTGCGCTGGCAGACGAAGGTGACGTTTTCGTCGTTGAGCGCCCGACCTACCTGGCCACGCTGCAAATCCTCAGTTTGACCGCCGCGAAGGTTGAATCCGTAGGTGGGGACGAGCACGGCATGATTGTCGATGAGCTGGAAGCTTTGCTGAAAACCACGCGAGTGAAAGGCGTTTATCTGGTGCCAACCTTTGGTAACCCAAGCGGCACAACGCTGAGCGCTGAGCGTCGTGAAAAGCTGGTGAAACTGGCTGCCGAACATGATTTTGTGATTATTGAAGACGATCCGTACGGGGCGATTAGCTTTACCGATCGCCGCGAGAAGACTCTGATTCAGGTCGCCACAGAGTTAGGGCATGAAGATCACGTGGTCTATACCTCAACGTTCTCGAAAATTCTGGCTCCGGGGCTGCGTGTCGGCTGGATTATTCTCCCGGAGTGGATGAAGCAAAAGGTCGCCATCATTAAGCAGGCGACTGATTTACACGCTAACTCGTTTACACAGGCGCTGGCGGCGGCTTACCTGAAACTGGGGCGTCTTGAGCCGCAGATTGAGCTGATTCGTGAGGCTTATAAGCAGAAGTGCCTGACGCTGTCGCGTCTGCTGGAAGAAGAGCTTGGCGAGCACATTACCTTTAACCAGCCGCAGGGTGGGATGTTCCTTTGGGCCGCTTTCCGCTACGACTTTGATACCACGGCCTGGCTACAAAAAACGCTGGAGAAAGGCGTGGTGTACGTGCCGGGAGAGTTCTTCTTTAGCGATCATGCGGATAAACGCACGCTGCGTTTCTCCTACGCGACGGCAACGGATGAGCAACTGGTGGAAGCCGTGAAGCGTTTGAAAGCGGCGCTCTAAGAAAAAGGCTCCCAAGCGGGAGCCTTAAAGGTTGCTGACAAAGAGGAAAAAGCGTGGTTTTTCCCTCTTTGTGGTTATCAGCCGAAAATCAATGAAGTGATTTTCCTATTCTTTAACCAGTCGGCGGATCTTTCTTTTTCACCGGAAGTTGGTCAGTCGTCTGAAAGGCTCCCAGCCGGGAGCCTTAATTTTTAGTCACAGGCGACAATTTTCAGCGCCAGGCCACCGCGAGAGGTTTCGCGATACTTGGCGTTCATGTCCTTGCCCGTTTCATACATTGTCTCGATAACCTTATCCAGACAGACGCGAGGCTCGCTGGTGCGGCGCATAGCCATACGTGCAGCATTCACGGCTTTAACTGCCGCAATGGCGTTACGCTCGATGCACGGAACCTGAACCTGGCCTGCAACCGGGTCACACGTCAGCCCCAGATTATGCTCCATGCCGATTTCCGCAGCGATACACACCTGAGTAGGGCTACCGCCCAGCAGCTCAGTAAGGCCTGCCGCAGCCATTGAACAGGCTACGCCGACTTCTCCCTGACAACCTACTTCCGCGCCGGAGATAGATGCGTTCATTTTATACAGAGAACCGATAGCACCGGCGGCCAGGAAATAGCGGGCGCAGGAGTTAGCGTTCACCTGACGAATGAACTTGTCGTAATAAGCCAACACAGCCGGAACAATACCGCAGGCCCCGTTTGTTGGCGCGGTGACCACACGGCCACCGGCTGCGTTTTCTTCGTTCACCGCCAGCGCGAACATATTGATCCAGTCCACAACTGCCATCGGGTCAGAGTTGTTTTTATCGGTGGTCACCAGCATACGACGCAGGGCTGCAGCACGGCGCGGAACGCGCATTTTACCCGGCAGCACGCCTTCTGTAGTGATACCGCGTTCAATTCCGCTGCTCATGACTTCCCAGACCGCCGCAAAGTGGGCGTCGATCTCTTCCTGGCTATGCAGGGCTCGTTCGTTCTGCATCATCAGGCCGGAAAGCGATAAGCCCGTTTCACGGCAGTGTTTTTGCAGGTCTGCAGCATTCTGATACGGATACGGCACGCTGACCGGGTTTTCACTCTGCGCACCAAAATGGGCTTCATCAACGATGAAGCCACCGCCGATAGAGTAATAGGTCTGAGAATACAGCACGTTGTCGCCAGCCAGAGCGGTGATGCGCATACCATTCTCGTGGAGCGCCAGGTTGTCGGCATGGAAGTTCATGCAGCAGTCCACCGGGAATTCAACTTCATGCTGACCGTTGGCCAGCATCAGGCGCCCGTGGGTGTTTACATCCTGGATGAAGTGCGGAATAGCGTCGATATCGACGGTATCCGGCAGGTTACCCGCCAGGCCCATAATAATGGCTATATCGGTATGGTGGCCTTTACCTGTCAGGGACAGAGAGCCATAGACATCCACAACTACACGAGTGACATCGCGCAGGATCCCTTGCTCAATCAGGTCATCGGAAAATTGTTTACCGGCCTTCATCGGGCCGACGGTATGTGAGCTGGAGGGGCCAATACCGATTTTGAAAATGTCGAATACGCTAATCATAAGATTTCCCTGCGTAAGTGACTTGGGGGAGGAGAGTCGCCCTGGCGGGCGACTCTTTAGCTTGCTTAGCTGAACAGCGAGTAGAAGATAGCGGAGATAGCGATCAGGCCCATAATCACAACAAAGACGTTGCTGATATGGCCGCTGTACTTACGCATCGCCGGTACTTTCTGAATAGCATACATCGGCATCAGGAACAGAATCATCGCGATAACCGGGCCGCCCAGGGTTTCAATCATCCCGAGGATGCTTGGGTTCAGCGTCGCCACTGCCCAGGTCGTCACCAGCATAAACAGCGCGGTAATTTTGTTCAGTTTACCGATTTCAATACTCTTACCTTTGCCGCGCAGAGACTTAATGACCATGCCGTTAAAGCCTTCACGTGCACCCAGGTAGTGGCCGAGGAAGGATTTGGTGATGGCAATCATCGCAATGATTGGCGCCATCCAGGCGATAACCGGTGCATTAAAGTGGTTAGCCAGGTAAGACAGGATAGAAATGTTCTGCGCTTTTGCCGCGGCCAGGTCAGCAGGGCTCAGGCTCAGCACGCAGCTGAACACGAAGAACATGACGGTCAGCACCATCATGATGTGTGCACGAGCCAGGATGCTGGAGCATTTTTTCTCAGCGCCATCGCCGTACTCTTCGCGTTTAGCCACGGCGAAGGAGGAGATGATAGGGGAGTGGTTGAAGGAGAACACCATGACCGGAATTGCCAGCCACAGGGTCATCCACAGGCCGCTGCCGGTTGCCGGGCTTGCGCTGAAGGACAGGGTTTCAAACGCCGCACCGCTCCAGTTTGGAATCAGGTACAGCGCCAGAATCATCAGAGCCGCAACAAATGGGAACACCAGGATGCTCATCGCTTTGACGATCATCTGCTCGCCGAAGCGCACGATAGTCATCATGCCGACAATCAGAATCAAAGAAAGGATAGCGCGCGGCGGTGCAGTCATGCCCAACTGGTGGGTGATGAAGCTGTCCACGGTGTTGGTGATAGCCACGCTGTAAACCAGCAGGATCGGGTAGATAGCAAAGAAGTACAGCAGGGTGATGAGCTTACCTGCACCAACACCAAAGTGCTCTTCTACAACTTCGGTGATATCTTCGCCCGGGTTTTTACCGGACAGCACGAAGCGGGTCATACCGCGGTGTGCGAAGAACGTCATTGGGAAAGCCAGAATCGCCATGATGAACAGCGGGATCAGGCCACCAACGCCGGCGTTGATTGGCAGGAACAGGACGCCTGCACCGATAGCTGTACCGTACAGGCCCAGCATCCACATGGTGTCGGTCTTGCGCCATGCGCCTTTTTTCTCAGCAGAGACAATACTGCCGGTTTGAGTGGTTTCCATCTACATCTCCAAAGGAAAGTTTCGTGCAATGTTTAAAAATTCGCAGTTAACGCGATGTGTGTGGCTTAACTGCTGAAACTAAATTCTGGCCGGGCGCGTTTTTGAAGTAGTTGTGGCCCGTAACTATCGGCGGGCGGAAAGATACATTTATGTCATCACTGTATCAGTGATCGCGATCCCAAATGCGATAATCTACGTTTGTTAAGCAACAAATCCGCATAACAATCTGTTCATAGACATCAACATGACATTTATGGTCGCGAAGCCTAGCACTTGTGGATGATGCAATAAATTAAACCTGACCAAATAACTCGGTTTTTGCCAAAGAAAGTGCCTAAAACAGCATTTTTCAACGAGTATTTGCTTCAGGTCGCAATGTTTGTGCTTTTAAGTGTGAGCGCAATCGATTAAATGGCAGCTTAGTATCGGTACCGAGGGATGGCTTCAAACGCAGGCGGTTGGCAGAGAAGATCTGTTTATCAAGTTTGTGGGGGGAAAAGGAAGACGGATCCTTCAGCAGCGCTATCGCGCAATACGCCGAATAACCCATCTTCGACAGAACGTTCGGTTTCCCGTTCCCTAGTCCGCCTGAGCATCAAACAATAGCGTCACGACTCCCTTCCAGGTTGAACCTGGGGATTTCACCATCGTTTCAACGCCGGGTTTCCGGACTTTAAAATCAACCTGTGAGCGACGATGAACAACAAACTCGCCGGGAGGTAAAATAACATGGCCAGCCGGTAACGAATTCAACAGCAGATTTCTGGCTTCTCTTCCGTTTTCCGTTTTATAACCCGGTAAGGTGAGAGAAACCTCCAGCGGTATTTTTTCTCCGGTGGGGGATGT
>NZ_VWWS01000011.1:0-85160 GCF_011752855.1 Enterobacter sp. Ap-867 | reverse complement strand
ATTAAAACTGTTTATAAAATCAGTAGTCACTCTTCAAGACTTGATATTTGTTTGCATCCGAAGATGCTGAGATATCAATCCTGCGAGTGCCCACACAGATTGTCTGATAAATTGTTAAAGAGCAGTGCTACTTTCTCAGTAGCGCGGGCTGTGCATATTACGCTTTCCCGCTGCGTAGTCAAGCATTTATTTTTCGCTTCACTCCGCCTGACACGCCGCTTTGCAAGCCGTTGTTCCGTGTCAGTGGAGGCGCATTATAGGGAGTTCTTCGCCGGTGACAAGCGTTTATTTAAAAAAACTTTCTGACCGCATTCTTTTTCGCCAACCCGCTTATTTACAACGCTATTTGGTGCTTAACTGTGCAATTTCACGGGCAAATCGGGCTACCTGCGGCCAATCGGTATAAACCACTTCTTTACTTGTATCCGTTTCACCGCCGGTCATTTTCATAATTAAGCGGATCATGAAGCGGTCCAGCCAGCCATAACGCGGGTAACGCAATGCACCGGCAAACACGGCACAATGATCGGGCTGCCAAACCGAGTTAAGCAAAAACTTGCGGGTATAAGGATTCGTCTGCGGCGAACGCTTCTCTGGTTTACGGGCAACAAGATTGACCGCGAAAAATGCACTCGCGCGCTCCTTCAGCTGCAGCTGATACTTTTTCACGAACGCCTCAACAGAGGCATGGAAATGTCCGTAGCGAATAGAAGCACCAATGATCACCCGGTCGTAATTAGCCCAGGCAAGTTCCTCGCAGCGATGGAGATTGACCACATCGCTCTCCACGCCCAGCTCTTTCAGTTCAGAAGAGATATAAGAAGCAATCTCACGAGTTTGACCATCTCGGGTCGAAAACAGAATTAAGGTTTTCACACAGGCTCCGGTTACTCGCGCCAGAAAGTAGGCGTGAACAGTACTAGCAGGGTAAATACTTCAAGGCGGCCAAACAGCATATTCACGATCAGGATCCATTTGGCCACGGGATTCATGCTGGCAAAGTTGTCGGCAACGACGCCAAGGCCCGGGCCCAGGTTATTAAGCGTTGCAGCAACAGAGGCAAAAGCAGAGAAGTCATCGACGCCGGTCGCGATGATAGCCAGCATACTGACGATAAACACCAGCGCATAAGCAGAGAAGAATCCCCATACGGCTTCAAGAATTCGTTCCGGCAAGGCCCGGTTCCCAAGCTTGATGCTGTAAACGGCATTCGGGTGTACCAGGCGTTTCAGCTCGCGGTTACCTTGTTTAAACAGCAGCAGGATACGAATCACTTTCAGGCCACCGCCGGTAGACCCGGCGCAGCCGCCGATGAAGGCAGAGCAGAGCAGCAAAACCGGCAAGAATAGCGGCCAGCGAGCGATGCTGTCCGTGGTAAAGCCCGCGGTGGTCGCCATCGACACGACCTGGAAGAAAGCCTGGTTCAAAGTCTGCCAGGCTGACTGGTAGGTATTATGGAACCAAAGCACCAGAGTACAGACCAGAACCAGCGAGAGCTGTACACCGATAAACATCCGAAATTCCGGATCGCGCCAGTACACTTTGAGGCTACGCCCGCTCAGCAGGGAGAAGTGCAGACTGTAGTTACAGCCAGAGATCAGCAGGAAGATAGCAATAATGGTATTGATGGTTGGGCTATTGAAGTAGCCCACGCTCGCATCATGTGTCGAGAAGCCACCAATCGCAATAGTAGAGAAGCTATGTCCGATAGCATCAAACGCCGGCATCCCCGCGAACCAAAGCGCCAGCGCGCAAGCAATCGTCAGCAGGACATAAATGAGCCACAGCGTCTTTGCCGTTTCGGCGATACGCGGGCGCATTTTATTATCTTTAAGCGGCCCCGGCATTTCTGCCCGATACAGCTGCAGCCCACCGACGCCAAGAATAGGCAAGATGGCCACCGCCAGGACGATGATCCCCATCCCGCCGAACCATTGCAGCATTTGCCGATAGAAAAGAATCGCATGAGGTAAAGAGTCCAGCCCCACCAGCGTTGTCGCGCCGGTCGTTGTCAGGCCAGAAAAGGATTCAAAAAAGGCGTCTGTTACCGTCAGATTCGGCCGCTCGGCAAAGACAAACGGCAGCGCACCCACGCTGCCCAGCACAGTCCAGAACAGCACAACGATCAGGAAGCCTTCCTTCGGTTTGAGATCCCTTTTCTCACGGCGATTTGGCCACCACAGTAAAGAACCTATCGCCAGCGCAACAAAAAAGGTTTGGGTAAAGGCGCGGCCGGCACCGTCTCGATAGATTAGAGCCACTAAGCCGGGGAGTATCATGGTTCCGGAAAAGAGGATAACCAACAGGCCAACGATTCGGGTAATGGCGCGAAAATGCATTTCAGCCGCTTCCTTAAATATCTATAAATAACGAGGTGGGATTATTGTTCAAACGGCAATAAATGCAACGCACCGCGGCTAAAGTCACTCAGCCTGGCGTTGAAGGCAGCCACCTGGGTTTGCGGCAACGCTACGCGCATAGCAACGATGGCCTGGAAGTCGCTTTCCACAATAAGACCATCGCTTTGCTTGAGTAGCGCTTCCACACCCGCCAGCTGCGAATAGTCGCAATGCAAAGTATATTCGGTTAACGGCACTTTGAGCACTGTAGAAAGCTGGTTTAACGCCAGCTGTACGCCGCCGCCATAGGCTTTCACCAGGCCACCAGTACCCAGCTTCACCCCACCGTAGTAGCGCACCACCACCGCAGTGATTTCACCAATACCTTTTCCCATCAGTTGGGCAAGCATAGGTTTCCCTGCGGTGCCTGCAGGCTCACCATCATCCGAGAAACCTAGCTGCTGCGAGTCATCCGGCGCGCCAGCAACCCACGCCCAGCAATGGTGACGAGCGTCCGGGTGTTCAGCCCGGATTTTCTCAACAAATGCTTTAGCCGCTATTACCCCATCCGTATGGGCGACAAAGGTAATAAAGCGGCTTTTCTTGATCTCCTCGCTGACCGTGACGGGCTCGGCAGGGATTGGCCAACTTTCCATTACGCGAGCTTCAGGTTACGCGTCATGTTTTCGATGCTGTTTTCATAGATAACGACGTTATCTTCAATGCGGATGCCGCCAAACGGCTTCAGCGCCTCAATACGCTTCCAGTCGAAGTGTTTGCTGTACTGCCCTTCACGCCACGGTGCCAGCAGTGATTCGATGAAGTACAAGCCTGGCTCGATGGTCAGCACCATGCGAGGTTCCAGCACGCGGGTACAGCGCAGATAAGGATGCTGCGAAGGTGCAGCCAGATGCGTCCCGGTATCGTCCTGCATAAACCCGGCTACATCGTGAACCTGCAACCCAAGCGGATGCCCGATGCCGTGCGGCATGAACGGGGTAGTGATCCCGGCTTCCAGCATCGCCTCTTCACTGATGTCGTTGACCAGCTTGTGGCGACGCAGCAGCTTAGCCAGACGCTGATGGAACTGGATGTGGTAATCGGTATAGCGCACACCGGACTTCATAGTGTCGATCAGCGCCAGTTGCTCTTCGTTCACGTCTTTAATCAGATGAGCGAAATCGCTGTCGCTTTGGGTCGTCCAGGTCCGCGTCAGGTCGGCGGCATAGCCGTTATATTCAGCGCCAGCGTCCAGCAGGAAGCTCCGAATTTCGGCAGGTACGCGATGATCCAGCTTAGTGTAGTGCAGCACCGAAGCATGCTCATTGAGCGCCACGATATTGCCATACGGCACATCGGTATCGCGGTGTCCGGTCGCCGTCAGGTAAGCGATGTTAATATCGAATTCGCTCATGCCGGACAGGAACGCTTCGTGCGCAGCGCGATGGCCGACGACTGCCGTTTTCTGTGCTTCGCGCATGCAGGACAGCTCGTAGTCCGTTTTATAAGCGCGATAATAATGCAGATAGTCGATAACCCCTTTCGGGTTGATGTTGGCTGGCGTGATATCCAGCTGTAATGCACGCTCTGGCACCGGGCCAATGTAGCCAATATTGCTGCGTGCGGCAGGCAGCTGGCTGCCGATACCGTCGGCTTTTGGCAGCGCAATCACTTCAATATCGTCGGTCCAGAAGGATTCCGGCAGCGGCTCCACGTTGTGCCAGTAATCCACCGGCAGATAGAACCACAGCTTCGGCTTATTCACGCCATCCACCAGCAGCCAGCAGTTAGGTACCTGGGTCACCGGCACCCAGGCTTTGAACTGCGGGTTTACTTTAAACGGATAGGCATGATCATCGAGGAAGACATTGAACAGCTCCCCGGAGTGAATAAGTAATGCATCAAGGTTAAAACGCGCCAGAACGTTGCGGGTACGCTCCTGTAGCGTTGCCACATGATCTTTATACAGCGCGGCCAGTGATTCCATAATTTATCCTTCTGTTTTTGTCTCTGTTCGCATCGCATCTTAGCATACCGGACAAACCGCCGAGTTATTTCCGCCGCCTGTGATCGAGTTTGCAAATATTTAAAGAGAAATTTGCATTTCATTAACATCAATTCCACACTCCGCTTCATCTGGTACGACCAGATCCCATTGCTGGATTCAGGAGACTGACATGCTCTACCAAGGTGAAACCCTACATCTCGACTGGCTGGAAGACGGCATCGCCGAACTGGTTTTTGATGCCCCCGGCTCCGTCAACAAGCTGGATACAGCGACCGTCGCCAGCCTCGGCGAAGCGCTGGCCGTACTTGAAAAACAGCCTAACCTCAAAGGCCTGCTGCTGAGTTCCAGCAAATCCGCCTTCATCGTTGGCGCCGACATTACCGAATTCCTGTCGCTGTTCCTGGTCCCTGCCGAACAGCTGACCCACTGGCTGCAATTTGCCAACAGCGTGTTTAACCGCCTGGAAGACTTGCCCGTCCCAACCATCGCCGCGGTGAATGGTTACGCGCTGGGCGGCGGATGCGAATGTGTACTGGCAACCGATTACCGTCTGGCAACGCCGGATACCCGTATTGGCCTGCCGGAAACTAAGCTAGGCATTATGCCGGGCTTTGGCGGTTCCGTTCGTCTGCCGCGTTTATTGGGTGCCGATAGCGCGCTTGAAATTATCACCGCGGGCAAAGACGTTGGCGCAGCAGAAGCGCAAAAACTTGGCCTGGTTGATGGTGTGGTAAAAACCGAAAAACTGCGTGACGGCGCACTGGCAGTCCTCCGCCAGGCGATCAAAGGCGAGCTGGACTGGCAGGCAAAGCGCGCCCCGAAACTTGAGCCGTTACGTTTAAGCAAAATCGAAGCCGGTATGAGCTTCACCATTGCTAAAGGCATGGTGGCGCAGATCGCCGGGAAGCATTACCCAGCGCCAATGACTGCGGTAAAAACCATTGAAGCTGCCGCCGGTCTTGGCCGCGATGAAGCCCTGAAGCTGGAAACCCAAAGCTTTGTGCCGCTGGCTCGTTCCAATGAAGCCCGCGCGCTGGTCGGCATCTTCCTGAACGATCAGTTTGTCAAAGGCAAAGCGAAAAAACTCACCAAAGATATCGAAACGCCTAAACACGCGGCCGTACTCGGCGCGGGTATTATGGGCGGCGGCATTGCTTATCAGTCCGCCTGGAAAGGCGTGCCGGTATTAATGAAAGACATTAACGAGAAGTCGCTGGCGCTGGGCATTAATGAAGCCAGCAAGCTGCTGAACAAACAGCTTGAGCGCGGCAAAATTGACGGCATGAAGCTGGCACAGGTGATTTCAACCATTCAGCCAACGCTGGAATACGCAGGGTTCGATCGTGTAGACGTTGTCGTTGAAGCCGTAGTTGAAAATCCGAAAGTGAAAAAAGCGGTGCTGGCAGAAACCGAAGATAAGGTTCGCCCTGATGCCGTGCTGGCTTCCAACACCTCAACCATCCCGATTAGCGAACTGGCAAGCGGGCTGAAACGCCCGGAAAACTTCTGTGGGATGCACTTCTTCAACCCGGTGCATCGCATGCCGCTGGTTGAAGTCATTCGCGGAGAAAAAACCTCAGACGCCACCCTCGCCAAAGTGGTGGCATGGGCAAGCAAAATGGGTAAAACCCCTATCGTGGTCAATGACTGCCCGGGCTTCTTCGTCAACCGCGTGCTGTTCCCCTACTTTGCAGGCTTTAGCCAGTTGCTGCGCGACGGCGCGGATTTCCGCCAGATCGACAAAGTGATGGAAAAACAGTTCGGCTGGCCGATGGGCCCGGCTTACCTGCTGGACGTGGTCGGAATTGATACCGCCCATCACGCACAGGCGGTCATGGCCGCAGGCTTCCCGCAGCGTATGAACAAAGATTACCGCGACGCAATCGACGTTCTGTTTGATGCCGGACGCTACGGCCAGAAAACCCAGCAGGGCTTCTATCGTTTTAAAGAAGACAGCAAAGGCAAACCGCGCAAAGACCAGGACGAAGCTGTTGATGGCCTGCTGGCAGACGTGAGCCAGCCTAAGCGCAGCTTCAGCGACGAAGAAATTATCGCCCGCATGATGATCCCAATGGTCAACGAAGTGGTTCGCTGCCTCGAAGAAGGCGTGATTGCCAGCCCGGCAGAAGCCGATATGGCGCTGGTTTACGGCCTCGGTTTCCCTCCGTTCCACGGCGGCGCGTTCCGCTGGCTGGACACCCTGGGTAGCGCGAAGTATTTCGACATGGCGCAGCAGTACCAAAACCTAGGCCCGCTGTACGTCGTGCCTGAAGGCCTTAAGGCCAAAGCATCACGCAACGAGCCGTACTATCCCCCGGTCGAGCCAGCCCGCCCGACCAGTGACCTGAAAAGCGCCTGAGGAGTGAACATGGAAAAGGTTGTTATTGTTGATGCCATCCGTACGCCGATGGGCCGCTCGAAAGGCGGCGCGTTCCGCAACGTTCGCGCTGAGGATCTGTCGGCGCATCTGATGCGCAGTATCCTGTCCCGTAACCCGGCACTCGAAGCCGCAGCGCTGGACGATATCTACTGGGGCTGCGTCCAGCAGACGCTTGAGCAGGGTTTCAATATTGCCCGCAATGCATCGCTTCTGGCGGAAATTCCTCATTCAGTGCCAGCCACCACGGTGAACCGCCTGTGCGGTTCCTCCATGCAGGCGCTGCACGATGCAGCACGCATGATTCAAACCGGCGACGCGCATGCTTGCCTGATCGGCGGCGTGGAACATATGGGCCACGTACCGATGACCCACGGGATTGATTTCCACCCTGGCCTCAGCCGCAACGTGGCAAAAGCTGCGGGCATGATGGGCCTGACGGCTGAAATGCTTTCCCGCTTACACGGCATCAGCCGTGAAATGCAGGATCAGTTTGCCGCGCGTTCCCATCAGCGCGCCTGGGCTGCCACAGAAGCCGGGCACTTCAAAGCGGAAATTATGCCGACCAGCGGTCACGATGCCGACGGCGTTCTGAAGCGTTACGACTACGATGAAGTGATTCGCCCGGAAACCACGGTTGAAGGGCTGGCGGCGCTGAAACCTGCTTTTGATCCGGTGAATGGCACCGTCACCGCAGGCACATCTTCGGCGCTGTCCGATGGGGCATCCGCGATGCTGCTGATGAGCGAAACTCGCGCCAAAGAGCTGGGCCTGAAAATTCGCGCACGCGTTCGCTCGATGGCCGTCGTCGGCTGCGACCCGTCTATTATGGGTTACGGCCCGGTGCCTGCATCCCGACTAGCGCTGAAAAAAGCGGGCCTGACCGCTCAGGATATCGACCTGTTTGAGATGAACGAAGCGTTTGCCGCCCAGATCCTGCCGTGCATTAAAGATCTGGGGCTGATGGATAAGATCGACGAAAAGATCAACCTGAACGGTGGCGCGATCGCGCTGGGCCACCCGTTGGGCTGCTCCGGCTCGCGTATCAGCACCACGCTTATCAACCTGATGGAGCGTCGCGACGCGCAGTTTGGCCTGGCTACCATGTGTATTGGCCTGGGTCAGGGCATCGCGACCGTATTTGAACGCGTTTAATAAAAAACGAAACTGAGTTTAGTTGCCGTGTTTCCCGCCTGTCAGGGGCGGGTTTTTTATATCTGAAAGATAAAAAAAACCACCGACGATGCGGTGGCTTATTCTGACGACGAACGGCCTTAAATAAAGGAGAAAGCGTCGCCGAACATATGTTCAACCAACGCCCCGCGCTCGTTGCAGAACAGTTCACGGGCAATTTTCGCCATTTCGAAACGACCTGCGATATAGATATCGTGCCCGCTCAGTGAAGCGTGATCCTGCATAACGGCGGTGAGTACAGTCCCGCTCCGGCCACGCCAGCCTTCTTCCGGCTGCTCAACCACGGCTTCAACACGCAGATTAGGATGCTGCAGGGTCAGCCCTTCCAGCTCGGCCAGGTCGTAAAGATGCTTCTCTTCACGGCCGCCCCAATAGATTGCAATTTCACGCTCTGGGTTACGCGCCAGCGCCGTCAGCAGAATAGAACGAACGTAAGAGAACCCCGTGCCGCCGGCAATCAGGATAAGAGGACGGTCTTCATCTTCGCGCAGCCACGCATCACCGTGTGGCATATCAACCACAATTTCCTGCCCTTTCAGAATACGGTCCATTACCGCCATGGCATAGAGGTTGAGCTCAGAGGCACCAATATGTAACTCAATGAACTCACGCTCGCTCGGCGTGGAAGCCATAGAGAACGGGCGCTTATCCCGCTCATCCATCACCACCATCAAATACTGCCCGGCCTGGAATGAGAAATCGCCTTCCGGCAGCAATCGAACGCGATATACCGTGTCGGTTATCGCTTCTACCGAGGTCACTTTACAGCTTAAGGTTGTCATGCGTCCCCTCTGTCGGGTCAATAATGCTAAACCGTAAAGGTCGCCACTCAGGCGCCTTTGTCGTTATCAAAAATAGCCAGTTCATCCCAGATTGCATCAATACGCGCGCATACCTCAACATCTTTCTTGATTGGGCGCCCCCATTCACGCTGGGTTTCGCCCGGCCATTTATTGGTGGCGTCCAGTCCCATTTTAGAGCCTAGCCCGGAAACCGGGGAGGCAAAATCCAGATAGTCTATCGGCGTGTTATCCACCAGCACCGTATCACGGGACGGATCCATACGCGTAGTGATCGCCCAGATAACATCGTTCCAGTCGCGTGCATTGACGTCGTCATCACACACAATAACAAACTTGGTGTACATGAACTGACGCAGGAACGACCAAACCCCCATCATGACTCGCTTGGCATGTCCGGCATACTGTTTTTTAATCGTCACTACCGCGAGTCGGTATGAACACCCTTCCGGCGGGAGATAGAAATCAATAATCTCCGGAAATTGCTTTTGCAGGATGGGTACCAGCACTTCATTAAGCGCCACACCCAGCACCGCAGGCTCATCCGGCGGGCGGCCAGTGTAGGTGGAATGGTAAATCGCATCCTGCCGCTGGGTGACGTGGGTTACGGTGAATACCGGGAAGCTATCCACTTCGTTGTAGTACCCCGTATGGTCGCCATACGGGCCTTCCGGTGCCATTTCACCAGGCTCAATGTAACCTTCCAGCACAATTTCTGCACCTGCAGGAACTTCAAGATCGTTGGAGATACATTTCACGACCTCGGTTTTGGTCCCGCGCAGCAGCCCGGCAAAAGCATATTCGGAAAGCGTATCCGGCACCGGCGTCACCGCCCCAAGAATGGTTGCGGGATCTGCGCCAAGCGCTACGGAGACAGGGAAGCGCTCACCCGGGTGAGCCTCACACCATTCCTGGAAGTCCAGCGCACCGCCGCGATGAGACAACCAGCGCATAATCAGCTTGTTTTTGCCGATCAGCTGCTGGCGGTAAATCCCCAGATTCTGGCGCTCTTTATGCGGACCACGGGTGACCGTTAACCCCCAGGTAATCAGCGGGGCGACGTCTTCCGGCCAGCAGCGCATGATCGGAATGCGATTAAGATCGACCTCATCCCCTTCCCAAACCTGCTCCTGGCAAGGTGCATTACGCAGACGTTTAGTCGGCATATTCAGAACTTGTTTGAACTGCGGCAGCTTATCAAACAGGTCGCGAAAGCCTTTTGGCGGCTCCGGTTCTTTAAGGAAAGCCAGCAGTTTCCCGACTTCACGCAGGGCAGTAACGTCCTCCTGCCCCATGCCCATCGCTACGCGTTTCGGCGTTCCAAACAGGTTACATAGCACCGGCATGGTGTAGCCTTTCGGGTTTTCAAACAGCAAAGCCGGGCCACCGGCTCGCAGCGTGCGATCGGCAATTTCGGTCATTTCCAGATTCGGATCGACAGGCAATGCGATACGTTTGAGTTCGCCCTGCTGCTCAAGCAGCGCAAGAAATTCGCGTAGGTCGTGGTATTTCATGCAATTTATCGTGACGTCGGATTTGGGCGTCATTATACGGACTTCACCGCCACCATGCTGTATTTTTGTTAAATTAGCGTGAAACTGGCCGCCTGCCGGCCGCCCCCGGACAGGTTATACTGAAGCTGTGTATCTCTGCGAAGGACGTTTTGTTATTCTGACGCGCTGAAGCGGGCGAAAAGAGAAATTATGCAATCCTGGTATCTTCTTTACTGTAAACGTGGTCAATTACTGCGCGCCAAAGAGCATCTTGAGCGCCAGGAAGTTAATTGTCTTACACCAATGATCACGCTGGAAAAAATGGTGCGTGGTAAAAGAGCTGCGGTCAGCGAGCCTCTGTTCCCTAATTACCTGTTTGTCGAGTTCGATCCAGAATCCATCCATACCACCACGGTGAATTCCACCCGTGGCGTCAGCCATTTTGTTCGCTTCGGCGCGCAGCCGGCAACGGTTCCGGAAACAGTGATTCATGAACTGATGCACTATCAAATAGAGAATATCCTCGACCCAGAAACGCCGTATCCCGGCGATAGCGTGGTGATTACCGAAGGGGCCTTCAAGGGATTAGAAGCCATCTTCGCTGAACCAGACGGTGAAGCTCGCTCAATGTTGCTGCTGAATTTACTGAATAAGCAGGTGCAGCAAAGCATCAGGAATACCGACTTCCGCAAGGTTTAATGCAAAGAGGCCAGCAAATGCTGGCCTCTTTCTTCCTGAATCGCAACTAGCGCTGCATCTGCTCATCGTGCAGCCATTGGGCAACACGTTTTGAGAAATACGTCAGCACGCCATCCGCGCCAGCACGCTTAAAGCACATCAAAGATTCCATAATGGCCGGTTTTTCGGCCAGCCAGCCATTCTGAATCGCAGCCATATGCATGGCATATTCACCGGATACCTGGTAGGCAAATGTTGGCACCCCAAAGGTGTCTTTCACGCGGCGCACAACGTCGAGATAAGGCATCCCAGGTTTCACCATCACCATGTCGGCCCCTTCCTGCAGATCTTGCGCCACTTCCTGCAAAGCTTCGTCGCTGTTAGCCGGATCCATCTGGTAAGTCTTCTTATTGCCGCCCTTCAGGTTACCGGAAGAGCCAATGGCATCCCGGAACGGGCCGTAGTAGCAGGAAGCATATTTTGCGGCATAGGACATGATCTGGGTATTCACGAAGCCATCAGCTTCTAACCGGTCCCGGATAGCGCCAATACGTCCATCCATCATATCGCTAGGCGCGACAATTTCGGCCCCGGCTTCAGCATGGGAAAGGGCCTGACGAACCAGAATCTCGCGAGTGACGTCGTTGATCACATAGCCATCAGCGTCAATGACACCGTCCTGCCCGTGAGTGGTGTAAGGGTCCAGGGCAACGTCAGTCAGCAACCCAAGCTCAGGCACAGCATCTTTCAGCGCACGCACAGCGCGCTGTACCAGGCCATTTGGGTTATAGGCTTCTTCCGCATGCAGCGATTTCCCGTCGCTTTCAATGACCGGGAACAAAGAGAGCACAGGGACGCCCAGCTTCGCGACCGCCTCTGCTTCTTTCAGCAGTTGATCGATAGTCATACGATAAACCCCCGGCATAGACGGCACTTCCTGCTGCTGGTTGTGGCCTTCCATGACAAACACAGGGTAAATAAGGTCGTTTACCGTCAGCTGGTTTTCAGCCACAAGACGACGGCTGAAGTCATGACGACGTACGCGGCGCATACGACGCCCGGGAAACGTACCGGGAAATGCATAGCTCATTTAACTTTCTCCTGATTAAAACCCAGTCGGAATAACCGACGAGCATTGTCATCTGTTACCTGCGCAAGCCAGGCCGGGTCTTCACCGCGCCATTCGGCGACCTTATTCAGGATATGGGGCAGATAACAGGGTTCGTTGCGGCGGGACGCAGGTTTTGGTTGTAGATCCCGGGGCAACAAATAGGGCGCATCGGTTTCCAGCAGCAGTTGCTGAGCGGGGATAACCGGAAGTAACTCTCTTAGTGCCAGGCCACGGCGCTCGTCGCAAACCCAGCCGGTAATGCCGATAAACAGTCCGCGAAGCAGGCAATCGCGGGCTTCCTCTTCAGTTCCGGTAAAGCAGTGCAGCACCACGCCGGGCAGTTGATCCAACCAGGGGTCAAGTAGCGCAAGAAAACGTTCATGTGCATCCCGGCAGTGTAAAAATACCGGCATCATCAGCTCCGCGGCCAGCGCCAACTGCGCGGTGAAAGCGCGTTCCTGCTCTGCAGGAGTAGAAAAGTTACGGTTAAAATCCAGACCGCATTCGCCGATAGCGACGACCTGCGGGGCCGCCGCTAAACGGCGGATGGCACCCGCAGTTTCGTCATTCCACTGGCTGGCATCATGGGGATGCACTCCGGCGGTGGACCAGCACTTTTCATGCTGCTGCGCCAGGCGTAACGCTTGTTCACTTTCATGGAGGTTGGTACCGGTCAACATCATGCCACTCAGGCCAGCCTGCCATGCGCGAGCGACCACATCCTCGTGATCTTTTGCGAATTGAGAACTGGTTAAATTCACGCCAATATCAAACATCTCTCCCTCCAAACGACAACCGCCCCTGAGGGCGGTTATTTCATTACTGCTCTTTTTCCGAGCGCGTCTCTTCAGATTCAGGCTCATCATCTTCATCGCCATTACGCCCTTTTCCGACGTAGAAGCGGGAGAAGAAGACACCAACCTCAAACAGGCAGTACATTGGCACCGCCAGAAGGGTTTGCGAGAAAACATCCGGCGGCGTTAACAGCATGCCGACAACAAAAGCCCCCACCAGAATATAAGGGCGCTTCTGTTTCAATGATTCCGGTGTTGTCACCCCCATCCAGCACAGCAGGATAATGGCGACGGGCACCTCAAACGCTACGCCAAAGGCCATGAACAACGACATCACAAAGTCGAGATATTTCGTGATGTCCGTCGAGACAACCACCCCTATTGGCGCAGTTTTTGTCAGGAAACCAAAGGCGAGCGGGAAGACCACAAAATACGCAAAGGCAATGCCGATATAAAAAAGCAGCGTGCTGGAGAACAGCAGCGGCATCACCAGCTTACGCTCATGCTTGTACAATGCAGGGGCAACAAAAGCCCAGATCTGGTACAGAATGACCGGTGCGGCCAGGAACACCGAAACGTAAATGGTTAATTTTATCGGGGTAAAGAACGGTGATGCGACATCGGTCGCAATCATCGTTGAGCCCAACGGCATATGTTTGATCAGCGGGGCGGAAACCACCTGATAGATGTCATTGGCGAAATAGACCAGCGCCAGGAAAATCACCAGCACGGCGATCATGCTGTTCAGCAGGCGCTTACGCAGCTCGATCAGATGGCTAATGAGCGGTTGGGTATCTTCAACAGCCATAGTTACGATTTTTCACCTGGAAGTTGCGTTGGGGTGACAACGGGTGCAGCCTCGGGCAAAGGCTTCACCTGAGGCTCGACAGCAGGTTCTACGACGTTTTCGACCGCCACGGGTGCCGGTGTCACCGTCTCTGAAGGTACGGCATCAGGCGCAGCCGCCTGATGTGCCGCATTGGCTGGCGTGGCACCGTCATGACTTAGCTGTTCATCCTTAACCAACGGGTTATGGATGGTATTCGCTTCGTCGCTGTTCTTTTCAGGATCGTGCTGGGTATAAGAACGCTTCATCGACTCAGCGGCCTGGCGCAGTTCGTCCATTGACGCCTTCAGTTCAGGCGTCAAATTATCCATACTGGCTTTCTCGACCTTTTTCAGGCTGTCCTGCAGTTCCTGCAGCTTCAGTTCCTGAGCGAGTTCGTTCTGCACCGTGGTAGCCAGAGAACGCAGCGCGCGCACCCAGCCAACAACTGTTTTTACCGCCACCGGCAAGCGCTGCGGACCCAGAACAATCAGGCCAATCACAAACACCAGCAGCAGTTCGCCAAAACCAATGTCGAACACGGTTTATACCTGCTCTTTATCGTTGCTTTTCGCTTCGTCTTTTTTCACGTCGCTCGGTTTTTCAGAGAGGGATTTCGCTGTGAAATCAGCATCCTTCTCACCATTTTCTTTCTCTTTGCCGTCGTCGTCGCTCATGGCTTTCTTAAAGCCCTTAATAGACGCGCCAAGATCTGAACCTAAAGAGCCCAGCTTCTTGGTGCCAAACAATAAAACAACGATAACAACAATGATTAGCAATTGTGGCCAACTGATGCCCATACCTACTCCTGAATAAAGATGTTAAGGCAATGAGAACCGCTATTATACGGCAATCACCCGTTAATTCCGATTAAAGTTCAGGCAGAGCGCCGCCAGCCAATCAGCCAGACAACGATTCCCCCCGCCATCAACCAGGCAGGCATAAAGTCCCACTCAGGTTTGTTGATCAGCAGCAGCGTCCCGCTCAATATAAGCGTGGCACCGATGCCGAACAGGTAACGCGACTGTCCCTGCCGCACGTGATGAAGTTGCAGGTCGCGCTGAATTTTATCAACGCTAAGCTGTAATTGCTTGCCCTGGCGCAAACTGTTGTACACCAGTTCCGGCAATTCCGGCATTTTTTCCACCCAAAAAGGCGCTTTTTCTTTGAAAGCACGTACCAGAGCAGGAATACCAACCTGATCTTTGATCCAGCTTTCCAGGAAAGGTTTCGCCGTTTTCCACAGATCCAGCTGCGGATAAAGCTGCCTACCGACGCCTTCGACGTATAAAAGGGTCTTCTGCAGTAAAACTAACTGCGGCTGAACTTCCATGTTGAAACGACGCGCGGTATTGAACAGGTTCAGCAGCACATGGCCAAAGGAGATCTCCGCCAGCGGCTTCTCAAAAATAGGTTCACACACGGTGCGAATCGCAAACTCGAACTCTTCGACATTCGTATCTGCCGGCACCCAGCCAGAGTCCACATGCAGCTCGGCTACCTTGCGGTAATCCCGGTTGAAGAAGGCAATAAAGTTTTCTGCCAGATAGCGCTTATCGTCTTTGTTCAGCGAGCCCACGATACCGCAGTCGATACCAATGTATTGCGGATCTTCCGGGTGGTCGTAGCTCACGAAAATGTTGCCCGGATGCATGTCCGCATGGAAGAAGCTGTCGCGGAAGACCTGCGTAAAGAAGACCTGCACGCCACGTTCGGCAAGCAGCTTCATGTTGGTGCCCTGAGCTTCGAGCGCAACGGTGTCAGAGACCGGAACCCCGTAAATCCGCTCCATCACCATCATGTTCTCGGTGCAGTAGTCCGAATAAACCTCCGGCACATACAGCATCGGGCTATTTTCGAAGTTACGCCGCAGTTGGATGGCGTTCGCCGCTTCACGCAGCAGGTTTAACTCATCGATCAGCGTTTTTTCGTATTCACGCACCACTTCCAGCGGGCGGAGACGACGGCCATCCGGCAGCAAACGCGGCACCCAACGGGCGAGGCGATAGATAAGCTTCATATCGGCTTTGATCACCGGCAGGATATCAGGCCGAATGACCTTAATCACGACCTCTTTGCCGCTCTCTTTCAGGCGTGCGGTATGCACCTGAGCAATGGAGGCAGAGGCCAGAGGCTTGATGTCAAAATCGTCGAACCAACTTTCAACGGGAATGCCGCCCATCGCCAGTTCAATCTGTTTCTTCGCCAACGCACCGTCAAAAGGCGCAACTCTGTCCTGCAACATAGCCAGTTGGTCAGCAATGATCGGTGGGAACAGATCGCGACGGGTAGAAAGCATCTGACCAAACTTGATCCAAACGGGACCGAGCTCCTGCAGCGCAAGGCGTAGACGTTCTCCCAAAGGCTTATCACGGTGACGATTCGGCATCCAGAACAGGCAACGCCGCCACAAACGTAACGGCAGCGTAATGCGCATTTTGGGAATCAGTTCATCAAGGCCATAGCTCAGAAAGGTACGGACAATGAAATAAAGGCGGCGAATTTCTCCTGGCGTCATTTGCCCTCCAGCTTATCCAGCCGTTTGCTGAGTGCGTCCGCCGAGCGTGCCAGCGCTTCGGTTTCCTCTGCAAACCAGGCCACTTCAAGTGAGCCAGGCGCAACGCGCCACTCTTCGGTGAGCGCTTCTCCCAGATACTGCTGATTGCGGATCAATCCTTTTTTCAGCAGCTTTCCGCCATGACGCGCAAACTTACTGATACCTTCAGAGGCAATATCGCCTATATACGGAGCCAGCAGTTCCGCAGGATCAAACTCCGCGAGATCCATCAGCGATGCCAGATTTTGTACAACCTGAATGTCACCTGCCACGTCAAGTTCACCGCTGCGAATCAGAGCGGTAAGTTGCTGGCGATCGCGCAGTTTCGGCAGCACGCCGATATGGGTTGTGACGCTACAATCCGCCTCACCTTCCCACTGGCTCAGTACGTCCAGCTGTTGTTCACTGAACACCAGCACCAGCGGCGCTGAAAATTCTTTCAGGCTAACGCGCAACGTCTTGCCCTGCAGGCGTTGACGCGCGGATTTCAGGCTACGATCGCGCCAGAGGAAGGTGTTCAGCACACCTTCAATTCCGGCAGTCATCAGCGACATAAATGGCATCGCGGCTCCCTGTTAGAATTTATAGCCACGGTGCAGGGCGACAATCCCACCGGTCATATTGTAATAGGTGGTGTTTTCAAACCCGGCTTCTTCCATCATGCCTTTCAGCGTTTCCTGATCCGGGTGCATGCGAATGGATTCTGCCAGGTAGCGATAGCTTTCGCCGTCCTGAGCCACCATTTCACCGATGCGCGGCAGAATGTGGAAGGAATACGCGTCGTAGGCTTTGTTCAGCGGCTCGAAAGCTGGTTTGGAGAACTCAAGCACCAGCAGGCGGCCACCGGGTTTGAGAACGCGGAACATAGAGCGCAATGCAGCGTCTTTATCCGTGACGTTACGCAGGCCAAAGGAGATGGTGATGCAGTCAAAGGTGTTGTCCGGGAATGGCAGCGCTTCGGCGTTAGCCTGCACGTATCTGACGTTCCCCACAATGCCGATATTGCGCAGCTTTTCACGCCCCATTTTCAGCATCGAATCGTTAATATCGGCCAATACGACTTCACCTGTCTCACCAACCAGGCGAGAAAATTTCGCCGTCAGATCGCCCGTACCGCCCGCAAGATCCAGCACGCGCTGGCCACGACGTACGCCACTGCAGTCTATCGTGTAGCGTTTCCACAACCTGTGGATACCAAAAGACATCAGGTCGTTCATTACGTCGTATTTCGCCGCAACAGAGTGGAACACGTTCGCCACCATATCGACCTTTTGCTCTTTAGCTACGGTACGGAAGCCAAAGTGCGTTGTTTCCTGGGATCCGGACTCCTGGGATTCATCAACCATCTCAATGCCTGCTTAATAAAGAAAATGTTCGGGAAGTGTAACAGAATGGGCGTGAAAGCCCTATGATTCAACCGTGCTACTCAGCCTCAGTTTAACGCTCTTCACCCGTGCGCAATGAAGACAAAGTATCGAATTCAGCCTCAGGTTCTTCGCCCGCATGGCCCAGTCGAGCAGAATCATCCTCATCTTCCTGACGAGCGCGCTCGACCAGATCTGGATTCATCTCACGTTTGACTTCTACGCCAAGTCCGCGAAACGCATCTGCCTGAACCAGGATATTCCCACGCCCGGATGAAAGTTTTTTCATCGCCTGCCGGTAGTTATCCTGCGCCTTATCGAGACTTTGCCCAATCGCAGACATATCATCCACGAACAGGCGCATTTTATCGTACAGGCGCCCCGCCCTGTCGGCGATTTGCTGGGCATTACGGCTTTGATGTTCATAGCGCCACAGATTGGCAATAGTGCGCAGCGCCACCAGCAGCGTCGTCGGGCTCACCAGCATAATGTTATTTTTCAGCGCTTCGCTAATCAGTTCAGGCTGCCTGTCGATAGCCAGCAGGAAAGCGGGCTCAACGGGAATAAACATCAACACATAGTCCAGCGAACGTAGCCCCGGTAGCTGTTGGTAATCTTTGCGCCCCAGCAGGCGAATATGGCTGCGGATAGCGGCGATGTGCTCATTCAGCGCACTTTCACGCGTGAGTTCATCTTCACCATTGAAGTAACGCTCATAGGCCACCAGCGTCATTTTTGCATCAATAACAACGTCTTTGCCCTGAGGCAGGCGGACGATAACATCCGGCTGCATACGACTGTTGTTTTCAAGCTGGATGTTCACCTGAGTCTGGTATTCATGCCCTTCACGCATGCCAGAAGCTTCCAATACCCGAGTTAACACCACTTCCCCCCAGTTACCCTGGGTTTTGTTGTCGCCCTTCAGTGCTTTGGTGAGATTGAGCGCCTCTTGCGCCATTTGTGCATTGAGCTGCTGCAGGTTACGGATTTCGTGCGTCAACGTATGCCGTTCGCGTGCTTCCTGGCCAAAACTCTCCTGGACCTGGCGTCGGAAGCCATCGAGCTGTTCTCGAAGTGGGGAAAGCAACACGTTAAGGCTTTGGCGGTTCTGCTCTTCAACCTTACGCCCGCTTTGCTCAAAAATACGGTGGGCCAGATTCTCAAACTGCTCGTTCAGGCGCTGCTCGCTGTTAAGCATTTGGCGATGCTTGTCTTCAGCATTGAGCCGGGTTTGCTCGAGCAACGTGGTCAGCTCACGAATATCTGCTTCCTGCCCGCTGTTAATTTCCATTTGAGCACGGACCTCACGGTTAAGCTGGTCGCACTCATCTCGCCAGTGCTGGTTTTGCTGAAGCTCCTGCCGCGCGGCTGTAAGCTCACCGTAGATTTCACGCTGTTCTTCATGCAAAGCCGCCAACCGCTGCGCCGCACGCAGACTGGCGACAAGCCAGCCGGTCAGCAAGCCCACCAACCCGATGCCCAGCCCAAACAACAGTGAAATATCCATGCTTCCCCCAAAACGATACCAACATCGGCAAAATAAAATTCTGCTGTATAAATGTCCAGATGAAAAGGGATTTTCCGGAAGGGAGCGCGCAAAGCATAAAAAAAGCCGGCGAGCGCCGGCCTTATGATCGGAAAAGCAAAACTACAGCAGGCGACGCGCCGCCTCGACCACGATTTTCACCGCGTGACTTTCCGTTTTCTTCATGGTTTCCGCGTTAGGGATCTCTTGCTGAGTACGGTTCACGATGACCCCGGCAACCATACCCGCACGCAGACCCTGGCTGGAGCACATGGTCAGCAGCGTGGCGGATTCCATTTCATAGTTCATCACGCCCATTTGCTGCCACTCTTTCATTGAGCCTTTGAAGCGGCTAACTACGCGGCCAGAGAGCGTGTCGTAACGCTCCTGACCAGGGTAGAAGGTGTCGGAGGATGCCGTCACGCCGATGTGCGTCGTTGCGCCCACGGCTTTTGCCGCTTCAACCAGCGCGGTAGTACATGCGAAGTCTGCCACAGCCGGGTATTCCATTGGCGCGAAGTGCAGGCTGGCACCATCCAGGCGAACAGATGCGGTGGTCACGAGCACATCGCCGACGTTGATGTTCGGCTGAATCGCCCCGGTAGTCCCGACGCGCAGGAAAGTGCGAATGCCAAGCTGTGCCAGTTCTTCAACGGCAATAGAGGTAGATGGGCCGCCGATACCGGTAGAACAGATGATAACCGGCTTGCCGTCGAGTTCAGCACGCCAGGAAGTGAATTCACGGTGGGAAGCCAGCTTAACCGGCTTGTCCATCAGCGCGGCGATTTTTTCCACACGCTCAGGATCGCCAGGGACGATGGCAAGCGTAGCCCCTTGCAGGTCATTTTTAGTGAGGCCGAGATGGAAAACATCAGACTTGGACATAACAGACTCCTCTGTTGAGTAGGTTTCAGGAGAAGCAAAGCGACACTTTACAGAACCCCTGAGCATAATTTCGTGATGACGCTCACTTTGAATGAAACAAATTACATTATTTGTATATTCATATGCGATCAGCATCACAATTAAGCGTCAATCGGGCTATTTTTTGAACTTTGACGGCGTTTTTTGCCCGCCAGATTTGCTACTAATCCTGGCTATAGTTATCACACTGCGCTAATGCTGGTTCGGAGAAAACCATGAAACAAAAGCAAACAACACATAACACACCGGGCGAAGGTTTCGCACCGGCGGCATCCCCCATCGCCCCCACCGCTTTGCTAACGCCGGACGACACTATTCTTTCTGGGGAAACGTCAATTCCAAGCCAGGGCGACAATATGCCGGCTTACCACGCCAGGCCCAAAAATGCCGATGGCCCGCTGCCGGTCGTGATTGTCATTCAGGAGATATTTGGCGTTCACGAACATATCCGCGATCTCTGCCGTCGACTGGCGCTTGAAGGCTATCTGGCCATCGCCCCGGAGCTTTATTTTCGCCAGGGAGAACCGGGAGATTTTGCCGATATCCCCACGTTGTTAAGCGGCCTGGTCTCAAAAGTGCCGGATAACCAGGTGCTGGGCGACCTTGATCATGTGGCCAGTTGGGCGTCACGCAACGGCGGCGATGCGCATCGCCTGATGGTCACCGGTTTTTGCTGGGGCGGGCGAATTGCCTGGCTTTATGCGGCGCACAATCCACAGCTGAAAGCGGCCGTCGCCTGGTACGGCAAGCTGACGGGTGAGAAAACGTTGAACTCTCATCACCACCCGGTAGATATCGCCGTCAATCTTAATGCGCCAGTGCTAGGCCTTTATGGTGGTCAGGATACCGGGATTTCTCAGGAAAGCGTTGAGACCATGCGCCAGGCACTAAGAGCGGCCAATGCCAAAGCGGAAATCATTGTTTACCCGGAAGCCGGACATGCTTTTAACGCTGACTACCGCCCGAGCTACCATGAAGCGTCGGCCAAAGATGGCTGGGAAAGGATGCTGGCGTGGTTTAAACGGTACGGAGTAAGGAAGTAAAGCCGGTCAGTTACCCCGGACTGCATAACATAACGGGCCGTCCGTCACGGCCCGTTATATCCCTGACATCTAAAAATCGTATTCGTTAATCACATCTAGAATACTTTTTTCATTATGGTAGCGAGTTCTCAAAGCACCCTGCTGCGATTTTGCTTTACCACAGATAACATTAACCTGTTTTTCAATATCCTTTTGCTGCTCTTTTGGCAAGCTCGAATCCCATTCACCAGATAAATGCTGGCAGTCATCTGCATTTATTAGAAACTCAGTAACGTCTTTTGGATATTTATCCGCAGCCTGAGCGCAGGAAACCAAAAAGAATAGCGCACAGAAAATTAGGCTTTTATTCATTTTATCGACCATCCGTTGACCAATGAGGTTTATCGTTAGCACCGCCGTGATACTTTATCACATCAAAGCTTTTCCCTACTTCATGTAATTGAGCATTCATGCCATCACGGGGCATTGTTTTGATAATAACAGTCTCACCTTTATTATCTTTAATTTCCAGGTTACCCATCCACGACAGCGTCATATCAATAGCATTGCCTTCCGTATGTCGGCTCCTTAACGCCGGAGCAACGTTGAGATTGGACATGCCATAAGCCCGGACCATCGCTTTTGCCGCATTAATGCTTTTATTTCTGTCAGCCTTTCCGTTCGCACCATTATGCACCCATTCAATTTCCACACCCGATTTTTCAGGAATATTGGCGGGTTCAACCATGCCTCGTGCCAGCTTCCAGGACCAGTGCATTAAATATGCCCTTTCCGGCGGACGTAACGTCGCCGAAATAGTTACCCTGACGCCAGCATCTTCAAGGCTTTTTAGAAAATTATTAACATTTGCCCGGAATATTGGACTCAGGGTTTGCGTGTCACTACTTCCCTGGAATCGACTAACCCAGCTTTCACCGCTTAGCTGCTTCATAAGTATCCTTTTATTTCACAAAAAAAGACAAACTGCGCAGTAAGCTTCTCAAGAAAAAATTCAGCGTGACAAGGTGAATGTTGGATAAATACGACTTTCAGAAAAGAGTAAGGGCATTATTCCTGGCATTAGCATGCATTAGCGAACAGGGAGATGAGGGCGTGATTTTAACTGTGTGAAAAACGGAGGCTCTCACCTCCGTTTTAGTATTAAGCCTCGCGCAGATTCTGGGCCGCTTGCACCATGTTTGCCAGCGCCGCACGGGTTTCTGGCCAGCCACGGGTTTTCAGGCCGCAGTCCGGGTTAACCCACAGGCGCTCTGCCGGAACAGATTCCGCCGCTTTCTTGAGCAGGGCTTCAATCCATTGCACATCCGGAACGTTTGGAGAGTGGATGTCGTACACGCCCGGCCCGATTTCATTCGGGTATTCGAACTCTTTAAACGCCTCCAGCAGATCCATATCGGAACGGGAAGTTTCGATGGTGATCACGTCCGCATCCAGCGCCGCAATGGAGTCCATGATGTCGTTGAACTCGCAGTAGCACATGTGGGTATGGATTTGGGTGTCATCTCGCACCACGGCGGCGTTCAGACGGAAGGCCTCCACGCCCCACTCCAGATAAGCCTGCCAGTCGGACTGGCGCAGCGGCAAACCTTCACGCAGGGCGGGTTCATCAATCTGGATGATACCGATACCTGCGGCTTCCAGATCCGCTACTTCGTCACGCAGGGCCAGCGCAATCTGCTTCGCGATAGTCTCCCGGGAAACATCTTCACGCGGGAAGGACCAGCAAAGAATCGTCACCGGACCGGTCAGCATGCCTTTAACCGGTTTGTCGGTCAGGGACTGCGCGTATTTGGCCCACTCAACGGTGATCGGCTCCGGACGGCTGATATCGCCGATAACAATCGGGGGTTTCACGCAGCGGGAACCGTAGCTCTGCACCCAGCCGTTCTGAGTAAAGACGAAGCCATCCAGATGTTCGCCGAAATACTCAACCATGTCGTTACGCTCAGCTTCGCCATGCACCAACACGTCAAGGCCCAGACGTTCCTGCTCAACAATCGCCTGTTTAATGTGTTCGGCGATACCGGTGCGATAGTTGCTCGCGTCCAGCTTGCCTTTTTTGAAGTCCAGGCGCAGGCCGCGAATTTCAGTTGTTTGCGGGAAGGAGCCAATGGTCGTTGTTGGCCAGGCCGGCAGGTTGAAGCGTTCACGCTGGGCTGCTGCACGGGCAGTGTAAGCATTCTGGCGCTGGCTGTCCTGGGCGGTAATTTTAGCCAGACGCTCGCTGACAGCGGCATTGTGCACACGTTTGGACTGACGACGAGCCTGAATCGGGGCGCTCCATTCAGCAATTTTGGCGGTATTCCCACTGTTTAATGCTTCAGTCAGTAAGGACAGCTCAGCACACTTCTGCAGGGCAAAAGCAAACCAGCTTTTAACTTCGGCATCCAGGCGAGTTTCTACGCTCAGGTCAATTGGGCTGTGCAGCAGGGAGCAGGAAGATGCCACCCACAGCTCACGTTTACCCACCAGGTCTTTTAACTGAGCATATTTCTCCGTCAGATCGGCACGCCAGACGTTACGGCCGTTGATAACACCCGCCGACAACAACCAGTTTGCAGGCAGTTTCTTATGGATGTCATTCACGTCATCTTTGCCATGTACAAAATCAACGTGCAGACCCTGCACCGGCAGCGCGGTGATGGTGTTCAGGTTTGGCCCCACGCCTTCGAAGTAGGTGGTAAGCAGCAGCTTCACCTGGCCGGTCAGCGCGTCGTAAGCGGGTTTGAAGGCATCCAGCCATGCTTTTGGCAGCTCCAGCACCAGCGCAGGCTCATCGATTTGTACCCACTCAACGCCACGCTTCGCCAATTCGGCCAGCACCTGCTGGTAGACCGGCAAAATATCTTTCAACAGGCTCAGGCGATCAAACTGTTCGCCTTTCACTTTGCCCAGCCACAGGTAAGTCACTGGCCCAAGCAGGACAGGTTTCACCTTATGGCCCAGCGCAAGCGCCTCGTCGACTTCTTCCAGCAGCTGAGTCCAGGTCAGTTTGAACTGCTGCCCCTTAGTAAATTCCGGCACCATGTAGTGGTAGTTGGTATTGAACCATTTGGTCATTTCTGCGGCAGCAGCAGGCTCGCCGGTTGGTGCCCGGCCACGGCCGATGCGAAACAGCGTATCGATATCGACGCTGCCGTCTTTGTTCTGATGACGAGCCGGTACGTTACCGAGCAGCAGGCTGGTGGTCAGAACATGGTCGTACCAGGCGAAATCGCCCACCGGCAGTAATTCGACGCCGGCTTGTTTTTGTTGGTCCCAGTGGCGGGCACGCAGTTCGCGGCCAACCGCCAGTAATTCTTCGCGGGAGGTATTCCCTGCCCAGTAGCTTTCTTGTGCTTTTTTCAACTCGCGCTTAAGGCCGACGCGAGGGAACCCCAGGGTGTGATTATGGATTGTCATGGTCTTTCCTCTATTCGGTGCGATGTATTTAGCCATCCAGATGTTTACACTTCTATAATCAGCAGGTACTGTATAATCCTCAAGCGCAATTTGTTCATGCCGAAGTGAAGGACTTTCATGATCGAGATTAAACACCTGCGGACGCTGCAAGCGTTACGACACAGCGGTTCGCTGGCCGCCGCTGCTGCCGCCCTGCATCAGACTCAGTCGGCCCTCTCTCACCAGTTCAGCGATCTGGAGCAGCGGCTCGGCTTCCGCCTGTTTATCCGTAAAAGTCAGCCACTTCGCTTTACGCCGCAGGGGGAGATCCTGCTGCAGCTGGCGGAACAAGTGTTGCCGCAGATTGGCCGCGCCCTGCAGGCCTGCAATGAGCCGCATCAAACCCGGCTGCGCATTGCGATTGAGTGCCACAGCTGCATTCAGTGGCTGACGCCTGCGCTGGAAAATTTCCGCCAGCACTGGCCGCAGGTGGAGATGGACTTTAAATCCGGCGTTACGTTTGATCCGCAGCCTGCGCTGCAGCAGGGCGAGCTGGATATCGTTCTGACATCGGATATTTTGCCGCGCAGCGGGCTACATTATTCGCCGATGTTTGATTTTGAAGTGCGCCTGGTGATGGCGACCGACCACCCATTGGCGAAGAAAGAGAGCATTGAGCCTGAAGATTTAACGCTTGAAACGCTGCTTATTTACCCGGTACAGCGTGAGCGTATGGATATCTGGCGTCATTTCCTGCAGCCAGCAGGGGTTAGCCCGTCGCTGAAAAACGTCGATAACACGCTGCTGCTGATTCAGATGGTATCGGCGCGGATGGGGATTGCCGCCCTGCCGCATTGGGTGGTGGAAAGCTTTGAGCACCAGGGCCTGATTGTGACCAGAACCCTGGGTGAAGGTTTATGGAGCCGCCTCTACGCCGCGGTACGTGACGGCGAACAGCGCCAGCCGGTGACCGAGGCGTTTATTCGCTCGACGCGCCAGCACGCCTGCGACCATTTACCGTTTGTGAAGAACGCGGAGCGACCCATCGGCGATGTACCCACAGCGAGGCCATTATTACCGTTCCCCCAATAATAAAGCTCGGCCAGTGGGGCTGCTCCTGCCAGATGGCAAGATTCACCAGCAGCCCGGCCGGGACGTGCACGTTGTTCATGATGCCGAGCGTGCCGGCGTCCACCTGAGTTGCGCCGTAGTTCCACATAAAATAACCCAACCCGGAAGCGACAACGCCAAGCCAGACCAAAATCCCCCACTGTAGCGTCGTGGTGGGGAGTTTCTGCGGATTGCCAAGCGCAAACCAGGCAACAACGGCGACAATAAACGCCCCCAGATAGAACCACGAAAACGCGCAGTGCTGCGGCATCGGGTGCGTTTCCATCAGGCGCTTGTAGCCCACCATGCCGATAGCGAAGCAGATGTTCGCCCCCTGCACCAGCAGCAGGCCGATCCAGAAGTGATCGCTGACTTTATCGTAACGAATAATCGCCGCGCCAATCACCGCCAGCCCCGCACTCAGCGCATAGCCCCAGCGCAGTTTATTGCCGCTCAGCAGGTCGTAAATCAGCGTGACGTACAGCGGCGTCATTACCGTGAAAAGCAGGAATTCGGATACCGTGAGATAGAGGTAAGCGCGGAAGCTGAAGAGGTACATCACGCCCAGCTGTAGCGCGCCCACCAGCATGTACAGCAGCAGGGTTTTGAGCGGGTAGCCTTTAAAACGCAGGAACGGCAGAAACACCAGCGCCGCCAGGCCAACGCGCATCAGCACCGAGAAATAGCTGTCCACATGCCCGGCGAGGTACTCCCCAATCAGGCTAAACGAGAAGGCCCACAGAATCGTGGTAATGATGAGTAATGGCACAATGAGCAATCCACAACGAACAAGATTGCGCCATTGTACTGAGAGGAGGCTACATCGGCTTAACTATTTAGTTGACGAGTGGGCACTTATTAACCACTCGTCATTTGCCGATCACTCAGTCTTGAGGAACAGCTTACGCAGATAATGCGGCACGGCGTTGTCGCCGTTGGTGCCAATCACTTCCAGCTCCGGCAACAGATCTTTCAGGCGCTGGTGAGCGTTGCCCATGATGCAGCCCTTACCGGCCATGCTCAGCATCTCGGCGTCGTTCATGCCGTCGCCAAAGGCAATGCAATCCTTCAGGCCGTAACCCATCGCTTTCGAGACCGCTTCCAGCGCGTGCCCTTTGGAAACACCGCCCGCCATCACTTCCAGGCAGGTCAGCGTCGAGAAGCTGACGTTCACGCGGTCACCCCAGCGGGCGTTGATCGCCTGTTCCAGCGGCAGCAGCGTGTCGTGATCGTCGCAGGTAAAGAATACTTTGCTGACGCCGTCGGCTTCCAGCAGGCCCGGTTCAAACAGGGTGTAGCTGAATTTGGCTTCCTGGAAATACTTCATCTCTTCCGGGCGGTGGCGGTTCATAAACCACTCGTCGCCTTTGTAGACGTTGGTCACGATGTCCGGGTTGTTATGCACCACGCCAAACAAGTCCTGAGCGATGTCGTGGTCGAGATCGTGAGAGAAGAACAAGTTGCCGTCGGTATCGTGCACGCGAGCGCCGTTCGAGGTGATCATATACGCCTTGATCTCAAGATTGTCGCGAATTTGCGCCACATCGATATGGTGACGGCCGGTGGCAAAAACAAAGTTAACGCCTTCAGCGGTGAGCAGTTTTAACGTTTCTTTCGCGTAAGCGGAGAGGAAATGATCGGGAGACAGCAAGGTGCCATCTAAATCTGAAGCAACGACGTGGTACATAGGGATATTCAGCCTCTGGAGAGATATTTTCAATTAGTTATGCCGGTCGAAAAACTCAAGCACGGCAGACAATGCTCTGGCTCGCATAGCGTCCTTCTCAAACAGGATCTCGTGATACGCGCCTTCAATGACGTAAGGTGTTTCCCCCTCACAAGGGTGGCCCGCCGCGGCCATAATTTCGCAGAATTGCTGGTGCGCGCGGTTATCGACCACTCGCTCCTCTTCCGCCTGGAGTAAAAAGATCGGCGTGGTGATGGCAGTTGCTCCTGCTAACACCTTTTCTCCGGCGAGGATCCCTTCTCGTACCCAATGGAACGTTGGCCCGCCCACCCGTAATGCTGGCTCATCAGCATAAAAACGCAGGCTGCGGCGGTACCGCTCTTCGCTGTGGGTCAGGACGTTAACGCTAAACGGCAGCGCGCGCCAGCGGCCAGTCCCAATGGCGTATCCTTCCCGAATACGTGGATGCCCTTCGGCCCAGTCAAGAATATGACGCACCATCCATTCCGGCCAGCGCAGGATAATACCAAACATCGGGGCGCAGAGCGCGACCGCATCAAAAGCGCCCGGGGCTTGCTGTAACCATAACGCGGCAATGGCGCCGCCCATCGAATGGGCCAACAGGTAGCGTTTACGCCAGTGCCCTGACGCCACTTCCTGCTGGTAAAAATGGTCAAAATCTTCGACATAGTCACTAAAGTTGACGACGTGGCCACGGTGGGTGTCCGACAGCATGCGTCCTGAACGCCCCTGCCCGCGGTGGTCGATGATCAATACATCAAACCCGCTGTGGAACAGGTCATACGCCAGCTCAGCATATTTCACGTAGCTTTCTATTCTACCAGGGCAGACCACAATCACGCGATCGTGCTGCGGTGAACAGAAGCGAACGTAGCGAACCGGCACGTCGTCCACGCCGGTAAATTCGCGCTCTTCCCGCTTGCGCCAGAAGTCCGTCAGTGGGCCCGTGGCAAAAGCAGCAAATGCGCCTTCGCGTTCTAACCATCCATTTTTATGCTGAGACATAGGGGTCGGCATCAGGTATCTGTGGTTTTTTTTTGGCCCGTGGCACGCTTATCAACAATAGCGTATTGTGGCATAAAAGCGCGCGTTCAGGGAGTTTCGCATGACCTTCGAGTGGTGGTTTACCTATCTGCTAACCACAATAATTCTTAGCCTTTCCCCCGGCTCCGGTGCCATCAATACCATGACTACCGCTATCAGCCACGGCTATCGCGGTGCGGCAGCGTCAATTACCGGACTGCAAACCGGGCTGGCGCTGCATATTGTGCTGGTCGGCGTTGGGCTTGGGGCCCTGTTTTCACGCTCGCTGCTGGCCTTTGAAGTGCTGAAGTGGGCGGGCGTTGCCTATCTTATCTGGCTGGGCATCCAGCAATGGAGAGCCGCTGGTGCACTGGACTTAAACACGCTGGCCACCACGCAACCGCGCAGCAAACTGTTCAAGCGAGCGGTGTTTGTTAACCTGACCAACCCGAAGAGCATCGTGTTTCTGGCCGCTCTGTTCCCGCAGTTTATCGTCCCGCATCAGCCCCAGGCGATGCAGTACGTTGTGCTCGGTGTTACCACAGTCGTCGTCGATATTATTGTGATGATTGGCTATGCGACCCTGGCCAAACGGATTGCCGCCTGGATTAAAGGGCCGCGCCAGATGAAAGCCCTGAACCGGGTCTTTGGCTCGCTGTTTATGCTGGTTGGCGCACTGCTTGCGGGAGCGCGCCAGGCCTGATTATCGGGAGATGATCAGGTGAATACCAAACCCGGTGAACAGAGCGCCAGCCATACCGTCTATCCATTTGGCGAGGCGCTGATAGCCGCGACGCATTTTTGGTAAGGCGAACAGGCTCGCCACGATAGTGAACCAGGCGAAGGTTTCAATCGCGATCAGCACAAACAGGCCCCAGCGCTCGGCGCTGCCCACGTTGTCGCCAACAAAAAGCGAGAACACGCTGCCGAAGTAGATAATCGCTTTCGGGTTAGCCAGGTTCGTCAGCAGCCCTTTCACAAAGCTCTTCCCACCGCTCGCCAGCTCGACTTTTGGCGCCTCTTCGCTTTTAACTTCTTTCTTGAATGCGCCGCGCAGCATCTGATAGCCCATCCAGCAAAGATACAGCCCGCCGCCGACCATGATGATGTTATGCAGCCAGGCCATTTTTTCGAGGATAAGATGCAGGCCTAGCAGCGCCACGCCTGCCCAAACCATGACGCCAGCGGTGATCCCCAGCACACCCATCATCGCCTCTTTGCGAGAGCGGCTTACGGCAGTCTGGGAAACAAAGAAAAAGTCAGGCCCCGGGCTCATCAGGGCAACGATGTGCACCAGCGCCACGGTCAGAAATAGCATTAACATAGGGAATAGCTCGCGTGCAGATAATTCGAAGAGTCATTATCCTGCCACTTTTCTTCGCGGCAGGCTACTCTTCATCCACGCCGTCAACGTGGTCGCGGATAAGCGTCATAAACGGGCGGCCAAAGCGCTCAAGTTTGCGCGTCCCCACCCCGTTAATGCCCAGCATCTCGCCGGGCGACAGCGGCATCTGTTCCGCCATTTCAATCAGCGTCGCATCGTTGAATACCACATAAGGCGGGATGTTTTCTTCATCCGCGATGGATTTGCGCAGTTTTCTGAGTTTGGCGAACAGCTTGCGATCGTAATTACCGCCAAAGACTTTCTGACTGGCGCGCGGCTTGATGGCGACAACACGGGGCACCGCCAGCATCAGCGGCTCTTCACCACGCAGGTAAGGACGTGCCGCTTCCGTGAGCTGCAGCGCTGAGTGCGCGGCGATATTTTGCGTCACCACGCCGAGGTGAATGAGCTGGCGGATCACGCTGACCCAGTGCTCCGTCGTGTGCTCGCGGCCCTCGCCGTAAATTTTCAGTTTGTCGTGGCCGAGATCGCGAATTCGCTGGTTGTTGGCCCCCCGTAGAACCTCAACCACGTAGCCCATCCCAAAGCGCTGGCCGACGCGGTAAATGCAGGACAGCGCTTTTTGCGCGTCCATCAGACCGTCATAGCGACGAGGCGGGTCGAGGCAGATATCACAGTTGCCGCAGGACTGCTGGCGGCCTTCGCCGAAGTAGTTCAGCAGCACGAGACGGCGGCAGGTTTGCGCTTCGGCAAACGCACCCATGGCGTTGAGCTTATGGCGCTCGATATCCTGCAGCTGTCCCGGTGCTTTTTCTTCAAGGCATTTACGCAGCCAGGCCATATCCGCCGGATCGTAAAACAGCATCGCTTCCGCAGGCAGGCCATCGCGCCCGGCGCGGCCCGTTTCCTGATAGTAAGATTCAATGTTGCGGGGGATATCGAAGTGGGCGACAAAACGCACGTTCGGCTTGTTGATGCCCATGCCAAAAGCGACGGTCGCGACCACGATTTGCAGATCGTCACGCTGGAATTTCTCCTGCACGTCACCGCGCACCTGATGCTCCAGGCCCGCGTGATAAGCGCCGGCGCTGATGCCTTTGCTTTGCAGTCGGGCGGCAATGTCTTCCACTTTCGCCCGGCTGTTGCAGTAAATAATCCCGGACTTACCGCGCTGTTCCTGAATATAGCGGGTGAGCTGATCGAGCGGCTTAAACTTCTCCATCAGCATGTAGCGAATGTTCGGCCGGTCGAAGCTGCTGATTTGGATAAACGGATCGTGGAGTCCCAACAGGCGCACGATATCGAGCCTGGTGGTGTCGTCCGCCGTGGCCGTTAATGCAACAAAGGGGACGGCAGGCAATCTTTCGCGAAGCTGACCAAGGGCGGCATATTCCGGGCGGAAGTCGTGTCCCCACTGCGAAATACAGTGGGCTTCGTCCACCGCCACCATCGAAAGCTGCCAGTTGCTGAGATGGTCAATAAAATTGTCCATCATCAGGCGTTCAGGGGCGATATACAGCAGACGAATTTGCCCGGTACGGCAGCCGGTCATCACCTCCAGCTGCTGTTCACGGGTTTGGGTCGAGTTAAGACAGGCCGCCGCCACGCCGTTCGCCAGCAGCTGATCGACCTGGTCTTTCATCAGGGAAATCAGCGGGGAAACCACCACGGTCAGACCGCCAAATACCAGGGCAGGAATCTGATAGCACAGGGATTTACCACCGCCGGTTGGCATCACTACCAGGCAGTCACGCCCCTCCAGCACCGTGTCGATGATGGTTTCCTGACCCGGACGGAACTGTTGGTACCCAAAGGTATCCTGCAGAACCTGTCTCGCCAGCGACGCCTGATTGATTACTTCCGCCTGTGCCACGCTATCCCCACTACCTAAAATTCAGGCGCCATTTTCAGCGCCTGGAAGAGAAACTGCAATGCTTTAGAAAAGATCGTTTAGCATAACGCCTACGCCAACCCGTGTCTGGTTAAAGTTGTAATCGATGAGCGATTCACCGTAGCCGCTATAGACCTGGGTATAGAAGCGAACGTTTTTCGAGATCGGGTAACTCACGCCAAATTCTGCCCCGCCGTAGCCACTATTCCAGTTGTATTGCCCCTTCACGCTGAAAATCGCATCGCCCAGCGCATAGCCCACCTTAAGCTGGTAGTAACCCATGTATTTGGTGATGTCCGGGTTGTCCTCTACGCTCCCCACTACGTACCAGGGTTTGACTTCCACCTGCCAGTCGCCGTGTTGTGCCATCAGGCGGGTGTACAGGCGGTTCCAGCCGCGCGAGGTTGGGTCAGAACGACCGTTTGAATCGTGGTTATAGCCAAACTCGACGTCCCGCAATGTCCAGCCTGCAAACGTTGCCTCCGTTGCGAAACCGAGGAATAGCTGAGGCTCATAGTTGGTTTCACGAAACGGGGAGGATTCATTGCGGTTGGAAAGCTGCCACCAGGATTTCTGGGTATAGGAGGCGGCCAGCACTGAATTATCCCCCAGAATTCCGCGCCAAAGCGGGAAGGCCAGGCTGAGCTGGAACTTCACCTCGTCTTTGCGCGCATTGCTGGCCCAGTCATAAGAGCTAATTGCCTCTTTGTTCATATCGCTGGTCCAGGTGTACAGCAGGTAATTCGTGTCGTACGGGTACAACGTGAAAGGGTTGTCGTGTTCCTGCAGCAGATTGGCAATGATGCTACCTCGCACCGCGGGCTTGTCGTGAATCTTATCGATGGTGGTTTCTTGTGCGAAGGCGGTCAAGGGCAGCATCGCGGCTACTCCCCACCCCAAAGGTTTCAGCATTAGTCCCGTTCTCCATAACAAAAAGTGTCTAAATATTTATTGCCAAACATTTTACCGCAGGATGGGCCAAAGCACGTCTCTACGGTTCTGAAAGTGGAAAGCAACAATTGAGAAGCATAAACTACACACTTTGTTAACTTATTCGTTATTTGTTCGAGGAATGAACGATGTCTTCCCCCGTATTGACCACAGAAGCCGCCCTCAAGCTGGTGGGCGAAATCTTCGTGTATCACATGCCGTTTAACCGCGCGCTTGGCCTGGAGCTGGAGCGCTACGAAAAAGCGTTCGCCCAGTTGAGCTTTAATAATCAGCCGATGATGGTGGGCAACTGGGCACAAAGCATCTTGCACGGCGGCGTTATTGCCTCCGCGCTGGACGTGGCGGCTGGCCTGGTCTGCGTAGGCAGTACGCTGACTCGCCACGACACCATCACCGAAGACGAGCTTCGTCAACGTCTGTCCAAAATGGGCACCATCGATTTGCGCGTGGATTATCTGCGTCCGGGCCGCGGAGAGCGCTTCACGGCCAGCAGCAGCCTGTTGCGCGCCGGTAACAAAGTTGCGGTAGCGCGAGTAGAGCTGCATAACCAGGACCAACTGCACATTGCCAGCGCAACGGCTACCTACATGGTAGGGTAAGGATGTAAACCCTGTTATTATTTGCTCACTATTTTTTTGCTGAGTTTTCTTCATGGATCCGAAACAGACACGTCAGGGGATCTTGCTTGCCCTGACGGCCTACTTTATCTGGGGCATCGCGCCGGTATATTTCAAACTGATTCACTACGTACCGGCGACAGAAATTTTGACCCACCGCGTTATCTGGTCATTCTTCTTTATGCTGGCGCTGATCACTGTCTGCCGCCAGTGGCCGCAGGTGAAACGCTCCTGCCAGAACCGTAAAAAGATCCTCGCGCTGGCGTTAAGCGCCGTGTTGATTGGCGGTAACTGGCTGCTTTATATCTGGGCAGTGAATAATCAGCACATGCTGGAAGCCAGCCTGGGTTACTTTATTAATCCACTGGTGAACGTGCTGCTGGGGATGCTCTTTTTGGGTGAACGCTTCCGGCGGATGCAGTGGGTCGCTGTCTTGCTGGCCTTCTGTGGCGTGCTGGTTCAGCTCTGGACTTTCGGTTCGCTGCCGATCATCGGCCTGGGTCTGGCCTTCAGCTTCGCTTTCTATGGCCTGATCCGCAAAAAGATTGCCGTAGATGCACAAACCGGGATGCTGTTTGAAACGCTGTGGCTGCTGCCGATCGCGGGCATTTACCTGTTTGGCATCGCCGACAGTGCCACCAGCCATATGGGGATGAACCCGTGGACGCTGAATCTGATGCTTATTGCCGCCGGGGTGATCACCACGGTGCCGCTGCTTTGCTTTACTGCCGCCGCGACCCGCTTACGCCTTTCCACGCTGGGCTTCTTCCAGTATCTGGGGCCGACGCTGATGTTCCTGCTGGCAGTGACGTTCTACGGCGAAGTGGTAACTGAAGATAAGCTGATTACTTTTGGCTTTATCTGGGCGGCGCTGGCGCTGTTTATTGCCGATGCGATTTATACCCAGCGGCGTCTGCGTAAGGTATAAAATACGCTAACCGTTATAGGTTCAATTTTTTAGTAATGTGCCTGTGAAGCAGCAGGCACAAATCAATATACGGAGTAGTGACGTAGAAGCATTCATGTTAATGTAAAAAATCAATGGATTAATAATATTTAAGGACAATGGATGTTTTCATCATCGAGTGATTTTTATATATTCCTTGCAGTTATAGCAATTATCTATACAACTCCTTTTATTTATACACCAATCACTATTTACGGCGCATTTAAGAAAAAAGAACAAATTACATTCATCAAAATAATATTATCTGCCAATGTTTTAATAATAGTTAACATACTCTATTATTTTTTCTCACCAAATAGTTTGCCCTATAGCTCCCATACGATTTTTTTTATCACCATGAGTCTGATAACTTTCCTTCCAGCCTCTTTGTCATTGTTAATTAACCTACCCAAAAAAGTTGACATTTATACGTACATAATACTGTTCAGCTTATCACTTTGTGTATATAATTTTTATTGCTTTTCAGAAAAATTAAAGCAAGATCACCGCGCAATGATTTTTTCTGCGTTGGAACAAGGGAATATAAAAAAACTTCAGCAAGTATTTAATGATGAATGCTCAAATAATAGTATCACTTTTGATTATCTATACGAAATGGCTGAGGTTGAAACTTATCCTGCAAAATCGTTTACCTTTATGCTGGACTGTATGGCTGGAAGCACCGAGACGAAACATGTCCCATTTCAGTTTATAATCTTTTACAAAAACGCATTACTTCGTGAAAATACAAACACAGCACTATTAAACCTACTCTACGCTGATTATTATCATAAACTCAATGAAAGTGATAAAAATAATCTTGTAGAAGAAATCACTTCCGAAATAAACAACCGCTATTCAGCTAAAAATACATGGTTCGTAGAGCGCTTTAACTTCCTTATCAAAAAACATCCAGAATTAACTAACTACATAAAAATAGATGAGCAAGATATCATAAACGCAATAGATTACGGCAATATAACCTTTATTAATTACGCCCTCCCATATCATTCTACTAAAAATGAAAATCTGCTTTTGGCAACAAGTGTCTTAAGCCATGCAGATGAAAAAATCATGAAAAAGATTGAGGAAAATAAAAACTTTCTAAATATCGAGCTGTTGAGCTCAGATCATCACGTTTGGAGGAACAGTAAAATAGATCTATTAAGCTATATATTCAGATATGGCTCAGAAAATTTAATCATTTGGTTACTCGCCCGAGGGATGGACGACACGGCCACATTTGATTATCAGGAGAGTTATGTCAACTCTACTAATGATCAAAAGGAATACTCCTGTAGAAATTACCTGATGGATCACATTCGTGACAATCCCGAAATAAGTCATGAAAATAAATGGTCAATTCGCACAGTACTAGAGCTGAGAAGCAACTGCCCCTCAAGATAATCGCAGAGACAAGATAATAAATGCTATCGACAGATGCGGCCTTCAGGACGAAAGCCGCAACCGGTTTAAAGCCAGTTCTTACGCTTAAAATAGAGATAGGGCGCTAAGCCCGCGAGCATCATAAAGATGATCGCGCCGGGGTAACCAAAGCTCCACTTCAGCTCAGGCATAAACTCGAAGTTCATCCCGTAGCTGGACGCCACCAGCGTTGGCGGCAGGAAAACAACCGAAACCACAGAGAAGATTTTGATGATGCGGTTCTGCTCGATGTTGATGAAGCCCATCGCCGCCTGCATCAGGAAGTTAACCTTCTGGAACAGGGATTCGTTATGCGGCAGCAGGGATTCGATATCTCGCAGGATTTCGCGAGCCTGCTCCAGCTGGCTGCCCGGCAAACGTGCCTTACGCACCAGGAAATTCAGCGCGCGCTGGGTATCCATCAGGCACAAACGAACCTTCCAGCCGATATCTTCCAGCTCCGCCAGCGTCGAAAGCGCGGCGTCGTATTCATCGCCCTGATGCCCTTCCATGATCACACGGCTAAGCTGCTCCAGGTCGCTATAAATGTTTTCGATTTCATCCGCCAGCTGTTCGATTTTGGTTTCAAACAGATCCAACAGCAGCTCCCACGCATTGCCGTCCACCATGGACTGATTGCGGGCGCGCATGCGGTACAGGCGAAACGCAGGTAGCTCACGTTCACGCAGCGTGTACAAGCGGCCTTCACGAATGGTAAAAGCGACCGTGCTGTTACCGGCGTGGTCATCGGCATCTTCAAAGAAGAAAAAGGAGTGGATGTGAAGGCCGTCTTCGTCCTCAAAAAAACGCGCGGACGCTTCGATGTCTTCCAGCTCTGGTCGGGTTGCCAGGCTTTGACCAAGTTCCGTTTGCACTCGCTCTCGCTCGCTCTCTTCCGGCTCGACGAGATCGACCCATACCGAATTGGCAAGGGTATCCGTCTCGTCCAGCTCAATGCGGGCAAGGCGATTATTTTCCAGTTGAAATGCGCTCAGCATGACCGGGACTCCCAATGCAAAAAAAGATCAGGGACAATTCGGTTGACACACAGACAGAAACAATAGAGGTTTCAGACCATTAAACAGTCTGACTCAAGGGGCGACGGAATGAAAATACACGAGGTCGCTGACAACCACGAAGGCTATCAGCATCAGAGGATAGCCTTAGAAGTTGTACCTGGATGACAGGTTATTGAGCCAGCATCTACTGGGTGTGTCCAAGGCGAGTGTCCTCTTAGCGTATTCGTGCGCGCATGTTACGCCACCACTAATATGGCGTCAACACGCAACGGGACACGGCTGAACAAGTTCATGCCAGTGACATATTAAGGGTAGCCCACGCACTAAAAATTGTAATTAGTTTCTGTAGGTTACACGGTTTCCAGGCGCGCATAAGCGGCAACTAACCACTTGATTCCCTGCCCCTGGAATGCCACCTGCAGGCGGCTGTGCTCCCCGCTGCCTTCCAGGTTCACAATGGTCCCTTCGCCAAACTTAGGATGACGCACGCGCTGTCCCAGGCTAAAGCCAGAATCGTTCTGGGCGAGAGGAGTCCCCATCCGCTGATGGCTGACCGGACGGCTGATACTTGCGCGCAGGCGAACTTCTTCCACGCAGTTTTCGGGCAGCTCGCCGATAAAGCGAGACGGACGATGGTAGGCTTCTTTCCCATACAGGCGACGCGTTTCCGCATAGGTCAGCGTCAGCTTTTGCATTGCGCGGGTTACGCCCACGTAGGCCAGACGGCGCTCTTCTTCCAGGCGCCCACCCTCGTCGAGGGACATCTGGCTCGGGAACATGCCTTCCTCCATCCCCACGATAAACACCTGTGGGAACTCCAGTCCTTTGGCCGAGTGCAGCGTCATGAGTTGCACGGCATCCTGCCAGGTATCTGCCTGGCCTTCCCCCGCTTCCAGCGCGGCATGGGAGAGAAACGCCTGCAGCGGCATCAGATCTTCGTCTTCGTCGTTGTAGCTGAACTGGCGCGTGGCCGTCACCAGCTCTTCTAAGTTCTCAATTCGGGTCTGGCCTTTCTCGCCTTTCTCCTGCTCATACATGATGAACAGGCCTGAATCTTTAATTACCCGGTCGGTCTGGACGTGCAACGGCATATCCGCAGTTTCATGGGCGAGCGCGTCAATCAGCTCCATAAAGCGCTGCAGCGCGGAGGCCGCACGACCAGCCAGCGCTTTTTCCTGCAGCAGCATGCGGCAAGATTGCCACAGCGTTAGCTGCTGGTCGCGCGCGGTCTGGCGCACGACGTCGAGCGTGCGGTCGCCGATCCCTCGGGTTGGCGTATTCACCACGCGTTCAAAGGCCGCATCGTCGTTGCGGTTGGCCATCAGACGTAGATAGGAGAGCGCGTCTTTGATTTCCTGCCGTTCGAAGAAGCGCATCCCGCCGTAAATACGGTACGGCATACTGCCCTGCAGCAGCGCCTCTTCCAGCACGCGCGACTGGGCGTTGCTGCGGTACAGAATGGCACATTGCTCCAGCGCACCGCCGTTTTCCTGCCAGGTTTTAATGCGGTTAACCACGAAACGGGCTTCGTCCAGTTCGTTGAAAGCGCAATAGATTGAGATAGGTTCGCCGTCGCTGCCGTCGGTCCAGAGCTCTTTACCAAGGCGGCCAGAGTTATTGGCAATCAGGGCGTTGGCCGCGTTCAGAATGTTGTTCGTCGAGCGGTAGTTTTGCTCCAGACGAATCGTTTGTGCCCCCGGGAAGTCATTCAGGAAGCGCTGGATATTTTCAACCTGCGCCCCGCGCCAGCCGTAGATCGACTGGTCATCATCGCCGACGATCATCACTTTGCCGGTGTCCCCGGCCAGCAGGCGGATCCACGCATACTGAATGCTGTTGGTGTCCTGGAATTCGTCCACCAGGATATTGGTGAAACGCTCGCGATAGTGGTTCAGGATATGTGGTTTGTTCAGCCACAGTTCGTGGGCGCGCAGCAACAGCTCAGCAAAATCCACCAACCCGGCGCGATCGCAGGCTTCCTGATAGGCCTGGTATACCTTCTGCCAGGTTTGCTCCACCGGGTTACCGTAGCTTTCAACGTGATGCGGACGCAGGCCCTCGTCTTTTTTGCCGTTGATGTACCACATTGCCTGGCGCGGCGGCCACTGCTTCTCGTCCAGGTTCATCGCTTTAATCAGACGCTTCAGCAGGCGAAGCTGATCTTCGCTGTCGAGGATTTGGAAGTCTTGCGGCAGGTTGGCGTCCATATGGTGCGCGCGCAGCAGACGGTGTGCCAGACCGTGGAAGGTACCCACCCACATGCCGCCCTGGCTGGTGCCCATCAGTTGGCCGATACGGTGGCGCATTTCCGCCGCCGCTTTGTTGGTAAAGGTCACCGCCATGATGGAGTACGGCGAGCAGTTTTCGACCGTCATCAACCACGCAATGCGGTGCACAAGCACGCGCGTCTTACCACTGCCCGCCCCGGCCAGCACCAGCATATTGCTGCGCGTGGCGGCAACCGCTTCGCGCTGTTTGTCGTTGAGGCTGTCGAGCAGGTAAGAAACGTCCATTGGCACCGCCGAAAAAGAGAAAGAGTTGGCCCAGCCAACTACTGGAAATTTGTACAGAGTTGCTGCTGATTATATCAGCGCGGTGAGGGATGCCAACCGCGAAATCTCCAGATGCGGCAACAAACGGCTGTCATCTATCCGCATCAGGTCGCCTTCGCGCAGGTTAATCCAGCAGGCCTGCATTCCGCAGCGCACGGCACCGGCCACATCGGTGGTCAGGTCATCGCCGACATGCAGAATTTGCTCGAGCGGCACACCTAAACGTTGCGCAGCAGTGTGATACATATCGCTGAAAGGTTTAGCTCGCCCGTCCGGCCCGGCACGCAGAATGAATTCGAAGTAGTTATCCAGTCCGAACAGGTGTGGCTCTGCGTTACCGTTAGTGATCGCCACCAGCGGCCATTTTTTAGCAAGCTTTGCCAGCGTGTCGTGCGTTTCCTGTGGGATGTCGATGCGGCTACGCCATTTTGCGAAGTTCTCCATGGCGGCACCGGCACCGGTAAAGGCCTCTTCCGCACTAAGTCCGGCATCCAGCATCATTTGCTCGACGGCACGGCGACGCCATTCGGTGACATCATGATAAATGTCCGGCTCTTTCACGCGAAGCGCTTCACGGCTGCGGTGAAAATCCAGGGCGGAAAACGCGCTGAGCTTTGGGTGATAATTCTGCACAAAGGCCAGCGACTCCTGAGTGGTGCGCAGGATCACCGGATGGTTATCATAAAGCGTATCGTCGAGATCGAACGTCAGAGCAGCAATTTGCCCGAGCGGGCGGTAAAAATGCATTACGATTTCCCCCGTTTGGCGCGTGGATGCGCGGCATCATACACCGAGGCTAAATGTTGAAAGTCGAGATGGGTATAGATTTGCGTAGTGGACAGGTTAGCGTGCCCAAGCAGTTCCTGAACGGCGCGCAAATCGCCGCTGGATTCCAGCATGTGGGTGGCAAACGAGTGACGCAGTTTATGGGGATGCACATGGCTGCTTAGCCCCTGCTTGATACCCCATTCGCCAAACCGCTTTTGCACATTGCGGGCGGATATTCGCTTTCCCGTCTTCGCCAGAAATAACGCATCGTCGTCCGGGCCAAAAAGTTCGCGCAAATCCAGCCAGTGTTCAACCCAGGTCACTGCGCTCCGGCCAACGGGTACGCGGCGCTCTTTGCTCCCTTTCCCCATCACCCAGACCTCTCCGGTAGAAAGATCTATATGACTGCAATTCATATTCACCAGTTCGGAAAGACGCAGGCCAGCGCCGTACATCACTTCCAGCATTGCCCGATCGCGTACTGCCAGCGGATCGTTCAGATCGATATCCAGCAGATGATTCACATCATCGACTTCAATGTTTTTAGGCAAACGCCGACCGGCTTTTGGCGTGGTGATGCCTTTGGCCGGGTTCGCCTTTAGCTCTCCCTGGCTGACCATCCAGTCGAAAAAGCTGCGTAGTGCCGAAAGTCTTAATGCGAGGCTGGAGGCCTGTAGGCCAGCCCTGCGGCTACGCACGGCCAATGAACGCACGGCTGCGGCATCGCATTGCTGCCAACTGGTGAGCTTCATCTCTTCTGCAATGTGAATAATCGCCGTGAGCTGGCGCTGGTAGTTCAGGAGAGTGAGCGGGCTGAGCTGACGCTCAACCTTGAGGTATCGCAGAAAACCATCAACGTGAGATGTTAATACGGAAGTGGTCATGCCCGTTCAATCCAACGCTCCAGCAAGTCCGGCAGCATCAGCGCCAGCTCGTGCAGCAGCTGAGTGCCCTGCCCCTGTTGATAATGTTGCGGGTCGCGGCTGCTGAACAGCAGAACACCAAGATCGCCCTCGTTGCCCATCAGCGACAGGGCAACGGAACCAATGGCTTTTGCCTGCGGCAAGACCAACAAAAGTTCCGGGCCATTAAGCGGGCCGAGGTAGTGCTGGCTTTCGCCAAGACGCTGAATACGCAGCGGCTCAAAAGCCGGGCGGTTCAGCGCGAGATGCGTGAAGTCTGACGGAGCGCCGATACGCCAGCGGTCAGCAAAAAGCCGGATGTTCGCCCCGGCAAGACCCATGTCCCGCGCCCAGCGATGCAGCCGGTTCAGCATTTCCTGCAGGCTGGAAGCCGAAGCCAGTCGCCCCTGAAGCTTCAGTAGCCGATAGAACAGACCTTCGTTGGCGCTCGCCTGCTCCATCAGCAGCGTCATGTTCTCTTCGAGGTGATTGATGTGGTTACGGCTGCGGGCCATATGCCACTCCACCAGCGAAACGCTGCCGCGCACCGGGTGAGGAACCTGCATGCTCTCCACCTGGTGGGCATTGCGAATAAAGAAATCAGGGTTGCGCTGTAAGTATTCGGCAACCGCGACATCGTTAAGCTCAAGAAGGGCTTCTTGCTGTTCCTCGGCATTCTTCATAGATGTATAAATCCATCATAGACGTGGGCCGCCGGGCCGGTCATGTAAAGCGGTGACCCTGGCCCTTTCCAGGCGATATCAAGACGGCCGCCAGGTAGCTCAACGCGTACCTGCTCCGCCAGTAATCCTTGTTGAATTCCAACCGCCACTGCGCCACAGGCGCCGCTGCCGCAGGCTTGAGTTTCGCCCGCACCGCGTTCATAAACGCGCAGGCGGATGTGTTCGCGGCTCACCACCTGCATGAAGCCGATGTTGGCTCGCTCAGGGAAGCGTTCATGGCTTTCCATCACTGGGCCCAGGCTTTCAACCGCGGCGGTTTCGATGTCATCGACCTGAATGACGCAATGCGGGTTCCCCATTGAAACGACGCCGCACATAATGGTTTGTTCGGCGGCACGCATAATATAGGTCTTTTCTGCTTTGTTTGCCCGGAACGGCACCTGGGACGGTTCGAAGTTAGGCTCGCCCATATTGACGCGAACCATCTCATCTTCCGTCACGCTCAGTACCATTCTGCCATTGGCGGTACTGACGCGAATTTCACGCTTATTGGTCAGCCCTTTCAGGCGCACAAAGCGGGCAAAACAGCGCGCGCCGTTACCACACTGGGAAACTTCACTGCCATCGGCGTTAAAGATCCGGTAATGAAAGTCGAGATCGGGATCGTAGGGAGGCTCAACGATCAGCAACTGATCGAAGCCGACGCCAAGATGACGATCCGCAAGCCGACGGATCAGCTCCGGAGAGAAATAAACATTCTGCGTCACCGCGTCGACGACCATAAAGTCATTACCAAGGCCATGCATTTTAGAGAACTGCATCTTCTGCTCCATTAGCGCGGTTACAAAGCACGATTTAGCTAGTAAACAACCTGAGTCGGCGCATCATCAATGCCGCGACTGTTGCGGACGGGTGCCGTCTGGACAGGTTGCTCTGGGGTTGCGCTGTGCGTTGTCGGCGTCGCTTTTTTATCAGCCGGAGGGAAATAAAGAGGCCCCTTCAGGCCGCAGCCGGTGAGGCTGACGAGCGTCAGTGCCAAAGCTAGAGGGCAGAAAATCTTCTTCATTATCGGGTAGCCTGTGATTCACTATTCTGCCGTCTATCATCGCAGGTGAACCCTGAAAAGCAATACTCTTCATCACCCAGACCGCTGAAAATCACCTGGCAGTAAATCGGGCAAGAAAATAATCGCTGCTACCTGGCCCCTTCTCATCGCTGACGCAGGTTGTCTTTCAAAAGGTGGCACAGATAAAACGGATGAGTATTACGGCCCTGAATGATCCCTGAGCCGCAGTTTCTAATTACCGGCGATGCTCTTATACTGCCCTGAAATCCCAACAGGAAGCAGACATGAACGACAGCGAATTTCACCTTTTAGCCGATAACCTGTGGCGCACAATTGAAGAGCGCCTGGACGACTGGGACGGCGATAGCGATATTGATTGTGAGATCAACGGTGGCGTGCTGACCATCAGCTTTGAAAACGGCAGCAAAATCATTATCAACCGCCAGGAGCCTTTGCATCAGGTGTGGCTGGCCACCAAAAGCGGCGGCTACCATTTCAACCTGAAAGGTGACGAATGGATATGCGATCGTAGCGGCGCAGAGTTTTGGCAGTTGCTGGAAGAAGCGAGCACGCAGCAGGCAGGTGAAGCGGTTAGCTTCCGCTGATTACGGCTGGTACTGCTGCAGCAGCGGCGCTGAGTTGTCGTCCTGATTAACCGGCGCGGCTGTTGTGAGTGACTGGGTGCGGAACGGAATGACCTGCACCCGCCCATCCGTTTTCACAATCTGATAGAACTGCGGCAGGTTGAAGTTGATGAAGCTTGAGCCGTAGGTAAAACGATCGTGGGACGAGGAGTAGAAGCGGCTCACGTCGCGCACCAGCTCTTCTTTGCTGCCTTCGCAATGATGATAAACTTCCGCCCGGTTGCTTTCATCCAGGATATAGATGTTGAAGCCCTGGTCTTCACTGGCTTCTTCAAAGAAGAACTGAATAATCCCTTCACTGGCAAAGCCATCCACGACCGCCGGCAACTGTACCTGGTTAGTGCCAACCTGCACCGACAGGCCATGCAGCTTGTTGTGCGAGATGGCACCATAAAACTCAACGGCGTTTTCCAGTTTTTGTACCGAGACATTCAAACGCTCGAAGAACAGGCCCCATGTCTGCCCGGAGACGCGCAGCGCTTTAAAGCGGCCCGGCTCCTGGCGCGTGCTGGAAAGGCGGAACTCGATGCATTCAGACACCAACTGCTGTACGCGAGTGCGGATCAGGCCACGCAGGTGCTGGCTGTAGCAGAAGACTTCCACGCTATCCGGCGGTGCGGCGTCCTGGTGCATTTTCCCAAGAATGGTTTTCAATGCCTCGATCATCGCCTGCTCGCCGTTAAAGTGCAGGGTACGCACTTCGTTCCACGAGTTGCGATACAGCAGGTCAACGCTGCCAATCAGGCACTGCTGCTGCTCGCCGAAGCTGAACACATCCAGCTTACGGAAATCGAAATGCACAACCTGATTGCGGAAGGCGGCCGTCGGGTCATATTCAAGGTTGACGATAATCGCCAGATGGCGAATCTCGCACGGGCTATACAACGCTTTTGGCGTCGGTGCCGGGAGCCGCAGCGGGAAGTGATGGGAGACATCCGCCACCATCTCCTGCAGCTTCGGTAAATCACAAATACCGTTGCCCTTAATAAACAGGCGGGTACGCGAGGTCAGCAGGCCGTTAAAGTAGGCCCACGCCACCAGCTTATTAAGATAACGGTTATATTCCAGCGGTTGATGGCTGACGATAGAGTCCATGTTCGGCGCACGGTTGTAGAGATACCAGCCAGAGCGGTTCGCACGGCCAAGCGGCACATGGATAAAGGTCAGGTTCGGTTCAGACAGATCGGGGGAAATCTGCGGGTTTACCAGCGTGACTTTGCCCGGCAGCGCTTCAAACGCAGCGTACAGCTTACGCGTTAACACGCCGATGTCCTGCGGACTGGCGGACACACTCAGATTGTTGCGGCGCGCAAAGCGGATCAGATTGCGGTAACTTTGCATCATCGCGTCGAGCAGTTCGTTGTGCGCCTCGCGGACCTGGTCGATTTTCCAGTTTGCACGGTTGTCCAGCATCGCCAGACGCGCTTCGTCCCAGCCCCAGCTCTTCACCAGTTGACTAAGGACTTCGCGGCGCCAGCCAACACAGGCACGCTCACGTGAAAGTTTTTCGCAAACTTTCAGATAGAAACAGCGGCGAACCAGGTCCAGACGCGCATGATCTTCGATTTGCGTCAGGTACTCGGTGACGCGTTCCAGCATCATGCAGTACGGATCGAGGCCAAAGGAGACAATTTCGCCGTCGTGCAGGCGCTGTTTAATGTCTTTTGCCAGCAGGCGCGTGTTCGGATATTCCCAGGAATACGCCTCCAGCAGCAGCGTTTTCAGCACGGCTTTATACGGCGAGTCGATGCTTTTATAGAGCTGCCACAGGCTGGCGCCAAAGTACTCTTCAGCAGACAGTGAACTTAATCCACCGAGATCTAGCCACTCGTTCGGCGTCAGGACACCCTGCGCATAGAGGCTCATCACGTAATCGTCGTAATGCTCTTCTTCATCGCCCGGCACCATGTTCCACAGAATGCGCTTCCCGGCCAGACGTACCGCAGTACGGTAAAATTCGTCCAGCAGCAAGATATGCTGGGTAGAACCGCAGTCTTCGCCGCCCAGGCTGCCGCTTTCGTTGTGGCGGAAGCGGTTTTCATCAATCAGGAAGAAACTGACCTCAACGCCAAGGGAGGCCGCCCAGCTTTCCAGCAGGCTACATTTGCGCTGCAGCAGTTGGCGCTCGTCGTTATCGAGCCAGGCCTGGTGGCAAACCCAGATATCAAGGTCAGAAGAGCAGCTCTGCCCCACGGAGGAGGTGCTGCCCATAGAATAGAGGCCGGTGATCGGCAGTTCGCCCGCTGGCGTCTCCTGAGGCGGCATACCGCGCTGCAGTTCGAGTTCGTCCAGGTAGTGGCGTTGGGTTTCATCAGGCGTGTAGAGGCAAATGCCGCGGGGAACGTTACCGTCGAGGTAACCCGGCATCAGCGGGTGATGATAATGTAATAACGTTGGCAGTAGACTGTAGACCTGTTGGAAGGCAGGCCCCATAGCAGCAAGCGCACGATCTACGCGCAGTTGGTTGATGGCATCCAGTCTCTGTTTAAGTGTCTCAATATAGAGGTACAAGACGTATCGCCTGATGGTTTCAGTATTACGAAAAAACCCGTTTCCTGGTTGTTGTCCCCATTATTATAAACGATCGGGACAGCAATTGCTGGAAACGTGATCAATTTAACACCTTGCCTGTTGACCGTAAAGAAAGATGCGCTACCAAAGTGGTAGATGCCCTGGCCACAGGCTGTTTCTTCCATAATACGAATCACGTCCCTCTGTTGCCGGAAAAACCGCCGAACCTGACAGCCTTCCGCTAAGAGTGGTAGGATGGTCAGTGGACGATAATTACGGTAACAAGCATGTTAGACAATATACTCAGAATTGCCACTCGCCAAAGTCCCCTTGCACTCTGGCAAGCACATTATGTTAAGCAACGTCTTGAAGCTTTTCACCCGCAACTCACCGTTGAACTGGTGCCAATGGTCACCCGTGGCGACGTCCTGCTGGATACACCGCTTGCCAAAGTCGGCGGCAAAGGGCTGTTCGTTAAAGAGCTTGAGCTGGCAATGCTGGACGGGCGCGCGGACATCGCCGTCCATTCCCTGAAAGATGTGCCGGTGGCATTCCCTGAAGGTCTGGGGCTGGTCACCATCTGCGAGCGCGACGATCCCCGCGACGCTTTTGTTTCCAATCATTATCAAACGCTGGATGAGTTGCCTGCCGGCAGCATTGTGGGCACCTCAAGCCTGCGCCGTCAGTGTCAGATAGCCGAGCAGCGTCCAGATCTAGTGATTCGTTCCCTGCGCGGCAATCTTGGCACCCGCCTTGGTAAACTGGATAAAGGCGAATACGATGCCATTATTCTTGCCGTTGCCGGGCTAAACCGCCTTGAGATGCAGGATCGCATTCGCTACGCCTTACCGCCGGAAGTGTCTTTACCCGCGGTCGGCCAGGGCGCCGTCGGCATCGAATGTCGCCTGGACGATGAACGCACCAAAGCACTGCTCGCACCGTTGAATCATCATGAAACCGCCGTTCGCGTGAGCGCCGAACGTGCGATGAATATGCGCCTTGAAGGTGGCTGTCAGGTGCCGATCGGCAGCTATGCAGAGCTGAAAGATAACGAGCTTTGGCTGCGCGCATTAGTTGGCGCGCCGGACGGTTCCATTATGGTTCGTGGTGAACGTCGAGGTAAGCCAGAAGATGCCGTGGCCATGGGTGTTTCACTGGCTGAAGAGCTGTTGAATAACGGCGCAAGGGAAATCCTCGCCGACGTTTATGATGGAGACGCTCCCGCATGACGATCCTCGTCACCCGCCCCTCCCCAGCCGGGGAAGAGTTAGTGAGCCGACTGCGCACACTCGGGCAGGTGGCTTACAGCTTCCCGCTTATCGAGTTCTCGCCCGGCCGGCAACTATCGCTGCTTCCGGCCCAGCTTGCGGCGCTCGCACCAGGCGATCTGGTCTTTGTCCTCTCACAGCACGTCATTGACTATGCCGCCCCACTTTTGCGCCGTAACGGCATCCCGTGGCCGGGCAATCTCAGTTGGTTCGCCATCGGCAGAACGACAGCGCTGGCTTTCCATACCGTCAGCCATATTCCTATTCGTTACCCACAAGATCGGGAAACCAGCGAAATCTTGCTACAATTACCGGAATTACAAAATGTTGCTGGTAAGCGCGCATTGATTTTACGTGGTAATGGCGGGCGTGAACTGTTGGGCGAAACGCTGGAAGCGCGAGGTGCAGAAGTTAGCTTCTGCGAATGCTATCAGCGAAGCGCTATTATTTACGATGGAACAGAAGAAGCCCACCGTTGGCACGCCCGGGGGATCTCAACGCTGGTCGTGACCAGCGGCGAAATGCTACAGCAGCTTTATACGCTTACGCCTGACTGGTATCGCGAGAACTGGTTACTTCGCTGTGAGTTACTTGTTGTCAGCGAGCGTTTGGCAAGCCTTGCCAGGACATTGGGTTGGCAGAATATTCGGGTCGCCGCGAATGCGGACAATGACGCGCTGCTTCGCGCGTTACAACACACCTAACAATAACAGGACGCCACAATGACGGAACAAAATACTTCCTCCGCCATAGTTGAGGAAACCACACCCGCGGCGGAGACGCCATCACACGCCGAGCCCGTGACGAAGAAAAATCGTTCCGGCATTGCCGGTATTGCGCTGGGGGCCATCGCGATTGCCATTGCCCTGGCATTAGGTGGCGGACTTTATAGCTATGGTAAGCATCAGGCGTCCACTCAGACGGCCACCAGCGATGCGCTGGCAAATCAGCTGATTGCCCTGCAAAAACAGCAAGAAGAACAAAAAAGTGAATTTGAAGCGGCGCTAAAACAGCAGACGACCGCACTTAGCGACGCCAACAAACAGCAGGCAGCGCTGACACGTCATCTGGACGAAGTGCAGCAAAAAGTCGCGACTATTTCCGGTAGCGATTCCAAAACCTGGCTGCTGGCACAGGCCGATTTCCTTGTGAAACTGGCCGGCCGCAAGCTGTGGAGCGATCAGGATGTCACCACGGCCGCTGCGCTATTGAAAAGCGCTGACGCCAGCCTGGCAGATATGAACGATCCAAGTTTGATCACCGCTCGCCGCGCACTGACCGACGATATCTCTACGCTGTCTACGGTAACACAGGTCGACTACGACGGAATTATCCTCAAGCTCAATCAGCTCTCTAACGGCCTGGATAATTTGCGTCTGGCCGACAACGACAGCGATGATTCCCCGATGGATTCTGACAGCAGCGAGCTGTCAGGTACGATTACCGAATGGCGCCAAAATCTGGTGAAAAGCTGGCACAGCTTTATGGATAGCTTTATTACTATCCGCCGCCGCGATGAAACCGCGGTTCCGCTCCTGGCGCCGAATCAGGATATCTACCTGCGCGAAAACATCCGCTCCCGCCTGCTAGTCGCCGCGCAGGCGGTGCCACGCCATCAGGAAGACACTTACAAGCAGGCGCTGGATAACGTTTCAACGTGGGTTCGCGCCTACTACGACACCAATGATTCCGCCACCAAAGCGTTCCTTGAAGAGCTTGATGGCCTGAGCCAGCAAAGTATTCATATGGATATTCCGCAAACGCTGCAAAGCCAGGCCCTGCTTGAAAAGCTGATGCAGACTCGGGTTCGCAATTTGCTTGCTCAGCCGGCAAGTCCTGCGGCCAATAATGCGCAGCCAGAAGCGGCCCCCGCTCAGCCGGCACCTGCCGTAAGTCAGGGGGAATAAGTATGATTAAAGTCTTATTGCTCTTCCTGCTGCTGATTGCGGGCATCGTGCTGGGCCCAATGCTGGCAGGCCATCAGGGCTATGTTTTAATCCAGACCGATAACTACAACATTGAAACCAGCGTGACCGGATTAGTCATTATTCTGATCCTGACCATGCTGGTGTTGTTCGCCATCGAATGGGTATTGCGCCGCATTTTCCGTACCGGTGCCCGTACCCGTGGGTGGTTCCTGGGCCGCAAACGCAGCCGCGCCCGCAAACAGACCAAAGCCGCATTGTTGAAACTGGCCGAAGGCGATTATCAGCAGGTTGAGAAGCTGATGAGTAAGAATGCCGATCACGCCGAACAGCCGGTGGTTAACTACTTGCTGGCTGCCGAAGCCGCCCAGCAACGCGGGGATGAAATTCGTGCGAACCAGCATTTAGAGCGCGCCGCCGAACTGGCGGATAGCGATCAGCTCCCGGTCGAAATCACTCGCGTTCGCCTGCAGCTTGCCCGCAATGAAAACCACGCCGCACGCCACGGCATTGATAAGCTTCTGGAAATTGCGCCGCGCCATCCTGAAGTGCTTCGCCTGGCCGAGCAAGCTTACCTGCGAACCGGCGCGTGGAGTTCCCTGCTGGATATTCTGCCGACCATGGAAAAAGTGCAGATTGGGGATGAAGCCCACCGCGATGCGCTGCAACAGCAGGCTTGGATCGGCCTTATGGATCAGGCGATGGCCGGACAGGGTAACGAAGGCCTCAAAACCTGGTGGCGTAATCAAAGCCGTAAAACGCGCCACCAGACCACGCTGCAGGTCGCCATGGCAGAGCATCTTATTGAGTGCGATGATCACGACGCCGCCCAGGAGATCATCCTTGACGGGCTGAAGCGCCAGTATGACGATCGTCTGGTATTGCTGATGCCGCGTCTGAAGTCAGGTAACCCAGAGCAGTTAGAGAAAGCATTGCGCCAGCAGATCAAAACGCAAGGCGATCGCCCTTTACTGCAGAGTACGCTTGGCCAGTTGCTGATGAAACACGGTGAATGGCAGCAGGCATGTGATGCATTCCGTGAGGCCATTAAACAGCGCCCGGATGCCTACGATTACGCCTGGCTGGCAGACTCTCTCGACAAATTACATAAGCCTGAAGAAGCCGCCCTCATGCGTCGTGACGGTCTGTTGCTCACGCTGCAAACTCCCTCTAACAGCTGATCATCAGGGCGGAGCTCTACCGCCCTTTTCTTTTTCCCACGCAAAAAAAAACACCTGCCAAAAGGCAGGTGTTAAAACAGGTCTGTTTGACAACTAAGTGGTGCTTCACTCAACGTTATGTCCAGGGTGTTCGATGAGACCCCATGGGGGCGACATCTGTCGGTGGACGATAAGCACCGTAATCGGCTCTGCGTCATTCCTTGGTTTATGAAGCCGAAGCAAACATAAGAAGTGGAATGAGCATCTACGCAGGTATTATTGCACAATACATGCCAGGTTTGCATGCAGAAACGGACTCAACTACCAAAATTAGTATTTTCATAGTATTAGCACCGCAAAGCTTTCTCCCCCAGGCTTTCCCGCCGGCCTGCACCGGCAGAAATAAATTGTCTCCTCCAGGAGACAAGCCGTGGCTTAAATAAAAAAACCAAATAAAAACATGAGATTAAATGTCTCCATTTGAAGACACAAAATCACCCGATTGTCGCACCCAGGCGACAATTTCAGCGGCAGAATGACAAGGCTGGGTTTGCGACCGCGGGAATTTGCGAGGGGAGACATCCCCTGCGGGCCGCTGCTGAAGCAACGTTGCCTCGCTACGCTCGGCTCAAACCTCCTTCGAAGGTTCTCATCCTCTGTAAGCTTCAGATGCAAAAAGGCCAGCTCGAAAGCTGGCCTTTTCTAAAGTGGTCGGCGAGAGAGGATTATTCCCCTAAGGGCCGTTGCTGAAGCAACGTTGTCTCGCTGCGCTCGGCTCAAACCTCCTTCGAAGGTTCTCATCCTCTGTAAGTTTCAGATGCAAAAAGGCCAGCTCGAAAGCTGGCCTTTTCTAAAGTGGTCGGCGAGAGAGGATTATTCCCCTAAGGGCCGTTGCTGAAGCAACGTTGTCTCGCTGCGCTCGGCTCAAACCTCCTTCGAAGGTTCTCATCCTCTGTAAGTTTCAGATGCAAAAAGGCCAGCTCGAAAGCTGGCCTTTTCTAAAGTGGTCGGCGAGAGAGGATTCGAACCTCCGACCCACTGGTCCCAAACCAGTTGCGCTACCAAGCTGCGCTACTCGCCGAAATACTGCTTTTACTGCTGCTTTCAACACATCAAAAGCTTATTAGGGCTCCGGGCTGAAAGCAAAAACCCTTCTTTAGAAGGGCTTTTAAAATTTGGTCGGCGAGAGAGGATTCGAACCTCCGACCCACTGGTCCCAAACCAGTTGCGCTACCAAGCTGCGCTACTCGCCGAAATACTGCTTATACTGCTGATTAATTTAGGTGTGGTGCGAAGAGAGGGACTTGAACCCTCACGTCCGTAAGAACACTAACACCTGAAGCTAGCGCGTCTACCAATTCCGCCACCTTCGCATACATCTAAATTAATGGGGTGGCTAATGGGACTCGAACCCACGACAACTGGAATCACAATCCAGGGCTCTACCAACTGAGCTATAGCCACCACTGTAAAACTTTCACGCGGTACATGATACCACCGCAGCTCTAGCGCCATTATGATAAATGGTGCGCCCGACAGGATTCGAACCTGAGACCTCTGCCTCCGGAGGGCAGCGCTCTATCCAGCTGAGCTACGGGCGCGTAGCGCCGTTGCGGGGTCGGATAATACGGGCTTCGTGCTCAGCTGTCTAGTGCTTATTTCAATAAAATACTCGCAAAACTGCGCGTTTGGTTATGCTTTGTGCATCCTGATGCTTATCCGTTCAGTTTTTCACTAACGGCATGCTTATTCAGGCCAAACACCTTATAAACCAACGTCACCGCAGCCAGGAAAACAACGCCGACCGTCAGCGACATTCGCGTATCTTCATTCAAGCCCATCCCCACAAGCACACACGCCAGGAACGCCATGGTCAGGTAGTTAGCCCACGGGAATAAAATAGATCGGAACGGGTGGCTGGCAATGGCTTCCCGGTGCGCCTTACGGAAGCGAATCTGGCTAATCAGGATCACAAACCACGGCACCATGCCCGGTAATACGCTGGCGCTGTAGACATAAACGAAAACGCGCTGCGGATTTGGAATGATGTAATTCAGACAAGAACCGAGCAGCAGAATACCGATAGAAACAGCTACCCCAACGACAGGCACGCCGCTACGGGAAACTTTCGCCATTTTGGCCGGGAGCTGGCGGTTTTTCGCCAGGGCATACAGCATACGCCCACAGCTGTACATACCGCTGTTACAGCCAGACAATGCCGCCGTCAAAACAACAAAGTTAATAATCCCTGCCGCCGCGGTGATGCCTATTTTCGCGAAGGTCAGTACAAACGGGCTACCTGTAGTGCCGATTTGGTTCCATGGGAAAATAGTGACGATAACGAAAATCGCGCCCACATAGAAAATCAGAATACGCCACAGCACTTTCCCTACGGCACTGCGTAAGGTGACCTGCGGGTTCTTAGCTTCGCCGGCGGTAATACCAATTAACTCCACGCCCTGATAGGAAGCCACAACAATACACAACGCGGTCAGGAATCCTTTCCAGCCGCCAGCAAAGAAGCCGCCGTGCTCTGTAAGGTTGCTAAAGCCAGTCGCCTGACCATGATTTCCAAAACCGAAAAAGATAACGCCCAGGCCAACGACAATCATCACGATGATGGTTGTCACTTTAATCATTGCAAACCAGAACTCGATTTCCCCGTAAAGGCGCACTGCCGCAAGGTTTGCCAGCGCCACAAGCCCTACGGCAAAAATGGCGGGCAGCCACTGAGGAAGATCCGGGAACCAGTATTGGACGTAGACGCCAATCGCTGTAATTTCGGAGATGCCAACCGCCATCCACATAAACCAGTAAGACCAGGCCGTCAGATAGCCGAAAAAGGGGCTCATATAGCGGTGCGCATAGACGGCAAACGACCCGGCTACGGGTTCAAGGAACAACATTTCTCCCATTGAACGCATAATAAAGAACACGAACAGGCCCGCAATAATGTACGCCAGCAGTACCGACGGTCCGGCCCATTTGAGGGTACTGGCGGCGCCCATAAACAGGCCAACACCAATGGTCCCTCCCAGGGCGATAAGTTCGATGTGTCGAGCTTCCAGCCCGCGCTGCAGCTCTGCTTTTTTCTCTGCCATAAATCCTCTGTATTGTGTTTGCTTTACTCCGGTTTTTACCGGTTATTGTGTTTGGTTGTTGCCAGGGTCAATAACAGGCCATGCAGCGTCGGCAAGAGATTTGCTGGCGCAACATCACTACGGCACTGCATCGAGTTGGCGCAATGGTTCCGTATTTTTTACAAAATTACAAATAACTGCGTAACAAACTGGAATAAGTCTGGTTGAAAATCGTGCAGAGAAAGCAAAACGCGCCCGGATGAGCGCGTTGAAAGGTTTAAAGCTTACCGGTCAGATGCCAGCGCTGATAGCGCAGCAGTCTGAGTTGTCTTTTGATTCTGGTTGGCTGGGATAACAGCCGGTATAACCACTCCAGCCCGAATTTTTGCCAAACCTTAGGCGCCCGCTTTACTCGCCCGGTAAATACGTCATATGTACCACCGACGCCCATATAAAGCGCATGGGGATGGACCTTCCGACACGCCTGCATCAGGATCTCCTGACGTGGCGAGCCCATCGCGACGGTAACAAGCTCAGCCCCACTGTCACGAATGCGCTCAAACAAGGCTGGCCGCTGCGCATCGGTAAAATAACCGTCCTGGCTGCCGACAATATTGACCTGCCAAAGCTGCCGTAGCTTAGCTTCGGTCTGCGCAAGAACGTCGGGCTGGCCGCCCACCAAAAATACCGGGGTCCCTTCCTGACCCGCCCGTACCATCAAGGCTTCCCACAGATCGGCCCCCGCTACGCGATTAACCACAGCTTCAGGGTATTTTTTCCGGATGGAGCGAACGACGCTGATGCCGTCGGCGTATTTGTATTCCGCTGCCGCAATCAGACCGCGAGTTTGCTCATCGTCTTCTGCCGTCAGCACTTTTTCTGCATTAATCGCCACTAACGTCCCCTGGCGCAATCGCCCCCCCGCATAGAGATAATCCAGCGCATGCTGCATATCTCGCCATCCCAACAGGTCAAGACCACGAAGAGTATAAAAAGGGGCTTCAGTAGAGTTGTTCATGAATATCCTTGTCATGCATTTTGCGCGTCGACTGCGGACACGCGGCGCAAGCGCTGATGAATAAGCCCCGCGCTTTCAAATAGCCAATAAAGTAATTTTGCCACAACAAGGCAGGCGCCAAAAATGACCAGGAAGAACACCACGCGTGAAACAAAAGAGTCCAGCCCCTCACGAGCCAGAACGATCATATTGAAAATCGCTCCGAAGCAGAACGCATAGATTATTGCCGCTTTATAGCGATTACTTTCTCTGTTCGCCAGCTCATACAGCCAGTCAAACCATTTGATAATCAAGCCGACGACAACTGCCCCGAGTGGGATAAACCACACGCCGCCCATCACCACCAGCGAGCCGATCAGCGTTGGGGAAATGGCCAGTCCCGAATGGTTGTTCAGTACCTGCCAGGTGAAATAGTTCGCGGTATTCAGCACCGTGCCAGGACGATCTGGCCAGACCCAACTGGGGATAAATACGTAGAAATCCCGAATAATAGGTGCGAGCCCCTGGAATTCAATCTTGTCGTAATTTTGCAGCAAGAGACCCAGATTCTCCCACGGAGAGAACGTATCTCGGGTCAAATAAAGGAAGGTATAAAACGCTTCGTCACCGCTGACGTTCAGGCCGTAGCGCTTAAGCGCCAGCCAGAACATCCCGACGATCCCTAGCACACCCGCCGCCGCCAGCATCCAGAGAGAGATCCACCCGCGAATAATGCCGATAAACAAGAAGATGGCGAAGGCGATGATGATGTTGGCACGCGTCCCGCCGACAATCATGTACGTTAACAGGCCGAAACCCACAGTACTGACCAGGAAGAAGATCCAGGCCCAGCTGTCCTGACGCAGAAAGTAAACCACCAGCATGGCTGGTATAAAGAAATAGAAGAAGCGCTTAAGCGCTACGCCTGACACTTCACTGGAGAAAATTTGGCTGTAAGAATGCAGCTTAAACAACAGGAAGCCGTTATGGGCAAAGAAGATGCCGACGCTGACCAGAGCCACTAACACCAGCATCAGCCACGTCAGGTTCGTCTCAACGCGATTCATGGTAAATAGTGGACGCCGCTCCATGTGCCCTGCCTTCGCCCTAAGCCGCGTTTTATAGGTCACATAGTAAATGCCATAGAAACAGGCCGCTGCGAGCTGAGCTTGCAACAGCACGTCCGCGGGCACCACCGATACCCCAAAACGAAACACCAGGGTACAGGTAAACGGAAAGCCGAAGAAAAAGGTCAACAGGTAAAGCAGTGAAAAGAAGACGTTGAAGTTAAAGCGCACGCGGCGAAACTCTTGATACGTCAACAATCCGATAAACCCGACCGACAGGAACCAGACAACAAATAACCCGCCAAATTGCGTCAGACTCATTTTTGCTCTCCAGCCGCGGTGCTAAGCGCGCGATGCCACCCATCGATATAGTTAGGGTTAAAGAAAGCGATGCTTTGTTTATCCAGTAAGCGTAGCTGGCGCTGAGCTTCCCGCACCGTCGCCTCATCCAGGATATCCTCGGTAAAGAGCACCGGAATATGCTGCTCAACCATGTCTTGCCAGAAAGGATTTTTCCGGTTCAGCACGCAGGGGATCCCGGCCTGAATCAGTAAGCAAAGCGTGCCGATGCCCTGCTGGCGTGCAAAGATAAAATAGCCGAGATCGCACTGACGCAGCAGAGTGAGATAATCATTGAATTCGATTTTTTCCGTCAGCACGTCAAAATTTTCCGGGCTAAATAAACCGCTGCCAGCCTGCTTTACTTCTGCAATATAAGCTTCGTTATTTGTCGGGTATCCCATCGGCACAACAATGCGCACCGTGTCGCCAAATTGCTGATGAATAGCCTTCAGTGCATCAACATGCTGGTTGCTGCGGTCACCAGAGTTGCCCACGAGTAACGTCAGCTTCCCGCTGTGTTGCCGATCAACAGCCATTGTATTGAGGCCAGGATCCATACGCGTTGGGAAATACAACAGCTCGCCAGGCACCTGTGGGTGCCGCCGGTGAAAATAGCTTAAATCCCCACGCGTGGCGTAAACGCGCCCAACTCGCCCTTGGGCAAAACGGCGTAACTGGTAAAAAAGCCGAAATTTGATGCTGCGTGATACCTCATAAAGATCGGCTCCCCAGATATGCCAGTTCACCTGCTCCGGCTTTAGTCCCCCGGTTAGCAAGGCAATCCAAAGACTGCCGTTAAACTGCCCGTGAAAAAAGAAACGCTGCTGTCGGTTAGCTCGAGCTTTTGCCACAATTTCTGCGGCAATAGCCTGCTTTGAAGGGCATAGAGAGATCGACAGCGCCGGAAAAGCGGACAACAAAGAGCGATCCTCTGAAACCACGATAAACTCTCGTGCATGAGGCGTCGTGGCGGACAGAACGTCGTTAAAAAAACGTAATACCGTCTGATTATGATGCGGGATATCAGATCCCAATACGTGAATCAGTGTTGTCATGCTCGTCTACGATAAATAAGAAATACGCCACAGCAGAGCGCAAAATAAACAATATAGGTCGCCATATAAGCCTGAGCCGCGCCCAGCGCACCATGAGCAGGTATTAACCAACGCGAAAAGCCGGTTAACAGCATAAACTGACTGATTTCAGTCAAAATATAAAAGCGCAGTGACGCCTTCGCGATAACCAAATAGCCAAACACATAGGCGCCTACCTTCAGCACATCCCCCACCAGCTGCCAGGCAAACAAATCACGCATGGCGATAAATTTTGGCGAAAACAGTAGCCAGATGGCGAAATCACGCAGCAGCCAGACTGTCAGGCTTGCGGCTGCCACGGCGGGCAGAACAAACTTTAGCGAGCGCACAATTTCACGCGTGATGGCGCTTTTTTCTTTCAGACGAGCAAGCGTTGGCAACAGGTAAACGCTAAAAGATGCCGTAATAAACTGCAGATAAGCATCTGAAATACTGCTTACCCCTTGCCAGATACCGACTTCGTCCCAACTGTAATGTTCCGCCAGCAGGTTTCGCATCATCACATAGGCCACGGGGAGCGTGACTGAGGTGATCAGCGCCATGAGCGTAAACTTGCCAAGATGGCTGGCCAGCAGCTTATCCCAGCTCGGTCTCAAATAGCCCAGCGGAACATGTTCACGCCTGACCAGCATAAGCACCGCAGGAACGACGACCAGAGCGGGGACCAACGCGAGACCTAACAGCGCCCCCTGGTAACCGCCGAAGCGATAGCAAGCATAATAAGCCAGCACGCCAACAACGCTGCCTGCAATTAACGCAAGTGCGTTACCCGCCGCATCACGAAACCCCTTCATAATGGCCAGCGACAGGTTTGCCCAGGCAATGCCCATCTGAACCAGTGCCACCAGACGCACCAGGTTCTGGTAGTCCGCATGACCAAACAATCCAAGGCTTATCGGTCCCGCGGCCAGAACGAAAATCACGGCCAGCAGCGACGAAAAACCCAACACCATCGCCGAGGAGGTGCCAAGTACCCGCTTTAACTGCTCCGGATTGTCATGATGTTCAGCAACGTATTTGGTGACACCGTTAAAAATACCCGCACCAGCAAGCACGCCGAGCACGGTCACCATCTGACGAAAATTACCGGCCAACCCCACCCCAGAAGGGCCAAAGGCAACGGCCAGCATTTTGACCACCAGCAAACCGGCACCAATTTTTACCAGCGTGGACCCGGCGGTCCACAGTGATGCTTTAGCTAACGACATCTCAGGCGAAGTAGCTTTGCAGCGTATTGATGACGGTGCGTTGGTTCACTGGCGGCAAGTTATAGAAAAGCGGCAGGCGAAGCAAACGCTCACTTTCACGAGTGGTGAAGCGATCTTCCCCGTGGAATCGACCAAATTTCTCACCGGCCGGGCAAGTATGCAGCGGAATGTAGTGGAACACCGCCAGGATCTCCGCTTCTTTCAGGTAGGAAATCAGCGCGCTGCGGTCTTCAATATCGCGCAGCTTGATGTAGAACATATGGGCATTCTGCACGCAATTTTGAGGAATAGTCGGAAGTTCGATACGCCCGGCTTTTGCTAACGGCAAAAGAGCGTCGTGATAGGTTTGCCACAGCTTCAGACGCTGCTGGTTAATCTGTTCTGCCGCTTCAAGCTGCGCCCAAAGATAAGCCGCCTGCAGATCGGCCATTAGGTAGCTTGAGCCAATATCACGCCAGGTGTATTTATCCACCTGACCGCGGAAGAACTGACTGCGGTTGGTGCCTTTCTCACGAATGATTTCTGCCCGCTCGATTAAAGCAGGGTCGTTAATGAGCGTCGCGCCACCTTCCCCGCCCGCGGTGTAGTTTTTCGTCTCATGAAAACTGAAACACCCGATGTGGCCAATTGCACCCAGCGCGCGGCCTTTATAAGTCGACATCACGCCCTGAGCGGCATCTTCCACCACAAACAGGTTATGTTTTTTGGCGATGGCCATGATGGTATCCATTTCACAGGCCACTCCTGCGTAATGGACCGGCACGATAGCTCGCGTTTTTTCAGTAATTGCCGCTTCAATTTTTGTTTCGTCGATGTTCATGGTATCAGGGCGCACGTCCACAAAGACGATGACGGCCCCTCGAAGCACAAAGGCATTAGCCGTCGAAACAAAGGTGTAGCTCGGCATGATCACTTCATCGCCAGGCTTGATATCCAGCAGGATAGCGGCCATCTCCAGCGAAGCTGTACAAGACGGCGTCAGCAGCACTTTCTTGCTGCCAAAACGTTGCTCCATCCATTGCTGGCAGCGGCGAGTAAATCCCCCGTCTCCGCACAGTTTGCCGCTGCCCATAGCAGCCTGCATGTATTCAAGTTCAGTACCAACGACCGGCGGAGCGTTAAATGGGATCATTTTTTCACCTGTATAACCAGAAGGCGGTGCTTTCTATGGTGGCACCGCTTTTAATGTAGCGACGCAGCGCGGCGGTATTACTCACCTGAGTTGCCACCCGCAGGGTTTGCAAACCACGCTGACGACACCAGTCTTGCGCAGCAGCCATCAGTTCCTCGCCCAATCCTCGTCCAGCAAGCAGGCCAATTCTGGCCTCGACATCATTTAACTGCCGTAACGTCACAAAGCCCTGGGGCTCATCGCCGTTCTGCCGCAACAGGCACTGGTGATCGAACGTGCCAAGGACGGCGTTTTCAATCCATTGCGCATAGAAACGGCCGCTGTCCCCGGCCTTATACCAGGGCGTACGAAAGCGGCTTTGCGTGAATACCTGAGAAGCCGCCTGGCGAAGCGAAGGGATATCATTCGGCTGGGCGATATCGACGGGAATATTTGCATTTTGCGTGCCAACAGAAAGGGCCAAATCCACTTCACCTTCGACAAGCTGGAAGCCAAGCTGCTGCAGACCATCCAGCCAGTCGGTACGATGAGAGGGAATTTTTGCCTGGACGCGCGACCAGGTATTTAACTGATCTTCCTGCAGCGCGGGGGCTTCCTCAGAGAAGCGAACCGCGCAGCTGTTTACGTCAAAGAAACGATTTTCCCAGTCCAGAGGAGTCAGGGTGCCGTGAATTGGGCTCATAGTCAGTTATCGCCAAACACCTTTGGTGTCGACAATCCACGGCTGATGCACCTTATCAGCAGGAACAGCTTTAAATTCTTTATGATCAACCAGCATCACCAGCACGTCAGCCTGTGCAAGCGCGACGTCTGCCGAAGTTAATTCACAGTGGCCGACAAGCTTCCCTGGTAACTCGTGGATATTGGGTTCCACCACCAGCGTTTTACCGCTGTGCCATTCGGCCAGTATCTCGGCAATTTCCATTGCCGGACTTTCACGTAAATCGTCGATGTTGGGTTTGAAAGCAAGACCGAAGCAGGCGATGGTTAATTCGCTGGCGCGGCGGCCTGTTTCAGCCAGGCAATCGGCTATCGCAGCTTTAACCTGATTAATGACCCAGAACGGCTTGCCGTCGTTCACTTCACGTGCGGTGCGGATAAGACGAGCCTGCTCCGGATTTTGCGAAACGATAAACCATGGATCGACCGCAATACAGTGCCCGCCAACGCCGGGCCCAGGCTGCAGTACATTCACGCGAGGATGGCGATTGGCCAGGCGGATAAGTTCCCAGACGTTAATCCCCTGATCGGCACAAATCAGCGAGAGTTCGTTAGCAAAAGCAATATTAACATCGCGGAAGCTGTTTTCCGTCAGTTTACACATTTCGGCTGTGCGAGAGTTGGTGATAATACATTCGCCTTTAAGGAAAATGTTATACAACTCGCTTGCGCGGGCAGAACATACCGGCGTCATACCGCCAACGACGCGATCGTTTTTGATAAGCTCAACCATCACCTGCCCCGGTAAAACGCGTTCCGGGCAATAGGCGATATTGATATCCGCAAGCTCCCCTACCTGTTGAGGGAAGCTCAAATCCGGACGCAGGGCAGCCAGCCATTCCGCCATTTGCTCCGTCGCGCCGACGGGAGAGGTTGATTCCAGCACGACAAGCCCCCCTTTCTTAAGTACGGGCGCAATGGATTCTGCAGCCGATTTCACATAAACCATGTCGGGTTCATGATCGCCCTTAAAAGGGGTCGGCACAGCAATCAGATAAGCATCGGCCTCGACGGGCTGCACGGTAGCGCTCAGGTATCCGCCCTCAACGGCAGATTTCACCACTTTGTCTAAATCAGGCTCAACGATGTGAATTTCACCTCGATTAATGGTGTCGACCGCCCGCTGGTTAATGTCCACGCCGATGACTTTTCGCTTGCTGGAGGCAAACGCGGCAGCGGTAGGCAGGCCTATGTAACCAAGGCCAATAACGGAGATGGTGGCAAAACTCATGATCTCACCTGATGTTGTTTTAAGGCATTCAAAATACGGCGGCAGGCTTCTCCATCCCCGTAAGGGTTATGGGCACGGCTCATCGCCTGGTATTCTTGCTCATCGCTGAGCAGTCGAGTGACCTCTGCCACAATTCGCTCTTCATCAGTCCCCACCAGCCGTACAGTGCCGGCGGCAACAGCTTCAGGACGCTCAGTGGTGTCACGCATGACTAACACTGGCTTCCCAAGAGAGGGGGCCTCTTCCTGAATCCCGCCGGAATCGGTCAAAATAAGCCAGGCGCGATCCATGAGATAAACAAACGGCAGATACTCCTGAGGCTCAATCAAAACAACGTTATCAACGTGCCCCAAAATTCGTCTTACCGGCTCACTGACGTTTGGATTCATATGAACCGGATATACGATTTGCACATCGCTGTTTTGTGCGGCAATTTTTGCCAACGCGTGGCAGATACGCTCAAACCCTTCGCCGAAACTTTCCCGACGGTGTCCGGTGACCAGAATCATTTTTTTTCCGGCATCGAGGAAGGGATGTTTCGCCTCTATTTCCTGGCGTACAGATTCCTGAGTCAGGACGCGATCTCGCACTGAGAGCAAGGCATCAATAACGCTATTGCCAGTCACGAAGATTTTTTGTTCGCTGATATTTTCTTTCAGCAGGTTCTGACGCGAGTTTTCCGTCGGTGCAAAATGCCAGGAAGCAAGATGTCCAGTTAATGTACGGTTTGCTTCCTCCGGCCACGGGGAGTAAAGGTCGCCGGTACGTAACCCCGCCTCAACGTGTCCAACAGGGATCCGCTGGTAGAAGGCAGCAAGGCTTGCAGCAACGGTCGTGGTTGTATCGCCATGAACCAAAACAACGTCCGGCTTAAAGGATTCCAAAATAGGCTTCAGCCCTTCCAGAATTCGGCAGGTAATTTCCGTCAAGCCCTGCCCCGGTTTCATAATGTTTAAGTCATAGTCTGGCGTAATGGAAAAGAGATGTAATACCTGATCCAACATCTCACGATGCTGTGCCGTTACACATACTTTCGCGTCAAAAAACGCGTCTTTTGCCAACGCATCCACCAACGGCGCCATTTTAATAGCTTCCGGGCGCGTGCCAAAAACGGTTAATACTTTCACGGTGATTCTCTTATGTTGAATAAAGTGGAGGCATTCCATCGCTCCTCCACAAGATAAAGGGCCTACGCGGTCTTTGGACGGCGAGCTAAAGCTACTCCAGCACCAACCAGTGCCCCAACCGCACCCCACATAATCAGCAGGAATGCACGACGAGGGCTGTCACGCTTAACTGGCTCTTCTGGCGTGCGTAAATAGCGATAGTTTTGGAAACGAGTATCGACGGTTGGTCCGACATTCAGCGTGTTCAGCATCGCCCGGTTTTGATCGTAATCGATATCAAAATCAGGGCCCACGGCCTGAAGGCTTTCCAGGCGTGCCTGCAACATAGGGCGGCCCAGCATGAACATTTCTGAATCCGGAAGTTCTTCTGCGGGAACATTCGTTTCGCTGCGGGTGATATTTTGCTGTTGAGCGATTTTCAACGCCTGCTCAATGCTTTTTACTTTGCGATCGTAGATAGAGTGCGCGACAGCCTCCTGCCGTTTAACCTGCGCTTTCATCTGAACGGTACGGGCCGCCCAGGCCCCGGTCAACTCTTCGTTCAGGTGGCTAGCCGCGCGCTGGCTTGCAAAAGCAACGTATTGCCGTAAAAGATTGTTGGCATCTGCAGCGGTTTCAGCCACCAGTTTGACGCTGTCGTTAATATTGCGCGCGCTGTCACCAGGGGTGTACTGGATATTGTCGACAATCTCATCCAATAGCGCGGCATCCGCTTTACTGTTACCGACCTGACGCTGCTTGTAGTAATCCGTCTGTAGCCAGAAATCCCTACGGGTATCATATGCAGAAAGCTGCACAACGAATTCTTTATAGGCTTCGTCCATAACCGAAGGCTGATCCGCCGTCGCCATATTCGCTTTCACATCGAGGTTGCGCAGAAACTGTTGCTGAGAATAGTAGCCCCCCAGCATATTGACCGTTGGACGATCAGTGATAGCCGTTGCACTCCACTCTTGTTTCGCTAAAAAGGTGTAAATCAGCGCAATAAGGGCAAACACAAAGGCAATTCCGATAATCCAGAATTTGCCCTGCCACAGCGTACGGAACAGGCCGCGGATATCCAGCTCGTTCTCTACCACCGGGTAATTACCTGGCATATGCTCTTTCATCGCTTCCCCAATTCAAGTCAGACTAAATGTTTACGTTGTTTCTTCGAGTGCGACGTTTATGGCGCCTGATAAAACGAGCGACTTTCCAGGCTCGTTTAATACAAAAATCGTATAGCACAAATGCTAGCAAGAACAATGCCAACATCAGCCATTCTGGAACAAAGTGCACATATTCACCGGCAACGCCGATACCAGCAAGCAGCGCTGCGGCCAGGGTAATCAGCACAAAAGCCTGCCTTGAGGTAAATCCCGCCCGCATGATCAAATGATGAATATGCTGCCGATCCGCGGAGAACGGGCTCATACCTTTGCGCAACCGTCGATACATAATCGCAATCATGTCCATCAGCGGAATCGCGATAATCCATAACGCGGTGACCGGGCTGATAGGATGTGTTTTACCTTGGGTGGTTTCCAGCAAGATCCAGATAATCGTAAAACCGAGCAGCGTACTGCCGGCATCGCCCATAAAAACTTTATAGCGCCGCCCCAACAGGCCAAGGTTCAAAATGATATAAGGCAAAATGGCAACGATCATCGCGAAACACCACATCGCCAGGCTGTGCTGCCCATCCAGCAGAAGGATGATGCCCATGGCCGCAAAAGAAACCGAAGAGAGTCCCCCCAACAACCCATCAATGCCATCCACCATGTTGAAAGCGTTGATTGCCGCCCAAACCGCAAACAGCGTCAGGAAGTAACCAAAAGGCCCCAGCACCAATTCCCAGGGGCCTAAAATATAGCCGAGGCTACCTAGGTAAAGATTGCCGATGACCATCATGACAATCGCAATAATTGCCTGCACCGCAGCACGAATTTTCACGCTAATGTCGTAACGATCGTCCAGGGCACCTACCAGTACCAGCGTGCCGGCACATAACAGGTATAGCCAAAGATGCGGGATATAATAATTGCCGATCAAAAAAGTAAAGCAAACGCCGGCAAATACGGAAATACCGCCCACCAGCGGGACCGTCCCCTGATGGCGTTTACGGAAATTGGGTTTATCAACCAGGCCAACGCGGCGGGCAGCTTTGCGCGCACAAAAAAGGAATGCAGTAGTGAATAAAAAAATGAGGATCAGGTCAGTTCCAGCGGTGAGTAGATTCACAGTGCAGGCTCTCGGAAAAATGGAAGACCAGACGCAACAACATATTTAAATCTCCCTGCAAGACAGGTATTAGTCACAAATTCCTCCCTGAAGCTGCAGCAAATAATACAGGCAAACAAAATAATCAAAGATGATGACGCAGTATCCGCTGCCATCATAAAGCTGGCTATAGGAATTAGCCGCGTACATATCGTATAGAGCAGAAACGAAAAACGCCACGACTAAGCGTGGCGTTCCCCGAGTTTTTGTTGCTTACGAGCGCTTCATCATGTCGAAGAAGTCATCGTTTGTTTTGGTCATCGCCAGCTTATTGATGAGGAATTCCATGGCATCAATTTCACCCATTGGATGAATGATTTTGCGGAGAATCCACATTTTCTGCAGCTCTTCCTGCGTGGTAAGCAGCTCTTCTTTACGCGTACCGGAACGGTTGTAATCGATGGCCGGGAAGACGCGTTTTTCAGCGATCTTACGGGACAGATGCAGTTCCATGTTACCGGTGCCTTTAAACTCTTCGTAGATGACTTCATCCATTTTAGAGCCGGTATCGATAAGCGCGGTGGCGATAATAGTCAGGCTACCGCCCTCTTCCACATTACGTGCAGCACCGAAGAAGCGTTTTGGACGATGCAGGGCGTTCGCATCCACACCACCAGTCAGGACTTTGCCCGATGCCGGAACAACGGTGTTGTAGGCACGAGCCAGACGCGTGATGGAATCGAGCAAAATGATAACGTCTTTCTTATGTTCAACCAGACGTTTCGCCTTCTCGATAACCATTTCGGCAACCTGAACGTGGCGAGAAGCCGGCTCATCAAAGGTAGAAGCAACAACTTCACCTTTAACCAGACGCTGCATCTCGGTGACTTCTTCTGGACGTTCGTCGATCAGCAGCACCATCAGTACACAGTCTGGGTGGTTATAGGCAATGCTCTGCGCGATGTTCTGCAGCAGCATGGTTTTACCGGCTTTTGGCGGTGCCACGATCAGACCACGCTGGCCACGACCAATTGGCGAAGCCAGATCCAGTACACGTGCGGTTAAGTCTTCGGTAGAACCGTTACCACGCTCCATACGCAGACGAGAGTTTGCATGCAGAGGCGTTAAGTTTTCGAACAGAATCTTGCTACGGGCGTTTTCCGGCTTATCGTAGTTAACTTCGTTAACCTTCAGCAGCGCAAAGTAGCGTTCGCCTTCTTTTGGCGGACGAATCTTACCGGAGATGGTATCCCCTGTGCGGAGGTTGAAACGGCGGATTTGGCTGGGAGAAACGTAGATGTCGTCGGGACCGGCGAGGTAGGAGCTGTCTGCGGAACGGAGGAAACCAAATCCATCCTGCAGTATCTCCAGCACACCGTCACCAAAGATATCTTCGCCACTCTTAGCGTGTTGCTTCAGGATGGAGAAAATGATGTCCTGCTTGCGCATGCGGGCTTGGTTTTCCAGCCCCATATTTTCGCCGAGAGTAATCAGCTCAGAAACCGGCGTATTCTTTAATTCGGTAAGATTCATAATGGTGGGTTCTTAAACTCGGGGTAAATCTCGAACTTAGTTTCGTGAATGGTATGGCAGGGTCATCCATGCCTGTTTAATGGCTACCACACATGTCTGATCGCTGCCTGGTCATAGGAAAAACGCAGAACTGAAACGACGAGACGGAATGGGTGATAAGCCCGAATTCGGTTATGCGTCCGTTGTGATTGCTGTAAAAGAGAGTTGATTTGACAGCGAACGGGAAGCATTAAGGTAATACAAAGATTCAAACTTAAGGGCAAGTTTAAAGCGAAGTCATAGGTAACTTAGCATGTGTGACGCCGGGCGTCCAGCAGCTCGCAAAAAAATGCAAGTGCGGCACGCACCGGCTGAGATTCCATTATGCCAGATTGGCGTCGAGGAACTCTTTTAACTGGCCTTTAGACAGCGCACCCACTTTGGTCGCAGCGACTTCGCCATTTTTGAACAGCAACAGGGTTGGGATACCGCGGATGCCGTACTTCGGTGCCGTGCCCGGGTTCTGGTCGATGTTCAGCTTAGCTACGGTGATTTTGCCCTGATATTCATCAGCGATCTCGTCGAGAATCGGGGCGATCATTTTGCATGGACCACACCACTCTGCCCAGAAATCAACCAGAATCAACCCTTCAGCTTGAAGCACGTCCGTGTCGAAACTGCCGTCAGTCAGGTGAATAATTTTATCGCTCATGTTCAACTCCACAGGATTATGTCTACCTTGTTGGTGTAGCATTAACCAACTTGGGGTGACTTTATTTCACCCGGTTTATTTCAACGGATGTGCTTTCGTAAAGCAATAGTAAACTGATATTCTACCACACTATGAGCAAAACACATTTGACCGAAAAGAAGTTTTCCGACTTCGCCCTGCACCCTAAGGTGATTGAAGCCCTTGAAAATAAAGGGTTCCATAACTGCACCCCAATTCAGGCACTGGCACTTCCGCTGACTCTGGCGAATCGTGACGTTGCAGGGCAGGCGCAAACCGGTACAGGCAAAACGATGGCGTTTCTGACGTCCACGTTCCACTATTTACTTTCTCACCCGGTTCCAGAGAACCGTCAGGTGAATCAACCGCGCGCCTTGATTATGGCGCCAACCCGCGAGTTAGCGGTACAGATTCACTCTGATGCGGAACCGTTAGCTCAGGCGACTGGCCTGAAGCTTGGCCTTGCCTATGGCGGCGACGGCTATGACAAACAGCTGAAAGTGCTGGAAAGCGGCGTCGATATTTTGATCGGCACCACCGGCCGACTGATTGACTACGCTAAACAAAATCACATTAACCTGGGCGCGATTCAGGTTGTCGTCCTGGATGAAGCGGATCGCATGTACGATCTCGGCTTTATTAAAGATATTCGTTGGCTGTTCCGCCGCATGCCGCCGGTCACCCAGCGCCTGAATATGCTGTTCTCAGCCACACTTTCCTACCGCGTACGTGAACTGGCTTTCGAGCAGATGAACAACGCGGAATATGTGGAAGTTGAGCCCGAGCAGAGAACCGGCCACCGCATTAAAGAAGAGCTTTTCTATCCTTCTAACGAAGAGAAAATGCGTCTGCTGCAAACGCTACTCGAAGAAGAATGGCCGGACCGTGCCATCATCTTCGCTAACACTAAACATCGCTGTGAAGATATCTGGGGCCATCTGGCTGCCGATGGTCACCGAGTTGGTTTGCTAACCGGCGATGTCGCGCAGAAAAAACGCCTGCGTATTCTGGAAGAGTTTACTCGTGGCGATCTGGATATTCTGGTCGCAACAGACGTGGCAGCTCGCGGTCTGCACATCCCAGCTGTGACGCACGTATTTAACTACGATCTGCCGGACGACTGTGAAGATTACGTTCACCGCATCGGCCGTACCGGTCGTGCCGGGGCAAGCGGTCATTCCATCAGCCTGGCATGTGAAGACTACGCGCTGAACCTGTCGGCGATTGAAACCTATATTGGCCACGCCATTCCGGTAAGCAAATATAACGCTGAAGCACTGTTAAATGAGTTCCCACCGCCAAAACGTCTGACCCGTAGCCGCCCTGGCAACGGTCCACGCCGCGGTGGCGCTCCTCGTGGTAATCGTCGTCGCGCAGGTTAAAAATCTATGCTAAGTACCGCCTCACTCTATGCAGCAATTGATCTGGGTTCTAACAGTTTTCATATGTTGGTTGTGCGTGAGGTGGCAGGAAGCATACAAACCCTGACCCGCATTAAGCGAAAAGTTCGCCTCGCTGCTGGCCTCAACAGCGAGTGCGTTCTCTCCCCGGAGGCCATGGAGCGTGGCTGGCAATGCCTGCGCTTATTTGCCGAACGACTCCAGGATATCCCTCAGAATCAAATTCGCGTCGTGGCTACGGCCACGCTGCGTCTCGCCGTTAATGCCGATGTTTTTTTGCAAAAGGCGCAGGAAATCCTGGGTTGCCCGGTGCAGGTTATTCGCGGTGAAGAAGAAGCCCGCCTGATTTATCAGGGCGTTGCCCACACTACAGGCGGCGACGATCGCCGCCTGGTCGTTGACATCGGTGGTGCAAGTACCGAGCTGGTAACGGGCACCGGGGCGCAAACAACCTCGTTATTCAGCCTCTCAATGGGCTGTGTCACATGGCTGGAGCGTTTCTTTAGCGACAGAAACCTCGCTCAGGAAAACTTCGCCGCGGCAGAAACGGCGGCTGCAGAAGTGCTCAGCCCGGTCATTGCCGAGCTTAAAAGCCACGGCTGGAAGATTTGTGTTGGCGCGTCTGGAACCGTGCAGGCGCTGCAAGAAATCATGATGGCGCAGGGGATGGATGAACGCATTACCCTGGCAAAACTTCAACAGCTAAAACAGCGAGCGATTCAGTGCGGCCGGCTGGAAGAGTTGGAAATTGAAGGCCTTACGCTTGAGCGCGCGCTGGTTTTCCCAAGCGGCCTGGCCATTCTCATCGCCATCTTCCAACAGCTTGATATTGAATGCATGACGCTTGCAGGCGGCGCGCTGCGTGAAGGTTTGGTCTATGGAATGCTGCATCTTGCGGTGGACCAGGAGATTCGCCAGAGAACGCTACGTAACGTTCAGCGCCGTTTTATGGTAGATACCAGCCAGGCGGCTCGCGTGGAGCAGCTTGCGCAGAATTTTGCTTCACAAATCGCAGAGCCGTGGGGGCTGGATCCCCTCAGTCAGCAGATGCTGGCGAGCAGCGCCCTGTTGCATGAAATTGGCTTAAGCATCGATTTTAAACATGCCCCGCAGCATGCGGCCTATCTGGTGAGAAATCTGGATTTGCCGGGCTACACGCCCGCGCAGAAAAAATTGCTGGCAACGCTGCTGCTTAACCAGACCAATCCCGTCGATCTCTCTTCGCTCCACCAGCAAAACGCAGTCCCGCCGCGCGTGGCGGAAAGACTCTGCCGTCTTTTACGTCTGGCGATTATTTTCGCAAACCGCCGCAGAGACGATATCCTGCCCGAGATTAAACTGCAGGCCGACGGCGAAACCCTGCATCTGGCATTGCCCGACACCTGGCTTGCCTGTCACCCTCTCGGTGCCGAACTGCTGGAACAGGAAAAACTCTGGCAGAGCTACGTTCACTGGCCGCTCAGCGTCAATTAATCTAGCTTTTACGCGCTTTGGCCAGCATCTCGCGGATGTTGGCCACATTACTCTGCCCTTTTTGCATCCGCTCTTCGGCAGAAACCACTTTCCGCTCAGTTTCCCAGCTTAAATCGTCCTGTGGCAGCTCCATCAGGAACCGGCTTGGTTCAGGCCGTATCAGCTCGCCATACTGCCGGCGCTCCCGGCAAAGCGTAAACGTCAGCTCTTTTTGCGCCCGGGTGATCCCCACGTAAGCCAGACGACGCTCTTCATCCACGTTATCTTCGTCGATGCTGCTTTGGTGCGGCAAAATCCCTTCTTCCATGCCCACAAGGTAGACGTAGGGAAATTCCAGCCCCTTAGAAGCATGAAGAGTCATCAACTGAACCTGATCGGCCTCTTCTTCGCTTTCACCACGCTCCATCATGTCACGCAGGGTAAAACGCGTCACCACCTGGATTAACGTCATCGGCTCATTCAGGTCGTTGCCTTCAAGCATCTCGGTCATCCAGCTGAAAAGCTGGTTAACGTTTTTCATCCGCATTTCGGCAGCTTTTGGGCTGGGCGAGGTTTCATACAGCCAGCTTTCGTAGTCGATGCCGTGGATCAGGTCTCGCACGGCGGCCACCGGTTCGCGCTCGGCAAGCGTTGCCACGTCCCGCAGCCAGTGGGTAAAACGCTGCAACGCATCAAGGCCGCGCCCGCTGAGCGTCTGGCTTAACCCCATATCGAAGCTGGCAGTAAACAGGCCTTTATTGCGCTGCATCGCCCACTCGCCAAGCTTTTGCAGCGTTGCCGGGCCAATTTCGCGCTTGGGTGTATTTACAATACGCAGAAATGCGCTGTCATCATCCGGGTTCGTCAACACGCGCAAATAGGCGAGCAGATCTTTAATTTCCGGACGAGAGAAAAATGAAGTACCGCCGGAGATACGATACGGGATGCGGTTTTGCATCAGCATCTTTTCGAACACCCGCGACTGGTGGTTGCCGCGGTACAGAATCGCGTAATCTTTATAGTTGGTTTTATTAATAAAGTGGTGGGCGATAAGCTCGCCGGTGACGCGTTCGGCCTCATGCTCTTCATGATTAGCCGTCACGACTTTCAATTCTGCGCCGTGTTCAAGTTCAGAGAAAAGCCGCTTCTCAAAAACGTGCGGATTGTTGGCGATCAAAATATTGGCCGCATTCAAAATCCGGCGGGATGAGCGGTAGTTCTGCTCAAGCTTGATGACTTGCAGCGCCGGAAAATCTTTGCTCAGCAGAACCAGGTTTTGCGGGTTCGCCCCTCGCCAGGAATAGATAGACTGGTCATCGTCGCCTACAACGGTAAAGCGCGCCCGCGCGCCAACCAACAGTTTCACCAGCTCGTACTGGCTGGTGTTGGTATCCTGATATTCATCTACCAGCAGATAGCGAATACGGTTTTGCCAGCGCTCCCGGACTTCTGCATCGCGCTGCAGCAGCAGCGTTGGCAGCAAAATCAGGTCGTCAAAATCCAGCACGTTGCAGGACTTCAGGTGCGTGTCGTAAAGGCCGTAGCAATGGGCAAAAATACGATCCCTTTCGCCCTTCGCCTGCGCGGCGGCCTGCGCCGGAGACAACAACCCGTTCTTCCAGTTGGAGATGGTTGAAATCAGCTGTTGAAGCAGCACCTTATCGTTTTCTAACAGGCCTTCAGTTAGCTCTTTTAGCAGCGCGGTCTGATCGGTATCGTCAAACAGCGAGAAGTTAGATTTCATACCAAGCGCCGCGTACTCGCGCTTGATAATCTCCAGCCCAAGCGTGTGGAAAGTCGAGATCATCAACCCCCGTGCCTCTTTGCGCCCCAGCGTCTGCGAAACGCGCTCTTTCATTTCGCGGGCGGCCTTATTGGTAAAGGTCACCGCCGCGATTTGGCGCGCCTGATAGCCACTTTCGCGAATCAGATGCGCAATTTTATTGGTGATAACGCGCGTTTTACCCGAGCCCGCCCCGGCCAAAACCAGGCAGGGTCCGGTGACAAATTCGACGGCTTGTTGTTGGCCAGGGTTTAAACGCATACGGTCACTCAATGAAAGTCAGGAGGGGACAAAAACAGCGTGGTAGTATAGCGAGCGTAATCAACATGACTCAAGGCACTATCATGGCAAAAACCGCAGCAGCACTGCATATCCTTGTAAAGGAAGAAAAACTGGCTCTGGACCTTCTGGAGCAGCTTAAAAACGGTGGCGACTTCGAAAAACTGGCGAAGAAGCACTCTACCTGCCCATCCGGCAAAAAAGGCGGCCATTTAGGTGAATTCCGTCAGGGGCAGATGGTTCCTGCGTTCGATAAAGTGGTCTTTTCCTGCCCTCTGCTGGAGCCTTACGGCCCGCTGCACACTCAGTTCGGCTACCACATCATCAAGGTGTTGTACCGTAACTAAGCCAAAGGCCGGGATATCCGGCCTTTTCTTTACTTTGTCGACTGCAGCGTCTGCTGGGCTTCATGCTTCAGCAAGTGCGTGCCGACCGCCATCTGGAACACTTTAAAAATAATGCCGTTCACGAAAGTGGTCAGCGTGAGGGTAATAAATGCCGTCATAATCCAGTCGATCACCGGCATCCCGCTGTGCAGCAAATAGGGACGGTAAATCAGCATTCCGGCAAACACGACCCAGTGGCTAAGGCAGTAGAAACATTGAAAGAGATGGCCCAGCATCGCATGCTTTTTCGCCGTCCAGCCGCGTAACCCTGCAAACAGTTCAGTTTGCGTTATCGTCATCGAAATACTGGCGGCGGCCAGGGCGATCATCAGACAAACTGGCAGATCCGTGGTTAAGGTTGAAATCATTCCTCATGCCCCTTTTCATTGAAATAGCTAATAAATTCGCTCCCGATATCTTGTAATGTCAGGCTTTTAAACCGCGCCAGTACCAGCTCTTCAGCCGCGGTAAACGTCTCGGACATCACTCGATTTACCCCCTGCTCCACCAGGCATTGCGGGTTTTCATTACGGTTACCTAGCGCAAACAGACCCGGCGATCCCAGCGCCAGATAAATATCCAGCAGCGTCACTTCGCTAGCCGGGCGGCAGAGTCTCCAGCCGCCGTGGTGACCTTTGGTTGAGCAGACGATGTTGTTCTCGCGCAGACCGGCGAGCACTTTACGAATAAACGCCGGATTGCCGTCGATAAAGGCGGCCATTTGTTCCGATGTGAGCGGTTTGTCCATCTGCTCCAGGTGAAGCAGGATGTGCAATGTTGCTGAGAAGGAGTTATTTATTTTCATGTAACTTACAATATTACATAAAAAGAGAGGCGGCAAGATAACAGGCACAAAAAAAGGCGCCGAAGCGCCTTTTTCATTTCAAAAACACATTAGCCAGCAACAGCGATGCGTTTCATATCGGTCATGTAGCCACGCAGTTTTTGACCCACTTTTTCGATTTCGTGGCTGCGAATGGCTTCATTGACGTCACGAAGTTGAGCGTTGTCTACCGCAGCGGCTGGGATCTCTTTACCCAGATCGCCCGGCTGCAGCGTGGTCATGAACTCTTTCAGCAGCGGTACGGCCGCGTAGGAGAACAGGTAGTTACCGTACTCAGCGGTATCAGAAATAACCACGTTCATTTCGTACAGGCGCTTACGAGCAATGGTGTTAGCAATCAGCGGCAGCTCGTGCAGGGACTCATAGTATGCCGACTCCTCGATGATGCCAGCGTCAACCATGGTTTCGAAGGCCAACTCAACGCCTGCTTTCACCATGGCAATCATTACCACGCCTTTGTCGAAGTATTCCTGCTCGGAAATCTTACCTTCAAACTGCGGTGCAGTTTCGAAAGCGGTCTGGCCGGTCTCTTCACGCCAGGTATGCAGTTTCTTATCGTCGTTAGCCCAGTCAGCCATCATGCCGGAGGAGAACTCACCGGAGATGATGTCATCCATGTGTTTCTGGAACAGCGGAGCCATAATGGTTTTCAGCTGCTCGGACAGCGCGTTGGCGCGGATTTTTGCCGGGTTGGACAGACGGTCCATCATCAGCGTGATCCCGCCCTGCTTCAGCGCTTCGGTGATGGTTTCCCAGCCGAACTGAATCAGTTTTTCTGCATATGCAGCATCAGTACCTTCAGCCACCAGCTTGTCGAAGCACAGCAGAGAACCGGCCTGCAGCATACCGCACAGGATAGTTTGCTCGCCCATCAGGTCAGATTTCACTTCCGCAACGAAGGAAGACTCCAGCACGCCCGCACGGTGGCCACCGGTGGCCGCAGCCCAGGCTTTGGCAATCGCCATACCTTCGCCTTTCGGATCGTTTTCAGGGTGAACTGCGATCAGCGTTGGCACACCAAAACCACGTTTGTATTCTTCGCGCACTTCGGTGCCCGGGCACTTAGGTGCTACCATCACCACGGTGATGTCTTTACGAATGGTTTCGCCGACTTCAACCACGTTGAAACCGTGGGAGTAGCCCAGCGCCGCGCCGTCTTTCATCATCGGCTGTACGGCCTGAACAACGGAAGAGTGCTGTTTGTCTGGCGTCAGGTTAACAACCAGATCCGCCTGTGGGATCAGCTCTTCATAAGTACCCACTTTGAAGCCATTTTCGGTCGCTTTACGCCAGGATGCACGTTTCTCGGCGATAGCTTCCGCACGCAGGGCATAGGAAACATCCAGCCCGGAGTCGCGCATGTTCAGACCCTGGTTAAGACCCTGAGCACCGCAGCCGACGATGACGACTTTTTTACCTTTGAGGTAGCTTGCTTCATCGGCGAATTCATCGCGCCCCATGAAGCGACATTTACCCAACTGCGCTAACTGCTGACGCAGGTTCAAAGTGTTGAAATAATTAGCCATCGTAGAACTCCGTATGTGTCGTGTTGTGCTTATTGTAAGGGCTCTGCAGCCGTGTCGTGCTGCCTAGAATGAACCCACTATATGACAGGAAATGCGTTGCTTAAATTGATATATTAACAACATCGCGTTGCAATTATTGCAATGCAAAAACGAGGCTTGATGACCATGGATTTACGCGATCTGAAAACCTTTCTGCACCTGGCTGAAAGCCGCCATTTTGGGCGTAGCGCGCGCGCCATGCACGTCAGTCCCTCCACGCTTTCGCGCCAGATCCAGCGTCTGGAGGACGACCTCGGGCAACCTCTGTTTTTGCGTGATAACCGCACCGTGACGCTGACTGAAGCCGGCGAGCAATTACGGCTGTTTGCCCAGCACACGCTGCTGCAATATCAGCAGATGCGCCACACGCTTGGCCAGCAAGGTCCTTCCCTGAGCGGAGAGCTGCATCTGTTTTGCTCGGTGACCGCCGCATACAGCCATTTGCCGCCCATTCTGGACCGCTTCCGGGCTGAACATCCTTCCGTTGAAATTAAGCTGACCACCGGCGACGCCGCGGATGCGGTAGAAAAAGTCGACTCCAACGAAGCCGATCTCGCCATTGCCGGAAAACCAGAGTCCCTTCCGCCTGGCGTGGCTTTCTCAATGCTGGAAAATTTATCCGTGGCCTTGATCGCCCCCGCTTTGCCTTGCCCTGTCAGAGCGCAGGTAAGCCAACCGGAGCCAGACTGGGCCAAAATTCCGTTTATCATGCCCGAGCAAGGGCCCGTTCGGCGCCGTATAGAACTGTGGTTCCGCCGCCAGAAAATCAGTAACCCGGTAATCTACGCTACCGTCGCCGGCCACGAAGCCATGGTGTCAATGGTGGCGCTGGGATGTGGCGTCGCGCTGATCCCGGAAATCGTGCTGGAAAACAGCCCGGAACCGGTGCGCAACCGCGTGCTGGTTCTGGAACGTAACGATGAGAAAGCGCCGTTTGAACTGGGCGTTTGCGTACAAAAAAAGCGGCTCAATGAACCGCTTATCAGCGCGTTCTGGAAGCTTTTACCCGGCAGCCATTAACCGGCCAGGAAGAAGCGGAACGCCGGGTTCTGGGTTTCGTCGTGACATTCGTAACCCAGTTCATTGAGCCGGGTTTCGAAGTCCGGCTCATTTTCGCCCAACTCAAACGCCGCGAGAACTCGCCCGTAGTCGGTGCCGTGGCTGCGGTAGTGGAACAGAGAAATGTTCCAGTGCGTTCCCAGCGTGCTCAGGAACTTCAGCAGCGCCCCCGGCGATTCCGGGAATTCAAAGCTGTACAACCGTTCGCGCAGCGGCTTCGAAGGTCGGCCGCCCACCATGTAGCGAACATGCAGCTTCGCCATTTCGTCGTCAGAGAGATCGACCACACCGTAGCCGCCTTCGCTGAGCTGAGCGATGATCTCTTTACGCTCTTCCAGTCCGCGAGTCAGTCGCACCCCAACAAAAATGCAGGCATCGTCAGAGCTGGCGTAACGGTAGTTGAACTCAGTGACCGAGCGACCGCCCAGCAGCTGGCAAAACTTCAGGAAACTGCCTTTTTGCTCTGGAATGGTGACCGCCAGCAACGCCTCCCGCTGCTCGCCCAGTTCACAGCGCTCCGAGACATAGCGTAGCCCGTGAAAATTCACGTTTGCGCCAGACAGCACATGTGCCAGGCGTTCGCCACGAATGTTGTGCTGCTGGATGTACTTTTTCATCCCCGCCAGCGCCAGCGCGCCGGAAGGCTCGGCGACAGCACGCACATCCTCGAACAAATCCTTCATCGCCGCGCAGATGGCATCGCTGTCCACGGTGATGATGTCGTCCAGGTATTCCTGGCACACGCGGAAGGTTTCGTCGCCGATGCGCTTAACAGCAACACCTTCGGCAAACAGCCCTACGCGCGGCAGCTCAACCGGGTGCCCGGCATCCAGCGCCGCCTTGAGACAGGCAGAATCTTCGGCTTCAACCGCAATCACTTTGATCTGCGGCATCAGTTGCTTGATCAAAACCGCTACGCCAGCCGCCAGGCCACCGCCGCCAACCGGCACGAATACGCGATCGATGTGCGCATCCTGCTGCAGCAATTCCAGCGCAACCGTACCCTGCCCGGCGATGACTGCCGGGTGATCAAACGGAGGCACGTAGGTGAAACCTTGCTGCTGAGAAAGTTCGATGGCTTTGGCTTTTGCCTCATCGAAATTCGCGCCATGCAGCAACACTTCGCCTCCGAAGGCCCGCACAGCATCGACTTTGATATCCGCAGTAGCCACAGGCATAACGATCAGCGACTTAATACCCAATCGCGTGGACGAAAGCGCGACGCCCTGAGCGTGATTTCCCGCAGAAGCGGTGATCACGCCACTGGCTTTTTGCTCGCTGTTCAGGCCAGCAATCATCGAATAAGCCCCGCGCAGCTTGAAGCTATGCACAGGCTGGCGGTCTTCACGCTTAACCAGAATGACGTTATCAAGGCGCGAAGAAAGCTTTTCCATTTTTTGCAGCGGCGTTACCTGCACAACTTCGTAAACCGGCGCGCGCAATACCGCGCGCAGATACTCTGCTCCGCCGGGGGCATCGGGTAGCGGTTGTGACTCAGCCATAATTAGCCTCCAAGCTTGCTTTTATCACGCACGGCGCCTTTATCCGCACTGGTGGCGAGGCTGGCGTAGGCGCGCAGGGCGAAGGAAACCTGGCGCTCACGATTGCGAGGCGTCCATGCCGCTTCACCGCGAGCTTCCTGCGCTTCACGACGTGCAGCCATTTCCTGATCGGTGAGCTGCAGCTGAATACCACGATTAGGGATATCAATGGCAATCATGTCGCCGTCTTCAATCAGGGCGATATTGCCGCCGCTCGCGGCTTCAGGAGAAACGTGGCCGATCGACAGACCCGAGGTCCCGCCGGAGAAACGGCCGTCGGTGACCAGCGCGCAGGCTTTACCCAGTCCCATAGATTTCAGGAAGGTGGTTGGGTAGAGCATTTCCTGCATGCCTGGCCCGCCCTTTGGTCCTTCGTAGCGAATAACAACCACGTCACCTGCAACGACTTTACCGCCGAGGATGGCTTCTACCGCATCGTCCTGGCTTTCATAAACTTTGGCCGGGCCGCGGAATACCAGGCTACCTTCATCCACGCCAGCGGTTTTAACAATACAGCCGTTTTCCGCGAAGTTGCCGTACAGAACGGCCAGGCCGCCATCTTTGCTGTAGGCATTTTCCAGTGAGCGAATGCAACCGTTAGCGCGATCGTCATCCAGCGTGTCCCAGCGGCAGTTCTGCGAGAAAGCCTGGGTAGTACGAATGCCCGCCGGACCCGCGCGGAACATCGTTTTCACCGCCTCGTCTTTGGTCAGCATGACATCGTATTGTTCCAGCGTCTGCGGCAGGGAAAGGCCAAGCACGTTTTTCACTTCGCGGTTCAACAATCCGGCGCGATCCAGCTCGCCGAGGATCCCGAGTACGCCACCCGCACGGTGCACGTCTTCCATATGGTATTTCTGGGTGCTTGGCGCGACTTTACACAGCTGTGGAACCTTGCGGGACAGCTGGTCAATGTCGGTCATGGTGAAGTCGATTTCAGCTTCTTGCGCGGCGGCCAGCAGGTGCAGAACGGTGTTAGTGGAGCCGCCCATGGCGATATCCAGCGTCATGGCGTTTTCGAACGCCTCTTTGCTGGCGATGCTGCGCGGGAGCGCGGTGGCATCATCCTGCTCGTAATAGCGCTTGGTCAGTTCAACAATGCGTTTACCCGCGTTCAGGAACAACTCTTTGCGGTCAGCATGCGTCGCCAGCAGTGAACCGTTACCCGGCTGAGACAGACCTAGCGCCTCGGTCAGGCAGTTCATGGAGTTGGCAGTGAACATACCTGAACAAGAGCCGCACGTTGGACACGCGGAGCGTTCAACCTGCTCGCTTTGCTCGTCAGAAACTTTCGGGTCCGCACCCTGAATCATCGCATCGACCAGATCCAGCTTGATGATCTGGTCGGAAAGTTTAGTTTTCCCGGCTTCCATCGGGCCGCCGGAGACGAAGATCACCGGAATGTTCAGGCGCAGCGAGGCCATCAGCATCCCTGGGGTGATTTTGTCGCAGTTGGAGATACAAACCATGGCATCGGCGCAGTGGGCGTTCACCATGTACTCAACCGAGTCGGCAATCAGCTCGCGGGACGGCAGGGAATAGAGCATACCGCCGTGCCCCATCGCGATACCGTCATCCACCGCAATGGTGTTGAACTCTTTCGCTACGCCGCCGGAGGCTTCGATTTGCTCGGCAACCAGTTTACCCAGGTCGCGCAGGTGAACGTGGCCCGGTACGAATTGGGTAAAGGAGTTGACGACCGCAATGATCGGTTTGCCAAAATCGGCGTCGGTCATCCCCGTTGCGCGCCACAGCGCGCGGGCACCCGCCATATTGCGGCCGTGGGTTGTAGTGGCGGAACGATACTTAGGCATGCTTTATTTACTCCAGTCTGTCGGGTAGCAGGCGGTCAGTTGCCGCCCGCCTGATTATATTTTTGTTTAAGGCTTACGGGTTTACCTGATCTAACCAGCCCCACTTGTCTTCGGTTTCGCCGGTGAACAGGCCAAAGAATGCCTGTTGAATACGTTTGGTGACCGGGCCACAGCGGCCTTCGCCCACCTGAATGCGGTCTACGCTGCGTACCGGGGTGATTTCAGCGGCGGTACCGGACATAAAGACTTCGTCGGCCAGGTACAGAGATTCGCGCGACAGCACCTGCTCACGGACTTCAATGCCCAGGTCTTTTGCCAGCTTGATGATTGCATCGCGGGTAATCCCCGGCAGCGCTGAAGAGGTAAATGGCGGGGTGTAGATCACGCCGTCTTTTACTTCGAACAGGTTTTCACCCGCGCCCTCAGACAGGAAGCCGTTCACATCGAGCGCAATCCCTTCCTGATAGCCGTGGCGGCGTGCTTCGCTGCCGACCAGCAGAGAAGAAAGGTAGTTACCGCCCGCTTTGGCCGCGGTAGGAATGGTGTTTGGTGCCGCACGATTCCAGGAAGAGACCATTGCATCAATCCCCTGATCCAGCGCTTCAGCGCCCAGATAAGCGCCCCACGGGAAAGCCGCAATGATCACGTCGGTGGTATACCCTTCCGGCGGATTAACGCCCATACCTACGTCGCCAACAAAGACCAGAGGGCGAATGTAAGCGCTGGTGAGATTATTTTTACGGATAACCGCACGACAGGCTTCCATCAGCTCATCCACGCTTTGCGATACCGGGAAGCGATAGATTTTTGCTGAGTCACGCAAGCGCTGCATGTGTTCACGATGACGGAACACCACTGGCCCTTTGTGCGAGTCGTAGCAACGGATGCCTTCGAAGACCGAAGTACCGTAGTGCAGCGCGTGGGACATTACGTGAACTTTCGCTTCTCCCCACGGAGTCATCTCGCCATTGAACCAGATGTAATCAGCTTTCTTGGTCGTCATTGTTCTCTTCCTTTTACGCTCAGGCGCGGATTTGTTGTGATGTTTGTGGCTGGATTTCAACGCAGGCAACGTCAACCAGCTTGCTTAATTGAGTAAACAGTAATTCGACTGGCCGCAGGCTAGCAACGGTCAATTCAATATTAATATTGTCGGTATTCCCCGCCGCGGCCATATTCATCGCGCAGATCTGGAATCCACGATGGCGCACTACGCGTAAAACACGTTCTAACGTTTCCGGGCGGAAGCGAGCCTGCACTGCGAGCTGATGTTGCATCATGATAATTTCTCCAGCATTTGCGAGTTACTGGCACCGGGCGGTACCAACGGCCAGACGTTTTCGTACTCATCGATCGAGACGTGAAGCATGTACGGGCCGTCGCTGTTCAGCAGGGCGTCTAACGCGGCTTCTACCTGGTCTTTACGGGTGATGTGCTGACCTGGAATGCCAAAGGCGCTGGCCAGCGTGAGGAAATCAGGGTTGTCGGTCAGGGTGGTTTCACTGTAGCGCTCTTCAAAAAACAGCTGCTGCCACTGTCTCACCATGCCCAGCCGTTGGTTATCGAGCAGCAGGATTTTGACCGGCAACTGTTTGCGCTTGATGGTGCCTAACTCCTGAACGTTCATCATGAAAGAGCCATCGCCGGAGACACAAATAACCGTATCTTCCGGCCTTGCAACCTGAGCACCAACGGCGGCGGGTAAACCAAAGCCCATCGTGCCAAGCCCGCTGGAAGTGATGAAGTTCTCAGGGCGGGTGAAGGTCATGTGCTGTGCGGTCCACATCTGATGCTGGCCTACGTCGGTGGTCACAACGGCTTCTGCTGATTTGCGCTCGGAGAGCTGCTTCAGCAGCAAGGGGGCATAGATAGCCTGACCCGGATGATCGTAGCGCCACTGGTGTTCTTCGTTCAGGGCGGCGACATGCTGCTGCCAGGAGGCAATGTGCAACGGCTGTTGCAAGGCCGGTAAAAGCTGATTCAGCGGCCCCTGCAACGCGACATGCGCCTGGCGCAGCTTGCTCAGCTCCGCAGGATCGATATCCATGTGGATAACTTTGGCGTGCGGAGCAAAGGTATTCAGCTTCCCGGTGACGCGGTCATCGAAACGGGCTCCAACGGCCAACAGCAGATCGCATTCCTGAACGGCGAGGTTCGCCGCCTTGGTGCCGTGCATTCCCAACATACCGGTATAAAACGCATGGTCGCCCGGGACTGCACCCAGCCCTTTCAGAGTGACTGTGGAAGGCATACCCGTGACGGAAATAAACTCACGGAGCGCTGGAACCGCCTGCGCCATCCCAACGCCGCCGCCAACGTAAAGCATCGGCTTTTTGGCCTGAGCGAGCATTTCACGGGCCTGCTGCAATTCAGCCAACGGTAGGTGAGCATCATCTTCAACGGCAGATAACCAGGCCTCAGGCTCACCAATAGCCAACTGAATATCTTTTGGAATATCGACCAGAACGGGGCCTGGACGGCCAGAATTAGCAATCTCAAAGGCCTCGGCAAGGACACGCGGCAATTCATCAAGGGATTCGACGAGGAAACTGTGTTTGGTGCAGGCAAGCGACAGGCCGAGGACGTCAACTTCCTGGAAAGCGTCAGTCCCGATCAAAGGTGCAGCCACCTGACCGGTGATGGCAACCACAGGAACAGAATCTAAAAGTGCGTCAGCAAGGCCAGTTAACAGATTTGTCGCACCGGGGCCAGAAGTGGCAATACACACACCGGTTTTGCCCGTTGAGCGGGCATAACCAATAGCTGCCATGGCTGCACCTTGCTCATGGCGACACAGTAGATGTTCCACACCACCGTCGTACAACGCATCGTACACCGGCATAATCGCGCCGCCAGGATAACCGAAAACTGTTTCAACACCCTGCGCTCGCAACGCATGTACTACCCACTGTGCACCATTCATAGTTAGTTCCCCGTCTCATTACCGGAGAAACAGCATTTTATTCTGCAACACATACTCTGTTCCTCGCTTCACATTCTTCAGTCAACAAAAAACCCCCGGACCTTTCGGTGCGGGGGTTCTTTTCGATTCAGGCTTGATTTTTAAGCCTTTCTTTCTCCAAGTGCAGCCCCGCACGGTGGGATAATAATCACCACCACGCTAATCACGACCAGGCTAATCACTCGTAGAAGGGCTGTCATTTTCTGTATGTTCTAACGTCTAGTTCGAAGTAATGCCTACAGAGTTATCACAGAGTTGACGTAAAGCACAATATTTTTTTATGACGAAAAGATCGCCGTTGAAATTAATTAGCATAAAAACTATTTAATTTCAGTGCATAACGAGAAAGTGAAAATAATTCATAAAACTGGTCTGCTGAGGATATTTTCTGCGTAATACCAGTAAAAAGTTATTGTTCTGCGATCGGCTTCGCAGCCAGAGCTGTAAAAAAGAAAGCGGATAAAAAAGTCAGGGAGGTACTTCCCGGTGCATAAAACGAACAATATTTAATCTTTTATTGGCGCGGCAGAATGAAGTTTTTCACGGAGGAAAAATGTCACTGTCGGTTGTCTATACCAGAGCAGCACTCGGCGTTCACGCCCCACAGGTTACGGTTGAAGTGCATATCAGTGCTGGTTTACCAGGGCTTACGCTTGTCGGCCTGCCTGAAACTACCGTGAGAGAAGCCCGGGATCGAGTCAGAAGCGCATTGATCAATAGCGGCTACACATTTCCAGCGCGTAAAATCACTATTAACCTTGCTCCGGCAGATCTTCCTAAAGAAGGTGGCAGATACGATTTGCCGATTGCTCTGGCGCTGCTGGTTGCCTCTGAGCAGCTAAATACGCCCAAGCTGGCCAAGCTTGAGTTTATCGGCGAGCTTGCGCTGACCGGGGAGCTACGTGGGGTTTCTGGGGCCATATCATCCGCTATGGAGGCTTTGAATGCGGGGCGAGAAGTCGTGGTTGCCGCAGAAAATGAAGAAGAAGTAGCCCTGATCGCTAAACCGGGCTGCTTTGTGGCCACGCATCTGACCGAGGTATGCGCCTGGCTGGAAGGAAAACACGACCTCCGCACCCCGGTTAGCCCTGCGCTGTGGCAAGCTGATAGCCTGGAAGACATGAACGAGATTATTGGGCAAAGTCAGGGAAAACGAGCGCTGGAAATTGCGGCGGCTGGCGGGCATAACCTCTTACTGATAGGCCCACCAGGAACGGGTAAAACCATGCTGGCGAGCCGGCTCAATACGCTCCTTCCTCCTTTGAACGATGTTGAAGCATTACAGAGCGCTGCCATTCTGAGCCTGGTACAATCTTCGCATCTTCATCGCCATTGGCGTCAGCGTCCGTTCAGGGCTCCCCATCACAGTGCCTCGTTAACTTCCATCGTGGGCGGCGGGGCTATCCCGCAGCCAGGAGAAATTTCGTTAGCGCACAACGGCGTGTTATTTCTGGATGAATTACCTGAGTTTGAGCGCCGCGTACTGGACTCGCTTAGGGAACCTATTGAATCAGGTGAGATTCATATCTCTCGCACCCGGGCAAAAATCACCTACCCCGCGGATTTTCAGCTTATCGCGGCGATGAATCCCAGCCCTACAGGGCACTATGAAGGCAAACATAACCGTGCCACGCCCCAGCAGACTTTACGCTATATGAATCGACTCTCGGGCCCTTTTCTCGACCGCTTTGACCTCTCAGTGGATATCCCGCTTCTCCCGGCAGGAATGCTGAGTAAAACGAACCATCAGGAAGAAAAAAGCGAGAGAATAAGGGAAAGGGTAATAGAGACACGCGACAGGCAACTCTCCCGGCAGAACAAGCTAAATGCCCGACTCAGCAATCATGAGATACGCGAACACTGTGAGCTTGTGCCGAATGATGCAGTTTGGCTGGAGGAAACATTACTCAAACTGGGCCTGTCGGTCAGGGCATGGCAACGTCTTCTGAAAGTCTCTCGTACCATCGCGGATATCGAGCATTGCGAGAGTATTACTCGGGCACACCTCCAGGAAGCACTGAGCTATCGAACTATTGATCGGCTGCTCCTGCATTTGCACAGACTGACAGAATAAAAAACGGGGCTTTCGCCCCATTTTTTAATCATCACTATCGCTGTAGTCTTCAACCGTATCCATCTGCGGTTTACCGCCAGACAGGGTATGAAAACGTTTTGGACGCTTAATACGCGACATGTACTTGCTCCAGACACGTTCCGCTTCAGTAGCAGGCTCGCGCACACCACGGCATACGGCAACAAACTGCACTTCTTCTTCAGTGCCTGGTTCGCGCTTACCGAGATCCAGCTCATTGAACGCAAAGCCATGACGTTCTAACAGCTGTGCCTCTTTGATGGTGAAATCACCATGACGAGCAAACCCACGTGGATAATGTTTATTGTCGAAAAACCGATTAGTCGTCGTAAAGCTTTCCGCCATCCTACACGCTCCTGATTTTCTTGGCCGAGCTATTTATGGCGCGGAGTATTAGTTACGCTTGACAGAGTGTAAAACAAAACATTTAAATCATAACGACAAATTATTTTTTGGAGTAAGCCGTGGACACCGAATTACTTAAAACCTTCCTGGAAGTTAGCAGAACACGGCACTTTGGTCGCGCTGCAGAAGCACTTTATTTGACGCAGTCTGCGGTAAGCTTTCGCATCCGACAGCTCGAAAATCAGCTTGGTGTAAACCTTTTTACCCGCCACCGCAATAACATACGGCTGACAACTGCCGGGGAGCGCCTGCTGCCCTACGCAGAAAACCTGATGAATACGTGGTTAGCAGCGAAAAAAGAGGTATCACATACTTCTCAACATAATCAGCTCACGCTTGGTGCCAGCGCATCGCTTTGGGAATGTATGCTTTCTGAATGGCTCATTGCGCTTTATCAACAGCATAATGGCCTGCAGTTCGAAGCACGAATTGCACAACGTCAGTCACTCGTTAAACAGCTTCATGAGCGCCAGCTGGATTTATTGCTCACAACTGAAGCGCCAAAAATGGACGAATTTGCCAGCCAGTTGCTAGGTTACTTCAGCATGGGGCTTTATGGTCCTGCCGCGGAAAGCCGTAAAGCTTCACTCAACTATTTACGCATCGAGTGGGGTGCGGATTTTCACCAACATGAGGCCGAGCTCATTGGAAGTGATGATATTCCGGTATTAACTACCAGTTCAGCAAAAATAGCCTGCAAGCTGATCTCTGAACTTAACGGTTGCACCTTCCTGCCGATTGAGTGGGCAAAAGAACAGCCCGGGATCTGGCCTGTCCCCGAAAGCACAACGCTTTCCAGACCATTGTATGCTGTCTGGTTACAAAACACGGACAAACAGAGTGTTATCAAAGAATTATTGAAGACACCATTAAAGGCGCAGTAATGCGCTTTTAATAGCTAAGAATATAAAAGAGAGGAATTTTGGACAAAAAAAATCCTTTGCCTAAGCAAAGGATTATATATGGCAGGGGCGGAGAGACTCGAACTCGCGACACCCGGTTTTGGAGACCGGTGCTCTACCAACTGAGCTACGCCCCTAAATTTTCCTACTATTAAGCCTGCTTAAAGAGCAGGCTTAATTTTAATAAGTGGCGGAACGGACGGGACTCGAACCCGCGACCCCCTGCGTGACAGGCAGGTATTCTAACCGACTGAACTACCGCTCCACCGAATTTTTCTACAACCACCGGTTTGTTGCTCCGGTTTACTG